>NZ_BAAGWW010000002.1:378168-623104 GCF_054780155.1 Microbacterium aureliae
CGACCCCCCGACCCCCCGCCCCGCGTACCCTGGGCGCATGACGGCGACAGCAGACCTCTACGACGAGCGCGGCGACGAGCTGGACTCGCTGTCGCTGCAGCTGCGCGACTTCGGTGGGCGGGTGGTGTTCGACGGACCCGTGCGCACCGTTCGGTGCCACCGCGACAACGCGCTGGTGAAGTCGATCCTGGCAACGCCGGGCGGCGGCGCGGTGCTCGTGATCGACGGTGGCGGATCCCTCGAGTCCGCGCTCGTGGGCGACCTCATCGCGGCGTCGGCCGTCGAGAACGGCTGGTCGGGCGTCATCGTGCACGGCGCGATCCGCGACAGTCAGGCGATGGCGTCGCTGCCGCTCGGCGTCAAGGCACTCGGCACCAACCCCCGCAAGAGCGCGAAGGACGGGATCGGCGAGGTCGACGTCGACCTCGTGATCGCCGGCGTCCGCTTCGCCCCCGGTAAGCACGTCTGGGCGGATGCTGATGGAGTGCTCGTCGAGCGATGACGCCCGCCTGAGACTCGACGTCGCCGCCCCGCGCCGCCGCGGCCGTGCGCCGCAACTCCTCTCCACTCGCCGCGCGCAGGAAGATCGGCCAAGCTGTCCATGGAAGATCGACTTCGGCGGGCGACGATGCGTGCGCGAGTAAGGAGGCCGTGGGATGAAGACTGCTGAGTCCCGAGAGGTTCGTGACCTCGTGTATGACACGTTCGTCGCGCAGGGCCGTCCTCCGTCGGTCGCCGAGATCGCGCGTCTCACGAACTCCGACCCGTCGCGAGTCCGACGCGTCCTCAGCGAGCTCGCCGACGCGCACGCGCTCGTGCTCTCCGAGGACGGGGATGTCATACAGATGGCACATCCCTTCACCGCCGCGCCCATGGCGTTCGTCCTCACACCGAGTGACGGGCGCGACGACCGTCGCTGGTGGGGAGGATGCGCGTGGGACTCGTTCGGCATCAGCGCGGCCCTGAACCTTGATGTCCGGATCGCTACCGCGTGCCCTCTGTGCGGTGCGCACATCAGCTTCGAAACCGGTCCGACCACTCCGCCACCGGCCGGCCTCGTGGTCCGTTTTCCGCGGCCGGCCGCGCAATGGTGGGACGACGTCGTGGCGACCTGCAGGATGATCCGCATGTTCTGCAGCACCGACCACGCCGAACAGTGGACAAGGGACCACGCGCCAGAGAACGGTCGCATCGTCGACGCCACCGTCGTGTGGCGCCTCGCCGGTCCGTGGTACGGCGACCGTGTCGACCCTGACTTCCAGCCCCACACCCGCGAACACAACCAGAAGCTGCTCGACAGCGTCGGGCTCACAGGCCCGTTCTGGCACCTTCCTTAGCCCCGGCGCAGTGCCGCGATGCCCCGGGGATGCGCCCCGGCATCCCCCGTTACTTCTTCAGGCGCCGCCTGATCTCGGCTTCCAGGATCGGGTCGGACCGCAGCGATTCGAGCGCCTGCTTCGCCTCGGGTCGTCTCGAGCGCCGGAGCGCCGAGATCAGGAGTACGCGGCTGCGGCCGAGGCTCGGGTCGCCGATCAGCTCGATGACCTCATCGATGCGGCCGCCCGCGGACTGGTCGATGGCGGCCGCGAACTGCTGACGCACCCGGTCTGAGGTCTCGGCCCGAGAGGCCGCGACGAGTCGGGCGAATTCTGCATCCGATGCCTTCTTTCCTCCCAACGCTGCCGCCATGCGCGAACGGATGTACTCCGAGTAGTCACGCCCGAGGTGCTCGAAGAGGATGTCTCGCATTCCCGGATGCTGATCGGCCTTGCCGTGCAGGTGGTGCACACCGTTCGTGTCGACGCCTATCGCCCGCAGGTCCTCGATGATGGGGCACTCGTCGTCGGCGGTCGGCGTGGTCCCGGGCGGGGGTGGCGGTTCGGGATGGGTGCCCGCCTTCTTCATCTGTTCGATGAGCTCGGATGCCGTCACGATGGACCCTCCCGTCGGATCGAGCGCCGGAGGGGTGGGGCCCCTCGCAGCTGTGATCAGAGGATACGGCGGAAGTGCGGTCGCGCGGCCCGCTGTCACTCGAGGAGGTCGGCGTGCGTCACACCCACGAGGTCGTGATCGTCATGGCGATCGCCCCGACTCCGAGCACCAGGGCGACGACAGCGACCGCGGCGTGCTCCACGAAGTCGCGCGGGCACCGCGAGTCGAGTGCGATCGCGCCGGCGAGCACCGCGGCCGTGCCGACGATGACGGTGGGCGCTTGCATCTCGGTTCCGAGCAGCACGAGCAGATGCGCAGACGCCGCGATCATGAGAGCGGCGGCGGCGTTCATGGCGGCGACCGTACCCGCAGGCGCGACGTGTACCCAGTCTTTGGGGCCGGGTGCACGTTAAACGAACCGAAAGCCCGCACGCGGTCGCGCCGCCGGGTCGGCGCGTCAAGGTACCCTCACTGAGGCATATCGTGGCGGGCCGACGACTCGAGTCTCACGCCCGACGAGCGCAGTTCGAGTGCCGCGAGCGAGTGGATCACGGTCATCTCCTGACGGCGCCACGCGCCGGCCGGGTCGGGGTGGAGTCGGGCGAGGTCGGCGAGGCTCTGGCGGGAAAGAGCGCGCAACGCAAGCAAGTCCACGCTCGAAGACTGTCTCAACAGCGTCTTCATGCTTCCCGCGCGTCGGATGAATCGGATCCGCGGAATGAGCCAGAAGGCGAGAATCGTCAGAGTCGGGAGCGCTGCGATTCCGACGCCGAGTCCGAGCGCAAGGCGCTGGACGGCATCCTGCTGAGCCTGGCCCGCCGCCTCGAGGTCTGCCCCCGCACCCGCGGCCGACTCGAATGGAGCGCGGATGCCGTCACCGATGAGCGGCACGTCGCCGAGGGTCCCGCTGATGTCGGTCATCGTCCGCTCGAAACCGGCGCCGGCATCCTCCATCTGCACCCCGAAGGAGGCGAGATTGATCACGAGTCCGTAGATGACGATCCCGAGAGTTGTCCACGCGGCGATCGCCGCCAGCGCGATGACGTCGACGATGATCTGACGGGTTCGATGATCCGCGTAATCCGAGTACACCTTCATGCAGCCATGCTGTCGCACGATCGCGGGCGCGGGTCCGCGCTCCTGCAATTTCGGCGGGCCGAGGCAGGCCGTGGGGCGCAGTATCGGTAACTGGTGTCGCTCGTGGGCCTCTGGCTCGATGGAAGGTACATCCGCTTGAGATCGAGGCGCAACTGCTGCCCGCATGGGAACACCCCGACGAGCAGCACGCCCTCGACGTCCAGCAGGCGCTGTGGGACACGGGGGTCATGCGCGCGGCAGCGGCGTTCGACTGCCTCATTGCGGCATACGCGGTCGTCAACGACGCTGTCATCCTGAACTCCGACCACGACTTCGGGTTCATCGAGATCGCCACGCGGGGCGCGGTCCGGCAGGAGTGCGTGGCGGCGTAGGGGACTTCCGACCCGACCGCGACGTGGTAGTTCAGAAGATGTGTGCTTCGCATGCGGCGAGGAACGCCACGCGGCGGCGCCGCAATTCGCGGTAGACAGTGGCACGGGACACATTGAATAGCTCGGCGATTTCGGTCTGGGTGTACTCACCCCGGTCCTGGACGTCAAACAGGAGCTTCCGCTGCGTCATCGACAGCTTTGGCTGCTTACCCTTCAGGTGACCCTTTGCACGCGCCACCGCCATCCTTTCTTTCGTGCGCATGCTGATCAGGTCGCGTTCGAACTCGGCGACCACGGCAAGCACGTTGAAAAGCAGCCGCCCCACTGGATCTGTGGGGTCGTACCTGCTGCCGCCGAGACTCAGGGCGACGCCTTTCGTTGTCAGTTCGTCGGCTATGTCGCGTGCGTCCCTCACCGATCGGGCGAGCCGGTCGAGTTTGGTGACGACGAGCGTGTCACCTTCCCGGACGGCGGCGAGCGCTTCGCGCAGTCCGGGCCTGGCCCGGTTGGTGCCGGTCAGCCCTTGATCGACGTAGATGTTCGAATCGAGAACTCCCAGTCGCAGCAATGCGTCTCGCTGCGAAGTCAGGTCTTGATCCGCTGTGGAGACCCTGGCGTAGCCAATCAGTATTTCGTTCATGCCGCCGACGGTGCCACCGTCACGGCAGAGGCGCACCCGGGTTGGATCCCTTTGCGGGCAATGCGCGGTTGAGGGGCGGTGGCGTTCCAGCCGCCCCCGTAGCGACCGGTGCGGTGTCGTGGTCGGGGGTCAGGGGAGGAGGTCGAGCATCTTCGGGCGCGCCCTCATGGCGTGGATCACGAGCTCGTTGCCGCTGTCGAAGACAAGGACCACGGTCTCGAGCAGGCGTCCATGTGTGTCGAAGCCGAGTCGGAGCTGGCGAGCGGGCGAGTCGTCGTCGAGGTCTTCGATCCATACGGGCCAGGAAGCCGCTTGCCGGATGTCGTCGGGCGCGATTCCGTGTTTGAGGGCGGCGTCGTGGATGTTCACGCCGCGTACGCGGCGATCGCCTCGCGGATCAACTCCGACCGGGACTTGTGTTCTCGAGCGGCGCGGGCGTCAAGGGCGGCGAGCTCGTCGGCGGTTAGGCGGAGCGCCACCACTTGGGCGGGCTCCGCGCCCCGTCCTGGCCGTCCGCGTCCCCGGCGCTTGAGAGCGTCGACGTCGTAGCCGGCTTCGGCCTCCGCTGCCCATGCCGTGATCTGCTCTTCGGTGACCGGTACACCGTTGATCGTCTCGCCGCTGCTCATGGGTGAATCGTAATACGAAAAACTACTTCTCTCCAGGTCTCCGGCGCTGTGAATCGGCCGCTCGGATCTCCCGTGACTGCGACCTCCGGCAAAGTGCAGCGGCGAGTGGGTGCGGTGAGGTTGGTTCAGAAGATATGTGCGTCGCAAGTGGCAAGGAATGCCACGCGCCGGCGGTGCAGTTCGCGGTAGACCGTCGCGCGGGACACGTTGAACAACTCGGCGATCTCCGTCTGGGTGTCCTCGCCGCGATACTGCACGTCGAACAGGAGCTTCCGCTGCGTGGTCGACAGCTTGGGTTGCTTGCCCTTCAGGTGGCCCTTCGCGCGTGCAACAGCCATTCCTTCCTTCGTGCGCATGCTGATCAGGTCGCGTTCGAACTCGGCCACCATGGCGAGCACGTTGAACAGCAGCCGCCCCACCGGGTCGGTGGGGTCGTACCTGCTGCCGCCGAGACTGAGCGCGACGCCCTTCGTCGTCAGCTCGTCGGCGATGTCACGTGCGTCCGGCACCGAACGGGCGAGCCGGTCGAGCTTCGTGACGACGAGGGTGTCGCCTTCCCTCACGGCGGCGAGGGCCTCTCGAAGTCCGGGCCTGGCGCGGTTTGTGCCGGTCAGCCCGTGATCGACGTACATGTTCGAATCGAGGACCCCGAGTCGCAACAGCGCATCCCGCTGCGATGTGAGGTCCTGATCGGCGGTAGAGACTCTGGCATAGCCAATCTGTATTCCATTCATGCCGCCGAGCGTGGTCCCCGCAGCGCGCAGGCGCACCTGGGATGGATCCACTTGCGAGCGCTGCGGCAGGCTGGTGTCAATCGACCCGACTACGGACCCACGTCTGGGCCCGCCAGACGATGTTGTACAGATTCCACGGTGCGTCGTCGATGGGCTGCCACGGCTGGCCGACATGCGCCGTCCACTCGGGGAGCTGTCCGCAGCAGATGCGGTGTCCGAACATGCGGAAGATGGTGTTGCAGAGCAGGCGACCCATAATGGCCCTTCGATCGGCGCGGCCCCAGACGGGGCTAGCGTTGCCAATTGCTCATGCCGTCATCGTAGCCGGGCTGGCATCTCTCGAACCGCGCGCTGCTGTTTCAATCTCGATCCTCAATCGGGCAATGCGCGAGAGGGGAACGACGCGGACAGACTGGGGAGGCGTGCGCTTGGGGCACCCGTTAGCGTGACCCTGACGATATTCGCGTCAGTCGGGCACTGCCGCCCAGTAGGACTCCGAGCGGCGGGACGATCGGGACGCGGGATCGCCATCGAGGTGCGCTTGACGCCGTTGTCGCGGGTGACCGGGGTTCCGTGGTCCGGCTGTACGTCGTAACGTGGCCGCCAGCGCTGGGCACCTGCAGGCTGAGGAATCTGCGAAAGGGAGCATCCACATGAGCGATGACGAGAGCAGTTCAATCCGCATCTCCGCCGCCGAGTTCCACCGGCAGCCGGGCGTTGCGGATTGGAGGGTACCGGCGACGGGGCCGCAGGCCGTGTTCGCCGCGACGTCCCTCTCGCACGCGGCCGGTCTGGTCGCTCCGGTGCTTGATGCCGCCGAGCGTGTGGGCATCCTTCCGGACCTCGATGTCCGTCCCGAGGGTGTCGTGGTGCGCGTCCCGCTGCGCGGCGCGCCCGGTATCCCGGTGGCCGCGGTGGCATTCGCGGCCGAAGTGTCCCGCGCGGCCGCAGACCTGCATCTGGTGCCCACTCCGTCCCGGGTGCAATCCATGTCGCTCTACGTCGCCCAGCACTCGGCGGCGGACACCCGCCCGTTCTTCGCCGCCGCGCTGGGTTACGAGGAGCTGGACGAGACGGATGCCATCGATCCGCTGCGCTGCGGACCCCAGCTCGCGTTCAACCCGATCGGCGGCGACGTGGCGAACCGGGGGCGCACCCATCTCGACGTCTACGTTCCGGCCGACCAGGCTCGCGCCCGGGTGGATGCCGCTGTCGCGGCCGGCGGGAGAATCGTCGATGACACGAACGCCCCGGCGTTCTGGACACTCGCGTCTCCCGAGAACCACGGCATCGACATCGTCCCCTGGACCGACATCCGCGAATGACCGAGGACGCCATGGCCACCGCACACGTGATCAGACCGCTCACCCCGGAGACCTTCCCTGCATGGCTCGCGCTCGCGCAGAAGCACAACGGGGTGTGGGGCGGATGCTACTGCTCGTACTTCCACGCCGACACCGAGCACACCGTCAAGGACGACTACGACCGGGCGACATTCAAGCGGCGGCTCGTGGACGAGGGCGTCGCGCACGCCGCGCTCGTGTTCAACGGAGACCACGCGATCGCGTGGTGCGAGTTCGGCAGCCCGGCCGAGCTGCCGAATATCTACCACCGCAAACAGTACGACGCCGGCGAGAACAACCCGGCGCCCTGGCGGATCACATGCTTCTTCGTCGATCGGGACCACCGACGCTCCGGCGTGGCCCGGGAAGCGCTGGACGGCGCGCTCGAGCTGATCGCGGCGGCCGGCGGCGGCGAGGTCGTCTCGTTCCCCAACGAACTCGTCCCCGGCAAGCGGACATCATCGTCGTTCCTCCACAACGGCACCCGCGCCATGTTCGAGAAAGCGGGGTTCACCTTCGAACGCCACATCGGCAAGAGCAAGACCGTCATGCGAAAGACGGTGCCGTCCGCCCGCCCATGAGACCCGTGGCGATCCCCTCACGGGCAATGCCCGGAAGCGGGGCCGGCTCGTGCGCTCGCTCTGTCATCGGAACGCGGGGATTAGCATCCCGAGCGCCAGCGTGGTCAGCATCGCGAACGGGCTGAGCAGAAGGGCAAGCGCCCATCCAAGACGGCGGTTGCGCGCAGCGGCGACAGCCGTCCGGAGTTGCGCGAACGCGACGAGGTCGGGTTGCGGGATTGCGGGATTGCCCCAGGTCGCTGGTGCTGCCGCGATACGGCTCAGCGTGTCGACGTCGCTGGCGGTGAGTACGGCGGTCCTGCTTTGCAGCCACTGAGGCAGACGCGCAGCGTTCAAGACGATGATGCGTTCTGGCCGTTCTCGGATGGTGAGTCTGCGGGCGGCAACGATCGCGATCACCGGCGTGATATCGACAGGATGCCGTGCCGCTTGCGTGAGGAGTTTCCCGACGCGTCGCGCTTCGTATTCCGCGTTGCGGAGGTGGTCCGTGCGCTGCCCGTTGACCAGCAGCCGCCGGGATGCGACCCAGACGTTCCCACCTTCATGGAACTTGGAATTGATCGTGAAGACGCCGCCGGGCCCGATGACGATGTGGTCGACGTCACTGCCGGCGGTGCCGACGGGTATGGCGTGGATCGCGAGCCATCCGGGGCCGAGCTGATCGAGTAGACGGGCGACCTCCAGTTCGCCGAGTGCGCCGAGGTACCAGGGTCGGCTTTCAACACTCAGCGGGCTCCGCCCGAAGAATCGCTGCGCCCCGGTGCGCGCGGGGGCCGACGACTGGATCCGAAGTGCTTCAGCGATCACCGACGACGCCGGGGCCCGCAGTCGGAGGACATCAGGCGCAGGCGGTCGCTGGGTCCGAAGTTCGGCCACGGGCGCGGCCTCAGCGGGTGCTTTGGTTGCGGGCTTGCACTGGATACACCGCACTGTCCTGCGATCGCGCTCATAGATCGCGTCCGTCCCCGCGGTCAGCGATGCGCCGCACAAGCGGCAGCGGCCGGCGTATCGGAGCAGCATGCGGCGGTCGTTCGCCTCACCGATCGGCTGCACCATGGCGCGATTCTATGGGTGACCCGTCGACGCTCAGCCCTTCGGACGCGGGCGCCCCAGCCGGGGAGGCCTGGCATGCTGTGTTCGTGGCCCAGCAGAACGACCTCGTCGCCGTCCTCATCGACGCAGACAACGTCTCCCCGACACGCGTCGGCGCCGTGATGACCGAGATTGCCCAGTACGGGACCGCATCGGTCAAGCGGGTGTACGGCGACTGGACGAAGCCGCAGCTCGCGAGCTGGAAGTCGGCGGCGAGCGAGCACGTCATCCAGCCCATGCAGCAGTTCGCGAACACTGCAGGGAAGAACGCCACCGACAGCGCGCTCATCATCGACGCGATGGACCTGCTGTATGCCGGTCGGTTCCAGGCGTTCTGCATCGTCTCCAGTGACAGCGACTTCACCCGTCTCGCCTCCCGTATCCGTGAGGACGGTGTGACCGTGTACGGGTTCGGTGAGCGCAAGACGCCTGAAGCGTTCCGCAACGCCTGTGACCGATTCACCTACCTCGACGTGCTCGCCGAACCGTCGACCGATGTCGCCGACACTGCAGCATTGAAGGTCCGCATTCCGACGGCGAAGCTCCGCACAGATGGCCCCCTGGTCAGCGCACTCCGCGCAGCGATCGGCGGCGCCTCCCAAGATGACGGATGGGCCGACCTTGCGGCGGTGGGATCGCTGGTCCGCAAGCAGCGGCCCGACTTCGATTCTCGCAACTGGGGATATGCGAAGCTCTCCGAACTTGTCCGCGAGATCGGACTCTTCGAGGTCGGACCTCGCCCCGGTGGCGGCGTACGCGTCAAGCTCTCCCCACAGAAGAAGTAGCCAACCGGAGCCGGTCGGATCTTCGACCTGGCAGCTCCGAAAGGTGCGTGCTCAGCTGCCGCCCGCGACTCGCAGGTCGGCGCCGGTCGTGAACGCGGCGCCGGGGCCGAAGAAATATGCGACCGCGTCGGCGACCTCGTGCGGATACGCGGCACGGCGCAGAGGGATGCCCGGGGCGCGCTCGTCGGGAGCGTTCGGGCGTCCACCGTCGGCGTGGATGGTCGTGTACGTCGTCCCGGGCGAGACGGTGTTCACCCGCACGCCCTGCGGGCCGAACTCCTTGGATAGTCCGATCGTCATCGCGTTGATCGCGGCCTTGCTCATCGCGTACGGCACATACGTGTTCGGCGCGCCGGTGGTCGCCGCGCCCGAGGAGATGTTCACAATCGTGCCCCCGTCGCCGCCGCGGTCGGTCGACATGGCGTCGAGCGCGGCGCGCGAAAGAGCGATGGGAGCGAGGACGTTGATGCGGAGCATCCGCTCGACCTCGTCGAGATCGACATCGAGGTAGTCGCCGATGCGGATGATGACGCCAGCGTTGTTCACGAGGCCGGTCAGCCGGCCGAACTCTTCCAGCGTCGCCGGGACGATACGCGCGACAGCATTGAGGTCGCCGAGGTCCGCCTGCATGAGCAGCACCGTGGCACCCAGGGCGCGGCAACCTGCGGCGACGGCCTCGGCTTCGTCGCGCGCGGCGCGGTAGGTCAGCGCGAGGTCATGGCCGTCCGCGGCGAGGCGCTCGGCAATGGCCGCGCCGATGCCACGACTTCCCCCGGTGATGATCGTGACGGGCCGGGACCCAGAAGAGTGCGCCATGACGTAAGCCTAGATTTATCCGACGAGACGCCAGGATCCCCTTGCGGGCAATGCACGCTGAGCGGAGGGCAGCGTGCGTTCGCCTCGTCGCCCCTCGTCGAGTCTCAACGAGGCGTTTGGGGCAGCGGCGTCATTCCGGCGGGCAGGTGCGATCCGCCGTGTCGTCGTAGGTGGGTACGGGGCGGTCCGCGGCCTGCTCGGCCGTCGCAGCAATGCCATTCTCTGCGATGTCGTTGATGAGCCAGTCCATCTCGTGGATCTCGCGCTTCTGCGCTTCGCTGATGTTGACCGCGAGTTGGCAGACGCGATAGTCCTGGATCTGTGCACGCTCTGAGCGGGTGATGGCGAGCGAGTGGTGCGGGATCATTCCCTGCATGAAGGCGGTGTCGTCGACCGTGATCTGGCTGCGGTCGAGGGCGATCCCTCCGCCGATGAGGACCACGCCGGCAATGATGATCGCGATGTTCGCTTTGGTGTTCTTGTACATGTTGAGCATCCAGCCGAGCATGATGAGGACCATCGTGCCTCCCATGGTGAGCGCCATGAAGATGCGGCTTTCGCTGAGGCGGATGTGGCTCCATTCCCAGGAGCCGGCGAACATCACGAAGTACATGATGACGACAGCGGTGAGGATCATCGCGCCGAAGCGGATGTACATGCTGACGGACCCGTTCTTCTGCTGCTTCTCCTGGTGAGTGCCGGAGTGCTCATCGTGGTGGGACATCTGTATCTCTCCTTGTTTCGTGAGGTGGCGAAGGATCGTAGGTGGCGGGGGCTGCTAGGGCGAAGGGGGTGACGGGAGCAGCGTGAGGCCGCTGTCGTCGACGACGAGCAGGTCGCCAGTGTTGGTGATGGCGATCGCTTGGGCTTGACCATGCACGGTTCCTGCTTCGCTCCAGGAGGGGGCTCCGGCGGTAGTCGTCCAGATCTTTCCGCCGCTGCCTACCCCCACGACGCGTTGATGATCCGGTGACACGCCCAGCAGCGCGATGAGCGGCGTATCCGCCCACGGGCCGAACGATGCTGCGCCGTCAGTACTGACCTGTAGCCCGTCGGGTGTCGACGCGATGACTCTGCCGGTGGCGTCCGCGACCAGGTTGAACGCCGATATGGAACCGCCCGTAGGTGTCCAGGTGTCTCCTTCGTCGGTGCTCACCAACACATCCGAGGAGTCGGTGGCAAGCCCGTACACCGTGCCGTCCGGGGCGGTCGCGAGGACGTGGAAGTCCTTTTCTCCCGTGAACGCGACCGGAGTCCAACTACGACCGGTGTCGGTGCTGCGGATGATGCCCAGGTGTGGGGTGCCGAGTTCGGGAGGGGTGGTGCGGCCGGGGTGTCCCGAGGCGAGCAGGATGTCGCCGACGGCGGTGAGGCCCATGGCGTCGAAGCGGGGGCCGTCGACTCGGGGGCCGAGTTTGCCGTCTTCGGTTGCGGTGTAGATGCCGTCGTGCGTACCGATCAGGAACCCCGACCCGGACGGGTCGGCGACGACGTTATGCGCGTGTTCGATCGTGGACGTGGCGTGGTCGTCGCCGGTGGAGGGCGTTTGGGCAGCGCACCCGGCGATGAAGATGAGCGCGGCGACCGCGCCCGCAGCGAGGATGCTGCGACGCGCGTGGTGATGCCGCAGGGTCGATGTCAGAGTGCGATGAAGAAGCATATGGCGTTGCTTTCGGAGTCGGTCGCTTGCGGGTCGGCGCACTGTAACTGCACCGACCGGCGCGCAACGGGTCAGAGGCTCCCGAGCAGCTCCTGCATGGTGGCGATTTCCGCGGTCTGCGTGTCGATGATGGTCTGCGCCATCGCGATCGCGTCCGGGTTCTTCCCGTTGTCGACTTCGTCCTGCGCCATCTCGATGGCGCCTTCGTGGTGCATCGTCATCTGCTCGAGGAACAGCCGCGACGCCTCCGCGCCGTTAGCCGCATCGAGGGCCGCCATGTCGTCGTTACTCATCATGCCGCCGCCGTGGTCCATGCCTTCCATGGTGCCGGTGTCGCTGTCGGCGCCCCATTCGTCCAGCCACTCTTTCAGCTGGTCGATCTCGGGCTGCTGCGCGGCCTTGATCTCGGACGCCAGGGCAAGAACGGCCGGGTCGATGCCTTCCTTGTCCAGGATCATGTCGGACATCTCGACGGCCTGTTCGTGGTGCGGGATCATCATCTGCGCGAACATCACATCCGCGTCGTTGAAGTCCGCTGTGGCTGCGGACGAGGGGGACGGGGCGGAGCTGTTGCCGTGGTCCATGCCGGGCATGGACTCTGAGCCTGTGCCGCCGGCGCAGCCGGCGAGGGTGAGTGCGGCGGCGAGGGTGAGTGCGGCGGTTGCGGTGGTACGGATCTTCATCAGGGTTCTCCAATACAGGGGTACGTGAAAGCAGCGCCGGTCAGGGTGACGGGCGTGCGGGTGCGGGAGCCGGACACGAGGGGTCGGCTCGGGCGCATCACGTACGGCTGAGGCAGAGAACGGTGAGTGAAGGTGGACGCAGCGCCGGCCTGGTGAACAGTGCCGTCAGGACCGAGGGTTTCGGTCGCGGGAGGATCGACAACCATCGCGTGACCGCGCCGGGCCGCATCAGCAACAGCACGGTCGCCAGAAGTGCCAGCACGCACGCCATCGCGAGCATGTCGGAGTGTCCGCTGCCGCACTCCGCGCACGGCTCGTCGGTTGCCGTATGCCCCGTGTGGTGGTCGGTGGCATCGGTTGGGGCGGCGGAGGTGACTGTGGTCGAGTGTCCCGCTTCTGTCGCGGTGTGGGCGTTGAGGGAGTGCATGGCCAGCAGGCCCACGATGACCGCGCCGGTGACCGCGATGAGCAGCAGCAGCGTGCGGGCCACAGACCGGCCGGTGCGAAGCCGGTCCGTCAGTGCGATCAGCGACATGTCACCTCCCTCCCTTCCACGGTACGTCACACCCGTCAGCGTCGGATGACCGCGTCGGGGCTGAGATCCAGCCGGCGCAGCAGCTGGGCGTTGAGGGCAACGACGATCGTGGACAGGGACATGAGGATCGCGCCCACCGACATCGGCAGCACGAAACCGATCGGGGCGAGGACGCCGGCGGCCAGGGGCACCGAGATGAGGTTGTACCCGGCAGCCCACCACAGGTTCTGCTTCATCTTCCGGTAGCTCGCGCGGGACAACTCGATCACAGACAGCACCGAGCGGGGGTCGTCGCTGGCCAGGATCACCCCCGCCGAGGCGATCGCGACATCCGTGCCGGCGCCGATGGCGATACCGACATCGGCCTGCGCGAGAGCGGGCGCGTCGTTCACACCATCGCCGACCATCGCGACCTTGCGTCCCTCGTCCTGCAGCTGCTTCACCTTGGACGCCTTATCCTCCGGCCTCACACCGGCGAAGAACCGGTCGATGCCCAGTTCAGCAGCCACCGATGCGGCGACAGCATCGGCGTCACCGGTGATCATCACGACCTGCACGTCACCGGCGTGCAGGGCGTCGATAGCCTGCCGGGACTCGGGGCGGATCTCATCGGCCAGCCGCAGCGCACCGGCGACCTTCCCGTCGATGAGGACATGCAGGATGATCGCCCCCTCCTCACGCCAGGTGTCAGCGACGGGCAGCTCCTGCGTGTCGGTCTGCTCGAGCAAGTACGGGCCACCGACCTGCACCACCTGGCCGTCGACCGTCGCGCGCACCCCAACCGCGGGTGACGACTCGAAATCCGTCGAACCCGGCACGGACAGACTCTTCTCCCCCGCAGCGGCGACGATGGCTCGGGCCAACGGGTGCTCGGAATCGGCCTCCGCGGCGGCCGCGAGGGCCATCAGCCGGTCGGCGTCGATCCCGTCTACCGATTCGATAGCGGTGACGGCGGGCGCGCCCTTGGTGAGGGTGCCGGTCTTGTCGAACAGCACCGTGTTCACGGTGCGCATGCTCTCCAAGGCCAGACGGTCCTTGATCAGCACCCCGCCGCGGGCGGCCCGCTCGGTGGCGATGGACACCACCAGCGGGATTGCCAGGCCGAGAGCGTGGGGGCAGGCGATCACCAGCACGGTGATGGTGCGGATCACCGCGTCATCAGGAAGCCCAACCAGGGTCCACACCACGGCGGTGATCGCTGCGGCGGTCAGCGCGAACCAGAACAGCCACCCGGCCGCACGATGGGCGAGGCGCTGCGCCTTCGACGAAGAGTTCTGCGCCTCGGTGACCAGGCGTTGGATGCCGGCGAGGGCGGTGTCCTCCCCGACCGCGCTGATCTCGACACGGATGCCGGAGTCGGTGGCAACGGTGCCGGCCACGACCGCATTCCCGCCGCTTCGGCGGACAGGCTTGGACTCGCCGGTGATCATCGACTCGTCCATGCTCGCCGAACCCTGCACCACCCGACCGTCAGCCGGAACTCGTCCACCCGGGCGCACCACAACGACGTCGCCGACCTGCAGATCCGCGGGCGCAACCGTGACGGTGGTGTCCCCGTCCACCTTCTCCGCCTCGTCCGGGAGGAGAGCGGCAAGAGAATCCAGGGCGGAGGTGGTCTGCGCGAGCGAGCGCATCTCGATCCAGTGCCCCAGGAGCATGATGACGATCAGCAGCGCCAGCTCCCACCAGAAGTCCAGCTCGTGATCCAGCAACCCGAGGCTCGCGCCCCAAGACGCCACGAACGCGACGGTGATCGCCAACCCGATCAGCAGCATCATGCCGGGCTTACGGGCACGCAGTTCGCTGACCGCGCCGGTCAGGAACGGGGCACCACCCCACACGTGCATGACAGTGCCGAGAACCGGTGAAATCCAGCCCACCCATGCCCCGTCGGGCAGCGGGTACCCGAGCAGCATCGAGAACATGCCCGAGAACGCCACCACCGGGACGGCGAGAATCAGATTGATCCAAAACAATCGACGGAAGCGTGCGACATGGTCCGCACCATGCCCGGCGTGCCCACCATGGCCACCGTGCTGCATCCCCTCGTGGACGCCGCCGTGTCTCTCATCGGTGCTGTGCTGCGCGGATGTGCGGTGTGCGTGGTGGTCGCCAGCGGTCTCGGACTCTGCGACCGTCGCTCGGGCGCCCTGAGCGGCGTCGTCATCGCCTGCGCTGGTCGGCGTGGAGCGGTGATGTGCGTCGTGGTCGTGCTGGCTCATGACGAGCGTCCTTCCACTGTTCGCATTCGACGGATGCGGGTCATCCCGGTGAGGTCGAGCTCGTCATCGAAGGTGCTCATGACGGGCTGCTGGCCAAGGCGTAACCAGCCTCCGCCACCGCCGCCTCCACAGCGGTAGCAGGGATCGGCGTCGAGCTGCGGATAGTCACCCGCGACGCACCGCCCGCGTTCAAGTCAACCGACACACCCTCTACCCCGTCGATCGCGGATAACTCCTCGGTGACGCTCGACACGCAGTGCGAGCAGGTCATCCCCGTCACCAGCACCTCGGACGTCACCGCCGCCGTGACCTCACCCACGGTCTCGGGCGTCGATGCGATCGCGCAGCACGCACAGCCGGCGCCAGCGTCCCTCAAGCCCAGGTCGTTGCGGTTCTCAGTGTTCATCATCGTCTCCTCATAGTGCGTGGGCAGGCGGGCTAGGAACGGACCAGACGGGCGATTGCATCGTTGGCTTCGCGGATCTTCTGTTCCGCGACGGCACCACCCTCGGCGCTTGCTTCGGCAACGCAGTGTGAGAGATGGTCACCCAGCAGTGACAGCGCGACAGACTCGAGTGCCTTCGTCGCCGCGGAGACCTGCGTGAGGACGTCGATGCAGTACTTGTCCTCCTCCACCATCCGCGCGATCCCACGAACCTGACCCTCCGCGCGTCGCAGCCGCTTCAGCAGGTCATCCTTGCTCGCCGTGTAGCCGTTCATGGCAAGTACCATACCCCCCTATGGTATCCAGGACAACCCTTATCGCATCGTCGCGCCCTCGCCGAGATGCTCAACAAACCTGGAGTTTGCCGCAGAACAATGACGGGGCCTACCGCGGGTTCGATCAAGCACTCAACCCTCGGGACAGACACGAACCCAGTGCCGTCCGGAGCGCCTCAGGAGCGACGTTGGCCTCCCAGCCGTGAGGCGCAGGGGATGTCTCGCAAAGCACGACAGTTGAGTGGGCGGCAACCAAATCCCGTGAGTCCGAACGGGTTCTTCGTGTCGCCTGCGGTGTGAAGGGCGATCCGTAAACGGGCAATGCGCGATGAGGGGACGGCGGCGGGCGGCGCTTCGGCTGGGGTGTGATGTCTCGTCTTCCACGAGTGAGTAGTCATCTGATTTGATCGGGGCCATGAGCAGAAGCGGTTCACGCGTTGCCCCTGTGCTGTGGCTCGGGATCGCAGGCGTCCTCGTCGTGGCAGTCTTCTTCGCGCCGGTGGTCACAGGCGGATGGTGCGCCGGCGCTCCTGTCAGCGGATCGTCGACATGTGGAACATTTGAGCGCTCGATTATCGGGATGGACACATCGCTGTGGCCCTGGCTCCCACTGACGGTCATCGTCTGCACGATCACGGCGCTCAAGGTCCGACGACTTCGGTCGAGCCGGCCCTAGTCGATCCTCTTACGAGCAATGCTGGGTCGTGGGTCCTCGCGGGCGGAGCGCGTTGTTACGGGAGTTGCCAGAACGGTCCGGTGAGGCCGACGCTGTCGAGCAGTTGCTGGTTGTGGTCGCGGGTGTGGGGTTGGAAGTCGGGGTGGACGCGGTCGCCGTACCAGGGGCCGGCGAGGCGCCACACCGTGACCGCGTCAGCGATGTACCCGGCGCCCGGGGGGTGCTCAGTCGTCCATTGTTCGGCGTGGTCGCGGGTGCAGAACATGCGGATCATGGTGCAGGTCGCGACGACGTCGTCCCACCACTGCGCCGCCGGGCGCGGGAACCGGACGGCGAGGTCGGCCGGTGGTGGAGTGCTCGGCCCGCTGTCGAAGCTGATGTGGGCGCCGCAGTGCGGGCAGGCGGTGGCGATCTGGACGTCGAGGTTGAGGGCGGCACTGATGCCGAACGAGTCCCATGCGCACCCGCCCCACCAGCGACGGTCGTCGTGTCCGTCGGTCGGGGTGAGGACGAACGCCATCGGGGCGGCGGTGAACGGATGCGCCATCCGGACCGCGTCGCCGTCTTGGGAGAGGACGAGTGCGTGCGCGTCGGCAAGCTCCCGCAGCGTCTGGGCGATCTCGTCGGCGGGCGTCCCCGTGAGTCTGGCGAGTTCGTTGATCGAGGGGGCGCGACCCTCACCTGCGAGGGTGGCGTAGACGAGGTCGCGGACGCGGCGAGCTTCGGGCGTGTGCATCGAGATCCTTCGGTTGGTTTCTGTCGGGTCAGTGTAGGAGTCGTTCGGCGAGCAGGATGAGGCCGATGCTGATCATCAGGGCGCCGGAGACGCGGCTGACGATGCGGGCGGCCGTCGGCCTGGTGCCGAGCACGAGGTGGGCCGTGTGCGCGACGAGGAAGTAGACGACGGCGCAGCTGGCAACGTGCACGAGTCCGAGGATCGTGATCTGGACCCCGGCCGGGAGCCCGGTGGATGGGGTGAGGAACTGAGGCAGCACGGCAAGGAACAGCAGCAGCAGTTTCGGGTTCAGTCCGCTGACCCCGAACCCATTCACGCCCCACCGCCACGCCGGCACCGCCGCCACGTCCGGCCCGGCGTGAATGGCGGCCGGGTGGCGCAGGGTCCCGATACCCAGCCACACGAGATACACCGACCCGGCGATGGTGAGGACGGTCAGCGCGGTCGGGGTGGTGGCGACGAGCGCGCCGATCCCGGCGGCGACGATGACGGTCGCGAGCAGGTGCCCGGTCAGCAGTCCGAGCACCGCGGGGGTGGTGCGGCGGGCCAGGCCCGCGGTGATCGCGTACGCCCAGTCCGCGCCGGGCGTGATCACGAACAGCATCGACACGCCCCAGAATGCCAGCACCGCCCCTGTCTGCACCACGACCCTCCCTCGCCCGCCTGAAGTGTTGCAGGGACGAGATTAGGAGCGTTTCCGCGGGTGATGGTTGCAACTTCCAGGCGAGGGCCAGCGTTATGCGCAATGATTCTTGCTGTGGATGCGATTGATCGGAAGATTCTTGCGGAGTTGCAGGCGAACGGTCGGTTGACGATCACCGAGCTTGCCGAACGCGTGCAGCTCACCGTGTCTCCCTGCCACCGTCGCCTGCGCGACCTCGAAGCGCGCGGCGTCATCGCCGAGTACCGTGCCGTGCTCGACCCCGACGCGGTCGGGCTCGGATTCCAGACCCTGGTGTTCGTCACCATGCAAGGCGCCACCCGGGCCATCATCAGCCAGTTCGAAGACGCGGTCGACGCGGTCCCGCACATCGTCGACGCGCAGCGGCTGTTCGGCGAACCCGACTACCTGCTCCGCGTCGTCGCCCGCGACCTGCCCGACTTCCAACACCTATACGACGAGCAACTCAGCACCCTTCCCGGCGTGCAGAAACTGACCACCACTCTCGTCATGCGGCAAGTCGTCGAGAACCGAGCACTCCCGATCGCGGCAAGGTGAACACGCGACCGCGTCGGCATCCCTGCTGATCCTCATGCGGGCAATGCCCGCAAGCGGGTCGCGCGCGAGCACCGGAGGTCGGTCCGCTCGATGTGCGGGCGCCGGCTGTCACCTGTGGGGAGGCATATGGCTGCTTCAACGTCGGAGGCGTCGCGTAGCTTCGCCGCATGCGCCTACAGGACTCAATGAACGCCGACGCGGCTCCCGTGACGGCAACGCTCTACGAGCTTATGGAGGGTCAGCGTGCGGAGATGCGGCAGCTGCGAAAGGATGTTAAAGAGCAGCTCGGAGAAGACCTGACGCCGCATCAGCGCGCGATTCTCCTCGAAGCTGAGACCGACAGCATGTGGCACGTATTCGACGCGTTCCTCGAAGCGGTGCACAAGCTCGAGACCGGTAGAGGCTTCGCATCTACGCTGGACCTCGACGCTGACTGAGCGCCCACCTCGATTCCCGTGCGGGCGTTGCACGATTGGGGTTCGTCGCGGGCGTGCGTGAGGCCGTGCAGCAAGGCGGAGCACGCGCCATCGGCCCCGATGCGAAAGTCCGGGACAAAAGGGTTGGCGAAGCAATTAGGCACAAATAAACTGCGTGCACGCACTTTATTTGTGTAGCATTCAGGTGTGAAGTATCAGAAGCTGGGTCCGGTTATTCGAGCTGCGCGCGGCGCGCGTGGTCTCGAGCAGGCGGATCTTGCGCGCATGCTCAACGTCGGCCAGCAGGCCGTGAGCGCCTGGGAGCTGGGTAGCTCACGCCCTCGCGCGAAGCAGCTCGCCACCCTGGCTGAGATCCTCGGCGTCGGGATCGATGAGCTTCGGCTCCTCGGCGAGTATGAGCAGTCGGCTACGCCAGTAGCCCCTCCGCGAATGCTCACGCTCCCGTTGGGAGCTCTGAGCGAAGACGCGTTCGAGGCGTTCTGTCGGGACCTCGCGCGGGCGTTGTTTCCGAGGCGGGAAGTGAGTCGCAACGGATCGAGAGGCTTCAAGCAACACGGCGTCGATGTCATTGTCGATGGCGAGGGTGAACGGATTGGTATCCAGTGCAAGCGCCATGAAACCTTCGGGCCCAGTCAAGTCGCTGCTGCAGTCAGAGAGGTAGATGCTGCCGCCAACTTCGACCGCTGCGTCATTGCGCTGAGCCGAAAAGTTGCGACGCCGAATGCAAGGCTGGAGGCTGCCAAGGCTCCCGGCTGGACGATCTGGGACGGTGAGGATCTATCGAGCAGGGTGCGGTCGCTCGCTTCCTCCGATGCCCTCGCGCTTGTGGACGCCTACTTTCCTGAGCTTCGAGAGCCATTCCTGGGCATCCCTGCCCCTTCCCCGTGGCGTCGAGTGGCCGAGTTCGACACTGCGCTAGCCGGGCGCCTCGGCTACGACCGGGACTTCCAGCTGACCGGTCGGGAACGTGAACTGGAAGCATTGCGGGATCTCGTATCGCGGGGGTCGCCCTTGGCGTTCGTCGTTGGGCGCGGAGGAATCGGGAAGTCTCGGCTCCTTGCTGAACTCGGGCGCACAGAGGGCGATCGGGAAGTGCGGTTTGCCTCTGGTGACGCGCTCACTTCCGCGGCGTACGACCTGCTACCTCCCGGAGATCCCATTGTCGTTGTGGATGACGCGGGCGACACCGGACCGCGCATCGCGGACCTCGTAGCCGGTATTCGCGCCGCCCGTCCGGGAGCAACGATCGTCCTCGCAACACGCCCCCGGACCCTGCCGGAGCTTCTCGTGTCCTTGCGGGTTACGGAACATGATGCAGCTACCTGTCGAATCGACATCGGTGATCTGGAACTCGACGAGGCAGAGCGACTCGCGCGTCGCGCACTCGGTGAGGACGAGGCGATCGGCGTTGTCGAGGGGCTGGCTCGAGTTGGGTACGACTGCCCTCTGCTCATCATCATTGGTGCGCATCTTGTGCGTGGAGGGCACATACGCATTGAGGCAATCGGCTCAAGTCCGTCGCTCCGCCAGGAGATCCTCACGCACTTTGCGGACACCCTGGTCCGCGGACCTGGCAATGACGTGCGTCTTGCAGTGCTTGAGGCGCTCGCCGCGCTCCAACCCGCAAACATGGACAGGCCCGACATACTTGAAGCCTTGGGGTCAACTGCTGGGGTCGGCGAGACCGTGGCTCTGGATTGCATCGATGAGCTCGAGGATCTGGGACTCGTGATCCGGCGGGGGATGACGGTTCGCGTCGTCCCAGACTTGCTCGGCGAAGCGATTCTCGAGAGATCACTCGTCGGAAGAGGCGGCCGAGACAGGCGCTTCGCAGCGACGCTCGCGGCCAACGTGCGAAGCACTGCACTCACCAACGCGATCCGAAACGTCAGCATCGTGGACTGGCGGCGCCGGGCCGACGGACAGTCCGAACTCGCCGATATCCTCTGGGGAGCACTCGACAACGAAGCTCGCTCTGCAGGGAATTCGCAACGCATCGGGCTCGTGGCTGGCGTTCAGGATGTCGCCGGTGTGTACCCGACCCGAGCACTCGACATTGCCGAGGCCATCCTCGCAAACCCTGCACCCGACGAAGCTAGCGCGCTCTCAGTGCTCCGCGGTGACGGCGGGGTCATTACCGCCACCGACTGCAACAGAAGCCTGGCCGTGCTAGTCCGAAATGCCGCGTACACTCCCGACAACCTCGAGCGATCCATGCGGCTCCTGCGCACTATCGGCCGAGACGATCCTCGACCCGAGAATCAGAACCCCAGCCACGCGATGCGTCTGCTGCGGGAACTCGGAGAGTACGGCTCCGGTACGCCCGTGTCCTTTCATCTCGAATACACGCGAATCGTGAAGGGATGGATCGCTACAGCGGAGACTTCGCGCGAAGTGGTCCAATGCCTCGGACTGCTCAAGGCTGCACTCGCAGACGAAGTCACCATCACGCGATCCCGGCGGATGTCCATCGAATGGTCGCGCCGGTCGATCGACTTGGATGCGACCGCTCCCATTCGGCGCGCTGTTGTTGAGGCTGCAAACGAGCGGGTCGATTCCGAGCCAGCCGAAGCGCTCGCAGCAATTGACCTCCTTGAAGAGCTCCTCCGCGCCGGCGACCCCAGTGATCCCGTGACCGATGAGTTCCGGCTCGCCGCGATCACCCTTGAACGAGTGATGTCGTCACCCGCGCACAGTCCGTCCGTCCGCCTCAGCGCCTACCGTGCACTCGGCTGGCATGCGAAGTACGGCAAAGGTACGAGGCGCGATCTAGCGCGGACGACCAGAAAGCAACTGATTCGCGACGTCGATCTTCTCGTGACCTCAACCATCCGGAGCGGATGGATAGTCGACGACGAGACTGATGAAGAATTCAGCTTCGAACGCGCTCAGCACCGGAATGACGACATCGCCGCACAGGCGATTGCGGCGTGGGGCCCTCTTTCGGACACCGCCGCGCTTGCGCACCTCATGGATCTGGTGCGGAGCGAGCACCAGGCAACGCAGCAGCCAGTGTTCCCGGAGAGGCTCTTCGCCCGCCTCGTCGAAGCGCGCCCCCTTGCCGCGTACGAACTGATCGCGATCAATGACTCTCAAGATCCGATCGTTGCTGCCGCGCAGTCCGTCGCACTCGCCTCGCTTTTCAGTTCCGACCCGGACTCCGCAATGGAAGCGACCGAAGCACTGATCGACAGAGGCGAGGACGGAGCGCTCATCGTGGCGCGAGCGGTCTTCTTCCGACAAGAAGGTCCGCTCGGCGCCACACGAACTGCCGTCCTCCGCGCACTTCGTGTGCTTGACCTCAAGAGTGTCGAGCGCGCCATTGTCGGAGCACTGCGATGGTTTAACGACGCGGACCGGAGCCTCGCCTTGGAGGTCATTTTGACGACCGCCATTGCCGACGATTCGCGAATCGCGGCCGAGGTTGCTTCCGTGCTTACGGACGATCGCGTGATCTCGTGGGAGATGCTCACCGAGGAGCAGCGCGGGACGGTGCTGAGGCGACTCGAAGTCACTCCAAACGTGTCGGAGTACAGCATCGAGCAACTCCTGGCCCGACAGATCGCAGTCGACCCGCTGAGCGTGGTGAGGCTCCTAATGGCGCGTATCGACAACCCTCAAGAGGGGGTCGAACGCTTTGAGCCCATCCCTCATCCGCCCGTTCCTAGCTTGAACTTCCGAGCGAGCCCGCACTTCCGCGCGATTCTTGCTGAGCTTGTGAGATGGCTGACGATCGACGACGACGACTGGCGGCGCGCCTTCTACGGCAATGACCTCTTCGAACTCGTGGTGGGCCCAATCGACGCCGAAGTGCTCGCGGTGGTGTCCGACCTCATCGACTCTCGTGAGGAGTCGCAGGTCGCACTGGCCGCGCGCCTCCTCGGCAAAGCTGGCCATGGCTTCCTGCTGGCGAACGTGCCGTTTGTCGTTGAGACGCTTTCCAGGATCGAGACCTATCCACCCCAACTTGCACAACGAGTCAGAGCGGGGCTGAAGGGGTCAGCGGTCTACGGCATCCGGAGTCGCACCGTCGGCGAGGACAACCCAGCGGAGATCGTCCTCCGCGATGCAGCAATGACCGTTGCTAAGGAGTTCCCCGAGGGATCGGTGCCTCGCGCGTTCTATTCCGAGGTGTCAGACGATGCTGCGCGGCGTCTTGTCGACGAGAGGGAAGATGATCGGAGGCTGAGGGATCCGCGTAGCTGGTGAATGGCCGCTGACGGGGACCAGGCGCTGCGTCAACCGCCGAGATGCAGGTGAGCCCGATCGCCGTCGTCGCGCGGAAAGCGGTCGCATTGCGAACTCCATCGACCGACAACGCGCCCGCGACGCAAACAGCACCCCCGTAGGTCAGATGCCCCGCTCGCGCAGCTTCTCACCAGGGGGTCCCTATACGACGCCGGAGTAGATCTGCGAGTGCTCGACGTCTGCATCCAAGCAATGAGCGAAAGTCGCGCACATGACGACGGCCAACGCGCGGGCAGTCCGAAGTAGGTTGAGAATGTCCGGACTAGCTCGAGAACTCACATTGGAGGGGCTGACGGGAATCGGCCACTCCGCCTCTCCACGCGCCGCTGCGCGTCGCGCGGAGCCTCTGGCGGAGCGGGACCTCCCGGGTGAGGTTCGATCCGACGCCAACCACGCGAAAGGCCCCTCGCACCGCCTTCGGCGGCACGCTGGGCCTTTGGAGGGGCTGACGGGAATCGAACCCGCGCTGTCTGCTTGGGAAGCAGAAGTTCTGCCATTGAACTACAGCCCCGAACGCCGGATTACGGCGCCCCGACAGCATAACAGTCCCTCCCGGATAGGCTGAGCGGGTGCTGCTCAGCGACAGAGACATCCGGGCCGAAGTCGACGCGCGACGCATCGGGCTCGAGCCGTGGGATCCCCAGATGGTGCAGCCGTCGAGCGTCGACGTGCGCCTCGACCGCTACTTCCGGCTTTTCGACAACCACAAGTACCCGTTCATCGACCCGGCGAAAGACCAGCCCGAGCTCACGCGGATGATCGAGGTGGACCCCGACGAGCCGTTCATCCTGCATCCGGGTGAATTCGCGCTCGGCTCGACGTTCGAGCAGGTCTCGCTCCCCGACGACGTGGCCGCCCGCCTCGAAGGCAAATCCTCGCTCGGCCGGCTCGGCCTGCTCACGCACTCCACCGCGGGCTTCATCGATCCCGGCTTCACCGGCCACGTCACGCTCGAGCTCTCGAACGTGGCGACGCTGCCGATCACCCTCTGGCCGGGGATGAAGATCGGGCAGCTGTGCTTCTTCCGCCTGTCGTCGGCGGCCGAGAACCCCTACGGCTCGGGCCCGTACGGCAACAGGTATCAGGGGCAGCGGGGGCCGACGGCATCCCGTTCGTTCCAGAACTTCCACCGCACCGATGTCGGCTCGACGGATGCCGGGTCAGCCGGCCGCTGAACAGCGAAGCGGCGCCGGGGGTCGATGACCGGCGCCGCTTGCTGTGGGGAGGATCAGGCTTTGCGCTTGATGAACTTCAGCAGCCAGGCGATCACGCCGATGATCAGCAGGACCAGGCCCAGCCACAGCAGGAACTTCACGGCCTCGACGAAGACGCCGAGCAGCAGCAGGACGATTCCGACGACGATGAGGATGACAACGAGGGCAGGCATGTCCCCCACCCTTGCACCCGGCGCCGATGCGCGAGGTGTCTTGACAACGCGCGTACGGGGCCGCTATCGGGGGGCCGTGCGGGCGTAGGGTGCTGGCCCCGCCCCACAGCCGGCCCTTTTCCCGCTCACCCGACTCGCAGAGTCAGGCCGGGATCAGAAGCTCGACACGAGCGAGGTCGGCGTCATGCTCGTCGTGCGCCAGCTCGATGTCGTAGTCGTTCTGGATGTTGAGCCAGAAGCGCTCCGAGAGGCCGAACGCGCGAGACAGTCGTAGTGCGGTGTCGGTGGTGATCCGCCGCCTGCCGCGGATGATCTCGCTGAGCCTCGTCTGCGGCAGGCCGGTCGCCTGCGCAAGGCGGTAGGCCGTGATGCCCAGCGGCTCGAGGAACTCGGTCTGGAGAATCTCGCCCGGGGTGATCGGGGCGTGCGCCTTCGTCATCGGTGGTTCCTCCTCAGTGGTAGTCGGTGATCTGAACGTCGGCGGGGCCGGCAGGCGTCCAGATGAAGCAGATTCGGTACTGGTCGTTGATTCGGATCGAGTGCTGTCCGTCGCGGTTGCCGGCCAGCTTCTCCAACCGGTTGCCCGGCGGGATGCGCAGATCATTGATCGTCTCGGCTGCGTTGAGCAGGCGAAGCTTCTTCTGTGCAGCGCGTTGCAGTTCCGCCCCGAATTGCCGGACACGCTCGCGCAACCAGACTTTTCGCGTCGGCTCGTCCCCGAACGACTGGATCACTTCGTGATACTAACGTGCATCAATAGTATTGACAAGCGTTAGCCCGACCCGCGGCCGCGTCAGTGCGCGGTGCTCACGCCCACGAGGTCGTGCACCAGCACCGCGGCGGCCCGAGCGCCCTGGCCGGCGGCGACGATGAGCTGCTGCGGACCGGGCGCGGCCGCATCGCCGGCGGCGTACAGGCCCGGCGCGGTGGTGCGCCCCGACCCGTCGACGACGAGGTGCCCCTCGGGGTCGCGATCGGCGTCGATCCCCGACAGGAAGTCCAGCGCCGGGTGCCACACCGGCCGCACGAAGCCGCCTTCGACCGCGACGGCCCGGCCGTCGGTCAGCCGGACGGCCGACACCGCGCCCCGCTCACCCTCGAGGTCGGCGACGGGTGTCCGTTCGACGGTGATCCCGGATGCTGCGAGCCCGGCCTCTTGGACGGTGTCGATGACGTCGGCGCCGTGGGTGAAGACGGTCAGGCGGTCGGTCCACCGCGCGATCAGGCGCGCCCGCGCGGCCAGATCGGGCGTCTCGCCGATGAGTGCGAGCGGCCGGTCCTGGAGCTCCCACGCGTCGCACGCGGCGCAGCTGAAGACCGACATGCCGTAGTACGAGCGCAGGCTCGGGATGTCGGGCAGGTTCTCGCGCAGGCCGGTCGCCACCAGCACCGACCGGGCGGAGACGGCGGCCGGGGTCCGCGGGGTGCGGGCGGTGATGCCGGCGAGGAAGCGCATCCCGTCGCCGCCGTCGAAGCGTCGCAGCCCCGAGACGACGGCGCGGTCGAGCACCCGCACGTTCGGGTAGGCGGCGAGCTCGGCGCGTGCGAGCTTGCGCAGTTCCAGCGGCGAGACGCCGTCCCGCGTCAGGAAGCCGTGCGAGCGCAGGGTCGCGGCGTTCCGCGGCCGGCCGGCGTCGACGACGACCACCGATGCGCGCGCACGACCGAGGTTGAGCGCGGCCGACAGCCCGGCGGGTCCGCCGCCGATGACCAGCGCGTCGACCTCGGTGGCGACGGCATCCGTGTCAGTCATGGCCTTCCGCCTGCGGGGGCAGTTCGGCGATGATCGGGTGGTCCTTGTGGATCACGCCGACCTTCGCGGCGCCGCCGGGCGAGCCGATGTCGTCGAAGAACTCCACGTTGGCCTTGTAGTAGTCCTGCCACTCGTCGGGCAGGTCGTCCTCGTAGTAGATCGCCTCGACGGGGCACACCGGCTCGCATGCCCCGCAGTCCACGCACTCGTCGGGGTGGATGTACAGCGACCGGTCGCCCTCGTAGATGCAGTCCACGGGACACTCGTCGATGCAGGCGCGGTCCTTGACGTCCACGCAGGGAAGGGCGATCACGTACGTCATGAGACGAACGCCCCCGACCGCGAGATGCCGACCTGCTCGTCACGCGGGACGACCTTGACGCGCTCGCGCGGGTAGCGGTGCGTGGCGCCGAGCTCGCGCTCGTGCGCGTCCAGCGCGCGCCAGCCCTCCCATGTCGTGTACGCCACGTCGCGCTCGGCGAGGACGTCGAGCACGTCGCCGGTGACCGCGGGCGCCGCCAGCAGTCCTGCCTTCGCGTCGGCGACGAGGTGGGCGATGGTCTCCATCGCGTCGGACTTGGTGTGCCCGATCAGCCCGACCGGGCCGCGCTTGATCCAGCCGGTGGCGTAGAGCCCCTGGATTGCGGTGCCGCCGTCCTCGGCACTGGTCGCCGACGCGGTGTCGGTGACCCGGCCCTCGACGTTCGGGACCACGCCGCGAACCACGTCGAACGGCGCGCCCAGCACCGGCGTGCCGAAGTACCCGACCGCGCGGTAGACCTGCTGCACGGGGATCTCACGGTACTCGCCGGTGCCCGCGACGCTGCCGTCCCCGGTCGGCGCGGTCCGCTCGAAGCGCACCGCCTCGACTGCTTCCTCGCCGACCACCTCGACGGGCGAGTGGTAGAAGTGCAGGTGCAGGCGGCGGTCGGCGCCGGTCTGCGGGCGCGTGCGCCAGCTGTTCATCACGCGCAGCATGACCTTCAGCTGGTTGTTCTTCGCCGTCGCCGGGTCGGCGTCGCCGAAGTCCTCTTCGTGGACGATGATGTCGACGTTGGGCACCTCGCCGAGCTCGCGCAGCTCGATGGGCGTGAACTTGATGTCGGCGGGGCCACGGCGCCCGAAGACGTGCACGTCGGTGACGGCCGAGGCCTCGAGGCCCGCCAGCACGTTGTCGGCGATCTCGGTCGAGCGCAGGTCCTCGGGGTGCTTGGCGAGCATGCGGGCGACGTCCAGCGCCACGTTGCCGTTGCCGATCACGGCGACCTCGGCGGCATCCAGCGGCCACTCGCGCGGCACGTCGGGGTGGCCGTCGAACCACGCGACGAAGTCCGCCGCGCCGTACGAGCCCGGCAGGTCGATGCCGGGGATGTCCAGCGCCGCATCGCGGATCGCACCGGTGGCGATGATGACGGCGTCGTACCGCTCGCGCAGCTCGTCCAGGGCGATGTCGCGGCCGACCTCGACGTTGCCGATGAAGCGGATCGAACCGGCATCCAGCATCTCGTGCAGCGACGTGACGATGCCCTTGATGCGGGGGTGGTCGGGCGCGACGCCGTAGCGGATCAGCCCGTACGGGGCCGGCAGCGACTCGAACAGGTCGATGGCGACCGAGCCGCCCGCCTCGGCCACCGAGGCCGAGAGGATGTTGCCCGCGTACACGCCGGCGGGGCCCGCGCCGATGATCGCGACGCGCAGATCGGTGAGGGACGAAGAGGTGTGGCTCACAGCGGAGAGGCCTTTCGAGGGGAGCGCTCGCCCGGGGCGAGCGGATCGAACGAAGACAGGTCGAGGGTCGCGAGCTCGGCCGGGGCGTACGGGCTCAGCCGCACGACGTCGCCGATCACGACGACGGCGGGCGAGCGCACGCCGCGCTCGGCGGCCTGGGCCGCGATGGTCGCGAGGGTGCCGACGGTGACGCGCTGGCGCGCGCCGAAGCCGTCCTCGACGATCGCGACGGGGCAGTCCGCGCCGCGCTCGCCGCGGGCGAGCGTCAGCGCCGAGTGCGCGAGGGTGCCGACGCCCATCAGCAGCACGACGGTGTGGTCGGCGCCGCCGCCGATCTCGCGGATCTGGTCGTGACCGGTGACGACGGTGAAGGCCGTGGCGACCCCGCGATGGGTGAGCGGGATGCCGGCGACCGCCGGCACCGAGATGGCGCTGGTGATCCCGGCGACGGCTTCGACCTCGATCCCGGCGGCCCGGCAGAACGCCAGCTCCTCGAGACCACGGCCGAAGATGTATGGGTCGCCGCCCTTCAGCCGGACGACCGTGCGGCCGCTTCGGGCGAGCTCGACGAGCAGCGCGTTGATGTTGTCCTGCGGGACGGCGTGGTGGCCGGGGAGCTTGCCGACGTCGACGACCTCGGGGCGCAGGGTCACGCCCTCGGCGGCGAGCCCGTCGAGCACCGCGCGGGCGCCCAGGCGGTCGGCGACGATGACGTCGGCGCTCTCGAGGGCGCGCAGGCCGCGCACGGTCAGCAGGCCGGGGTCGCCGGGGCCCGCCCCGACGAGCCACACCTTGCCGGTGGTCATATCGTCCACTCCGTGCCGCCGGACAGCCCGGCCTCGGCGACGCGGTCGCGCACGATCCCGGCGGCGAGGGTGGCGCCGTCGGTGGGGTGGATGACGAGGAACGAGCCGCCGTGGCGGTTCTCGGCGAACGGCTCGATCGGCAGGTCGGCGGCCAGCCGCAGCCGCACGCGGCCGATGTCGTTGGTCTCGAGCGCTTCGGCCGGCTCGTGAGTCAGGGTGTCGAGGTCGTAGCGCGACGACACGTCGGCCACGAGCGCCTGCACCGTGGCGGTGCCGTGCTTGACGAGCACCCGCGCGCCGGTGGCGAGCGTGCGGCGGTCGAGCTGGAACAGCTCGGCGTCGATGTCGCGGCGGCCCTCGGGAAGGGTGCCCGCCGCGACGACCAGCGCGCCGCGGGCGGCGTCGACGTCGTCGGCGAGCTCGAGCGACACCGACTGCGAGGCGATCGCCTCGTCGGTCTCGACGCCGGCGACCCGGATGCCGGTGACCGTCGTCGCGACGCGCGACGGGAAGACCTCGACCCGGTCGCCCACGCGCACGGTGCCCGAGGCGATCCGTCCGGCGACCGCCCGGTAGTCCCGCAGCGACTCGGCGGCGACGGGGTCGGCGGCGAGCTCTGGAGCGAGGCCCCCCTGCGGCCGCAGCACGAGCTGCACCGGAAGGCGCAGCGGCTCGTGCTCGCGGTCGAGCTCGTCGGCGCCCGGCAGCGTCTCGAGCAGCTCGAGCAGCGCCGGGCCGTCGTACCAGGGGGTGCGGGGGGAGTGCTCGACGATGTTGTCGCCCTCGAGCGCCGACACCGGCAGCACCTGCAGGTCTTCGATGCCGAGTTCGGCAGCCACCCGGTGCGCGTCGGCCGAGACCGAGGCGAACACGTCGGCGTCGAAGCCGGTGAGGTCGATCTTGTTGACCGCGACGATGACGTGCGGCACGCGCAGCAGCGCGACCACGGCGAGGTGGCGGACGGTCTGCTCGACCACGCCCTTGCGCGCGTCGACGAGGACGACCACCGCGTCGGCGGTGGTGGCGCCCGTGACCATGTTGCGGGTGTACTGCACGTGCCCGGGGCAGTCGGCGAGGACGAACGAGCGCTCGCCGGTGGCGAAGTACCGGTAGGCGACGTCGATCGTGATGCCCTGCTCGCGCTCGGCGCGCAGGCCGTCGGTCAGCAGCGCGAAGTCGAACTCGCCGTGCGCGAAGCCGCGCTCGGCCGACGTGCGGGCGACCTGCTCGAGCTGGTCGGCGAGGATCGCCTTGGAGTCGTGCAGCAGGCGGCCGACGAGCGTGGACTTGCCGTCGTCGACGGAACCGGCGGTGGCGAACCGGAACAGCGTCCCGGTGGACAGGGTCGCGGTCATCAGAAGTATCCGTCCTTCTTGCGGTCTTCCATCGCGGCCTCCGACAGGCGGTCGTCGGCTCGCGTGGCGCCGCGCTCGGTGATGGTGGAGCGTGCCACCTCGGCGACGATCGCGGCGATGTCCGCGGCATCCGATTCGACCGCACCGGTGCAGCTCATGTCGCCGACGGTGCGGTAGCGGACGGTGCGGACCTCGACGGCCTCGTCCTCGCGCGGCGGCGAGAACTCGCCCACCGGGCGCCACATGCCGTCGCGGGCGTACACCTCGCGCTCGTGCGCGAAGTACAGCGGTGGCAGGGCGATGTCCTCGCGCTCGATGTAGCGCCAGACGTCCAGCTCGGTCCAGTTCGAGATGGGGAAGGCGCGCACGTGCTGGCCGGGGGTGTGGCGGCCGTTGTACAGGCTCCACAGCTCCGGGCGCTGGTTGCGCGGGTCCCACTGCCCGAACTCGTCGCGCAGCGAGATGATGCGCTCCTTCGCCCGCGCCTTGTCCTCGTCGCGGCGGGCGCCGCCGAAGACGGCGTCGTGGCGGCCGGCGGCGATGGCGTCCAGCAGCGGCAGCGTCTGCAGCGGGTTGCGCGTGCCGTCCGCCCGCTCGTGCAGCCGGCCGTCGTCGATGTAGTCCTGCACGCGCGCGACTTCGAGACGGATGCCGAGACGCGCCACGGTCTCGTCGCGGAAGCGGATCACCTCGGGGAAGTTGTGCCCGGTGTCCACGTGCAGCACCGGGAAGGGGACCTTGCCGGGCGCGAACGCCTTGGTCGCCAGGTGAAGCACGACCACGGAGTCCTTGCCGCCCGAGAACAGCAGCACGGGGCGCTCGAACTCGGCGACCACCTCGCGGATCACGTGGATCGCCTCGGCCTCGAGCAGGTCGAGGGTGTCCAGGCGGCGCTTCGTCTCGTCGCTGCGCTCCTCGCTCAGCGTCCGGGGGTCGGTGGTTTCTGAAATCGTCATACGTGGAGACCGCATTCCGTCTTCGACAGGCCGGCCCAGCGGCCGGATCGGGGGTCTTCGCCGGCGGCGACCGGCTTCGTGCAGGGCTCGCAGCCGATGGAGGGGTAGCCGTTCGAGACCAGCAGGTTGACCGGCACCTGGTGGGCGCCGGCGTAGTCGAGCAGGTCGTCGAAGGTCCACGCCGCGACGGGGTTGACCTTCACCAGGCCGTTGCGCTCGTCCCACGTCACCAGCGGCGTGTTCGCGCGGGTCGGGGCCTCTTCGCGGCGGACGCCGGTGAACCACACCTCGTAGCCGGACAGCGCGTCCTGCAGGGGCGCGACCTTGCGGCGCGCGCAGCACAGGGCGGGGTCGCGCTCGTACAGCTTCGCGCCGAACTCGGCGTCCTGCTCGGCGACGGTCTGCTCGGGCAGCACGTCGACGATGCGGACGTCCAGCGCGCGCCCGACCTCGTCCCGGGTGTGCCGGGTCTCGGCGAAGTGGTACCCGGTGTCCAGGAACAGCACGTCGACGCCCGGCAGCTGCTCGGCGACCAGGTGAGGCAGCGCCGCGTCGGCCATCGAGCACGCCACGGCTGCGGCATCCGTCCCGAAGTTGCGGGCGACCCACGCCACGACCTCGGCGGGCGACGCCTCGTTCTCGGCGAGGTTGCGCAGCTCTTCGGCGCCGCTCTCGGCGAGGGTCTTCAGCTCGTCGCGGGTGCGCTTGACGGCGGCCCGGGGGGCCAGCGACACGGTCATACCAGGGCCTCCTCATCGGCTCGGTGCGCCCACTGGGCGAAGGTCTCGTCGATGTCGGCGTCGCGCTCGGCGAGGAAGCGGCGCACGACCCGGTCGACGTAGTCGGCGATGCCGTCGGCGGCGACCTTGAGCCCCCGCACCGTGCGGCCCAGGCCCGCCTCGTCGCGGTCCTGCGAGGCGAGCCCGCCGCCCAGGTGCACCTGGTAGCCGGGGACCTGCTCGCCGTCGATCGTGACGAGCTGGCCCTTCAGGCCGATGTCGGCGGTTTGGATGCGCGCGCACGAGTTGGGGCAGCCGTTGACGTGCAGCGAGATCGGATGCGGCAGTTCGAACTGCTCGAGGCGCTTCTCGAGGTCGAGTACGGCGGCGGTGGCGTACGCCTTGGTCTCGACGATCGCGAGCTTGCAGAACTCGATGCCGGTGCACGCGATCGTGCCGCGGCGGATGAGGCTCGGCCGCGCCGACAGCCCCAGCTCGTCCAGGCCCGCGATGAGCGACTCGACGCGGTCCTCGGGGATGTCGAGGATCACGAACTTCTGGTGCGGGGTGGTGCGCAGCCGCGTCGAGCCGTGCGCCTCGATGAGGTCGGCGAGCCTGCCGAGGTTCGGGCCCGAGACCCGACCGACGATGGGGGTCGCGCCGACGTAGAAGCGGCCGTCCTTCTGGCGGTGCACGCCGACGTGGTCGCCGACCGTCTTGGGCTTCGGAGCGGCGGGGCCGTCGGGCAGCTCGTAGCCGAGGTACTCGTCCTGCAGCACCTGGCGGAACTTCTCGGCGCCCCACTCGGCGAGCAGGAACTTCAGCCGCGCCTTGTTGCGCAGGCGCCGGTAGCCGTAGTCGCGGAAGATCTGCGCGACGCCGTGCCAGGCCTCGGCGACGCGATCGGGTGAGACGAACGCGCCGAGGCGTTCGCCCAGCCGCGGCGTCGTCGACAGCCCGCCGCCGACCCACAGGTCGTAGCCGATGCCGAGCTCGGGGTGCTCGACGGCGACGAAGGCGACGTCGTTGATCTCGTGCACGACGTCCTGGCTGGGGTGGCCGGTGATGGCCGACTTGAACTTGCGGGGCAGGTTCGCCAGCGACGCGTCGCCGATGAACCGCGAGGTGATCTCGTCGATCTGGGGCGTCGGGTCGATCAGTTCGTCGGCCGAGATGCCCGCGACGGGGGATCCGAGGATCACGCGGGGCACGTCGCCGCACGCCTCGGTCGTGCCCAGGCCCACGGCCTCGAGGCGACGCCAGATCTCGGGGACGTCCTCGACCCGGATCCAGTGCAGCTGGATGTTCTGGCGGTCGGTGATGTCGGCGGTGTCGCGGCCGAACTCCGTCGAGATCCCGGCGATGACCCGCAGCTGCTCGGTGGTCAGCTGGCCCCCGTCGATGCGCACGCGCATCATGAAGTACTCGTCTTCGAGCTCGTGGGGTTCGAGGGTGGCGGTGCGGCCGCCGTCGATGCCGGGCTTGCGCTGGGTGTACAGGCCCCACACGCGGAAGCGCCCGTGCAGGTCGGTGGGGTCGATCGAGGCGAAGCCGCCCTTGGAGTACACCGTTTCGATGCGCTCGCGCACGCTCAGGCCGTTGTCGACCTGCTTCCACTCCTCGTTGCCGTTGAGCGGGGTCGTGCCGTCGACCTTCCACTGCCCGTTGGGCTTGGACGAGGGGCGCGGCGGACGCGCGCGGGCACTCTCGCCGCGCGGGGCGCGGGTGCTGGTCGAAGTGTCGCTGATGGTCACGGTGGCCTCCGTCGTTCCCGGGCGAGCCCGGTGCGGACTCCGTCGAGTCCACCTGACGAGAGTAGGCGGGGGAACCTGAGGGCGCGCCCTCAGGTGTCAAGCGGCGTTAACGGCCGCAACACGGCGTCACACAGTTGCGTCGGCGGGCGCGGCGGTCGCGGCCGCCTCGCGGTAGCGGTCGATCACGAGATCGACGAGGGATGCCGGTGGCTCGTCGTCGTCGAGCAGGGGGCGGGCGACTGGGTCGGGGCCGGCGAGCCGCACCGCGAGGTCGTGGAAGTAGCCCGGGGCCATCAGGTAGTCGGCGACGACCACCCGGGACGCCCGCGTGCGGGCCTCGGCGACGGCGGGACCCACGCGGGGGTCGGCCGCGGCGAGGAAGCCGGTGGTGACCGGGCGCCCGAGGCGCTCGGCGAGCATGTCCGCCGTCGCGCGGCAGTCGTCGTTGGCGCGATCGTCGCTGGAGCCCGCGACCGCCAGCACGACCGCGTCGTCGGGCCCGGGTGCCAGCGGCGCGAGGCGGGCGAGGAGCGCGTCGACCAGCCGCTCGTCGGGGCCGAGCGCGCGGGCGATGGTCACCCCGTCGCGACCTTCGGTCTGCTCGATGAGGTCGATGCGCACGTGGTAGCCGGCCGACAGCAGCAGCGGCACGATGACCACCGGCTGCCCCTCGGGCAGCGCGTCGAGACTGGCCGGGACGTCGGGCTGCTGCACGTCGACGTGGCCGAGGCGGACCGTCACGTCGGGCAGTCGCGCGGCGACGGCGTCCACCAGCGCGGCGATCGCCGCCTGGCCCGCGGGCGAGGACGTGCCGTGCGAGATCGCGAGAAGGGCCGGGATGCTGCTCATCCCGGCCCATTCTGCCGCACGGTCCCCGGTCGGGCACGGCGTGCGGGTGCGCTCAGCGTGCGTCGTGGTGGCCGCAGTGGCGCGGCCGGTGGGCGTTCCCGTGGTGCGGGTGCCCGTGGTGGCCGTACCCGGGCCCGTGGCCCTCATGGGCGTGCGCGTGCCTGCCATGTCGTTTCTTGCCGCGGCGGGCGGCGAGGTCGCCGATCATCCCCTCGATCGCGGTGAGGCGGGCCGAGATGTCCTGCAGGGTCGCCGGGGCGGCGTCGGGAGTGGTGTCTTCGGTGGTCATGGTGGTGATCCTTCGGTTGATTGCATGTCGAATGACAAGTAGATGCAGTGTGACATGTATTCACGATCAATGTCAATACGCATGTAAATTCGAGGCATGGCCCGCGACGCACCTGACCCGATCGACGCGATAGCGGCCGCGCTCGCACGCCTGCGGCCCGCGGGGCCGCCCCGGCCTGCCGGAGCCGGTCCGCAGGCGTTCGGCCCGCCGTCGAATGGGCACGCGCACGGCGAGCACGGCCATCCGCATCACCATCACGGCCGCGGCGGTCCGTGGGGGCACGGCGCGAAGTTCGCCGGACCCGCGCGCCTGCGCATGCTCGAGGCGCTGGTCGCGGCATCCGGCCCGCTGTCCATCACCGACGTCGCCGAGGCGGTCGGCGTCGACCAGCCGCGCGCCTCGCGGCTCGTGCAGCAGTCGGTCGAGCTGGGGCTGGTCGAGCGCCAGGTCGACCCCGACGATGCCCGCCGCTCGCGGATCGCCCTGACCGAGCGCGGACGGTCGGCGGTGCGCGGGTTCCAGGACGAGCGCCGCGAGTCGGTGGCCGCCGCGCTCGGCAGGTTCACCGAGGCCGAGCGGGAAGAGCTCGCGAGGCTGCTGGCGAAGCTCGCCGACGGCTGGCCGCGCTGACCGCCCCGGCCCGGGCGGACCGCCGCGGCGTTCAGTCGATGACGGCCTGCTTCGCCCGCACCGGCAGCATCAGCAGCAGTCCCGCCGCCAGCACCAGCACGATGCCCAGGATGCCGAGGCGCGTGCTCCCCGAGACGGCCACGAAGAGGGCGAACAGGCCCGGCGCGAGGAACGACACCGCACGGCCGGTGGTGGCGTAGAGGCCGAAGATCTCGCCCTCGCGGCCCTCGGGCGTGATGCGCGCAAGGAACGACCTGCTGGCCGACTGGATCGGGCCGACGAACGCGGTGAGGAAGAGCCCCGCGATCCAGAAGCCGATCTGCGCGGTCCCGATGAACAGCACCGCGGTGCCGGCGACGATCAGGCCGACGAGCGAGGCGAGGATCACGTTCTTCGGCCCGAAGCGGTCGTCCAGGCGCCCGGCGAGCATCGTCGAGATGCCGGCGACCACGTTGGCGGCGACGGCGAAGTACAGCACCTCGGACGACGAGAAGCCGAAGACCTGCGCGGCGATGATCGCGCCGAACGTGAACACCCCGGCCAGGCCGTCGCGGAAGACGGCACTGGCCAGCAGGAACATCAGCACCTGCCGGTTGCCGCGCCACAGCTTCGTGATCGTCGCCCACAGCACCGCGTAGGAGCGGAAGAACCCGACGCGCACCCGGCGCTCGCGTGCCGGCACCTCGGGCACCCGCAGCAGCACCGGGATCGCGAAGACTGCGAACCACACCGCCGAGGTCAGCACGGCCAGGCGGATGTGCAGTCCGCCGTCGGTGGGGATGCCCAGCACCCCGGCGCGGCCCTCGGTGCCGAAGCTCTGGATGAACAGCACGAGCAGGATCAGCAGCAGCACGACGCCGCCGACGTATCCCATTCCCCAGCCGAACCCCGAGACGCGGCCCATGTTCTGGCGGGTCGAGACCTGCACGAGCATCGCGTTGTAGTTGACGCCGGCGAACTCGAAGAAGACGTTGCCCACCGCCAGCAGCGTGGCGCCCAGCACGAGATAGGCCGGCGCCCCCTCGACGAAGAACATCGCCGCCATCGCGATCACGACGACGCCGGTGTTGATGCCCAGCCACAGCTTGCGGCGGCCCGTGCCGTCCGAGCGCTGCCCCAGCACCGGGGCGAGCGCGGCGATCAGGATGCCGGCGATCATGAGCGCGAGTCCCACGACGCCGGCGTTCTCGGCCAGGGCCCGCTCGAGCGCCGGGTCGCGGTCGCTGCCGGCGGCGGCGTCGACGATCGCGGGGTCGACGAAGAGCGACGAGGCCAGATACGTCGAGAAGACGAACGTCGTCACGACGGCGTTGAACGCCGCCGACCCCCAGTCCCACAGCGCCCACGCCAGCACCCCCCGGCGGCCGGCCCGGGCCGACGTCGGCGGGGCGATCTCGGACTCGGGTGCGGGCTGGTGGGGCAGCGGCATGTCGGTCACGGTAGGACCTCTCGGTGAACGGCGGGTTCCGCCACGGGCGCCGCTTCGTCGCGGCTGGGCACAGGCTATCGCCGCGGGCCGCAGCGCCCCGGCAGCCCGGCGGGCGCGGTGCCATGATGGGCTCATGTCCGTGCACGTGGAACGCGTCGAACTGGCCGGCATCGGCATCCGTCATGACATCGAGACCGACACCGGCCGGCGGATCTCGGTGGTGACCTTCCGCGACGGCGGCCGCGAGCTCGCCGTGTCGGACGAGGACGATCCCGACCGCGCCGCCTGCACGATCCCGCTCGCCGACGACGAGGCGACCGCGCTGTCCGAGGTCCTCGGCGGCTCGCTCATCCTCACCCAGATCGCCCAGTTGCGCGAGCAGGTGGACGGCCTTGCCACCGAGCAGATCCCCGTGCCCGCCGACTCGCCGTTCGCCGGGCGCCCCCTCGGCGACACCAAGGCGCGCACGCGCACCCGCTCGTCGATCGTGGCGATCGTGCGGGATGCCGGGGTGCTGCCCGCGCCGGGCCCGGCCGACCCGATCCGCGCGGGGGACACCCTCGTCGCCGTCGGCACTCGCGAGGGGCTGGAGTCCCTCGCGCGCATCATCGCCGGGAGCTGACCCGGATGGACCACGGCGCGCTCGTCCTCATCGAGATCGGCGCGCTCCTGCTCGGGATCGCGCTGCTGGGACGACTCGCCGCGCGCCTGGGGATCTCGCCGATCCCCCTCATCCTCATCGGGGGACTCGCGTTCGGAGAGGGCGGCCTGCTGCCGGTCGCCGCCGGCGTGGAGTTCATCGAGATCGGCGCCGAGATCGGCATCATCCTGCTGCTGGTGATGCTGGGCCTGGAGTACACCGCGCGCGAGCTCGTGACGAACCTGCACGCGGCACGCACCGCGGGCGCGATCGACATGGTGCTCAACGCCGTACCGGGCGCACTTCTCGCCCTGGCGCTCGGGTGGGGCCCGGTGGCGGCCGTGGCCCTGGCCGGCATCACGTGGATCTCGTCGTCGGGCGTGATCGCCAAGATGCTGCAGGACCTCGGGCGCCTCACCAACCGCGAGACCCCGGTGATCCTGTCGATGCTCGTCATCGAGGACCTCGCGATGGCGTTCTATCTGCCGATCCTCACCGCGGTGCTGGTGGGTGCGGGCTGGGCCGCGGGCACCGTGACGGTCGTGGTCGCGCTCGCCGCCGTGCTCGTGATCCTCTACGTCGCCCTGCGGCACGGGCACATCGTGTCGCGCCTGGTGTGGTCGCGCAACGCCGAGGTGCTGCTGCTGTCGGTGCTGGGGCTGACGCTGCTGGTGGCGGGGCTCGCCGCCGGCGCGAGCGTGTCGTCGGCGGTCGGCGCGTTCCTCGTCGGCATCGCCATCTCGGGACCGGTGGCCACGCACGCCGCCCGGCTGCTGACCCCCCTCCGCGACCTGTTCGCGTCGGTGTTCTTCCTCTTCTTCGGCCTGTCCACCGACCCCCGCGACCTCGTCCCCATGCTCATCCCGGCGACGCTGCTGGCGGTCGTCACGATCGGCACCAAGGTGCTCAGCGGCTACCTCGCCGCCCGCACCGCGGGGATCGGCGAGGCCGGGCGCTGGCGCGCCGGCTTCTCGCTCACGCCGCGGGGGGAGTTCTCGATCGTCATCGCCGGGCTCGCCGTCGCGGCCGGCGTCGACCGATCCCTCGCGGCGCTCGCGACGGCCTACGTCCTCATCACGATCAGCGCCGGGCCCTTCCTGGCTCGGATCCCCGATCACCCCGGCTTCGCGGCGTGGACGAAGCGCCGGCAGGCCGAGCGCAGAAGGCGGCAGCGCCTGACGGCATCCTGAGAACTTGAGTCGGGTCATATCAACTTCATTTGACACGTTCAGGGACCCGGAGTACGGTTGAGCCATCGCGACTCAAGATCGCGAGCTGACTTCGACACTTCCGAAAGAAGGAGACAGACATGGCACGTGCTGTGGGTATCGACCTGGGGACGACGAACTCCGTCGTCTCGGTCCTCGAGGGTGGCGAGCCGAAAGTCATCGCCAACGCCGAGGGCTTCCGCACCACCCCCTCGGTGGTCGCCTTCACGAAGGACGGCGAGGTGCTCGTCGGCGAGACCGCCAAGCGCCAGGCCGTCACCAACGTCGACCGCACCGTCTCGAGCGTCAAGCGCCACATGGGCACCGACTGGGGCTTCGACGTCGACGGCAAGAAGTGGACGCCGCAGGAGATCTCGGCCCGCATCCTGCAGAAGCTCAAGCGCGACGCCGAGCAGTACCTGGGCGACACGGTGACGGATGCCGTCATCACCGTCCCGGCGTACTTCAACGACGCCGAGCGCCAGGCCACCAAGGAGGCCGGCGAGATCGCGGGCCTGAACGTGCTGCGCATCATCAACGAGCCCACCGCCGCCGCCCTGGCCTACGGCCTCGACAAGGGCAAGGAGGACGAGCTCATCCTCGTCTTCGACCTCGGTGGCGGCACGTTCGACGTCTCGCTGCTCGAGGTGGGCAAGGACGACGACTTCTCGACCATCCAGGTGCGCTCGACCGCCGGTGACAACCGCCTGGGCGGCGACGACTGGGATCAGCGGGTCGTGGACTACCTCATCAAGCAGTTCAAGGACACCACCGGCGTGGACGTCTCGGGCGACAAGATCGCCCTGCAGCGTCTGAAGGAGGCGGCCGAGCAGGCGAAGAAGGAGCTCTCGAGCTCGTCGTCGACCTCGATCAACCTGCCCTACCTGTCGCTGACGGACTCCGGCCCGGTCTCGCTGTCCGAGACGCTGTCGCGCGCGAAGTTCGAGGACCTCACCAAGGACCTGCTCGACCGCACCAAGAAGCCCTTCGAGGACGTCATCCGCGAGGCCGGCATCAAGGTCGGCGACATCGACCACGTCGTGCTCGTCGGCGGTTCGACCCGCATGCCCGCGGTGTCGGAGCTGGTGAAGAAGGAGACCGGCGGCAAGGAGCCCAACAAGGGCGTGAACCCGGACGAGGTCGTCGCCGTCGGCGCCGCCCTGCAGGCCGGCGTCCTCAAGGGTGAGCGCAAGGACGTGCTGCTCATCGACGTCACCCCCCTGAGCCTCGGCATCGAGACCAAGGGCGGCATCATGACCAAGCTCATCGAGCGCAACACCGCCATCCCGACCAAGCGCAGCGAGACCTTCACCACCGCCGACGACAACCAGCCGTCGGTGGCCATCCAGGTCTTCCAGGGCGAGCGCGAGTTCACCCGCGACAACAAGCCGCTGGGCACTTTCGAGCTCACCGGCATCGCCCCCGCCCCCCGCGGCATCCCGCAGGTCGAGGTCACCTTCGACATCGACGCGAACGGCATCGTCCACGTCTCGGCGAAGGACAAGGGCACCGGCAAGGAGCAGTCGATGACCATCACGGGCGGCTCGTCGCTGCCCAAGGAGGACATCGAGCGCATGGTGCGCGAGGCCGAGGAGCACGCCGCCGAGGACAGGAAGCGCCGCGAGGCCGCCGAGGTCCGCAACCAGGCCGAGACCCTGTCGTACTCCATCGACAAGCTCATCCAGGAGAACGCCGACAAGCTGCCCGAGGACGTCAAGACCGACGTGCAGGCCGACGTCGACGCGCTCAAGACCGCGCTGGCCGGTGACGACGACGAGGCCGTGAAGACCGCGTACGACAAGCTGAACCAGTCCCAGACCAAGCTGGGCGAGGCGATCTACGCCGCCGGTCAGGCCGAGCAGCAGGCCTCGGCCGCGGGCGAGCAGCCCGCCGAGGGTGGCGAGCAGCCGGCATCCGATGAGGACGTCATCGACGCAGAGGTCGTCGACGACGAGGAGGAGCGCAAGTAATCATGGCCGACAAGGACTTCGAAGAGCCCCAGGACGCCTCGGCGTCCGAGCCCGAAGAAGCCCAGTCCGCACAGCCGGGGCCGGAGGAGCAGTCCTCCGGCCCCGCGCCGCAGGACCAGGCGGGCGACGCGGGCGAGGGCGACGACGAACTCACCGTCGACGACATCCTGGGTGCGTCGCAGAACGCCGACGCCGCCGCCGAGGACGCCGTCATCGCCGACCTCGAGAGCGCGCTGCTGACCGACCTCAAGCGCCTGCAGGCGGAGTACGCCAACTACCGCCGGCGCACCGAGGAGCAGCGCGAGGTCGAGATCGAGCGCGCCAAGGGCTCCGTCGCCAAGGGGCTGCTGCCGGTGCTCGACGACCTCGACCGCGCCGAGAAGCACGGCGATCTCGAGGCGGGCACCGCATTCGCCGCGATCGCCGAGAAGCTGCGCGGCGTCGCCGAGCGCATCGGTCTGAGCACCTACGGCGAGGCGGGCGAGGCGTTCGACCCGCAGCACCACGAGGCGATCTTCCAGGCGCCCACCCCGGGCACCGAGCAGGCGACGATCCTCGAGGTCGTCGAGATCGGCTACCGGCTGGGTTCGGTCGAGCTGCGTCCGGCGAAGGTCGTCGTCGCGGTGCCCACGGACTAGACGGGGGACCGCATGGCCAGTCAGGACTGGTTCGACAAGGACTTCTACAAGGTCCTCGGGGTGTCCAAGGACGTCTCGGACGCGGACCTGAAGAAGACCTACCGCAAGCTCGCGCGGCAGTACCACCCGGACTCCAACGCCGGTGACGCCAAGGCCGAGGCGAAGTTCAAAGAGATCAGCGAGGCGTACTCGGTGCTCAGCGACGCCGAGCAGCGGCAGGAGTACGACCAGATCCGCGCCATGGGCTCCGGCGCCCGCTTCACCGCGGGCGGCCAGAGCGCCGGCGGGTTCGAGGACGTCTTCAGCGCCTTCGGCCAGGGGCGCGGCCGCTACCAGACGCAGGACTTCGAGGACATCTTCTCGATGTTCAACCAGCAGCCCGGCGGCTCGTTCGGTTCGGGCCGGTTCGGGCAGACCAGCGGCGGCTTCCGCGGTTTCGGGGGTCCGACCCGCGGGGCCGACGTCACCGCGCGCACCACGCTGGACTTCGTCACCGCCGCCAAGGGCGAGACCATCACGCTGCAGAGCGAGGACGGCCGGCCGTTCAAGGTGAAGATCCCCGCGGGGGTCGCCGACGGTCAGAAGATTCGGCTGCGCGGCCGCGGCCGCCCGTCCCCGGACGGCGGCGAGGCCGGCGACATCGTCGTGCAGGTGGCGGTGCGTCCGCACCCCGTCTTCGTGCGCGAGGGCGCGAACCTGCGGGTCACCGTCCCGGTCACCTTCACCGAGGCCGCCCTCGGCGCGACGATCGAGGTGCCCACCCTCGGCGGGGAGCCGGTCAAGCTGCGCGTGGCGCCCGGGACCCCCTCGGGCCGCGTGCTGCGGGTCAAGGGCCGCGGCATCCACACCTCCAAGGCCACCGGCGACCTGCTCGCCGAGGTCCAGGTCGCCGTGCCGACGCACCTCGACGACGACGCGCGCCGGGCGCTCGAGCGCTTCCACGAGCTGGAGCCCAAAGAGAACCCGCGTGCCGACCTGATGGCCAAGGCCCGCGGCTGACACCAGCGAGGAGCTGAGCGATGGACCGAGCCGACCTCGACGAGGACGCGCCGATCTTCGCGATCGCGGCGGCGGCCGAGCTGTCGGGCATGCACCCCCAGACCCTGCGCCAGTACGACCGGCTGGGACTGGTGGTGCCCGCCCGCACCCAGGGCGGATCGCGGCGCTACTCGCTGCGCCACGTCGAGCAGCTGCGCGAGGTCGCCCGGCTGTCGGCGGACGGCATGAGCCTGCCCGCCATCGCCCGGCTGATCACCCTCGAGCAGCGGGTCCATGACCTGACGCGCCGGGTGCGCGACCTCGAGCAGCAGCTCGCCGCCGAGCGGCAGGCGCGGCCCGGCGCGCGGGTGTTCGCGGCGGGGGCCAGCGGCGCGGTCGTGACGCTGCGCCACGGCACGCGGGTGCGGCGGGCGACCGAGGTCGTCGTGTGGCGCCCGCGCCACCCGCTGCCGCCCGGCGAGGGCGAGTCCGACCGCGGGGAGTGAATCCCGAACCTGTCATGACAAGTGGCGCCCGACGCGCTATAGTGACTTGTCATTACAGGCTTGACGTGCCGTCGGCTCGTCGTCGAGGAGGACACATGCCCGAGTTCCGGACGCCCCCCATCGCCCCGTTCGCCATCGCGTTCGATCAGCAGACGCTGTCGTTCGACCCACCCGGACCCACCCTCACCCGTCGCATGAGCGACCTCGACGGCCTCTTCGCCGATCGCGAGGCGTGGCGGGCCGCCGTGGCGGACGGCGACCCGGTGGTCTACACGGTGACCTCGACCCCGGTCCCCGAGATCGAGCGGGAGCTGCCCCAGTCGATCACCACGATCCACCCCGGCACCACGGGCGGCGAACTGTGGATGACCAAGGGGCACCAGCATCCCGATCACCAGGGCGAGATCTACCTCGCCCTCACCGGCACCGGCGGCCTGCTGATGTCGGACGGCGAGCGCACCGAGTGGCTCGACATGCTGCCCGGCACCATCGGCTACATCCCGCCCGGCTGGGCGCACCGCTCGGTGAACACCGGCGACGAGCCCTACGCCTTCCTGGCCGTCTACCCCGGCGGCGCCGGCCACGACTACGGCTGGGTGCTCGAGCACGGCATGGGCCGGCGGGCGTACCGCGGCGCCGACGGCGCGACCGAGCTGCGACCCTACGACGCCTGACATGCTCATCGCCCACGACCTCGGCACGACCGGCGACAAGGCGTCGCTGCACCGCGACGACGGCACGCTGCTGGCGGCGGTGACCGTCGGCTACGGCACCCACTACGCCGCCGGCGGCGTCGCCGAGCAGGACCCCCGCCAGTGGTGGGGTGCCGTCGTCGAGGCGACGCGCACCCTGATCCGTCAGGCGGAGGATGCCGCGGACGCCGTCACCGGCATCGTCATCAGCGGTCAGATGATGGGCGCCGTGCTGCTGGACGAGCACGGCGCGCCCGTCCGCCCCGCGATCATCTGGGCCGACACCCGGGCGGGAGCGCAGGCGGAGCGCCTGTCTGCGGCGCTCGGCGACGAGCGGGCGTACCGCATGCTGGGCCACCGGCTGAACCCCACCTACTCGATCGAGAAGGTCATGTGGGTCCGCGACCACGAGCCCGACGTGTGGCGCCGGGTGCGGCGGTTCTGCATCGCCAAGGACTACATCGTGCTGCGCCTCACCGGGCGCCTGGCCACCGACCGCTCCGACGCCAGCGGCACCAACGCGTACGACCAGCTGAGCGGGGACTGGTCCCCCGAGGTCCTGGCCGCGGCAGGCCTGGACGCCGGGCTCTTCCCCGAGATCGTCGACTCCGTCACCGTCGTCGGCGACCTGCTGCCGGACGCGGCCGAGGCCCTCGGCCTGCCCGCCGGCGTGCGCGTGGTGATGGGCGGCGGCGACGGCCCGATGGCCGCGGTCGGCTCGGGCGTCGTCGCGCCCGAGGACGGCGCGTACGTGTGCCTGGGGACCTCGTCGTGGATCTCGTTCGCATCTGCCACGCCGCTGCACGACCCGCACCGCCGCACCTTCACGTTCGACCATGTCGTGCCCGGCATGTTCGTCCCGACCGCGACGATGCAGGCCGGCGGCGCCTCGATCCAGTGGATCGCCGAGGCCCTGTCGGCCGATCCGGCGCGGCCCGAGACCGGGCGGCTGGTCGGCGAGGCCGGCGGCGACATCGACACCGGCGGCCTGTACTTCCTGCCCTACCTGCTCGGCGAGCGTTCGCCGTGGTGGAACCCGGACGCGCGCGCGGCGTTCGTGGGCATCGGCCGCCATCACGACCGCCGCCACCTGGTGCGCGCCGTCCTCGAGGGCGTCGGCTTCAACCTGCTGTCGTGCCTGCACGCGTTCCGGGATGCCGGGGCCACGATCGACCGCATCGACGCGGTCGGCGGGGGCGCGCAGAGCGACGTGCTGCTGGGGGTGCTCGCCGACATCTGGGGGATCCCCGTCCGTCGGCGGACCGTCGTCGAAGAGGCCAACAGCCTGGGAGCGGCCGTCACCGGCGCCGCGGCCCTGGGCGTCGCCGACTTCTCGGCCGCGCGCTCGCTCAGCGCCGTGACCGCCGAGTTCACCCCCGACCCCGCCCGGCGCGCGGCCTATGCCGCCCGCCACGCGGAGTTCGTCGCCGCCTACACCGCCCTCGAACCCTGGTTCGCCCGAAAGGAGGCCTGATGGCCGTCATCCTCGTCACCAGCCGATCGTTCGGCGACGGAGCCGCCGACCTCGCCGCGCAGCTCGAGTCCGCCGGCCACACCCTGGTCCGCGCCGCCTCGCACCACGATGTGGACGAGCTCTCCGGCATCCTGCCCACCGTCGACGCCTGGGTCGCGGGCACCGGTCCGGTCACCGCCGCCCACCTCGCCCTCGCCCCGCGCCTGCGTGTGATCGCCCGCTACGGCGTCGGCGTCGAAGCCGTCGACGTCGACGAGGCCACGCGGCGGGGCATCGTGGTGACGAACACCCCCGGCGCCAACGCCGACGCCGTCGCCGACCACGCCGTCGGCCTCATGCTCGCCGCCCTGCGGCACACCGTCGACGGCGACCGCCGTGTGCGCGCCGGCGACTGGTCCGCGCGCCGCGGCCGCCAGCTCGGGGCCGCGGTCGTCGGGGTCGTCGGCTTCGGACGGATCGGCCGCGGGGTCGCCGCACGGCTGTCGGGGTTCGGCTCCCGCATCCTCGCGTTCGACCCGTACCTTCCCGAGGCGGACGTCCGCGCCGCGGGCGCCGAGCCCGCCGACGTCGACGCCATCTTCGCCGCCGCCGACGTCATCACGCTGCACGCCCCCGGCGGGCAGACCCTCGTCGACGCCGCGCGGCTGGCGCTGCTGCGCCCGGGCGCCGTCATCGTCAACACCGCGCGCGCGGACCTCGTCGACGAGCAGGCCGTCGCCGACGCGCTCCGCGGCGGGTCGCTCGGCGCGTACGCCGCCGACATGCTCGCCGGCGACACCGCCGGCGGCGACAGTCCGCTGCTGGCCGCCGACCTCGCCGACCGCGTCACCGTCACCCCGCACCTCGGCGCCCAGACCGTCGAGGCGGTCGACCTGATGGGCCAGGGGGCGCTCGACAACGCCCTCGCCGTGCTCGACGGGCGCGCCGCCCGCAACGCCGTCAACACTCCGGCTGCGCCGGCCGCCACGAAGAAGGACGCATGAGCGCCGACCACATGGGATTCGTCGGGGTCAGCACGGCCTCGTCCTCGATCAACGCCGTCTTCCCGCTGTGGGCGCGCATCCTGGACCTGCCCACCGACCGGCTCGTCGGCCACGACCTGCCGCTGGACGCCACGCGCGAGCAGTACCGTGAGCTTGTGGCGCACATCCGCGACGACCCGCATCACCGCGGCGCGCTGGTGACCACGCACAAGATGAACGTGTTCGCCGCGGCGTCCGACATGTTCGACGACCTCGACGACTTCGCCACCTCGTGCCGCGAGATCTCCAGCATCTCCAAGCGCGGCGACCGGCTCATCGGGCAGGCGAAGGACCCGCTCACCGTCTCGCTGGCGCTGGACGACTTCCTGCCGCGCGACCACTTCGCCCGCACGGGCGGCGAGCTGCTGGTGCTCGGGGCGGGCGGATCCGGCACCGCCCTCACGTGGGCGATCGCCGAGCGCGACCCGTCCGAGCGGCCGGCCCGCGTCACGGTGACCGCGTTGTCGGACTCCGAGCTCGACCACCTGCGCGCCGTGCACGAGCGGCGGGGGACCCCGCCCGAGCTGATCCGGTACGTCAGGATCACCACGGATGCGGACACCGCCGCCCTCGTCGCGGCGCTGCCCCCGGCATCCGTCGTGGTCAACGCCACCGGCCTCGGCAAGGATCGTCCCGGATCGCCCCTGCCCGACGACGTCGTCTTCCCGCAGGGCGGGAAGGTGTGGGAGTTCAACTACCGTGGCTCGCTGGAGTTCCTGCACCAGGCGCGGGCGCGGGCGGAGTCCCGCGGGCTCGAGGTCGTCGACGGCTGGCGGTACTTCATCCACGGCTGGTCGCAGGTCGTCGCCGACGTCTTCGACCTGCGGCTCACCCCCGACCTGGTCGACCGGCTGGCAGAGGCGGCGGAGACCACGCGATGATCCGGACGGTGCTCGGCGACATCCCCGGCGACGCGCTGGGGGCGACGGACTACCACGAGCACCTGTTCCAGACCTCGCCGCTGCTGCCCGGCGACGACCTCGACGACGAGCGCGCGTCGGGCGCCGAGGCGGCGTCGCTCCGCGACAGCGGGTTCGCGGCCATGGTCGACGCGACGCCCCTGGGCCTCGGCCGCGACCCCGAGGCCATCGCGCGGATCAGCGCCGCCACCGGGCTGCGAGTGGTGGCCACGACCGGCCGGCACCGCGAGGCGCACTACCCCGAGACGCACCCCGTGCGAGGGCTGCGGGGCGAGCGGCTGATCCGGCGACTGGTCGCCGACATCGCCGACGGGATGCCGGCGGACGAGGCTGCCCCCGACACCCCGGCGCAGGCGCCCGACGGCGCGCCGGTGCGTGCCGGGCTGCTGAAGGCCGGCATCGACTACTGGCGGATCTCGCCGTTCGAGCACGAGACGCTCGAGGCCGTCGCCGCCGCCCACCGTGAGACGGGTGTGCCGGTGATGGTGCACCTGGAGTTCTGCACGGCGGCGCAGGAGGTGCTCGATCTGCTCGAGTCGGGCGGCGTCGCCGCCCACCGGGTCGTTCTCGCCCACGCCGACCGCGACCCCGACCCCGTGCTGCACGTCGAGCTCGCCGCGCGCGGGGCCTACCTCGGCTACGACGGATGCGCGCGCCCGCGCACGCGCAGCGACGCCGAGCTCGTCGCCCTCACCGAGCGCGTGATCGCCGCCGGGGCGGGCGACCGCGTCGTGCTCGGCGGCGACGTCGCCCGCCGCACCCGGTACCTCTCGTACGGCGGGATGCCGGGACTGCGCTACCTCGGCGAGCGGTACGTCCCGCGGCTGCGGGCGGCGCTCGGCGACGACGTCGTCACCGGCATCCTGGTCCGAAACCCCGCCCGTCTGCTGACCCTCGGGCGCTGACGGCGGCGAACCACGGCTGCGCGCCCGGTACGCGTCCCGCGAACCTCGCCCGGAAACACGGATGCCCCCGTCCGAGGACGGGGGCATCCGCTACGCGCGGGTCACTCGTAGAGGACCGCGGCGATCTTCGGGTCGTCGATGTTCTCGGCGTCGTACCAGTACGAGCCGGTGTCGTAGAACTCCTCGACCTCGTCACCGTTGGCGGCGTCGTAGGCGGCCTGCACGACCGTGGCGCCGATGCCGATCGGGTCCTGCGTGATGGCGCCGGCCATCGTGCCGTCCTTGATCGCGTTGATCTGGGCGGCGCCGGAGTCGAAGCCGACGATGGTCAGCTCGCCCTTGGGCAGGCCGAGCTCGTTGACGGCGTTGACGACGCCGATCGCCGAGCCCTCGTTGGTGCCGTAGATGCCCTTGAGGTCCGGGTGGGCCGAGATCATCGCCTTGGCGATGTCCGCCGACTTCAGGTGGTCGCCGTCACCGTACTGGATGTCGACGATCTCGATGTCGGGGAAGTTGGCCTCGATCTCTTCGACGAAGCCGTCGCGGCGCTCGACACCGGTGGAGTTGATCTGGCTGTGGCCGACGATCGCGACCTCGCCCTCGCCGCCGATGAGCTCGGCCATGTGCTGCGCCGCCAGCGCGCCCGCGGCCTTGCTGTCGGTCGCGGCCAGCGACTGCGAGTACTCGCTGTCGCACGGTGCGTCGAACTCGACGATCGGGATGCCGGCGGCCTCCGCGGTGTTGTACAGCGGGATGCAGGCCTCGGGGTCGAGCGCGGCGTACGCGATGGCGTCGGGGCCGCGGTCGATCGCGGTCTGCAGCATCTGCAGCTGCGCGTCGACCTCGGTCTCGGAGGCGGGGCCGTCGAAGGTGATCTCGACGCCGAGCTCGGCGGCCTTCTCTTCGGCGCCCTGCTTGACCGCCTGCCAGAACTGGTGCTGGAAGCCCTTGGACACCATCGCGATGTACATCTTGTCACCGTCGCCGCTCGGTGCGTCCGTGGCGCCGTCGGTGGTGCCGGCGCCCGAGTTGCAGCCGGCGAACATGAGGGATGCCGCCGCCAGGGTTGCGGCGAAGGCGACCTTCTTGCCGTACTTCATGGAAACTCCATTGTTTGTTGGGTGGTGACCGGGGGATCCGGTCGATTGCGGACTGGTATGGGTGTGCCGAAGGGTCCGCCGTCACGGTCGTGACGGGCCGGCGGCGGGCACATCGCCGCCGGCGAGGTCAGGTGGCGTTGCGGTTGCGCAGCGAGTCGAAGAACACGGCGATGAGGATGACGATGCCCACCACGACGTTCTGCCACTCGGTCTGGATGGCCATGATGCGCAGGCCGTTGATCAGCACGCTCATGATCAGCGCACCGATCACCGTGCCGAGGATCGATCCGCGGCCGCCCAGCAGGGACGTGCCGCCGATGATGACCGCGGCGATCGCCTGCAGTTCGTAGCCGACGCCGAGCTGGGGCTGGGCGGAGTCCAGCCGCGAGGCCAGGACGACGCCCGCGATGCCGGTGAAGGCGCCCGCGAACATGTAGATCATGATCTTCCAGCGGCGGGTGTTCACGCCCGACAGGCGGGTCGCCTCTTCGTTGGAGCCGATCGCGAAGGTGTAGCGGCCGAGGATCGACTTGTTCAGCGTCAGGTAGGCCACCACGGCGAGGATCAGCGTGATGAGGACGGCGTTCGGCAGGCCCGGGACGAGCGTGCCGAGGGCGATCTGCTTGAAGTCCGGCGCGGGGCCCGAGAAGTAGATCGGACGCACGCCCGAGATCACGAGCGCCAGGCCCTGCGCGATCATCATCATCGCCAGCGTCGCGATGAACGGCGGCAGTCGCAGGAAGGTGATGTTGAGGCCGTTGATCATGCCCATCAGCACGCCCGTGGCGATGCCGCCCAGGACGCCGATCCAGACCGGCAGCCCGAGATTGGCGATGAAGACGCCGGTCATCACCGCCGAGAGGGTCATGCCGGTGCCGATCGACAGGTCGATGCCGCCGGTGATGATCACGAACGTCGTTCCCAGAGCCAGGATGCCGATGACCGCGGTGGCCAGCAGGATGCCCGAGATGTTGCTCCAGGTCAGGAAGTTGTTGCCGAAGACCGAGAAGAAGACGATCAGGACGATCAGCGTCCCGAACGCCAGGGACTGCTGGAGCTGGCGCCTCAGGAAGGCGGCGATCCCCCCGGACGAGTTCGGCTCGTCGACGGCGGTCTGGATCACCGTCGTCGTTGACGGTCCCGGGGTGTTCTGCGTGCTCATTCTTCCTCCTCCGCGTGCGCGGCCAACTGCATGATCTTTTCCTGGCTCGCCTCTTCGTTGCGAAGAGTGCCGGTGACTCGTCCGTTCGCCATCACGACGATCCGGTTCGCGACGCGGAGGATCTCCGGGAGCTCCGACGAGATGACGATGATCGACTTGCCGCTGTCGGCGAGGTCGCGCATCACGCGGTAGATCTCCTCCTTGGCCCCGACGTCGATGCCGCGCGTGGGCTCGTCGAAGATGAGCACGTCGCAGTCGCGCAGCAGCCATCTGGCGATGACGACCTTCTGCTGGTTGCCGCCCGAGAGCAGCTTCACCACCTGGTTCACCGACGGGGTCTTCACGCGGAGCTTGCGCACGTAGTCCTTGGCGATGTTCTTGGCCTTGCCGTCGGACATCCAGCCGATGTTGTTGGCGTAGCGGCCGAGGGAGGCCAGCACGGTGTTGAACGTGACGTCCTGCTCGAGCATCAGCCCGAGGAGCTTCCGGTCCTCGCTCAGGTAGCCGACCCCTCGCCGCACCGCGTCGGCGGGCTGGTGGATCTTGGCCTCGCGGCCGGCGATGGTGATGACGCCGCCGTCCCGCGGGTCCGCGCCGATGATCGCCCGTGCGGTCTCGGTGCGGCCGGCCCCCATGAGGCCGGCGAAGCCGAGGATCTCGCCCCGGTGGAGCTGGAAGCTGACGTCGTCGAGCAGCGCCTTGGTCGACAGGCCCTGCACGTCGAGGACGACGGGGTCGTTCAGGTGCTCGCGGGCCACAGGCCGGCGGCCCTCGTCGATCTTGCGGCCGACCATCATCTCGATGATCCGGGGGATCGAGATGTCCGCTCGCTCGAGCGAGCCGATGTAGGTGCCGTCGCGGAGCACCGTCACCCGGTCGGCGAGCCGGCGGAGCTCGTCCATGCGGTGCGAGATGTAGACGATCGCGGTGCCGCGCTCCTTCAGCTGCGCGATCAGGGCGAACAGCGTCTCGACCTCGGTGTCGGTGAGCGCCGAGGTCGGCTCGTCCATGATGAGCACCTTGGCGTCGAAGGACAGCGCCTTGGCGATCTCGACCATCTGCTGCTTCGCGACGGTCAGGTCCCCGACGAGCTGCTTGGCGTCGACGTTGATGCCCAGTCGCTGCAGCAGCTGGCGCGCCTGGCGGTTCAGGCGGCTCTCGGACACGAACGGCCCGACCTTCGGCTCGCGGCCGATGTAGATGTTCTGCGCGGCCGTCAGGTCGGGCATGAGGTTCATCTCCTGGTGGATGATCGTCACGCCCATGTGCTGCGCCTGCAGCGGGCCGGGGATCTCGACCTCTTCGCCGTTGAACAGGATGCGGCCGCTGTCCTTCTGGTAGATCCCCGAGAGGATCTTCATCAGCGTGGACTTGCCGGCGCCGTTCTCACCGACGAGGACGAGGACTTCGCCGGGGTACACCTCGAGGTGGACGTCCTTGAGGGCCTGGACTCCGGGGAATCCCTTGCTGATGCCCTCGACTTTGAGGATGGGTTCACTCACTGTTTCACCTGCTTCGTCGGAGGTCGGGTCGGTCGCGTCGCCGGGACTTGTATCTCAATGTATCTATCCGTCCATCGAATTGAAAGACCTGTAATAACATCTCGGTCACAACCTTCCCTCGACGGTCGCGGGACGGTGCGAGGGAGGAACCATGCTCATCGGTGCGCACGCGCTCGTCTTCACGGGGACGTTCGATCGCGAGGGACTGACGACCGCCGTCGAGGGAGCGTCCCGCGCCGGATTCGACCTGCTCGAGATCCCCCTCATGGAGCCGGAGGGCTTCGATGCGGCGCTCGCCGGCAGTCTCGCCGCCGATCACGGACTCGCCGTGACCGCATCGCTCGGCCTGACCGATGCCACCGACCTCACCAGCGCGGACGAGGGCGCGCGTGCCGCCGGCGAGCGCATGCTGGAGCAGTGCATCGCGCACGTGGCCGCCATGGGCGGCGACGTGCTGTGCGGCGTGATCTACTCCGCGATGCGCAAGTACGACCGGCCCGCGACGGCGGAGGGCGTGGCGGCGAGCCAGGCGGCGCTGGGCAGGCTCGCCCGCCGGGCTGCGGACAGCGGAGTGCGCCTGTCGCTCGAGATCGTCAACCGTTACGAGACCAACGTCGCCAACACCGCGGCCGACGGCCTGCGACTGCTCGGCGGCATCGACGGCGACGTGACGCTGCACCTGGACACCTATCACGCCAACATCGAGGAGAACTCGTTCGGCGACGCGGTGCGGACCGCCGGCGACCTGCTCGGCTACGTCCACATCGGCGAGAGCCACCGCGGCTACCTGGGCACCGGATCGGTCGACTTCGACGACGTCTTCGCCGCGCTCGCCGCCCGCGGCTACGACGGCCCGGTGGTGTTCGAGTCCTTCTCGTCCGCCGTGGTGAGCCCGTCGCTCAGCAACGCGCTGGGCATCTGGCGGAACCTGTGGGACGACCCCCACGATCTCGCCGCCCACGCCCGCCGATTCATCGGCGACGGCGTCGCGCGTGCCGCCCTGGCTCATTCCGTCTCCTCGTCGTAGACCTGGCGCGAGCATATGCTGAAATCGATTTCAGCGCTACCCTCCGACCGAAACATGGCACGCGTCAGCGGCGTCCCACGACACCCTTGCGCAGCAGGGCGTTGCCGTACACGCGCGTCTCGCCCGTCCTGATCACCAGGTACGCCTTGGCGGCCTCGTCGTAGTACGCGAACCGCTCGAGGAGCCGGGTGGTGTCCGCCGTCGTCCCCGCGGCGGACATGAGTTCGCGCTGCACCTCGAGCACCGAGCCGTCGGCCGAGGCCATCAGGTCCAGCGCCGGGGCGTCGTCGAGGGGGAGGACGGTGCGGATCGCCGCCACGACGTCGGGGGTGGTCGTGCCGGGCAGATCCATCACGCGACGGCCGACCGCCGCCGCGGGGAAGTGCGCGTCGGCGATCACCACGGCGTCGGAGTGCCCCATGTCGTCGAGGTGGTGCAGCAGAGCCCCGGTCAGCAGGGGGTGGATTCCTTCGAGCATCGATGCTCCTCGGTTCAGGCGGGGATGAGCCCCGCGGCGGTGAGTTCGTCCCAGAATCCCTCGGGGATGGGCGACGACATGTACGCGGCGTTCTGGCGCAGGTGATCCGGCCGGCTCGCGCCGACGACGACCGAGGCGACGGCGCGCTCCCGCAGCGGGAACTGCACGGCCGCGGCGGGCAGCGGGACGTCCCACGCGCGGCACACCGCGAGGATCCGCTGCAGGCGATCCCACACCCCGTCGGGCACGTCGCCGTACTCGTACCGGGCGGACCTCTCCGGGGTCGCCGATGCCAGCAGGCCCGAATTGAACACCGACGCGGCGACGACATCCACTCCGCGCTCCCGGCAGGCGCCGAGTGCGCCCCGCGCGGCATCCGGTTCGATCAGGGTGTGGCGGCCCGCGATCATCACGACGTCCAGGTCGGCGGCCCGCACGGCCGTCTCGACCGCATCGGCGACCATCGACCCGACGCCCACCGCGCGCACGACGCCGTCCGCCCGGAGCTGCTCGAGACCCGGCAGCGCCTCGGCGACGGCCTGCTCCAGGTCGTGGCGCTCGGGGTCGTGCAGGTAGAGGATGTCGACGCGGTCCAGGCCCAGCCGCTCCAGCGATTCTTCGAGACTCGTGCGCACGCCCTCGGCGCTCAGGTCCCACTCGCGGCGCAGGGTCGTGCGCACGTGGAAGTCCGCCGCCAGATCCAGCCCGCCGTCGTCGTCCGGATTCGGCCGCAGCAGGCGGCCCGCCTTCGTAGAGAGGACGAACTCGTCGCGGGGCTTCGTCCGCAGGAACTCGCCCAGCCGCCGCTCCGACAGCCCCAGGCCGTAATGAGGGGCGGTGTCGAAGTACCGGATGCCGGACTCCCAGGCCGTCTCGAGGATCGCCGTCGCCTCGGCATCCGTCAGCGGACGGAAGAGGTTGCCGAGGTTGGCCGCCCCGTAGGCGAGGGTGCTCAGAGCGGGGGTGGGCGAGGCGCGGTCCTCAGCCGCGCGCATGCGCACCGGTCCAGGTGTAGGAGCGGATGCTGTCGGCCTTCATCTGCATCCCCGTTCCGGGCGCGGTGGGGGCGAGGTAGGAGCCGCCGACGATGCGGGTGGGAGTCTCGAAGTGCTCGTGCAGGTGATCGACGTACTCGATGACCCGGCCCTCGCGGGTGCCGCTGACGGCGACGAAGTCGAACATCGACAGGTGCTGCACCGCCTCGCACAGGCCCACGCCGCCGGCGTGCGGGCACACCGGCACGCCGAACTTCGCCGCCAGCAGCAGGTTCGCGATGTTCTCGTTGACGCCGCCCACGCGCACGGCGTCGATCTGCATGACCGAGATGGCCTCGGCCTGCAGCAGCTGCTTGAAGATCACGCGGTTCTGCGCGTGCTCGCCGGTCGCGACCCGGATCGGGGCGATCGCGCGGCGGATCTCGGCGTGGCCGAGGATGTCGTCGGGGCTCGTGGGCTCCTCGATCCAGGCCGGGTCGAAGGGGGCGAGGGCGGTGACCCACCGGATCGCCTCGTCGACCTCCCACCGCTGGTTCGCGTCGATGGCGATGGGGAAGCCCTCGCCGCACACCTCGCGAGCGATCCGCAGCCGGCGCACGTCGTCGTCGAGATCGGCGCCGACCTTCAGCTTGATCTGGGTGAAGCCGTCCTCGAGCGCCTCGCGGCACAGGCGCGCCAGCTTCTCGTCGGAGTACCCGAGCCAGCCGGGGCTGGTCGTGTACGCCGGGTACCCGGTGGCCAGCAGCTCCGCCTCGCGGCCGGCGCGGCCCGGTTCGGCGGCGCGCAGGATCTGGAGGGCCTCGGCCGGCGTGAGCGCGTTCGTCAGGTAGCGGAAGTCGACCAGGCCGACCAGTTCTTCGGGGGTCATGCGCGCCAGCAGCTGCCACAGCGGCAGGCCCGCGCGCTTGGCCTTGATGTCCCACAGCGCATTGACCACGGCGCCGATGGCCATGTGCATGACGCCCTTCTCGGGCCCGAGCCACCGCAGCTGCGAGTCGCCGACGAGTTCGCGCCACGTGCCGCCCATGTCGTCCAGCAGCGGCTCGAGCTCGCGGCCCTCGAGGTGGCCGGCGAGGGCGGCGATCGCGGCGACCTGCACGTCGTTGCCGCGCCCGATGGTGAACACGAAGGAGTGACCGCTCTCGTCGGAGGCATCGGTGACGACGCGGACGTAGGCGGCCGAGTAGTCCGGGTCCGGGTTCATCGCGTCGGAGCCGTCGAGGCTCAGCGACGTGGGGAAGCGGACGTCGGTGGTCTCGAGCCGGACGATGCGGGTCATGGGAAGTCCTTGTCTGCCACTGGGATTCGATCGGCGCTCGCAGTTTAAACATCCGATGTCTATAGTGTCAACGAGGGTCTGACCTCGGCGCGCACCCCGTGCGCCGACGCCCCTTCGCGAAGGAGAGCCATGAAATTCGCACGCCTCGGGCCGCGCGGACACGAGATCCCCGTGGTCGTCCACGAGGGCCGGCACCTCGACCTGCGCCCCGTGACATCCGATGTCGACGGCGCGTTCCTGGCAGCCGATCCGGTCGCCGTGGTGGGCCGGGCGATCGCGGAGGGCGCGCTGACGCCTCTCGACGGCGCCGCGGAGCTGCGGGTCGGCGCCCCCATCGCGCGTCCGTCGGCCGTCATCTGCGTGGGCATGAACTACGCCGCCCACGCGGCCGAGTCGGGATCGGCGCCGCCCGAGGTGCCGATCATCTTCCTGAAGACGCCGAACACGGTGTCGGGCCCGGATGACGACGTCGTCATCCCCCGCGGCAGCGCGAAGACGGACTGGGAGGTCGAGCTGGGCGTCGTCATCGGCGAGCGCGCGTCCTACCTGGACAGCCCCGCGGATGCCGCGGCCCACATCGCCGGCTACGTCGTGGCCAACGATCTGTCGGAGCGCGCCTTCCAGCTCGAGGTCTCGGGCGGCCAGTGGTCGAAGGGCAAGTGCGCGCCCGGCTTCAGCCCCGTCGGCCCGTGGCTGGTCACCGCCGACGAGGTCGACGCCCGCGACCTGAGGCTGCGCAGCTACGTCAACGGCGAGGCGCGGCAGGATTCGACCACCGCAGATCTCATCTTCCCCGTCGACGAGATCGTGTGGCACCTGTCGCAGTACCTGACCCTCGAGCCGGGCGACCTCGTCCTCACCGGCACGCCCGAGGGTGTCGCGCTGTCGGGCCGCTTCCCCTACCTCGCCCCCGGTGACGTCGTCGAGATCGAGATCGAGGGTCTCGGGCGGCAGCGGCAGCGGATGCTGGCGTGGGAGGCCTCGTCGTGACCGGGGCGCTGTCCGACCTCGTCGCCGTCGTCACCGGCGGCGCCTCGGGGATCGGCGCGGCCGTCGCCGAGCGGCTGATCGCCGACGGTGCCCGCGTCGCGGTGCTCGACCTCGACCCGTCCGCCGCCGACCCCCGCACCCACGGCATCCGGGTGGACGTGTCGGACCGGCCGGGAGTGGACGCCGCCGTCCGCGAGGCCGCGGAGCACTTCGGCCGGATCGACATCGTCGTCAACTGCGCCGGCATCGGGGCGGTGGGCGACGTCGCCGCCAACGACGACGCGGAGTGGGCGCGCGTGCTGTCGATCAACGTCACCGGGATCGCCCGCGTCAGCGCCGCCGCGCTGCCGTGGCTGCGCTCCTCGCCGCACGCGGCGATCTGCAACATCTCGTCGATCGCGGCGACCGCCGGGCTGCCGCAGCGCGCCCTGTACAGCGCGTCCAAGGGCGCGGTCGCCGCGCTCACCCGCGCCATGGCCGCCGACCACCTGCGCGAGGGCATCCGTGTAAACGCGGTGAACCCGGGGACCGCCGACACCCCGTGGGTGGCGCGGCTGCTCGCCGCGGCATCCGACCCCGCCGCGGAGCGGGCTGCCCTCGAGGCTCGCCAGCCCCACGGCCGGCTGGTGTCGCCGCAAGAGGTCGCCGAAGCGGTGCGCTACCTCGTCGGCCCTGGCGCGGGATCGACCACCGGCACCGTCATCGAGGTCGACGGGGGCATGGGCCAGCTGCGCCTGCGGCCGGAGCGCTGAGCCCCCGTACCGGGCTCAGCCCAGGCCGTACACGCGGTGGGCGTTGCCCCACAGCACGGCGTCTGCCTCGTCCGCGCTGAGGCGCGTCGCCCACCGGCTCACGGCCGAGACCCATTCGCCGTACGGGCCCGAGACCGGCCAGTCGCCGCCGAAGAGCAGGCGTCCGGGGCCGAACGCCTCGGCGGCCGCGTCGAGGTACGGGGCCACCAGCGTGGCATCCCAGCCGGGCCCCGCCTCCGCCGGCAGCCCCGACAGCTTGCAGACCACGTTCGGCCGCTCGGCCACGCGCGCCAGCCCCGCTCGCCACGCCGCGCCGACCTCGCCGCCGACCGTCGGCTTGGCGAGGTGATCGAGCACGATCGTGAGCTGCGGCACGGCGTCGGCGAGCTGCGCGACGTCGTCGAGCTGGTGCGGGCGGATGCAGGCGTCGAAGGTCAGCCCGGCCCCCGCCGTCGCGCGGGCCCCGGCGACGAACGCGTCGCTCACGGCGAAGCCCACCGGCTCGTCCTGCAGCAGACGTCGGACCCCTGCCACCAGGCTCCGCGACCGCAGCGCCTCGAGATCGGCGGCGACGGCGGCTCCTCGCTCGAGCGCGGCGCGGGCGACGATGCCGACGATCCCCGCACGCCCGGCGCGCTCGCCGACCCAGTCGACCTCGGCGAGCGTCTGATCGGCCCGGCACTCGGCCTGAACGAACACGAACGCGCGCTGCGCGGGCGGCGCCGAAGCCAGGGCGTCCTGCAGCTCGGGGACGTCGAAGCGCGCCCGCAGGGGGCCGTCGAGCCACGCGTACTCCAGCACGGCGGGGTCCCACAGGTGCAGATGGCTGTCGAGCAGGCGCATGACCCCATTGTGGCCCGTCGCACCGCGCGCCCGACCCAGACGTCGGACGTCTAGCATGGGCGTCATGGCGCTCACGGATCAGGCGATCGAGAGGATCAAGGCGATGATCGTCAGCGGCGAGCTGAAGCCGGGGGACCGGCTGCCGCCCGAGAAAGAGCTGTCCGAGCGCCTGGGGCTCTCGCGCAACTCGCTGCGCGAGGCGGTCAAGGCCCTCGAGGTCATCCGGGTGCTGAGCGTCCGCCGCGGCGACGGCACCTACGTCACGAGCCTCGAACCGGCGCTGCTGCTCGAGGCGATCTCGTTCATGGTCGACCTGCACGACGACACCTCGCTGCTCGAGGTGTTCCAGGTCCGCCGGGTCCTGGAGTCCCACGCGACGGCCGCGGCGGCGCGGCGCAGGGTGGCCGCCGACCTCGCCGAGCTCACCGCCGAGGTGGACGGGATCGCCCCGACCACCGATGTCGAGGCCCTCGTCGCGCACGACCTGCGCTTCCACGCCAGGGTGGCCGCCATCTCGGGCAACGCCTACCTGGCCAGCCTGCTGGACTCGCTCAGCAGCGCCACCGTCCGCGCGAGGGTGTGGCGCGGCGTCACCGAAGCCGGGGCGGTGACCCGGACGCTCGCCGAGCACCGCGCGATCGTCGAGGCCATCGAGGACGGCGATGCGGATCTCGCCGCGGCGCTCGCCACCGCCCACGTCGCCGGCGTGGAGCGCTGGCTGCGCCGCGCCGCCGGGATCAGCGAAGGCGACTGATCGCCGCGGCGAACTCCGCCGCCGAGCGGTCGCTGGTGTCGTCGTGGAAGACCGCGTCGAGGACGGCCGGCGCCGCGGTGAAATACGACACCCCGGCCTCGCGCAGGGTCACCAGATCGTCGGGGCTGCGCAGGCTCGCCGCCAGGACGTCCGTGCCGCTGCCGACGCACACCCCCTGCATCCGCTCGATGAGCGCCGCGCCGTCGACCCCCGCGTCGTTCAGCCTGCAGAGGTAGGGGGCGATGTACCGGGCGCCGAGAGAGGCCGCCGCCAGAGCCTGGGCGGCGGAGTACACCGCCGTCACCAGCACCTCGGCGCCCTCGTCCACCAGCACGCGGGTGGCGGCGAACCCGGCGCGGGTCGCCGGAACCTTCACCGACACGCGGTCGCCGAGCGCGAGCAGGTGGCGCGCGTTGGCGAGCAGCTCGGCGGAGTCGTCGCCCCAGCTTTGGAAGAACACCTCGGACGCGCCCTCCGAGGTCCACCGCTCGTACAGCGCGGGCAGGTCGCTCAGGCGCTGACCCCCGCGCTCGAGGATCGTCGGGTTCGTCGTCACGCCCCGCACCAGCCCGTCGCGAAGAAGGGGAGCGACGGCATCGACGTCCGCGCTGTCGACGTAGAGGACGGGGGCGGCGCGCATCGGACTCCTCGGCTCGTCCTGTCATTACAGGTTCTGCTCCGATAATGTAATGACAGCTGACGGCGAAGTCAAAGATCCGGGAGGTCTCATGCCCAGCCCCGATTCCCGCCCCGCACACGGCGTCGCCGTCGTGGGGAGCGTGACCGCCGACCTGACCACCTTCTCGCAGCGCCTGCCGGTGCCGGGCGAGACGATCCTCGGCGACGACTTCACGCTCGTCCTCGGCGGCAAGGGGGCCAACCAGGCGGTGGCGGCCGGACGCGCCGGTGCCCGCACGAGCTTCATCGGGTGCGTGGGCAGCGACCTGTTCCACGACATGATCGTGGACGGTCTCACCGAGGCCGGCGTGGACCTGGATCACCTGCGGACCGTTCCCGGCCCGACCGGCATCGCCCACATCCGGGTCGACGCGTCCGCCCAGAACGACATCGTCATGGTGCCGCTGGCCAACGCCGCCCTGAGCGTCGAGCAGATCGACGCCGCGCTCGACGCCCTCGCCGGCCGGGCCACCGTCCTGCTCACGCAGCTCGAGATCCCCGTCGAGCTCGCATGCCACGCGGTGAAGACCGGGCGCGAGCGCGGGCTGACCGTCGTGCTCGACCCGGCGCCCGCTGCGGACCTGCCCGACGACGTATGGGCCTCGATCGACGTCATCACCCCCAACGAGAGCGAGGCGGCCCGCATCACCGGGATCGCGGTCACCGACCCGGCCGGCGCCGAGCGCGCGGGCCGGTGGTTCCTGGACCGCGGGGTCACGGCCGCGGTAATCACCCTCGCCGGCGCCGGCGCGATGCTGGTCACCGCCGACGGCGCCGAGCTGATCGAGCCCTTCGCGGTGACAGCCGTGGACACCACCGCCGCGGGCGACGCGTTCTCGGGGTACCTCGGCGCCGCGCTCGCCGAGGGTGAGACGCTCCAGCACGCGGTGCGGCTCGCCGCGGCGGCGGGAGCCCTCGCCGTCACGATCCGCGGGGCCTCGCCCAGCCTGCCGCTGCGCGCGCAGGTCGAACAGCTGCGGACGGCCTCGGGGCGTCCGGCATCCCTCACGATGGAGCACGAAAGCGAGGCCGCGCGATGAGAAGCACCCGCACCACCATCAACCCGGCGCTGTCCCGTGTCATCAGCGAGACCGGCCACACCGACCTCATCGTCGTCACCGACGCGGGCCTGCCGATCCCCGCCGGCAGCGAGCGCATCGACCTCGCCTACCGGCCCGGGGCGCCCGCGTTCTTCGACGTCCTGGACACCGTCCTGGCTGAGATGGTCGTCGAGGGCGCCACGGTCTCGGCCGAGGTCGCCGAGGTCAGCCCCGACGTGCTCGCCGCCCTGCACGACCGGTTCGACCCGCTCGGCATCGAGATCGAACTGGTGCCGCACGTGGACTTCAAGCGCCTCACCCACCAGGCGCGCGCGTTCGTGCGCTCGGGCGAGTACACCCCCTACGCCAATGTGATCCTCCATGCCGGCGTCGCATACTGACCCTGAGCCGGCGGCGGTCATCGACCGGTCGTCGCCGTCGCCGATGTACGACCAGCTGCGCCGGCTGATCCTCGACGGCATCGCCACGCACAGCCTCAAGCCCGGCGACCTGCTGCCCGGCGAGCACCGCCTGTGCGAGCAGTACGGCATCTCGCGCACCGTCGTGCGGCAGGCCCTCGGCCAGCTCGAGAACGAGGGCATCATCGAGCGGGTCAAGGGCAAGGGCACCTTCGTCGCCCGCCCGAAGACCAGCGAGGCGCTCATGCACTCGCTCATCGGACTGTACGACGACGTCGAGCGCCGCGGCGGCCACGTGCGCAGCGACGTGCTGAGCCATGAGCGGATGCCGGCACCCGCCGACGTCGCCGAGGCGCTGGAGCTGGCACCCGGCGACCCGGTGGTGGTGCTCGAGCGGCTGCGCTACGTCGACGGCGAGCCGTGGTCGCTGTCGACCACTTACATGCCCGAGGCCGTGGGCGCCCTCACCTTCGGCGCGGACCTGCGTGACGCCTCGCTGTACCGGCTGCTGGCCGAGCACGGCGTCAGCGCCGCGTCGGGGGTGCGCTCGGCCGAGGCCACCGTCGCGACGGCCGCGCAGGCCGAGATGCTCGGCATCCCCGAGGGCACCGCTCTGCTGCACCTGCGCAGCGTGAGCCGCGACCACAGCGGGGCGCCCTTCGAGTACTTCACGGCGTACCACCGCGGCGACCGTAGCCGGTTCGAGTTCCAGTTGCGCTCCGAACTCGTCCAGGCGACGCTGGTGCCCACCGGCCTGTCCGCCGCCGGGTGACGGCCGTGGCCACCATCTACGACGTCGCGCGGCGGGCCGGGGTGTCTCCGGCGACGGTCTCGCGCGTCTTCAACGGCATCCCCGTCTCACCCGCGAAGGCCGAGGCGGTGCGGCGCGCCGTGGACGAGCTGAAGTTCGTGCCGAACCGCACGGCGCGGACGCTCCGGACGCAGAACGCCCACGCGATCGCGCTTGTCATCCCCGACATCGAGAACCCGTACTTCACCGAGATGGCCCGCGGCATCGAGGACGTCGCCTCGGCGGCCGGCTACTCGGTGATGCTGTGCAACACCGACGGAGACCTCGAGAAGGAGGCCGGCTACCTGTCGGTCGCGGCATCCGCCCATATGGCCGGCGTCGTCATCGCTGCCGCGGACCCCGACAGCGACGTGTCGCCGTTCGCGGGCGGCGGGCGCCCCGTGGTGGCGGTCGACCGGCGGACGGCCCACGACGTCGACTCCGTCGTGATGGCCAACCGTGAGGCCGGCGCGCTCGCGACGACGCAGCTGTGGAATGCCGGCTACCGGCGGATCGCGTGCATCACCGGGCCCGAGTCCATCGAGACCGCGCGCGATCGCGCCGCCGGCTGGGCCGACGCCCTCGCCGCCCGGGGCGCCGATCCCTCGCCCGCGCTGCTGCGACACGCGCCCTTCCGCGTCGACGGCGGCCGGGACGGCGTGGACGAGCTGCTCGACGCGCCCGACGCGCCCGACGCGTTCGTGGCCGGGAACAACCTCATCGGCGTGGGCGTGCTGCAGCGGCTGGCCGAGCGCGGACTCACCCCGCCCCGCGTCGGCGTCGCGGTCATCGGCTCGCTGCCCTACACGACGCTGCCGCCCGCGGCCGTGACCGTCGTCCGCCTGCCCGCCCGCAAGATGGGGATGTCGGCGGCGCGCATGCTGCTCGAGCGGATCGGCGGCGAGGCCGGCCCCACGCGCTCCGTCGTCCTGCACGGCAAGGTCCGCCCCGCCGACCCCGCCCCCGGCCGTTGAGCGAGCGAAGCGAGACGAAACGCAGCCTGTCGCCCCGACCCGGTCGTTGAGCGAGCGAAGCGAGACGAAACGCGCCCCCGGTATGCGCCCGCTTCCCCGAACCCTCTCCCGCGCCGTACTCTGTTGACTGTCGACAGGAGACGAAGATGGCGGGAACGCTGCAGAGGGCGGCATCGTTGGGGCAGCAGATCGCCGACATCGTGCGGCAGCGCATCGTCCGGGGCGACCTGCGGCCCGGGGACCGGCTCACAGAAGAGGGGCTCGCCGAGGAGTTCCAGGTCAGCCGCGGGCCCGTCCGCGACGCGATCACCCAACTGAACTTCGAGAAGCTGATCGAGGTGCACAAGCCGCGCGGGATCTATGTCACGGGGCTGACCTCCGCCGATGTCGAGCAGCTGTACAGCCTGCGCCAGGCGCTGGAGCAGCTCGCCCTCCAGCGCGCCATGAGAGTGGGCGACGACGCGCGCTGGCGCGGCATGCGCGAGGCCGTCTCGCGCATGCTGCAGGCGGCGGACGGGTCGGACCACGCGGCGTTCCTGGAAGCCGACCTCGACTTCCACGCGCAGATCTACGCGCTCGCCGATCACCCTCGCCTCGAGGGCGCGTGGCGGCAGTATCTGCCGACCTTCACCAGCCTGCTCGAGGTCACGGTCAACCACGACGAGGACCTGCACGAAGCGGCGGCGGCCCACGATCGCCTCTACGCCGTCATGCGCTCGGGCGATCTGGAGGCGGCATCCCGGGTTCTCGAGGATCATCTGGCCGGCGCCGAAGAGCGCATGATGCTCGAGATCGCCGCGCGGCAAGAGCACTGATCCGGCCAGTGTTGACTGTTAACAGTCAACACTGCTACGGTCGAATCAGCCGACAACAGGGTCGGCTCCTGCACTCCTGAGGAGCAAAGATGCCCCGTACGCGCATCGCCCGCCTCGTCGCCGCCACCGCGGCCATCGCGGCCACCGCACTCGTCCTCTCGGCCTGCTCGAAGGTCGACGAGCCCGGCGCCGCCGAGAGCGACTTCCCCGAGAAGGACATCCGCCTCATCATCCAGGCGAACCCGGGGGGCGGGTCGGACCTCTCTTCACGCGCTCTGGCGACCGAGCTCGAGGGCATCCTCGACGTCAGCGTCATCCCCGAGAACATGCCGGGCGCCGCGGGCGCCCTGGCGATGGAGTACGTCGGCCAGCAGCCCGCCGACGGATACGTCCTCGGCTTCGCGCCCGTCGAGATCGCCATGCTGAACACGACTCAGGGCGCCGACGTCCTGCCTGAGAACTACGACCTGCTCGGTCAGATCATGCTCGCGCCGGGCGTCGTCACCGTCGCCGCGGACAGCGACATCACCTCGCTCGAGGACCTCGTCGCCGCCGCGCAGGACCGCGACGTGACGGTCGCGAACTCCGGCGCAGGCTCGATCTGGGAGGCCGCAACGCGGGGCCTCGCGGCCGAGACGGGCGGCTCGTTCACGCCCGTCCCCTACGACGGCGGCGCGACTGCGGTCTCGGCGGCGGCGTCCGGCGAGACGGATGCCGCGGTGTCGGGCCTCGGTGAGGCACTCGCGCAGGGCGACGCCGTGCGCATCCTCGCGGTGCTCCACGACGAGCGTCACCCGGACGCCCCCGACGTCCCCACCGCGGGCGAGGCGATCGGATCCGACATCGTCTTCGGCGGCTGGGGAGGGATCTACGCGCCCGCGGGCCTGCCCGACGACGTCAAGCAGACCCTCGAGTCCGCCATCGGCGAGGCCGTCGCCAGCGACGCGTACCAGCAGTTCCAGGAGGACGCCGGCAACCTCGTCGTCTACCGCGATTCCGCGGAGTGGACGGCGTTCGTCGACGACGAGTTCGCCCGCTTCCAGGACCTGCTCGGCTGACATGCGAATCGGTGGGGGCGGGTCGATGATCCGCCCCCACCCGTCGCAGAAGAGGATGACCATGTCGTCGACGAATCACGCGCCGGCCGAGCCATCGGCCTCCGCCGCCCCCTCGCGCCCCCTCGAGATCGCCTTCGGCCTCGTCGCCGTGGGTGTCACCGCGGCGTACCTGTTCCTCTCGACGCAGATCGTGCTCCGGCAGCAAGCGGCGCCGGGGCAGATCGACGCGCGATTCTGGCCCACGCTGCTCGGGGTCGCCGGGGTGGCCGTCGCCGTCATCGTGCTCGCGATCGCCCTCGTCCGCCCGGCCCGCGACCGCGACGACCTCGACCGCGCCCAGCCCGGCGGCATCCTGCGGGTGAGCGTCGCGTCTGCCCTGACGCTCGCCTACATCCTGGTCTGGTCGGCGGGCTCGGTCATCGCGTTCGGATACCGCTTCGAGCTGTTCCCGATCGTCACCGCGCTCTATCTGCTGGCCCTGATGATCCTGTTCGGCGCCCGCAGATGGTGGGCGCTGATCCTGTACCCGGTCGTGCTGACCGCTTTCATCTACGTCCTGTTCGGAATGCTGCTGAGGGTCCCGCTATGAACGTCATCCTCGAGGGGATCTCCTCGCTGCTGGACTTCTCGGTCCTCGTCTCGCTTCTCGTCGGACTCTTCCTCGGGTTCCTCGTAGGTGCCTTCCCCGGGGTCACCGCCACGATGGCCGTCGCGCTCGCCGCCGGGTTCACCATGACCCTCGAGCCCATCCAGGGGCTCGCGGTGCTGCTGACCATCTACGTCGCGGCGAACTTCGGAGACCGTGTCCCGTCGATCCTCATCAACACCCCCGGAACCCCCGCGTCCATCGCGACCACCCTGGACGGCTATCCCATGGCCAAGCAGGGGCGGGCAGGTCTGGCGCTGACGATCTCTGCGCTGGTGTCCGCGGTCGGCATCCTCGCCTCGCTGGTGCTGTTCGCGGTGGCCGCCGTGCCCGTCGCCACGTTCGCCCGCGACTACTTCCGCTCCCCCGAGCTCTTCGCCCTCGTCGTCTTCGGGATCGCCGTCATGATCGGCATCTCGTCGAAGTCGATGCTGAAGGGCATCCTCGCCGGCCTGTTCGGGCTCATGCTCGGCACCGTCGGCACCTACTCGGCCACGGCCGACCAGCGCTTCACCTTCGGGGTGCTCGAGCTCGTCGAGGGCTTCAACTTCATCGCCGTGATCATCGGGCTGTTCGGCATCGCCGAGCTGTTCGACCAGCTGCTGACCCACCACACCGGCAAGACCCGTCCTATCTCGAGCCTCGGCCGCTGGTGGCCGACGCGCGGCGAGCTGCGCCAGACCCGGCGCGCGCTGGCGGTCTCGGGCGGCGTGGGGCTCGGCGTCGGCCTCATCCCCGCCGCGGGCGGCGACATCGCCGGCCTCATCGGCTGGGAGCGCGCGCGCAAGGTCTCCAAGCGGCCCGACCTGTTCGGCAAGGGATCGATCGAGGGCGTGACCGCCTCGGACACCGCGTCGAGTGCGACGCTCGGCGGATCGCTCACGACGACCATGGCCCTCGGCATCCCGGGCGACTCCGTCATGGCGGTCATGATCGGCTCGATGATCATCTGGGGCATCACCCCCGGTCCCAGCCTGTTCGCCGATCGACCCGACCTCGTCGTCTCGATCACGGGGATCATGCTCCTGGCGACCATCCTGTCGCTCGGGATCAGCCTCGTCCGCATGCGCGGCATGGTGAAGCTGCTCGACGTCCCGCAGCCGTATCTGTGGAGCGGGATCCTCGTCTTCTGCATCATCGGCACCTACGCCACGTCGAACAGCCTCTCGACGGTCGTGACGATGCTGGTCTTCGGGGTGATCGGTCTCCTCCTCAAGCGGCTGTCCGTCCCCGCCGGGCCCGTCGTTCTCGGTCTTCTGCTCGGGCCGCTGGCCGAGGAGAACCTCGCCCGCACCCTCGCGATCCTTCCCACCCGGCCGTTTTTCGAGGTCGTCAGCCCCATCGCGATCGCACTGCTGGTGCTCGCCGTTCTCTCGATCGCCATCCCGGCGATCCGCAGCGCTCGCGGCCGGGGCGGAACCTTCGCCGACTCGATCCTCGACGACGACACGCTCGCCGACATCGAGGCCAAGCACAGCGCGATCGACGCGCTGCCCGACCCCCGCACCGGCGTCGTCCGCACGGCGGACGACATCGAGGCCGCACACCCGCGACCCACCAAGGAGAACCCCTCATGACCCGACGAGACATCGTCACCGCGATCCCGACGAGCTTCCACCGCGACGGGTCCCTCGACCTCGAGGGCAGCCGGTCGATCTTCCGGTACGTCGCCGGCTCCGGCAACGAGGGCGCCTTCGTCCTCGGGACGACGGGCGAGTTCCCCGCGGTCGACGACGCCGAGTTCGAGGCGCTCGTAGCCGCCGCCCTGGCCGAACTCGGTGGCAGCATGCGCGTGATCGTCCACGTCGGGCAGCCGAGCGCCTACGAGGCGGTGCGCCGGGTGGGGATCGCCAAGCGACTCGGCGCGACGGAGTTCGCCGCCCTCACGCCGTACTACCTCGCCTCGCCCGAGGAGGCGGTGTACGACTACTTCGCGGCCGTCGCGGACGCCGTCGGAGACGGGTCCCTGTACGTGTACGTGTATCCGCGGCGAAGCGGCATCCAGGTCAGCCCCGCGCTGATGGCCCGCCTCGCGGAGCTGCCCGCGGTCGTCGGCGCGAAGGTGAGCGAGCTGGAGCTCGCGGACATCTCGGCCTACCGTGCCGTCGTGCCCCAGGACTTCATCATCTACACCGGGGCCGACCGCGACCTCGTCGCCGCCGGGCGGGCCGGTGCGCAGGGTGTCGTCTCGGGGGTGTCCTCGGTGCTGCCGAAGCCCTTCCGCGACCTCGCCGCGGCCGCCGACGGCGGCGACGAGACCGTACTGCGGTCCGCGCAGGCCGCTGTGGACGACGTCGTGTCGGTCATCGGCGGAGACATGGCCCGCATGAAGGCCGCGTACCGCGCGATGGGCGTCGCCGACGGCGTCTGCCGCATGGCGCTGGTCGAACCCGACGGCGATGCGGTCGCCGCGATCGAACGCGTCCTCACGACGTATCGTTGATCGCATGCGCGGTCGCGTCGTGGTGCTCGGAAGCGCCAACATGGACCTCGTCGTCAGGCAGCCCCGCTGGGTGCGGCCGGGCGAGACGATGTTCGGCTCCCACTTCTCCACCGGACCCGGCGGCAAAGGGCTGAACCAGGCCGTCGCGGCCGCGCGGGCGGGGGCGGATGTCGCCTTCATCGGTGCTGTCGGTTCGGACGACTTCGGTGCGCGGCTGGCCGACGGGCTGGCTGCCGAGGGCGTGGACACGACCGCGCTCCGGCGGGTCGGCGCCGCCACCGGGATCGCGCAGATCACGGTGACGGACGACGGCGAGAACGCGATCGTCGTGGTGCCGGGCGCGAATGCCGAGTCCGCCCTGTCGGACGCCGACCGCGCCGCCATCGACGGCGCATCGCACCTCGTCGTCCAGCTCGAGCGGCCACACGCGCTCCTGCGGACCGCGCTCGCCTACGCGCGGGACCGCGGCGTCACGACCGTGCTCACCCCGGCGCCGGTCGCCGACGAGTCCCGCGAGCTGATCGGGCTGGCGGACATCCTCCTGCCCAACGAGCGCGAGGCCATGGAGCTCTCGGGCGAGGCCACCGCCGAGGCGGCGGCCAACTCTCTGAGCCGCAGCGCGGGCACCGTCGTGGTCACGCTCGGCGAGCGGGGCGCGCTCGTGGCGCAAGGCGGCGCGGTCGTCGCCACCGTGCAGCCGCGCCGCGTGAAGGCCGTCGACACGACCGCCGCGGGCGACACCTTCGTCGGGGTGCTCGTGGCGTGGCTGTCCTCGGGCGAGGATTTCGCGGCGGCGCTGGATGCCGCGACGGCGGCGGCCGCGATCGCGGTCACGCGGACGGGCGCGGCGGACTCGATGCCCGCGCGCGACGAGATCGACGCGCTGCTCGCCGCCGGCTGACCCGGAGACCACTGCGGATCCCTTTCCGCACACTCGCATTGAAATCGATTTCACGATACGCTCGACACGACACCACGGAGGTGACCGATCATGGCTGATTGCGTACTGGGCGTCGACGTCGGCACATCCAGCACCAAGGGCGTGCTGGTCGATGCCCGCACCGGCGCAGTCCTGGCCACCGCGACGCTCGCGCACGACGTGGCGCGTCCTCGTCCCGGTCACGTCGAGATGGATGCCGGGGTGTGGTGGAACGAGTTCGTCACGCTCAGCAGCCGCCTGCTGGGCGATGCGGTCGCCGCCGGCGACGAGTCCCGCGTCATCGCCGTCGGCGTCAGCGGCATGGGACCCTGTGTCCTGCTCGCCGATGAGGAGGACCAGCCGGTGCGCCCGGCGATCCTCTACGGCGTCGACACGCGGGCGGTCGCGCAGATCGAGCGGCTGACCGCCGTGCTGGGCGCGGACGAGATCGTGCGGGTGGGCGGTTCGTCGCTGACGACCCAGGCCGCCGGGCCGAAGATCGCCTGGGTCGCCGACGAGGAGCCCGGCGACTACGCCCGTGCGCGCCGGCTGTTCATGCCGGCATCCTGGCTCGCGCGCAAGCTCACGGGCCAGTACGTCCTGGACCACCAGTCCGCGAGCCAGGCGACGCCGCTGTACGACATCGACTCCGGCGCGTGGCACGACGCCAACTGGGAGCGGATCGCCCCCGGGATCGAGCAGCCGCGCCTGTGCTGGGCGGGCGAGGTCGCCGGCACCGTGACCGAGACGGCTGCGGCGGCCACCGGCATCCCGTCGGGCACTCCCGTGATCGCCGGGACGATCGACGCCTGGACCGAGGCGGTGAGCGCCGGCGCCCACGGCCTCGGCGACCTGATGCTGATGTACGGCTCGACCATGTTCCTCGTGGCGACCGGACCCGAGACGCTGCGCACGCCCTCGATGTGGACTACCGTGGGGGCGTTCCCCGGCACGCGGAACCTCGCGGGGGGCCTGGCGACCTCGGGCGCCCTGACGAGCTGGATCAAGGGGGTCGCCGGCGGCGACTTCACCGACCTGCTCGCCGAGGCCGACGCGTCCGGACCCGGCGCCCGCGGCCTGCTGATGCTCCCCTACTTCGCGGGGGAGCGGACTCCGATCCTCGACCCCGACGCGCGGGGGGTCATCGCCGGCCTCACCCTCGACCACACCCGCGGAGACCTCTACCGGGCCGCGCTCGAGGCCACCGCGTTCGGGGTGCGCCACAACGTCGAGACGATGCGCGCCGCCGGCGCCGAGATCACCCGCATTGTCGCCGTCGGCGGCGGCACCCAGGGGCGACTGTGGCTCCAGACGGTGTCGGACGTCACCGGGCTCGTCCAGGAGGTGCCGCGCATCACGATCGGCGCCAGCTACGGAGCGGCGTTCCTCGCGGCATCCGCCGTCGCGCCCGACGGCGAGACCCCGCGCATCGAGCGGTGGAACCCCACCGAGACCACCATCACCCCCGACCCGGCCAAGCGCGAGCGCTACGACGAGCTGTTCGGGCTCTACATCGACCTCTACCGCGGCACCCGCGACGTCGTGCACGTCCTGGCCGCACACCAACGCACGGAAGGAAACCGTTCATGACCTATTCGTTCCCCGCTGCGGCGGAGCGCCCCGCCGCCGCGAGCCGCACCGCCTACCTCATCGCCTCGGGCGACCTGCGCGAGTCGGCCAACACCGCCGGCTGGCCGACGCAGGCCCAGATGGAAGCCGACGTGACCGCCGCGCTCGCCGACCTCGGCTGGAGCGTCACCCGCGCCAACGACGTCGACCCCGAGACCGGCCACGGCTTCATCTCGAGCCAGCGCATGGGACTCGAGGTGTTCAAGACGATCCCCGTCGACGCGCCCCTCATCGTCGCCGAGGCGGTCTGGCAGTACTCCCACCACGTGCTCGCGGGCCTGCGCACGCACCAGGGACCCCTCCTGACCGTCGCGAACTTCGCCGGCGACTGGCCGGGACTCGTGGGCCTTCTCGGCCTGAACGCGGGCCTGACCAAGATGGGCAAGGACTACGCCACCATCTGGTCGGTCGACTTCACCGACGACTGGTTCAAGGCCGGACTGAAGGAGTGGACCGAGACCGGCCGCATCACCCACGACGCCTCGCACGTGCGCCCGCTCCCGGCCCTGCCCGACACCGACGAGGTCTCCCTCGGCCGGGCCCTCGGCGACCAGCTGCTGGCGGACAAGGCCATCATCGGCGTGTTCGACGAGGGCTGCATGGGCATGTACAACGCGATCTTCGACGACGAGCTGCTCAACCGGACCGGCATCTACAAGGAGCGCCTGTCGCAGTCGGCGCTGTACGCCGAGATGCTGAACGTGACGGATGCCGAAGCCGACGCCGCCCGCGACTGGCTCGTGGACCGGGGGATGACGTTCCGCTTCGGGACCGACGAGGCCACCGAGCTCACCGAGGCGCAGGTGCGGTGGCAGATGAAGATGTACATCGCCGCGCTGCGCATCGCCGACGACTTCGGTCTGGATGCCGTCGGCATCCAGTACCAGCAGGGCCTGAAGGACCTGGTGCCGGCATCCGACCTCGCCGAAGGCGTCCTCAACTCCACCGAACGGCCCCCGGTGCTCTCGCGCGACGGGTCGCGTGAGCTGTTCGCCGGCCGCGCCTTCCCGCACTTCAACGAGGCGGACGAGGGCGTCGCGGTGGACGCGCTGATCACCGACCGCGTGTGGACGGCGATGGGCCTGGTTCCCGACAACACCCTGCACGACGTGCGCTGGGGCGAGGACTACGACGGACAGTTCGTGTGGGTGTACGAGATCTCGGGCTCGGTCCCCGCATCGCACCTCGGCGGCTGGGACAAGGCCGAAGGCTGGCGCCAGGGGCCGGTGTTCTTCCCCGCCGGCGGCTCGACGATCAACGGCGTCTCGAAGCCCGGCGAGGTCGTGATCTCGCGCGTGTTCATCGCCGACAGCATCCTGCAGGCCGACATCTTCCGCGGCTCGGTCATCGAGCTGCCCGCCGAAGAGACTGAGCGGCGCAAGCAGGCCACGAACCCGGAGTGGCCGATCGCGCACGTGGTGCTGCACGACGTCACCCGCGACCAGTTCATGGCCCGTCACAAGGCCAACCATGCGCAGATGGTCTATGCGCCGGATGCCGAGACCGCCGACAAGGCCCTGCTGGCCAAGGCCGCGATGTTCGACCGCGTCGGCATCAAGGTCAACCTCGTCGGCCGCGTCGCCATCGCCTGACCCCCGCCCCGCGCGTCGCGCCTGCACCCCCGGCATCCCGTACGTATCACGTGATGTCGACGAGATCACCCGTTGCGGACCGTCCGTAGCGGGTGATCTCGTGCGTATCACGTGATCTGGACGCGGAGAGGCGCGGAGAGGCGCGGCGAGCGCGCGGGGGCGCGAGAGTGCGGGGGATGCCGGGGGCGGCGGGCGCGGGCTACTCCAGGGTGCGGAAGGTGTAGGTCAGCGCGACGCTCGAGCTGCGGGTGTCGACGTCCAGGCGCGCGCCCACGCGGGCGCCCTTGGACTCGACCATGGGCAGCTCGGCGCTGTAGGCGTCGCCGTCCTGCCGCTGCGCGGCGAGCAGGTCCTCGTTCAGCTGCGTGAGCTGCTCGGGGCTCCACCCCCACGACGGCGCCACCGACCGCAACGACGACATCGCGTTCGCCCACGTCGGCCGTCCCTGCGGCGAGGTCACCACGGCGGCGAGCTCGCCGTCCTCGGTGACGAGGGTGAACGCGTCGATGAGCTCGATGCTGAAAGTGCCCTCTTCGCCGAGGATGATCGCGGTCACCGGCACGAGCGGCTCGATCGTGCGCTCGCCGTCGGGCTCGAGCCCGAGCTGCTCGGCCGACAGGCCGTCCTCGCGCAGCTTGACCCGCAGCTCGCCCTGCCGGGTGAGGAAGTCCACGCCGGTCTGCGTGAACAGCGACGAGCCGTCCTCGGCCTGCTGGTCGGTGGCGGCCTCGGGCTCGGGCTCGCTCCACCACGAGCCGCCGACGACGACCGCCCCGACGATGACGCCTACGCACAGCAGCGCGGCGATCGCCGTGGGCACCCACGACAGCAGGCGCTTGCGTCGACGGCGCCGCTCGGCATCCGTCATGGTCGAAGGGATGCCGGCGCTCACGCCGGACCGATCCGCAGGACGCCGGGGGTCTCGCCCAGCGGCAGGTCGTCGACGAGGCGCAGGGTGCGGGCGAGGTCGTCGACGGCGCCGATGACGGTGCCGAACCGCTCGCGGTCGGAGCACACGGCGGTGACGGTGACGAAGTGGGATCCGGTGTCCCACGTGTAGGTCGCGAACGGCGGCGTGCGCTCGTCGCGGGGGAGGGGCATGGCGAGCTTCTCGCCCTCGCCGAGGTGGGGGTTGCGGAACGACTCGGTGTCGTCGTACTCCATGGGCATCATCGCGCGAGCCGCCCGCAGCTCGTTCGTCGCGCGCTGGACCTGCGCCATCACCACGAGCAGGTCGGGGTCGCTCTTCCACACCCACGCCAGCACGCGCCCGGCGGCCCGCTTCATCAGGAACGGCGCCGCCTGGCTCATCGCCCACGCGGCCACGCCGCTGCCGGGGCGCTCGGTGTGCCCGACGGCCCGGCCGGCCTGGGTCAGCAGCATCCGGATGGCGGCCTTGCGGTGGCGTCGCCCGCGCCACCCGAGGGACTCGGTCACGGGAACCCAGCGGTCGGGGGCGGCGTCGGCCTGCAGTCGGGGCATGCCTCCAGCGTACGTCGGTGACGCCGGGCGCTCGCCGGGCGCCTGCGGCGGGGCACCCGGGCGTGCAGCGCCGCTCGGGTACAGTGGATGCCGCGCGCCGAAGACCCCTCGCATTCGCGCCCTCGACGCACAGACAGGTCCACACATCCCGTGACTGATACCGCGACGCCCGACGATTCCGCCGCCCCCGCCGCGGGCTCCCGTCCCCTGACGATCCTCATCGGCGCGGACACGTTCCTGCCGCACGTGAACGGCGCCGCCCGCTTCGCCGAGCGCCTCGCCGCCGGCCTGGTCGCCCGCGGCCACGAGGTGCACGTGATGGCACCCAGCCGCACGCACCGCGAGCACGGGGTGTTCACCGAGGTGATCGAGGGCGAGCAGCTCACCATGCACCGGCTGCCGTCGTGGCGCTGGCTGCCCCACGACTGGCTGACCTTCGTGCTGCCGTGGATGTCGAAGTTCTACGCCCGCAGGGCACTGGATGCCGTCAAGCCCGACGTCGTCCACATCCAGTCCCACATCGTCATCGGCCGCGGGCTCGCCCGCGAGGCCCACAAGCGCGGCATCCCGATCGTGGCGACGAACCACGTGATGGCCGAGAACGTCCTGGACTTCACCACCCTGCCGCCGGTGCTGGACAAGATGTTCGTCAAGCTCGCGTGGGACGACGCCAAGCGCACCTTCGACTTGACCCGTGCGGTCACCACCCCGACCCGCAAGGCCGCGGACTTCCTCGAGAACACCATCGACATCGACGGCGTGCTGCCGGTCAGCTGCGGCCTGGACGCGAAGAACTACACCGCCGACCTGACGCCCCGCGACGCCAACCGGATCGTGTTCGTCGGGCGCCTGACGACCGAGAAGCAGATCGACGTCGTGCTTCGGGCGATCACCAAGCTCGACCCGGCGCTGGACGTGCACTTCGACGTCATCGGCAACGGCGACCAGCGGCGCAACCTCGAGGAGCTCGCCGACCAGCTGGGCCTGGCCTCGCGGGTGAGCTTCCACGGGCACACCACCGACGAGGAGCTGCGCGGCTACCTCACCCGGGCGAGCGTCTTCGCGATCGCCTCGATCGCCGAGCTGCAGTCCATCGCGACGATGGAGGCGATGGCGTCGGGCCTGCCGATCGTCGCCGCCGACGCCGTGGCGCTGCCGCACCTCGTGCACGACGGCGAGAACGGCTTCCTGTTCCGCCCGGGCGACGTCGACGACCTCGCCGCGAAGCTCAACCGCGTGCTGCGCCAGACTCCCGACGAGCGCCGGCGGATGCAGCAGGCATCGCTGGACGGGGTGAAGGTGCACGACATGACCCGCACCCTCGAGACGTTCGAGGCGCTGTACCGCGGCGAGCCGGTCCCGGAGTAGCCCGCGTGCACATCCTGATGTTCGCCGACCAGCACGTGGAGTCGCTGGGCGGCGCGCAGGTGTCGATGCGGCTGCAGCGCCGCTACCTCGAGCGGGCCGGGCACACCGTCACGATCGTCGCGCCCGCCATGCACGGGCCCCGGGCGAAGACGGCGGTCCCCGCGCGCGCCGCTGCGGGACCCGCCTACATCGACCTGCCGTCGATCCCCATCACCGCTGACCGAGAGTACTCGTTCTCGTGGCCGGGCGCGCGCGCCGACCGCTTCGTCGACCGGGCGCTCGCGGGCCGGCCCCCCGTCGACCTCGTGCACGTGCAGGCGGACTTCTGGGGCGGGTTCATGGGCCATCGCTTGGCCACGCGCCACGGCATCCCCGTCGTGCACACGATGCACAACCGTGTGGACGTCGGCATCGAGGCCACGACGCCGGCGCCGCGACTCGTGCTGCGCGCGCTCAACGCGTGGCAGCGCAGGGCGCTCGGGATGCCGGTGGACGACGAGCCCGGCCACGACGGGTGGTCGTTCCTGCGCCGCTTCGCCGCGCGCTCGCAGGCGGTCACCGCCCCCTCGGCCCATTTCGCCCGCCGGCTCGAGGAGCACGGGGTCGTCCCCGCCGGGCCCTTCGGCACCGACGATGCCACCGGCGCCCGGCGCCGCGTCGAGGTGGTGTGGAACGGCATCGACGACGACCTGCTGGACGCCGTCCTCGCCGACGCGCCGGCCCAGCGGCCGGCCGGCCCGCCCCGGTTCGTGTGGCTCGGGCGCATGAGCGCCGAGAAGCGGCTGCTGCCCTTCCTCGACGCGCTCGCCGCGTCGGGGATCGCAGCCGAGGTCGAGCTGATCGGCGGCGGCGCCGACGAGGCGGCGGCCCGGCGCCTGATCGAGCGGCGGCGGCCGACGGCATCCGTCGTGTTCGCCGGCCGGCTGCCGTACCCCGAGACGCTCCGCAGGATCGCGGCGGCCGACGCCGTCGTGCAGACCTCGATCGGCTTCGAGACGCAGGGGATGACGGTGTTCGAGGCGGCGTCGCTCGGGACTCCCGCGATCGTGAGCGACCCCGACATCGGCGGCGAGCTGGGATCCGGCGCGTGGCGCGTCGCCGACTCCTCGGTCGACGCCCTCGCCGAGGCGCTGCGCCGGGCGGCCGCCGATGTGGCCGCCGGAGCCGCGCCCCAGCCCGACCCGACCGTGCGCGAGCGGTTCCGGCAGTCGTCCCGGACCGACGCGATGCTCGAGGTCTACCGGGGCGCGCTGGGCTGAGCGGCGTGAGCCCGGGTCAGGGATGCCGGGTGGGCAGGCGGCGGTAGCCGTCGAGCGGCAGGGCGGCGAATGTGCCGACCAGGCCGGCGGCGGCCAGGGCCGCGAAGAGGATGAACGTGAACATGGCAGGAACGCTACGCTTGCACGGCGACTGCCACGAGTGGCAGGATGGACACGCTTCGCCCGAATCCTGCCAGCCTCTCGGAGGACCTCATGCAGACCGTCGCCGTCATCGTCCAGCCCGGCTTCGCGCCGTTCGAGTTCGGCCTCGCGTGCGAGGCGTTCGGGCTCGATCGCTCGAATGACGGCATCCAGAACTTCGACTTCCGCATCGTCACGCCCGAGCCCGGCGCCGTCCCCAGCAACATCGCGTTCTCGATCAACGTCGATCACGACCTCGCGTTCGCCGACGAGGCGGACCTCGTCGTGGTGACGCCGGTGCCGCGGAGCGCCTGGGCGAGCGTGGACCGCCGGGTGGCCGACGTGATCCGACGCGCGGTCGACCGCGGCGCGTGGGTGCTCACCGTCTGCAGCGGGGCGTTCGTGGTCGCGGCATCCGGGGTGCTCGACGGCCGTCGCGCGACCACCCACTGGATGTACGCCGAGACGATGCAGCAGATGTACCCGCAGATCGACGTCGACCCCGACGTCCTCTACGTGCAGGACGGCCGCATCATCACCAGCGCCGGCACCGCCGCCGGGCTCGACGCGTGCCTGCACCTGCTGCGGCAGGAGCTCGGCGCAGAGGCGACCAACCGCATCGCGCGGCGCATGGTCGTCGCCCCGCAGCGCGACGGCGGCCAGGCGCAGTTCATCGACCGGCCGATGCCGCTGACGCCCTCGCAGTCGCTCGCGCCGGTGACGGACTGGATGCTCGAGAACCTGCGGCAGGACCTCACCGTCGACCAGCTCGCGGCGAGGGCGCACATGTCGCCGCGGACCTTCGCGCGGCGGTTCAAGGCGGACTTCGGCACGACGCCCGCGGCGTGGCTCGGCCGCCAGCGGATCCTGCACGCGCAGCGGCTGCTCGAGAACACCGACCTCGGTCTGGATCGCATCGCCTACGAGGCCGGCTTCGGCTCGGCCGCCGTGCTGCGGCAGAACTTCGCGCGGGTGCTCGGGCTCACCCCGACGGCGTACCGTGCGCGCTTCAGCTGCGCCGGCGACGCCGTCGCCTGACGCCCCGTTGCCGCGACGGCGGGCTGCTGGTAAAGTTGAGCCTGTTCGACTCAAGTTTGGTCGAGCAACACGACTCAGGAGACACATGAACGCCACGCAGCAGCCCGGACAGGAGGACGCGCAGAGCGCCCTCGAGCAGTTCGGGATCAACCTCACCGACCGCGCCCGTCAGGGCAAGCTCGACCCGGTGATCGGTCGCGACAGCGAGATCCGCCGGGTGAGCCAGGTGCTGACGCGGCGCACCAAGAACAACCCCGTCCTGATCGGCGAGCCCGGTGTGGGCAAGACCGCCGTCGTCGAGGGTCTCGCCCAGCGCATCGTCGCGGGCGACGTCGCCGAGTCGCTCAAGGACAAAGAGCTGGTCACCCTCGACATCTCGGCGCTGGTCGCCGGGGCCATGTACCGCGGCCAGTTCGAGGAGCGCCTGAAGAGCGTCCTGAAAGAGATCACCGAGTCCGACGGGCGCATCATCACCTTCATCGACGAGCTGCACGTGCTCATGGGCGCGGGCGGCGGTGAGGGGTCGGTGGCCGCCTCGAACATGCTCAAGCCCATGCTCGCCCGCGGCGAGCTGCGCCTCATCGGCGCGACCACGCTCAACGAGTACCGCGAGTTCATCGAGAAGGATGCCGCCCTCGAGCGCCGCTTCCAGCAGGTGTACGTCGGCGAGCCCAGCGTCGAGGACACCGTGGCGATCCTCCGCGGACTGAAGGGCCGGTACGAGGCGCACCACGGCGTCACCATCAGCGACGGCGCGCTCGTGGCCGCCGCTGCGCTCAGCAACCGCTACATCCCCAGCCGCCAGCTGCCCGACAAGGCGATCGACCTGATCGACGAGGCGATGAGCCGGCTGAAGATGGAGATCGACTCCAGCCCCATCGAGATCGACCAGCTGCGCCGGCAGGTGGACCGCATGCGCCTGGAAGAGCTCGCCCTCAAGAAAGAGAAGGATGCGGCATCCAAGGAGCGTCTCGGCAAGCTCCGCGAGCAGATGGACACGGCCGAGGCCGAGCTGAAGGACCTCGAGGCGCGGTGGCAGCGCGAACGCGCGGGACTGAACCGCGTCGGCGAGCTGAAGAAGCAGTACGACCAGGCCGTCACCGACCGCGATCGGGCCCTGCGCGAGGGCGACTACCAGCGCGCCTCGAAGCTCGAATACGAGACGATCAAGCGTCTGCAGCACGAGATCGACGAAGCCGAGCGCGCCGAGGCGACCAGCGCCGAGGAGCGCATGGTGAACGAACAGGTGACCGACGAGGACATCGCCGCCGTCATCGCCGCATGGACCGGCATCCCGGTCGGTCGTCTGCTGCAGGGCGAGACCGAGAAGCTCGTGCACCTCGAGGCCGAGCTCGGCAAGCGGCTCATCGGCCAGAAAGAGGCGGTCAAGGCCGTCGCCGACGCTGTGCGCCGCAGCCGCGCGGGCATCAGCGATCCGAACCGTCCGACCGGCTCGTTCCTGTTCCTCGGGCCCACCGGCGTGGGCAAGACAGAGCTCGCGAAGGCGCTCGCGGAGTTCCTCTTCGATGACGAGCACGCGATGGTCCGCATCGACATGTCGGAGTACGGCGAGAAGCACACCGTCTCGCGCCTGGTCGGCGCCCCTCCGGGTTACATCGGCTATGAGCAGGGCGGTCAGCTGACCGAGGCGGTGCGCCGCCGTCCCTACAGCGTGGTGCTGCTGGACGAGGTCGAGAAGGCCCACCCCGAGGTCTTCGACGTGCTGCTGCAGGTCATGGACGACGGGCGCCTGACCGACGGCCAGGGCCGGACGGTCGACTTCAAGAACGTCATCCTGATCCTCACCTCGAACCTCGGCTCGCCGATCCTCATCGACCCGACGCTGTCGTTCGACGTCAAGCGCGAGCAGGTGCAGACCCTGGTGCGCCAGGCGTTCAAGCCGGAGTTCGTCAACCGGCTCGACGACATCGTGGTGTTCCAGGCGCTCACGCAGGACGACCTCGCCCAGATCGTCGAGCTCGCCGTCGAGGCCCTCCAGCGCCGGCTGCGCGACCGTCGCCTCGAGCTGGGCGTCACGCCCGACGCCCGCACGTGGCTGGCCGAGCGGGGGTACGACCCGGTGTTCGGGGCGCGGCCGCTGCGGCGCCTCATCCAGTCCGAGATCCAGGATCGTCTCGCGATGGCGCTGCTGTCGGGCGGCGTCGTCGACGGCGACCTGGTGACCGTGGACGTCGCGGCCGACGGGTCGCAGCTCGTGCTCACGAGCGCCGGCCCGAAGCCGGCACCGCCGGTCGCCGACGACGATGACGAGGTGATCGAGGCCATCCTCGAAGAGGACTGAGCCGTGTGGGACCATCGAGCGTGACGAGCGCGTCGTGGGTCCGGGTGGCAGGCGCCCTGTGGGCGTCGACGCACCCCGGGCCCACGCTCGTCGTCACGGTCCTGTCTCTCACCCTGGGACTCGCCGCCGGGCTCGAACCGTGGCGGCTGTTGCTGCTCGTGGTCGCGGTCCTGGCCGGACAGGTGTCGGTCGGCATCTCGAACGACGCGATCGACGTCGCCCGCGACCGCGCCGTCGGGCGCACCGACAAGCCGCTCGCCCGCGGCGACGCGACGGTCGGCGTGGCGTGGGCCGCCGCGATCGGCGCCCTGGCGGTCGCACTGGTCCTCTCGGTGCTGCTCGGACCCGGGATGCTGGCGGCCCACGCCCTCGCGCTCGCGTCGGCGTGGGCGTACAACGCCGGCCTCAAGGCGACCGCGTTCTCGGTGGTCCCGTTCGCGGTGAGCTTCGGACTCCTGCCGTCGCTCGCGACGCTGTCGGCGCGCGAGCCCGCGCTCGCCCCGGCGTGGGCGACGGCCGCCGGAGCCGTGCTGGGCGCGGCCGTCCACCTGCTGAACGTCCTGCCGGATCTGGACGACGACGCCCGCACCGGCATCCGGGGTCTGCCCCATCGGCTCGGCGCCCGTGCGTCGGGGGCGCTCGCCGTGGCGGCCGTCATCGCGGTGGCGATGGTCGTGCTGGTCGGGGCCGGAGCGGCCGGGGCGCTCGCGTGGGTGTTCTTCGCCGCGGTGGTCGGCGTCGCCGCGGTGGCCCTCGGCCTCGCGCTCGCGCGCCCGCGGTCGCGGTGGCTGTTCCGCCTCGGGATGCTCGCCGCCCTGCTGCTCGCCGCCCACCTCGTGCTGACCTCCTCCCCCCTCGCCTAGCGGCGCCCCGCGCGCTCGCGCGCACGCGTTCATGTGTCACGGATCACGTGATGCGTACGAGATCACCCGGTAATGACCGTCCGGATCGGGTGATCTCGTGCAGATCACGTGATCCGTACGCGATGAAGCGGGGTGGCGGGGGGTGAGAGAGGGGCGGATGCCGGGGGCGGGGTGTCGGGGGTCAGGCGTCGCGGTCGAAACCCATCGCGTAGGCGCGGGCGAAGGCCGGGGCCGTCAGCGGCCCGAGCATCGCGCGCACCAGCGTCTCGCGCACCCGCGCCTCGGAGTCCGGAAGAGCCCGCCCGAGCCTCGTGTTCAGCGCCGCGAGCCGCGCCGACAGACGCGCCGAGGCCAGCCGGCGGCGTTCCCAGCGCGCGAGCGCGAGCGCCGGCTCCTGCGCCGAGCGCAGCCACCCGGCGATGAGCGGTGCGAGGGTGACGGCATCCAGCAGGCCGAGGTTCATCCCCTGCCCGCCGATCGGGCTCACCTCGTGCGCGGCGTCGCCGACCACCACGACGCGCCCGCGGCGCAGCGCCGGCGCGAGCACGCGCCGCACCCCGAACGTCGACGCCTCCGTGATCCCGGCGGCAGCCACGCCGTCGCGCGCGGCCACCGCCGCCCGCAATCGCGCCGCGGCGTCCGCCCCGCCGTCGCCCCGACCCACGCCGTCGCCCCGACCGACGCCGTCCCCCGGCCCGCCTGCGTCGCCCCGCCCGCCTGCGTCGCCCCGCACGTCCCTCGCACCGCCGCCCCGCCCGTCCGCGGCGACCCCGTCCCAGGCGACGTACCGCCGCAGGCCGCCGGGCAGCGGGAAGGACTCCAGCACGCCGGACGGGTCCAGGTCGACCACCGCCACGGCGGGGTCGGCGGCGGGCGAGGCCGCGGCATCCGTCATCACGTACCGGTCGGGATACGTCGTGCGCGCGAGCGTCGACTCGCGATAGACGAGGTCCCGGCTCCCCCAGCCCGACGCGACGACGACGACCGCGGCGTCGGTCTCGGCGGGTCGCCCGCCGATCGCGTATCGCACGCGCACGCGATCGCTGCGTGGCAGCAGTGCGGTCACGTGGGCGCCGCGCAGGGGCTCGGGCGCGCGGCCCGCCAGCACCGCCTCGGTCACCACCTGCGGCTGCGTCGCCACGAACGGGAACCGCGCCGCCATCCGGTCGAAGCGCACGACTCCGAGCGTGCGCCCGCGGGCGCGGGCGAGCCCCGTCCGCACGCGGGCGGCGCCGTCCAGCAGCTGCTCGGTGATCCCCGAGGTCTCGAGCGCCGACAGCACGGCCGAATGGATGCCGATGGCCCGGCTGCCCGCGCCCGCCACCGGGCGGCGCTCGAGGATCTCGACCTCGGCGCCCAGGCGCGACAGCTCGGCGGCGGCCAGCAGGCCCACGGGGCCGGCGCCGACGACGAGGACGTCAGGCACGGAGGTCTCGCACGGCGAGCAGGCGGAACGGCGCCGGCCGCTCGACGCGCCACCGGCCCCCCAGGGCGTCGGCGAGCTCGGGCGCCCGGTAGCTGCGCCGGATGGAGCGGAGCCCGTCGGTGCGCAGGAACGTCCCCGGTGCCAGCGGCGTGATCCCGACGGCGTAGAGCCCGTACGCGGTGCGGCTGCGCTCGATGTCGCCGTGCAGCACGAGCCCCGTGCCCGCCCGGACGGTCGCCTCGGCGAACTCCGCCAGCTCGTCGGCGCCGAGGTGGTGCAGCACGTGGTTGGACAGCACGACGTCGTAGCGCTCGTCGGCCGCGGCCAGCGTGCGGGCGTCGGCGCGCACGAACTCGACGTTCGGGGGCACGCTCCGCGCGGCGGCGACCTCGAGGGCGCGGGGGTCGGGGTCGGCGCCCGTCCACTGCACCGACAGTCCGTCGGCGGCCGCGCGGTCGGCCAGGCGCGCCACGACGTCGCCGCCGCCGGCGCCGACGTCGAGCACCCGCGCGGGCCGGCCGAGGGCGGTCAGGTACGGCCGCACGTGCGTCCGGTACACCGTGCCCCACCCCGCGACGAGCCGGTTGACGGTGTCGAAGCGCCGCAGCGTCGCCCGCAGGCGGTCGGGGTCGCAGTTCGGGTCGTCCATGAGCTCCCGCAGGTCCACGGCGCGGGCCGCCAACCGCGACCAACCCAGCCCCGACGAACCCAACCGCGACCAACCCAGCCCCGACGAACCCAGCCGCGACGAACCCCGCGCCGACGCGCCGGCCCGCGCCATCGCCCGCCCGCTCACGTGGCCCCCGCCGCACGCTTGGTCAGCAGCGCGGACTCGACGGTGAGCCCCGGTCCGAACGCCAGCCCCGCGATCCGCGCGCCCGCCGCCAGCTGCGGGTCGTGCAGCATCGCGCGCAGGATGAACATGATGGTCGCGCTGGACATGTTGCCGTGGTCGCGCAGCACCGCGCGCGAAGCCTGCAGGGCGCCGGCATCCAGCTCGAGACCCGCCTCGACGCGATCCAGCACGCTGCGCCCGCCGGGGTGCACCGCCCACGCGTCCGGCGGCGGGTCGTCACCGAGGAACGCCTCGACCGCGCCCCGGATCTCGCGCCCGACGATGCGCGGCACCTCGGCCGACAGGGTCATGTCGAAACCGTGGTCGCCGATCGTCCACACCATGTCGCGCTCGCCGTCGCCCGTGAGCGCCGTCGCGAAGCGCTCCAGTTCGAGCGAGGCGCCGCGGGCGAGCTCGGGTCGGGCGGTGACGACGGCGGCCGCGGCGCCGTCGGCGAACACCGACGACGCCACGATCTGCTGCGGGTCGGTCGAGCCGGTCACGTGGAGCGTGCACAGCTCGGTGCACGCCACGAGCACCACGGCGTCGGGTTCGGCCGCGGTGATGCGCGCGGCCATCCGCAGTCCGGGAAGCGCCGCGGCGCACCCGATGAACCCCAAGTGGTAGCGCTCGGCCCCGGTCGGCAGCCCGAGGTCCCGCACGAGCCGGTAGTCCGGCCCCGGGGCGAAGAAGCCGGTGCACGACACGGTCACGACGTGCGTGACATCGGATGCCGCGACCCCGGCCTCGTCCAGCGCCTGCCGCGCGGCATCCGCCGTCAATGCCGGCGCCGCCGCGGTGTACAGGTCGTTGCGGGGCCCGGTGGTGGGCGACAGCAGCACGTCGCCGTCGACGAAGGAGGGTCCGGGCTCCCCGCCGGCGAGGTCCCGCGGGGCCGCGGCGGCATCCGCCAGCTGCGGCAGCACGGTGTGGCGGCGGTCGATGGCGGCGGCGTCGAACGCGGCGTGGATGAGCCGCTGCGTGCGGCGGTCGATGCCGGGGCGGCCGGCGAAGAAGTCGCGCACGCGCCCCTGCGACACGATCGTCGGCGGGACGGCGGTGCCGATCGACAGGATGCGCGCGGTCATGCACTCACCTAAGCACGCGCGGGCGTCCGAGCGGGCCGCCGTTGCGCGATCGGTCCGAGCTCGTTACGGGCGCCGGGCCGGGTGCGCCGGGCGGGGTGCACCGGGGCGCGGCCGCGGGCGCCGGGTCACCAGGATCCGGCGCCCGGCGGGATCACGCGTCGACGAGGACGGACTCGTCCAGCGCGCGGCGGGTGCGGGGGGCGTTCTCGCGCGACTGCAGCTCGTCCGAGGCGGTGCGGATGTCGCCCAGCTCGCCGACGGCCATGACGGTCACGGGCGTCAACTCGGCGGGCAGTTCGAACGCCTGCGCCAGCGCGGCGCGGTCGAAGCCGCCCATCTGGTGGGTCGACAGGCCGTCGGCGTGGGCCTGCACGGTGAAGTGGGCGGCGACCTGGCCGGTGTCGTAGAGCGCCCAGTCCAGGGGCTGGCCGTCGCGCTCGATCTCGGCGACGAAGACGACGAGGGCTCCGGCGTCGCCGGCCCACGCACTGTTGAAGCCGGCGAGGGTGTCCAGGACGCGGGCATGCGCGTCCGTTCCGCGGCGGGCGACGATGACCCGCCACGGCTGCAGGTTGGCGGCGGTGGGGGTCCAGCGCGCGGCCTCGAGAGCGCTCGCGAGGGCGGACTCGTCGATCGGCGCCTGCGCGTCGAAGATGCGGGTGCTCCAGCGCTCGGCGAGGACGTCCAGAATCGGGGCGTCGGTGTCGGCGGTGCGGTCGGTGACGATGGTCATGGCTGACTCCCTGGTCGTTGCGGTCAATCGGGACGCCGTCGGCCCGATCTATGCAACGGAATGGGTCAGCGTATTCATTCCCGAATGACGGATGCCGTCTGCTCCGGCTCGTCGGCGGGCGCAGCATCCGGCAGCTCTCGCATGCCCCAGAACGGCCCGATGATCACCGGAAGGGCCGACAGCACGCCGCCGACGGCGCCGATCCACAGCGTCGGCACGGTTCCGATCCACGAGCCGAGGCCGCCGGCCAGCAGGGCCGAGATCGGCATGACGCCCCACACCACGAACCGGATCGAGGCGTTCATGCGCCCGAGGAGCCGCCGCGGGGTGATCCGCTGGCGGAACGTGACCTGCGTGATGTTGTAGAGCAGCACGGTGAACGTGCCGAGGAAGCCCTGCGCGACCAGCAGGCCGAACGCCAGGTCGGGCACGAGACTGACGGCGGGAAGGGCCAGGCCCACCACCGAGAACCCGATCGAGCTCACCGGGATGGCGCGGGCCTCGCCGATCCAGCGCACGATGTGGGGCGTGGCGACGGCGCCGCACAGGCCTCCGACGGCGCCGAGCGAGAAGATCACGCCCATCGCCGCGGGGGTCAGCCCGAGCTCGCGCAGCAGGAAGACCGGCAGCAGCGTGAAGGTCAGCGTGCTGAAGAAGTTCGACACCGACGTGGTCGCCACGATGCGGCGCAGCAGCCGGTTGCCGAAGACCCAGCGCAGGCCCTCGGCGATCGACGCGAGCAGCGGCGCGTGCTCGTGCGCGGGCGCGAGCCGCTCGTCGTCCCGGGTGAACAGCAGCGCGACCATCGAGGCGAGGTAGGTGCCGACGGTGGCGAGGATCGCCAGCGGCGCCGTGAGCACCGCCACGAGCCAGCCGCCCGCGGCGGGTCCGGCGATGCCGGCGAGCTGATGGGTGGACTCGAGCTTGCCGTTGGCCTCGGCGATCTGGTCGCCGCGCACGAGCGAGGGGACGATCGACTGGTACGACACGTCGAAGAACACCGTCGCGATCCCCATCACGAAGGCGACGGCGATCATGTGCCACACCTCGAGCATCCCCGCCCACCACAGCAGCGGCAGGGACGCCAGCGCGACGGCGCGCACGGCATCCGCGGCGATCATCACGTGGCGCTTGCGGACGCGGTCGATCCACGCCCCCGCGGGCAGGCCGATCAGCAGGAACGCCGCGACGTTCGCGGCGGTGAGGACGCCGACCTCGAACTCCGTCGCGTCCAGGAGCAGCACGGCCAGGACCGGGATCGCCAGCTCGGTGATCTGCGCGCCGAACTGGCTCAGCGCCTGCCCGCCCCACATCGTCAGGAAGTTGGCGTCGCGCCACAGCGACGGGCCGCGGCGGGCGGGTGGAGGCGCGACCGATTGGGACATGTCGATCAGTCTGCGCCACTGATTGAGTGTTGTCAATCACTGCCCTATGATCGGCGTATGGAGGTCCGGGACGACGGCGAGCACGCCGAATTCGTCGCCCGCGCGCTGGCCTCGCCGCTGCGACTGCGCGTGCTGCGGCTGTGCGCGTTCGACGCCCGCACCAACAAGGAGCTCGCCGAGCTGCTCGGGATCAACCCGGGCACGATGCTCCATCACGTGCGTACGCTCGTGGATGCCGGCATGCTCGAGCCGCAGCCCGAGCGCACCGGCACCCGCGGTGCGCGCGAGGTGCCCTACCGCGCGACCGGGCTGTCCTGGCGCACCCGCATCCCGAACCAGTCCGTGGTCATCATCGAGACCGTCCGCCAGCAGCTCGAGGGCGTCGACCCCGAGCAGGTCGACGTGTCGTGGCTCGGGCTGCGGCTGAACCCCGAGCACAAGGCCGAGCTCGACCAGCGCCTGTTCGACCTGCTGACCGAGTTCAAGGCGCGCGGACCCGACCCCGGCGGCGACCCCTACTCGCTCGTCGTGATGACCCATCCCGACCTCAACCCGCCCGCCGCCGGGGACTGATCCGCACCGGCATCCACCCCTCTGGACAACCCCCCGGCTTCGGAGGATCGTTGCCGGTGGAGGGGCAACCAGCCTGAGGAGGCGGACATGTTCACGACCGACAAACCCTTCAGCAGCTTCTCGGTGAACGACATCGACGAAGCGGCGCGCTTCTACGGAGAGACCCTGGGCCTGCCGGTCCGCGTCGACTCCGACATGCGCGGCATGACGATCGCGCTCGCGTCGGGCGGGCACATCTTCGTGTACGAGAAGTCCAACCACGAACCGGCGTCCTTCACGGTGCTCAACTTCGCCGTCGATGACGTCGAAGCGGCCGTGGACGACCTCAACGGACGCGGGATCGTCACGAAGATCTACACCGACCCGGACTACGGCACCGACGAGAAGGGGATCTCGCGCGGGTTCGAGGACGGGCCCGACATCGCGTGGTTCCGCGACCCCGCGGGCAACGTCATCGCCGTGGGCCAGATGGTCGCCGGCATGGTGGAGTGACCCCGCGCCGTCCCGTCCCGCCGCCGTCGCGTCCCGCCGCCATCGCTCGTGCCCTTCTTTCCTGACCAGATCACGTGATGCGCACGAGATCACCCGTTGCGAACCGTCAACAGCGGGTGATCTCGTGCGCATCACGTGATCTGGTCGGGTCTGGGGGCGTGCGGCGAGGACGCGGGCGGCACGCGGCGGCGGCACGCGGCGGCGGCACGCGGCGGCGGCACGCGGCACGCGGCGGCGGCGCGGCCAGTCAACGGAGGGCGTCGCGCAGCCTCACGCGCCCGCCCATCCGCAGCAGCGAGTTCCGGTAGATCTTCGCTCCCACGGCGATCGCGCCCACGCAGGTGAGCGCGAGGATCGTCAGCGACAGCAGCGGCTCCCACCACTGCGCCTCGCCGAGGAAGAGGCGCATCGGCATGCCCACCGGTGCCGAGAACGGCACGTACGACATGATCCCCAGCACCACGGGGTCATCGAAGAAGAAGATCACGAGGAAGTACGGCGCCATCACCAGCATCGTCAGCGGTGTCGTGGTCGAGCCGATGTCCTCCTGGCGGGACACCATCGACGCCGCCGCGGCGAACAGCGACGCCAGCAGCACGAACCCGAACAGGAAGAACACCGCGAACCACGCGATCGGCGCCCCGAGGCCCTGCAGCAGTTCCGTCTGGCCGGTCACGGCGAGCCCGACGACCGCGATGGCGGCGAGCAGCAGGATCTGGCCCATCGCCAGGACGGTGTTGCCGATCACCTTGCCCGCCAGCAGGGTCCGCACCGGAATGGCTGAGATCAGCAGCTCCACGACGCGCGTCTGCTTCTCCTCCACCACGCTCTGCGCGATGGTGCCGCCGAACAGGGATGCCGCCATGAGGAAGACCACTCCGAACCCGACGGCGGCGATGTAGCCGAGGGCCGCGGCGCCGGCATCCGGATCGAGCAGTTCGACCGGCGGCACCTGCGCCAGCGACAGCAGCAGCTGCGTCGGCGGCGTGGATTCCACCAGCACCGCGAAGCCGGTCGGCGAGGCGGGGTCGCCGACGATCGCGGCGTCGACGTCGCCGGCCTTCACGAGCGCCTCGGCGGCTGCCCGGTCGTCGACCGCGGTGACCTCGAGGCCGGGGACGTCCTCGACGAAGCGTTCGGCGTCGCTCGTCACCGCGACCGGGGTGCCGCTGTCCGAGGCGGCCGAGAAGCCGCCCCACAGGACGATCGCGAGCGCCCCGATCAGCAGGATTGCGGTCGAGATGACGAACGCCTTGCTGCGCAGCTTCGAGCCGATCTCGCGCTCGGCCACGAGCCACGTGCTCTGTGCGGCGCTGGGTGGCGGGACGGAGCCAGCGCTCATCGGATGACCTCCTTGAAGATCTGGGCGAGTGACGGATGCCGCGGTGCGAAGCTCGCGACGTCGCCCTGCTCGACGGCGCGTCGCAGGACCCGCTGGGCGGTCTGGTCCGTGTCGACGTCGAACACGGCGTAGCCGCCGTCGAACTCCACGACCTGGATGCCGGGCTCGTCGCGAAGCCATCCCGCATCCCCGGCGGACACCAGCTCGAAGCGGCGGCGGGAGTGCTGCCGGCGCAGATCCTCGCGAGTGCCGGCAGCCCGGATCGCGCCGCCGGCGATGATGACGAGGTCGTCGCACAGCCGCTCGACGACGTCGAGCTGGTGCGACGAGAACAGCACGGCAGCGCCGGCCTCGGCGCGGCGCTGCAGCACGCCGGCGACGACGTCGACCGCGAGGGGATCCAGCCCCGAGAACGGTTCGTCGAGGATCAGCACGTCCGGGTCATGGACGAGCGCCGCGGCGATCTGCGCCCGCTGCTGGTTGCCCAGCGACAGTGCTTCGACGTTGTCGCTCAGTCGCTCGCCGAGCCCCAGCTGCTCCAGCAGATCCTGCGCGCGGGACGCGGCATCCGCCTTGGCGAAGCCGTGCAGGCGGGCGAGATACGTGATGTGCTCGTGCACCTTCATCTTCGGATACAGCCCGCGCTCTTCGGGCATGTACCCGAACCGCCGCCGGTCGGCGGCGGTCACCTCGGCGCCGTCGAGCGTGACGCGGCCGGCATCGCGCGAGAGCACCCCCAGCACGATCCGCATGGCGGTCGTCTTGCCCGCGCCGTTGCCGCCGACGAAACCGGTCAGTCGTCCGGGCCGCACGGTGAACGAGACGTCGTCGAGCGCGCGGCGTTCGCCGTAGCTCTTGGTGATCCCCTGAAGTTGCAGCATGGCGTCCACGGTACGGCGACGCGGACTACCGCGCAGTCGTTCCGGTGAGACATGCTGGCGTGATGACGGATGCCGAACCCGCCGAACCCCCGGGCGCTGCCGAGCCCGCCGACTACGCCGCCACCGTCGAGGCGATGACGCGCCAGGTGCGGGACGCGCGGTTCACTCTGCAGCGGCGTGCGAACGCCGAGCTGGTCGCCCTGTACTGGCGGATCGGTGCGACGATCGTCGGGAAGCAGCGGACGGCAGGGTGGGGGACCGGAATCGTCGCGCAGATGGCCGAGGATCTCGCGCGCCAGTTCCCGACGATGCAGGGTTTCTCGCGGTCGAACCTGTACGCGATGCGGACGTTCGCGCTGTGCTGGCCGGAGCGCCGAGGCATCGCCCAGCAGCCGGTCGGCCAGCTGCCGTGGGGCCACATCGTGGTGCTGCTGGACAAGCTCGACGATCAGGCGCTGCGCGAGTGGTACGCCGGCAAGGACATCGAGAACACTTGGAGTCGCGCCCAGCTGCTCGAGGCGATCACCGCGCAGCTGCACGAGAGCGACGACGACGAGCCCGGCAACTTCGCTGCCGCCCTCGCGCGCCACGATTCGCCGCTCGCGCACGAGCTGTCGCGGTACCCGCACACCGCGGGGTTCCTCGCCGTCGGGGGCGGCTAGAAGATCATCGGGCGGTCGTCGTCGTCCGGGCCCTCGAGGTCGAGGTCGACGACCACCGGCACGTGGTCGCTCGGGCCGTCGCCCTTGCGCTCCTCGCGGTGGATCGCCGCTCCGGCGACGGCGTCGGCGAGGGCCGCCGAGCCGAGGATGAAGTCGATGCGCATGCCCTGGTTGCGGGGGAAGCGCAGCTGCTTGTAGTCCCAGTACGTGAACCCCGAGGGGACCAGCGGCCGCACGACGTCCTGCAGGCCCGCGGATTCCAGCGCGGCGAACGCGTCGCGCTCGAGCGGCGAGACGTGGGTCGAGAAGCCCGGCACGACCGCGGGGTCGCCGTTGTCTGCATCCGTCGGTGCGATGTTGAAGTCGCCGACGAGGGCGAGGGGCAGGTCGGGGTGGGCCGCGAGGGTCGAGCGGGTGTATTCCTCGAGCGCCCTCAGCCAGTGCAGCTTGTAGTCGTAGTGCGGGTCGCCGAGGGCGCGGCCGTTGGGGACGTACAGGCTCCACACCCTGACCCCGTCGACGGTGGCACCCAGCGCGCGGGCCTCCTGCGGGGCATCCGGGCCTTCGTGGCCCTTGGCGAAGCCCGGCATCCCGGGGAAGGCGGTCTCGACGTCGTCGATCGGCTCACGACTGGCGATCGCGACGCCGTTCCACTGCGAGAAGCCGTGGGCCTCGACGTGGTACCCGGCCTCTTCGAACTTCTCGTACGGGAACTGCTCGGCCTTGCATTTGATCTCTTGCATGGCCAGCACGTCCACACTCTCGCGCACCGCGAAGTCGACGATCCGGTCGACGCGGGCGCGGATGGAGTTGACGTTCCAGGTCGCGAGGCGCATGGGATCCAGCCTATTCGCGCCCCGCTCCTCCGCTCGCCGTCGCGAACGCGACCCCGCCTCCTCGTCACCGGCGCCGAACCCCCGCTCCTCCGTCCGCCGTCGGCGAGGGGAGGGGATGTCGGGCAGGGGAGGACCCGATCGCGGTTTCGGGTCCTGTTTTCGGCGACATCCCCTCCGCCCGCTGTCGCCGGCGGGAGGACGAGGCCCCGAAGGGGCCATGACCGCCGGATGCCGCGCCTACAGCGCGCGCAGGATCTCCTCTACGCGGTCCTTCGCGTCGCCGAACAGCATGGCGGTGTTGTCGCGGAAGAACAGCGGGTTCTGCACGCCGGCGTACCCCGAGGCCATGGAGCGCTTGAACACCACGACGTTCTCGGCCTCCCACACCCGCAGCACCGGCATCCCGGCGATGGGGCTCGAGGGGTCTTCGGCGGCGGCGGGGTTGACGGTGTCGTTCGCGCCGATGACGAGCACGACGGTGGTCGAGGCGAGGTCGTCGTTGATCTCGTCCATCTCGAGCACGATGTCGTAGGGCACCTTCGCCTCGGCCAGCAGGACGTTCATGTGCCCCGGCAGGCGTCCTGCGACGGGGTGGATGCCGAACCGCACGTCGACGCCGCGTTCGCGCAGCTTGTCGGTGAGCTCCGCGACGGGGTACTGCGCCTGCGCGACGGCCATGCCGTAGCCGGGGGTGATGACCACCGTGGATGCTCCGGTGAGCATGTCGGCGACGGTCTCGGCGTCGACCTCGCGGTGCTCGCCCTGCTCGTCGTCGCCTGCGCGAGGCGCCTCGATGCCGAAGCCGCCGGCGATGACCGACAGGAACGACCGGTTCATCGCGCGGCACATGATGTACGACAGGTACGCACCGGACGAGCCCACGAGCGCGCCGGTGACGATCAGCAGGTCGTTGTTCAGCAGGAAGCCGGCCGCAGCGGCTGCCCACCCCGAGTAGCTGTTGAGCATCGAGACGACCACGGGCATGTCCCCGCCGCCGATCGAGGCGACCAGGTGCCAGCCCAGGGCGAGGGCCAGGGCGGTGACGACGACGAGCAGCCACAGCTCCGGCGAGATGACGTACCAGACGGTCAGGGCGACGAACGCGACGAGGGCGCCCAGGTTGAGCGCGTTCTTGCCGGGCAGCACCAGGGGCTTCGACGACATCCGCCCTGAGAGCTTCAGGAACGCCACGATCGACCCCGTGAAGGTCACCGCGCCGATGAAGACGCCGATGAAGACCTCGGCGTGGTGGATGTCGGCCAGTGCGCCCTCGAGCCCGGTGTCGTACAGGGCTCCGTTCCACCCGACGAGCACGGCGGCGGCGCCGACGAACGAGTGGAGAAGGGCGATGAGCTCCGGCATCCCGGTCATCTCGACCTTGCGCGCCCGCCAGAGTCCGATGACCGCGCCGACGAGCATCGCCGCGACCAGCAGGCCGAGGCCGAGCGCCGCCTGCGGCCCGCCCCACGCCGACGACGCGGTCAGCCAGATCGTCGCGACCAGCGCGATCGCCATGCCGACGATGCCGTAGGTGACCCCGCGCCGGGCGGTGTCGTGGCGGCTGAGGCCCGCGAGGCTCAGGATGAACAGCAGCGCGGCGATGAGGTACGCGGCGGTCGCGACGGACGTGGCGGTCATCGGGCGTCGCCCTTCTGGAACATGCCGAGCATTCGGCGGGTGACGGCGAAGCCGCCGAAGACGTTGATGCTGGCCACGAGCACCGCGATCGCGGCGAGGATCTGCACGATGAGGACCGGCGCGGTCAGCTGCACGATCGCGCCGACGACGATGATCCCCGAGATCGCGTTGGTGACGCTCATGAGCGGCGTGTGCAGCGCGTGGGTGACCTTGCTGATGACGTAGAAGCCGACGACGACAGACAGGGTCAGCACCGTCAGGTGCTGCGGCAGCGGCTCGGGCGCGACCGCGCTGACGAGGAACAGCACCGCGATGCCCGCGACCGCGAGCGCCGCCTTCACCGCCGGCGACAGGCCGGTCTTCGCCGGGGGCGAGACGGATGCCGCGTCCGCGGCCGGCCGCGCAGGCGCCGCCGACACCTGGACCGGCGGCGGGGGCCACGTCGCCTGACCGTCTCGCACGACCGTCACGCCGCGCTGCACGACGTCGTCGAAGTCGAGAACGAGGCGGCCGTCCTTGCCGGGGGTGAGCAGCTTCAGCAGGTTCAGCACGTTCGTGCCGTACAGCTGCGAGGACTGGGCGGGGAGCCGCCCGGCCAGATCGGTGTAGCCGAGGATGACGACGCCGTTGCCCGTCACGACGCGCTCTCCGGCGACGGAACCGGCGACGTTCCCGCCCTGGGCGGCGGCCATGTCCACGATGACCGAGCCGGGCTTCATGCTCGCGACGTCCTCGGCGGTGATGAGCCGCGGCGCCGGGCGCCCCGGGATCAGGGCGGTCGTGATGATGATGTCGACCTCGGCGGCCTGCTCGCTGTAGATCTCGGCCGCACGGCGGTCGTAGGCCTCGCTCGTGGCCTTGGCGTAGCCGTCGCTCGAGACCATCTGCTCGCCGACCTCGACCGGCAGGTACTCCCCGCCGATGGAGCGGACCTGGTCGGCGACCTCGGGCCGCGGGTCCGTCGCGCGCACGATCGCGCCCAGGCTCGAGGCGGCGCCGATGGCGGCAAGGCCCGCGACGCCGGCGCCTGCGACGAGCACCTTCGCCGGCGGGACCTTGCCCGCCGCGGTGACCTGTCCGGTGAAGAAGCGGCCGAACTCGTGCGCGGCCTCGACGACCGCGCGATAGCCCGAGATGTTCGCCATCGAGCTGAGCACATCCATCGACTGCGCCCGCGAGATGCGCGGCACGGCGTCCATCGCCAGCGCCGTGATCCCGCGGGTGGCGAGCGCCTCGACGAGGTCGGGACGAAGCGCCGGCGACAGCATGCCGATGAGGGTGGCCCCGTCGCGGAGCCGGGCGATGTCGGCGGGCGTGGGCGGCGTGATCGTCAGCACCACGTCGGCCGCCCACGCGGTGGACGGGTCGACGACGGCGGCACCGGCATCCGTGTAGGCAGAATCGGGCAACGAGGATGCCGCCCCCGCGCCGGCGGCGACCACCACCTCGTAGCCGAGCGCGAGGATCTTGCCGACGGTGAGCGGGGTCGCGGCGACGCGGTTCTCACCGGCCGGTTCGGCGACGATGCCGATGCGGGTCATGAAGGCTCCCTGCTGGATGCGCGCCCGCGTCCGACCACGGACCAGGTGCGACGCGGTCTGGCATGACTCTACGGCCGGCGCAAGAGCCCGCGGGGGTTGTGACGCGCGAAGATCCGCCGGATTTATAGACTCGACACCATGACCGTCGCCTCCACTCCCGCGCTCGAAGCCGACCGCCAGTACCTGATCGCGCTGATCCAGGACGAGGCGGTGTTCCACGGCGACTTCACCCTCTCGAGCGGCAAGAAGGCGACGTACTACGTCGACATGCGCAAGCTGACGCTCGACCACCGCGCCGCGCCGTCGATCGGGCGCATCATGCTCGACCTCATCCGCGACGTCGACGGGATCGTCGCCGTCGGCGGGCTGACCCTCGGCGCCGACCCCATCGCCAACGCCGTCATGCACGAGTCGGCGCGCACCCACAAGCCGCTCGACGCCTTCGTCGTGCGCAAGGAGCCCAAGGACCACGGCCGCGGCCGCCAGGTCGAGGGCGCGGACGTCGCCGGCAAGCGCGTGGTCGTGGTCGAAGACACCTCGACCACCGGGCAGTCGGCGCTGAAGGCCGTCGAGGCGCTCCGTCGCGAGGGCGCCGAGCCGGTCGCCGTCGCCGTCATCGTCGACCGCAAGACCGGCGCGCAGGCCGCCGTCGAGGCCGAGGGCCTGCAGTGGCTGGCCGCCATCGACCTGGACGACCTGGGGCTCGACCCGCAGTAGCGCGGGCTGGGGTCAGTCCCGCCCGCGCCCCCGCCACCACTGCCACACGAACACCGCCAGGGTGCCGAGCAGGGTCACGAAGGCGACCCCGAAGAGCAGGTTCTGCTCGACGTCGCTGATCACGGGCGGCTCCCTTCGGCGGCTGCCGCCACCACTTTCGCGATGCGCGCCGCACGCGTCTCGGCCCGCCGGGCGGTGTCGACCTGCGCGATGCCCTGCTTGCGGCTCGACGGCGGGAAGGCGTCCCACGCCGCCCGCGCGGCGGGGTTCGCGTCGAGGGCCGCGGCGAGGTCGGCGGGCTCGCGCAGCGCCTCGGAGTTGTCGAGCATCGACCACGAGCCGTTCTGCCGGGCCACCTCGATCGCCCGGCGCCCGGCATCCGTCATGAGCCCCTGCTGCTCCAGCAGCAGCACGCGGGCCTTGTTGGTCGCCGCCCAGCCGCTGGTCGGCCGCCGCGGCGCGAACCACAGCCCGCTGTCGCGCTCGTCGAAGGTCCGCACCGGGCCGTCCACCCACCCGAAGCACAGGGCCTGCAGGATCGCGTCCTCGTAGCCGACCAGGCGCTGGTCCGAGCCCGGACGCGGTCGCACGAGCCACGCGCCCCGCGAGGTCGCGTGGTTCTGCTCGAGCCATGCGCGCCACGCGGCGGCGTCCGCCGCGCGGACCCGCTCGCCGTCGTCCAGCGCGCCCATCGGCCGGGTCAGAGACCTTCGGGCAGCTCGGTCTCGACGGGCTCCTGCGGCAGCAGGTCGGCGACGGAGTCGAGCACCTCGCTGGGGCGGAAGGGGTATTTCTCGATCTCGGCCGGGTCGCTGATGCCCGTCAGCACCAGCACCGTGTGCAGGCCCGCCTCGATGCCCGCGACGATGTCGGTGTCCATGCGGTCGCCGATCATGCCGGTGGTCTCGGAGTGCGCGCCGATGCGGTTGAGCGCCGAGCGGAACATCATCGGGTTCGGCTTGCCGACGACGTACGGCTCCATGCCGGTCGCCTTGGTGATGAGCGCCGCGATCGCGCCGGTCGCCGGCAGCACCCCCTCGGTCGAGGGGCCCGTCGGGTCGGGGTTGGTCGAGATGAACCGGGCGCCCTTGCCGATGAAGCGGATCGCCTTGGTGATCGCCTCGAAGGAGTAGTTGCGGGTCTCGCCGACCACGACGTAGTCAGGATCGGTCTCGGTCATGATGAAGCCGGCCTCGTGCAGCGCCGTGGTGAGCCCGGCCTCGCCGATGACGAACGCCGAGCCGCCCGGCAGCTGCGAGCGCAGGAAGTCCGCCGTCGCCAGCGCCGAGGTCCAGATCGACTCCTCGGGGACGATGAGCCCCGAGGCGCGCAGCCGCGCGCTGAGGTCACGGGCGGTGAAGATCGAGTTGTTCGTGAGCACCAGGAAGGGCGTGCCGGTGACGCGCCAATGCTCCAGCAGCTCGCTGGCCCCCGGGATCGGGACGTTCTCGTGCACCAGCACGCCGTCCATGTCCGTCAGCCAGCATTCGATGTCGGTGCGCGAGGGCATGCGCCCAGCCTAGAGCCGGGCGGCGCGGGGCATCACCCGCGGCGTCATCCGCCGTCGTGGCGCGACCACGGGTGCGGGAGCCGGGCGTAGGGTCGGAGCCGTGGCGCGCACGAGGTGGGACCCCGAGCAGCTTCCCGACCTGTCGGGACGCACCTACCTCATCACCGGCGCCAACGCCGGACTCGGGTACTTCGCCGCCGAGCAGCTCGCCCGCGTAGGCGCCGGGGTGATCATGACCGGCCGCAACCCGCACCGGCTCGCCGCCGCCCGCGCCGCCCTCCACCGGCGGGTGACGGATGCAGATCCCGCCCGCATCGAGACCCTGCTGCTGGACACCAGCAACCTGGGGTCGGTGCGCGCCGCCGCCGCCACGACGAGCTCCCGCAAGCGCCTGGACGGCCTGCTGCTGAACGCAGGTATCGTCCACCCGCCGCACGTGCGCCGCACCACCGCGGACGGCAACGAGCTGGTGCTCGCCACCAACGTGCTCGGCCACTTCGCGCTCGCCGGATCGCTGCTGACCACCCTCGCCGCCGCCGCCGGTCGCATGGTGTGGGTGGGGAGCGTGTCGACGTCGCTGTGGAAGTACGACCCCGTCGACCCGCAGCTCGAGAGCGACTACACCCCGTGGCGGGCGTACGTGCAGTCCAAGCTCGCCACGGCCGCGATCGGGTTCGACGCCGACCGGCGGATGTACGAGGCGGGCGTGGACGTCACCAGCGTCGTCGCCCACCCCGGCTACGCGATCGGCGGGCGCACGGTCGGCATCCGCGACGTCAACGAGCCCCGCCGCCTCAAGCGCTTCATCGACAACCTGCAGACACCCCTCGCCCAGTCCAAGGAGCACGGTGCGTGGTCCCTCGTGCGCGCCCTCGTCGACGACGACGTCGAGGGCGGCGAGTACTGGGGTCCGAGCCTGTTCACCAAGGGGATGCCGCGGCGTCAGCAGCCGTCGGCGCTCGCGCGCGACCCCGACGTCGCCATCCGGCTGTGGCAGGCGGCCGAGGACGCCACCGGTGTGCGGTGGCCGTTCGACAAGGCCGCGCGAGTCAGGCGCTGAGCCAGACGGCGTCGGCCGACCCCGGCGGGAGCGTCACCTCGGCCTCGCCGAGGCGCAGGGTGCCGGCATCCGTCACCGTCACACGTGCACCCACCTCGACGCCTGCGGTCTCGACGGCGCGCAGCAGCTCGGGGTCGCGGTCGCTGACCCGCAGCACCGTGCCCTCGTGCCCCGCGACGGCGTCGGCGAGCAGCACGAACGGCACCCGCTGCACGCGGCCATCGGCGTCGGGGATCGCGTCGCCGTGCGGGTCGAACCGGGGCCGGCCGAGCCGTTCGTCGATGCCCTCGAGCAGCCGGTCGCTGACGGCGTGCTCGAGCACTTCCGCCTCGTCGTGCACCTCGTCCCACGCGTACCCGAACTCGCGCACCAGCCACGTCTCGATCAGGCGGTGGCGCCGGATGGTGGCGGCGGCGCGCCGCTCACCGGCGGCCGTGAGCGAGATCGGTCCGTACGGGCGGTGCGACACCAGCCCCTGCGCGGCGAGCTTGCGCACCATCTCGGTCACGCTCGACGGCGCAAGGCCGAGCGTGGCGGCCAGCTGCGACGGGGTGATCGGATCGCCCTGCCACTCGGTGTGGTGGTAGATCGTCTTGAGGTAGTCGTCGTAGGCGGGAGAAGCCACGGCCCCAGGCTACCGGGCGCTCCGAGGCGCGCTCACGCTCCGGTGAGAAGGAGCCACAGCAGGATCGCGTTGAGGGTGATGAGGAAGACGGATGCCGCCACCCCCGCCGCCGTCGTGATGACCCTGTTGCGGTGCCGACCGAGCACGTCCGCCTTGGCGGTGAGGGCCACCAGCGGCACCAGCGCGAAGGGGATGCCGAACGACAGCACGACCTGGCTGAGCACGAGCGCGAGGGTCGGATCGACCCCCGCGGCGAGGATCACGAGCGCGGGGACGAGGGTCACGAGCCGCCGAGCCAGCAGCGGCACCCGCACCTTCAGGAGGCCGTGCATGATCTCGGCCCCGGCGTACGCCCCCACCGACGTCGACGCCAAACCGCTGGCGAGCAGTCCCACCGCGAACAGCGTCGCCACGAGCGGGCCGAGCCCGGCATCCAGGGCGGCATAGGCCCCTTCGAGCGAGTCGGTGCCCGGCACGCCTGCGAGGTTGGCGGCGGCCAGCAGCAGGATGCACAGGTTCACCGTGCCCGCGATCGCCATCGCGATCGTGACATCCCAGCGCGTGGCGGTGAGCAGGCGATCGGTCGAGATGCCGCGGAGCTTCTCGAGCGACACCGGGATCCGCGGGCCGGGTCCGGGGTCCTCGGCTCGGACCGGGGGAGCGAAGCGGTCACGGCTCAGCGCGCTGTGGGCGTAGATGGCGTGGGGCATGATCGTCGCGCCCAGGATCGACGCGGCGAGCAGCACCGAGTCGGTCCCCTCGAATCGTGGGATCAGGCCGCCGGCGACACCCCCGGCATCCGGCGGAGCGAGGAAGACCCCGAACGTGAACCCGAGCGCGATGATGGCGACCAGGCCGATGACGACGAATTCGAACGTGCGCGGACCTCGCCGGGACTGCACGAGCAGCAGCACGATCGACACCGCGCCGGTGATCACTCCGCCCCACAGCAGTGGGATGTCGAAGAGCAGCCACAGCGCGACCGCGCCGCCGATGACCTCGGCGACATCGGTGGCCATCGCCACGAGTTCGGCCTGGAGCCAGTACGCGCGTCGCGCCCACGGGTTGCGGATGCGGTGCCCCAGCGTCTCGGGCAGGCTCTGGCCGGTGACGATGCCGAGCTTGGCCGACAGGTACTGGATGAGCCAGGCCATGACGTTGCCGATCACGACCACCCAGACCAGGAGGTAGCCGTAGCGGGCTCCGGCGGTCATGTTGCTGGCCACGTTGCCGGGGTCGAGGTAGGCCACGCCCGCGACCAGCGCCGGGCCGATCAGCCAGGCCAGCCTCGGGGCCGACGGCGCGCGGCCCGCGAGCGGGGCGGGGGGAGACGCGAGGCGATTTTTCGGCACGCCGAAATGCTAGAGCACTTTTCGGCCTGCCGAAAGGTGCGCTCGCGGGTGCGGGGTCAGCGGTCCCGCTGCACCACGAGCACCGTCAGGTCGTCGACACCGCGGTGCGAGCGGGCCAGGCGCGCGGCCTCGTCGACCGCGCCCTGCGGTCCCTCTGCCCGCAGCACCCGGCGAACATGCTCGAACGGGTCTCCGTCAAGCACGTCGAGCAGGCCGTCCGAGCAGCACAGCAGGGCGTCCCCGGGGTGGAGCACGGCGAGTGCGGACTCGCGGCCGTCGTCGAACCCCATGCCCAGGGGAAGCCCCGTGGAGCGCAGGTAATCCCACGTGTCGTCGGCGCGCAGGATGAACCCGAGGCTGTGACCGGCGTCGACGAAGCTGATCTCGCCCGACGCGAGCTCGACGTCGGCGTGGAAGGCGGTGACGAACACGCCGGTGCCGCCGATGTCGTCCTCGAGAAGCCGGTCGACCTCGCTCACGGCGGCCGCGAGCGGGCGATCCGGTGCGGTGCGCAGCGACGCCCGCACAGCCGAGGCGATGATCGCCGGCCCGATGCCCTTGCCCATGACGTCGGCGAGCGTCACGCGCAGCCGGTCGCCCAGCCGGTACCAGTCGTAGATGTCGCCGCCGATCTGGCCCGCGGCGACCGTGGCGGCGGCCAGCGTGTACCCCGGAGTCTCCGGCATCTCGGCGGGGAGGAGGGCACGCTGCACCAGCGAGGCCTGGTCGATCTGGTCGACCTGCGCGATCTCGGCCTGCACCCACTCGGCGAGGTCGCGCAGCAGCGCGACCTGCGCGTCGTCGAGATGCCGGGGCGTCGTGTCGAGGATGCACAGCGTGCCGACGTGCTCTCCGGACGGCGCCTGGATCGGGTGGCCGGCGTAGAAGCGCAGGTTGGGGTCTCCGGTGACGAACGGGTTGGTCGAGAAGACGCTGTCGATCGCGGCATCCTCGACGATGAGCGTGTCGCCCTGGCGCACGGTGACATCGCAGAACGCGCCCTCGCGCGGGGCCTCGTTGCCGCCGAGGCCGATCTGCGACTTTCGCCATTGCCGGTCGCGATCGATCAGGGTGACGCTGACCATCGGCACGCCGAAGGCCTGCTGGGCGATCCGCGTGATGCGGTCGACGCGTTCGTCGGGAGGAGTGTCGAGGATGCCGAGCGCTTCGATGGCGCGCTGACGGTGTTCTTCGGCTGACACGTACACGACCCCCCGGTGATGAACTCCCCGGCCTTCATCCTACGAGTGCGGCGGGCGCACCCAGGACGCGGCGGCTACCCTGAGGCGGTGACCAGCCCTGCCCGCGACTCGACGGACCCGGCCGCCGACTCCGCGCCCGCGCACGGCGTCGGTCCCTGGCCGGACGGGCCCGAGGGCTGGCCGGACGACCCCCGCTACGACCCCGAGCTGCTCGCCCACGGCGACACCCGCAACGTCGCCGACGGGTACCGGTACTGGACGATGGCCGCGATCGTCGCCGACCTCGACGCGCGCCGTCACGGCTTCCACGTCGCGATCGAGAACTGGCAGCACGACATGAACATCGGCTCGATCGTGCGCAGCGCCAACGCCTTCCTCGCCGCCGAGGTCCACATCGTGGGACGCCGCCGGTGGAACCGCCGCGGCGCGATGGTCACCGACCGCTACCAGCACGTGCGACACCACGAGGATGTGGCGGCCTTCGCCGCGTGGGCGGACGCCGAGGGACTCCCGGTGATCGCCATCGACAACGTCGACGGATCGGTCGCGCTGCCCGACGCGGATCTTCCCGAGCGGTGCGTGCTGCTGTTCGGACAGGAGGGGCCGGGGCTCTCGCCCGAGGCACTCGCCGCGGCATCCGCCGTCATCGAGATCACCCAGTACGGCTCGACGCGCTCGATCAACGCCAGCGCCGCCGGCGCGGTCGTCATGTACGAGTGGTGCCGCCGCTGGGCCTGACGCCCCCGGCGTGCGACGCGTCCCGGCGCGCATGACTCCGGTGCGTTTCGCGCGCCCGTGCGCTTCTCGATGACGGATGCCGCGGCTCGGCGACGGATGCCGCGGCTCACGCCCCGGCGGTCATCCACGCCGTGCCGCGCACGCGCCAGCCGAGCGTGGCCAGCCGCGCCAGCATGTAGACGCCGAAGAACGCCACCGCGAGCCACGCCAGCCCTGCGGCGCCCGCCGGAGCCAGGAGTGCCACGAGCACGAGCGCCGGGACGAACGGCACGAGGTTGAGCACCCCGGCGACGGCGAGGTAGCGGGCGTCGCCCGCGCCGATGAGCACGCCGTCCAGGACGAACACCACGCCGCAGACCGGCTGCGCCACGGCGAGCACGAGCAGCGCAGGCTGCACGAGTGCGGCGACCGCGCCGTCGCCGGTGAAGGCCAGGCCGATGACGCCCGAGAGGGCTGCGACGACCGCGCCGACGATGACGCCGAACCACGCGCCCCACGCCACGGTCCGCGCGAGCACGCGGCCGACGAGCGGCTCGTCCCGGGCGCCGAGTCCCTTCCCGACGAGCGCCTGCGCAGCGATGGCGAGGGCGTCCAGGGCGAACGCCGTGGTCGAGAAGATCGTGAACGCCACCTGCCAGCCGGCGAGCTCGTCCGTGCCGAGGCCCGTGGCCACGGCGACCGTCGCCAGCAGGGCCGCCCTCAGCGACACCGTCCGCAGGAACAGCCAGCCGCCCGAGCGGGCCGACCCGCCGACGCCCTCGCGCTGGGGCCTCACGGTGGCGTCGTGCCGGCGGGCGAGGCGGCCGACGACCACGGCGAACGCCGCGACCATTCCCCACTGCGCAACGACGGTGCCGACGGCCGAGCCGGCGATCCCCCAGCCGAAGCCGTAGATGAACAGCCAGTTCAGCAGCGCGTTCGACCCGAATCCCAGGCCGGCTATCCACAGCGGCGTCACCGTGTCCTGCATCCCGCGCAGCAGACCCGTCGCGGCGAACACGATGAGCATCGCCGGCAGCCCCCACATCGAGATGCCGAGGTAGGTCACCGCCTGCTCCGCGACGTCCGGGGACGCGCCGAACAGCGCAACCAGGAACGGCGTCGCCAGGTAGCCGCCGAGCGCGAGCACGCCGCCGATCCCGAGGGCGAGCCACATGCCGTCGATGCCGACCGACACCGCGCGGGACGGATCGCCCGCCCCGAAGCGCCGCGCGACGGCGGGGGTCGTCGCGTACGCGAGGAAGACCATGAGCCCGACGATCGTCTGCAGCACCGCCGAGGCGATCCCGAGGCCGGCCAGCGGCGTCACCCCCAGGTGCCCGACGAGCGCCGAGTCCACGATGAGGAACAGCGGCTCGGCCACGAGAGCGCCCAGGGCCGGTACGGCCAGCCGCAGGATGTCGCGGTTCAGCGTGTCGGGAGCGGTCCTCACCCCACCAGGCTACGGGCGCCGCCGACATCCGTTCCCCCGCGTCAAGGGGTCGCACCGTCGGGGGTGCCGCATAGGGTGGAGGGATGACCGATGCCCTCCGTTCGGGTCTCGCGCTCGATGAGTTCAGCGCCGACATCCGCCCCCAGGACGATCTGTTCCGCCACGTCAACGGCTCGTGGATCGAGCGCACCGCCATCCCCGACGACAAGGCGCGGTGGGGGTCCTTCCACCTCATCGCCGAGCAGGCCGAGAAGGACGTCCACGCCATCGTCGAAGAGACGCAGGCGGCCGACGCGGGCACCGAAGCCCGCAAGATCGGGGACCTCTTCACGAGCTTCATGGACACCGAGCGCATCAACGCCCTCGGCGCCGAGCCGCTGGCGCCGCTGCTGGCGAAGGTCGACGGGGTCGATTCGATCCCGGCGCTGCTGCGCCTCGCGGGCGAGTTCGAGCGCGACGGCGTCGCCTCGATCATCCACCTCTACATCGAGCCCGACCCCGGCTCGCCCGACCGGTACGTGCCGTTCTTCGTGCAGGGCGGGCTCTCGCTCCCCGACGAGAGCTACTACCGGCTCGACAACTTCGAGGACACCCGCACCGCGTTCCGCGGACACATCGAGCGGATGCTGTCGCTCGCCGGCGTCGCGGACGCCGCGGCCGCGGCGGACCGGGTGTTCGGTCTCGAGACCGAGCTCGCGACCCACCACTGGGACAAGGTGCGCAGCCGCGACGCCGTCGCCACCTACAACCTGCTGTCGTGGGACGACGTCCAGGACCGCATCGGCGTCGACCTCGACCCGTGGACGGCGGCCCTCGCCCCCGGGCACCCGCACGCGTTCGCCGAGGTGAACGTCTACCAGCCGAGCTTCCTCGAGGGGCTGGGCACCCTGCTCGTCGAGGACCGCCTCGAGGACTGGAAGGCGTGGCTGCGCTTCGCCGTCGTGCACTCCTCGGCGCCGTTCCTGTCGGACGACTTCGTCGCCGAGAACTTCTCGTTCTACGGCACCCAGCTCACCGGCGTCCCGGTCAACCGCGAGCGCTGGAAGCGCGGCGTCAGCCTGACCGAGGCCGCGCTCGGCGAGGCGATCGGCCGCGTATATGTCGAACGGCACTTCCCGCCGGCGGCCAAGACCGCGATGGACGAGCTCGTGGCGAACCTGATCGAGGCGTACCGCCGCTCCATCACCGACCTGGAGTGGATGAGCCCCGAGACGCGGCAGCGCGCGCTGGCCAAGCTCGACGCGTTCACGCCGAAGATCGGCTTCCCCGCGAAGTGGAAGGACTACTCCACTCTCGAGATCGACGCGGGCGACCTGAGCGGCAACGTCCGCCGCGCGCACGTGTGGGAGCACGACCGGCAGCTCGCCAAGATCGGCCAGCCGATCGACCGCGACGAGTGGTACATGACGCCGCAGACGGTCAACGCGTACTACAACCCGCTGATGAACGAGATCGTGTTCCCGGCGGCGATCCTGCAGTACCCCTTCTTCGACGAGACCCGGGATGCCGCGGCCAACTACGGCGGCATCGGCGCGGTCATCGGCCACGAGATCGGGCACGGCTTCGACGACCAGGGCAGCCGGTTCGACGGGGACGGATCGCTGCGAGACTGGTGGACCGACGCCGACCGCACCGCGTTCGAGGAGCGCACTGCGTCGCTCATCGCGCAGTACGACGAGCTCGTGCCGCAGGGGCTCGGTGACGAGCATCGGGTGAACGGGTCGCTCACGATCGGCGAGAACATCGGCGACCTCGGCGGGCTCGGGATCGCGATCAAGGCCTACCGGCTCTCGCTCGAGGCCGCCGGCGAGCCGGCCGATGGTCCCGTCATCGACGGACTCACCGGCATCCAGCGTCTGCTGCTGAGCTGGGCGCAGATCTGGCAGCAGAAGGGCCGGGATGCCGAGACCATCCGCCTGCTGACGATCGACCCCCACTCGCCCAACGAGTTCCGCTGCAACCAGATCGTGCGCAACGTCGACGCGTTCTACACTGCCTTCGACGTCACCCCCGAGGACCGGCTGTGGCTGGACCCCGACCAGCGCGTCACCATCTGGTGACCCCGCGCGGCTAGAATCCGCATCGCGCCGAGAGGCGATCCCCTGGTGTAGACCCGAACTCGCGGAAGGAGGACCGTGGGCCTCCCACCCGAACCACGCAAGGCGGCCGAGTCGCTGCGGGGGCAGCGGCGAGGCTCCCGGCGGCCCTCGAAGCGTGCCGCGATCGGGCGGCGCACCTTCACCGCGACGCTCAAGGCGCTGGACGAGCTGGCCTCGTCGGGTGCCAAGGTCTCGGTCTACGTCACCGACCTCGACCGGGGAACCGTCGTGCTCTCCGGTGATGACTTCGTCACTCTGCCCGTCGCCGGTCTCGGCGTCGTGCCGCTGCTGATCGAGGTCGCGGCCGGCTTCGAGTCCGGTGCACTGGATCCGCTCGAGATCGTCGAGCGCTCGGCCGCGCCGCAGGTCGGCGGGGCGGGGGTGTGGCAGCATCTCGAGGCGCCGGCGCTGCCGCTGCGCGACGTCGCCGTGCTCGCGGCATCCGTGGGCGATGCCCTCGCGGCGAACGCCCTGCTCGAACGCGTGGGTCTTCCCGCTGTCCGCGCACGGCTGGAGTCGCTGGGGCTTGCCAGGTCGGCGCTGCTGGACCGCTTCCGCGATGTCCGCGGGCCCGACGACGCGCCGCAGGTCGCACTCGGCACCGCCCGCGAGCTCGCCGGGCTCTTCGCCGCGCTGGTGAACTCCACCGCGGTCTCGGCCGGCGTGAGCGCGCAGGTCGCCGAGTGGCTGAGCCTCAACCACGACCTGTCACTGGTGGCCGCGTCCACGGGCCTCGACCCCTTCGCCCACGAGAACGACGAGCACGGGCTGCTTTTCGTGAGCAAGACCGGCCGGGACTCCGGCATCCGGGTCGAAGCGGGCGTGCTGGCGGGTCCCCGCGCGGGCGTCGCCTACGCGCTCATCGTGTGCTTCGACGACCTGTCGATCTTCCACCGCGTGCGCGCGCACGAGGCGTTCCACACACTCGGCACCGAGCTCATGGAGTACGTGCACTGAGCCGCGACGGCGGCGCGTCAGAAGACGATCGTGTGGTTGCCGTGGCGGATGACGCGGTCCTGCGCGTGCCACAGCACCGCGCGCGAGAGCACCTGCCGCTCGACGTCCGAGCCGCGGCGCACGAGCTCGGCCACCGAGTCGCCGTGGGTGACCCGCACGGTGTCCTGCTCGATGATCGGGCCCTCGTCGAGATCGCTCGTGACGTAGTGCGAGGTCGCGCCGATGAGCTTCACCCCGCGCTCCTTGGCCTTCTTGTACGGCTCGGCGCCGATGAAGGCCGGCAGGAACGAATGGTGGATGTTGATCACCGGCACCCCGAGCTGCGCGAGGAAATCGGGCGACAGGATCTGCATGTAGCGGGCCAGGACGACGAAGTCGACGTTGCCCCGCAGCAGATCCAGGATCTTCGCCTCGGATGCCGACTTGTCGGGCCCCGTCACCGACGGCACGTGGAAGAACGGCACGCCGAACGAGCGCACGTCCTCGGCCGAGGTGGTGTGGTTCGAGACCACCATCGGGATGCTGACCGGGAGGTCGCCGCGGCGGTGCCGCCACAGCAGGTCGAGCAGGCAGTGGTCCTGCTTCGAGGCGAGGATCGCCATGCGCTTCGGCATCGACTGGTCGGTGATCGTCCACTCCAGGTCGAACCCGTCGCCGAGGGTGGTGGCGAGGTCGGCCTCGATCTCGGGGAGCGCCGCCGACAGTTCGGGCCGGTGGAACACCACGCGCTGGAAGTACGCCCCGCCGGTCGGGTCGTCGGAGTACTGGTCGAACGCGACGATGTTGCCGCGGTTGCGGGTGATCAGCGCCGAGACGGCCGCGATGATCCCAGGCTGGTCCTTGCCGTGCACGATGAGGCAGGCGTGGTCGGCGAGCAGGTGCGGCGTAGCGGGCATGCCTTCGATTCTGCCGTGTCACGACGGATGCCGTTGCCGCCGCCCGGTCGCGGACGCGCCCGCCGCTGCGCGCCGCCGCCGCGCGCGCCACCGCGCCCGCGGCCGCACGCACCCCGCCCCGAGAAGCGGCCGGGCGCGCGACACGCGCACGAGTCTCGCGCGCCGGGGCGCTTCTCGCGCGGGGCGGGCCGGAGCGTAGGCTCGGCTCATGCCCGGCCAGCCCCCGACGCCCGACACCACCTGGCGACCGCTCGACCCGCGCGGGGTCGCGGAACTGCTGTCGGGCGCGGACGCGCGGTGGTGGCTGTCCGGGGGAGCGGCGCTGGACCGCTGGCTCGGCGAACCCATCCGTCCTCGCGGCAACATCGATGTCAGCACGACGCCCGCCGACCTCGAGGGGCTGATCGACGCCCTGCCGGACGAGTTCAGCGCGTGGGCGATGGTGGATGCCGAGCTCGTCGCGTGGGGTGATCAGGCGACGGATGCCGACGTGCAGCCCGTCCTCGTGCGCGACGACGCGGCCGATGCCTGGGTCCTTCAGGTGAACGTCGAGGACGGTATCGAGCGGGCCTGGCTGTACCGGCGCGACCCGCGGCTGCAGCTGCCGTGGGATCGCGCGGTGCTCGACATCGACGGCATCCCCACCGGCGCTCCCGAGGTGCAGCTGGTGTGGAAGGCGCTTCGCCCCCGGCCCGAGGACGACCTGGACAAGGACGCCGTGCTGCCGAGGCTGTCCGACGAGGCTGTCGCTTTCTACGAGACGGCGCTGCTCCGTGTCCACCCGCATTCCACGTGGGCGATCCACGTGCGCAGTCCCTTCGCCCCCGCCAAGGCGAGCTGGAACCGCAAGAAGCCCACCTAGCCGGACGCCGAGCGCTCGCTTACCCTACACTTAGTCGCTGTGCGGACGTCCGTTCGCACAGCGTACAAAGTGAATGTCATGATCGACAAGACAGTGCCGGATGCCGCGGCCGCCGTGGCCGGCATCCGCGACGGCTCGACGGTGCTCATCGGCGGCTTCGGGCGCGCGGGTCAGCCGGTCGAGCTGATCGACGCCCTCATCGCGCAGGGCGCCGGCGACCTGACGATCGTGAGCAACAATGCCGGCAACGGCGACGTGGGTCTGGCCGCCCTGCTGGCGGAGCGGCGCGTGCGGCGCATCGTGTGCTCCTTCCCGCGCCAGCACGACTCGTGGGTCTTCGACGGCCTGTACCGGGCGGGCGAGATCGAGCTCGAGGTCGTGCCGCAGGGGAACCTCGCCGAGCGCATCCGAGCCGCCGGCGCCGGCATCGGCGCCTTCTTCAGCCCGACCGGCGTGGGCACCCTGCTCGCCGAGGGCAAGGAGGCCCGCAGGATCGACGGCCGCGACTACGTGCTCGAGTACCCGATCAGGGCGGACGTCTTCCTCATCAGCGCCTACCGCGGCGATCGCTGGGGCAACCTCGTCTACCGCGAGACGGCGCGCAACTTCGGCCCGATCATGGCCACCGCGGCCACCACCACGATCGTCCAGGTCGATCAGATCGTGCCGCTCGGCGCGCTCGACCCCGAGGCGGTCGTCACGCCCGGGCTCTTCGTCGACCGGGTCGTCGCCGTCGGCGAGCGTGCGTGGCTCGAGGACGGTGCGTTCGTCGGCGGCGTCGACGTCGAGGGCCGGCCGCTGCGCGGGCGGGACGCCGCATGACCACCCGCATCTCGCGCGACGAACTCGCCGCCCGCATCGCCGCCGACATCCCCCAGGGCGGCTACGTCAACCTGGGGATCGGCGCTCCCACGCTCGTGGCGAACTTCCTGCCCGATGACCTCGAGATCATCCTGCACACCGAGAACGGCCTGCTCGGCATGGGCGGGGCGCCGGCGCCCGGCGCGATCGACCCCGACCTCGTCAACGCCCGCAAGCAGCCGGTCACCGCGGTCGCCGGCTCGGCGTACTTCCACCACGCCGACTCCTTCGCGATGATGCGCGGCGGGCACCTGGACGTGTGCGTGCTCGGCGCCTTCCAGGTGAGCCAGTCCGGCGATCTCGCGAACTGGTCCACGGGTGCGCCGGGGGCGATCCCCGCCGTCGGCGGTGCGATGGACCTCGCGATCGGCGCGAAGCAGGTGTTCGTCATGACCGACCTGCTGACGAAGTCGGGCGAGTCCAAGCTGGTCGAGGAGTGCACCTACCCCGTGACCGGCGTCAGCTGCGTCACGCGGGTCTACACCGACCACGCCGTCTTCGACGGGACCGCCGACGGCTTCGCTGTGCGCGAGGTGTTCGGCGACAACACCGTCGAATCCCTGGCCGAGCTCACCGGCCTGCGACTGCACCGTGCGACCACAGAGCACGCCGGCCGGTCGCTGAGCCAGCGGAGCCAGACGAACCGCGAGGAGGACGCATGACCGCCGCTTTCATCTACGACGCCGTCCGGACGCCTTTCGGGCGCGGCGGCGGCGCGCTCGCCGGCATCCGTCCCGACGATCTGGCCGCCCTGGTGATGAAGGCGACCGTGGAGCGCACCGGGCTCGACCCGGCCCGCATCGACGACGTGATCTTCGGTGACGCGAACCAGGCGGGCGAGGACAATCGCAACGTCGCCCGTTTCGGCGCGCTGCTGGCCGGCTTCCCCACGACGGTCACCGGTGTGACGGTCAACAGGCTGTGCGCGTCGAGCGTCGAGGCGGTCATCCAGGGGTCGCGGGCGATCGAGTCGGGGGATGCCGGCATCATCCTCACCGGCGGGGTCGAGTCGATGAGCCGGGCGCCGTACGTGGTCGAGAAGTCCGCGAAGCCCTTTCCCGCCGTCGGCAACCAGACGATGTGGAACACCGCGATCGGCTGGCGCATGACCAACCGCGCACTCCCAGGGCACTGGACGATCTCGAACGGCGAGGCGGCCGAGAGGACCGCGCGCACGTGGGGCATCGACCGTGACGCTCAGGACGCCTTCGCGGTGCGTTCCCATCGGCTCGCCGCCGAGGCGTGGGCGGCCGGCGTGTACGACGCCGAGACCGTCGCCGTGCCCGGCGTCGACCTCGCGCGCGACGAGGGGATCCGCGACGACACCTCGATCGAGAAGCTGGCGACCCTGAAGGCACTGTTCGCCACGGATGCAGCCGCCTCGGTCACCGCCGGGAATTCGTCGTCGATCAACGACGGCGCATCGGCGGTGCTGCTGGCCGGTGAGGGCGTGATCGACGGCGAGCCGCTCGCCCGCATCGCCGGACGCGGCGCGCACGGCGTCGATCCCGACGACTTCCCGATCGCCCCCATCGAGGCGGCGAACACGGCGCTCGCCCGGGCCGGCCGCACGTGGGCGCAGGTCGATGTCGTCGAGCTGAACGAGGCGTTCGCCTCGCAGTCGCTCGCGTGCATCCAGGGCTGGCCCGACCTCGACCCCGAGAAGGTCAACATCCACGGCGGGGCCATCGCCATCGGCCACCCGCTCGGAGCCTCGGGCGGGCGCATCGTCGGGCACGCCGCGCACGAGCTCGCGCGACGCGGCGGCGGGGTGGCGGTCGCCGCGATCTGCATCGGCGTCGGCCAGGGCCTGGCCGTCGTGCTGGAGCGGTGACCGGCTCGTCCACCCACGATCCAGGAGAGCGCGTGCCCGAGAAGCAGTCCGACGATTTCGTCCAGTCCCTCGCCCGGGGCCTCGCCGTGATCCGCGCCTTCGACGCGCAGCACCCCGCGTTGACGCTCAGCGAGGTCGCGCGCCGCGCGGAGCTGACCCGGGCGGCGGCCGGGCGGTTCCTGCGCACGCTCGAGACACTCGGCTACGTCCGCAGCGACGGTCGTGACTTCTCGCTCACGCCCCGCGTGCTCGAGCTCGGCTTCAGTTACCTGTCGGCGCTGACGCTGCCCGAGGTGGTCCAGCCCCACCTCGAGCGGCTGTCCCGCGCGACAGACGAGTCGGTGTCGGCGGCGGTCCTCGACGCCGCTGACATCGTCTACGTCGCCCGCGTCCCCACGCGTCGCATCATGAGCGTGGGCATCACGATCGGCACGCGGTTCCCGGCGTTCGCCACGAGCATGGGCCGCGTTCTTCTGGCCGGGATGCCGGAGGGCGAGCGCGCGGCCGTCCTCGCGGCATCCGAGCTGGCGCACCTCACCGACCGCACGCTGACCGACCCGGGTGCGCTGGCCGCCGAGCTGGATCGGGTGCGGCGACAGGGGTGGGCCCTGGTGGACGGCGAGCTCGAGGTGGGACTGCGCTCGATCGCCGTGCCGCTGCACGGTCGGGACGGCCGGAGCATCGCCGCCCTCAACGTCGCGGCGAGCGCGAACCGCGGCACCGCCGAGGAGCTGATCGAGGCCTGCCTGCCGTCCCTGCGCGAGACGGCCGCGGCCGTCGAGGCGGAGCTGCGCCTGCTGTAGCCGCCGGCCTTCCCTTATGTTGCATTCAGACATTTAGTCTGAGCGAATGATGAGGAATTCCCGAACGGCCGGCGAACGGCTGCGCGTGGCGATGATCGGCTACGGCTTCATGGGCTCGGCGCACTCGGTGGGCTGGCGTCAGGCGCCCCGGATGTTCGACTTGCCCGTCGGCGTCGAGATGGCGGTGCTGGTGGGGCGCAACCCCGAGGCGGTGGCCGCCGCGGCCGAGAAGTGGGGCTGGGCGGAGTCGGCGACGGACTGGCGCGAGGTGATTGAACGCTCCGACATCGACATCGTCGACATCGTCACGCCGGGGGACTCCCACGCCGAGATCGCGATCGCCGCGCTCGAAGCGGGCAAGCACGTGCTGTGCGAGAAGCCGCTGGCCAACACCGCCGGCGAGGCGCAGGCGATGGCGGATGCCGCTGCGCGCGCGGCCGCGGACGGCGTGCGGGCGATGGTCGGCTTCACCTACCGCCGGGTTCCCGCGGTCACGCTGATGCGCGACCTGATCGCCGAGGGCCGGATCGGCAGGGTGCAGCAGGTGCGGGCCGCCTACCAGCAGGACTGGCTGGTGGACCCGCAGCTGCCGCTCGGCTGGCGCCTGCAGAAGGAGCACGCCGGCTCGGGAGCGCTGGGCGACATCGGCGCGCACATCGTCGACATGACGCAGTTCGTGACGGGTCTCGAGGTCGAGGCGGTGTCGGGCACGATCGAGACGATCGTGAAGCAGCGCCCTGTGCTCGGCGAGCGCGTGGGCTTCACCGGCGTCGCGGGGTCCGAGCTCGGGGACGTCACCGTCGACGATCTGGCGCTTTTCACCGGCCGGCTCGCCGGCGGGGCGCTCGCCTCGTTCGAGGCGACCCGCTTCGCCACGGGCCGCAAGAACGCGCTGTCGATCGAGGTCTCGGGTGACAAGGGCGCCCTGCGCTTCGAGCTCGAGGACCTCAACACGCTGTGGTTCTACGACCGCACGGCCGAGGCCGGGATGCAGGGCTTCACCCGGATCCTCGTCACCGAGGCGCAGCATCCCTACGTCGCGGCGTGGTGGCCGGCCGGGCACGTGCTCGGCTACGAGCATGGCTTCAGCCACCAGGTGGTGGACCTCGTCACCGGCATCGCCGAGGGCACGGATCCGCACCCCACCTTCGCCGACGGGCTCAGCGTGCAGCGCGTGCTGGACGCCGTCGAGCGCAGCTCGCAGAACGACTCGGCCTGGACGCGCACGACCGCGCCGGCACCGGCATCCGTCTGAGGAGGACGAACATGGCACGACCGATCACGCTGTTCACCGGCCAGTGGGCCGACCTGCCCTTCGAAGAGGTCGCGCGCCTCGCCGGCGAATGGGGGTACGACGGGCTCGAGATCGCCTCGTGGGGTGACCACATCGACGTCTCGCGATGGGACGACGAGGCGTACGTGCAGTCCCGCCGCGACATCCTCGAGCGCAACGGGCTGAAGGTGTGGACGATCTCGAACCACCTCGCAGGTCAAGCCGTGTGCGACGACCCGATCGACGAGCGCCACCGGGACATCCTCAACGACCGGGTGTGGGGCGACGGCGACCCCGAGGGCGTGCGGCAGCGCGCCGCCGAGGAGCTGAAGATGACCGCGCGGTTCGCCGCGAAGCTCGGCGTGAAGACCGTCACCGGCTTCACCGGGTCGTCGATCTGGAAGGCGGTGGCGATGTTCCCGCCCGCCTCGGACGCCTACATCGCCGCCGGCTACCAGGACTTCGCCGACCGCTTCCACCCGATCCTCGACGTGTTCGAAGAGGTCGGCGTGCGCTTCGCGCTCGAGGTGCACCCCTCCGAGATCGCCTACGACTACTGGACCACCAAGGCCACGCTCGAGGCGATCGGGCACCGCAAGAGCTTCGGCATCAACTTCGACCCCTCCCACTTCATGTGGCAGCAGCTGGACCCGGTGGCGTTCGTCCTGGACTTCGCCAACCACATCTTCCACGTCCACGTGAAGGAGTCCGTCACCAACCTCGACGGCCGCAACGGCGTGCTCGGCTCGCACCTGCCGTGGGCGAACCCCCGACGCGGCTGGACGTTCGTGTCGACCGCGCACGGCGAAGTCCCGTGGGAGCCGCTGTTCCGCGCGCTCAACGCGATCGGCTACACCGGACCGACGTCGGTCGAGTGGGAGGACGCGGGCATGGACCGGCTGCACGGCGCCCCCGAGGCGATCGAGTTCGTGCGCACCCTCAACGCCATCACCCCGCCGGCCGCCGCGTTCGACGCCGCGTTCTCGACCAAGGCCGACTGAGTGGACTGGCGTCCGCGGACGTCGCTCGTCAGGATGCCCGGTGCGAGGTGGCCGTGGACGGACGTCCCTCTGCGAACCAGCGGGGGAACGTGATCTCGAAGAGCTGTTCGCGCGCGAGTTCCGCGCCGCCACGAAGGGGTTCGCGCCGGTCGTCGACGGACTGCAAGATCGTCAGGTCGCGGGTCGCCAGGGGGAGTGAGAGCTCGTACACCCGCTGCCGGACCTCGGCGAGATACAGCTCCCCCGCCGCGGCCACAGCGCCGCCGATGACGATGACGCCGGGGTTGAAGACGTTGACGAGAGTCGCGACCGACTCGCCGACGACGTGCGCCGACGCCTGGATGAGCGCGATCGCCAGGGCGTCTCCGTCCTCTGCCGCGCGCGAGATGGTCTCGGGGGTGAGGGACTCCGCCTGGGCCAGTCGGCCGCCCGCGCCGGCGGCGAGTCTCGCCTCGGCATCCCGTACCAGGGCCCAGCCGCCGGCGACCGCCTCGAGGCAGCCCACCTTGCCGCATCGGCACTGCGCATCCGCGTCGCGCACCCGCACGTGGCCGATGTCGCCCGCGGCCCCGTTCGCGCCGCGGTGCAGCCGGCCGTGCGACAGCAGCCCCGCGCCGATCCCCGAGCCCACCTTCACGTAGATCAGGTCCGCGTGCTGGCCGCGCCGTCGGGCCCGCTCGCTGAGGGCGAGCAGATTCACGTCGTTGTCGACCCAGACCGGGGCGTCGAAGCGCTGCTCGAATCGACGTTTGACGTCGAACCCGTTCCAGCCGGGCATGATCGGCGGGGCCACCGGGCGGCCGGTGTCGAAGTCCACCGGGCCCGGAACCCCCACGACGACCGCCCACACCGGGGCCTCGCCGTTGCGGTCGACGAGCTCGTCAATCATCGCCATCACGACGTCGAGCGTGTCGGCGGGGCCGGTGGCGATGTCCCACGACCGGTGGGTCTGATCGACGATGTCGCCATCGAGCGCGGTGATGCCCACGTGGATGTGCAGGGCGCCCAGCGCGCACACGATGATGCGGCCCGCCTCGGCGCGGAACCGGAGCGTGCGAGGCGCGCGACCGCCCGACGAGGGGCCGAAGTCGCCGTCCTCGAGGAAGCCCATCTCGATGGCGCGGTCCACCCGCTGCGTCACCACGCCTCGTCCGAGACCTGTGAGGCGACCGATCTCGGGCCTCGTGCTGGCTTCTCCGGTGCGAACGAGGTTCACGATCCGCAGCAGGCTGGTGACTTCGTCGGTCTGCGCGCCGAAGCGCAGAGTGGACTCGCTGGCCATGCTCGATCGTGGCACACTCCGCTCACGAGCCACGCCCGTGCGGACGGCGACGCGGCCCCGACGGGTCGCCTAAGGGCAGCGCATGAGGGGCTTCGGCCCGGAACGGTCGAACTCGTGCGACGACATCGGGTGACCGCACAGCGGGCAGGGGCGCTCGGTGCGCACCGGCTCGGGCTCGGTGTCGTACGGCCCGACGGCGGCGGGGCCCGCGGCCCGCACCAGCCGGTCGTTCAGGAACGCGTACCACCCGCCGGCCGCGCGCACCCGCTCGCGCAGGGGAGGACGGTTCGCAGCATCCGGATTGGTTCGTGGCACAACCGTTAGTGTACGAAACAATCGCGTTATGATCAATCCGTGAACGACGACGACCTGCTGCGCCTCGAGAACCAGCTGTGCTTCGCGCTGGTGACCGCTGCCCGCAACGTGGTCGCCGTCTACCGACCGGTGCTCGAGCCTCTCGGGCTCACGCATCCGCAGTACCTCGTGATGCTCGTGCTGTGGGAGCAGTCGCCGCGGTCGCTGGGCGACCTCGCCGAGGAGCTCGCGATGGAACCGGCGACGCTGTCGCCCCTCGTCAAGCGCCTCGAGGCGCAGGGGCGCGTGACCCGCTCCCGCCGGCCGAGCGACGAGCGCGTGCTCGAGATCGCCCTCACCGACGAGGGGCGCGCGCTGCGCCGCGCGGCGCTGAAGGTTCCCGAGCGGGTCATGGCGCGCGTCGGCATGGACGTCGCCCAGGTCGCCGCCCTGCGCGACGGCCTCGCGCCGTTCGCGGGTCGCCGCGTCGGCGCCTGACGCGGCGGGCGGCGGCCGTCGGGTTGGGTTGCGGCGGGTGGGTACGTCCGCGCTCAGGTGCACGTTTTCTGTTGCGGCGCAGCAGATCTGCACCGCCCCCGCAGAGAAGTGGCGCCCTCGCGCGGCGCACCCGCAGAATCGGGGCGCCGCAGCAGCGAACGTGCGCCCCACCGCGAACGTGCGCCGCGACCGCGAACGTGCGCTGCACCTGCGGTCGTCGCCGCAACCGCGGTCTGACGCCCCACCTGCGGTCGGCGCCGCGCCCTCACGCACACTCGTCCGCAGGTTGACGCTGTTTGCGGTCACCGGTGCCGGCGGTGACAAATGCGGTCATCTCGGGCGCTGGCTCGCGGGGTTGACGCTGGTTGCTGTCACCGGGGCGGGTGGTGACGGATGCGGTCAACTCGGGCGCGCGCTCGCGCGCGGGGTTGACGCTGTTCGCGGTCACCGGGGCGGGTGGTGACGGATGCCGTTATCTCGGGCACCGCCCGCGGACGCCCCGCGCCGCGTCTCCCGAGCGTCAGCCGCGCGCGATGCAGTCGGCCAGGTACTTCGAGCCCGCGGAGGAGGTCGCCCCGCCGTCCACGGGAATCTCGGCGCCGGTGATGTACGCGGCGGCATCCGAGAGCAGGAAGGCAATGGTGCCGGCCACGTCATCCGGTCGGCCCAGGCGTTCCAGGGTGGTCAGCGCGAGCTGCGCGTCGCGCATCCCTGCAGGAGCCCCGGAGGTCATCGGCGTCTCGATGAATCCGGGATGGACGATGTTGACCCTGATGCCGCGCGGCCCCAGCTCGGTCGCCGCAGCGTGCGTGAGCCCCCGCAGTCCCCACTTCGACGCGGTAAACGCGACGGGGTAGTGCCCGTTGAGCGCCGCCGAAGAACCGACGTTCACGATCGACGCACCTCGCGCCATCAGCGGCGCCAGCGCCTGGATGGCGAGCATCGCCCCGGTGAGGTTCACAGCGAGCACGCGGTCCCAGTCCTCACGCTCGACCGTGCCGAGTCGCGCGCGGTGGGTGATGCCGGCGTTGTTGACCAGCCCGCGGACCGGCCGGCCGGCGAGCGAGTCAGCGAGCTCTCGCCACGCGGACTCGTCGGCGACGTCGAACGCGCGGCGACGCGCACCCGGCGGAAGGCCGCGGAATGCGGCATCCGGTCGATCGATCGCGACCACGTCTACCCCGGATGCCGCGAGCAGGATCACGAGCGCAAGCCCCTGACCGCCGGCGGCTCCGGTCACGACGACGGTGGACCCCGAGAGTCCTGCGAACCCATCCATGCCTCGACGCTAGGTCGCGCCGCGCAACCCCGGAACGCCCGATCGCTGATGCCGCACATCGCCGATTCGGAACCCGCGCACTCCGCCCGCCCCTGCGACCGCGAGACTGCATTTCCGTGCCGAGAGCGTGTGTTCACACCGCCGTCTGGCCGCAGAGATGCAGTCTCGCGGCAGGGGGACCGTGCCGCGCCCGTTTCGCGACGGATGCCGCCATCTCCGGCACGCGCCCGCGGGCGGGGTTGACGCTGTTCGCGGTCACCGGCGCCGGTAGCGGCGGATGCGGTCAACTCGGGCGGTCGCTCACGCGCGGGGTTGACGCTGTTTGCGGTTTCCGGGGCGGGTGGTGACGGATGCGGTCAACGCCACCACCCAGCCGCGCGCGGGGTTGACCCGTTCGCGGTCACCGCAAAGCGTGGCGACGGATGCCGTCAACCCGCGTCGCGCAGGGACGGATGCCGCTCGTGCGGGTCGCGGGCGCGGGGGATGAACAGCGCCACCCCGAGCGCGAACACGGCCGCGACGCCGCCGAGCACGAACGACAGCTGGAACGCGAAGGGGGAGGGGACCGGCATCCCGTCGAGGCCGACCGTGTAGGTGGCCAGGACCGCGCCGATGACCGCGGCGGCCGAGCTCGTCCCGAGCGACCGGAACAGCGCGTTCAGTCCGTTCGAGGCGCCCGTCTCGGTCTGCGGCACGGACCGCATGATGAGCATCGGCATCGCGGCGTAGCCGAAGCCGATGCCGACCCCGATCAGCAGGTTCGCCACCACGAGCTGCCACACCTCGGACGAGAACAGCAGCGTGAAGCCGTACGCCACGATGAGCGACAGCGCGCCGAGGATCAGCAGCAGCTTGGGCCCGACGGTGCGGGCCATGCGGCCCGAGAAGGGCGAGAGCACCATCATCACCAGGCCCGCCGGCATGACGACCAGGCTCGCGCCCAGCAGCGACAGCCCGAAGCCGCCGGTGGCCACGGGCAGCTCGAGGATCTGGGGGTAGGCGACGTTCGACGCGAACAGCGCGAAGCCCATCGCGATCGAGGCGATGTTGGTCAGCAGCACCGCCGGGCGGGCGGCGACCCGCAGGTCCAGCAGCGGCTCGGGGATCCGCAGCTCGAACCAGCCCCACGCCAGCAGCACGACCACCCCGCCGACGCCGCACGCGAGGATCGCCGGCGAAGTCCAGCCCCACTCGTTGCCGCGCGAGATCGCCAGCAGGATGCCGACGAGTCCCACGGTGAGCCCGGCCGCGCCGACGAAGTCGAACCGGCCGGCCGTCCGCAGCACGCTCACCGGCACGATCCACAGCACGAGGCCGAACACGACGACACCCAGGCCCGCCGCCACCCAGAACAGCAGGTGCCAGTCGCTGCGCTCGGTGATGAGCGCGCTGATCGGAAGGCCCAGCGCGCCGCCGACGCCCAGGGTCGCGCTGATGAGGGCGATGGCGGCATCCACCCGGTTCTCGTGCAGCACGTCCCGCAGGATCGAGATGCCCAGCGGCACGACGCCGGTGACCGCTCCCTGCAGGGCACGCCCCACGATCACCCCGACGAGGTCGGTGGACAGCGCGGCGATGACGGACCCGACCACCAGCAGCGCCACGAGCACCAGCACGATGCGCCGCTTGCCGTACATGTCGCCCAGCCGGCCCGAGATCGGTGTGATCACCGCCGAGGCCAGCAGCGTCGAGGTCACCACCCACGCGGTGTCCTCGCGGCCGGCGTCCAGCAGCTCGGGCAGCTTGGACTGGATCGGCACGACCAGCGTGAACATGAACGACGACGCCAGCCCCGCGGCGGCCAGCACGGCGACGATGGCCCACTGCGGCGGCATCCAGGTCAGTCGGTGGCGCAGCTGTTCGTCCCGACCCATCCGACGAGGCTATCCCGCCCGTGGGCGAGCGAGGGCGGATGCCGCCGGCTCAGCCCACCGGCACGCGCACCGCGGCCCGCTCCCGCAGGCCTGCGGTGACGGCATCCACCCACATCCCCACGTTCGCCACGGCCTCGGGGGTGTCGGGGCAGCGGTACCGCAGGTGCAGGCCGGAGTCGTTGACGATGAACCACACCATGACGTCGTCGGACTCGATGACGCTCGAGACGTACTGGATCTCGAGGCCCGGCGACAGCGACACCGGCAGCCGGCGGGTGTCCAGCCACGACAGCGCGAACATGCCGGGCGCGGTGGGCATCCCGCCGTAGGGCGCGAGGATCGGCGCCAGCGGGTGCGAGCCGAGCGTCATCGCCTGCCGCACCGCGGCCGCGCACGCGACCGGGTCGGGATCGGCGCATTCGAGCACCGAGTTCGTGATGAACCAGCCCACCGCGTCGTGCCAGCGCCTCTCGAACCGGCTGTGGACGGGGAACACCGCCCGCAGCGGCGCGCCGGCGAGCTCGCGCGTCACGCGCGCGAGCTCGGACATCGCCAGCGCCGCAGGCCCCACGCCCTGCTCGCGCGCCAGCCCGGCGAAACGCTCCGTCTCGGCGCCGTCCAGCACGTCCCGCACCTCGACGACGGCCGGCCGTGCGGTCGACAGGTCGCCGAGCGGCAGGGGGAACAGCGGCATCGTCCCGCCCTCGGCGTCCAGGATCTCGGCCCACCGCTCGGCGACGCCGGCGGGCGCCGGCGGCAGCTCCTCGAGCACGCGGGTGTGGGTCGCGAAGGACTCCACCGGCTCCAGCGCCGCTCCCGGACTCCGCCCGGCCGCGACATCGGCCAGGCACCCGACGAGGTCGTGCACGAGCACGAGCAGCGACCACATGTCCACGTGCGCGTGGTCGGAGCCGAGGATCACCACGGGGCGGCGGTCGCCGGCATCCGGGATCACGAGGATCATGCGGTGCGAGGGCCGCGCGAACGGCCGGCACGCGGCGTCGAACACCGCGCGGACGACGTCGCGCGTCTCGGCTGCGCCGGGCACCGGATGCCGCCGCCACGCGCCGCCGGTCACCTCGACCTCGTGCAGCACGACGTCCTCGCCCTCCCGGGCGAAGACCGTCCGCAGCGTCCCGTGCCGCGCGACGACCGCATGCCAGGCGGACGCGAGGGCGTCGGGTGCGGTGTCCTCGGGCAGGCGGAACGCGATCGACATCCACGACCCGGGGCGGTCGCCGCCGCCGACGTGCCGGCGCTGGTCGAACGACACCGGCAGGGGTGCTCCGGGGCCGGACACCTCGAGCGCATAGCTGTGGACCTCCCCCGCGGGAAGGCCCATCCGGGCGACGTTCGTCAGGCGCATCGGCCGTAGTGTAGGGGGCTCAGGTTTCGTGCGACGCCGCTTTCGTGTCGGGCCGGTGAACGCCGGCCGGGCGGCGTTCCGGGAAGGAGCGGCCGGTGATCGAGGTGAACGGCGCCCGGCTCGACTTCGATCTGACCGGTGACGACGGGCCGCTGGTCGTCCAGCTGCACGGGCTCACCTCGAGCAGGTCGCGCGACGCGCAGCTGGGGCTGGACCTCGGGCGCGCGCTGCGCGGGCATCGCATCCTGCGCCTGGACGCGCGCGGCCACGGCGGATCCAGCGGCACCGCCGACCCCGCCGACTACACGTGGGACCGCCTCGCCGACGACCTGCTCGCCGCGCTGGACGTCATCGCGCCCGGCGAGACCGTGCACGGGCTCGGCCCGTCCATGGGCACCGGAACCCTCCTGCACGCGGCCCTGCGCGACCGCACGCGGTTCGAGAGCCTGACGCTCATGCTGCCGCCGACGGCGTGGGGCACGCGCCGCGCGCAGGCCGACGTCTACCTCGCCGGCGCCGACCTTGTCGAGCGCGGGGGCGTGGCCGCCTTCGTCGAGCTCGGCAGCACCACCCCGGTCCCGCCCGCCCTCGCCGGCGCCCCCCAGACCGGCCCGGCCGTCGCCGAGCGACTGCTGCCCACGGTGCTGCGCGGCGCCGCGCGCGCCGACCTGCCGCCCAAGAAGGCGCTCGCCGAGATCACCGTGCCGACGCTGATCCTGGCGTGGACGGGCGACCACACCCACCCGCTGCGGACCGCGACGAAGCTCGACGCGCTGCTGCCCCACAGCCGCCTGGTCGTCGCGCGCACCCCCTACGGCGTCATGGCGTGGCCGGGCCTGTTCGCCGAGCACGTCATCACCGCCGGCGTCGAGTCGCCCACGACCGGGGTCATCGAGATCCCGGGCGGCCGGCCCGCCCGCGCCCCGGCCTGACGGCTGCGCGGACTCACCCGAACGCGCGTCGCGAGCGGCGTAGGGTGAGGCCATGGCCGACCTTTCCACCGAGACGCCGCCGGGCATCGACATCCGCCCCCTCGCCACCGTCGAGCAGGTCTTCGCCGCCTCGGCCGTGCTGTCCGAGGTGTGGGGCGGCGACAAGTCGGGCATGCCGCCGAACCTGCTGCGCGCCCTCGCGCACTCGGGCAACTACGCCGTCGGGCTCTACGCCGGCGAGCGCATGGTCGGGGCATCCGTGGCCTTCTTCGCCGAGCCTGCCGCGCGGTCGATGCACAGCCACATCACCGGCGTCCTGCCCGAGGTCCGCAGCCAGGGGCTCGGCCGCATCCTCAAGCAGCACCAGCGCGAGTGGGCCCTCGCGCGGGACGTCGGGCACATCACGTGGACCTTCGACCCCCTCGTCGCCCGCAACGCCCACTTCAACCTGCGCGTGCTCGGCACGCGGGTCACCGAGTACCTCGTGAACCACTACGGACCCATGGACGACGGCGTCAACCGCGGCGACGAGTCCGACCGCGTCATGGTGTCGTGGGCGGTCGCGGCCCGGCCCGTCCCCACCCCCGGCCCCGACCTCGTGGTCGCCCACGTCCCCGTGCCACATGACATCGAGTCGATGCGGCGCGACAACCCCGCGGATGCCGCCGCCTGGCGCACCCGCGTGCGCGACGCCGTCCTGGCCCACCTGGGCGAGGGGCTCGTCATCGGCGGCTTCGACGACGACCTCGGCTACCTGTTCGTCCGGCCCTGATCGCGGCGCCCGCGTATCAGCGGGCCGGCGTGCGCCTCCTTCATCTCGACCGAGGAGGCATCATGCGCGAGCACATCGAGACCCTGATCCAGGCGTGGAGCGAGCACCGCGAGGACCGCGGGCACCGCGTCCGCCGGCCGCGGCGCGGCGAGCCGCGCGTGGCGCGTTCCACGTTCGTGCCGGTGCTGCGCGGCATGCGCGTCGCCCACTGAGCGTTCGGGCCGGCCGCTACGTCCCGGGCCCGGCGTACGCTGAGCCCATGCCCATCGCCCGGCCCACGGCATCCGTCGCCCTCGACGGGATCGAGCTGCGCGTGCTGCACCTGCCGCTCGTGTCGCCGTTCACGACGTCGTTCGGCACCGAGACGGTGCGCGAGGTGATCGTGGTGCGGGCGCGCACGGCGGACGGCGACGGGTGGGGCGAGGTCGTCACGGGCGCCGCCCCGCTGTACTCCAGCGAGTACACCCAGTCGGCGTGGGACGTGGCCTTGCGGTGGCTCGGCCCCGCGCTGCTGGACCACGGCCCGATCGCGCCCGAGCAGGTCGCGTCGGTGCTCGAGCCGTTCAAGGGGCACCGCATGGTCAAAGCCGGGCTCGAGCTCGCCGTCCTCGACGCCGCGCTGCGGTCCGAGTCGCGCTCGTTCGCCGAGTACCTCGGCGCCGTCCACGACCGGGTGCCGAGCGGCGTGTCGGTGGGCATCCAGCGCGACCCCGCCGCGCTCGTCGAGACCGTCCGCGGCTACCTCGACGAGGGCTACGTGCGGATCAAGATCAAGATCAAGCCCGGGCGCGACGTCGCCGACACCGCCGCCGTGCGCGACGCCTTCGGGGCGATCCCGCTGCAGGTCGACGCGAACTCCGCCTACACCCTGACCGACCTCGACACGCTCGCCGAGCTCGACCGCTTCGACCTGCTGCTCATCGAGCAGCCGCTGCAAGAGGACGACATCGTCGACCACGCAGCCCTCGCCCGCCACCTGCGCACGCCGGTGTGCCTGGACGAGTCCATCACCTCGCGCAAGGCCGCCGTCGATGCGCTGGCGCTCGGCTCGGCATCCGTCATCAACGTCAAGGCGGGGCGCGTGGGCGGCTATCTCGAAGCGGTCGCGATCCACGATCTCTGCCGGGATGCCGGCATCCCGGTGTGGTGCGGAGGCATGCTCGAGACCGGCATCGGGCGCGCCGCCAACGCCGCGCTGGCCGCCCTTCCCGGCTTCACGCTGCCGGGCGACATCTCGGCGTCGGGACGCTTCTACGCTCGCGACATCGTCACCGAGCCCGCCGTCCTCGAGGACGGCCACGTCCGCGTGCCGCTCGGGCACGGCCTCGGGGTCGACATCGACCCGGTGGTGCTCGAGGACGCCACGGTCGCGCGCGAAGAGCTGCGCAGGTAGCCGGTGCGCCGGGTCGCTCCCGCGGTCGCGGCGCTGGTCCTCGCAGCCGCGCCGCTGGCAGGGTGCGACGGCGCCGCATCCCCCGCCGCGAGCGACGACGCCCCGCTCGGCGAGCGGGTGCAGGTGACGCTCGTGCAGCTGCGCGGCGACGTGGCCGCACGGCAGGCGCAGGTGCAGGTCGTGAACGTGTCGGAGACCCCCGTCACCGTCGGGGACGTCGCGGTGGTCGATCAGCGGTTCGACCGTGAGGCCGTCCGTGTCATCGCGGGCGGCTCGAGCGAGGTCGCCCCCGGCGGCAGAGTCGACGTGCGGGTCCATCTGCCGCAGGTCGACTGCACGGCGCCGCACGACGGCGAGCCCCGCGTGCGGCTCGCGCTCGCGGTCGGCGGCCGGAGCGAGGTCGTCACCGTGCCCGCCGGCGATCCCCTCGGCTTCGTCGCGCCGCTCCACGAGCGGGAGTGCCGCGCGATGCGGGTCTTCGAGGCGGCCGAGCTCTCGTTCGCCGGCTTCGACGCCGCGGCCCCGGGCGATGCGGCGGCGCTGCGCCTGCGGATCGCGCCGGTCGCCGCCGCCCCGGGCGCCCCCGCGGTGACGATCGAGGACGTGCAGCCCACCAACCTGCTGGAGTTCGCGGGCGAGGCCCCGGGCGCCGCCCATCCGATCGGCGTCCGCGCGACGCCGGGAGCGGCATCCGTCGAGATCGTCCTGCCGATCGTCCCGTCGCGGTGCGATCCGCACGCCGTGCAAGAGGACAAGCGCGGCACGATCTTCGACGTCCGCGTCGTCGTCGACGGCGACCCCGGAGAGATCGAGCTGTTCGTCGGCGAGACGCTGCGCGGCCGCATCCTGTCGTGGGTCGCCGACTGGTGCGGCTTCGGGCGCTGACCGCCGGCGGCCGACCAGGCGCCGCCCGGTTTGCCGACCCGCTGACGGCGGCCGGCGCCGCTCGGTATCGTGAGGGCGTGACCTCGACCCCGCCGCCCGCCTACGGCCCGCCCGCCCCGCCGCTCTCGCCCGCCGACGAGCGCCTGTGGGCGACCCTGATCCACCTCGGGGGGCTGTTCTTCGGCTTCCTCGCCCCGCTCATCGGCTACCTCGTGCTCAAGGACCGCGGACCCTTCATCCGCGCCCACACCGCCACGGCGCTGAACTTCCAGCTGACGCTGCTGATCGCCTACGTCGTGGGCAGCATCCTGGCGATCGTGTTCATCGGCATCCTGATCCTCATCGCCGCGTACGTGCTCGGCCTGGTCCTCGCCATCGTCGCGGCCGTCAAGGCCAACCAGGGCCAGTGGTACGAGTACCCGGCGGCGATCCGCTTCGTCCGCTGACCGCACGCCCCCGCGGGCGTGAGCCGCGGCATCCGCTCATCTAGAATCGACGGATGCCGCGACGCGGCGTTCCCCGCGCTCTCGCGCCCCCTCACCCGACCATTGGAGCCACCGTGGCCGAGCAGTCCCGCCTCGACAAAGTCATCGCCCTCGCCCGTCACCGCGGGTTCGTGTTCCAGGCCGGTGAGATCTACGGCGGCTCCCGCTCGGCGTGGGACTACGGCCCCCTCGGGACCGAGCTGAAGGAGAACATCCGCCGCCAGTGGTGGCAGACCTTCGTGCGCGGCCGCGGCGACATGGTGGGCCTGGACTCCTCGGTGATCCTGCCCAAGCGCGTGTGGGAGGCCTCGGGCCACGTCGCCACCTTCACCGACCCGCTCGTGGAGTGCCTGCAGTGCCACAAGCGGTTCCGCGCCGACAACCTCATCGAGGACTTCGAGGCGCGCAAGGGCCGCGCGGCCGAGAACGGTCTCGCCGACATCCCGTGCCCCAACTGCGGCACGAAGGGGCAGTACACCGAGCCCAAGGCGTTCTCGGGCCTGGTGAAGACCTATCTCGGCGTCGTCGACGACGAGTCGGGCCTGCACTACCTGCGTCCCGAGACCGCGCAGGGCATCTTCGTGAACTTCTCCAACGTCCTCACCGCCTCGCGCAAGAAGCCGCCGTTCGGCATCGGCCAGGTCGGCAAGGCGTTCCGCAACGAGATCACCCCCGGCAACTTCATCTTCCGCACGCGCGAGTTCGAGCAGATGGAGATCGAGTACTTCACGCCGCCCGCCGAAGCCGGCGAGTGGTTCGACCACTGGGTAGAGGCGTGCTGGAACTGGTTCGTGGACCTGGGCGTCGACCCCGACAACATGCGCCGCTTCGACGTCCCCGAGGACGAGCGCGCGCACTACTCCGCCGGCACGATCGACGTGGAGTACCGCTTCGGCTTCCCGGGCAAGGAGTGGGGCGAGCTCATGGGCATCGCCAACCGCACCGACTACGACCTCGGCAGCCACACCGAGGCGTCCGGCCAGAGCCTGACCTACTTCGACCAGGCGTCGGGCGACAAGTACATCCCGTACGTCATCGAGCCCTCGTTCGGCCTGACGCGGGCGATGATGGCGTTCCTCGTCGACGCCTACCGCGAGGAGGAGGCGCCCAACGCCAAGGGCGGCACCGACACCCGCACCGTCCTGGGTCTGGACCCCCGCCTCGCCCCGGTCAAGGCCGCGATCCTGCCGCTGTCTCGCAACGAGCGGCTGTCGCCGCTCGCGCGCGAGGTCGCCGACTCGCTGCGCGGCGACTGGAACATCGACTTCGACGACGCCGGAGCCATCGGTCGCCGCTACCGTCGCCAGGACGAGATCGGCACGCCCTTCTGCGTCACCGTGGACTTCGACTCGCTCGAGGACCGCGCCGTGACCGTCCGCGACCGCGACACCATGGCCCAGGAGCGCGTGCCCCTCGAGGGCCTCACCGCCTACCTCGCCGAGCGCCTGCGCGGCGCCTGACCCGCCCCGCGCGGGACGCGAGACGCGCCCGCCCGCGCCACCCCGCGCCGCGCGGTGCGGCGCGCGGGACGCGAGCCGCACCACCCACGACCGCGAGACTGCATCTCCGGCCCGAAACCGCGGTGTGAACCCACCGTGTCGGGACAGAGATGCAGTCTCGCGGTCGTTGCGCCGCGCGTCGCGGTCGCGCGCGGTCAGTCGGTGACGGTGATGCGCATGGCGTCGGCGCCGCCGTCGCGCACCCAGCGCTCGGTGTCGGTGAGGATTCCGCGGAGCGCCCCGAGGTCGACGGCCTCGAGATCCTTGAGGTACAGGCAGCCGGCGCCGGTGGTGTGGGGTCCGAGCGCCTCGAGGGCGGGCGTGTGGTCGGCGAACCCCGGGATCATGTAGATCGTCGTCGCCTGGCGCCGCGGCGAGAACGACAGCACCGGGATGTCGCCCTCGGTGCCGGTGGGGTAGCGGTAGTGGCACGCGCCGAAGCCGATGATCGTGCCCCACAGCTCGGGCTCGCGTCCGGTGATCTCGCCCATGAGAGCGACCAGTGTCTCGGCGTCCCGCCGCCGCGCCGCGGGAGCCACGCCCGCGATGAACGCCGCGACGCTGCCTCCGGTCTTCTTCACGACTTCGCCGCCTTCGCGGCGGCCTTCATCTCGCGCTTGTACTCGCGCACCTTGGTCAGGGACTCCGGTGAGGTGATGTCGGCCACCGAGCGGAACGACCCCTCGTCACCGTACGACCCCGCCGCCTCGCGCCAGCCGGCGCCGCGGTAGCCGTACTGCTTGCCGAGCAGAGCGAGGAAGATCCGCGCCTTCTGCTCGCCGAAGCCCGGCAGCGCCTTCAGCCGCTTCAGCACGGTCGCCCCGTCGGGGTCCCCCTGGGTCCAGATCGAGGCGGCATCCCCGCCCCAGTCCTCCTCGACCGCGCGGCACAGCGCCTGGACGCGCGAGGCCATGGAGCCGGGGTACCGGTGGACGGCGGGCGTGGCCTTGAACAGCTCGGCGAAGGCGTCCGGGTCGAACGAGGCGAGGGCGGCGGCGTCGAAGGTCCCGGCGCGCTCGGCGATCTTCAGCGGACCGGCGAAGGCGGTCTCCATCGCGACCTGCTGGTCCAGCAGCATCCCGATCAGCAGGGCGAGCGGGTCGTCGGTGAGCAGCCGGTCGGCGGCGGCGTCGCCGGTGATGTGCAGCGTCATGCCGCCATCCTCGCACCGCTCGCCCGCGGCCGCTCCCGCCGGGGTGCGAGGATGGCTGCGTGGCCGACAGCACCGAGAGCCTTCCCGATCTCATCGCGCTCGCGCACGAGCGCCACGTGGTCGTGATCGGGGCGGGCGTGGCGGGCCTGGTCGCCGCGCTCGAATGCGCGAAGGTCGGCCTGCGCGTGATCGTCGTGGACCCGGATGCCGGCTCCGCCGCCGGGCGCCTCGACCTCGACGGGCTCGCCGTCCCCGCGGCGGCGTCCGACGACGACCTCGGCGACGCGGCGCGGTCTCTGCTCGCCGAACTCGGCCTCGACGACGCGATCCGCGACCACGCGGCGGATCGGCCCTGGATCGCGGGGCTTCCCCTGGGGGCGGCGCCGCTCCCGGCCGAGACCGTGCTCGGCATCCCCGCCAACCCGTGGGCGGACGACGTCCGCGCGCTGATCGGCTGGCGGGGCGCATGGCGCGCGTACCTCGACCGGCTCCGCCCGCCGCTGACCATCGGCGTCGAGCGCGACCTCGCGCGCCTGGTCGGCTCGCGCATGGGGGCGCGGATCCTCGACCGCATGGTCGCCCCCGTCGTCGCAGGCCGCTTCGGCCTGACCCCGAGCGACCTCGACGTCGACCTCGCCGCGCCCGGCCTGAACACCGCCCTCACGCGGACGGGATCCCTCGCCGCGGCCGTCGCCGAGCTGCGGCTGTCCGCGCCGGGCGCGTCACGGGGCGTCCTCGAGGGCGGGATGCCGCGCCTCGCCGACGCCCTGCGGGCCCGCCTCGCCGAGCTCGAGGTGCAGGTTCTCGTGGCGGACGTCGCCGGTCTGTCCCGCCGGCAGGACGACATCTGGGAGATCGAGACCCGGATGCCGGCGGATCACGCCGCCACGAGCGCCGACCCGGGCGCCGCCCCGGACTTGCCCGAACCCCCGGCGCGGATCGTGGCCGACGGGGTCGTGCTCGCGGCATCCGAGGGCGTCGTCCGGGCGCTGCTGGCGCCGCTGGCGGAACTGCCCGCGACACCGGCGGCGGTGGACGTCGAGACGGTGACGATGGTCGTCGACGCCCCGCAGGCGGGGGCGTCCGCCCGGTCCGTCGTCTTCCGCGTGCCGGGGTCGGGCCCGGCGGTCGCCGCCGTCGACGAGACGTCGCGCGCGCCGTGGCTCGCCGCCGCCGCGGGGCCGGACCGCCGCGTGCTGCGAGTGTCGTTCGGCACCAGCGCGACCGCGCCGGCGACCGCCGCCCTCGACGACTCCGCCGCCGTGGCGCTCGCCGTCGCCGAGGCGGTCGAGCTGCTCGGGATCCCGACGGTCCCGCGCGTCCGCGCCGCCGTCCGCACCCGCCGCACCGCCGTGCGCCCGGCCTCGGCGGCGGGTCACGCCGCGGGAACCGCCGCTCTGCGGACGGCCCTCCGGGCTGCCCTGGGGGCCGCCACCGCCGAGGGTGCCCCCGCGCCCCGGCCCGCGGAGCCGCGAACCGCCGGATCCCGGTCCGCCGCACCCCGACCCGCCGGCGCCGCCCCCGCGATCGCCGTCGTCGGCCCGTGGCTCGCGGGCAGCGAGCTCGACCGCACCATCGCGGACGCCGTGGCCGAGGCCGATCGCGTGCGCCGAGCGGTGCTGTGGACCGGCGGCGCGCCGTGATGATGGCGATTCCCAGGCGAATGTCAAGGGCGGATGCCGCTGACGGCATGGATGGCTAATCTGGGGTGCACCACTCAGGCGCACCACCTATTCAGGCGCACCACCTACCGGGAGGACACCCATGAAGGGCAAGGCAGGACTCGCCATCGGAATCGCCGTGGGCTACGTGCTCGGGTCGCGGGCCGGACGCGAGCGGTACGAGCAGATCAAGACCCAGTGGCTGAAGGTGTGGAACCTCGAGCCCGTGCAGGAGCAGGTGAGCAAGGTCGCCGACTTCGCCAAGTCGAGCGCGATGGCACTGCCGAGCACGGTGTGGGACTCGGCGGTGAAGGTCGGCAAGGCCGCCGCCGCGAAGGGGACCCCCGGCCAGCGGGTGGACGCCGCCGTGAAGGCGAGCAAGGAAGCGGCCGACGACCTCGAGCGTGCCGCCGACGAGACCACCGCCGCGGCGCGCAAGGCCGCCGAGAAGGCGAAGAGGTCCGCCGAAGAGGCGCGCGACAGCAACGGGGCGTGACATGACGACGCCCCGTGGCTTCCGCGATCGCGCCGACGACGGTCTGCTGACCCTCATCGGCGAGATCCCCGAACTCGTCCGGAACCTCGTCACGGCCGAGATCGACGCGGCGAAGGTGTGGGCTGCCCGCACTGCCAAGGACGGCGGATGGGGCGCGATCTGGATGATCGCCGCCCTCTTCGTGCTGTTCTGGTCGATCCCGGTCCTCGGCGCGTTCGTCATCGCGGGGCTGTCGTCGTGGTGGCCGGTGTGGCTGTCGGCGCTCGTGGTGTTCATCGCGATGCTGCTGGTGACCGTCGTGCTGGCGCTCCTCGGCATCCTGCGCTTCAAGAGGCTCGGATCGCGCAAGAACCCCGCCCAGGCGATCGCCCGAGACGTGAAGGAGGTGCGCGGTGAGTACTGACTCTCGCGCTGTGGCCGTGCCCCGTACGGCGGTGCCCATCGGGATCACGGATCCCGTCGAGAAGGCGCGCGCCGAGCTCAAGGCGGCGCTGGCGGCCATCGAAGAGAAGGCCAACCTGCCCAAGCGTGCGGGTCTGGCGCTGGATCGCGGCATCGTCAAGTCGCGTGCGTTCGCGCGGCGCAACCCCAACGGCGCGGCGGCTGCGGCGCTGGCCGTGGCCCTCGGCGTCGGCGCGGCGGTGTGGGGTGTGGTCAAGATCGCCGCGCGCTGAGCCCCAGGCGGCGCGACGCCCGGCGGCGACGCGCGGGGGTATGGTGGGATTCACAGGCAGTGCAATGGTGCGGATGCTGCCGCTCGCGCGAACCGGTCCGTCGCGCCTCGGCTGCTCGAAGGTAGGGGTGGCCGCCGCGCACCACGAGAGTCACACCCCATGAACCACACATCCGAGCATCCGGCTCCCAAGCCCCTCAAGGGGTGGCGCGTGCTCGTGCCGCGTGGGGGACCGTGGGGCGACGGGGTGGCGGCGTCGCTGCGCGCGCAGGGCGCGACCCCCGTCATCGCGCCGCTGATCAACTTCGCCCCCTCCACCGATGAGGCGACGCTCGAGCAGGCGATCCGCGACCTCGCTGCGGGCGCGTTCGACTGGCTGACGGTCACCAGCGCCACGACGGTCGACGTCCTCTACGCCTACCGCGCCACCATCCCCGCCTCGACGAAGGTCGCGGCGGTCGGCGAGACCACCGCCGCCGCCCTGCAGGCCGTCGGCTACCGCGTGGACCTCATCCCCGAGCGCGACAACTCCGCCGGCGGCATGGCCGATCAGCTCATCGCCCTCGAGCCCCAGCCGCGGCGCATCCTGACGCTGCGCAGCGAGATCGCCAAGCCGGTCCTCACGCAGCGGCTGACGGATGCCGGGCACGACGTCCGCAGCGTCGTGGCCTACCGCACCGTGGGGGTGCCGGTGACGGACCGCATCGCCGAGGACGTGCGCTCCGGCCGCATCAACGCGATCCTCGTCACGAGCGGCTCGGTCGCCGAGCAGGTGAGCCAGCAGTTCCCCGACATCCCCGACTCGACCCTCATCGCCGCGATCGGTCCGCGCACGGCGCACGACGCGCGCAGCACGGGCCTCGGAGTGGACGTGGTCGCCGAGCAGCAGACCGTCGAGGCGCTCATCGACGCGGTCGCCCGGTTCGCCCTGCCCCACGCGACCGACGAATTCGCCCTGTGACCGACGCCCGGCCGGCGCCGGCCGTCGTGGTCCTCGCCGGCGGCGTGGGCGGCTCCCGCTTCGCCAGCGGCGTTCGCGCCGCCCTGCGCGCGCGGGGGATCGCCGACACCGCCGCGGCGCTCACCGTGGTGGCCAACACCGGCGACGACCTGTGGCTTTCGGGGGTGCGTCTGCAGCCCGACGTCGACTCGCTGTTGTACACCCTCGCCGGCGTCAACGACGCAGCCCGCGGCTGGGGTCGCGCGGGTGAGACCGAGCGCGTGAACGACGAGCTCCGGCAGTGGGGCGCCGGCTGGCCGTGGTTCACACTCGGCGACCTCGACCTCGGCACCCACCTCGCCCGCACCGGCTGGCTGCGCGAGGGTGCGAGCCCCAGCGATGTCGTCGCGCGGCTGTCCGCGCGATGGCCGCTCGGCGTCCGCCTGCTGCCAATGACCGACGCCGAGGTCGACACCCGTGTCACCGTCCGGGAGGACGGCGCAACCCGCGACCTGCACTTCCAGGAATGGTGGACCCGGCACCGCGGTGCGCTGCAACCGGTGCGCTTCGACAATCCGGGGGTCGAGGCGGCACGCCCCGCGCCCGGTGTGGCCGAGGCGATCGCCGCTGCTGACGTAGTGCTGATCGCGCCGTCCAACCCGGTCGTGTCCGTCGGACCGATCCTCGCCGTCCCCGGCATCCGGCAGGCGCTCGCTTCCGCCGCGGCCCCGGTGGTGGGGGTGTCGGGAGTCATCGGCGGCGCGGTCGTCCGGGGCATGGCCGACATCTGCCTCGCCGCGATAGGCGTGCCGGCCACGGCCGCCGGCGTCGCCGCGCACTACGGCGCGCGTCGCGACGGCGGACTGCTCGACGCGTGGCTGATGGCCGTCGAGGACGCCTCTTCGGCCGACGAGGTCGCCGCCACCGGCATCCGTCCCGTCGTCGCGCCGCTGTGGATGACGGATGCCGTCACGACGGCCGCCCTGGGCGAAGCCGCCCTGACCGCGGCGGGGGTGTGACCGTGGGCGCGTTCCTCCTGCCCGACCTGGCCGCGTGGGGCTGGGTGCTGCTCGCGGTCGCCGCCCTGGTGGTCGGCCTCGGCAAGACGGCCGTCCCGGGCGCCACGACGATCGCCGTCGCGGTGTTCGCCGCGGTGCTGCCGGCCAGGCAGTCCACCGGCACGCTGCTGCTCCTGCTCATCGTCGCCGACGTCTTCGCGGTGCTCGCCTACCGCCGGCACGCCGACTGGCGGGCGCTGCTGCGGCTCGTGCCCGCGGTCGTCGTGGGGCTCGCCGCCGGGGTGGCGTTCCTCGCCGTCGCCGACGACGCTTGGGTGAAGCGGCTGATCGGCGTCATCCTGCTGGGGGTCATCGCGATCACGCTGCTGCGGCGCCGGGCGGCGGCCGTCGTCGATGACACCGGGCCCCACAAGCTGGCCGCGGCCGCCTACGGGTCCCTCGGCGGCTTCACCACGATGGTCGCCAACGCCGCGGGGCCGGTGATGTCGATGTACTTCCTGGCCGCGCGGTTCTCGGTCAAGGCGTTCCTCGGCACGGCGGCCTGGTTCTTCGCCGTCATCAACCTGAGCAAGCTGCCGTTCTCGATCGGCCTCGGACTCCTCACGCCGTCGGGGGTCGCGCTGGACCTCGTCCTCATCCCGCTCGTGATCGCCGGGGCGCTGGCCGGCCGGTGGCTCGCCGGGCGCATCGACCAAGTGCTCTTCGAGCGGCTGGTGATCGGCTTCACGATCGTCGGCGCGGTCTACCTGCTGATCTGACCCGGTCGGGCTCAGGCCGTCGAGCTCGGCTCCTCGGGCGGCGCCACGAGCCGCGCCGTCCGCGGCCCGACGCCCAGGGCGTCCGCCTGCCGCAGCTGCTCGGCGGTGTCGACGTCGCGCCGCAGCGACGATTCCGGGGCGAGCGGCAGCTCGACGCAGCCGAGCGCCACGTGGCGCGCGCGGGAATCGGGGCCGAAGGCCGACTCCCACCTCACGCCGGCGCGGGCGGTCACGAGGGTCGAGCCGTCGCCCTCGGCGTCGGGGACGACGGCGCGGTCCACGGCCGCGGCACGTCGCAGGGCGTCGGTGAGGTCCTCGGGATGCAGGGCCGGCAGGTCGCCGAGCAGCGCGGCCCGCGGCATCCCGTCACCGGCCTCGGCCGCCCCGAGCGCGATCGCCGCGTCGAGACCGCGCGGGTCGCCCTCGGGCACGAAGCGGAGCCCGGCGATGTCGTGCGCGCCGATGACGACGGCGGGGTCATCGGTGACGACGAAGACCTGCGCGACGACGGGACTGGCCGCCGCGGCCGCGACGGTGTCCAGCGCGATGGCGTGGGCGAGGGTCGCCCGGTCGACGCCCGGCACGTCCAGGCGCGACTTGCCCGACGCGACGGACTTCACCGGCACGATCACCGCCCAGCCGGTCACGAGCCGAACCGCTCCCGCAGCCGCGGCAGGATCTCGGCGCCGTACCGGCGCAGGAAGCTCTCCTGGTCGTGACCGGGGTCGTGGAAGACGAGGTGGCGGAAGCCGAGCTCGACGTACCACGCGATCTTCTCGACGTGCTCGTCCGGGTCGTCCGAGACGATGAATCGCGAGGCGGCGCGCTCGATGGGCAGTTCCTCGCCGAGCCGCTGCATCTCGAGCGGGTCGTCCACGCCCATCTTCTCTTCGGGCGACAGCGCCAGCGGCGCCCAGAACCGGGTCTTCTCCTTCGCCGCCTCGATGGTGTCGTCGAGCGACACCTTGATCTCCATGAGCGTGTCGATCGCGTCCGCCGGGCGCCCGGCCTTCTCGAGCCCCTCGTGCAGCGCGGGCAGCAGCGTGTCGGTGTACAGCTCGCGCTTCTTGCCGCTGGTGGTGATGAAGCCGTCCGCGATCCGGCCGGCCAGGCGGGTCGCGGCAGGGCCGGCGGCCCCGATGTAGATGGGGACGGGCTGGTCGAGCTTGTCGTAGATCGTGATGTTGCGGGCGGTGTAATACGTGCCCTCGAAGTTGACGCGGTCCTCGCTCCACAGCCGGCGGACGAGCCCGATCGCCTCTTTGAGGCGCTGGAAGCGCTCCGGCGGGTCGGGCCACGCGATCCCCAGGTTCGCCTCGTTGAGCGCCTCACCGGTGCCGACGCCCAGGATCACGCGGCCCGGGTACATCACGCCGAGCGTCGCGAAGTCCTGCGCGACCACCGTCGGGTTGTAGCGGAAGGTCGGCGTCAGCACCGACGTGCCGATGAGCACGCGCTCGGTCCGCGCGCCTAGCGCGCCGAGCCACGGGACGGATGCCGGGGCGTGCCCGCCCTCGTGCAGCCACGGCTGCAGGTGGTCCGACACGAAGACCGAGTCGAAGCCGACCTCTTCGGCGAGGATGGCGAAGTCCAGCAGCTCGGTCGGCCCGAACTGCTCGGCAGAGGCCTTGTAGCCGAAGCGCAGCGGCACGCCGTGGTGGGTGAGCGGAGCGGTCATGATCTTCCCTTCTCGACTTTCTCGACGTCGCCCGCGCCGGCCGGCGCGAGGGTGAACTCGGATCCGTCGGCCCGCGCCAGCCGCGCCCGGAACGCGTCGACCGTCCCCGGCCACAGCAGCGTGAGGCGGCCCGAGCGCTCGTCGACGTACCAGTTGCGGCATCCCCCCGTCATCCAGGGGGTGGATGCCGCGGCCTCGGCGATCTCGTCGGTGTAGGCGGCCTCGGCGGCGGGGTCCACGCGCAGCGGCGCACCGGACCGGTCGCGGTGCACGAGGCACCGCGTGACGTAGGCGGCCTGCTCCTCGATCATCAGCACCGAGGAGTTGTGGCCGAGGGCGGCGTTGGGGCCGTCGAGGACGAAAAGGTCCGGGAATCCGGCGACCACCGTGGAGCCGAACGCCGTCATGCCCTGCGCCCAGTGGTCGGCGAGGGACGTGCCGTCCTCACCCACGACCAGGTCGGCGTAGGGCTGACGCGTCGTGGCGAAGCCGGTCGCCAGCACGAGCGCGTCGACCTCGTGACGCGCGCCCGTCGCCGAGACGAGGGTCCGCCCGTCGACTGCGGCGAGGGCCGACGGCTCGAGGGTCACCGCCGGCGAGGACACGGCCGGATAGAACTCGTCCGACAGCAGCACGCGCTTGCACCCGAACGCGTAGCCGGGCGTCAGCGCAGCGCGCAGCTCCGGGTCGGCGACCTGCGCCGCCAGGTGGTCCCGCGCGGTCCGCCGTGCCGCTGCGGCGGCCACGGCATCCCCCGATCGAGACGCGAAGCGGGCCTCGCCCTCGGCGTACAGCTCGGCCCGCAGCCGCGCGAGCTCGCCCGGGTGCGTGGCGAACCGCTCGCGTTCGGCCGCCGAGTACGCGCGCTCGCCGCGGGGGACGATCCATGCCGGCGTACGTTGGAAGAGGGTGACGTGGCCGGCGGTGCGGGCGAGCTCGGGGACGAGCTGGACGGCGCTCGCACCGGTGCCGACGACGGCCACGCGAGTCCCGTCGAGGGGGGTCGAGTGGTCCCAGCGGGCCGAGTGGAAGATCGGGCCGGGGAAGGACTCCAGCCCCGGGATTCCGGGGATCCGCGGCTCGGTCAGCCGGCCGCAGGCGAGGATCAGCACGTCCGCGGTGCGGGGCCCGCGCGAGGTGTCCAGACGCCAGTGCTCGCCGGCGGCGTCCCAGCGGGCCCCCGTCAGCGCCGTCGACAGCAGCAGCCGCTCGCCCAGGCGCTCGGCGGCGGCCACGTCCTCGAGGTACGCCCGGATCTCATCGCCCCGCGCGAACAGCCCCGACCAGTGCGGATTCGGGTGGCTGGCGAACCCGTACAGGTGCGCGGGCACGTCGCACGCGACGCCGGGGTAGGTGTTGTCGCGCCAGGTTCCTCCGACGGATGCCGCCCGCTCGAGGACGACCATGTCGTCGCGGCCCGCCCGGCGGAGGGCGATCGCCATCCCGAGGCCCGCGAACCCCGCCCCGACGATCGCGATGCGATTGTGCGGGATCGTCACGACCCCGCCCCCGCGTCGCGGTAGTCGGTCGTCCGCAGCCGGAACGGCCGGAAGAGCCGGCGGGCGATCGTCGCGGCATCCGTCACGGGCAGTTCCTGGCCGTGCTCGATGCCGGCTTCGGGCCGGACGCGGCCGTCGAGCAGCACGCCCCCCAGGTCGTCGCCGCCCGCCCGCAGCAGCACCGCCGCAGCCTCGCGGCCGACGCGCGTCCACGGGATCTGGATGTGCGGGATGCTGCCCGACAGCAGCAGGCGCGACACGGCGACCATGGCGCGGTGCTCGTCGAGCGGGCTGCGCCCGGCGACCAGCGGCACGCCCCCGGCGGGCCCGGGCAGCGGGATCGGGACGAACTCGGTGAAGCCGCCCGTCTCGGCCTGGATCTCGCGCAGCCGTCGCAGGTGGCCGATGCGCTCGGCGGCCGTCTCGACGTGGCCGTAGAACAGGACCGACGTCGAGCGGAAGCCCGCGCGGTGGGCCGCCGTGATCCCCTCGATCCAGCGGTCGATCTCGAGGTCGCCGGGGGCGACGAGCGCGCGGACGCGTTCGCTCAGCACCTTCACGCCCGTGCCCGGCACGGTGTCGACGCCCGCCTCGCGGAGCGCCTGGAGCGCCGTGGTGAGGTTGCCCGCGAACCCGCCGCGCTCGGCGAGATCGGCGACGTCCTGCGGCCGGTAGGCGTGCAGGTGCAGGTCGGGTGCCGCGGCCTTCACCGCGCGGGCGATGTCGAGGTACGCGGCCGCGTCGACGTCGGGCGGCAGGAGGCCCTGGACGCACAGCTCCGTCGCACCGAGGTCGCGGGCGTCGCGGGCGACGGCGGCGACGTCGTCGAGCGTGAACTGCTGGGGAAGGGTCGCGGCGCCGCGCGTGAACCCGCTCGAGGTGACGTTGCGGTTGACCACGAGGGTGACCGCCTCGCCGACGGTGTAGCGGCGGACGTCGTCGGCGGTGGCGACGAGGGCCTCGAGGTCGTCGCCGGTCGCCTCGAGCAGCGCGGTCCACTCGGCGTCGTCGAGGCTGAGCGGGTCCGCGGCGGCGCGGTCCGCCCGGCCCTTCGTCTCGCTGCGCTCGCTCAGGGTCCGGTGGACCTTCGTCTCGCTGCGCTCGCTCAGGGTCCGGTGGACCTTCGTCTCGCTTCGCTCGCTCAGGGTCCGGGGGACCTTCGTCTCGCTTCGCTCGCTCAGGGTCCGGGGGTCGCCAATCCGGTCGTGCGTCGCCGCAACCCGGTCGCTGAGCGAGCCCGGAGGGCGAGACGAAGCGCCCGCCAGCCCGGTCGCCTCATCCGCCAGCGCCCGCACCGGCTCGTGCATCGCCGGGTCCAGCCACGTCCCGGGGTCCGCCACGAACTCCGGGTGCGCCGTCAGGCGCTCCCGCAGCTCGAACCCGAGCTCGGCGGTGCGCCGCGCCAGGTCGTCGAGGTGCGGCCACGGGCGCTCCGGGTTGACATGGTCGGCGGTCAGGGGCGACACGCCGCCCCAGTCGTCGGCGCCGGCGGCGACGAGCAGCCCGAGCTCCCGCGGGTCCGACAGGTTCGGGGGCACCTGGATCCGCATCCGGGATCCCAGCACGAGCCGGGCGACCGCCACCGTCAGCACGTACTCGCGCAGGTCGGCGTCGGGCGCGTCCTGCATCGCGGTCTGCGGCTTCGCGCGGAAGTTCTGCACGATGACCTCTTGCACGTGCCCCTGGCCGGCCACGCCGTGCGCGGCGTTGACGTCGCGCAGGGCGACCAGGGACTCCGCGCGATCGCGCACGGTCTCGCCGATCCCCACCAGGATGCCGGTGGTGAAGGGCACGCGCGCGCGCCCGGCATCCTCGAGCACCCTCAGCCGCACCTCGGGGTCCTTGTCGGGCGAGCCGTAGTGCACCTGCCCGGGCACTTCGTACAGCCGGCGCGAGGTCGTCTCGAGCATCATGCCCATCGACGGGGCGGTGGGACGCAGCATCCGGAGCTCTTCCGCCGTGAGCACGCCGGGATTCAGGTGGGCCAGCATCCCGGTCTCGGCGGTGATGAGGCGCGCGATGTGTGCGACGTAATCGAGCGTGCTCGCGAAGCCGTGGTCGTCGAGCCATTCGCGGGCTTCTGGCCAGCGGTCCTCGGGGCGGTCGCCCAGGGTCAGCAGCGCCTCTTTGCAGCCCATCGCCTGCCCCTGCCGCACCACGGCGAGCACCTGCTCGGGCGACATGTAAGCGGGCTTGTGCTTCTTTCGCAGCTGCGCCGGGGTGTCGACGAAGACGCAGTAGTGGCAGCGGTCGCGGCACAGGGTCGTGAGGGGCACGAACACCTTGCGCGAGTAGGTGATGACGCCCTCACGACCGGATGCCGTGAGCCCGGCATCCCGCAGGCGGGCGGCCGCGGCGAGCACGGCGGCGACGTCCGCGTCCGACACGCCCAGCAGCACTTCGGCGTCGTCCGCCGACAGGGCCTCTCCGGCGAGGGCACGCTCGAGGATCGGCGCCGCCGAGGCGGCCACCCGCCGTGCGCCGGAGGTTCCGAGCAGAGTCATCGATCCAGTCTCGCACCGCCTGCGGTCCGGAGCGTCGCCCGGATCGTTGCGCGCTCGTGAGCAACGCATTCCGACGACAGCAACCCGGCGCTGGCAGACTAGAGGAATGGTGACGCTGCTCCTGGATTCCGCCCGGCTCGAGGTCGTGCTGTCGGGAGCCGAACGCGTCATGTCATTCCGCAAGCGGAATGTCGAGATCGAGCGCGACACGATCGAGAAGGTGCAGCTCGTCGACGACGCGTGGACCTGGCTCCGCGGCATCCCGCAGCCCGGCACCCACGTGCGCGGCGTCGTCGCGATGGGGACGTGGCGCTCCGCGGCAGCCGACGATTTCGTCATCGTTCGCCGTCACCGCACGGGCGTCGTGATCGACCTCGCCGGGCACCCGGAGTTCCAGCGCATCGTCCTCACGACGCGCCACGGCCTCGCGCTGGTGAAGGCGCTCCGGCTCGATGTCGACTCGAGTCCCGCCGACGTCGCCGATCTGGTCGCCGGATCGGGAACGGCCTGAGGCTCCGCGTCAGCTGACGTCCCGGCGCCAGCTGATCAGCTGCCCGAGCACGACGAACACCAGCGCGTAGCCCAGCAGCACGAGCCCGCCCGCCCACCAGTCCAGCCCGCCGGTGCCGCCGCCGGGCATGCTCGTGAAGACGCTCGCCCCCACGAGGGCGTCCCCTGCTGCTCCCGGCAGATACTGCGTGAAAGTCGACAGCCCGTCGACGAAGGCGGCGGCGGCGCGGCCGATGGGCTCCAGGAACTGGGTGAACACCAGGACCCCGACGATCGCGGCCACCTGGTTGCGCACGAGAGCGCCGACGCCGATGCCGACGAGCACCCACAGCACCGACGCGATCATCATGCGGCCGAGCAGCGTCCAGGTGTCGACCTCGGTCAGTGCCGTGTCGACGCCGAAGGCGGCGAGCACGCCGGCGGACGGCGCGACCGAGGCGACGATTCCCACGACGCCGAAGATCACGCCCATCAGCAGCCCGACGAGCAGCTTCGCCACGAGCACGCGCCCGCGACGGGGGACGGCGAGGAACGTCGAGGTCAGCGTCTTGTGCCGGAACTCGCTGGTGATCATCAGCGTCCCGATGAGCAGCGGGAACACGTACCCCACCGAGGTCGCCGTGGAGTAGAGCACCTCGGCCAGGCCCTCCTCGGGGATCGTCGGTGCGTTGCCGGGCAGGGACCCGGACGAGGACGCCGCGAAGACGAAGGCGAGGACACCGGCGGTGAAGGCGATGTAGCAGGCAAGCACGATCGCGAGCACCCACCACGACGCGGTGGTGAACTGCTTGGTCGTCTCGGAACGTGTCGCGAGTGCCAGGCTCATCGCTGCTCGCTCCCTTCTCGCGCGGGGACGACGTCGATCACGCCGGTCGCGGCGACCACGAACGCCGCGGTGTCGTCCCATCGATCGGATGCCGGCGGGCCGGTGTCGGCGGGACCGGGGTCGTCCGGGTCGGGGTGCGCTTCGTCTCGCCCTTCGGGCTCGCTCAGCGTCCGGGAGGAGGTCTCGTCCTCGTCCTCGGGGGCCGAGTCCGCGTCGGTGTCGGCGTCGGCGGGGGTGGCGGGCGCTTCGTCTCGCCCTTCGGGCTCGCTCAGCGTCCGGGAGGAGGCCTCGTCCTCGTCCTCGGGGGCCGAGTCCGCGTCGGTGTCGGCGTCGGCGGGGGCGGGGGGCGCTTCGTCTCGCCCTTCGGGCTCGCTCAGCGTCCGGGAGGAGGGCTCGTCCTCGTCGGCGGGGGCCGAGTCCGCGTCGGTGTCGGCGTCGGCGGGGTCCGCGTCGGCCGGGTCGGCGTCGGCGTCGGAGGAGTCGGCGTCGGAGGGGTCCGCGTCGGCGGGAGCGGGGTCGGCGGGGGCGGGGGGCGCTTCGTCTCGCCCTTCGGGCTCGCTCAGCGTCCGGGAGGAGGCCTCGTCGGCGTCGGCGGGGGCGAGGGGGGCGGCGCTCACGTGGACGCGGGTCCCGTTGACGAGGTCGAGGAAGACCTCCTCGAGCGCGGGACCACGACGCTGCAGGCTCGACAGGGCGATGCCGGCGGCGGCGGCGACCGCGCCGATCTCGGCGGCGCTGCTCTGGCGCACCGTGAGCCCCGTCCGCAGCACCTCGAAGGGGATGTCCGCCGCGCCGAGCGCCGCGACGAGGGCCGCGCGGTCGGGGGCGTCGACGACCGTGACCGTCTCGTCCGGGTCGGCGAGCTCGCCGAGCCCGCCCTGGAAGACGAGGCTGCCGCGCGAGAGGATCAGCAGGGCGTCCACGGTCTGCTGGATCTCGGTCAGCAGGTGCGACGAGACCAGCACCGTGCGCCCCTCCCGCGCCAGCTGCCGCAGGAATCCCCGCATCCAGCGGATGCCCTCGGGGTCCAGGCCGTTGGCCGGCTCGTCCAGCACCAGCACGCCCGGGTCGCCCAGCAGCGCGTGCGCCAGGCCCAGCCGCTGGCGCATGCCCAGCGAGAATCCGCCGATGCGGCGGCTCGCGGCATCCGACAGCCCGACGAGATCCAGCACTTCGTCGACGCGGGAACGCGGGATGCCCGCCGCCTGCGCGTAGACCGTCAGGTGGTTCGCCGCGGTGCGCCCGGGGTGGAAGCTCGAGGCCTCGAGCACGGCCCCGACGGTGCGCAGCGGATGCCGCAGCTTCGCGTAGGGAGTGCCGCCGATGGTCGCACGCCCCGAGGTCGGCCGCACGAGACCCAGCAGCATGCGCAGCGACGTGGTCTTGCCGGCGCCGTTGGGCCCGAGGAAGCCGGTGACCCGGCCGGGTTCGACCTGGGCGGTGAGATCCGACACCGCCGTGATCCCGCCGAACCGCTTGGTGACCGCCGAGAACTCCAGCAGCTGTCCTTCGGGCATGCCGAACCTCTCCGTGTCGTGGGGTGCGCAGTCGTGTGGGCGTTCACCCTATCCTGGCCCACCGGCCGCCCCGATCCCGGGATTCGGCGGCGGGCGGGTAACGTGGCGAGGGTGCGTGAGACTGATGAGGCCCGCGTCCTGGCCCGCGTCGAGGCGGGCGTCGGACACCTCACCCTGAACCGTCCCCGGGCGATCAACGCCCTCGACCTCGGCATGATCCGTGACCTCGCCGCGGCCCTCGACCGCTGGGAGCGCGATCCGCAGGTCGACCTGATCCTGATCGACGGCGCGGGGGAGCGCGGGCTGTGCGCCGGCGGCGACGTGCGGGGTCTCGCCGAGCAGATCCGCGCGGGCGACCAGGGGGCCGCGGCGGAGTTCTTCCGTGCGGAGTACGCCCTCGACGCGCGCATCGCCGAGTACCCCAAGACCGTCGTCGTCCTCGCCGACGGGGTCACCATGGGAGGCGGCATCGGGTTGGCCGGCCACGCGGCGGTCCGCGTGGTGACCGAGCGCTCGAAGCTCGCGATGCCCGAGACCCGCATCGGCTTCACCCCCGACGTGGGCGGGACGTGGCTGCTCGCCCGCGCTCCCGGGCGGGTGGGGGAGTACCTTGCACTGACCGGGACCGTCATGGGCCCCGCCGACGCGCTGTACGCCGGACTCGCCGACCACCACGTCCCCTCCGACCGGCTGGACAGCCTCGTCGACGCGCTCCGCACGCGCGCCGACCCGGGCACGGCGAACGAGCTGGTCCTGCTCTTCGACGAGACGCCGGCGCCCGCTCCCCTCGCGGAAGCGCGGGAGTGGATCGACGACGCCTTCTCGGCCGACACGGTGACCGGGATCATCGAACGGCTGCGCGCCCGGCCCGAGCCCGGCGCGGCCCAGGCGCTCGCGACCCTCGCGGAGCTGGCGCCCACGGCGCTCACGGTCACCCTCGAGGCGGTCCGCCGGGCGCGGACGCTGCCCGGCCTGCGCGCCGTCCTCGCCCAGGAGTACGGACTGGTGCTGTGGTTCGCCGCCACCCAGCCCGACCTCATCGAGGGGATCCGCGCGCAGCTGATCGACAAGGACCGCTCGCCGGCCTGGCAGCCGGCGACGCTCGCCGACGTGGACCCGGGCATCATCGAGGCCGCCTTCGCCTACGCGCCGCAGCCGCCGCTGTGGAGCGGCGACTGACATGTTCGACAGTCCGCTCTCGGCATCCGCCTACGAGATCCTGGGCGTGGATCCGGCCGCCGACGACGACGCGCTCCGCAAGGCGTACCGGCTGCGGCTGCGCCAGACCCATCCCGACACCGGCGGCGACGCGGCGATGTTCGTCCAGGTCCAGCGGGCGTGGGAGCTCGTCGGCACCCCCCAGGCCCGGGCGGCGTACGACCGGGGCCACGGGTTCGGCCAGAGCGCTCCGCCGGAGTGGTCCGAGTGGTCGCCGCCGCGTCCCGCGACCCGCGACACCCGTCCCCGTGCCCGCTCGTTCGGCCACCCGGGCGGCTGGCGCCGCGAGCGGTACCTGGCTCTCATCCGGGAGTGGGCCGGCCGCGGGGTGACCGTCGAGGACCCCTACGACCCGGCGCTGGTCCGCTCGGCCCCGCACGCCGTGCGCCGGCTGCTCGCCGACGCGCTCGCCGAAGAGGCGACCGCGCGCGTGGTGTCCGACCTCGGCATGGGCTACACGGTGTGGCACGACGTCGCGGCGGCCGGCCGCGGCGGCGATGCGGACGACAAGCTCGACCACATCGTCCTCGGGCCGAGCGGCCTGTACGCGATCCTGTCGGAGGACTTCGGCGGCCCGGTGCGCACGCGGCGGGCCGAGCTCATCGGCGACGGGGTCGACGGCGCCCCGGTGGCCGCCCTCGTCGCGCGCATGCGCGTCATCGCCCGCGCGGCGGGCGTCCGCTTCAGCGGTGCCATCGTCGTCCTGCCCGACGACGACGTCGTCCAGCCCGTCGAGGAGCTCGGCAGGGTCAAGGGGATGCCGGTGGCGATCGTCTCGCGCAGCGCCCTGTCGACCGTCCTGCGCCGTGGCATCACCGGGGCCCGCGACATCGGGGGCAACGAGGTGTTCGACATCCGCACCCGCCTGCAGCGGGCGGTCGCGTTCGTCTGAGCCGCGTGCCCGGCCGCTTCAGCCCGAAAGCCCGAACAGCTCCAGCGGATGGGTCAGGCGCCACCACGCCGACGGGTCCTCGACGTCGTCCGCGAGGCGCACGGGCACCGTCGTGACGTTGAGGGGTCCGTCGACCGTCAGCGCGCCCACCTCGCCGCCCGCCTCGCGCACGTCGCCGAGGTCGAAGCGCATCGTCACGGTGCCCGCGCCGCCGTTGAACAGCACCACCGCGGCGTCCTCGGCGGTCACGACGTCCACCTCTTCGCCCCACGCCGTCCGGACCATCCCGACGACCGTGCCCGCCGTCACGGACGGCTCGGTCTGCAGCTCCTGCTCGAGCTGATCGAACAGGTCGCGCGACACCGCGTTGCGCGCGTCGGCGTCCGGCTGCCCGAGCACCGCCGCGAACACCCGGACGGGGGTCCCGTCGACGGTGAGGTCTTTGGCCGACAGCAGGTTCCAGTTCGCGAGCGTCCCGGTCTTGATGCCGACGACGCCGTCGTCGGCGAGCAGGGAGTTGGTGTTCTCGACGGTGCCCGCGCCCGGCAGCTCGATCTCGCGCTGGGCGACGATGCCGGCGATCACCGGGTTGGACAGTGCCTTCTCGGCGAGGGCGATCAGCGCGGCGGGGGTCGCCCGGTTGCCGGGATCCATGCCGGTCGGCTCGACGACGGTGATGCCCGGCACGCCGTGGCTGCGCAGCCACGTCTCGGCGGCGTCGGCGAAGACGGCATCCGAGGCGAAGAGGTTGCCGGCCAGGCGGTCGGCGTAGTTGTTGGCCGAGCCGATCAGCATGCCCTCCAGCAGCTGCCGCTGGGTCAGGACGCCGCCCACCGGGACGTCCAGCGCGGACTCCCCGCGGTAGCGGTAGTTCCAGTAGTCCAGCGAGTCGGCGTAGGTGAACGAGAACTCCGGCCCGTCGTCGCCGGGTCCGAGCGGGATCTCGTCGAGGACGACGAGCGCGGTCACCACCTTCGTGATGCTGGCGATGGCGTCGGGCGCGTCCGTCGACGACAGCGTGCCGTCGATGCCGGCCACCGCGACCGCCGCGCCGCCGGTGTCCGGCCACGCCGGCGCATAGGCGGGGGCCGCCGCCGACGTCACCTCGGCGGCGGCGATCGTCGGTGTAACTGCCGTCAGCGGCCACAGCAGGGTGGTCAGGCAGTAGGCGGCGACGACCGCGAGGACGATGACGGCGGGCACGAGCACCCCGGGTCGCAGCGGCGACCGGCGCGGCGGCCGGTCGAGCAGGCCGTAGGTGATGAAGGTCGGGGTCGTGATGGGCCGGGGCGTGAGGGTCTGCTCGTCCAGCCACGTCAGCGCGATGCGGCCGGATGCCGTCAGCGCCGGCTCGCCGGCCGGCGCGGGCGTCGGGGCGGTCGAGGTGGGCGGCGCGGGCGACGAGCTCATCGCCGGGGCCACCAGGGTGCCCGGCGGCGACCCCGCCGCCACGGCATCCGGAGTCTCGCTCGTCGTCGACGCCGAGGAGGGCGACGGCGTCGTCGGCGTGGACGATTCGCGCGCGTCGGCCTGCCGCCGCACACGCGCCTGACGCCTCGAGATCAGGGGCGCGTCATCCACGGTCACGCGACCAAACTACCCCCGCCGCAGCGCGCTATACTCATCGCCACAACCACGGGAGTCCGGTGAGCCGGGCTGAGAGGAAGCGACCCACGCTTCGACCGTCGAACCTGATCCGGGTCATGCCGGCGCAGGGAGGAGATCCGATGCACACGTCCACATCCGCATCCACCGGCACGGGCACGTCCACGCCCCCGCGTCGCAGCCTTCGCTGGCGCGTCGTCGACATCGTCGTCGCCAGCGTCATCGGCGTCGCGTCCGGCCTCATCTTCCTGGCCTGGAACGTCGGGTACCTCGGACCGAAGACGCTGCTGGACCCGCTCCTGCCCGGCCTTCAGGGTCTGCTCGACGGCCCATGGCTGTTCGCCGGCGTCCTGGGTGCGCTCATCATCCGCAAGCCCGGCGCCGCGATCTACACCGAGACGCTCGCCGCAGTGGTCTCCGCCCTCGTCGGCAACCAGTGGGGCGGCTTCCTCACGATCGAGGCGGGGCTCGTCCAGGGTCTGGGCGCCGAGCTGATCTTCCTGCTCTTCCTCTACAAGCGGTGGAGCCTGCCGGTGGCGGTCCTCGCCGGCGCGGGAGCGGCCCTCGCGGGCGGCATCAACAACCTGCTGCTGTGGTACGTCGGCGCCGACGCCCTCTTCACCGTCGTCTACCTCGCCTCGACGATCGTCTCGGGTGCGGTCATCGCCGGCGCCCTGTCGTGGCTGCTGGCGCGAGGACTCGCCGCCACGGGCGCCCTCGACCGGTTCGCGTCCGGCCGGGACGTCCGCACGCGGGTCTGACGCGGTGGGCGGCGCAGTCCCCCGCGCCGCGGCCGTCGAGGCGCGCGGGTGGGGATGGCGGCACGCGTCGCGCCGCGACTGGGCGCTTGCGGGCGTGGACCTGCGGATCGAGCCGGGGGAGCGCGTGCTGCTGCTCGGCGCCTCGGGCGCCGGCAAGTCCACGCTCCTGCACGGCCTCGCCGGGGTCCTCGGCGGCGAGGAGGAGGGCGAGACCGCAGGATCCCTGCTCATCGACGGGATGCCGGCGGCCGAGGCGCGCGGTCGTGCGGGCCTGGTCATCCAGGACCCCGATTCGCAGGTCATCCTCGCCCGGGTCGGCGACGACGTCGCGTTCGGCTGCGAGAACCTCGGGGTCCCGAGGGACCGCATCTGGCCGCGCGTGCGCGAGGCGTTGGACGCCGTCGGACTTGACGTGCCGCTGGACCGGCCCACCAAGGCGCTGTCGGGCGGGCAGAAGCAGCGGCTGGCGCTGGCGGGGTCCCTCGCCATGCGGCCGGGCCTGCTGCTGCTGGACGAGCCCACCGCCAACCTCGACCCGGCGGGCGTCGTCGAGGTGCGCGACGCCGTGGCGGCGGCCCTGGACGCGCAGCCGATGACCCTCGTCGTCGTGGAGCACCGGATCGACGTGTGGCTGCCGCTCATCGACCGGGTCATCGTCATCGGCGGCGCCGGCGACGCCGGGGGGACGGGCGCGGTCATCGCCGACGGCACCCCGGCCGACGTGCTGCGGGGGCAGGGGCAGTCCCTGGCCGCGGCGGGGGTCTGGGTGCCCGGCATCCGCCCGCCGCACCCGCCCCCGCCGGCCACGCACGGCGGCGGCCCGCTGCTGGTGGCCCGCGAGCTGACGGTCCAGCGCGTGGCGGGGCGACCCGTCGCCGCCGGGATCGACCTCGACGTGCGCGCCGGCTCGGCGCTCGCCGTGACCGGCCCGAACGGCGCGGGCAAGTCCACGCTCGGGCTCACCCTCGCCGGTCTGCTGCCGCCGGCATCGGGCCGGCTGTCGGCGGCCGGCGACCTGGCCGAGGCCGTGCCCGCCGAGCCGATCCGCTGGACGTCGCGGCAGCTGCTGACGCGCATCGGCACGGTGTTCCAGGACCCCGAGCACCAGCTGCTGTCGACGACGGTGCGGGGCGAGCTCGAGGTCGGCCCGCACGCGCTCGGGCTCGATCCGGACGAGACCGCGCACCGCGTGGACGACCTGCTCGACCGGCTGCGGCTGCGGCGGCTCGAGCGCGCGAACCCCTACACGCTGTCCGGCGGCGAGAAGCGGCGGCTGACCGTGGCCGCGGCCCTCGCCACCCGACCTCGCGTGCTTGTCCTGGACGAACCCACCTTCGGCCAGGACGCGCGCACGTGGGCGGAGCTGGTGGGGCTGCTCGCGCAGCTGCGCGACGGCGGCGCCGCCGTGGTCGCCATCACCCACGACCTCGACGTCGTCGCGGCGCTGTACGCCGACCGGTACGAGCTCGCGGCGGTGGCGGCATGACGCTCCTGGACACGCGCGCCCGAACGGGGACCGTCGCCGCCATCAACCCGGTCGCCAAGCTCGGTGCCGCCGCGCTCATCGCGCTGCCTCTCATCTTCACCATCGACGTCGTATCGGCCGGCGTCGCGCTCGCCCTGGAGCTGCTGCTGCTGCCCTTCGCGGGGCTCGGCTGGCGGGAGTTCTGGGTGCGGACGTGGCCGGTGTGGCTCGCGGCGCCGCTGACCGCTCTCACGATCGCGCTCTACGGCGAGACGTCCGGGCAGATCTACGCGGAATGGTTCGTCGTCCGCATCAGCGAGGGGTCCCTCGCCCTCGCCGCCGCCACCCTGCTGCGCGTCCTCGCCATCGCGCTGCCGTCGGTGGTGCTCTTCGTGACCGTCGACCCGACCGATCTCGCCGACGGCCTGGCGCAGGTGCTGCGTCTGCCCGCCCGCTTCGTCCTGGGCGCCCTCGCCGGCCTGCGCATGGTGGGGCTGTTCATCGACGACTGGCGCGCGCTGGAGCTCGCCCGCCGCGCCCGCGGCGTGGCCGACCGGGGCCGGCTACGGCGATTCCTCGGCATGGCCTTCGCGCTGCTGGTGCTCTCGATCCGCCGCGGGTCCAAGCTCGCCACCGCCATGGAGGCGCGCGGCTTCGGCGCGCCGGGTCGCCGCACGTGGGCGCGGGACTCGGCGTTCGGCGCGCGGGAGTGGGCGCTCATGGCGCTGGGCGCGACGGTCGCCGCGGTCGCGGTGGGCGCCGCCGTGGCCACCGGCGCCTGGAACTTCATCCTCGGCCCGGCCTGACGAGGCCGCGGCGCGCTCGCTACCGTAGAGGGCGGGATCGTCCGTCGTGCGGTTTCCGCGTGGGACTGCGTTCCACGTATTGTGGAACGCGATATCGGTTCGAAGGAGAACTCATGGAGCTCACGGGCGCAGCCGCCCTCGTCACCGGCGGAGCCAGCGGACTGGGACTGGCCACGGCCCGCCGCCTGTCCGCCGCGGGCGCCGCCGTCACGATCGTCGACCTGCCCACGTCGCCCGGCGCCGACGTGATCGCCGGGTTCGGCGGCACCTTCGCTGCCGCCGACGTCACCGACCCCGATCAGGTCGCCGCCGCGGTGGCGCAGGCTGCGGCATCCGGGCCCCTTCGCGTGGTCGTCAACTGCGCCGGGATCGCCCCGCCCGCCAAGGTCCTCGACCGCGACGGGCGTCCGACGCCCCTCGCCGACTTCGAGCGCATCGTGCGCATCAACCTCGTCGGCACCTACAACGTCGTCGCGCAGGCCGCGGCCGTCATGGCGCAGGCCGAGCCGGCCGTTGGGGGCGACCGCGGCGTCATCGTCAACACCGCCAGCGTCGCCGCCTTCGACGGCCAGATCGGCCAGCCCGCGTACGCGGCCAGCAAGGGCGGCGTCCACGCGATGACCCTGCCGATCGCCCGCGAGCTCGCCCGTTACGGCATCCGCGTGGTCACGATCGCCCCCGGGATCATGGAGACGCCCATGCTGAAGGGGCTGCCGCAGGCCGCGCAGGACTCCCTCGGCCTGCAGGTTCCCTACCCGCAGCGCCTCGGCCGCCCGGACGAGTACGCCGACCTCGTCGCGGCGATCGTCGCCAACGGCTACCTCAACGGCGAGACGATCCGCCTGGACGGCGCGATCCGGATGGCGCCGAAATGAGCGAGTCGATCCTCGTCTCGCGCGAGGGCGCGCTCGCGCGCGTGACCTTCAACCGGCCGGCATCCCTCAACGCCATGGGGTTCGAGATGGGCGGCCGCTGGCGGGACGTCGCGCGGGAGCTCGTCGCCGACGACTCCGTCGGCGCGATCCTGCTCGATGCCGCCGGCCCGGCGTTCTGCGCCGGCGGCGACGTGGTCGAGATGGCCACGTCGCAGGCGGCGGGCCGCGACGTCACCGAGGCGGCGCGGACCATCCATGACGGCATCCGGGCTTTCGTCGAATCGGACAAGCCGATCGTCGCCGCCGTCCAGGGTGCCGTCGCCGGCGGCGGACTCGGCCTCATGCTCGTCGCGGACTACATCGTCGCCGCGGACCGCGCCCGGTTCGTCAGCAAGTACGCCGAGATCGGCCTGACCCCCGACCTCGGGGTCTCGACGCTGCTGCCGGCCGCGGTGGGGCAGCGCCGCGCGCTGCAGCTGCTGCTGCAGGACGTGACGATCGACGCCGCCACCGCGTTGGAGTGGGGACTCGTGACCGAGGTGGTCCCCGCCGAGCGGCTCGCCGATCGCGCCCGCGAGGTCGCCGGGGCGTGGCTGGCCGGTGCGACCGCCGCGTTCGGGCAGGCCAAGCGCCTCGTGCGCACGGGCGCCGGACGCCAGTTCGCCGACAACCTGGACGACGAGGCGCGCTCCATCGGCGCCGCCTTCGACACCCCCGAGGCGAAGGCCCGCATCCGCGCCTTCGCCGCCGCGTCGGCCGACAGAGGAACCCGAGGAGAGAGATGACCGACACCAGCCTCGCCGGCAAGACCATCCTGATGTCCGGCGGCAGCCGCGGCATCGGGCTCGCGATCGCCCTGCGCGCCGCGCGCGACGGCGCCAACGTCGCGATCATGGCCAAGACCGACACCCCGCACCCCAAGCTCGAGGGCACCGTGCACACCGCCGCCGAGCAGATCCGCGCCGCGGGCGGGCAGGCCCTCGCCATCGTCGGCGACGTCCGGCTGGACGACGACATCACCGAGGCGGTCCTGAAGACCCAGGGCGAATTCGGCGGCATCGACATCGTCGTCAACAACGCCAGCGCCATCGACCTGTCCGGCTCGCTCGAGCTCGACGCGAAGAAGTACGACCTGATGCAGGACATCAACGTACGCGGCACGTTCATGCTCTCGCGCGCGGCCGTCCCCATGCTGAAGGATGCCGAGAACCCGCACATCCTGTCGCTGTCGCCGCCGCTGAACCTCTCGCCCCGCTGGCTGGGCGCGCACACCGCATACACGCTGGCCAAGTACGGCATGTCGATGGTCACGCTCGGGATGGCGTCGGAGTTCGCCTCGGACGGCATCGCCGCCAACACGCTGTGGCCGCGCACGACGATCGCGACGGCGGCGGTGCAGTTCTCGCTCGGCGGCGAGCGCATGATGAAGGTCAGCCGCACGCCCGAGATCTACGCCGACGCGGCGTACGAGGTGCTCATGCGTCCCGCTCGCGAGTGCACGGGGCAGGGCCTCATCGTCGAGGACGTGCTGACGGATGCCGGCATCACCGACTTCTCGCGCTACGCCGCGGTGCCCGGCACCCCGGACAGTGCGCTCTTCCCCGACATCTTCCTCGATTGACCCGGGCTCACGGGTCGCCGAAATAGGTGAGCGTCCCGCCGCCGAGCACCACCACCGCGCCGCGCTGCGGCAGCCACCAGTACTCGATCCGCTCGGTGGCGTCCATCTGCTGCGGGCGGCGGACGGCGTCGATGCTGCCGTAGCCGAGGGCGACGCTCACGCCGTGCTCGCGGAACACCTGGTCCGCCACGCACTGACCCTTCGTCATCCCGTCGCGTGCGACCAGGATGCAGGGATGGCCGCTGCGAGAGCGTGCGAGCCACAGATCCCACCCGTAGTAGGTGCCGATGCTCGTCGCCCACTGCAGGTCCTCGGGGATCGGGAAGGCCGGCGGCGGCGAGGGCTGGACGTAGCGGGCGAGCGACCGGTCGAGCGGGATCTGCAGCAGGACCGTCCCGTCGGGGATCGCCGCCGCGGCAGCGACCGCCACGGGCGTGGGGGATGCCGTCGGCGTGGGCGCGGCGGACTCCGCCGAGGTCGTGAGTCCCGCGGTGACCTGCGCGGCCGCGACCGCGAGGGCGATGACGCCGACGGCCGCCACCGCGAGGCCGCGTCGCCGCGCGGGCGGTGCGGGGCCGGAGGAGTCGGCCTGGCCGGCGGGCCCGGCCGGTGCCGCCGCATCCTCGGGGGGAGCGGCATCCGTGGTGGAAGCGGCATCCGCGGCCCGCGGGACTGCGCGTTCGGCGGTCATCGCGAGCGCGGCGTCCTCGAGACTCGCGCTCGCGGCGTCCTCGGCACGGATCGCCGCCGCCCGTTCCTGCCGGGCGAGCCCCTCGAGCTCCTCGAGTCGGGCGCGGGCGACGGGATCGCCGTCGATGTCGGGCGCGGGGCCGAAGGCGCGGCGTCTCAGCGTCGCGAGCTCGGCTCGTGTGACCTCATCCATCCCGTCCGCTCCATCGCGTGACGCGCCCCGCCCGCGTCGGCGTCCCCGCGTTCCACGGTAGCCCTCGCCGGCGGGCCCAGGGCCGGTGCGGCCGAATCGATCCGCGGCCAGGCTTCACGCAGGCCCGTCGCCTAACCTGGAACGCATGACGTCGACCCGCCCTCCTGCCGACTCCCGGCGCCCCGCCGCCCCGGCCGACGGGCGGCCCGAGAACACCCCCGTCATCCAGGTGCGCCCGAAGACCGAGGGGTGGTCGCAGAAGAAGGACGCCGAGGGGCGCCCGCTCCTGCAGTTCGCCTCTCCCAAGCGCGGCAAGCCGCCCGTGCACCTGGCCGACCTCGCCCCCGCCGAGCGCGCGGCGAAGGTCGCCGAGCTCGGCATGCCGTCCTTCCGGGCGAAGCAGCTCGAGAAGCACTACTTCACGCACTACACCTCTGACCCGGCGCGCATGACCGACCTGCCGGCATCCGGTCGTGACGAACTCGTCCACGGGATGCTGCCGCCCCTGCTGACCCTGGTCCGCAAGCTCGAGACCGACCGCGGCGACACGATCAAGTTCCTGTGGAAGCTGCACGACGGTGCGCTGGTGGAGTCGGTGCTCATGCGCTACCCCGGCCGCATCACGCTGTGCGTGTCGAGCCAGGCCGGATGCGGCATGAACTGCCCGTTCTGCGCGACCGGCCAGGCAGGCCTCACCCGCAACATGTCGGCGGCCGAGATCGTCGACCAGGTCGTGCGGGCCAACCGCCTCATCGCCGACGGCGGGCTCGGCGACCCGCGCCGCGTCGGGCACGAGGGCGAGCGGGTGACGAACATCGTCTTCATGGGGATGGGCGAGCCGCTGGCCAACTACGCCCGCGTCATGCAGGCCGTCCGGGTCATGACCGACAAGAAGCAGGGGCTCGGGATGAGCGCCCGCGGCATCACGGTCTCGACCGTCGGGCTGGTGCCGGCGATCACGAAGCTCGCGAACGAGGACATCCCGGTGACCTTCGCGCTGTCGCTGCACGCCCCCGACGACGAGCTGCGCGACGAGCTGATCCCGGTGAACTCCCGGTGGAAGGTCGACGAGGCCCTCGATGCCGCTCGCGCGTACTTCGACCGCACCGGGCGCCGGGTGTCGATCGAGTACGCCCTCATCAAGGACATGAACGACCACGGCTGGCGCGCCGACCTGCTCGGCGACAAGCTGAACGCCCGCGGCCGCGGCTGGGTGCACGTGAACCCGATCCCGCTCAACCCCACTCCCGGGTCGATCTGGACCGCGTCCGAGCCGGCCGTGCAGGACGAGTTCGTGCGCCGCCTCGAGGCCAAGGGCATCCCGACGACGCTGCGCGACACCCGCGGCAAAGAGATCGACGGTGCGTGCGGGCAGCTGGTGGCCACGGCCGAGGACGAGCAGGCCGCCGCGGCGACCCCCGTCTAGGACACTCGGGGCGCCGGTCGTCAAGTCCGCATCCGCGTCGCCGACCCCGTCTACGCTGGCCCGATGGTTGAATATCGATACCTCGGCAACAGCGGCCTCAAGGTCAGTGAGATCACCTACGGCAACTGGGTCACCCACGCGTCGCAGGTCGAGAACGACGCCGCGATCAAGACCGTCCACCGCGCGCTCGATCTCGGCATCACCACCTTCGACACCGCCGACACGTACGCCAACACCGCCGCGGAGTCCGTCCTCGGCGAGGCGCTGAAGGGCCAGCGGCGCGAGTCGCTCGAGATCTTCACGAAGGTCTACTTCCCGACCGGCCCGAAGGGGCCGAACGACACCGGCCTCAGCCGCAAGCACATCATGGAGTCGATCAACGGCTCGCTCACGCGGCTGGGCACCGACTACGTCGAGCTCTACCAGGCCCATCGCTACGACTACGAAACCCCGCTCGAAGAGACGATGCAGGCGTTCGCCGACGTCGTCCGGCAGGGCAAAGCCCTCTACATCGGCGTCTCGGAATGGACCGCCGAGCAGCTGCAGGCCGGCCACGAACTGGCGAAGGAGCTGAAGTTCCAGCTCGTGTCCAACCAGCCCCAGTACTCGGCGCTGTGGCGCGTGATCGAGGGCAAGGTCGTGCCGACCTCGGCCGACCTCGGCATCTCGCAGATCGTCTGGTCGCCGATGGCCCAGGGCGTCCTCAGCGGCAAGTACCTGCCCGGGCAGCAGGCGCCCGCCGGCTCGCGGGCGACGGACGAGAAGAACGGCGCGGAGTTCATCAAGCGCTTCATGACCGACGACGTCCTCACCGCCGTGCAGAAGCTCAAGCCGGTGGCCGAGCAGGCGGGACTCACGATGCCGCAGCTGGCGATCGCGTGGGTGCTGCAGAACCCGAACGTCGCCGCCGCCCTCGTGGGCGCGTCCCGGCCGGAGCAGCTCGACGACAGCGTCAAGGCCTCGGGCGTGACGCTGGATGCCGACATCCTCGCCGCGATCGACGACGCCCTCGCGCCGGTCGCCGTCACCGACCCCGAAGAGACGTACTCGGTCTCGCCGAAGTCGCGCCTGGTGTGACCTGAGGTGACCGCGAGCGCCGGCATCCTGCTGTATCGACTCACCCCGGCCCCCGAGGTGCTGATCGTCCACATGGGCGGCCCGTTCTGGGCGAGCAGGGATGCTGGCGCGTGGTCGATCCCCAAGGGCGAGTTCGATCCGGATGGCGAGTCCGCCCTCGTGGCCGCACGCCGCGAGTTCCGCGAGGAGCTCGGCATCGACCCGCCCGGCACGCCGTACGCCGAACTGGGCACCTGGGCGTATTCGTCGGGCAAGCGGGTCACCGTCTTCGTCGCCGATGGCGCCGGGGTGGAGCTCGACGGCGTCGCCTTCGGCGAGTTCGAGCTGGAGTGGCCTCCTCGCTCCGGCCGCACCCGGCGATTCCCCGAGGTGGACCGCGTGGAGTGGATGGCCCCGGATGCCGCGCGCGAGCGCCTGGTGACGGGGCAGCGGCCCGCGCTCGACGCGCTCGCGGCGCACCTCGCCGCCCTCGGCGCCGGGTGAGACGGGTCGGCGCGGGTCAGCGCTGCGCGCGCCATTCGGCCACGAGGTCCGGCATCCGTGCAGCGAGGAAGCGCAGGAAGTCGGCCGTGTCACGCGCGCGGGCGACGGAGTCCGGCGCCTCGGCGTTGTCGTCGGCGATGCGGTCCATCAGGTCGGCGAGCCGCGCGTACAGCGGCGTGTTGCCGGTGACGACGCCGCCGAACGCGTCGTCGGCCAGGTCGTAGCGGTCCCGTCGCTCGCCGGGCCGGGACAGCCTCTGGGCGATGTGCATCGACTGCAGGTAGCGCACCGCGCCCGAGACGGCCCCGGCCGACACCCCCAGCCGCTCGGCCAGTTCCGCGGCGGTGTAGCCGTCGTCGGGCGAGCCGACGAGGGCCATCATGACGCGGGCGGGCATGCGGGCCATCCCCGCTGCCGTCATGAGGGCGGCGGCCTGCTCGGCCGCCTCGGTGCCGGCGTGGGCGCGGCCGGTGACCGCGCTCATCCGTTTGCCGCCATCTCGCGCCGCCGCATCAGGGTGAGCGCGGCCGCCGCGCCCACGGCGACCACGGCGATCAGCCCCCACACCCCGCCGGGGTCGATGCCGTCGCCGTCGGGCGTCGGGACAGCGGCGAACGGCGAGAACTGGATGATCGACTCGTCCAGACCGAAGATCGTGCCGAAGAACGCCAGGCCCGCCGCGGCGATCACGAGCGCCCACCCGAGCACCACGGTCGCGCGCGGCAGCAGGGTGAAGACGACGGCGGTCAGCACGGCGAAGACGGATGCCGCGGCCACCTGTCCCGCGCCCGACACGAACGCGTCGCGCAGCCGGTCCGGGTCGCCGTCGGTGGCGGCGAGCGAGACGGCCGAGGCCGTGACGGCCACCGCGACGATGATCAGGATGCCGGCGACTGCCGTGGCCAGGAAGGCGGCGAGCCAGCGGGACCGGCTGATCGCGGTCGCGAGCGTCGCCTCGGCGGTGCCGCGCACCTCTTCCTGCCGGGCACGCTGGACGGTCTGGACACCGAAGCACGATGCGAGCACCCCCACCATGACGTAGAACGTCACGAGGATCCCCTGGTCCATCGACCCCTGTTCCGCCAGCCGGCGCAGGATCGCGGCGACGGTGGGATTGTCGGTGGCCATCTCGCCGATGACCGACCCGAGCGCGGTGGACAGGGTGCCGACGACCGCCGCGCCGACCGACCATGCCACGAGCGACCCCGCGCTCAGCCGCCACGCCAGCCCCCACGGCGACGACAGCAGCGGACCTGCGTCGGCGCGCGCCGCGTGCGTGTCGAACAGGCCTGCACCCACGTCGCGCCGCACGTGCAGGGCCCACGCCGCTCCGAGCAGCACGATCGTCGCGATGAGGGCGGGGAGAAGCGAAGCCAGGTGGTCGTCGCCGAAGGGCCGCACGTTCTCGGCCCACGCGAACGGCGACGCCCACGCCAGCGGAGAGCTGTACATGCGGGTCAGGTCGTCGCTCGGGGTGCCGATGGCGTTGCCGATCCCGGCGACGAGGAACGCGGTCAGCAGCACCGCGACGGTGAGCGAGTTCGCCGCGCGAGCGGACCGCACCAGCTGCGCGGTCACGAGCGAGAGCGCCAGGAACACCCCGCCGAAGGCGAGCAGGGCGACGCCGGTGGCCAGCGCGCCCTGCGCCGGCAGTCCCGTCCCGGCCAGCGCTGCGGCGCTCGCCGCCGAGAAGAGCACGCAGGCGAGGATGCCGTGGGCCAGGGTGGCGACCGTCGGGAGCATCCGGTCGGCGGGGGTCGCGGCCACGAGGTCGGCGCGCTCGGTCTCCTCCTCGGCGCGCGTGTGCCGCACGACGAGGAACCCGGCCATGAGTGCGATGAGCAGGCACAGGAACGGCAGGATCAGGAAGATCAGGAACGCGCCCTCCTCGGCACCCGACGGCAGACCGCGGAAGACGAGGATGACAGGGTTGGCGAGAGCGAGCGCGAGCAGCGCGTGCCGCTCCTGGTCGGTGCCGAAGGTGTCGGCGACGCCGGCGGCGGATCCCGCCGACAGCAGCGCCGCGGCGGCGATCCAGACGGCCAGCTGCACCGCATCTCGCCGCATGCGCTGCAGGAGCAGCGCGGCGAACATGCTCACGCCCCCTTCCGGCGGTCCCGGCGCAGACGACGCGACGACGGCCCGGCGTCTGCGCCCGCCGAGGACGGGCGCGACTGCTCGTCGGATGCTCCGGGCTCGGCGCGCTCCGCGGCGGCGCCCTCGCGCAGGTCGTCGCCGTAGTGGCGCAGGAACAGGTCCTCGAGCGACGGGGGTGCGATCCGCAGTCCCGCCGCCCCCTGCGCCGCCAGCGCCGGCAGCACTCCGGCGAGCGCGTCGGTGTCGACGGTGAACCGCAGCAGGCCGTTGTCGCCCGAGACGTCGTGCACCCCCGGCATCCCCGCCACCGCGCCCGGATCACGTGATTCGATCGCAACCTCGGTGCGGGTGAGGTGGCGAAGCTCCCGCAGCGTCCCGGTCTCGACGATGCGTCCCGCGCGGATGATCGAGACGTGGTCGCACAGGTGCTCGACCTCGGACAGGATGTGGCTCGACAGCAGCACCGTGGCGCCCGCCGCGGTCACCCGGCGGACCTCGCTGCGGAACACGACGTCCATGAGCGGGTCCAGGCCGCTCGTCGGCTCATCGAGGATGTAGAGCTCGGCGGGCACCGCGAACGCCGCGATCAGGGCGACCTTCTGCCTGTTGCCCTTCGAGTACGACCGGCCCTTCTTGCGCGGGTCGAACTGGAACGCCTCGATCAGGCGGTCCTTGCGTTCGCGGTAGGCGCGATCGCGGCGACCCGCCCCGCGCAGCCGCGACAGGAAGTCGATCGCCTCGCCGCCCGACAGGTTCGGCCACACGCTCACGTCGCCCGGCACGTAGGCGATGCTGTGATGCAGCTCGGCGGCGTTCTGCCAGGGGTCCGAGCCGAACACCTCGACGAAGCCGTCCGTCTTGCGGGCGAGCCCGAGCAGGATCCGGATCGTGGTGGACTTGCCCGCGCCGTTGGGCCCCAGGAATCCATGGACCTGCCCGGCCGCCACGCGCAGGTCGAGTCCGTCCAGGGCGTGGACCGGACCGTAGTGCTTGGTCAGGTCGCGGGTGAGGATGACGTCGGTCATGGCCGTGAAGCTACGCCGATTTCACAAACTTGTGAAGATGGGTGCACGAACGGCGCCGACCGCACGCAGTGTATACCCAAGCGCGTGCTGGGGCACTCCATGGCGGACCGGTGGGGGTTTGTGTATACACTGAACCTGATTCGTCGAGGAGGTGCCCGTATGCGAGCCAGCGATCGCGCGTACGCCACGCTGCTCGACGAGATCCAGCGCGGCGCACTCGCCCCCGGCGCCGTCCTCGGCGAGGTCGAGCAGGCCGCGCGGCTCGGTGTCAGCCGCACGCCGCTGCGCGAGGCCCTCAGCCGCCTCGCCGCCGACGGGCTGGTCGTGCAGGTGTCGCCCCGCGTCACCGCCGTGAGCCCGGTCGATGCCGACGACATCCGGCAGCTGTTCGAAGTCCGCCGCGCCCTCGAAGAGACCGCCGCGCGGCTGGCTGCCGCGCGCGCCGACCGGCGGCTGTTCGCCGGCCTCGCCGAGCGCTTCGCCGACGCGCTGCTGGACGGAGAGGACGGGCGCGACGCGTACTACGCCCTCATCGCCGACTTCGACGCCGCCGTCGACCGGGCCGTCGGCAACGACTACCTGACCGCCGCGCTGCGGACCGTGCGCACCCACCTCGTCCGCGTCCGGCGCCTCGCCCGCGACAACCCGGCGCGCCTGGCGGCATCTTCGGCGGAGCACGCGCTGGTGGCGCGGGCCATCGCCGCCGGCGACGGCGACCTCGCCGCCCACGCCACCCACGTGCACCTGCACAACGCCCTCACGAGCATCCTCACCTCTCTCGAGAGCACACCACGGATGCCGGCATCCGACGAACCGACCCCGGCGCGCTCCGCCGCGCGGGGCGCCCGACCCGCAACCCAAGGAGCAGCATGACCATCACGCATCACCTGCGCGTGCACCGCAGCGACGAGAACCTCGCCCGTGAGGGACAGCTGGCCTGGCACATCGCCGAGGTGGCGGCGGATCCCGTCGCCGTCGACGACGACGTCGTCGAGATGATCATCAACCGCGTCATCGACAACGCCGCCGTCGCGGCGGCCTCGCTCACCCGCGCCCCCGTGAGCGCCGCGCGGCAGCAGGCCCTCGACCACGCGGTGTCGGTCAGCGGCACCGGCGCGACCATCTTCGGCTGCGCCCTCGAGCGGCGCACGTCGCCGGAGTGGGCCGCATGGGCGAACGGCGTCGCGGTGCGCGAGCTCGACTACCACGACACGTTCCTCGCCGCCGACTACTCCCACCCCGGCGACAACATCCCCCCGATCCTGGCGGTCGCCCAGCACGTCGGCGCCGACGGGCAGGCGCTCGTGCGGGGCCTGGCGACCGGCTACGAGATCCAGATCGACCTCGTGCGCGCCATCTGCCTGCACAAGCACAAGATCGACCACGTCGCCCACCTGGGCCCGTCGGCCGCGGCCGGCATCGGCACGCTGCTGGGCCTTCCCGTCGAGACGATCTACCAGGCGGTCGGGCAGGCGCTGCACACCACCACCGCCACCCGCCAGTCGCGCAAGGGCGAGATCTCGACCTGGAAGGCGCACGCGCCGGCCTTCGCCGGGAAGATGGCGATCGAGGCCGTGGACCGCGCGATGCGCGGCGAGACCTCGCCGTCGCCCATCTACGAGGGTGAGGACGGCGTCGTGGCCTGGATGCTGGACGGCCCGGACGCCTCGTACGACGTGCCCCTCCCCGCCCCGGGCGAGCCCAAGCGCGGCATCCTGGACTCCTACACGAAGGAGCACTCGGCCGAGTACCAGGCGCAGGCGTGGATCGACCTCGCACGCAAGCTGCACAACGCGCGCCCCGAGCTCGCCGATCCCGCGAACGTCGAGTCGATCGTGCTGCACACCTCGCACCACACCCACTACGTGATCGGCTCGGGCGCGAACGACCCGCAGAAGTACGACCCGACCGCGTCGCGCGAGACGCTGGACCACTCGATCCCCTACATCTTCGCCGTCGCGCTGCAGGACGGCGGCTGGCACCACGTCGACTCGTACGCGCCCGAGCGCGCCGGCCGTGAGGACACCGTGGCACTGTGGCACAAGATCACGACGGCCGAAGACGCCGAGTGGACCCGCCGCTACCACTCCGAGGACCCGAACGAGAAGGCCTTCGGCGGGCGTGTGGTCATCACCCTCACCGACGGCTCGACCGTCGAGGACGAGATCGCGGTGGCCGACGCCCATCCCCTGGGTGCGCGGCCGTTCGCCCGCGAGGATTACATCCGCAAGTTCCGGATCCTCGCCGAGCCGGTGCTCGCCGCGGACGAGATCGAGCGGTTCCTGGACCTCGCCCAGCGCCTGCCGGAGCTCACCGCCGAAGAGGTGCTGCAGCTGACGATCGTCGCCGCCCCGGGCGTCCTCGCGACGGCGCCCGCCCCGAAGGGCCTCTTCTGATGCGCCCCGCTCCGGCGTCCCTCCGGCCGCTGGGCGGTGCGGCGTCCCTCCGGTCGCTGGGCGGTGCGGCGTCCTTGCGGTCGCTGGGCGGTGCGGCGTCCCTCCGGTCGCTGAGCGAGCGCAGCGAGACGAAGCGCGCCCGACCCCAGGCGGCCCGCTGATGCTCTACTCCACCGTCCCCGCCCACGAGAAGCGCCGCATCCTGCGCGAGCGCCTCGCCTCCGGAGAGCTCCTGCGGTTCCCGGGCGCCTTCAACCCGCTATCCGCCCGCCTGATCGACCGCCGCGGATTCGAGGGCGTCTACATCTCGGGCGCCGTCCTCTCGGCCGACCTGGGTCTGCCCGACATCGGGCTGACGACGCTGACCGAGGTCGCCGCGCGCGGCCAGCAGATCGCCCGCATGACGGATCTGCCCGCTCTCATCGACGCCGACACCGGCTTCGGCGAGCCGATGAACGTCGCCCGCACCGTCCAGACCCTCGAGGATGCGGGCCTGGCGGGCATGCACATCGAGGATCAGGTGAACCCCAAGCGCTGCGGGCACCTGGACGGCAAGTCCGTCGTGGATGCCGACACGGCGGTCAAGCGCATCCGCGCGGCCGTCGATGCGCGCCGGGACGAGAACTTCCTGATCATGGCGCGCACCGACATCCGGGCCGTCGACGGGCTGGATGCCGCGATCGACCGGGCGAGAGCGCTCGTGGACGCCGGTGCCGACGCCGTATTCCCCGAGGCGATGCGCACGCTCGACGAGTTCGCCGCCGTGCGGGCCGCCGTCGACGTCCCGATCTTGGCCAACATGACCGAGTTCGGGAAGTCCGAGCTCTTCAGCGTGGAGCAGCTGCGCGACGTCGGCGTCAACATCGTGATCTGGCCGGTGTCGCTCCTGCGGATGGCGATGGGTGCGGCATCCCGGACTCTCGACACGCTCGAGTCGGAGGGGCATCTCACCTCGCGGCTCGGCGAGATGCAGCACCGCGCCGACCTGTACGACCTGGTGGACTACGAGGAGTACGCCCACTTCGACCAGAACGTCTTCACCTTCTCGATCACCAAGGAGTGACATGACCGACATCGACATCAAGAAGGGCCTCGCCGGGGTCACGGTCGACTACACCGCCGTGTCGAAGGTGAATCCCGAGACGAACTCGCTGCTGTACCGCGGCTACCCGGTGCAGGAGCTCGCGGCGACCCAGTCGTTCGAGGCGGTGGCGTGGCTGCTGTGGCACGGCGAGCTGCCGACGCCGGATGAGCTGGCGTCGTTCCGCGCGACCGAGCGCGCCCATCGTGCACTGCCGGACGACGTCCGCGCCGCCATCGATCTCGTCCCCCTCGACGCCCACCCCATGGACGAGGTGCGCACCGCCGTCAGCCTGCTCGGATCACGTGATCTGGCCGGTTCGGGATCGGTGATGGATGCCAGCGGATCGGTCGAGCAGAACCTCGAGCGCAGCATCCGCCTGTTCGCCGTCCTTCCCGCGATCGTCGCCTACGGGCAGCGACGCCGGCGCGGCGAAGCGCTCGTCGAGCCGCGGGACGATCTGGACTACGCGGCGAACTTCCTGTGGATGACCTTCGGGGAGGAGGCGCACGACGTCGTCGTCGACGCGTTCAACCGGTCGATGATCCTGTACGCCGAGCATTCGTTCAACGCCTCGACCTTCACCGCGCGAGTGATCGCGTCCACGCTCAGCGACCTGTATTCGGCGGTCGTCGGCGCGATCGGAGCGCTGAAGGGCCCGCTGCACGGCGGCGCGAACGAAGCGGTTCTGCACATCTTCGACGAGATCGGGTCGGCCGAGAACGTCGAGGGCTGGCTCGACCGCGCGCTCGCCGAGAAGCGCAAGATCATGGGCTTCGGCCACCGCGTCTACAAGCGCGGCGACTCGCGGGTGCCCACGATGAAGGCGGCGCTCGACACGCTCGTCGCCCACTACGACCGCCCTGACGTCGCGGCGCTGTACGACGCGCTCGAGTCCGGGTTCGTCGCGCGGAAGGGCATCTATCCGAACCTGGACTATCCGTCGGGCCCGGCGTACAACCTGATCGGGTTCGACACGGCCACCTTCACGCCGCTGTTCGTCGCCGCCCGGGTGACGGGGTGGACGGCGCACATCATGGAGCAGCTGTCCTCGAACGCGCTGATCCGCCCGCTGTCGGCCTACAACGGCCCCGACGAGCGCCACATCGACGGCTACGTGCCCGACACTGCCGCGATCGACGTGGCCGAGCGGCCCGAAGAAGCCGCGGGCTGAGGCTCGAGCGCCGGTTCGTAGGGGGGTGGACGCTCGCCGGTGCAAGGATCGGCTCATGAGAACTGCCGTCATCGTCGACGTCGTCCGCACCCCGTCCGGACGAGGCAAGCCGGCGGGAGCGCTGAGCGCCGCTCATCCCGTCGACCTCGCCGCCGGCGTGCTCATGGCCGTCCTCGAGCGCAACGGCCTGGACTCGGTCCAGATCGACGACGTCCTGCTCGGGTGCGTCAGCCAGATCGGCGACCAGGCGATGAACATCGCGCGTCAGGCGGTCCTCGCCGCCGGGTTCGACGAGACCGTCCCCGCGACCACGATCGACCGCCAATGCGGATCCAGTCAGCAGGCCGCCCACTTCGCCGCGCAGGGTGTCATGGCCGGCGCGTACGACATCGTGATCGCCGGCGGCGTCGAGTCGATGAGCCGCGTACCGCTCGGATCGTCGCGTCAGGGCGGCACCCCGGCCGACGGCATCCGTCGCCGTTATCCGCACGGACTCGTGAACCAGGGCGTCTCGGCCGAGCTCATCGCCGCGAGGTGGGGGATCGGCCGCGCCGAGCTCGACGAGTACGCGGCGGAATCGCACCGGCGGGCGGCCGAAGCGTGGTCCCGCGGCGCGTTCGACTCGCAGGTGGTGCCCGTCCTCGCCGGCGGCGACGAGGCGGTCGCCGTCGACGAGACCATCCGCGAGGGGACCACGGCCGATCGCCTCGCCGCCCTGCCGCCGGCCTTCCGCACCGACGAACTCGCCGCGCGCTTCCCTGAGATCGGCTGGCACATCACGGCGGGCAACTCTTCTCCACTGACGGATGCTGCGTCCGCCGCGCTCATCATGTCCGAGGAGCGCGCGCTCGAGCTCGGCCTGACGCCGCGGGCGCGTTTCCACTCGTTCGCGGTGGTCGGCGACGACCCGCTCATGATGCTGACCGGCCCCATTCCCGCCACCCGCCGCATCCTGGAGCGCAGCGGTCTGCGCGTGGGCGACCTCGACGCGTACGAGGTCAACGAGGCCTTCGCGTCCGTGCCGCTGGCGTGGCAGCGCGACCTCGGCGCCGACCCCGCGAAGCTCAACCCGTGGGGCGGTGCCATCGCGCTCGGCCACGCCGTCGGAGCCTCCGGAACCCGCCTGCTCGGCACCCTCGTCGCGCACCTCGAGGCCACCGGCGGCCGCTACGGGCTGCAGACCATGTGCGAAGGCGGCGGCATGGCCAACGCCACGATCATCGAGCGCCTGTAGGGGCCTACCTGCGGGCCGGGTCCTCCGTTCGCCGACGGCGATGGGAGGGGATGTCGGCGAGCGGAGGACCGAAATCGCGATTTCGTACTCCTTTGGGTGACATCCACTCCGCTCGGTGTCGGCGAAGGGAGGATGCCGAGGCGCGGGGCGTTTCGTCTCGCTACGCTCGCTCGACGACCGGGTGGGAGTGAGCGGCGCGCCGTGCAAGCGCTTGCGATCGCGGATGCTGCGGCCCACGGCATCCGCGGGAAAACCCGCGCATGAGACCCTTCTCATGCTGTAAGCGCTTGCACTATCGCGGCGGGCGACGTAAAGTCGGCGGCACACCGCATCCTCGGCACGTTGTCGTGCCGCCGCGCCATCAGGAGCACCATTCGTGTCGAAGACGACTCACTCCCGTGTCCGCCGGGTCTCTGCTGCACTCGCCGCAGCGGCCCTCATCATCACCGGGGGCGCGGTCGCCGCGGCTCCCGCGATGGCCGCCGACCGCACGTTCACGCTGGTCGGCGACCTGCAGCAAGAGATCGGGTGCCCGGGTGACTGGCAGCTCGACTGCGGCGCGAGCGCGCTCGTGGCCACCGGAACCGACGGGCTGTACGCCGCCGAGTTCGAGGTGCCGGCCGGGACCTACGAGTACAAGGTCGCCGTCAACGGCACGTGGGACGAGTCGTACGGCCTGAACGGCGGCGGCGACAACATCCCGCTGTCGATCGCGGGCCCTGCGACGCTGCGCTTCCTCTTCGACGACGTGGCGCACCGCGTGGGCGTCGAGGTGCAGTCCACGCGCGGCGAGTACACCGAGGACGACGACGCGCTGGTGGCGGCCCCCGCCCGCCAGCCGGGCAGCGACGAGCAGTTCTACTTCGTCATGACCGACCGCTTCGCCAACGGCGACACCGGCAACGACACCGCCGGCATCGCCGGCGACCGCCTGGACCACGGCTTCGACCCGACGGACAAGGGCTTCTTCAACGGCGGCGACATCGCGGGTCTGCACGCCAACCTCGACTACATCCAGGGCCTGGGCACCTCGGCGATCTGGCTGACCCCCAGCTTCAAGAACCGTCCGGTGCAGGGCGAGGGCGACAACGCCAGCGCCGGCTACCACGGGTACTGGGTGACGGACTTCACGCAGATCGACCCGCACCTCGGCACCAACGCCGAGCTCGAGGCCCTGATCGCCGACGCGCACGAGCGCGGCATGAAGGTCTACTTCGACATCATCACCAACCACACCGCCGACGTCATCGACTACCAGGAGGGTCAGTACTCCTACATCGACAAGGCGACGAGCCCCTACCGCGACGCGGCGGGCGACGCCTTCGACCCGGCCGACTTCGCCGGCACCGGCAGCTTCCCCGAGATGGATGCCGCGACGAGCTTCCCCTACACGCCCGTGGTCTCCGAGGCCGACGCCGACGTGAAGGTGCCCGCGTGGCTCAACGACCCGACGTTGTACCACAACCGCGGCGACTCGACGTGGGAGGGCGAATCGGTCACCTACGGTGACTTCGTCGGCCTCGACGACCTGATGACCGAGCACCCGACGGTGGTCAACGGCTTCGTGGACGTGTACCAGACCTGGATCGACCTGGGTATCGACGGCTTCCGCATCGACACCGCCAAGCACGTGAACTTCGAGTTCTGGGAGGAGTGGTCGGCGCAGGTGCTCGACTACGCCCACGCCGCCGGCAAGCCCGAGTTCTTCATGTTCGGCGAGGTCTACGATGCCGACCCGGTCAAGCTCGCCCCCTACGTCCGCGACACCGACATGAACTCGGTGCTCGACTTCACTTTCCAGTCCGCGGCGGTCGCCTACGCCGCCGGCAACAGCGCAAAGGGCCTGCAGAACCTGTACGCCGGTGACGACCGCTACACGACGCCGGACTCGTCGGCGACGGCGCTGCCGACCTTCCTCGGCAACCACGACATGGGACGGGTCGGGTACTTCCTGCAGAACCAGTCGCAGCCCCTCGAGCGCGACCTGCTCGCGCACGACCTGATGTTCCTCGGCCGCGGCCAGCCGGTGGTCTACTACGGCGACGAGCAGGGATTCGCCGGCGCCGAGCCGGGCAACGACAAGAGCGCCCGTCAGAGCTTGTTCGCCAGCCAGGTCGCGGAGTACACCGACCAGAAGCTCCTCACCGGCGAGACCGTCGGCGCCGTCGACCGTTTCGGCACCGACGAGCCGGTGTACCAGCACATCGCCGGCCTCGCCCAGCTGCGTGCCGAGCACCCCGCCCTCGTCGACGGCGCCCAGATCGAGCGCCACGCGACCAACGGCCCCGGCGTCTACGCCTTCTCTCGCGTCGACCGCGACGACAAGGTCGAGTATCTGGTGGCGCTGAACAACGCCACCGAGGCCAAGACGGTCGAGCTGTCGACCCTCACGGCCGATGCCGCGTTCGCTCCCGTCTACGGTGATGCCGCCGCATTCGACACGGATGCCGCAGCCGCAGCATCCGTCACCGTGCCCGCTCTGTCGGCGACGGTGTTCCGTGCCGACCGGTCCGTGACGGCTCCCGCTGCCGCGAACCCGCTGACCGTGGCGGCCCCCGCCGCCGGTGCGGCGCTCTCCGGTCAGGTCGCCGTGTCGGCGGATGTGGACGACGCGACCTGGGCCGAGACGAGCTTCGCGTGGCGCGTGGTCGGCTCCGACGAGTGGACCGCGCTCGGTACGGCCGAGGACACCGAGCCCCGCGTCTTCCACGACATCCGCGGACTCGCTGCGGGGACCCTCGTGGAGTACCGCGCGGTGACGACGGACGCCGCAGGGCAGCGCGCCGCGGCATCCACCTACGCCTCGGTGGGGAACGCCGTCGCGCTGACGGTCGAAGAGGAGCCGGAATCGTCGATCGACATGGTGACGGTCCCCGGCAGCTTCAACTCCGAGATGGGCTGCGCCGGCGACTGGGCCCCCGCCTGCGAGGCGGCGAAGCTGACGCTCCGCGCCGACGGGATCTGGGAGGGCACCTTCGACCTGCCCGCCGGCTCGTGGGAGTACAAGGTCGCGATCAACGGATCGTGGGACCTCAACTACGGCGCGAACGGCGAGCAGAACGGCTCGAACGTCGCGCTCACCCACGACGGCGGGCCGGTGACGTTCTACTTCGACCCGCGGTCGAACGTCGTCCAGACCACCGCCGACGGACCCATCGTGACCCTGCCCGGCTCGTTCCAGAGCGAACTGGGGTGCCCCGGTGACTGGCAGCCCGAGTGCCTCGCGAGCCTCATGGCAGACGGCGACCGCGACGGCGTGTACACCTTCTCTACCGACGCGATCCCCGCGGGTTCGTACGAGGTGAAGGTCGCCCACAACCGCAGCTGGAGCGAGAACTACGGCGAGGGCGGAGCGCCCGGCGGCGCGAACCTGTCGTTCACCGTCGCCGACGGCGAGCTGATCGTCTTCCGCTACGACATCGAGACGCACGTGCTCACGATCGAGGTCGAGAACCCGCCGCTCGCGGGCATCGGCGAGGAGCGCGCGCACTTCATCGACGCCGAGACCCTGGCCTGGCCGGCGAACCTCGGCGGCGACGCGGACGCGTCCGCGTGGCAGCTGTACGCCTCGGCCGACGCGGGCCTCGAGATCGCCGACGGCGACGTCGTCGGTGCCGAGCCGATCACCCTCGAGCGCATCGAGGGAGGCCTCACCGACGCGCAGGCGGCGCGCTTCCCCGCGCTCGCCGAATACGTCGCCCTGAGCCTGGACGGGCAGACCCGCGACGAGGTCGCGGCGCTCGTGAAGGGCCAGCTGATGGTCGCCCAGCGCGACGATTCCGGCGCGCTCACCGGTGCGACCGGGGTGCAGATCCCGGGCGTCCTCGACGACCTGTACGCGGATGCCGTCGCCGACGTCGAGCTGGGGGTGACCTTCCAGGGTGCGAAGCCGACCTTCCGCCTGTGGGCGCCGACGGCGCAGCAGGCGACACTGCTGACCTGGCCGCCCGGTGCCGACGGCGAGCCGCAGCGTCACGAGGCGACGTGGGACGCAGCATCCGGAGTGTGGACGGTCAAGGGCAAGCCGCAGCTCAAGGGCGCGGAGTACCTGTGGGAGGTCGTCGTGTACGCCCCCGCCACGGGCGCCGTCGAGACCAACCAGGTCACCGACCCCTACTCGGTCGCGCTGACGCTCAACTCCGAGCGTTCGGTCGCCGTCGACCTCGACGACAAGAAGCTGCGGCCGAAGGCGTGGGACAAGACCCCCGCGCCGAAGATCGCGCGTGACGTCGACCGGGCGATCTACGAGCTGCACATCCGCGACTTCTCGATCACCGACGAGTCGGTCCCGGCCGAGGAGCGCGGCACCTACCGCGCCTTCACGCGGGACAGCGCGGGCACGGCGCAGCTGCGCCAGCTCGCCGGAGCGGGCATCAACACCGTGCACCTGCTCCCGTCGTTCGACATCGCCACGATCGAGGAGGACCGCGCCGCGCAGGCCGAGCCCGACTGCGATCTGTCCTCCTTCGCGCCGGACTCCACTGAGCAGCAGGCGTGCATCGAGGCCGTCGCCGACGCGGACGGCTTCAACTGGGGCTACGACCCTTACCACTACACGGTGCCCGAGGGCTCGTACGCGGTGGACGCGAACGGCGGGGCCCGCGTCGCGGAGTTCCGCGAGATGGTCGGCGCGCTGCACGGCATGGGCCTTCAGGTCGTCCTGGACGAGGTGTACAACCACACCGCGCAGTCGGGGCAGGGGGACAAGAGCGTGCTCGACCAGGTCGTGCCCGGCTACTACCACCGCCTGAACGCCGCCGGCGCGGTCGAGACCTCGACCTGCTGCCAGAACGTCGCCACCGAGCACGAGGTCGCCCAGAAGCTCATGGTCGACTCCGTGGTCACGTGGGCGCGGGACTACAAGGTCGACGGCTTCCGCTTCGACCTGATGGGTCACCACTCCAAGGCGAACATGCTCGCGATCCGCGAGGCACTGGACGCGCTGACGATGAAGAAGGACGGCGTCGACGGTTCCGCCATCTACCTCTACGGCGAGGGCTGGAACTTCGGCGAGGTCGCGAACAACGCCCTCTTCGAGCAGGCCACGCAGGGTCAGCTCGGCGGCACCGGCATCGGCACCTTCAGCGATCGTCTTCGGGATGCCGTCCACGGCGGCAGCCCGGTGGACTCGTCGTCGACGTTCTACCAGGGCTTCGGCACGGGCCTGGCGACCGACCCGAACGGCCGTGACGGCTCCGCCCCCGGCGACCCGTTCGCCGACCTGGCGCGCAAGACCGACCTGGTCAAGCTGGGCCTGGCCGGCAACCTGCGGGACTTCGAGATGACTGCGGCCGACGGCTCGACGAAGGCCGGTGACGAGTTCGACTACAACGGCTCGCCCGCCGGCTACGCCGACCAGCCGGACGAGATCATCACCTACGTCGACGCGCACGACAACGAGACGCTGTACGACCTCGGCGTGATGAAGCTGCCCGTGGACACCTCGATGGCCGATCGCGTGCGCATGAACACGCTCATGCTGGCCACCACGACGTTCTCGCAGACCCCGTCGTTCTGGCACGCCGGCACCGAGCTGCTGCGTTCGAAGTCCCTCGACCGCAACAGCTACAACTCCGGCGACTGGTTCAACCGCATCGACTGGACCGGGCAGGAGTCGACGTTCGGCTCGGGCCTGCCGCGCGCGGCCGACAACGAGGCCAAGTGGCCCGTCATGGCGCCGCTGCTGGCGAACCCGGACCTCAAGCCGGGCGCCGACGACATCGCCTCGGCCGAGGCCGCCGCGCTGGATCTGCTGCGCACCCGCAACGAGGTCTCGCTCCTGCGCCTGGGCTCGGCTGACCTGATCCAGCAGAAGGTGTCGTTCCCCGGCAGCGGTCCGGATGCCGTGCCCGGCGTCGTGACCATGCTGATCGACGACACCAAGGGCGCCGACGTGGACCCCACGCGCAAGGCGGCTCTCGTGGCCTTCAACGCCTCGCCTGAGCCGGTCACCGTGGTCCTGTCGGAGCTGGCCGGACGCTCGTTCGCGCTGACGCCGGCGCAGGCGCGCGGCTCGGACACCATCGTGAAGCAGACGTCGTGGGACACCGCGACCGGCACCATCACGATCCCGGCGCGGACCGCCGCGGTGCTCGTGGACGTGCAGGCCAAGCTCCCCGCGCGCGTGCGCTGACCGACATCTCCGGCGCATCGACCGCCGGGGCATGACGAAGACCCCCTCACCCCGTGTGCCGGGTGAGGGGGTCTTCCGTCATCGCACACCGATTTTCATCGGACGCCATGCGGAATAGTAGGACGTCCAGGTAAAATGGCGGCGGTGCCAGAGCCGGCACCGCCGCCCGGCCGGCCGCCCCACGAAGGCGCGCCCGGCAGTGAAAGGAGCACCGGTGTCGACGACGATCACCACCCCGCCGCCCGCGTCCATCGGCGACGAGGAGCGCGCCGCCATCCTCGAGGCCGTCCGGGACTTCGCCCAGACCGAGCTCGCGCCGCATGCACTCGAGTGGGATGCCGGCAAGATCTTCCCCGTGGACACCCTCGCCCGCGCGGGCGAGCTGGGCCTCGGCGGGGTGTACGTCCGTGAGGACGTGGGCGGGACCGCCCTGTCGCGCTCGGATGCCGCCGCCATCTTCGAGGTCCTCGCCGAGGGGGACCCGACGATCGCCGCCTACATCACGATCCACAACATGGTGGCGTGGATGATCGACACCTACGGCTCCGACCTGCAGCGTCAGGAGTGGCTGCCGCGACTGGTGACCATGCAGGAGCTCGGCAGCTACTGCCTGACCGAGCCGGGCGCCGGGTCCGACGCCGCGGCGATCACCACCACGGCGATCCGCGACGGCGACGAGTTCGTGCTCACCGGCGTGAAGCAGTTCATCTCGGGCGCCGGTTCGTCCTCGGTCTACATCGTGATGGCCCGGACCGGCGAGCCGGGTGCGCGCGGCATCAGCGCCTTCCTCGTGCCCGCGGGCACCCCCGGACTGTCGTTCGGGTCGCTCGAGCGAAAGATGGGGTGGAACGCCCAGCCCACGCGGCAGGTGATCCTCGACGAGGTGCGCGTTCCCGCCGCCGGCATGCTCGGCGGCGAGGGGCAGGGCTTCAAGATCGCGATGTCGGCCCTCAACGGCGGACGCGTCAACATCGCCGCATGCTCGCTCGGCGGCGCGCAGTGGGCTCTCGATCAGGCCACGCGCTACGTGCGCGAGCGCTTCACGTTCGGCGAGCCGCTCGCCGAGAAGCAGTCCGTGGTCTTCACCCTGGCCGACATGGCCACCGAGCTGCGCGCGGCGCGGGCGCTGGTCCGGGATGCGGCGGCCGCCCTCGACGAGAAGGCCCCCGACGCGGTGCTCCGCTGCGCGATGGCGAAGCGGTTCGCCACCGACGCCGGGTTCCGCGTCGCCAACGAGGCCCTGCAGCTGCATGGCGGCTACGGCTACCTGCAGGACTACGGCATCGAGAAGGTCGTGCGGGACCTGCGCGTCCATCAGATCCTCGAGGGGACGAACGAGATCATGCGGGTCATCATCGGCCGCGAGCTGCTGGGAGGCTGACATGCGGATCGCATTCCTCGGACTCGGGCACATGGGGCTTCCCATGGCGGCCAACCTCGCCGCCGCCGGGCACGCCGTCGCCGGCTACGACGTCTTCGAACCGGCGCGCGAGGCGGCCCGCGGCCGCGGCATCACGGTCGCAGACTCCGCGCTGACCGCCGTCGCCGACGCCGAGGTCGTCGTGACGATGTTCCAGACCGGTCAGCAGGTGCTCGACGCGTACACCGGCGCCGGCGAGCGGGGGCTCCTCGAGGCCGCGCCCGCGGGCACGCTCTTCCTGGAGTGCTCGACGATCGCCGTCGACCAGGCCCGCGAGGCTCACCGCCTCGCGGAGCAGGCGGGTCATCGCTGTCTGGACGCGCCGGTCTCGGGTGGGGTCGTCGGGGCCGAGAACGCCACGCTGGCGTTCATGGTCGGTGGCACGCCCGAGGACTTCGCCGCGGCCGAGCCGGTGCTGCAGGCGATGGGCAAGCGCATCGTGCACTGCGGCGAGGCGGGACTGGGGCAGGCCGCGAAGGTCTGTAACAACATGATCCTCGCCGTGTCGCAGATCGCCGTCGCCGAGGCGTTCGTCCTCGGCGAGCGGCTCGGACTCAGTCATCAGGCCCTGTTCGACGTCGCCTCGAACGCCTCGGGCCAGTGCTGGGCGCTCACCACCAACTGCCCGGTCCCCGGCCCGGTGCCCACCAGCCCCGCCAACCGCGACTACGCGCCCGGGTTCGCGGGTGCGCTCATGGATAAGGACCTCGGGCTCGCCGAGCACGCCATCGCCGCCACCGGAACCGACGCCCGGATGGGCATGCTCGCCCGCGAGCTGTACCACGCGTTCGCATCCGGGCCCGGGGCCGGGCAGGATTTCTCGGGGATCATCACCACGATCCGCTCCGCACCGTGAGGGAGAACATGACCGAGTACGCCACCATCCTCGTCGAGACCCGCGGCCGGGTCGGCTGGATCACCCTGAACCGCCCCGAGGCACTCAACGCCCTGAACACCCGGCTCGCGCACGAGGTGGTGGCCGCGGCATCCGCGTTCGACGCCGACGAGGCGATCGGGGCGATCGTGGTCACGGGGTCCGAGAAAGCCTTCGCCGCCGGCGCCGACATCAAAGAGATGGAGTCGAAGTCGGGTCTGGACATGCTGATGGGCGACCACTTCGGCGCGTGGGGCCGGTTCGCCGAGCTGCGCACCCCGGTGATCGCCGCGGTGTCCGGCTACGCCCTCGGCGGCGGGTGCGAGCTGGCGATGATGTGCGACATCATCCTCGCCGCCGACACCGCGAAGTTCGGCCAGCCCGAGATCACCCTGGGCGTCATTCCCGGGATGGGCGGATCCCAGCGACTGCTGCGCGCCGTCGGCTACTACAAGGCCGCCGAGCTCATCCTGACCGGCCGCCTCATGGGCGCCGACGAGGCCGAGCGCGCCGGCCTCGTCTCGCGCGTCGTGCCCGCCGCGGACCTGCTCGCCGAGGCGGCGAAGACCGCCGAGGCGATCGCGGCGAAGTCCCTGCCCGCGCTCTACGCGGCCAAGGCGGCGCTCGACGCCGCGATGGAGACGCCGCTGGCCGAGGGGCTGCGCCTCGAGAAGCACGTGTTCGCGTCGCTGTTCGACACGGCCGATCAGAAAGAGGGCATGGCGGCGTTCCGCGAGAAGCGCCCGCCCGCCTTCGAGAACCGGTGAGCCGGTCAGAGCGGGTCGGGAGCCGGCCGCGGATCGGTGAAGTCGCCCGCGCCCTTGCGCAGCCGCGCGATGATGCGCACGAGGTCCGACGTGTCCTCGGGCGACAGCCCCGGGCTCTCGAACACGTTCGTGTTGAGCGCGGCGGTCGCCCGCTCGACCAGATCACGACCGGATGCCGTCAGCACCAGCATCGCGGCCCGGCCGTCCTCGGGGTGGGGCTCGCGCGCGACCAGGCCGGCCTTCACCAGGCGGTCGACGGTGTTGGTGACGCTGGTCGGATGCACCTGCAGGCGGGCGATGGCGCTGGCCATCGGCATCCGTCCGGCGCGCGTGAAGGCGAGCAGCCGCAACATCTCGTAACGCGCGAAGGACAGCCCGAAGGGCTTGAGCGTCGCGTCGATGCGCGCCAGCAGCAGCTGGTGCGCGCGCATGACCGAGGTCACCAGAGTCATGCCGCCGGCGGCATCGTCCCATCCGTGGGCCGACCACTGGCGCTTGGCCTCGGCGATCGGATCCACCGGCAGAGGCGTGTTCCTGGGCACGTGGCGCCTCCCCTCTCGCGAAACCACGCTAGCGCGTGCCCCTAGACTCGATGCGTTTGAAGGAGCGGATGCGGACATGAAGATCGTCGTCCTGGTCAAGGAGGTCCCGGACACCTGGGGCGAGCGGAAGCTGAACCTCGAGACGGGCCTCGCCGAGCGCGACGCCGGTGAGCGGGTGATCGACGAGATCGGCGAGCGGTCGCTCGAGGTCGCGCTGTCGTACGCGGACGCGCACGAGGGCACCGAGGTCGTCGTGCTGTCGATGGGTCCCGAGGCGGCGACCGCCAGCATCCGCAAGTCGCTCGCGATGGGGGCCGCCTCGGCCGTGCACGTCGTGGACGACGGCCTGCGCGGCGCGGACCTGGGGCTCACCGCCGAGGTGCTCGCCGCCGCCCTCACCCGCGTGGGCTTCGACCTCGCGATCGCCGGGAACCTCTCCACCGACGGCTCCGGCGGGGTCATCCCCGCCATGGTGGCCGAGCTGCTGGACGTGCCCGCGGCGACGATGCTCACGTCGGTCGAGATCGGCGAGGGCGCGGTGTCGGGCGTGCGGGCCACCGACGGCGGCACGGTCGCCGTCGAGGCGACGCTGCCCGCGGTGATCTCGATCACCGAGGCGCTGCCCGACGCGCGCTTCCCCAATTTCAAGGGCATCATGGCCGCGAAGAAGAAGCCGTACGAGACCCTGACGCTCGCCGACCTGGGCGTCGACGCGGACGATCCGGCCGCCGCCCGTTCGATCATGCTCGCGGTGGCCGAGAAGCCGCCGCGTGAGGCGGGGGTCAAGATCGTCGACTCGGGCGATGCCGGCGAGCAGCTCGCCGACTTCCTGATCCAGAACCGGCTGGTGTGAGGTGGCTGACATGACGTTCGCGGACGACGCGATCCTGGTCCTGCTCGACGTGACCCCCGCCGGCGGCCTCGCCGCTTCGGCGGCCGGTCTGCTGGGCGCCGCCGCCTCGGTCGGCACTCCCGTCGCCCTCATCGTCGGCGACGAGAAGCTGGCGACGGATGCCGCGGCCCTCGGCGCCGGCACCGTGCTGGTCGCCGCCCCCGGCGACGGCGTGGGGGTGCCGTCGGCCGACGCCCTCGCCGCGGCCGCCGCGCGGGTGCAGCCCGATGCCGTCCTCGCCTCGCACTCGATCGAAGGCCGTGAGGCTGCGGCGCGCTACGCCGCGCGCTCGCGCTCGGGCCTGTGCGTCGACGCCGTCGGGGTGTTCCGCGACGACGAGGGAGTCGGTGCCCGTCATTCGGTCTACGGCGGCGCGTACAACGTGGACGCCGCCGTGACGTTCGGGGCCCCCGTGATCACCGTGCGCCAGGGATCGATCGACGCGCGCGCCGAGGCGGTCGCCTCGCCGGTCGTGCAGGCGCTGGAGGTCACGGCATCCGGTCGCAAGGCGGCCACCGCCGGCGCCGTGGACGCCGCTGTCGTGTCGTCGAGTCGTCCCGAGCTGCGCGGCGCCGCCCGCGTGGTCGCCGGCGGTCGCGGCCTTGGCTCGGCCGAGAAGTTCGCGCTCGTCGACCAGCTCGCCGATGCGCTCGGCGCCGCGGTCGGTGCTTCCCGCGCGGCCGTCGACGCCGGCTACGTGCCGCAGAGCTACCAGGTCGGGCAGACGGGCGTCTCGGTGTCGCCGCAGCTGTACGTCGCGCTGGGGATCTCGGGTGCGATCCAGCACAAGGCGGGCATGCAGACGGCGAAGACGATCGTCGCGATCAACAAGGACGGCGACGCACCGATCTTCGAGATCGCCGACTTCGGCGTCGTCGGGGACCTGTTCCAGGTGGTGCCGCAGCTGATCGCCGCGCTCGAGGCGAAGAAGAAGTAGGCCCCGGCACGATGGCGACCTTCTCGAGCACGGTCCGGCGGGGTCTGCCGCGCGTGCCCGGCGGCGACCCCTGGCCCCCCGCCCCGCACCCGGTCGCTGAGCGAGGAGCGCAGCGACGAGACGAAGCGCCCGCCCCTACCCCCGCCGCGCCCGCCCACCCGGTCGCCACCCCCGCCCCGGCCGCTGAGCGCCCTTCGTCAGGCTCAGGGACCGCGCGGCGACGAGACGAAGCGCCCGCCCCTACCCCCGCCGCGCCCGCCCACCCGGTCGCCACCCCCGCCCCGGCCGCTGAGCGCCCTTCGTCAGGCTCAGGGACCGCGCGGCGACGAGACGAAGCGCCCGCACCCACCCGCACCCCCGGCATCCGTCGGGGTCTGCCGCGCGTCCCGGGCGGCGAGCCGTGGCCTCCCGCGGACTTCACCCCCGTCCCGGCCGGTCGGCCCGAAGCGGCGGCCGCGGCGAGCGTCGTCCCCGTCGAGGCGACCACCGTGCCGGCGGCATCCCGCCCACAGCGCGACGTGTCGGTGCCGCTGCCGTTCACCCGGACGGTGTGGCCGGGCGAGGCGGCGTTCACGCGTCCCGCGCCGCGGCCGGAGCCGGCGCGCATCGGACCGTTCACGAAGCTGCAGTGGCTGGGTGCCGCGGTCGTCGGCGGCGGCGGACTGCTGGTCGCCGCGGCGATGGCGGTGCTCGCGATGCGGTGGCTGCTGAGCGTCCCGCCGCTGGCGGACTTCGTCCAGACCTACCCGGGGGAGTACCACCTGCCCGAGGCTGCGCCGGTGGGCATTCCGGCGTGGCTCGGGTGGCAGCACTTCTTCAACGTGTTCCTGATGGTGCTGATCATCCGCTCGGGATGGCGCATCCGCACCGAGAAGCGGCCGAGCGCCTTCTGGTCGCCGCGCCGCAACGGCCGCCGCAAGATGAGCCTCACGATGTGGTTCCACCAGGCGCTGGACGTGCTGTGGGTGGTGAACGGCCTGGCCTTCATCGTGCTGCTCGTCGTCACGGGCCACTGGATGCGGATCGTGCCGACGTCGTGGGAGGTCTTCCCCCACGCCCTCAGCGCGGCGATGCAGTACGTGTCGCTGGACTGGCCGACCGAGAACGGCTGGGTGAACTACAACTCGCTGCAGCAGCTGGCCTACTTCACCACCGTGTTCGTCGCCGCTCCGCTGGCCATCCTCACCGGCATCCGGATGAGCATGTGGTGGCCCAAGAACGCGCCCACGCTGAGCCGGCTGTACCCGGTCGAGTGGGCGCGCAAGGTGCACTTCCCCGTGATGCTGTACTTCGTGCTGTTCATCATCGTCCACGTGACGCTGGTGTTCGCCACCGGGGCGCTGCGCAACCTCAACCACATGTACGCCGCCCGGGGGTCCACGGATCCGGACGCGTACGCCGGCGACTGGACCGGCTTCTGGATCTTCGCCGCCTCGATGCTGGTCGTCGTCGCCGGCTGGGTCGCCTACCGTCCTCTCGTCATCGCTCCGATCGCGCGCCTCTTCGGCAGCGTCGCGAGCCGCTGAGCACGTCCACCCCGGAGACCCCGATGCGCCGCGTCATGCTGAAGTCCAAGATCCATCGCGCGACGGTCACGGCGAGCGATCTGCACTACGTCGGGTCCGTCACTGTGGACCCCGACCTGCTCGAGGCGGCCGACATCCTGCCCCACGAGCAGGTCCACGTCGTCGACGTCGACAACGGTGCGCGGTTCGTGACGTACACGATCGAGGGCCGGCGGGGCAGCGGCGAGCTGCAGATCAACGGCGCGGCCGCGCGCCTGGTCCATGTCGGCGACACCGTCATCGTGATCTCGTACGCGGAGTACGACCGGGCCGACCTCGCGGACTACAGCCCGCGGGTCGTGCACGTCTCGGGCCCTCGCAACGACATCGTGGCCGTCGACGGTGCGACGGCGGTGCTCGCCGGCGCGTGAAGGTTCCGTGAGGACCGGGGGATAACCCGAACAGAAGTGTCCGGATGGCTCGGGGGCGCCGGCGCGCGCCCCGCCGTACCGTGAGGGTATGACCACCCCGACGCCCGATTCCTCGCCTCCGTCCGCCGCCGGTCCGGCTCCCTCCGCGGCCGCAGTAGCCCCCGCAGCCCCGGCCGTCCCCGCGCCGCCTGCCGCACCCGCCCCCGCGACACCGCCGCCGGCGGCATCCGCCGTCCCCGCGCCGGTCGCGACGAACCGGCCGCTCGTCGTCGGCGGCGCGATCCTGCAGCTGGCCGCCCTCGGCGTCGTCGGCCCGGGGATCTTCGCCGTCCTCGGCGTGCTGCTCAGCGCCGGACTGGGGCTGCTGCCGGTGTTCGGCATCGGCCTGATCCTGCTGGTGGGGCTGGTGTATGCGCTGTTCGGCCTCAGCTGGCTGGAGTCGGCGCGCGTCGACGGGCTGTACCGCTTCGGGCTGCCCCCGCGTCGTCCCCGCACGAGCGGCCGGCCGGGATTCGGCGGGTTCCTGCGGACCCTGTGGGTGCAGTTCATCGACCCGTCGATGTGGCGCGGGGTGGCGAGCTCGGCCATCAGCACCGTCCTCGGCTGGCTCGTCCTCCTCGCCGTCGGCGTGCTGGTCTCGGGCATCGCGGTCGCGTTCTCGCCGCTCTACGCCGGCGCCGACGACAGCATCCGCCTGGACGGCACGTGGTTCGACATCCCCGCCGGCCTCGCCATCCCGCTCGGGCTGCTGGCCGGGCTGCTGGCCGCGGCGGCCGTCATCGGGCTCGCCCTGCTGCACGGTGTGCTCGTGCGCGCCGTGCTCGTCCCCTCGCGCGAGGCGCAGCTGGCCGAGCAGGCGCGCACGTCCCACCAGCAGCGCGCCGGCGCCGTCCGCGCCGCGGACCTCGAGCGCACCCGCATCGAGCGCGACCTGCACGACGGCGTCCAGCCGCGCCTTGTCTCGGTGGGCATGACCCTCGGCCTCGCGCAGCAGAAGATCGACACCGACCCCGCCGCCGCGAAGGAGCTCATCACCGAGGCCCACACCTCGACCAAGGCCGCCATCACCGAGCTCCGCCAGCTCGCCCGCGGCATCCACACCTCGGTGCTGGATGATCGAGGGCTGGATGCCGCCCTCTCGGCGCTGGCGTCCCGCTCCCACATCCCGGTCGCGCTGGACGTGCGCCTGACCACCCGCTGCAGCCCCGAGGCCGAGGCGGCGGTGTACTTCGTCATCGCCGAGTCCCTCACCAACGCCGCGAAGCACTCGCGTGCCGTGGAGTGCCGCGTGCTCGTCCGCGAGCGCGAGGGCGGCCTGCTGTGGGCGCGCGTCGAGGACAACGGCATCGGCGGCGCGACGATCGTGCCCGGCGGCGGCCTGGACGGGCTGTCCAACCGCGTGCTGGGCGCCGGCGGCACCTTCCGCCTCGACAGCCCTGCGGGCGGTCCGACCACGGTGGAGGTGAGCGTCCCGTGCGCGTTCTGATCTGCGAGGACTCCGTGCTGCTCCGCGAGGGCCTCGTGCGCCTGCTCGAGGACGCCGGCCACACCGTCGTCAGCGCACTCCCGGACGCGACGGGTCTCGACGAGGCCGTCGACGCGACCTCGCCCGAGCTCTGCATCCTGGACGTCCGCCTCCCTCCGACCCGCACCGACGAGGGGATCCGCGCCGCCGTGCGGCTGCGCGCCTCGCGTCCCGAGCTGCCGCTGCTCGTGCTGTCGCAGTACGTCGAGGAGCGGTACGCAGGTGAGCTCATCGCCGGCGGCGGGGGCGGCCTCGGCTACCTGCTGAAGGACCGCGTCGCCGACGTCGCCGACTTCGTCGCGACGGTCGCCGACATCGCCGGCGGCGCCACCGTCTTCGATCCCGAGGTCGTGGCGCAGCTGCTCGGCCGTCGCACGAGAGACGAGCGGATGCAGCGGCTGACCGACCGGGAGGCCACCGTCCTCGCGCTCATCGCCGAGGGCAAGTCCAATCAGGCCATCGCCCGTGCCCTGCACGTCAGCGAGGGCAGCGTCGAGAAGCACATCACCGCCGTGTTCCAGAAGCTCGACCTCGAGCCGGACGAATCCGGCAACCGCCGCGTCCTCGCGGCCCTCGCCCACATCTCGCACGGCGGGACCACCCCGACAGGAGACCCCTCATGAGCACCGTCCTCACACCCCCGCCCGCTCCCGCCGCCCCCGGTCCGGAGCCGGCCCCGTCGGGCGGCCCGTCGATGGCGTCGCGGGTCGTGGCGATCCTCGCGATGGTGCTCGGCGCCGTCGTGATCATCGGCACGGTCGGCACCTCGATCTACTCCGCCGTCGGCGCCGCCTCGGTCGGCACGGACGTGCGCACCCTGAGCGTCACCGGCGTGGACGAGCTGGACGTCGACCTGGATGCCGGCTCCATCCGCGTCGAGTTCGCCGACATCGACGAGGCGGAGCTGACGGTGACGTCGTCCTTCGCCGCCGGCCGCTGGACGTTCGAGAAGGACGGCGGCACGCTCGCCGTGTCGTCGCCGCGCTGGATGTGGGGGATGGGCTGGATGCAGCGCGACGAGGCGATCCTGCGTCTGCCGTCGTCGCTGGCCGGCATGGATGCCGAGCTCGACCTCGCCGCCGGCGACGCGATCGTCGACGGGTCGTTCACGGACCTCGCCGTGCGCCTGGGCGCGGGGCAGGTGCGGGTCACCGGCGACGCCGAGCAGTTCGCGATGGACGTGTCGGCCGGCTCCGGACGCTTCGACCTCGCCGACGTCGAGCAGGCGACGCTCACCGTCAGCGCCGGGTCGGTCGAGGGCGCGTTCACCGGGTCGCAGCCCGATGCCGTCGGCATCGACGTGAGCGCCGGGGGCCTGCGCCTGACCGTCCCCGACGGCGAGTACGACATCACCTCGGACGTGTCGGCCGGCTCCTTCGAGGACCGCATCCGCTCGACGGCGGGCGCCGCCAGCACGATCGAAGTGGATGTGTCCGCCGGCCAGGTGGTGCTGCGGGCCGACTGAGCCTGTCAGTCGCGTCGGCGCGGGGCGGTGGTCGGGTCTTCGGGCCGGGCTGCCGCCCCGTCCGCGTAGCCGTCGGCGTAGGCCTCGTCGGTCCCCTGCCGAAACATGTCGCGCTCCAGCGGCCGGACGATCGAGCGCGCGCCCGGCAGGTCGAGGGCGCCCACGAGGTCCCCGCGCCCGCGCACCACGGCGACGGGCAGGCGCGCGGCCTTGCCCTTGACGAGGTCGGCCGCCCCCGCGATCTCGTCCGCCACGCAGGGCATGGTCACCATGAGAGGGCGGCCCTCGGCATCCGTCTGCCCGCGAAGATCTTCGAAGACATGGATGCCGGCGGCACCGATCGCGTGATCGGTCTGACCTTCGCGCCACGCGCGGCCGAGAGTGTCGGTGACGACGACGCCCACCGTGCGGCCCGAGCGGGCACGCAGGCCGGCGGCGAGGGCGCGGGCGGACGCGTCGGGGTCCTCGGGCAGCAGCAGCACGGTGCCCTCGGGGGTGTTCGAGGCGTCGACGCCGGCCGCGGCCGAGACGACCCCCAGCCGGTTCTGCACGATCCGCGTGGTGTGGCCCGAGGGACCCGTGCGCGCCGCGACGAGACGCACGGTCTCGGCGGTGATGGCGTGCTCTCGGTCGGTCGCGGCGAGCGACCGGCCTTCGGCCTTCGAGACGATCTTCGAGGTCACGACGAGGATGTCGCCGTCCTCGAGGGGGAGGCCCGCGCGGTCGACGGCGTCGCCGACCACCGCCGTCAGATCGTCACCGGCCCGGATCTCGCCGATCCCCGGCAGGGCCCAGACCTGCAGCACGCTCGGCGGGCTCAGCGGACGAACCGCACCTCGGTCAGCGTCTCGCCGAGGAAGGGCTCGGTGTGCGAGGCGCCGTCGAGCGCGAAGCCGTTGCGCGTGTAGAACCGGTGCGCGCGCGGGTTGTCATCCGCGACCCACAGGTACAGCGGCTCGTCGGGCCCGACGACCGCGTCGAACAGCCGCTGGCCGATGCCGGTGCCGTGGTGCGCGTCCAGCAGGTAGATGAAGTAGAGCTCGCGGTTGCGGGGCGCGTCCTTGTCGCGCGCGGGTCCGGAACCGGCGAAGCCGACGATGTCGCCGTCGACCAGCGCGGCGAACATCTTGAAGTCCGGGCCCTGCACCGCCCAGTGGGTCCACAGCTCGGCCAGCCGCTTGGGCGAGATCTTCTCGAGGGCTGCCTTGCTGATCAGGTGGTCGTAGGTCTCGTGCCACGCGGTGGCGTGCACGCGGCCGAGGGCCTCGGCATCCACGTCGCGCACCGGACGGACGACGATGTCGGTCTGGGTCTCGGCTTCCATGGGCCAGACTCTACGCGCGCCCCGCCGCCACGAGAAATCGAGCGGCCGAGGGATGTACGGCCGGTGAGGGGGCCTCGGACCCGTTGGAGGTTGTCCACAATCGAATGGGGTGATCGATCGCCGATGACTACGATCACGGCTCGTGAACGTGTTCTGGCGAACGATGCTGGTGATCCTGCGCGCGCGACGTGCGCTGCGGCGCGACGGGGCCGCCGCCCCCGCCGTCGTGGGCCGGGTGCGCCTGACGACGCTGCCCACCGACATCGACATGCTGCGCCACATGAACAACGGCCGGTATCTGTCGCTGTTCGACCTCGGCCGCTGGGATCTGCTTACGCGAACCGGCTTCCTCGCCACCATGCGCGATCACGGCTGGTACGCCGTCGTCTCGAGCGAGACGGTCACCTTCCGCAAGTCGCTGGAGCTGTGGCAGCGCTTCGAGGTGGAGTCCCGGTTCCTCGGCCACGACGACAAGGCGCTGTACGTCGAGCACCGTGCGGTCGTGGACGGCGAGGTCTACGCCCGAGCGATCGTGCGGGCGCGCATGCTCAAGCGCAGCGGCGGCACGCTCCCGCACGATGAGCTGTTCGCGGCGCTGGGCCGACCGGACGACCTGCCGGACGTCGAGCCGTGGGTCCACGACTGGGCGGTCGCCTCGGCGCTGCCGTCGACGCGGGATGCCGCGCCGAGCGTCTGGGCCTGAACGCCGGTCAGCGCGGTGGTGTGACCGGCTCCTCGGGCTCGGGCACGAGGGTGAGGCCGTTGGGGGAGTTGGCCGCCTTGGTCAGCGCCTCGAGCCACGCCGGGTTCAGCCGCGGCTGGCGGCCGCCGAAGTACTCGAAGACGACCGAGATGTTCGGGCTCAGCCAGACGGACGTCCGACCGAGGCCGCTGCGCATAGGATCCGTCCACGTGAACGAGAACTGCTCGCCGCGTCGCAGCTTGGACCAGATGACGACCTGCAGGTGTGCGAGGATCCGGTCGTCGAACGAGACGGTGACCTTCGAGTCGTAAGTGAGCGTGCCCATCGTCCCCAGACTAGTCGCCGCGCGCCGAACCGGAAGCGACGCGGCGGGCGCAGTATACACATTTCTGTATGATCTGTCGGGTGTTGCGGCTCGATGATAAGGCGCCGACCCTGGAGGGCATGACTGGCCTCCCCACGCTCGCCGACGACCTGCGCAAAGCGGTGTCGTCCGGTCTGCTGACCGTCGCCTATCAGCCCCTGTTCGATCTCGCGGGCGATGCGCGGCCTGTCCTCCCCGTCGCCGTCGAGGCACTGTGCCGCTGGGAGCACGAGGAACACGGCCCCATCGGACCGGACCTGTTCATCCCCCTCGCCGAGAGCGAGAACATCGTCGGCGACATCGACGACATCGTGCTCGCCACCGCCGCCCGGCAGGTGGCGGCGTGGCAGCGCGAGGGGCACGATATCTCGCTGTCGGTGAATGTCTCTCCCACCCACGTGTCGCCGACCTTCGCCAGCGTCATCGCCGAGCGCGTCAGCGAAACGGGACTGCGTCCCGGCAGTCTCGTCGTCGAGGTGACCGAGACGCCGTCCCCGCAGCTGCTGCCGACGGTGGTCGAGGTGCTGCCCCAGCTCCGCCAGGCGGGCGTGGGCGTCTCGCTGGACGACTTCGGCGGCGGCGACACCACGATGGCGATGCTGGACAAGCTGCCGATCGACGAGATCAAGATCGACCGCTCGCTCACGCAGGGCCGGGCCGCGGCGTCCGACGAGGCCATGGCGGGCGTCGTGACGTTCGCCCGCCGCTACGGCTGGCGGGTCGTGGCCGAGGGGATCGAGACCCAGCAGGACCTCGACCGCGCACGGGAGTTCGGCTGCGACCGCGGCCAGGGATTCCTGCTCGGCGCGCCGATGTCGGCGGCCCGTATCGAAGAGCTGCTGAGCGCCGCGCGCTGAGGCACGGCGCTCAGCGCCGCTGAGAATGCCGGTGGTCCCGGCATCCGGATCAGATGTCGGGGTAGTCGTCGACGGTGGGCATGCCGTCGTCATGAACCGGCGCGGTCGGGTCGTTGCCGACCTCGAACGACGACCACGTCACCGGCATGCCGGGCGAGAAGAGGATGTCGATGCCCGGCCCGCCGCGCAGCGGCGGGATCGTGACGTAGCCGCCGCCCGCCTTGATCGCCTCGAGGATCTCGTTCTTGAGCTTCGAGACGGGGTCGGGCAGGAAGTAGTCGCGACCGTCGACGGTCAGCCGGTTCACCATTGCCATTGGTACAGCCTAGACCCGGCTTCGTCGAGCGGATCGGCATAGGATGCAACCGATGGGTACTCTTCACTACGGCTCACCGTCGGTCGACCTGCCGATCGACGATCGGACGCTCGCGCACCTCGAGCTCGTCATCATCGCCAAGCTCCGCCGGCAGGAGAGCCTGTCGCTCGCGATCACCGACGACGAGACCGGTCGCCGGCAGGCGTTCTGGCTGTCCCCGTCGACCACCGTGCGCTTCGCCTACGACGCGCCGATGCCCGAGATCAACCGCCTGTGGCTGCAGGAGCTCGTCGACGCGGCGAACTCCCCGGGCGGCCTGCGGATCCTGCCCGAGCCCGACCCGGCCCACCGACCCGCCGCGTCCTCTGCCGCGTCAGCCTGATACGCGTCCGCGACCGCTGCGCTTGGCGCGGTACATCGCCGCGTCCGCCGCGTCGATGAGGCGGGATGCCGTCGTGCGCTCGGTCTCGGTGACGACGCCGGCCGAAGCGCTGACCTCCACCGTGCGGTGGTCGACGGCGATCGGCTGCGCGAGAGCGCCGAGGGCGCGCTCGGCGATCGTCGTCGCCTCGGCGTAGCTGATGTCGAGGCACACGATCACGAACTCGTCGCCCCCCAGCCGCACGACGATGTCGCTCGCGCGGGCGCTGCCGGCGAGGCGCTGGGCGACGGTGGTGAGCACGGCGTCCCCGAGCTCGTGGCCGTGGGTGTCGTTGACCTGCTTGAAGTTGTCCAGGTCGAGGAAGATGGCCGACACGCGCTGCGGCGCCTTGGCGAGGACCTGGTCCAGCCGCTCGTCCAGGTAGCGGCGGTTGTGCAGACCCGTGAGGGCGTCGTGCAGCGCCAGGTCGGCCAGCTCCGCCTGCGCGCGCGCGACGAGGGCCGCCCGGATGTCCGAGCCGAGATCGAACGCGTCCTGCGCGTACGGGCCCCACGGCATGCTCCGGCCCGTGACGCTCTCGCGCCAGGCCGAGAACGAGCGGCGCGGCGAGAGCGGGGTGTCGCGGTTGTCGCCCGTCTGGTCGCCCAGCCACTCCACCTCGTGAGCCACTTCGCCGCGTACGAAGACCAGGCGGTCGCCGGTGTCCGACAGTGGCACGACGATGAGGCCGGCGACGCCGGCGATCTCGACGGCGAGCTCGGGACGCTCGATGGGCAGTGCGTCGGAGGCATAGCTGCCGGGACCGAGATCATCGACGACCGCGCCGAGGCGCTCGGGCGGCGGCACCACTCCCAGGGTGCTCACCGCGCCGTCGACGCGCAGGTAGACGCCGTCCGCGGGGATCGCGTCGAGCACGGTGCGGCGGCCGCCGATGAGGACGTCGGCGATCTCGGCGCGTCCGTACAGCGGCGCGACGACGGCCGCGCGGCGCTCGCGCGCCTCGAGCTGGCGGCGCAGGTCGTGGATCTGGTTGGCCGACACCAGCTGCATCGCGACCTGCGCGGCGAGTACTTCGAGCGCACGGCGCAGCAGCACAGGGAGGCGCCGCAGCGTGCGATGCGCGCACGTGAACATGCCGACGAGCTGATCCCCGGCGACGATCGCGAACGACACTGTGGAGGCCTGCCCCATGTTGCGCATGAACTGCAGATGGTGGGGCGAGACCGCGCGCAGCTCGGTGCCGCCGAGGTCGAGAGGGGCGTCTTCGGGCAGCAGCGTCCGGATCGGCAGACCGGCGTCCTCGGTGTCGAAGATCACGCGGGAGCGCTTCTCGAGGTAGAGCGCCCGCGCCTGCGGCGGAATGTCGGAGGACGGGAAGTGCAGCCCGAAGTAGGGCTCCATGTCCTCTTCGCGCTCGTCGGCGACGATCTGTCCGTGACCGTCGTCGTGGAAGTGGTAGCACATGACGCGGTCGAAGCCGGTGATCTGCTTGATCTCCCAGGCCGCGCGACGCCGCAGCTGATCGGGGTCGGTGATCGCCGCCAGGCGCTGGATCGCGGACACCACGCCGGTGCGCACGTAGTCGAGGTCGGGGAGGACAGGCTCGAGCTCGATGATCATCGGGGTCGTCTCGCGGTGCACGATGACGTCGTATTCGCCGCCTTCGAACTCGGCGCGGACGGGATCCACGGCGATGCCGTGCGTGAGCGCCCACGTCATCATGTCGCTGCCGGCCTCGCGCAGATCGCGGCCGAGCCATTCCTCGGCGTCCTCGCTGGCGGCCACGACCAGCCCGCTGACCGGGTCCACGGCGAACAGCGTGCCGTGCGACTGGATCCGGCCCACCGTCCGAAGGGGTTCGGCCGCGCATTCCTGCAGTCGGCGCAATTCCGCGGCATCGCGGATTCGGCCTTCTTCGTAGGAGACGGTGGGAAGATCGGGCACGGCACCTCCTCACGAGGTGGCTCGAAATGGACGACGACGCGTCCGTGGAGGGTCCATCGTAAGCACGCAGCGCCGTGAAGTGAAATACCGGTTCGATGAGAAACCCCGAGACCACGGGGATCTCGCCTCACTGCGAACGTGCGGAGTCGAACGATTCCGCCAGCGCGGCGCGCACCGCACGGATGCCCGGGCGCCCGGCAGACGCCCGCCGCTGGGCGGTGAAGACCTCGCGGGACGGCTCGTCGGGCAGGTCGAGCAGCCGCACGGGGCGCCGCCCGCTGCTCCACACCAGGTCCGGCAGCAGGCCCACGGCGTGGCCGGCTGCGATCAGCCCCACGTGTGCTGTCAGGTCTGCCACCTCGAACCGCACATCCGGCTCGTACCCGGCGGCGCGGCACTGCTGCACCGCCCACTGCCGCGCGGCGGTGCCCTCGGGCTCGAGCACCCACGGGCGGTCCCGCAGATCGCGCAGGCCCGCGGCGCCGTCCCCGGGGCCGACGGCGAGGCGGATGGGGTCGCTGCCCAGGACGTCGCGGTCGAGGCCCGGCAGGTGCGCGCGGGTCTGCCCCGGGTACTGCTCGGCGACGGCGAGGTCGTAGCGGCGGGCGGCCAGCTCGAACAGGCCCTCCTCGGGCGGGGCCTCGGTCACCTCCACGCGAAGCGAGGGCTCGTGGGCGGACAGGCGCGAGAGCGCGCCGGGCAGCAGCCCCTGCACGGCGGTCTGCATCATCGCGACCCGCACCGGCGCGGCACCGGGCTGCAGGGACTCCAGCGCGCCCCGGATCGCCTCGTCCCGGTCGAGGGCGTCGGCGGCGTGCGCGGCGAGCAGCTCGCCGTGCTCGGTGAGCCGGACGCGGCGCCCGTCGGGCACGAGCAGCCGCACCCCGGCATCCTTCTCGAGCTGCGACAGCTGCTGCGAGATGGTGGAAGGACTGAACGAGAGGGCCTCGGCGACCGCCGTGAGGGTGCCGCGGAGGGCGAGTTCGTGCAGCAGGCGCAAGCGGCGGAGCTCGAGCACGGCGCCCTCCATCCTTCGGTGGGGCGGAAGAATCGGCCCTGGAACGATCGTAATCATCGACGTGTCGCGTGTCGTGCGCCGTGTCCCCCGGGTCTGCGGGGACCAGGGTGCACTCTGGAGGGGTGAGCCGCGAAGCCGCACCCCCACGTCCCGCCATCACCGGCGCGGAGGCCGCCCTCGGTGCCCGCGCGGTGGACCTCGCGGCCGAATGGATGCGGGCCGCCGCCCCGCCGCCCGCGTCGTCCGCAGGAGTGGGGGACCGACGGCGCGACGCTGCCGGGCTCGACTTCGCACGGGGTCTCGTCGACCACGTGCTGGTCACCGAGGGTCTGTCGACGGCGGCATCCGTCCTTCATCGCATGGTCCCGCTCGTGCCCGAATCCCTGCCCTGGTACGTCCGCCGCGGCGTCCAGGCGGGTGCGGCCGTGGCCCCGATCGCGCCCGTGCCGGTCGTGCTCGTCGCGCGGCGGGTGCTGCGCGGACTGCTCGGCCAGGTCGTCCTGGACGCCCGTCCCGACGCTCTCGGCCCCGCCCTCGAGTCGCTCCGCGCGACCGGCGAGGACCTCGACCTCGACCTGCGGGGCGGGGCCGTGCTCGGCGAGCACGAGGCCGCCCGCCGCCTCGACGGCATCCATGAGCTCGTCCGGCGCGCGGACGTCGACCGGGTCACGGTGCCGATGCCCGCGATCGCGGGCCCCCTCGCGCCCTGGGCGCTGGACGAGTCGGCCCACCGCGTGGCCGAGCGCCTGCTGCCTCTCTGTCTGTCCGCCGCCTCGGACGGCACCGCCCTCGTCCTGGATCCCGAGGGCCACCGCCACCTGGAGCTGACGCTCGCCGTCCTCCGGCGGATCCTCGACGATCCGCGGCTGTCGCAGCTCGACGCGGGCATCGCGCTGCCGACGTCGCTGCCCGACGCCCTGCCCGCCCTCGAAGACCTGACCGCCTGGGCGAAAGATCGGGTCGACGCCGGCGGCGCCCCGATCATCGTCCGGCTCGCCGCCGGATCCGACTTCGGCGCGGAACGGGCGGACGCAGCGCTGCAGGGCTGGCAGCACGCGCAGTACGACACGGCGCTGGACGCCGCCGCGAACCACCTGCGCTGCCTGCGGGAAGCGCTGGACCCGGAGCGGTCGGACGCCGTGCGCGTCACGGCGGCCGGAGGCGACCTGTTCGGCATCGCGTACGCCTGGCTCCTCGCGGGCGAGCGCGGCGTGCAGGATCGGCTCGAGATCGAGTTGCCCTTCGACGCGGACGACGCGCGGGCGGGGGCGGTGCGGGACGCCGTCGGACGCGTGCGACGGCACGTGCCGGTGGCGCAGCCCCAGGACCTCGACGCCGCGATCGCCGAAGCCGTCCGCGGACTCGGGGACGGCGCCGGAGGCGAAGGAGCGCCCGACGCCGACCCCGAGAGCCTCGCGCGACGGGCGCGGTTCCTCTCGGCGCTGCGCCGGTCGGCCGAGCCCGGCCTCGCCGCCGGCCCCCGTCGCACCTCGCGCCGCTCAGCGGCACCGGAATCCACCGCGGACGCGCCCTCAGTGGACGACGACAACCTCACGCGGGCCGTGCTCGGGATCGCCCGGCACGCGGCGCTGGACCCCGACGACACCATCCCCCTCGCCCCGGCGGCCGACGAGCAGCTGTTCGGCGGCCAGCCCTACGTCGAGACCGCGGTGTTCGCGCCGCGCGAGTCCGTGAGCCGGGCTCAGGGCGCGCCCGGCTTCGTGAACACGCCACCCTCCGACCCCACCGTGCCCGCCACCCGTGCGTGGGCGCGGGGGCTCCTCGAGAAAGTCGACGTCACCGCTGAGGACGAACCGGTCGCCACAGGGCGCGTGCGCGACGGCGCGGCGCTCGCGGGGCTCATCGCCAGGGTGAGGGATGCCGGTGCCCGCTGGGGCGCCGCTCCCGCCGCCGAGCGGGCCGAGGTGCTCCTGCAGGCCGCGCAGCTGCTCGAGTCGCGCCGGGGCACCCTCATCCAGGTCGCCGCGGCCGAGACCGGGACCCTTCTCGCCGACGCCGACCGAGAGGTCAGCGATGCCGTGGACGCGGCGAGGTACTGCGCCTCGACCGCGCGCGAGCTCGACGCCGTCAGCGGCGCGGTCTTCGTGCCGGCATCCGTCACCGTCGTCACCCCGCCGCCGGTCCGCGCCCTCGCGTCCGCCGCCGCCGGCGTCCTGGCGGCGCTCGCCGCCGGATCGGGCGTCGTCGTCACCCCCGCGCCGGCCGCCCGGCGGTGCGCCGCCGCGCTGGCCGAGGCGCTGTGGCGCGCGGGCGTCCCGCGCGACCTGCTCGTGCTGGCCGACCTCGACGAGAAGCTCGGACGGCGCCTGGTCTCGCATCCCGACGTCGACCGGGTCGTGCTCACCGGGACGTGGCAGTCCGCCGAGCTGTTCCGATCGTGGCGGGCCGACCTGCCGCTGCACGCGTCGACCGGGGGCACGAACGCCGTCGTCGTCGCTCCGTCCGCGGACCTCGACCTCGCGGCATCCGATCTCGTCAGAAGCGCGTTCGGCTACGCCGGCCAGCAGCCCGCGGCGGCGTCGCTGGCGATCCTCGTCGGACCTGTCGGACGCTCCCGGCGCTTCGCCCGGCAGCTCGTGGATGCCGTGCGCTCGCTGCGAGTGGGACTCCCCGACGATCCGCTCGCCGACGTGGGGCCGCTCGTCGAGCAGCCCGACGAGGCGCTGCGGTGGGCCCTGACGACGCTCGGCGAGGGCGAGCAGTGGCTCATCCGGCCGCGGCAGATCGACACGGCGGCGCGCTGGCAGGGGCGGCTGTGGTCGCCCGGGATCCGCACGGGCGTCCGCCCGGGGTCGCGCGCCCACCTCGAGGAGTTCCCGGTGCCGGTGCTCGGGATCATGCACGCTCCGTCGCTCCGCCACGCGATCGAGCTGCAGAACGCCACGGCGTACGGCCTCGCCGCGGGCCTGCACACGCGGGATCCCCAGGACCTGGCGGTGTGGCTCGACGAGGTGCAGGCGGGCAGCCTCTTCGTCAACCGCGACCTCACCGGCTCCGTCGTCCAGCGCCAGCCGGTCGGCGGGTGGAAGCGCTCCGCGGTGGGGCCCGGCGCGAAGTCGGGCGGCCCGAACCACCTCGTCGGCCTCGGCTCGTGGCGGGCGACGTCGGGCGGCGCCACGTCGGCGACGCTGCACCTGCGCGGCCTGGACTCGCGCATCACGGCGGTCATCGAGGCGGCGCAGCCCTCGCTCGGCTACGAGGCGTTCGACTGGCTGCGCCGCGGCGCGCTGTCGGACGCCCTGGCGTGGAACCGCGAGTTCGGCCAGGTCCGCGACGTGTCGCACCTCGGGATCGAGCGGAACCTGCTGCGCTACCGCCCCGCCGAGGCCGTCGCGGTCCGGGCCACCGGCGACGCGACGTGGCAGGCGCTCCTGCGCGTCGTCGTCGCGGCCATCCGGGCCGGCGCCCCGGTGAGCGTGAGCGCGCCGGTGGGGCTGCCCGCGCCGGTCCGCCGGGTCCTCGACGACAACGGCATCGGGGTGTTCGTCGAGTCCGACGGGCAGTGGATCCAGCGGATGCAGTCCGCCGAGGTGCGCCCGCCGCGCGCGCGGCTGGTCGGGGCCGCGGCATCCGTCCGTGCACTGCGCACCGCGCTCGCCGAGGGCCTGGGCGGCGACCCCGGTGTCGCCGTCTACGCCGACGAGGTCACCACCGCCGGCCGCCTCGAGCTGCTGCCGTTCCTGCGCGAGCAGTCGATCACCCTCACTGCCCACCGCTTCGGCGTGCCCGACCCCTGGAGCGAGCCCGTCATCTGAGCCGCGGGCGACGGCATCCGTCGTCGAGAAGCGCGCCGGCGCGCGACACTCGGCGGAGTCTCGCGCGCCGGGCTGCGCCTCGCGGTCGCCGGACCGGGTGTGTCAATAATTGTTGACACCACGGAGCCGGGGGCGTACGCTCGCGATGTCAAGTTTTCTAGACATCGGGAGGATGCCGTGGCCTACGAGGAGCGGAACGTCTGGGCGGGGCTGATCGTCTCGGTGATCGCCCTGGCGGTGTACACGTCGATCGTGCTGCCGCAGGCGCTCGGCGGCGACGTCACCCGCCTGGACTGGGTGCCGCTGATGCTCTGGACCATCGGGATCAGCATCGTCGCGGTGATCGCCCTGAACGTCGTGTGGGGGCTCGCTGCCCGGCGGCGCGACCCGGACGCCATGGGCGGCCAGGATCAGCGCGACCGTGACATCGCGCACATGTCCGGCCGGGTCGGCCAGTCGTTCCTGGTCCTCGCGGGCCTGGGCGTCATCGTGCTGTGCGCGGTCCGGGCGGACTGGTTCTGGATCGCCCACACGATGTACTACGGCTTCGCGCTGTCGGCGCTCGTCGGGGGGATCGCCGGGGTCATCGCCTACCGGCGGGGGCTCGGCTGATGGTCAAGCCCACGCGCGTCACCAACACCCTCCGCACCGTGCGCGAGGCGCACGGCATGACCCAGGCCGAGCTCGCCCGCCGCGTCGGCGTCACCCGGCAGACCCTCATCGCCATCGAGCAGGGCCGCTACTCGCCGACCCTCGAACTCGCCTTCCAGCTGTCCCGCGTCTTCGGCGTGGGCCTCGACGACCTCTTCCACTACCCGGAGACCGCATCATGACCACGTCCGACCTGCCGTCGATCATTCCCGCCACGATGACGTCCTGGCGCCAGCGCCGCTACGGCGGAGCGGACCAGGTCACGGCCCAGACCGTGCCGGTCCCCGCGCCGCGCCGGGGGGAGGTGCTCGTCCGGTTCGAGGCCGCCTCGATCAACTCCGGCGACGTCCACCTCATGCGCGGCGAACCCCGTCTCGTGCGGCTGTTCTTCGGGCTCCGCCGGCCGCGCGTCGCCGGCCGGGGGATGGACCTCGCCGGCACCGTCGTCGCGGTCGGGTCGGATGCCGGTCTCGCCGTGGGCGACCGCGTCGTGGGCGCGTGGCGAGAGACGCTCGCCGAGTACGTCGCCGTGCCGGCATCCCGTCTGTCGGTCATCCCGGAGGCCGTCGATTCCGCCACCGCCGCCTGCCTGCCCATCGCAGGCAACACCGCGTGGACGATCCTCGAGGCCTGCCGCGTCGCGGCGGGATCCCGCGTGCTCGTGGTGGGGGCGGGCGGCGGCGTCGGGACGCTGACCGTCCGGCTCGCGGCGGAGCGCGGCGCGGAGGTGTGGGCCACGTGCGGCGCCCGCGCCGAGCAGACCCTGCGGGGCCTGGGCGCGTCCCGCACGGCCGACTACCGCACGACGCCGCTGGCGAGCCTGCCGGCCGGCCACTTCGACGCGGTGGTCGACATCGCCGGCGAGCCACCGCTGGCGGTCCTGCGGGACCGGCTGCGCGCCGGCGGGTCCGTCGCGCTCGTCGGCGGCGACGGCGGACGGATCCTGGGGCCGCTGCCGCGCATCGCCCGCTCGGTGCTCGCCGGGCGGCGGGGCCGCCGGTTCCGCCCGCTCACGGCCGTGACGAAGACCGACGTCACCGCGCGGCTGCTCGACCTCGCCGCCGCCGGGGCTCTTGCCCCCGTCATCGAGCGGACGTTCCCGCTCGCCGAGGCCGGCGCCGCGCTCGCCCACGTCGAGGCGGGCCGCACTGTCGGCAAGGTCGTCGTAACCGCCGGCTGAGCCGTGCCGGACAGCGACCCGTCGGCGGGTCGTGCGACAATGGGACCGGCGTGCCCGTGTCGCTTCCCCTCGGCGCCGCAGCCCCCACGCGGGCGGTGAGCAGAGGGGCCGGCGGGCCCAGAGGACAGCGTCCGCCACCGTTGCCCTTCAGGAGCGAAATGTCCACGCAGAACACCACGGCGGATCGCCACATCACCGGCGAGCACCAGCTGCAGGCGGCGGCATCCGGCCGCGTGCAGCAGCACCGCTCGTACCTGATGTGCCGTCCCGAGCACTTCACGGTCAGCTACACCATCAACCCGTGGATGGAGCCGGCCAACCCGACCGACACCGCCAAGGCCGTCGCGCAGTGGCAGACGCTGTACGACACCTACATCGAGCTCGGTCACGACGTCCACCTCATCGACCCGATCCCGGGCCTTCCCGACATGGTCTACACCGCCAACGGCGGCTTCGTGATCGATGGGACGGCCTACGGCGCGAAGTTCCGCTACGCGGAGCGGATGCCCGAGGGCCCGGCGTTCATGGACTGGTTCCGCGAGGCGGGCTTCACCGTCGCCGAGCCGGTCGAGACCAACGAGGGCGAGGGCGACTTCCTGCTCGTCGGCGACACGATCCTCGCCGGCACCGGCTTCCGCTCCACGGACGACAGCCACCGCGAGCTGCGCGACGTGTTCGGCAAGGAGGTCGTGTCCCTCACGCTCGTCGACCCGCGGTTCTACCACCTCGACACCGCGATCTCGGTCCTCGACCCGGTCGAGGGCCCCGGCGGCGTCGAGCGGGCAAACATCGCCTACCTCGAGCACGCCTTCGACGAGCGCAGCCAGGCGATCCTCGCCGAGCGCTACCCCGACGCCATCCGCGTCGCGGACGCCGACGGCGCCGTCTTCGGCCTCAACTCCGCCAGCGACGGCTTGAACGTCATCATCTCGCCGCGGGCCACCGGCTTCGAGGCGCAGCTGCGCGAGCGCGGCTACAACCCGGTCCTGGTCGACCTGTCCGAACTCCTCCTGGGTGGCGGCGGCATCAAGTGCTGCACCCTGGAGCTGCGCCGCTGAAGGGACGCCCGATGACGCTGTCGCACACTCCCGCGCTCGACACCGGCACGGTGCGCATCATCGCCGCCGAAGAGTCCCACGTCGCGCACAACTACCATCCGCTGCCGATCGTCGTCGCCTCTGCCGAGGGGTCGTGGGTCACCGATGTCGAGGGCAAGCGCTACCTCGACCTGCTGTCGGCCTACTCCGCGCTGAACTTCGGCCACGGGCATCCGGCGCTGCTCGCAGCCGCACGCGAGCAGCTGGGCCGGGTCACCCTGACCAGCCGGGCGTTCCACAACGACCGCCTGGGTCCCTTCGCCACCGCGCTGGCCGCGCTGTGCGGCAAGGACCTCGTGCTGCCCATGAACACCGGCGCCGAGGCGGTCGAGACCGGCATCAAGGTCGCCCGCGCGTGGGGCTACCGCGTGAAGGGCATCGCGCCCGACACCGCCACGATCATCGTCGCGGGCGGCAACTTCCACGGCCGCACCACCACGATCGTCGGCTTCAGCGACGACCCGTCGGCGCGCGACGACTTCGGGCCGTACGCGCCCGGGTTCGTCTCGGTGGCGTACGGCGACGCGGCCGCGCTCGAGGCGGCGATCGACGAGCACACCGCCGCCGTCCTGATCGAGCCGATCCAGGGCGAAGCCGGCGTCGTCATGCCGCCGGCGGGCTACCTGCGCGCGGTGCGCGAGATCTGCACCGCGAACCGCGTGCTCATGATCGCCGACGAGATCCAGTCCGGGCTCGGCCGGGTCGGCACGACCTTCGCGTGCGATCGCGAGGACGTGGTGCCCGACGTCTACCTGCTCGGCAAGGCCCTGGGCGGCGGCATCCTGCCGCTGTCGGCCGTCGTCGCCGATCGGGACGTGCTGGGGGTCATCCGCCCCGGCGAGCACGGCTCGACCTTCGGCGGCAATCCGCTGGCGTCCGCCGTCGGGCTGAAGGTCGTCGAGCTGCTGGCCGGCGGCGAGATCCAGGCGCGCGCCGCCGCGCTCGGCGAGCACCTCGAGGCGCGACTGGCCGAGCTCGTCGGCCACGGTGTGACCGGCGTGCGCTCCGCGGGACTGTGGGCCGGGATCGACATCGACCCCGCCGTCGGAACGGGGCGCCAGGTCGCCGAGCGGCTGCTCGCGCGGGGCGTGCTCGTCAAGGACACGCACGGCCAGACCATCCGCATCGCCCCGCCGCTCGTCATCCGCGCGACGGAGCTGGACTGGGCGCTCGAGCAGCTGAAGGTCGTGCTCGCGGGCTGAGGGCGGACCACGTCGGCGCGAGGGCGTACGGGCTTCGGGCCGGCTCAGCGCACGTCGACGCGGATGCGGTGCAGGCCCTGCGCACCGTCCGGTGCGGGTGGTGCGGGGTCGGCCGTCTGCACCTCGCCGCGGGCGCTGACGGCGCGGCAGCGCACCTCGTGCGTGCCGGACTCGGCCGTCCAGGGCAGGCTCCACTGCACCCACGTGTCGTCCGAGATGGCCGGCGCGAGGGTCGCCGCCTGCCACGGCCCGTCGTCGATCTGCACCTCGACAGCCGCCACGCCGACGTGCGGGTGCCACGCGACTCCGGCGATCACGGTGTCGCCGGGGTCGAGCCGGCGCCCCCGCTGGGGCACGTCGATGCGGGACTGCAGCTTGATGGGGGCGCGCTCGGACCAGCCGCGGGTCGACCAGTACGCCTTCGCCCGGTCGAACCGCGTCACCTCCAGGTCGACGACCCACTTCGTCGCCGAGACGTAGCCGTACAGGCCCGGCACCACCATCCGCACCGGGAATCCATGCTCCAGCGGCAGCGGCTCGCCGTTCATGCCGACGGCGAGGATCGCCTCGCGGTCGTCGGTGAGCGCCTCGAGCGGGGTGGAGGCCGTGAACCCGTCGATGGACCGCGACAGCACCATGTCGGCATCCGTCGACGGCTCGGCACGGGCGAGGAGTTCCCGGATGGGGTGGCCGAGCCAGCGGGCGTTGCCGATCAGCAGGCCGCCGACCGTGTTCGACACGCACGCGAGGGTCGTGTGGCTCTCGCGGAGCGGCAGCGCCAGCAGTTCGTCCCACGTGAGGGTGATCTCGCGGGCGACCATGCCGTGGATCCGCAGACTCCAGTCGGCCGGGTCCACCTCGGGCACGATGAGGGCGGTGTCGATGCGATAGAACGACCCGTTCGGGGTCACGAGCGGAGCAAGGTCCGGGATGCCGAGCTCCGCCCCCTGCGGAATCGGCGGTGCGGGTGTCGCCGGCGGCGGCAGCCGCAGGGCGCTTCGGACCGCCTCGACGGCCGCTGCGCCCGTCCGGCGGGCGGTGGCCACGATCGTCATGAGGACACCGGCGACCACAGCGGCCCCCGACCAGGCGAAGAAGCCGCGGCGGTCGAGGCCCCCGCGCGGTCCGCCGGCCGCGGTGCCGCCGCGCGGTCCGCCGGCCGCGGCGCCGCCGTGTGCAGAACTCCACGGATCCGTGTCTGTTCGGGCCCCGGCCGGGGGTTCCGGGCCCTCCCCGGCGCGGATCCGTGGAGTTCCGGAGGGCCGGGGCGCCGGCCCCAGCCGGCTGGCCAGCCACCAGACCGCGACGGCACCCACCACTCCGGCGAGCACGGACGGCAGCCACGCGAGGACCTCGGCCCCGGGGCGCAGCGTCGCGACGACGGCGCCGACGAGACCGAAGGTCCCGATGACGACGGCGCCCCACGGCGGACGCCGGTGCTGCGCCACCCCCGCGCCCGCGGCGACGGCGAGCATCACGAGGGCGATGCCGACGAACAGCGCCACCTTGTCCGCGGTGCCGAACAGCTCGATCGCGAGGTCCTTGGCCCACGCGGGCGCGGCGTCGACAGCGGCTCCGCCGATCGCGGCGAACGGGCTCGCCGACGCGGGAACGAGCGCGGCGGCCAGCTCGCCGGCTCCGGCCGCGAGCACAGCGGCCGACGCGCCCGCGAGAGCCGCGGGCGCCAGCCGTGCCGGCGCCCCATCCCGCGCGCCCGTGCGGTGCCCTGCCACCCTTCGAGGGTACGACCGGGCGACACGCCCGGCTCCGTCACCGGTGGTCGATCCGGCCGCCGGGCAGGCGGCATCCGTCGTCGACGACTGCCGGGCCGACAATGGAAACACCTCGGCAACACGTGCGCGACTAGTCTCGTTCGCATGGGTGATCTCTTCGACGGCTACGGCTCCACCCTCGCGCCGCGCAAGACCCCGTCGGGTGTCCCGGCGTTCGACGAGATGTTCGGCGGCGGGGCGGATGCCGGTGGTGCACCGCCTTCGCGTGAGGCGTACCGCGAGCTGTACCAGGCTCTCGCGCAGATGACGCAGGAGGAGTTGCGCGGCCGCACCGACTCGCTCGCGAGCTCGTATCTCGCGCAGGGAGTGACGTTCGATTTCGCGGGTGAGGAGCGCCCGTTCCCGCTGGATGCGGTGCCCCGCATCATTCGGTACGACGAGTGGTCCCGTATCGAGGCGGGGGTCAAGCAGCGCGTGAAGGCGCTCGAGGCGTTCCTCGACGACGCGTACGGCCACCAGTACTGCGTGCGCGACGGGGTGCTGCCCGCCCGGCTGATCGCGAGCTCGCAGTACTACTACCGCCAGGCCGCCGGCATCCATTCGGCCAACGGCGTGCGGATCCAGGTGTCCGGGATCGACCTCATCCGCGACGAGCACGGCGAGATGCGCGTCCTCGAGGACAACGTGCGGGTGCCCTCGGGGGTCAGCTACGTCATCTCGAACCGGCGCGTGATGGCCCAGACGCTGCCCGAGCTGTTCGTGTCCATGCGCGTGCGCCCCGTCGGCGACTACCCGAACAAGCTGCTCGCGGCCCTGCGCGCGTCGGCGCCGGCCGGCATCGAAGACCCCAACGTCGTCGTCCTCACGCCCGGCGTCTATAATTCCGCGTACTTCGAGCACACGCTGCTGGCGCGCCTGATGGGCGTGGAGCTCGTCGAGGGGCGAGACCTGCTGTGCATCGGCGGCAAGGTGTTCATGCGCACGACCCGCGGACCCAAGCGCGTCGACGTCATCTACCGGCGCGTCGACGACGACTTCCTGGATCCGCTGCAGTTCCGCGCGGACTCGATGCTCGGCGCCCCGGGGCTCATGCTGGCCGCGCGGCTCGGCAACGTCACGATCGCCAACGCCGTGGGCAACGGCGTCGCCGACGACAAGCTCCTGTACACGTACGTCCCCGACCTCATCCGCTACTACCTCGCCGAGGAGCCCATCCTCAAGAACGTCGACACGTGGCGGCTCGAGGACCCGACCGCCCTCGAGGAGGTGCTGGACCGCCTCGACGAGCTCGTGGTCAAGCCCGTCGACGGCTCGGGCGGCAAGGGCCTCGTCGTGGGTCCGGACGCGTCCCGCGCGGAGCTCGACCAGCTGCGGACCCGCCTGCTCGCCGACCCGCGCGGCTGGATCGCGCAGCCGGTCGTGATGCTCTCGACCATCCCGACGCTCGTCGAGGACGGCATGCGTCCCCGGCACGCCGACCTGCGGCCCTTCGCGGTCAACGACGGCGACGACGTGTGGGTGCTGCCGGGTGGCCTCACCCGCGTGGCGCTGCCCGAGGGTCAGCTCGTGGTGAACTCCAGCCAGGGCGGCGGGTCGAAGGACACCTGGATCGTCGGGGGCTCCGCGCCGACGACCGTCGAGTACGGCCAGGGGCAGGGGATGGGCGGTCTCGTCGCCGAGCAGGCGGCGGTGACCTCGGCGATCCCGATCATCTACGACGCGCAGACCCAGCCGACGCACTCGCCGCAGGACGAGCCGCGCTCGTCCGCCGAGCAGCAGGAGCAGCAGCAGCAGACCCGCTCCGCAACGCCGCACCACCCGGACGCTGAGCGAGGAGCGAAGCGACGAGACGAAGCGCCGACCCGAAAGGACGGCTCATGCTGAGCCGCATTGCAGAGAGCCTGTTCTGGATCGGGCGCTACCTGGAGCGCGCGGACGGCACCGCCCGCATCCTCGACGTCCACCTGCAGCTGCTCCTCGAAGACCCGTGGATCGACGAGGACACCGCGTGCCGGTCCCTGCTGACCGTCATGGGGTCGATCCCCTCGGCGGACGCCGAGGCGGTGGGCCGTGAGGATGTCCTCCAGCGCCTGGCGGTGGACCGCGGCAACCCGTCGAGCATCGCGTATTCGCTCGGTGCTGCGCGTGAGAACGCCCGGCGGGCGCGCGAGATCGTCTCCACCGAGCTGTGGGAGACCCTCAACACCACCAACGCCCGCATGCCACGGCGCCTGCAGGTCGACAAGGTGCACAACTTCTTCCAGTGGGTGCGCGAGCGCACCGCGCTGTCGGTAGGCGTCGTGGATTCCTCGACGAGCCGCGACGAGGCGTGGCAGTTCTTCACGCTGGGTCGCTCGATCGAGCGCACCGACATGACGGCACGGATGCTGGCGACCCGATCGCTCACCGAGGTGTCGGGCCCGTCGTGGACCACCATCCTGCGCTCCTGCGGGGCGTACGAGGCGTACCTGCGGACCTACCGGGGGATGCCGAGCGCGCGGAACGCCGCGGAGTTCCTGCTGCTGGACCGGCTGTTCCCGCGCTCGATCATCTACTCGATCCAGAGCGCCGAGCAGTGCATGAGCGCGATCGATCCGCGCGCGGATCGCGTCGGCCACTCCAACACCGTGTTGCGGGCGCTCGGCCAGATCCGCAACGACCTGGAGTACAGCTCGCTCAGCGAGATCCTCGACGAGCTCCCCGAGCACATGTACCGCGTGCAGAAGGTGACTCGGGAGGCTTCCGAGGCCATCCGCGGCCGGTTCTTCCCGACGCAGGCCGAGCCGAGCTGGATCGGAGAGATCTCATGAAGCGACTGCGGATCGAGCACCAGACCGGCTTCTCGTACCAGGGCGACGTCACCGCGTCGTACAACGAGGCGCGGATGCTCCCCGGTTCGACCGAGAACCAGTTCGTGCTGAACTCCTCGCTCGACATCGAGCCGTCGACGTCGGTCAACCAGTACGTCGACTACTTCGGGACGCGGGTCGCCGCGTTCGACGTGCTGTCGGGGCACTCCTCGCTCATGATCACCGCGCGCTCGCTGGTCGAGGTGCGTCCGCGCCCGATCGAGCACGTCGAGTACTCGTGGGCCGACCTCGAGCGCGACGCGATCCTCGCGATCGACATCGTCGAGCAGCTGAGCCAGACCGTCCGGACGCGTCCCCACCCCGAGGTCGCCGACCTCGCCCGTCGCATCGCGGCCGAGCACCGGCATCCGGGCCGTGCCGCCCACGCGATCGCCGAGGCCGTCGGCGACGCGGTGGAGTACATGCACGGGATCACCGGTGTGCACTCGACCGCCGCCGAGGCGTGGCAGGAACGCAAGGGCGTCTGCCAGGACATCGCCCACATCACCCTCGGCGCGCTGCGCGAGGTGGGGATCCCCGCGCGCTACGTCTCGGGCTACCTGCACCCGAAGCCCGAGGCCGAGGTCGGCGAGCCCGTCACCGGCGAGTCGCACGCGTGGGTCGAATGGTTCGCGGGGGAGTGGCAGGGCTTCGATCCGACGAACAACATCGAGATCGGCGACCGGCACGTGCTCGTCGGCCGCGGCCGCGACTACAACGACGTGCCGCCGCTGCGCGGCGTGTACGCCGGACCCCACAAGTCCCACCTGCACGTGAAGGTGACGATCACCCGCGAGGCCTGACCCGCCCCGGCGGGTCCCGCCGTTCCCCGTCGCGCCCGCCCCTCTGCTGTCACGGATCACGTGATACGCACGAACACACCCGTTGTTTCCGGTACCTATCGGGTGATCTCGTACGTATCACGTGATCTGTGCGGATGCCGGGGGTGCGGGGGCGCGAGCGTGCGCGGCGCGCGGGGCGCGAGCTGCGGGGGCGCTGGGCGCGGGGGGGCCGCGCGCAGGTGCGCGGCGCGGGGGCTTCAGGCGGGAGGGGCCTCGGGGTCGAGGGTCTTCAGCGTGTCCTCTTCGACCGCGTTGTCCGCCTCGAGCTGGTCTTCGGTCGTCTCGTCTCCGCCCACCGGGGCGTCCTCGGGCATGGGCTGGTCCTCGGCGCGGCGTTTACTCATGCGCCAACGCTATGCGTCGGGGACCGCGGCCGGAACCCCCGGCTCACACGCCGCTGACGACCGCGTTGTCGAGCTCGTCGACGTCGACGTCCACGCGCTGAACCCGGTTGGTCAGCAGCACCCACGCGATGCCCGCCGACGGGTGCACCCAGAACTCGGTCCCCGGCCAACCGGAGTGGCCGTAGCAGTCCTGGTCGATGAGGCCCGGGGCGTTCGTGCGCAGGTTGAACGTGAAGCCCCAGTCCTGCCCCTGCTCGGCGGCGAGGGGATCCAGACGCGGGATGCCGCCGGTCAGCGGCCGCCGCATCATCCGCAGCGTCGCGGGGGTGACGACCGTGCGCTCCCCGCGGGTGCCGGTCCGAAGGAGCGCCGAACCGAGGGCGAGCAGGTCGGCGGCGCGACCGAGGACGCCGGCGCCGGGATGCCGGAGCGCGGCGAACCTCGCCATGTCGAGGCCGGCGGCCGCGGCATCCGGGATCTTATGGGGATCGGCGGCTTCGTCGAGGGTCAGCCCGTCTGCGCCGATCTCGGCCGCCCATTCGGCGAGGTCGTCCTCCCAGGTCCGTGCGGTCGCGCGGGCGGTCATCGCCGCGATCCCCTCGAACGCGACGGACGAGTACCGCGAGAACGCGCCCGCCGCGAAGTCGCGTCCGCTCGCCAGCAGCGCGGCCCGCAGCCCCTGCGGTGCGTCGAGCGCGGGCTCGGGGATGCCGGAGGTGTGGCTCACCAGATGGCGCAGCCGCACCGTGTCCTCGCGTCCGGCTCCGAAGTCGGGCAGGGCGTGGGTCAGCGGCGTGTCGGGGGTGAGCAGGCCCCGCTCGACGGCGCGGGCGGCGACCAGGCCCACGAGGGTCTTCGTGATCGAGAACAGCCGGTAGTGGTCGTCGACGCGTGCCCTGCGCTCGCCGGTCGCGCCGAACGCGTCGAGGGCAACGGTGCCGTCGGCCGTCGCGATCCCGACGACCGCGGTGGGCAGGCGCCCGTCGTCGACCGCGCGGCGGGCCCAGTCGAAGGCGGCGGAGAAGGATGAGGCGGACATGGGGCTCCGGGGGGTCAGTGCGCCGCCGCGGACGGCGGGCAGAGGTCGTACACGGTGGGGTGGCTGTTGAGCGGGCGATCTCGACGGCGATGTCGTCATCCGTCGCGATCACATTCTGCACGCGTCGGGACCGTGCGGCCCACCCGTGGGCCGACCTAGGGTGGAGGGATGGCTGACATCCTGGCGATCACCGGTGGCTACGTCGTTCCCGCGAGCGCGGACCCGATCGAGGACGGGACGGTGATCGTCGAGGAGGGTGTCATCCGTGGTGTCGGCGGACCCGACACCGTCGTCCCCGACGGCGCTCGCGTGGTGGACGCGGCGGGGCGATGGGTCCTGCCCGGCTTCGTCGAGGCGCACGGGCACCTCGGAGTCCACGAAGACGGCGAGGGCTGGTCCGGCGACGACACGAACGAGATGACCGACCCCAACGGTGCGCGGTTCCGGGCGCTCGACGGCATCGACATCGAAGAGGTCGGGTTCCGGGATGCGCTGCGCGGGGGCGTGACGACGGCGGTGATCAAGCCCGGCTCGGGCAATCCGATCGGCGGGCGGACCGTGGCGATCAAGACGTGGGGTGGACGCACCGTCGACGAGCAGGTACTCGCGCACGACGTCTCGGTGAAGTCGGCGCTCGGTGAGAACCCCAAGCGCGTCTACGGCGACAAGAAGCAGACGCCCTCGACCCGCCTGGGCGTCGCCGCCGTGCTGCGCGAGGCGTTCGTCGAGGCGCGCAACTACGCCGAGAAGCGGGCGGCGGCCACGACGAAGGGCGAGCCGTTCGACCGGCACCTCGGCCACGAGACCCTGGTCGCGGTGCTCGACGGCGACCTGGCGTGGGACCAGCACTGCCACCGGCACGACGACATCGCCACGGCGATCCGCCTCGCCGAGGAGTTCGGCTACCGGCTCGTGGTCAACCACGGCACCGAGGGCCACAAGATCGCCGACGTGCTGGCAGAGAAGGGCATTCCGGTGATCTTCGGGCCGCTGCTGACCTCGCGCTCCAAGGTCGAGCTGCGCGACCGCTCCATCGGCAACCTCGCGCTCATCGCCCAAGCGGGCGTCACGGTGGCGATCACCACCGACCACCCCGTCGTGCCGATCGACCAGCTGCGGCTGCAGGCGATCCTCGCCGTGCGCGAGGGGCTGCCCGCCAAGATCGCGCTAGAGGCGCTCACGGTCAACCCGGCGTCCATCCTGCGGCTGGACTCGCGCGTCGGTGCGCTCGAGAAGGGCCGGGATGCCGACATCGTGCTGTGGTCGGGTGACCCTCTGGCTGTGGAGTCCCGGGTCGAGCAGGTGTTCATCGGTGGCCGCGAGGTCGTCGAGCCCGGCGACGGCGGTCCGCCTCGGATCGTCGAGCGCTGGGAGCGGTTCGGCCGCTCCTCGTGGATGAGCTGAGCCCCGGCGCAGGCTACGCCCGCGCGAGCCGCGCGAGCCGCGCGAGCCGCGCCAGCCGCGGCCACAGCTGGGTGAGACGGGCGTCCCACGGTGCGGCCATGAGGCCGGCGCGCCAGCGACGCTCGGCCTCATCAAGGGTGACCCACTCCGCCTCAGCCACCTCGTCCGGGTCGATGCGCACCTCCGCCGACTCCAGGTCGCGGGCCACGTACAGGTCGAACAGGGCGGACGGCTCCGTGACGCGCCCCACGAGCGTCAGGGCCGACGGACGGACGAGGATGCCGGTCTCTTCGCGCAGCTCGCGCACGGCGCCGGCCGCGCTCTCCTCTCCCGCCAGCACGCTGCCGGCGGCGAACTCCCACGTGAGCGGATAGTCCTTCGTGGCCGCCCGGCGGGACATCAGGACGAGACCGTCGGCGCGGACCGCGCACGTCCCCACCACGACGTGGAAGCGGCCGACCGGGAAGTCCGGCGAGCCCCGTCGGTGGACACGGCCGATCCGGCGTCCCGACGCGTCCGTCAGGTCCCACAGCTCGGAATCCGTCATCGATCCAGGATGCCGCACCCCGGCGCCGTCGAGGCGGCCGCGTCGCAGGATGCTCAGAGTGCGATCCAGCCGCCGGCCGGCACCTCCGCCACCGCCTCGCGCGAGGGCGTCGCCACAGTGACGCGCCTCGTCCGACCGTCGAGGTTGGCCACCAGGACGCAGTCGGCGCCGACGTTGCGGGCGCCCACCGCCCACACCAGCCCGTCAGGGCTCTCGCCGCTGAGCAGCTCGCCGTCACCGATCGCGGCGAGCGCTTCTATCGCGGCGGCGACCGGCAGCGGCTCGCCGTCGGTCGTCCGGATGCCGCGAGGGCCCCACTCCTCGAAGTACGCCAGGGACGCGACCCCGGAGACGGCGAACGCGGCGGCGCTCGCGATCGTCCACGCCGCGAGCTCGGGCGACGCCTGCCGGGGATCGGCGGCGCCGGTGAACTCCGCCCCGTATCCCTCGGCGAGGTCGGTCCGGGTCGGAGCGGGCTGGACGGCGGTGGCCACATTGTTGAAGCGCGGGCGCAGGGACACCGGCCCCACGTGTACGGGAAGTCCGCCGGCGTACTCCACGGTCTGCCGGGCCACCAGTCGTTGCATCGCCACCGACTCCACCAGCTGCTCCGTGCCCAGCGCGTGGAAGAGCGGGGTGACCGTGGTCGTCAGCCCGTCCAGATCCGGTGGCAGCCGGTGACGCTCGCGATTGAGCTCGGTGAAGTGCGAGCGGGATCCGCCGACGACCGGCAGGTGAGCGAGCCCGGCCGCGGCGAGGGCCGCGCGCAGGGCCCCGGCGGCCGCCTCGTCCGTGACGTGCGCCGCGTCGCCGGCCGCCTGATACACCCCGACCCGCACGATGTCCCGGCCCCGCAGCGCCGCGACGGCAGCCGCCAGCGCGCCCCCGGCGTCCCCGCCGGCGCCCTCGCCCGCAGTGTCCACGACGAACCGCACGTCCAGCGGCAGCCCGGCTGCGCCGGCCCGGTCCAGTGCAGCCCGCCAGTTGGGCGTCGCGGGATCCAGCTCCACCAGGACCTCGGACCCCGGGGCCCGAACGGCCTCGAAAGCAGGAGCCGGCTCGGGCGCCGTCGCCGCGCCGAGTGCGATCGCCGGGAAGCGACCGCCGGGCGCGAGCTCGATGCGGTCGGGTGCGGCATCCGTGGCCGCCGGACCGGTGCGCCGGGCCCGCACCGTCACCGCCTGGCGCACCCGCTCGCCGGCGGCGATCGTGTAGGGGAAGGGTCGCGCGAGAGGGCGGTTGTACGTCTTGTACGAGGCGTCGGTCCAGTTGCGCTGGTCCTCCATCTCGAACACGTCGCCCGAGAAGTTCACGCCCACCTCGACGCCGTCGTGCTCCCACGCCAGGCCCGCGATGTCGAACACGGGCTGGTGCGGGCTGATGGCGTCCGGGAACGCCGTCCGCTCGCGGCGCCCGTGTGCGTGGGTGACGGCCAGCGGAGCGCCGGCCAGCCGCGGCGGGTGCAGCACGACGAGCCCGGTGCGGTTCGTGTCGAACGGATGCCGGGATTCCAGGTCGGTGAGGACCACGAGGGCGTCGGCGCGCACCTCGACACGCACGATGCCCGCGAAGCTCGACCCGTACTCCTCGGACCGCACGTGCAGGGTCAGCGTGACGTCGGTCTCGCGCACCCGGTCGACGAGGAGGGGCGCGGTGTTCCAGTCCCGGTCTCGCACCACCGCGCGGATGCTGCGCAGCACGCGGGTGCCGTCGAAGGCCAGGTCGGCGAACTCGTCGTCGCGCAGCTGCAGCGACCAGGGGCCGCTGACCCACGCGCGCGACGCCGAGTACCAGGACATGTCAGAGCGTCGTCATCCCGCCGTCGACGGCGAACAGCGCGCCGGTGGCGAAGTCGGCGTCGTCCGAGGCAAGGAAGACCATGACGCCCTCGACGTCCCGGGGCGTGCCGGCGCGACCCAGCGGGATGCGGCCGATGATCGCCGCGCGGGAATCCGGATCGCGGGTGATCGTCGTCACGAGCGAGGTTTCGGTGTACGCGGGCACGACCGTGTTCACCCGGATGCCGCGATCGGCATACGCGGCGGCGACCGTGCGGGCGAGGCCGTGGATGCCGGCCTTCGAGGCGCTGTAGGCGGTGAAGTCCCGGCCCTCGCCGTTCAGGCCCGTCGGCGAGCCGGTGAGGATGATCGACCCGCCGCCCGACGCGAGCATCGCCCGCACCGCGTGCTTGACGGTGAGGAACGTGCCGGTGAGGTTGATGTCGATCGTGCGGCGCCACACGTCGAGGTCGAGGTCGGCGGCCGGGGCGTCCTGCCCGAACAGCTGGACGCCGGCGTTGGCGACGACGACGTCGGGGCTCCAGTCGTCGGCGACGAGATCGGCGAAGCCGCTCTCGACCGACTGCTCGTCCGAGATGTCCATGACGGCGGCGCGCGCCGCCTCGCCGATCCCGGCGACGGCGCGCGCGGCGGCATCCGCGTCACGATCGGCGATGACGACGCGGGCGCCCTCGCGGGCGAAGCGCTCGGCCACCGCGAAGCCGATCCCCGTGGCCGCGCCGGTGACGAGCGCGGTCTTTCCTTCGAGCCTGGTCATTGTCCCTCTCAGCGCTCGATGTGGTCGAGGTGCAACATGCGGGCGAGGTTCTTGTCGAGCTCGTCGTCGCGGAAGATCTTCTTCCAGTCTTCCTTGATGATCGCCTCGCGGCCATAGTCCATCGCGATCAGGCACGCGTCGCTGAAGGGGTTGTCGCCGCGCAGGCCGTTCGCGAGCGCGACCTGAGTGTGGCCGTACAGGATGCTGCGCGCAGCCGCCTCGGGGACGCCCATGGTGTGCACGGCCTCGTGCAGCGCCTCGTTCAGGAGCGCCCCGATCATGCAGGCGACGGTCTCGACGAGGGTGGGCTCGAGCTGGGCGAGCTGCTTGATGGTCACCCAGTGGACGTCGATGACGGGCGCGTAGATGGCGCGGACGGTGGCCTCGACGATCGCCTGCTTGGCGGGGTCGTCGCTCTCGATCGCGGCGATGGCGTCCTGCGGTGCCGCGATCCCGCCGAAGGTGTCGGCCCATTCCTCGGGCGTCTTCCGCTGCAGGAAGATCGACGGGTGGCAGGGGTGGGCGACGGCCTGGATGACGTCCTCGCGAGTGGTGAGCAGGCCCGCGTACGCCGCGGCGGGGTCGAGCGTCAGGACGATCGCGCCCGCCTTCAGCTGCGGCACGAGGTCGGCGGTGACCGGACCGAGAGCGAGGTCGGGCACGGCGAGGACGACGATGTCCGCCTCGGCGACGGCGGTGGCGGCATCCGTCAGCTCTCGACCGGCGTCGATCGTGCGCTGCTGTCCAGCGGGCGAGTTCTCGACGTAGCGCACGGTGTGACCGGTCTTGACGAGGTTGTCGGACACGCGCATGCCCATCTTGCCGCCCGCGCCGACGACGGCGATCGTGTAGGTCTCGGTGGTGGGGGTCATGTCAGGCTCCTCAGGTAGTCGACGGTGGTGCGGGTCCACTCCCGCTCGGTTCGGACGGTGGTGTCGGGGTCGCCCTGCCAGGGCAGCCAGTGCTCGACGATCTCGTTGATGCCGCGCTCGCGCGGTCGGACGGTGTGGAGCAGGTGGCGGTAGTCGTGCAGGCCCTCGCCCATGCGTGCGCCGGAATACGTGAACCCGACCCAGCCGCGCTGGCGGTCGAAGGCGAAGTCCTTCACGTGCACGTCGGTCACGACGGATGCCGCCCGCTCGACGCACTCGCGGGGGTTCTCCAGCCGCGCCACGACGTTGGCGGGGTCGAGGCAGACGCCGAGGCGGTCGCTGCCGACGCGGTCGACGAGCGCGACGAGGTCGGAGGTGGCGACCTGCTCGTAGGTCTCGAGGGCGAGCGTCACCCCGGCCGCCTCGTAGGCGGGCAGGGCGTCCCGCAGCCACGCCTCGGCCTGGTCGAGCGGGGGCCGCGAGTGCGGCCCGTGGACCATGCTGCGCACGAGCGCCGCGTCGAAGACCCCGGCGAGCCGCAGCCAGCGCTCGAGATGAGCGGGCTCGACGCCCTTGGTGCCCAGCTCGATCGTCAGCCCCAGGTCGCGCGCGGCGTCCGCGGCGCGGCGCAGCTCGGCATCCGTCATCTCGTCGAGGGGGGCGTAGTCGCAGATCTGGAAGAGGTCCAAGTCCAGGTCGCGGGTCGCCGCGAAGGCGTCCTCGAGCGTCAGCGGCTCGGTGCCCCGGCCGGCGTGCTGCCAGAAGAACGCGTACGTCCCGAGCCCGATCATCGACGGGCCAGGGGTCCGAGGGGAGGTGGCGTGGGCATGCAGGGCTCCGGGGCATCGTCGGTCGGGGGTGGGCGCAGGTGCGCACGACCACGAGTATGACAAACCGGTTGACCAATTGCAAGTGAACCGGTTGGGCGATCCGTCCGGTCGGCAAGCCGCGGCACGTGTAGCGTTGGGGGCATGCCCGCCTACGCCGACGACGCGGCGAAGATCGCCGCCTCGCTGGGGTCGCTCCCCGCGGGGACGCCCGTGTCGGAGGTCGCCCGGCGCCTCATGGACCTGTTCACCGGCGGGTCGATCGCCCCCGGCACCCGCCTGCCCCCCGAGCGGCAGCTCGCCGTCTCGCTCGGGGTCGGCCGGTCCGCGGTCCGCGAGGCGCTCGCCGCCCTCGAGATCATCGGCATCGTCGACGTCCGCCCGGGGTCGGGCACCTACCTGCGCGGCACGGCCAGCGACCTGCTGCCCCAGACCCTGCGGTGGGGACTGCTCATCGGCCGCAAGAGCACCGCTGAGCTGCTCGAACTGCGCTCGGGCCTCGAGATCTACGTCGCCCGCCTCGCCGCCGCGCGCGCGAGCGACCCCGACCGGCGCTCGCTCGGCGGCTCACTGGCGAGGATGCGCAGCGGCATCGACAACCTGCGGGCCTTCGCGCGCGCCGACCTGGACTTCCACAACGCCCTCGCCGCGGCGGCCGGCAACGACACCCTCGTCGACCTGCTGCACGTCGTGCGCTCGCTGCTGCAGGTCTACGCCGATCGCGCCGTCCACGACGAAGGCGCCGCGCGGGTCGCCGTCGCGGAGCACGAAGCCGTCTTCGAGGCCATCGAGGCAGGCGACCCGGATGCCGCGGCCTCGGCCATGGCGGCGCATATGGCCACGGCATCCGCCCGTCTCGCCACCGAAGCCGCGGACTGACCGCCGCCGCCGGGGCGTGACGGCGCCGCCGAGATCACGAGGCGCGGGCGGTCCCCGATGCCGGAGCCTGGCGCAGCGGCGTGGTCTGGGCGAGCTGGTCGCTGAACTCCTCGGGCGGGATGACGGCGAGTGGCCGCGTCTCGTCGAGGGTCAGGCGGAACCGCCTGCGCTCGTGGCGGTGGAGCCGGCCCGAGAGGACGAGCCACGTCGCGCCCACGGCGAAGGCCACGAGCGCCGCCGCGGCGCCGAGCAGGATCGCCACGCGCGGGCCGAACGCGTCGGCGACCCATCCGACGATGGGGGCGCCGATGGGTGTGCCGCCCATGAGGATCGCCATGTACAGCGCGAGGACGCGGCCGCGCAGCGCCGGGTCGGTCGTGGTCTGGACGTACCCGTTCGCGGTGGTCAGCATCGTCACCACCGCGAAGCCGGTGAACATCAGCGTCGCGGCATATGCCCAGTACGACGGCATGAAGGCCGACACCGTAGCGGCGGCGGCGAACAGCAGGGTGCCGCCGACCACGACGCGCAGCCGTGCCCGGTCGCGGCGCGCGGCCATCAGCGCGCCGGCGAGCGACCCGACCGCGAGGATCGAGCTCAGCAGCCCGAATCCGTCGGCCTCCTGCCCGAACTCCAGCGCCATGGTCGAGGCGAAGATCGGGAAGTTCATGCCGAACGCGCCGAGCAGGAACACCATCGCGAAGATCACGATCAGGTCGGGCCGCCGCGCGACGTAGCGGAATCCGTCGGCGAGGCGCGCGGACCCCGGCGCCTTGACGCGCGGGATGAGCTCGTGGGGGCGGATCAGCACGAGCGCGGCCAGCATCGCCAGGAACGTCACCGCGTTGAGCATGAACACCCAGCCGGTGCCGACGGCGACGATGACGATGCCGCCGACGGCCGGACCGATCATGCGGGCGCCGTTGAAGGATGCCGCGTTGAGCGCGACCGCGTTCGAGGCGAACTCGCGCGCCACCAGGTCGGACACGAACGCCTGCCGGGCGGGGTTGTCGAACGCGGCGACGACGCCGAGGGCGAGCGCGAAGGCGTACATGATCGGCAGCGTCATGACGCCGGCGAAGATCAGCGCGCCGATGGCGACGCCCAGCAGCAGCAGCAGGCCCTGGGTGACCAGCAGCATCCGGCGCCGGTCGAAACGGTCCGCGAACCAGCCGGTGACGCCCACGAGCAGCAGCGGCGGCGCGAACTGCAGCGCCATCGTCACGCCCATCGCGGCGGCGTCGTTGTCGGTGAGCTCGGTCAGCACCACCCAGCTGATCGCCGTCGCCTGCATCCAGGCGCCGATGTTGGACACCAGCGCGCCGATGAACCACACGCGGTAGTTGAAGGCCGAGAACGACCGGAACATGGCGCTCATTTCGCCACCGCCCGCTGCAGGATGTCGGCGGCCGCGGAAAGCGTCACGCGCTCGTCCTCGGTGAGCGAGGCCAGCAGTCCCTCCACCCACGCGTCGCGGCGGCGCACGGTCTCTTCGACGACCCCGAGCCCCTCGGGCGTCAGGTCGATGTTGACCTTGCGCCGGTCGTTCTCGTCGGGGGTGCGCGAGACGTAGCCGGATTCCTCGAGGCAGTTCACGGTGCGGTTCATCGACGGCGCGGTCACCCGCTCGCGCTCGGCGAGCTCGCCCAGGGTGTGGGGGCCGTTGAGCCGGATCGCCGCGAGCACCGCGAACTGCCCGTCGCTCATGCCGTCGACCGCGCGCTCGGCCCGCAGGCGCCGGGCGAACCGGAAGACGGCCATGCGCAGCGCGGACGCGTCGGGGGCGAGGTGGGCGTGGTCGTCCGCCACGGCGGCGGGGGAGCGGGAGTCGTCGTTCATGCGATTGTTTAGCATAGCTCATTAGTCATGCTAAAGAAGGCGGATGCCGCGCCCGCCCGCCTAGACTCGGGGCATGCCCGAGTTCAGCGACGCGCACGGCATCCCCATCGTCTACGACGTGCATCCTGCCACCGGCCCGCGCCGCGGCGTCGTCCAGTTCGCGCACGGCTACGGCGAGCACGCCGGACGCTACGGCGCCCTGTTCGAGGCGCTCACCGCCCACGGCTACTCCGTGTACGCCGACGATCACCGGGGGCACGGCCGCACCGGCATCCGCCAGCACGAGGATCCTGTCAAGCTCGGCCGCCTCGGCCCCGGCGGCGTCACGGCCGCCGTCGACGCCCTCGACCAGTTCGGCGAGATCGTCCGCGCGGCCGAGCCCGACCTGCCCTTCATCCTCATCGGGCACTCATGGGGGTCGTTCATGGCGCAGATGCTGGTCAACCGGCATCCGCACCGGTACGACGCCGTCGTGCTGTCCGGCACGGTGCTGCGTCAGCTGGGGTCGGGCAACCTGGGCGACCTGAACGCCCGGTTCGCCGGGCCCGGCGCCACCGGGATGGAGTGGCTCAGCCGCGACCCCGGCGTCGTGCGCGACTTCATCGACGACCCGCTGTGCACCACCGTGCCGATGGGCCGGAACTTCGGCCTGCTGCAGCAGCTGCGGATGCTGGGGCTGCCCAGCCGCGAGCTGCCCGACGACCTGCCGCTACTGCTCATGGTCGGCCGCGACGACCCCGTCGGCGGACCCGTCAGCGTGCACCGCCTCGCCGAGGCGTACCGCTCGCGGGCGGGCCTGAACGACGTGACGGTGCTGGTGTACCCCGAGGACCGTCACGAGATCTTCAACGAGCCGGACCAGGCCGACGTCCGCGCCGACCTGCTGGCGTGGCTCGACCAGCGTGTGCCGCGAGCGGCGCCCGAAGCGAGCGAGCAGGGCGAACCCACCCGCGCCGAATAGGCTGAAACCATGCACGGCGAGTACAAGGTGCCCGGGGGGAAGCTGGTCGTCGTCGACCTCGAGGAGCGGGACGGGCGCATCGCCGACTTCCAGCTCGCGGGGGACTTCTTCCTCGAGCCCGACAGCGCCCTCGAGGACATCGACCGCGCCGTCAACGGCCTGGCCGTCGAATCCGACGTCGCCGCGATCGCCGCCGCCATCCGCGCCGAGCTGCCCGACGGCGCGCAGCTGCTGGGCTTCACGCCCGAGGCGGTCGGCACGGCCGTCCGGCGGGCTCTCATCACGGCCCCGGGCTGGCGGGACTTCGACTGGGAGATCGTGCACGAGCCCCCGGTGTCGCCCCGCATGAACCTCGCACTCGACGAGGTGCTGACCGGCCGCGTCGGCGACGGACGCCGGCGCCCCACGCTGCGCATGTGGGAGTGGGACCAGTCCGCCGTCGTCATCGGCTCCTTCCAGTCGTACCGCAACGAGGTCGACCCCGAAGGCGCGGCCCGGCACGGCTTCGACGTCGTGCGACGCATCTCGGGCGGCGGCGCGATGATGATGGGCGCGAACTCGATCGTCACCTACTCGCTGTACGTGCCGGCATCCCTCGTGTCGGGGATGACGTTCGTCGACTCGTACGCCTTCCTCGATGACTGGGTGCTGCAGGCGCTGCGCTCGGTCGGGGTGGACGCGGTGTACCAGCCGCTCAACGACATCGCCTCTCCGCAGGGCAAGATCGGCGGTGCCGCGCAGAAGCGCCTCGCCAACGGCGGAGTGCTGCACCACGCGACCCTGAGCTACGACATGGACGGCCAGACGATGACCGAGGTGCTGCGGATCGGCCGCGAGAAGCTGAGCGACAAGGGCACCGTGTCGGCTGCCAAGCGCGTGGATCCGCTGCGGCGGCAGACCGGGCTCTCGCGCGCGGACCTCATCGCCCGCTTCACCGAGACCTTCGCGCACCTGTACGGCGCCGTCCCCGGCACCATCACCGCCGACGAGTACGCCGAGGCGGAGCGGCTGGTCGAGTCCAAGTTCGCGACCGAGGCGTGGCTGCACCGCGTCCCGTGAGCGGGGACTCCGGGGTCGGCGGGGTCGCGGACGGCGACGTCGAGATCCACTACGGCGACAACCTCGAAGTCGTGCGGCGGTTCGCCGACGCCTCGTTCACCCTCATCTACCTCGACCCGCCGTTCAACACCGGCCGCCCGCAGAGCAAGGCGCTCGAAACGGCGCGCTCGCCGTTCAGGACTCCACGGGATCGGGGCGCCGAGGGCGCTGCGGCCGCTGCCGCGGGCGCAGACGCACCGGATCCGTGGAGTTCTGAACCGGCGGCCCCCGCCACCCCTGCCCCGGACCCCGCCACCCCTGCCCCGGACTCCGCCACCCCCACCCCCCACACCCGCGCCGGGGTCGTCCGCCGCGGCTTCCACGGCCGGGAGTACGAGCGGCTGCGCGGCGACCTGCGCGCCTACGACGACCGGTTCGACGACTACTGGGGCTTCCTCGAGCCGCGGCTGGTCGAGGCGTGGCGGCTGCTCGCCGCCGACGGCACCCTCTACGTCCACCTCGACTACCGAGAGGCCCACTACGCCAAAGTCCTGATGGACGCCCTCTTCGGTCGCGACCGCTTCCTCAACGAGCTCATCTGGGCCTACGACTACGGCGCCAAGACCCGCAAGCGGTGGCCGACGAAGCACGACACGATCCTGGTCTACGTCAAGGATCCGGCATCCTATTTCTTCGATTCCGACGCCGTCGACCGGGAGCCCTACATGGCTCCGGGCCTGGTCACGCCCGAGAAAGCCGCGCGCGGCAAGCTCCCCACCGACGTGTGGTGGCACACCATCGTCCCGACGACGGGGCGCGAGAAGACCGGGTACCCGACGCAGAAGCCCGAGGGCGTGCTGCGCCGCATCGTGCAGGCGTCGAGCCGCCCGGGCGACCGCGTGCTGGACTTCTTCGCCGGCAGTGGCACGACCGGCGCGGTCGCCTCGGCGCTCGGGCGCCGCGCGGTGCTCGTGGACTCCAATCCCGACGCGATCGCCGTCATGACCACACGGATGCCCCATGCCCGCGTCGTGAATTGACTGTGCCTCCGGGCGCCCACCTCTCCTAGGCTGAAGCCCATGCGTTTCGGAACCTTCATCCCCCAGGGCTGGCGTCACGACCTCGTCGGAATCGATCCCGCGGACCACTGGCGCGTGATGGCCACTCTCGCGCAGCAGGCCGACCACGGCCCGTGGGAGTCGCTGTGGGTGTACGACCACTTCCACACCGTGCCGGTCCCGAGCGACGAGGCCACGCACGAGGCCTGGACGCTCATGGCTGCCTTCGCGGCCGCGACCGACCGAGTCCGCCTCGGCCAGATGTGCACGTGCATGGGCTACCGCAACCCCGCCTACCTGGCGAAGGTCGCCGCGACGTGCGACATCATCTCGGGCGGCCGGGTCGAGATGGGCATCGGCGGTGGCTGGTACGAGCACGAGTGGCGCGCGTACGGCTACGGCTTCCCGCGCATCGGCGAGCGGCTCGGGATGCTGCGCGAAGGCGTCGACATCATGCGACAGGCGTGGCGCACCGGGCGTGCCACCCTCGACGGCGAGCACTACCAGGTCGACGGCGCGATCGTGCAGCCGCGGCCGCTGCAGGACGACGGCATCCCGCTGTGGATCGCCGGAGGCGGCGAGAAGGTCACGCTGCGCATCGCGGCGGAGTACGCCGACTACGTCAACTGGTCCTCGGACCCCGAGACCTTCACCCACAAGCGCGAGATCTTCGAGGGGCACTGCGCCGACGTCGGCCGCGACCCGGGCGAGGTGGTGCGCAGCACGAACTTCAACGTGGTCGTCGGCGAGACCGACGGCGAGGTGCAGGAGCGCCTGGACCGGATCCAGGACCGCGTGGAGCCGTTCCTCGGCGCCAAGACCGAGCAGTACATGCACGACTACCGTTCGGGGGCGGCGCTCGTCGGCACCGTCGAGCAGGTGTGCGAGCGGCTGGACGCCATGCGCGCCCGCGGCATGGACTACGCCATCGCCTACTTCCCCGAGCACGCCTACGACCGCTCGGGGGTCGACCTGTTCGAGCGGGACGTCATCCCCGCGCTGAGGACGCCCGGCGCCTGACCTCGGCGCGCGCCCGCCCTGCCGGTCAGGCGCGCAGGAAGGCCAGCAGCGCCTCGTTGACCTCGTCGGCGTGCGTGAGCAGCATGCCGTGCGGCGCGCCTTCGATCTCGACGTAGGTCGCGTCGGGCAGCAGCTCCTTGAACCGGTGCGCGGTCGCCTCGATCGGCAGGATGTTGTCGGCCGTGCCGTGGACGATGAGGGCCGGCACGTCGATCGCCGGGATGTCCTGGCGGAAGTCGGTCGGCCAGGTCAGCGGCGCGGCGGCGATGGCGGTGTTCCCGGCGTGATTCGCGGTCTGGATGCTGGCATCCAGCGCCTGCTGCGAGATCCGCGATCCGAGATTGTCGTCCAGGTTGTAGAAGTTCCCGAAGAACTCGGCGACGAACCCGTAGCGGTCCTGACGCACCTGCTGGGCGATGCCGTCGAAGAAGTCCTGGGGGCCGGCGCCGTCGGGGTTGTCCTCGGTGATCAGCAGGTACGGCTCGAGCGAGCCGAGGAAGGCGGCCTTGGCCACCCGGCTGCTGCCGTAGCGGCTGAGGTAGCGGGCGATCTCGCCGGTGCCCATCGAGAAGCCCACCAGGATGGCATCCTTCAGATCCAGGTCCTCCATGAGGGCGTGCAGGTCCGCGGCGAACGTGTCGTAGTCGTACCCGCTGCCGGCCTTGCTGGACGCGCCGAAGCCCCGGCGGTCGTACGCGATCACCCGGAACCCGGCATCCAGCAGGGCCGCCTGCTGACGCCCCCACGACTCCCCGTTCAGCGGGAACCCGTGGATCAGCACCACGGGCTGCCCCGCGCCCTGGTCGGTGTAGTAGAGCTCGATGTCGGCGGAGTTCTCGGTCCCCACGGTGATGTAGGCCACGGCGTCTTCCTTCCGGCCGGGCGTCGGCTGCCCGGTCCCGCTACGACGCTAGGCCGCGCGGGCGGGCCGGGCCAGGGCTTGCGCTGACCGCCGCCGTCTGCCATCGGGCCGCCGCCCCCCAAGCGAACCAGAGGGGTCAGTCGCGACCGGCGCCGGCGGACGGGCGGACGGTGAACTGGGTGGGCGCGGCGAAGCCGGCGGCCGCGAAGGCCGAGGCGACGGCATCCGTCACGTGCGCGACCCGGTCGCCCGCGACCAGCGCGATCGCCGCCCCGCCGAAGCCGCCGCCGGTCATGCGCGCGCCGACGGCGCCGGCCGCCAGGGCCGCCTCGACCGCGGTGTCGAGCTCGGGGACCGAGATCTCGAAGTCGTCGCGCATCGACGCGTGCGATGCCACGAGCAGGCCGCCGATCGCGGCGGCGCCCGATTCCCCGAGCACCCGCACCGTGTCGAGCACCCGCTGGTTCTCGGTCACCACGTGGCGCACGCGGCGGAAGGTCACGTCGTCGAGCACCTGCTCCGCGCGCGCCAGATCGCCGGGGGCGAGGTCTCGCAGCGACGGCACGCCCATGGCCGCGGCGCCGCGCTCGCACGCCGCGCGGCGCTCGCCGTACCCGCCGGTGGCGTGGGAGTGCTTGACGCCGGTGTCGATGACGAGCAACTCCAGCCCGGCGGCGGCGAAGCCCAGGTCGACGACCTGCGCCTCGAGCGAGCGGCAGTCGAGGAAGATCGCCGCGTCGGCCCGGCCGAGGTTGGACGCCATCTGGTCCATGATCCCCGTCGGGGCGCCGACCGCGTCGTTCTCGGCGGTGCGGCCCACACGGGCGCGCGCGACGGCGTCGAGCCCGAGTCCCCACAGCTCGTCCAGCGCCGCCGCGGTCGCCCCTTCGATCGCGGCCGAGGACGAAAGGCCGGCGCCCACGGGGACGTCGGAGGCGAACGCCAGGTCCAATCCGGTGACGGATGCCGCGTCCCGCCCGGCCTGGCTGAGCGCCGCCCACGCGACACCCAGGGGGTACCGCGCCCACTCCGGCACGTCGTCGCGCTGGGCGGGGAAGACGACCTCGAGGTCGGCGATCGGCACCTCGACGGGCACGGGGTCGAAGGTCGACACCACCCGCAGCACGCCGTCGGAGCGGGTGCCCGCGGCCACGTGCGTGCGGTGCTGGATCGCGAAGGGCAGCACGAAGCCGTCGTTGTAGTCGGTGTGCTCGCCGATGAGGTTGACGCGGCCGGGAGCCGACCACGTCCCCTGCGGCTCGGCGCCGGTGAGGTCGGCGAACAGGGCGCGGGCGGCGGCGATGGTCGTCATTCGGTCACCTCGGGGATGGACGCGACGGCCTCGCGCAGGCGCGCGGCGGACGTCTCGGGCGGGATGTCGCCGATCCACGCGCCCATGGCGGCTTCGGATCCGGCGAGGAACTTGAGCTTGTCGGCGGCGCGGCGCGGGCTGGTCAGCTGCAGGTGCAGGCGGGCGGAGTCCCGTCCACGCCGGACCGGCGCCTGGTGCCACGCCGCGATGTACGGCGTGGGGCTGTCGTACAGGGCGTCGACCCCGCGCAGCAGACGCAGATACAGCGGCGCGAGCTCGTCGCGTTCGGCATCCGTCGTCTCGGTGAGATCGGCCACGTGCCGGTGCGGGAGCACGTGGACCTCGAGCGGCCAGCGCGCGGCGAAGGGCACGAACGCGGTCCAGTGCTCGCCCGCGAGGATCACCCGCTCGGACGCCCGCTCGAAGTCGAGGATGCGCGCGAACAGGTCGGCGCCCTCGCGCTCGATCGAGCGGAGCAGCCCCTGCGTGCGCGGCGTGATGAACGGGTAGGCGTAGATCTGGCCGTGGGGGTGGGGGAGGGTCACCCCGATCGCCTCGCCGCGGTTCTCGAACGGGAAGACCTGCTCGACTCCCGGCAGCGCCGAGAGGGCGGCGGTGCGGTCGGCCCACGCTTCGATGACGGTGCGGGCCCGGGTGCGCGACTGCGTGCCGAAGGACCCGGCGTGCTCGGGGCTGAAGCACACGACCTCGCACCGCCCGACGCTCGTGCGCGTGCGGCCGAGGCCGGGAGCGTCCAGATCGTCGAGGCCTCGCGGGGCGTCATCAGCGGCCGGATGCCGGTCTCCGACGACCTCGCGAAGGGCGGGGCCGAAGGACGGGGACTTGTTCTCGAACACGGCGACGTCGTAATCCGAGGGGATCTCGGAAGGGTTCGTCGCGGTCTGCGGGGACAGCGGGTCCAGGTGCGCCGGCGGCAGGAACGCGCGGTTCTGGCGGGCCGCGGCGACCGAGACCCAGTCGCCGGTGAGCACGTCGCGGCGCATGGTCGCCGTCGCGGGGCGGGCGTCCAGGGTGCGGGCGTCGATGCGGCGCTGGGCGGGCAGCGTCGTGCCGGGGTCGTCGTAGTAGATCAGCTCGCGCCCGTCGGCGAGCAGCGTCGCGCGCTTGATGACGCCGCCCGTCAGGATCTCGGCGGTCTGGGGGGCGGTCTGCGGGGCGGTGGCGGCGGGGCCGGCCGTTTCGAACTCCTGCATGTTCACGTCAACACGGTAGCGCGGGGGGCATGGTAACGTCAACATCAGATTTCGCGTGGAGTTCTGAACGAGGCGCGACGGCGAGGAGCGGCGGCGGCGGACACCGGGCTGCGGAGAGGGAGAGCGGATGACGCAGCGGCGGGTGGCGATGGCGGACGTGGCCGCGCGCGCGGGGGTCTCGGGCCAGACCGTGTCGCGCGTGGTGAACGGCAGCCCGCGCGTGGATCCCGCCACCCGCGCCCGCGTCGAGGCTGCCATGGCCGAGCTCGGCTACCGCCCGCACCGGGCGGCGCGCGCCTTGCGCACCGGGCGCTCCCAGACGATCGGGCTGGTGGTGTCGACCCTCGCCACGGTCGGCAACTTCCGTATGCTGCAGGCCGTCGCCGACGCCGCGACCGCACGCGGCTACGCCGTCACGGTCGTCACGGCCGGCGGCTCGGCATCCCTCGACGAGGCCTTCGAGCGGCTGCGCGAGCAGGGGGCGGATGGGGCGATCGTCCTGAACGAGGCCTCCGCGCTCGCCGCCGATGCGGAGCCCCCCGCCGGGCTGCGCCTCGTCGTCGTCGACGCCGAACCGCGCGGCCGCCTCGCCATCGTGCAGGCCGACCACGCCGCCGGAGCCGCCATCGCCACCCGTCATCTGCTCGGACTCGGGCACCGCAGCGTCGTGCACCTGGCCGGGCCGTCGTCGTCGTTCGCGGCCGCCGAGCGCGAGCGGGGCTGGCGCGCCGCGCTCGCCGCGGCCGGCGCGCCGGCATCCGAGCCGCTCCGCGGCGACTGGTCGTCGGAGTCGGGCTACGACGCCGGACGCCGTGTGCCCGCCGACGCGACGGCGGTCTTCGCGGCCAACGACCAGATGGCGCTGGGCCTGCTTCGTGCGCTGGCGGATGCCGGCCGGCGCGTCCCCGAGGACGTCAGCGTCGTCGGGTTCGACGACATCGCCGATGCCGGCCAGTTCCGTCCGCCGCTGACGACGGTGCGGCAGGACTTCGATGTGCTCGGGGAGCACGCGGTGGCCGCGCTGGTGCGCGGCATCGAGTCCGAGGCGCCGGCCGGCGCCCCGGGCGTGGACACCGTGCCGACGTCGCTGGTCGTGCGTGCGAGCACGGCCCCGCCCGCGCCGTAGACGCGCCCCCGGCCTCAGCCTGCGGCGCGCCGCGCCTCCCAGCCCGAGGCGACCATCTCGTCGACGGTGTAGCGGTTCGCCCAGTCCAGGTCCCGCGCGGCGAGCTCGCCGGTGGCGACGATCCGGTCGGGGTCTCCGGCCCGGCGCGGCCCGATCTCGGGGGTGAAGTCGATGCCGGTGACCCGTGCCATCGCGTCCATGATCTCGCGGACGGACAGCCCGTTCTGCGAGCCCAGGTTGTACGCGGCCTCGACGCCCTGCCCGGCGGTCAGGCGCTGCGCGGCGACGACGTGGGCGGCGGCGATGTCGGCGACGTGGACGTAGTCGCGGACGTTCGTGCCGTCGGGGGTGTCGTAGTCGTCGCCGTTGATGCGCGGCGTGCGGCCGGCCAGCAGCGCCTCGAACACGAGCGGGAACAGGTTGTGGGGGCTGGTGTCGTACACCGACGGGTCGCCCGAGCCGACGACGTTGAAGTACCGCAGCGACGTGTGGCGAAGCGGCGCGTCCGAGTCGGCGGTGGCGACCGCCTGGTCGCGGATCAGCCACTCGCCGATCAGCTTGGACTCGCCGTACGGCGAGGCGGGACGCTTGGGCAGGTCCTCGGTGACCAGCGGCACGTCGGGCGTGCCGTACACCGCGGCGCTGGACGAGAACACGATGTTCGCCACCCCGGCGGCGGCCATGGCCTCGAGCACGACGCGCGTGCCCTCGACGTTCTGCGCGTAGGTGTGCAGCGGCCGCTGCACCGAGACCCCCGCGTACTTGTAGCCGGCGACGTGGATGACTCCCACGACGTCGTGGTCGCGCAGCGTCCGCTCGACGAGGTCGCGGTCGAGGATCGATCCCCGCACGAGCGGGACGCCCTCGGGTACGAAGCCGTCGTGGCCGCTCGAGAGGTCGTCGAGGACGACGGGCGGCAGGCCCGCGGCAGCGAGCGCGCGGACGACGTGGGCGCCGATGTAGCCGGCGCCTCCGGTGACGAGCCAGGACATGGGTCTCCTCGGGGGTGGGGGTCGGCATCCATTGTGCCGGTTCCCCGGTGCGCGGTGGATGTCGACCAAGATGAGGGGATGCCGCGCACCGTCGTCCTCGCGCCCGACAGCTTCAAGGGCACGATCGGCGCGGCCGCCGCCGCGCGCGCCCTCGCCGACGGCTGGCGCACGGTGGACCCGGCCGCCCGCCTGCTCCTGCTCCCCATGGCAGACGGCGGCGAGGGGACCCTCGACGCCTTCGCGGCGGCGATCCCGGCGGCGCGGCGGATGCCGGTGACGGTGACGGGCCCCGAGGGGACGCCGGTCGCGGCGTCCTGGCTCCTGCTGCCGGCGTCCCCCGGTGCGCCGGGCGGCACCGGCGTGGTCGAGCTGGCCTCCACGAGCGGCATCGAGCTGCTCGGCGAGCCGCCGCTCCCGCGGCCCTGGGACGCCGACACCCGTGGATTCGGCCAGGCGATCGCCGCGGCGCTCGCGCACGGCGTGGACCGGCTGGTCGTCGGCATCGGTTCGAGCGCCTCGACGGATGCCGGCATCGGGATGCTGCGCGCGCTCGGCGCCCGCGTCACCGACGCCGCCGGGGACGACGTGGCCTCGGGCGCGCGGGGTCTCGCCGATGTCGCCGCCGTCGACCTGGGCGGGCTGGCGCCCCTTCCCGCGGGCGGGGTCGACGTCCTCACCGACGTGACGAACCCGCTCCTCGGCCCGCGCGGGGCGGCGGCCGTGTTCGGGCCGCAGAAGGGCCTGCTGCCCGACGAGATCGACGCTGTCGACACGGCACTGGGACGCGCCGCGGCGCTGATGCCGGCCGACCCGTCCGCCCCGGGCGCCGGTGCGGCCGGCGGCGCAGGATTCGGGCTCCTCGCGTGGGGCGCGCGGCTGCTCCCCGGTGCGGACGCCGTCGCCGACCTCGTCGGGCTGGCCGGCGCCGTCGCCGGCGCGGCGGTGGTGGTGACGGGCGAGGGATCCTTCGACGGTCAGTCCGCAGCCGGCAAGGCCCCCGCCCACGTCGCGGCGCTCGCGGCCCGATCCGGCGTGCCGGTCGCCCTCGTGGCGGGTCGTATCGCGGCGGATGCCGACACGTCGGCGTTCACGGCATCCGTCTCGCTCACCGAGATCGCGGGATCCGCGGACGCCGCGGTCGCGGACGCGGCGCGTTGGCTGCGAGAGGCCGGGGAACGGCTGGCCCGCACCGTCGCCCGAGACGTCTGACAGAGGCGTCTGAGACGGCCCCGCGAGGCGGACGGGTCCTTGCACGCACCCGCCCGCGCCGCGGCGAGGCCGATCAGCTCCCGGGGACGAGGACCCGGTCGATGGTGTGGATGACGCCGTTCGAGGCGAAGATGTTCGAGGCCTTGACCACGATCTTCGGGTCGGCGAGCGCGGGGGTCTCGTCCCGCAGATTGACGCCCCGCACGGTGACGGTGCCGCCGTTGGCCATCGTCACGGCGCCCGCGCGCACGGCGCCGGGGAACGTGACCTCGCCGGCGACGGCGTGGTACAGCAGGATGTTCCCGACCTCTGCGGGCGTGTACGCGGTGGCGATCGTCGCGAGAGCGTCTGCCTCGCTCGCGGGCGCGGTGCCGGTGAGATCGGTGACCAGGCGCAGGAACGCCGCGTCGGTGGGAGCGAAGACCGTGAGGGATGCCGACGGGTCGTCGAGGGCGCCGTCGAGGCCGGCGTAGAGGACCGCCTGAACGAGCAGGTCGTAGTCGTTCGGGTTCGTGTCGGGCGCACCGCCCCCCGATGCGGCGATCGCGATGTCGACGATCGAGTCGTGGTCGTCGGCGGACGCCGGCGCGGCGCCGAGGGCGAGGGCGGCCACCGCGGCGGCGGCGGTGGCGACGGCGAGTCGGGACTTCTTCATCGGGGACTCCTTCGTTCGGTCGACGTCGACGGATGCCGACACAGTGTGTTCCGTCCGAAGCCCCGATTCGGATGCAGCCGTGGTCGCCCGATCCTGCGCGCGTCGTGCGCGGCAGTAACGTAGAGGCGTTTCGACTCGAAGGAGCGCCATGCCCATCTCGGCCGACGATCATCGCATCGACAGCACGTACTCCGCCGCTCCCGGGCGCTACGACGACGTCACCTACCGGCGTGCGGGGCGCAGCGGCATCCCCCTGCCGGTCATCTCACTGGGACTGTGGCAGAACTTCGGCCGCAACAGGCCGGCCGACCGTCAGCGCGAGATCGTCACGCACGCCTTCGACCGCGGCATCACGCAGTTCGACCTGGCCAACAACTACGGCCCGCCCTACGGCGAGGCCGAGCGCAGCTTCGGCGCCATCCTCACCCGCGATCTCGCCCCGTACCGCGAGGAGCTGTTCATCGCCTCGAAGGCCGGCTTCGACATGTGGCCGGGCCCGTACGGCGACGGCGGCTCGCGCAAGTACCTCGTCCGCTCGCTCGAGCAGAGCCTGAAGCGACTGGGGACCGACTACGTCGACGTCTTCTACTCCCACCGCTTCGACCCGGACACCCCCGTCGAAGAGACCCTGCAGGCGCTGGTCGACATCGTCCGCAGCGGCAAGGCGCTCTACGCCGGGATCTCGAACTACCCCGCCGACGTCACCGCCCAGGCGGTCGACTTCCTGGCCGCGCAGAACGTGCGGCTGCTGCTCCACCAGCCGCGCTACTCGCTGTTCTCGCGCGAGCCCGAGGGCGGCGTGTTCGACACCCTCCTCAAGCGCGGCGTGGGCAGCGCCGTCTACTCCCCGCTGGCGCAGGGCCTGCTGACCGACAAGTACCTGTCGGGGGACGTCCCCGAGGGCTCGCGCGCCGCCGACAGCTGGTACCTCGACGGCTCGGCCATCACCGACGACTACCTCGCCCGCATCCGCGGCATCAAGCGGATCGCCGACGAGGTGGGGCTGCCGGTGGCCGGTCTCGCGGTCGCATGGGTGCTGCGCCACCCGGCCGTCACCACCGCCATCATCGGCGCGTCCCGTCCCGGTCAGATCGACGAGGCCATCGCCGCCAGCCAGGTCACCCTCGAGGACGCCGTGCTCGACGCCCTCGAGGAATTCGCCGCCGCGCCGGGCGCGGGGCTCTGATCCGGATGCCGGCTACCGGCCGGCGGTGAGCCCCGTCACCGAGACCTGCTCGAACCCCGGCATGGGGTCCGCGGTCGCGCCCGCCGGCCGCAGCCCCGTCGCCGAGGCGAGGATGTCCACGGCGGCCGCCGCCGACCACGCCTGCGGGCGGCAGGCGGCGGGGTAGGGGACCGGCACCACCGAGTCGGCCGACGAGTCCCCGGAGTGCAGCTCCGGCATCCGGTAGTCGAACGCCGCCGCCGCACGCAGCAGGCCCTCCACGAGCGAGGCCGCCGCGGCGCCTCGTCCTTCGCGCACCATGCCGCGGATGACGATGGCGGTATCGTGCGTCCACACCGAGCCGCCGTGGTAGCTGAGCGGCCAGTAGCGGGCCGAGTCCGTCGACATCGTCCGCAGGCCGTAGCCGCTGTCCATCGCCGGGTCGGTCAGCCGCGCGACGATCCGGTCCACCTGCTCGTCGTCGAGCAGGCCCGATCCGAGCAGGTGCCCGATGTTCGAGGTGACGGTGTCGACGCGGCGCTTGCTGCCGTCCAGGGCGATGGCGGGGTAGGCGCCGCCGTCGTCCTCGATCCAGAACGCCTCGTGGAAGCGGCGGCGCAGGGCCTCGGCCCAGGCACGCCATTCCTGGACCTCGGCGGCCTCGCCGTCGAAGGCCTCGAGCACCCGCGCGCCGGCGAGCGCCGCCTCGTACGCGTAGCCCTGCACCTCGGCCAGGGCAACTGGGCCCTCTGCCAGGTTGCCGTCGCGCCACTGGATGGAGTCGCCGGAGTCCTTCCAGCCCTGGTTGGCCAGCCCCGTCCCGGCGCGGTCGATGTACTCCAGCAGGCCGTCGCCGTCGGCGTCGCCGTGGTCGCGCATCCACGCCAGGGCGCCGCGCAGATTCGGCAGCAGCGCGCGGACGTCGTCGCCGCCCATGCCCCACTCCCACGCGTCGTGCAGCAGCAGGATCCACAGGGGCGTGGCATCCACCGTGCCGTAGTACAGCGGCGGCAGCTCCGAGCCGTCCTCGTCGAGCGCCACCCCCGCCCGGCGCAGCTCGTGCATGATCTTGCCCGGCTCCTGAGCGGTCAGGTCGTCCATCCGGGACCCCTGCAGCGAGGCGAGGATCCGCAGCGTGTCCCGCGCAAGGTCGGTGCCTAGCGGCAGCAGGAAGCGCGCCGTCCACAGCGAGTCCCGACCGAAGAGGGTGAAGAACCACGGGGCGCCCGCGGCGATGAACTGCTCGGTGCCGCCGCGCGCGCTCATGCGCAGCGCGTCCAGGTCGCCGAGCGCCCGCGACACCCAGCGGGCGAGGCGGTCGTCGGGTCCGGTGACCACCGGGACGCTCCACGGCGCCTCGCCGCGCGCGGGCTCGACCACGGGTGCGGCGTCGGTGACCTCCAGTCGCCAGCCGAGCTCGATCGCGCCGTCGGCGGGCACGGTCACCTCGGCCCGCAGCACCACTGCGCCGTCGGCGATCCCGAGCATGAATCCCTGGGTCACGAGTGAGACGTCGAGGTCGGGGCCCGCCCACGACGCCCCGGCCTCGGTGGCGTGGGGCTCGGCGGGCACCGCGGCGCGGCCGAGCTTGACGACGTCCATGGGGGTGCTGTCGGGCTCGAGGCGCACCTCGACGGTCGTCGACAGCTCGACCGGGCGCCGGTTGTCCAGGACCAGCCGTTCCGACCAGCCGCCGCCGTCGACGTCGCGGTGCACGATCAGCCGCACCCCTGGATCCGGAGTGGCGTCGTCGAGATCGCGCAGCAGGTGGTCGAAGCGCGCCCGATCGGCGCGCACGATGCCCGTCGCGATGTGCTCGGGCGTGCTCCCGCCGACCCGGACCGACACCTCGCGCACCAGCCGGCAGTCGCCGGCGTACACGCCGTCGATCGCGGCGGCGCCGAGGGAGCCGCTGCGGCTCGACCAGACCTGGACGGGGGCGCGCAGCACGACGACCGCGTCGTGCAGGAGGGGCTGAAGCGGGGTGCTCACAAGTGGTGCCTTCCGGGGTTCCGCGGATCTGCGTCTTGACAGCCGCGTGGACTTGTGGGCACTATTACCCCAGATTTGATCGATCAAATCAAGATCCTCCCCAGGATCCGAAGACATCCCGTCGCCGCCGACGGGGCACGAGGAGTCGATGATGAGCCGGATGCCGACGGTCGACGACGTCGCGCGTGAAGCCGGCGTCTCGCGTCAGACCGTGTCCAACGTGCTCAACTCCCCGGCGGTCGTCCGCGAGGCCACGCGGGAGCGGGTCGAGTCGGCGATCCTGCGGCTGGGGTATCGCCCCCACGCGTCGGCGCGGCGGCTGCGGACCCGCAAGTCGGGGACGATCGGCATGCGGATCGACCCGTGGCGCGACGGCATCTCAGGTGCCGTCCTGGACCGCCTGCTGCACAAGCTCACCGAGCGCGCCGAGGGGCGCGGCATGCGCGTCATGGTCTTCTCGGCGGACGACCACGCCCACGAGATCGAGGTGATCCGGCGGCTGCGCGAAGGCTCCGACGTCGACGCCTTCATCCTCACCGCCACCACCCACGACGACCCGCGCATCGCGGCGCTGTCGGCCATGGGCGTGCCGTTCGTCGCCTTCGGCCGCCCGTGGGGTGACGCCGCCGGGCGGACTCCCCATCGCTGGATCGACGTCGACGGTCGCACGGGCGTCGCCGACGCGGTGCGGCGGCTGCGCGAGAGCGGGTCGCGCCGCATCGCGTGGATCGGCTGGCCGGCGGGGTCGGGCACCGGCGATGAGCGCGCTGCCGGCTGGCGCGCGGCGAGCGGCCTGAGCGACCGGGACCTGGCCGAGCTGTCGCGCTCCGCCGAGGACGGGGTGGCCTCGGGGACGCGGGCGGCCGCCGAGCTGCTGCGGCTGCCGGAGCCGCCGGACACCATCATGTGCGCGAGCGACTCGCTCGGGCTCGGCGCTCTCATCGCCGTGCAGGGTGCGGGTCGCCCGGACGTGCGCGTGGTCGGCTTCGACGACACCCCGGTGGCCGCGGCGGTCGGGTTGTCCTCGATCGAGCAGCCGCTGGACGGCGTGGTCGCGGCCGCACTGGAACTCCTGTTCGGGGAGCGGGGCGACGATGTCGTCGCCAACCCCGACAGCAACGAGGAGCCGACGCATCGGCTCCTCGTGCCCCAACTCGTCGAACGGACGCCGGGACAGCTGACGTTCGACGCGACACCGGCGGTGGACGCCGGCAATCACATGAAGGGATGAACATCGTGAGGACATCACAATGGATCGCGGTCGCAGCGGCGACCGGTCTCGCGGTCACTCTATCGGCTTGCTCCGGTGGCGGCGACGGCGGGGGAGGCGGCGGTGACGGCGCCTCGGGCCAGGAGCTGACCATGCTCATCGGCTCGTCCGGCGAGGCCGAGACCACCGCGGTGCAGACGGCCGTCGACGCGTGGGCCGACGAGACGGGGAATTCCGTCGAGGTGGTCGCCGCCAACGATCTGGTGCAGCAGCTGGGTCAGGGTTTCTCGGGCAACAACCCGCCGGACATCTTCTACATGCCGTGGGATCAGTTCCAGACCTACGCGGCTCAGGGCTTCATCGAGCCGTACGCGGCGGACCTCGAGAACACGGACGACTTCCTGCCGGCGCTGCGCGAGCAGTTCACCTACCAGGACGAGTTCTACTGTGCGCCGAAGGACTTCTCGACGCTCGGCCTGCAGATCGACACGCAGGCGTGGGAGGCGGCGGGACTCACCGATGCCGACATCCCCACGGATTGGGACTCGCTCGCCGCGGCCGCCGAGGCGCTGACGGACGACGACACGGTCGGTCTGTCCTTCGGCCGGGAGTACGCGCGGCTCGGAGTGTTCATGGCGCAGGCCGGTGGAACACTCGTCGACGGCGATCAGGCGGTCGCGGACTCGCCCGAGAACGCGGAGGCTTTCGAGTTCGTGCAGTCCATGATCGACGCAGGGTCGCTCAAGTGGCCGCAGGATCTCGAGGCGGGCTGGGCCGGCGAAGCCTTCGGGCTGGGCAAGGCCGCCATGGTCATCGAAGGTCCGTGGATCAACGGCGCCCTGCGGAACGACTACCCGGAGCGCGAGTACATCACGGTCGAGCTGCCGGAGGGCCCGGCGGGCAAAGCCACCTTCGCCTTCAGTAACTGCTGGGGGATGCCTGTCGGATCCGAGGCGCGGGACGCGACGATCGATCTCATCGAGTTCCTGACGTCGGACGAGCAGCAGATGACCTTCGCTGAGGCGTTCGGTGTCATTCCCTCGACCGAGGCCGGTTCGGCCGCGTACGCGGAGCAGTTCCCCGACAACGCCGCATTCGTCAGCGGAGTCGAGTACGCCCAGAGCCCCGTCGCCTTCCAGGGTGCGGCACCGGCGATCACCGACTTCAACGCCTCGCTTGAGACGTCGGGACTCGGCGACCCCTCGGCCGTCCTCGGGCCGCTGCAGCAGAACCTGCAGGCGGCGCTCGACGAGGCGGGCGACTGAGCCGATGGCCACGGCACTGTCCAGGCCTCGCCGAGGCGGCATCCGCCGCGGCGAGGCCCGGGCGGGCTGGGTCTTCGTCCTGCCCGCCGTCCTCATCACCGGCGTCTTCCTCCTCATCCCCATCGCACTTGCGCTCTGGGTGAGCGTGAGCGACTGGAACGGCTTCCAGTCGCCGCTGAACCCCCGCGTGAACTTCGTGGGGCTCGAGAACTACGCCGCGATCACCACCGAACCGGGCCTGGATCAGCGCAACTTCGGCACGGCGGTGCGCAACAACCTCTACTACGTGCTGTTCGTCGTGCCGCTGCAGACCGCGATCGCGCTGCTGCTGGCCGTGCAGGTGAACCGCGCGGTGCTGCGAGGGCGCGGGTTCTTCCGCACCGCCTTCTACTTCCCCTCGGTCACCTCGACGGTGGCGATCGTCGTCGTGTTCCAGTTCCTGTTCACAGCCTCGGGCGCGGTCAACGCGGTGCTGCGATTCTTCGGCGTCAACGGGCCGAACTGGTTCAACGATCCGCGCGGCGTGTTCCACATCCTGCTCGGGGCGCTCGGGGTCTCGCCGAGCGCGGGACTGAGGGAACCGGGTGCCTTGGGGATCAGCGGATGGGATTGGCTGGCCGGTCCGTCGGTGGCTATGACGTCGCTGATCACGCTCGCGATCTTCACCACCTCGGGCACGTTCATGCTGCTCTTCCTGGCGGCGCTGCAGAACATCGGGTCAGAGATCGACGAGGCCGCCCTGATGGACGGAGCGGGCGCGACGCGCAAGTTCTTCTCGATCACGCTGCCGATGCTCCGTCCGACCCTCTTCACGGTGCTGACCCTCGGGCTCATCGGGTCGTGGCAGGTCTTCGACCAGATCTACGTCCTCGGCGGGTCCACCGCCGGCGGCACGATCGCCACCCCGGCATTCCTGGCGTACTCGACGTCGTTCAACGAGCTCCAATGGGGGCAAGGAGCGGCGATCGCCTTCATCCTCTTCGCCTTCATCATTCTGCTCACACTGTTGCAGCGCTGGGCGCTGAAAGAGCGGGAGCCCCGCGCCTTCAAGGTGGCGGCGACGACGAAGGGAGGCAAGCCGTGAGCGTCGACGTCCGCGCCCCGCGCGCTGCCGCCACGACCGACATCCCGCGCCGGCGCCGCCGCGCGCCGCTGAAGGTGCGAAGCGGGCTGTGGCTGAGCTACCTCATCCTCGTGGGCCTGGCGCTGGTCTACATCTACCCGTTCATCATCTCGATCTCAGGCTCGATCAAGACCGACTCCGAGGCCACCCGCAACCCGCTGGCCCTCGTCCCCGAGACGATCACGTTCGCGGCGTACGAACGTTTGTTCACCGACGTGCCGTTCACCCTGTGGGCGGGCAACACCCTGCTGGTGACGGTGTTCGTCACGATCGGCCGCGTGCTGTTCGACTCGATGGCCGGCTACGCGCTGTCCCGCCTCAAGTTCCGCGGGCGCACCGTGGTGTTCGTCGCCTTCATCGGCGTCCTCGCGGTGCCGGGCGTCGTGCTGCTCATCCCGCGATTCCTCATCCTGCAGCAGCTGGGGATGTACGACTCGTACGCCGGCATGATCGTGCCGCTGCTGTCGACGGCGGCGGGAGTGTTCATCATGAAGCAGTTCTTCGACTCCCTGCCCGGGAGCGTCGAAGAGGCCGCCCGCATCGACGGCGCGGGGGTCTTCCGCACGTTCTGGAGCGTCGTGCTGCCCATGGCCCGCCCGGCGCTGGTGACGATCTTCATCCTCAGCTTCCAGGGGTCCTGGAACGAGCTCGGCCACTTCATCGTGTCGCGGCAGAGCCCCGAGCTGAACACGCTCACCACGGGTGTGGCGTCGCTGGTGTCGGGGCAGCTCGGCTCGGGCAATCAGTTCCCGCTCCAGCTGGCCGCGGCGGTGCTGATGACCATCCCGGTCGCGGTGCTGTTCTTCATCTTCCAGCGACGGATCATGAACACCACGGCGGGCGCCGAGAAGGGGTGACTCAGGCGGAGTCCCGCCACACGATCTCGCAGTCGAGCTCGACGACCGAGGGCGCGGCATCCCCGCGCACGCGATCGAGCACCAGTTGCGCAGCCCGCGCGCCCAGAAGGCGTGCGGGCTGTCGCACGGTCGACAGCTCGGGTACCGTGCGCCGCGCCCACGTGCTGTCGTCGAAGCCGACGACCGAGACGTCCTCGGGCACGCGGCGTCCGGCGATGCGCAGGGCCTCGAGGGCGCCGGCGGCGACGGCGTCCGACGCGGCGAACAGGCCGTCGAGGTCGGGCGCCCGCTCGAGCAGCCGCGTCATCGCGTCGCGCCCGGCGGAGTACGAGTACAGCGGGATCGGCTCGACGAGGTCCGGATCGAACAGCTCGCCCGCCGCCTCGCGGAACCCGGCGAGCCGGTCGGCGCCGGAGTCGCGGTCCAGGGCCGCGGCGATCATGCCCACCCGTCGCCTGCCGACGCCGACGAGCCGCTCGGTGATCGCTCGCGCGGCGGAGCGGTTGTCGATCACGACGAAGGATGCCGTGGCGGGGGCGTCCTCGGGATGACCGACGTACGCGGCGGGCAGCTCGAGCCGGTCGATGACGCGCGAGATCGGGTCGGCCACGCGCGCCGAGACCACGACGACCCCCTCCACGAAGCCCCCGGACAGGTAGCGGGCGACGCGATCGGTGTCGCGGTCGGAATCGACGATGAGCACCGCCATCTGGTGGTCGGCGGCCGACAGCGTCTCGTTCGCGCCGAGCAGGATCTCGCCGATGTTGGGGTCCTCGATGAACAGCGAGCTCGGCTCGTGGACGATGAGGCCCACGGACTGGCTGCGCTGCATGACCAGATTCCGCGCGGCGGTGTTGGGGACGTAGCCGACCTCGCGGATGGCGCGCTCGATCGCCTCGCGCGCGGCCGCCGAGACGTAGCGCTCGCCGTTGATGTAGCGGCTGACGGTGCCCCGTGACACGCCGGCGTGGCTCGCGACGTCGTGGACGGTCGCGCGCTTCTTCCGCTTGGGCGGGGTGTGCACGCACTCACTGTAGCCCTGTGCGCCGTTGACATCCGCTCTACCCCGTGGCACTCTGTGTACGTTCACAGAAAATCAGGACGCACAAAACCCCGTCGCGAACTGTGCACGTGCACACAGAATCGGTCAATGTCGATCAGAGGAGAACCGTGAGCCGTTCGACGATGCAGGCGCCCGCAGCCCCCGGCGCCCTCGCCGATGCCGCCCCCGATGCCGCCCCGACCGGCGCCCGGTTCTCGCACCGCGGCATCGCCTTCGGCTGCGACTACAACCCCGAGCAGTGGCCCGCCGAGGTGTGGCGCGAGGACGTCGCCCTCATGCGCGACGCCGGCGTGGACCTCGTGGCCATCAACATCTTCGGCTGGGCCGACGTGCAGCGACCCGACGGCAGCTTCCGCTTCGACCGGCTCGACGAGGTCATGGACCTGCTGCACGAGGCCGGGATCCGGGTGAATCTCGGCACCGGCACCTCGTCGCCGCCGCCATGGCTGACCACCCGGCATCCCGAGATCCTGCCCGTCGTCGCCGACGGCACGACGCGCTACCCCGGCGGCCGGCAGGCGTGGTGCCCCAGCTCGCCGGTCTTCCGCGAGGCGGCGCTGCGGCTCGTCGACGCCGTCGCCGAGCGCTACGGCTCCCACCCCGCCGTCGCGCTGTGGCACGTCTCGAACGAGCTCGGCTGCCACAACGCCCACTGCCACTGCGACGTGTCCGCGGCCGCCTTCCGGGCCTGGCTCGCCGATCGGTACGAGCACATCGACGCCCTCAACGCCGCATGGGGAACCAGCTTCTGGAGCCAGCGCTACACCGACTTCGCCGAGATCCTCACGCCCCGCGCCACGCTGTCGAGCGTGAACCCCGGCCAGATGCTGGACTACCGGCGGTTCTCGTCCGACGCGCTGCTGGACTACTACCGCGCCGAGGCCGACACGATCCGTCGTCACAGCGGCGCGCCGATCACGACCAACTTCATGGCGACCGCGCACATCCGCGAGCTCGACTACTGGGAGTGGGCGCCCGCGATGGACATCGTCGCCAACGACCACTACCTCGACGCCCGCCTCGAGGACCCGGCGGCCGAGCTGTCCTTCGCCGCCGACCTCACGCGGGGTCTGGCCGGCGGCCGGCCCTGGCTGCTCATGGAGCACTCCACCGGCGCGGTGAACTGGCAGCCGGTGAACCTCGCCAAGACGCCCGGCGAGATGATCCGCAACAGCCTCACCCACGTCGCCCGCGGCGCCGACGGGGTCTCCTTCTTCCAGTGGCGCGCCTCGCTGCAGGGCGCCGAGAAGTTCCATTCGGCGCTCGTGCCCCACGCCGGCACCGACAGCCGGACCTGGCGGGACGTGAAAGAGCTCGGGCGGATGCTGGGCGCCCTGGCGCCGGTCCAGGGGAGCACGGTGGTGGCCGAGGCCGCTTTGCTGTTCAGCTGGGAGGCGTGGTGGGCCTTCGACGCCGAGAACCGGCCGTCGACCGCGGTGGAGTATCTGACCCAGGTCCACGCCGCGCACCGCGCGATGCGGGATGCCGGCATCACGGCGGACATCGTCCGTCCGGGGTCGGACCTCTCGGGCTACCGCATGGTGGTCGTCCCCGGTCTGCACCTCGTCGACGACCGCTCCGCCGCGTCCCTCGAGACGGCGGTCGAAGGCGGCGCCCACGCGCTCGTGACGTTCTACAGCGGCATCGTCGACGAGAACGACCGCGTGCGTCCCGGTGGGTATCCCGGCGCCTGGCGTGGCCTCCTCGGCATCCGCGTGGAGGAGTTCGCCCCGGCGCGGCCCGGCGACGCGGTCGCCCTGACCTCGGGCGGGTCGGCGTCGCTGTGGACCGAGCGCATGACGGTGCACGACGCCGAGGTGCTCGACCGCTTCGCCCACGACGACTCGCCCGCCCTCACCCGCCGGCGCGGCGAGCACGGCCGGGGCGACGCCTGGTACCTCGCGACCCTGCCCGACCGCGCCGGCTACCGCGCGCTCGTCGAGCGCGTCGCCTTCGCGGCGGGAGTGCGCGGCGAGCCCGGCGCCGGCGAGAACGTCGAGATCGTCCGGCGCCGCAGCCAGGACGGGCGCACCACCTTCCGCTTCGTCATCAACCACGGCGCCGACGACGTCACCGTCCCGGCATCCGGGATCGAACTGCTCACCGGCGAGGCCGCCGGCGACGGGCTGACCGTCCCCGGCGGCGCGGTCCGGGTGATCAGAGAGGAGTCCACCGATGGCCACTGAAGCGATCGTGACCGCGGGACCGCGGTCGGATGCGGTCAAGGTCCGGCGACGGCGCAACCCCCACGTCGGCGCCGTCGCGGTGTTCGTCGGGCCCTTCGCCGCCCTGTTCGTCGCCTTCTACCTCGTGCCCATCGGCTACGCGATCTGGAAGTCGCTGCTGGTCGTGGAGCGCGACGGCACATTCGGCCAGGCGCGCGAGGTGTTCGGCGGGCTGACGCAGTACGTCCGGGTCTTCGAGAACGACGTCTTCTGGCAGTCCGTGGGACGCGTCGTGCTGTTCGGCGTCGTGCAGGTGCCGGTGATGCTCGCGCTCGCGCTGCTGTTCGCGCTGCTGCTGGATTCCCCGCTGCTGCGCGGCAAGAAGTTCTTCCGCCTGGCCTTCTTCGTGCCGTACGCGGTGCCCGGCGTCATCGCGGCGATCATGTGGGGCTTCCTCTACAGCCCGCGCCTGTCGCCCTTCACCGCCGTGACCCAGCAGGTCGACCTGCTGTCGGCCGACTTCGTCCTGTGGTCGATCGCGAACGTCGTGACGTGGGTGTTCGTCGGCTACAACATGCTGATCATCTACTCCACGCTGCTGGCGATCCCGGGCGAGCTGTACGAGGCGGCGCGGCTGGACGGCGCCGGCCAGTGGCGCATCGCGTGGTCGATCAAGATCCCGCTCGTGCGGCCGTCGCTCGTGCTCACCGCGGTGCTGTCGATCATCGGCACCCTGCAGCTGCTGGCCGAGCCGCAGACCTTCCGCGCGTTCAGCAGCGCCGTCACGAGCACCTACACGCCCAACATGACGATCTACGCCACCAGCTCGATCCCCAACGTCTCGCTCGCGGCGGCGATGTCGGTGGTCCTGGCGCTGGCGACCTTCATCCTGTCCTTCACATTCCTGCGCATCACCCGGCGGAAGGCCGAATCGTGAGCATCCTGACCAAGCCCGGCGCCGACACACGCGCCATCGTGACCGGCCGCGGCGACTCCGCCCGCGCGCGCGGGCCCCGCGAGGGCGTCGTGCCCCGCGCCGCCGCGTTCCTGGTGATGACGGTCTTCACGCTGTACTTCCTCACCCCCATCTGGTGGCTGCTGGTGGCGTCGACGAAGTCCCGCGGGGACCTCTTCTCGACCAACCCGCTGTGGTTCGCCGACTTCAACCTGTTCGAGAACCTCACGGGCCTGTTCAGCTACCGCGACGGCGTGTACGTCCGGTGGCTGGTCAACAGCGCCGGGTACGCAGGCCTCGGGGCCGTCGTGGCGACGATCCTCGCGGGCATGTGCGGCTACGCGCTGGCGAAGTACCGCTTCCGCGGACGCGAGGCGATCTTCAACGTCGTGCTGGGCGGCGTGCTGGTGCCCGCGACCGCCCTGGCCCTCCCGCTCTTCCTGCTGTTCAGCCAGGTGCAGCTCACCGACACGTTCTGGTCGGTGTTCCTGCCGAGCGTCGTCAGCCCGTTCGGCGTGTACCTCTCACGGGTCTTCGCCGAGGCGTCGGTCCCCGAGGAGCTCCTCGAGGCGAGCCGCCTGGACGGCGCGGGAGAGGTGCGTACGTTCTTCACCGTCTCGATCCGGCTGATGTTCCCGGCGCTCATCACGGTGTTCCTGTTCCAGTTCGTGTCCATCTGGAACAACTTCTTCCTGCCACTGATCATGCTGCGAAGCGAAGAGCTGTTCCCCGTCACCTACGGCCTGTACGCGTGGAACTCCACCATCAACCAGTTCCCCGAACTGCGCACCTACGTCCTCATCGGGTCGCTGATCTCGATCATCCCGCTGATCATCACGTTCCTGCTCCTGCAGCGCTATTGGCGCACCGGGCTCGGCTCCGGCGCCCTGAAATGACTCCGGACGCACCCGCGCCCGGTCAACCCCCCACCACCAAGGAAGAGAACATGCGAAAGAACACACGAGCGGTCACCGCAGCCCTGCTCGCCACCGCAGCCCTCACCGTCGCCGGCTGCGCCGCCGGAGGCAACGGCGGCGACGGTGGCGGCGGCGCCGACGCGGGCGCCTGCGAGCCGGCCGGCGAAGACGTCACGCTCACCTTCACGTCGTGGATCCCGGGCATCGAGGATGCCGTGGCCATGTGGAACGAGGAGAACCCCGACATCCAGGTCGAGGTGCAGACCGGCCCCTCGGGCAACGCCGGCACGTACCAGAACTTCTTCAACCAGCTCGAGGCGGGCAACGCCCCCGACCTCGGTCAGATCGAGTACGACGCGCTGCCGAACTTCCGCGTGCAGGACGGCCTGGAGAACCTCGCCGCGTGCGAAGAGGTCGTCGCAGCCGAGGACCAGTTCCTCGAGTGGACGTGGGGCCAGGTCACCCTCGGCACCGAGGACGAGGTCTACGGCGTCCCGCAGGACCAGGGTCCGATGGGCCTGTTCTACCGCTCCGACCTGTTCGAGGAGAACGGCATCGACGTCCCCACCACGTGGGACGAGTACCGCACGGCCGCTGAGAAGATCCGCGAGCTCGGCGGGTACATCACCAACTTCTCGCAGACCGACATCAACCAGTTCGCCGGCTTCGTGTGGCAGGCGGGCGGGCAGTGGTTCGCCAACGACGGCGACCAGTGGACGGTCGAGCTGACCTCGGCGGAGTCGATGAAGGTCGCCGACTACTGGCAGGGCCTGCTCGAGGACGACCTCATCGCCACCTACCCGGCGTGGACCGACGAGTGGAACAACGCGTACAACTCCGGCGAGGTGTGGACGTGGAACTCCGCGGTGTGGGGTGCCAACTCCATCGCCTCGGGCGCGCCCGACACCTCGGGCAAGTGGTCGGTCGCCCTCGCCCCGCAGTGGGAGGACGGCGGCGCCGCCGCCGGCAACTGGGGCGGTTCGTCGATCGCGGTCTTCAAGGGCACCGATCACCTGTACGAGGCGGCCAAGTTCGCGCTGTGGCTGAACACCTCGGAAGAGGCGCTCACCTCGCTCAACTCCACCGCGGCCATCTACCCGGCCACGTCGGCCGGTCTGGAGCTGCCGGTGCTCAAGGAGGGCGTGGAGTTCTACGGCGGCCAGGCGATCTACGACGTCTTCGCCGAGGCGTCGACCCAGGTCAGCCCCGACTTCGTGTGGGGCCCCACCATGACGCAGACCTACGCCGACGTCTCGGACGGCTTCAAGGCTGCGGCGTCGGGGTCGAGCACCCTCGGGGACGCGCTGGAGTCCGGTCAGCAGTCGACGATCGACGCGCTGAAGGCGGCATCCATCCCCGTCGCGGAGTAATCCCGCACACACGAATGCCGCGGGTCCCTCGGGACCCGCGGCATTCGCGTTCGCCGGTGGTGCGTCAGGCGCCGCCGAGGGCGGCCGACACGACCGCGCGGGCCTCGTCCTGCACGCGGGCGAGATGCTCGGGACCGCGCAGCGACTCGGCGTAGAGCTTGTAGACGTCCTCGGTCCCCGAGGGTCGCGCGGCGAACCACGCCCCCTCGGTGACGACCTTCAGGCCCCCGATCGCCGCGCCGTTGCCCGGAGCGTGCGACAGCTTGGCGACGATCGGCTCGCCGGCGAGCTCGGTCGCGGTGACGGCCTCGGGCGAGAGCTTGCCGAGAGCGGCCTTCTGTGCGGGGGTCGCCGGGGCGTCCACGCGCTGGTAGGTCGACGCGCCGTACTCGGCTTCGAGCTCGGCGTAGCGCTGCGAGGGGGTCTTGCCGGTGACGGCGAGGATCTCGGCGGCCAGCAGGCACAGCAGGATGCCGTCCTTGTCGGTCGTCCACACCGTGCCGTCCTTGCGCAGGAACGACGCCCCGGCCGACTCCTCGCCGCCGAAGGCGACCGAGCCGTCCAGAAGGCCGGGCACGAACCACTTGAATCCGACCGGGACCTCCAGCAGGGTGCGCCCGAGCGAGGCGACCACGCGGTCGATGATCATCGAGCTGACGAGCGTCTTGCCCACCGCGGCATCCGCCGGCCAGCCCTCGCGGTGCGAGTACAGGTAGTCGATCGCGACCGCCAGGTAGTGGTTGGGGTTCATCAGGCCCGCATCGGGGGTCACGATGCCGTGGCGGTCGGCGTCGGCGTCGTTGCCGGTGAGGATGTCGTACTGGTCGCGGCGCGCGACCAGCGAGGCCATCGCCGACGGCGACGACGGATCCATGCGGATCTTCTCGTCCCAGTCGAGGGTCATGAACCGCCACGTGGGATCGACCTCGGGGTTCACGACCTCGAGGTCGAGGCCGTGCATCTCGGCGATGAGCGCCCAGTACTCCACCGACGCCCCGCCCAGCGGGTCGGCGCCGATGCGCACGCCCGCCGAGCGGATCGCGTCGAGGTCGATGATGTTCGCGAGATCCCGCACGTAGGCGTCGCGGAAGTCGTACTCCCCGAGCAGATCGCCGTCGATGTCCTTGTACGGCGTGCGGGCGACACCCTCGAGGCCCGCCGCGATCAGCTCGTTCGCGCGGTCGGCGATCCAGCCGGTGGCGTCGGTGTCGGCCGGGCCGCCGTGCGGCGGGTTGTACTTGAAGCCGCCGTCGCGCGGCGGGTTGTGGCTCGGGGTGACCACGATGCCGTCCGCGCGGCCGGGGTCACCGGCATCCCGGCCCTTGTTGTACGCGAGGATCGCGTGGCTGAGCGCGGGCGTCGGCACCCACGAGTCGCGCGCGTCGACGCGGACGTCGACGCCGGCGGCCACCAGCACCTCGATCGCGGTGCGCTCGGCCGGCAGCGACAGGCCGTGCGTGTCGCGGCCGAGGAAGAGGGGGCCGGTGATGCCCTGCTCCCGCCGGTAGTCGACGATCGCCTGCGTGGTGGCGAGGATGTGGTTCTCGTTGAAGCTCGTCGCCAGACTCGAGCCGCGGTGACCGCTCGTCCCGAACGCGACCCGCTGCTCGGGGATGGCGGGGTCGGGCTTGCGGTCGTAGTAGGCGGCGATCAGCTCATCGATGTCGATGAGGTCCGAGGCTTCGGCGGGCTGTCCTGCGCGGCTCATGCGAACAGTCTGCCCGCTCCGGGCCCGTTCGCGCGCCCCTCGTGCCGATCTGCTACGCGCGAGGCGCCCGTGCGTGCGGTTTAGGCTGGAGCGCGTGACTGCCGACGCCGCCGAGCCGACCCGACGCACCTACAGCTTCCTGGGTCCGGCGGGCACCTTCACCGAGGCGGCGCTCGCGCAGGTCCCCGAGGCGCGCGGCCAGCAGTGGCGGCCGGTGCGCAACGTCGGCGAGGCGCTCGCCGACGTCGTCGAGGGCCGCTCCCACGCCGCGATGATCGCGATCGAGAACTCCGTCGACGGCGGCGTCTCGACCGCGCAGGACGCCCTGGCCACCATGCCGGGCCTGCGCATCATCGGGGAGTACCTCGTGCCGGTGGACTTCGTCCTGGTCGGCCGCCCCGGCGCGACGCTCGCGGACGTGTCGCTCGTCTCGGCCCACCCGGTCGCCTACGCGCAGTGCCTGCAGTGGCTGACGCGCGAGCTGCCCGCCCACGCCCACATCCCCGCCGCGAGCAACGTCGCCAGTGCCATGGGGCTGCTGGACGGGACGAGCGACGCGGATGCCGCAATCGCGGCCCCCGGCATCCTGGGCCATCACGACCTCGAGCTGCTCGCGTCGGGCATCGGCGACAACCCCCACGCCGTGACCCGGTTCGTGCTGGTGAGCCGACCGGTCACCGCGCCCCCGCCCACGGGGGCCGACAAGACCTCGCTGATCGTCGAGCTGCCCGACGACCACCCCGGAGCCCTGCTCGAGATGCTCGAGCAATTCGCCACGCGCGGCATCAACCTGTCGTTGCTGGCGTCGCGGCCCATCGGCGACGAGCTCGGGCGGTACCGCTTCGTCATCGACGCCGACGGGCACATCGAGAACGAGCGCATGGCCGACGCGCTGCTGGGGCTGCGTCGCTTCAGCCCCAAGGTGATCTTCCTCGGGTCGTACCCGCGGGCCGATCGCGCCGTCGTGCACTACCCCGAGCGCTACGCCGACGACGTCTTCGTCGAGGCCCGGGACTGGCTGCGCGGCCTCATCTCGGGCGAACCCGAGGCCTAGCCGGGCCGGCGGGTTCGTCGGGCCGGACCGTCGGGCCGTCCGCCCTTCTTCGTTCGCTTGCCCTGGATGTACGCCCGAAGGCGCTCCCGGCGTGCATTCACGACAAGTGAACGGGTGGGAGGGCGCGGGTCGCCCGCGGGCGCGTCAGGCGGCGAGCAGCTCGAGGGTCTGTGTGCGGCCGGGCGCGGCATCCGTCGGCTCGTTCTCGTAGGCCCCCGCGATGGGCGAGATCATCACCTCGTCGACCCCGTGACGGGCGGCGAACGCCGTGAGCTCGGCGGTCACCTCGTCGCCGGTTCCCACGAACCACGTCGCACGGGCGGCGGCCATGATCTGGGCGCCGAGTCCGTCGAACTCGTCCGCGGCGGCGAGGGAATGCTCGACCGTCTCGGCGGGCACGAGGGGCCGGTTCATGCGCAGGCGCGCCATCATGCGCTGGTTCGGCAGGGAGCGCGCCTCGGCCTCTTCGCGCGTCGGCGCGGCCACGACGTTGGCGGTGAGGAACGTCCGGGGCGCCGCCAGCCGCTCGCTCGGCTGGAACTGCGTGCGATACAGCTCGAGCGCGCGCTCCAGCCCCTGGCCCGAGAAGTGGTTCGCGAAGACGTACGGCAGCCCCAACGACGCCGCCAGCTGCGCCGAGTAGTCGCTCGATCCGAGCAGCCAGATCTCGGGGATGCCGTCGGCCGCCGGAGTCGCGCGCACATCGTAGGTGCCGCCCGAGGTGAATCGCAGCGCGGCGCCGTCGGGTGCGACGAGCGAGAGGATGTCGCGGACGTGCTCGGGGAAGCGCTCGACGTCGCTGGTCGTGCCGGATTGCCGCAGCAGCTGCGTGATGACGGGGTCGCTGCCCGGCGCACGGCCCAGGCCGAGGTCCACGCGGCCCGGGGCGAGGGCCTCGAGCGCCGCGAACTGCTCTGCCACGACGAGCGGGCTGTGGTTGGGCAGCATCACGCCGCCCGACCCCACGCGGATGCGCTCGGTGCCCGCCGCCACGGCGGCGGCCAGCACGGGCGGAGTCGTCGAGGCCACCGCCGGCATGTTGTGGTGCTCGGCGAACCAGTAGCGCCGGTAGCCCAGGCGGTCCGCCGTCCGTGCCAGTTCCAGGGATGCCCGGATGGCCTGGGCGCTGGACTGGCCGGTGCGCACGGGCACGAGATCGAGGACGGACAGGGCGGGAGCGGGAGTCGAGGTCATCCCCGACCACAACCCGGCTCGGGGTGCCGGGTATTCCGCCGGGCGTCCGGCGCCGGCATCCGACCCGTAGGTCGGGGGGCTCACAGGTCGGGGCCACACGTCTGGGGGGCCGGGTCGAGCGTGGACCCACACATTCGGCATCCGATCCACACATCAGGCGGCGCGGATGTGTGGATCCGGCGGCGGATGTGTGGGCCGGTGGCCCGCAACGGGTGAGCGGGCGCAACAGGACGAGGGCCCAGCCCCCGGCGCCTACCGTGCGCGCTTGACGGCCTCGTAAGCGTCGAGGGCGGACTGGCGGGACTGCTTCAGGTCCACGAGCGGCTCGATGTCGGCGCTGTCGGGCGCCCATTGCTTGACGTACTCGCCGTGCTTGTCGAACTTCTCGGCCTGCAGCTCGGGGTTGAACACGCGGAAGTACGGGGCCGCGTCCGCCCCGGACCCGGCCACCCACTGCCAGTTGAAGGCGTTGGATGCGGCATCCGCATCGACGAGCGTGTCCCAGAACCACTGCTCGCCGCGCCGCCAGTCGATCAGCAGGTTCTTGATGAGGTACGAGGCGGTTACCATCCGCACGCGGTTGTGCATGATCCCGGTGTGCCAGAGCTCCCGCATCCCGGCGTCCACGAGCGGCACCCCGGTGCGTCCGCGCTGCCAGGCCTCGAGGTGCGAGGGCTTCAGCCGAGGCCACTCGAACGCGTCGAACTCGCTCCGCCAGTTCTTCGTCGCCAGATCGGGGAAGTGGAACAGGGTGTGCACCGCGAACTCGCGCCACCCGAGCTCCGAGAGGAAGCGCTGCGTCGGCCCCGGGTGCGCGCCGGCCGCCGCCGACGCGACGGTCTCGTGCCACACCGTGTACGGGCTGAGCTCGCCCCATCGCAGCCGCGGCGACAGGCGCGAGGTCACGCCCGCGGACGGCTCGTCGCGCGAGCGGTCGTAGTCGGCGAGGTCGTCGGCGAGGAAGTCCCGCAGCCGCCGCTTCGCCTCGGGCTCCCCGGGCTGCCACGTCTCGCGCAGGCCCTTCGCCCAGTCCGGCTTCGTCGGCAGCAGGTCCCAGTCGGACAGGCTGTCGGAGTAAGGGTTCGCGCGCGGACCCGCGACCTCCCGCGGTTCGGGCAGCGGCGTCCGCGGTGCGGGCAGTGCCAGGCACGCCCGCCAGAAGGGCGAGAAGACCGAGTACGGCTTGTCGGCTCCGGCGCGCACGGTCCAGGGTTCGAACAGCACGGATGCCGCGAAGGACGCCACCTCGACCCCGCCATCTCGCAGCCCGGCCTTGATGCCGGAGTCGATGTCGCGCTCGGGCTGCGCGTACCGGCGGTTCCAGAACACCGCGCCGGCCCCGACGTCGGCGACGAGGCGGGGGACCACGTCGGCGGCCGCCCCGCGGCGGAGCACCAGGACGGAGCCCCGCTCGCGCAGCCGTTCGCCGAGCGAGGCGAGGCTGTGGTGCAGCCACCAGCGGGCAGCCCCGCCGAGGGGCCGCACCCCGTCGGACTCCTCGTCGAGCACGTAGAGGGCGATCACCGGCTCGTCGCGCTCGATCGCCGCGCGCAGGGCGGGGTTGTCGGCCAGCCGCAGATCGTCGCGGAACCACACGATCGAGGGACTCGTCATGGGGTCCATCCTGGCCGGGCCGCGCGGGGTGGGGGCGCACTTGACAGCGATCGGATGCCGGTGGACGCGGCATCCGATCTGGTATACGTTGTCTTCAGCAACAAAACCGCGAAGGAGCGCCATGCCCACCCCCACGCCCGCCGACAAGTTCACGTTCGGCCTCTGGACCATCGGCTACAACGGCGCCGATCCCTTCGGCGGCCCCACCCGGCCGGCGCTGGACGTCGTCCACGCCGTCGAGAAGCTCACCGAGCTCGGCGCGTACGGGCTCACGTTCCACGACGACGACCTGTTCGCGTTCGGCTCGACCGATGCCGAACGTCAGACCCAGATCGACCGGCTCAAGGCCGCGCTCGCCGCGACGGGGCTGACGGTGCCCATGGTCACGACGAACCTCTTCTCGGCGCCGGTGTTCAAGGACGGCGGCTTCACGTCCAACGACCGGCAGGTGCGCCGCTTCGCGCTGCGCAAGGTGCTGCGCAACCTCGACCTCGCCGCCGAGCTCGGGGCGAAGACCTTCGTCATGTGGGGCGGCCGCGAGGGAGCGGAGTACGACGCCGCGAAGGACGTCCGCGCGGCGCTGGAGCGCTACCGCGAGGCGGTCAACCTGCTCGGCGACTACGTCACCGACAAGGGGTACGACATCCGGTTCGCGATCGAGCCGAAGCCGAACGAGCCCCGCGGCGACATCCTGCTGCCGACCGTCGGCCACGCGCTGGCCTTCATCGACTCGCTCGAGCGCCCCGAGCTGGTGGGCCTGAACCCCGAGGTGGGACACGAGCAGATGGCGGGCCTGAACTTCGCCGCCGGGATCGCCCAGGCCCTGTACCACGGCAAGCTCTTCCACATCGACCTGAACGGCCAGCGAGGCATCAAGTACGACCAGGACCTGGTGTTCGGCCACGGCGACCTGCACAACGCCTTCGCCCTGGTGGACCTGCTTGAGAACGGCGGACCGAACGGCGGGCCCGCGTACGACGGTCCGCGCCACTTCGACTACAAGCCCTCGCGCACCGAGGACGAGACGGGCGTGTGGGACTCGGCTGCGGCGAACATGCGCACGTACCTGCTGCTGAAGGAGCGCGCGGCGGCCTTCCGCGCCGATCCCGAGGTGCAGGCCGCGCTCGAGGCGGCGAAGGTGTTCGAGCTGTCGCAGCCGACGCTCGGCGACGGCGAGTCCTACGACGACCTGCTCGCCGACCGCACGGCCTACGAGGACTTCGACCCGTCGCCCTACCTGGGCGGAAAGGGCTTCGGCTTCGTGCGCCTGCAACAGCTGGCCACCGAGCACCTGATGGGCGCTCGCGGCTGACAAGGCGGGCGTCCGTTCGCCCACCCTCGCTCACTTGCCCTGGATGTACGGGTGACAGCCGCAAGCGCGGGCATCCAGGGCAAGCGAACGGTGACTGGGCGGTGGGCTCCACCTCTTCGGTTCGCTTGCCTCGGATGTACGGGCGGGAGTCGGAAACGCGAGCATTCAGGGCAAGCGAACGGAAGACGGACGGGCGTGAGGAAAGGAGGCCGGCGATGGCGCTGGTGATGGGGGTCGACTCGTCGACGCAGTCGTGCAAGGTGGTGATCGTCGACACGGCGACCGGCCGGGTCGTCCGCGAGGGGCGTGCGGCCCACCCGGCCGGGACCGAGGTCGATCCCGAGGCCTGGTGGCGGGCTCTCCAGCAGGCGATCACGGATGCCGGTGGCCCGGGCGGAGTCGAAGCGCTCGCGCTGAGCGACGCGCTGGGCGGAGTCGAAGCGCTCGCGCTGAGCGACGCGCTGGGCGGAGTCGAAGCGCTCGCGCTGAGCGACGCGCTGGGCGGAGTCGAAGCGTGGGCCATCGGCGGACAGCAGCACGGGATGGTGGCCCTCGACGCGGACGGGCGGGTCGTCCGTGACGCCCTGCTGTGGAACGACACGAGGTCGGCGGGCGCGGCATCCGATCTGATCGCGCAGTTCGGAGCGGACGAGCTCGCCCGCCGCACGGGCCTCGTGCCCGTGGCGTCGTTCACGATCACGAAGCTGCGATGGCTGCGTGACCACGAGCCCGACAACGCCGCACGCGTGGCGGCCGTCGCGCTGCCCCACGACTGGCTGACGTGGCGGCTGCGCGGCTACGGGCCGGCGGGCGAGTCGGCGCTCGGACCCGTGCTGGGTGAGCTCGTCACCGACCGCTCCGACGCGTCCGGCACGGGCTACTGGAACCCTGCGAGCGGCGACTACGACCGCGAGCTGCTGATCGCAGCCCTCGGGCATGACGCGGTGCTGCCCCGCGTGCTGGGCCCCGAGGACCACGTCCTCGACCGCGACGGGCGCAGGGTCGGGCCGGGAGCCGGAGACAACGCCGGCGCCGCGCTCGGGCTGGGGGCGGGCCCGGGCGACGTCGTCGTCTCGATCGGAACGAGCGGCACCGTGTTCGCCGTGAGCCGGGAGCGCACCGTCGATCCCACGGGCACGGTCGCGGGATTCGCCGACTGCACCGGCCGGTTCCTGCCGCTGGTGGCGACCCTCAACGCCGCGCGGGTCCTGGACGCGATCGCGGGGCTGCTGGGGGTCGACCATGCCGAGCTCAGTCGGCTCGCGCTGGGCGCCGAACCCGGTGCCGGGGGCCTCTCGCTCGTCCCGTACTTCGAGGGGGAGCGGACTCCCAATCTGCCGGATGCCACGGCCTCGCTGACCGGCATGACCCTCGTCTCGACCACGCGCGAGAACCTCGCCCGCGCCGCCGTCGAGGGCATGCTCGCGGGGCTCGGCGCCGGGCTCGAGGCGCTCCGCGGCCTGGGCGTGCCCCTCGGCCGTGCGCTGCTGATCGGCGGCGGAGCGCAGTCCGAGGCCGTGCGCCGCATCGCGCCGCAGGTGCTGGGGCTCGACGTCGAGGTCCCCGAGCCGGGGGAGTACGTGGCGCTCGGCGCCGCACGGCAGGCCGCCGCGGTGCTCGCCCGCTGAGCCGCCCGCGCCGGGCCCGAAGCCGCCGGCGCCCGGGCACCACGGCGCCCGTCGCCGCGAACCACGGGATTCGGCGTGAGACGCAGGTCGTGGCGGTGGGTCTCGCGGCGAATCCCGCGTTTCGGCGGCGGGGGTGCGCCTCGGGGTCGCGAGGGCCGCGGCACAATGGGGCGATGGGCGAAGGCGGGCACAGCGACGCGGCGGCGCTGGACGCGATCGCCGGCGAGCTCTACTCGCTGCCGCCCGCCCGGTTCACCGCCGCGCGCAACGCCCGGGCGGGCCTTGCCGCGCCGGCGCTGGGCCGGGAGGTGCGTGCGCTGCGCAAGCCCACTGTCGCCGCGTACGCGGTCAACCTGCTCGTCCGCGACGGGCGGCTGACCGAGGCCGTGGAGCTGTCGGCCGCGCTGCGCGACGCGCAGGACGACCTGGACGCCGCCGAGCTGGCGCGGCTCGGCGCCCAGCGCCGCGCACTCGTCGCCGCGCTCGCGGCCCAGGCCGCCGACCTCGCCGAAGAGCAGGGCGTCGCCGTCAGCGCCTCGGCGCGCGAGGACGTCCAGAAGACGATCAACGCGGCGGTGATGGATGCCGCGTCCGCCGCCGCGGTCATGACGGGCCGCCTCGTGACCGGGCTCGTCGCCGGAGAGCAGGCCGACCTGCACGCCGCCGTCGGCGGGTCGGTGCCGGGGGTCGGGGCTCCGCCGCCGCGGGACGACCTTGCCGAGCGCCGCGCGGCCAAGGCCGCGGAGCGGGCTGCGCGCGAGGCCGAACGCGCCGCCTCCGACGCCGAGCGCGCGCTGTCGAAGGCCGAGGCGCGCCGGGCTCAGCAGCAGGAGCGCGTCGACCACGTCCGCGAGCGGATGGACGACCTGCGCCGCGACCTCGAGCGACTCGGGGCCGAGGCCGACGCCGCCGAGCAGAAGCTGGCCGAGCTCGAGCAGGAGCAGCAGGCCGCGGCATCCGTCGCACGTGAGGCCGCCGCGCGCGCCGACGCCGCCCGGCGCGCGCTGGACGCCTGAGCCGCGCTCGGCGGGCCTGTCGGCTGGGCGAACCACGGGATCCGCCGCGAGACCGAGGGTGACGCCCCGTGTCTCGCGGCGGTTCCCTTGGCTCGCCGCCGCGCCGCGCGCGGCCGATACCCCGGCACCCCCGCCCCGCCCCGCGGCCGCCCCGCACCGCCCCCCCCGCCCCCGCC
>NZ_BAAGWW010000002.1:623143-1325882 GCF_054780155.1 Microbacterium aureliae
CCCACCCCCACCCGCCGTACGCTGGACGCGTGGAGCCCGATGCCCTCTTCGCCGCCGCCCGCGCGCGGCTCTCGGGGTCGGACGCGCCGCGCGAGGCCCTCGGGGAGCAGGTCCAGCCGCGACGGCTGCTCGGCATCCCGCGGGCGCCGCGCATCGTGCCGGCCGGGACGGCGTGGCACCTCGGGGTGGTGCTGCTGACCGAGGATGCGGCGCTGGCCACCGGCGACGTCGTGCGGGCCAGAGCCGAGGCGCGGCGCGGGTACACCGCCGAGTCCCAGCGGGACCGCGCGGCCCTCGCCGCCGCCGCCTCGCGCGGCGGCTTCGCCGACGGAACGCCGGTCCACATCGGCTGGCGCCCGGTCGACGAGGCCGGCATCCTCGTGGTACGCGACGGCGTCCCCCACGTGCGCTGGAGCGCGGCGGGGGGCTGGCGCCCGCTCGACGCCTATCTCGACGAGCGCATCGAGCTGTTGCAGCACCCGCCCGCCGGATCGACATGACCGCGCCGCGACCCGGTGTCAAGCCTGTACACGCAGGCGGCGGCATCCGTAGATTCACCTCATGAACGACTCGTCGCGTGACGTCGTCCGCCAGATCGGAGTCATCTCGGCGGCGGTCTTCATGCTCATCGCCGCCATGGTCGGCACGGGCGCCTTCGGCGGCACGCCGGTGCAGGACCTGCAGGACGGCGCCCTCGACGCCGACGGCTCGTACCTCGCCCCGGCCACCCAGGCCTTCTCGATCTGGTCCGTCATCTACACCGGGCTCCTCGCGTACACGGTGTGGCAGGCGCTGCCGTCGCAGCGGGCCGACGGGCGCCAGCGCTCGCTGGGGTGGTGGATCGCCCTGACGATGGTGCTGAACGGTCTGTGGCTGGTAACCGCGCAGTTCCTCACGCTGCCCCTGACGGTCCTCATGATCGCGCTGCTGGCGGCGCTGCTGGCGGCCACGTTCCGCCGCACGGTCGTGGTCGCGCCCCCGCGGGGCTTCCTCGACCGGGCGCTGATCGACGTGGTGACGGGCCTCCACCTCGGGTGGGTCACGCTGGCGACGGTGGCGAACACGACCGCGTGGCTGACGCAGGCGGGCGACGAGTCGTGGGCGCGCGCCGCGAACTTCTGGGGCGTGACGGTGCTGATGGCGGTCGCCGTCATCGGCGTGGCCATCCCCGCGATCTCGGGCCGCCTCTCACCGGCGCTGGCGATGTCGTGGGGCCTGGCCTGGATCGCCGCAGGCCGCCTGGTCTACGAGCCGCCGAGCGCGATGATCGGCTGGACGGCGGCGGCCGTCGCCGTGGCCATCCTCGCGGCCGGCCTGGCGTTCTCGGTGCGGGCTACGCGCGAGGGCCGCTCGGGGAAGGGCCGAATCGGCGCGCGAAGCGTCGCAGCAGCTCGGTCGGTTCGTTGACGGATGCCGCGAGCACCCTCGCGGCCACGGCGTCGAACGCCCCGGAGTCGAAGTAGCCGTCGTTGCGGTACACCGTCATCCGCTCGACGAAGGCCTCGGGGGTCGGCTCGGGGTGGAACTGCGTCGTGTACAGCCGGTCGCCGACCCGGTAGGCCTGCACGGGACACGCGTCGTTGCGGGCGAGCTGCACCGCGCCGGCGGGGAGCGTGCTCGTCCCCTCTTTGTGGGCGGTCAGCGCGTCGAACCGCGCGGTCAGGCCACCGAAGAGGGGATCCGTGGCGCCGGCTTCGGTCAGCTCGACCGCCGCGGGCCCGGTGTCCTCGGGGAATCCGCGGCTGACCTCGCCGCCCAGCATCCGGGTCACCACGCCGATCCCGAAGCACGTGAACATCGCCGCGGGGCCCGCGCCCCCGGCGACGGCGGCGGCGATCTGCTCGAGGCCGGACTCCACGCGGCGCTGGGCGTCGGTCTTGGAGCTCTCGGGGTCGGTGACGTTGAAGGGGCTCCCGCCGACGACGACGCCGCTGAAGCGGTCGGCGAAGTCTGCCGGCACCGTCTCGGTGACGAGGTCCAGCCGGCCCAGCTGCCCGGGCTCCAGGCCCATGGCGGTACGGAAGGACTCGTACTCGGCGTGCGCGGCCTGCTGCTGCGGCCGCACGCACACGTAGAGCAGCGGCGCGGTCGTCATGCGCCCGATTCTATTTCGGCGGCGTCGCGCCCCGGCGGGGCGGCCGTAGCCGTTCGTCACGTGCCGGCATCCGCGAAGTCGTGACGCGCGATGTATCAGCGACCCCCTACCGCACTCTGTATCGGTGTGGACACAATGGGCGTCATGACGCACGCGGGGCCGGGCGTACCCGACGAACCGGTCGAGCCGCCGCGCTGGCAGCAGGCGGCGGTGCTCTTCGTGCGCTGGCGCGAGGGCGACGCGCGGGCGATGGACGCCCTCGTCAGGCTCATGTCGCCGCCGCTGTGGCACGTCGTCCGCGCCTACGGGCTGGACGCCGCCCTCGCTGAGGACGTCGTGCAGACCACGTGGATGACGCTGGTGCGCCGCCACGAGTCGATCCTCGACGCCCAGGCGGTGTCGGGGTGGCTCACGATGTGCGCCAGACGCGAGGCGTGGCGCGTGGGCAAGGCGCACCGCCGCGCCGACGCGACCGAGGTCGCCTCGCTCGAACCGCATCTGCCCGTCCACGAGTCGGCCGAGGACACGGCCGCGACCGATGACGAGAGTCGCCGCCTGTGGGGGGCCGTGGGAACGCTCGACGAGCGCTGCCGCCGGCTGCTTCGCATCGTGGCTTTCGAGGAACGCCCCGACTACGCCCGTATCGCACAGGACCTGTCGATGCCGGTGGGGTCGATCGGGCCGACCCGGCAGCGGTGCCTGGGGAAGCTGCGCACCGCTCTGGCCGGGTCCGGGTTGAAGGAGGACGACCATGGACACTGAAGACTTCGCCGCCGACGCCGCGCTCTTCGCGCGGCTCCGCCGCATGTGGCAGCAGGTGGATCCCGTTCCGGCGGATCTGGTGGACCGCATGGTCGCCGCCGTCGCGGTGGCGGACCTGTCAAGGGAGTACGCCCTGCTGACCCTCGTCGAAGGATCCGCGCTCGAGGCGGTGCGCGGCGAGGCCGACACCGCGACGCTGCAGTTCAGCGACGGCACCACCAGCGTGCTGCTGCACGTGACGGCCACCGAGGGCGGCGGGCGCCGCATCGACGGCTGGACGGATGCCGAAGCCCTCGCCATCCGCATCGTGCAGGGCGAGCGGGAGTGGGCGGCCGAGCCGAGCGAGCACGGCCGCTTCGCCTTCGACGAGCTGCCGGCCGGGGTGTCGCGCCTTCGCATCGCGGTGCGAACGACCGAGGGTGGCGTGCGGGAGTTCCAGACCCCGCAGTTCGAGGTGTGAGCGGGCGGCATGACGGGGTCGTCCGGCGAGAGCAAGGGGGAGCACATGGGCTGGCGTGACAGCGAGACGCTGCGGATCGCGGAGCTGGATCCGGCCGGCGAGCCGAAGGGGACGGTCTTCCCGACCCTGTATGTCGCCGACGAACTGCTGCTGGACCCCGCGCGGTTCGCGGCGAATGCGGGCGGAGGCATCGAGGAGCTCGCCGAGGCCGCGGGCTGGCAGCTGGAGTACCCGGGGCTGTCGGCGCCACTGCCGGAGTGGACCGAGCGGTCCACCGGCGAGGCGCAGTCCGTCCTGGCCCGGATCTCGACCGTCGAGGGCAGGCCCGCCCCGGCGGCGACGCCCGATGCGTGGCAGCTGCTGCGCCAGGCGCGCCTGAACGGCACGGCCGCCGGCGTCAGCCTCAATCACGTGCTGAGCGTCGATTCGATGGGGCTGAACCCGTTCAAGGCGAACCCGTTCAAGGCCAATCCGTTCAAAGCGAACCCGTTCAAAGCGAATCCGTTCAAGGCCAACGCCGCCGGCGTCGGGATCGACAGCTACGCCTCGCTCGGCTTCGGCGGCCGCCAGCCGGTGGCCTTCGTCGGCCCGCACCCCGCGCGCCCGTCCCGCAAGGACGGTCCGGTGGTGGCGGTGCTGGACACGGGCTGCGGCACGCATCCGTGGCTCGGCCCCGAGGTCCGCATCCGGCCCTTCCTGCCGGGCGGCGAGCCCATCGGTCTCGACGACCCCGCGACCGACCCCGAGAAGCATCCCGCGCTCGGCCAGCCGCTGGACGGCTTCCTCGACGACGCCGCCGGTCACGGCACGTTCATCGCCGGACTCATCCGTCAGCAGTGCGCGGATGCCCGCATCCTCGCCGTGCGGATCGCGGACGGCGACGGCGTCATCCTCGAGAGCGAGGTCATCGCCGCGCTCGGCCGCCTGCTGCAGTTCGCGGCCGAGCGGGAGCCCGTCTCGGTGCTGAACCTGTCGTTCGGCTTCTTCCACGAGACCCCGGAGGACCCGCAGACCATCTCCGAGATCGCGAGCCTTCTCGCGCGCCTGCGCGAGCGGGAGTGCGTCGTGGTGTGCTCGGCGGGGAACGAGGCCACCGACCGGCCGACGGTGCCGGCCGCCCTCGCCCCGGAGGATCCCGGACACCTCGCGGTCGGGGCCCTGAACCCGTCGGGCACCTCGGTGGCGATGTTCTCCAACGTCGGCGACTGGGTCGACCTGTACGCGCCCGGCGTCTCGCTGGTGTCCGCCGTCCCGGTCTCGTTCAACGGCAGCGTGCAGCCGGGCCTCCGCGACGACCGCTTCCACCGGCGTCGTGAGACTCTCGACGCCGACGACTTCAGCGCCGGCTTCGCCGTCTGGAGCGGGACGTCGTTCGCGGCGCCCGTCGTCGCCGGCAGGATCGCGCGCCGGCTGGCCGACGGCCTCACGTGGGACGAAGCGGTCTCACGGGTCGCCGAGGAGCTCGCGAAGGACGACCACTCGCGCGAGGGGTGACAGTCGGTCCATGCTGAGGGGATGACGCTCTCGGCGCAGGAGCTCTACAAGCGCGGTCGCGCACACCTGAACGCCGGCCGCAACGCCGCCGCCCGTCGTCTGCTGCTGCGCGCCGCCGAGCGCACCGACGACCCCGACCTCATCGCCCGCATCGACGGCTCCCTCGCCGCCCTCGTCATCCGACAGGGCGACCCGCAGACGGCGGAGCGGATGTGCGCGGACGCTCTGAGCCGCCCGGGTCTCTCGCGCGCGACCTCGGCGATGCTCGAGGGTCAGCTGGGACTGCTCGCCCTCGAGCGCGGGGACCTGGCCGCCGCGATCGCCCGGTTCGACCGCGGCATCGCGGGTATCGGCGAGGACCGCGAGCACCGCACGCCGATGCTCATCAACCGCAGCGTCGCCCACATGCAGGCGGGGCACTTCGCCTCGGCGCGCGCCGACCTGGAGCGCGCGGCCGCCGATTACGCCGCCGCCGGCGACGACGTCGAGCGGGCCATGGCCGTCCACAACGCCGGGTACGTGTCGCTGCTGGAGGGAGACCTCGTCCGCGCCCTGGCGGCGATGGCCGAGGCGCGCGCGGTGATGGAGCAGGCGTCGGCGGTGAACGCCGCGATCTGCGACCTCGACCGGGCAGAGGTCCTCCGCGATGCCGGACTCACCACCGAGGCCGAGCAGTCGCTCGAGCGGGTCGCGCGCGTCTTCGGGGCCCATCGCATGCAGCAGGCGCGCGGCGAGGCCGAACTCCACCTCGCCCGGTCGCTGCTGGCGCACGACCCCGCCCGCGCGGCGAAGGTCGCCGCCGCCGCGGCACGGCGCTTCCGCACCGTCGACAGCGAGGCGTGGGCGGCGCGCGCCGACGGCGTCCGCGTGAGGGCAGAGCTCGCCGAGGGCGTCGTCGATCGTGACGGGATGCCGGCCCCCGCGTCGCGGCGCACGCCCGGCGCCGACGAGATCGCGGAGGTCGCCCGGGCGCTGCGCGCCCACGGCCTCGCCGCCGACGCCACCGCGGTGGAGCTCGCCGGACGCCTGCGGGGCGCGACCGACGGCGGCCGCCGCCGGGCGCCCGGCCGGCTCCCCGCCGCCGCGCCGATCGATGTGCGCCTGCTCGCCCACCGCGTCGCGGTGCGGTCATCGCTCGACGCCGGGCGCGAGACCGAGGCCCGCCGCCGCGCCGCGGCAGGTCTGGACGAGCTCGCGCGGTGGCAGTCCGCGTTCGCGAGCCTCGACCTGCAGAGCGCGGTGGCGGTGCACGGTCTGCCCCTGATGATGGCGGGCCTGTCGTCGGCGATGCGCACCGGGCGCGCCGACGTGCTGTTCGAGTGGTCGGAGCGGGCGCGGCATTTCAGCCAGCGGGTGGTCCCCGTGCGGCCGTCCCCGGATCCCGCCGCCGCCGCCGACCTCGCCGAGCTGCGGTCGCTGCGCGCCGAGTCGGGACCGGGCGACTGGCTGGCCACTCCCCGCGCGGCGGAGCTCCACGACCGCGTGCGGCGCCGGCAGTGGAGCGCGACGGGGTCCGACGGACTCGACGACCACGTATCGATGGCAGAGCTCGCCGCGATGCTCGACGACGACACCGCCGTCCTCAGCTACGTGTGGAGCGCCGAGCGCGTGGCGTGCGTGGTGGTGACCTCCGGCGGAGCCGTCGTCCGCGAGATCCCGGAGTGGCCGCGCGTGCGCGCGGTGTCCGCCGGGCTCCGGGCGGACCTCGACGTGAGCGCCGCCGTGCGCTCGGGGCCGCTGGCCGCCGCCGTGCGGGCATCGCTCGAGGACCGGCTGGGGGTTCTGTCGCGGGTGCTCATCGCTCCGGCGCTCGCCGGCATCGCGCAGCGCCGTCTCGTGATCACCGCGCCGGGCGTCCTCAACGGGATGCCGTGGGCCATGCTCCCGGACCTGCGGGGCCGCGTGTTCACGGTGGCGGTCTCGGCGTCGCGGTGGGCCCGGGCCGACCGCGGAGCACGGCTGCGTGCGACGGCGGGGTTCGCCGTCGGACCGCGCGTCGCGCGCGGCGCCGAGGAGATCGAGCGGGCGGCGCGCGCGTGGGGGACGCCGCCGACGCTGCGGGACCAGGCGGCGAGCGTCGACGCCGTCACGCGGCTGGCGTCGCGGGTGGATGTGCTCCACGTCGCCGCCCACGGACGCCACGCGGTGGACAACCCGCTGTTCTCGGGCCTCGAGCTCGCCGACGGCACGCTGTTCGGCTACGACATCGACCGCGTCGCCGCCGTGCCGCAGACCGTCGTGCTGTCGGCGTGCGAGGTGGGGCGATCCTCGGTGCGCTGGGGCGAGGAGGCGCTGGGGATGACCCGGGTGTGGCTGCACGCCGGCGCGGGGTGCGTGATCGCGGCGCCGGTGGTCGTCGCCGACGACCATGCCTGCGAGCTGCTCGGCGCTCTGCACGACGAACTCGCCCGCGGCGCCGAGCCGGCCGAGGCGCTCGCCGCGGCATCCGGGCGCACCGGCGTCACGGCACCGTTCCAGGCCCACGGCGCCGGGTTCTGAGGCTTCTCGAAGAATTTCCGCACGCGGTGTATCAGGGTGGTGCCGCACGCCTCTTGATCATCGGAGCGACCATGCAGCCCGCCCTGTGGGGGGGAGTGAGCACTGGGGGCACCGACGATCCTGGGGGGCGCGGGGGGCGCGATCGTCGGGTCGCTCCCGGGGGATGTCGGAGAGACCCAGGTCCGCGACATCCCCCGTTCCGCGCGCTCAGCGCGAGGAGTTCGCGGTGCGTCCCCGCACGATCCCGACGAAGATCTCGACGAGCTCGGTGGCGCCCTCCGCCGGCCACGCCAGCGCGACCGTGGAGGTCGGTCCGTCGGTGAGCGGGCGGTGGGCGACGTCCTTGCGGGCGTGCAGGCGCGCGAGCGACATCGGCACGATCAGGATGCCGACCCCCGCCGCCACAGTGGCGACGGCCTGCTCGGTGTCCTCGGGCGGCGCGAACGACGGGGTGGTCCCCGACGGGACGCTCACCCCCAGGACGTCGTCGCGCGGCGTGACGACGATCTCGCCCGCGAGGTCGTCGAGGGTGAGCTCGTCCGCGGCGGTCAGGTGCGAGTCGGCGCCGGTGACCACGACGGGGATCTCGTCGTAGAGGCGGATGACGTGCAGGCCCTCCGCGGCGACCGGCAGGCGCACGAGGGCGGCGTCGACGTCGCCCTCGGCGAGCGCGCGATCCTGGTCGGCGACGGCCAGCGGATGCAGGACGAGCTCGACGCCCGGCATCCGTTCGTGCCACGTGTCGATCCACCGGCCGGGGGTCGCCCCCGGGATCACGCCGAGGCGGAAGGGACCCGCGGGAAGAGGTGCCGGCTCGGCCCGGGCGGGCTGCGGCTTCTGCTTCGGGCGGGTAGACGGTTGGGGGGATTTCGCCGCTCCGCGGGACCCGCCGCCGGCGCGGGTGCCGCGCGAGGATCGGCGGGGTCCGCCGCGGTGAGCCATGGCGTTCAGCGTACCCCCGGTGCTGCGGCGCGGATCACGGCGTCCCGCATGCGGCCCAGAGCCCCGCATCCGCACGTCGGGCCTCGGCCTCGGCGGCAGCGAGCACCGACGCGTAGGCGTCGTTGGGCTCGACGACCAGCGACGTGGCGTAGCCGCCGGCGATGAGCGCGTGGTTGACGAAGCGGCCGTCCTCGGTCCACAGGTAGAGCAGTGCCCGGTCGTAGCGGTCGGCGGGCTCGGCGTCGAGCGCCGCCCAGGCCGTCGCTCCCTCGGGCAGCAGTCGGGCCAGCAACGCGGTGGCCTCGTGGCCGCCGCACTCGAGGTCGGGGTACACCTCGGGGGTGTCGATGCCGATCAGGCGGACCGGGACCGACTCGCCGGCGGGGATCCCGGCCAGCGGCTCGGTCAGCGTCGCCCGGACGGTGTCGCCGTCGGTGATGCGGTCGATGCGCACCGGGAAGGAATCGGCGGGCACGGGCACGGGACCGGCGAGGTCGCCGGTCCCGGCGGCGCCGGGGGCGTCCACACGGTCGCTCGTCAGAACGACAGCGACCCCCAGCAGCGCGGCGAGGATGAGCACACTCGCCAGTGCCAGGGGTCGTTTCACAACCGGAACGATAGCGGTGGCCGCCGACGTTCCGGGGATCTCACGCAGCCAGACGCAGTCCCCGTCGGTCGGTGGCGACGCGCTCGCCGTCGCCGATCGTCTCGTCGTCGCCGATGAGCGAGCCCACGGCCACGCGCGCGCCCTCTCCCACCTGCGTGCGGATGCCGATCTTCGAGCCGGCGCCGATCGCGGCCTTCGGGCCGATGTGCGCGTGCGGCGCGATCATCACCTCGGGGCCGATGACGGCATCCGATTCGATCCACGCACCGCGGCACACCCGGGCGCCGGCGGCGACCTGCACACCCGGTTCGATGTACGCGCCCGCTTCGATGACGGCGCTCGGGTGCACCTTCGCGCCATGCGCGATCAGACCCCGGCCGTTGGCGTGCTTGCGGTAGCGCAGCGTCTCGCCCTGCTCATTCTCGATGTCGACGTAGTTCTTGCCCACGATTCCCTCCTCCGGCGCAGACGGTGTCGAGTAAAGGTGAAACCCGGCACTGTGCTTATTCATTCCCCCGCATCGACCGTTCTGGATGCACGGTCTTGCAGGTTGTTCGGCAAGGGAGTATGCGCGGATTGCATTCGCGCCACGGTGTGCGCCCGACCGGGTGTTCCGGACACATCGACCGGTGCACGACTAGGCTGATCCGAAGCCGAAGAAGGTCGCGAGAGGGGTCGACGCCGTGTTCGAGCGCGCTGAGGAGCGAGCGGGCCAGACGGATCGTCCGGCAGCGCGCATCGCCACCGAGAACCTGCCCACCGTGCGCGAGGTCATCGCGCTCGACGCCGTCGCCGCCGGCGTGCCCGAAGTGGTGGTCGGAGGGGACCTGCTGGATGCGCCGGTGCGGTGGCTGCACGTGTCCGACAACGCCGGCGTCGGGCGCCTGCTCTACGGCGGCGAGCTGCTGCTGTCGACGGGCACGTCGTGGCCCGAGAATCCCGGCGAGCTGCGCGAGTTCATCTACGAGCTCGCCGACGCAGGAGTGTCCGGGGTCATCCTCGAACTCGGCACCCACTACCACCGCACGCCCGCGGTCGTCATCGAGGCGGCGCGGGAGCGCGACCTGGCGCTGGTGATCCTGCACCGCGAGCTGAAGTTCGTCAACATCACCGAGGCCGTCCACCGCCGCATCATCACCGGGCAGACCGACGCGCTGCGCGCCCGGGACGAGGTGCGCGAGCGCTTCACCGCGCTCGCGCTGCGCGGCTCGCCGGCCGACTTCATCGTCCACCAGCTCGGGCAGACCCTCGCCGCTCCCGTGGTGCTCGAGAACCTCGGCCACGAGGTCGTCGCCGCCGAGGTGCCGCTCTCGCTCGAGGACGAGCTGTTCACCGACTGGGAGCTGCGGTCCCGGGCCGCCCACCGCCGCGCCGCGCAGCGGCGCGAGAGGGGGTCGGCCGCGGCCGACGACGACTGGATGGTCATCCCGGTCGAGGCGCGCGGCATCCGATGGGGTCATCTGCTGGCGTTGCCGGGGCCCGAGCACGCCGCCGGGCGCACCTCGGTGCTCGAACAGGGCGCGATCGCGCTCGCGGTGGGCCGGCTGGCCGACGGAGACGCGGACGAATGGGGCCGCATCGCGCGCCGCCGGCTCGTGGACGGGCTGCTCGCGGGACGGTTCGCGGGACTCGGGGGAGCGGCGGCGCGGCTCGAGGCTGCCGGTCTGCCGGTTCGCGGTTCGCGGCTCTACGGCGTCGTGATCAGCGGCGCCCCCCTCGCCGCCGACGGCGCCGAGGCGGCCGCGCGCGCCCTGCGCGGCCGGGTGCTGTCCGGCTCGGCGCCGGACGGAGTGGCCTCGCCCGCTGCGGCGCTGCTGCTGGCGATCCCCGAGGAGGTACCGTTCGACGACGACGCGGCGCTCGCCTTCGCCCGTGCCGCGATCGACCCGGGCGCCGACGGCGAGCGCGCCGTCGTCTCGGTCGGGCGCGCCGGCGCCGACATCGATGCCGCGCTCGTCTCGCTCCACGAAGCGGTCGACCTGGCACGGGGCCGCCGGCGCCGGTCGGGGCGCGGCCCGCAGCTGCGCCGCGCCGAGAACCGTCCGCTGGTGCAGCTGGTGACTGCGCTCCGCGACGACCACCGGGTGCTCGATCACGGCGAGCGGATGCTGGAGCCTCTCATCGTGCACGACCTGGCGCGGGGCGGCGACCTGCTCGACGTCCTCGAGGCGATGCTCGCCCACCCCGGCAACCGGACCGCCGCCGCCTCGGCCTCCCACCTGTCGCGGTCGGTGTTCTACCAGCGCATCGCCCTCATCGAGGAGCTCCTCGGAGTGGACCTCGACGACGGCGAGACGCAGACGGCGCTGCACTTGGCGCTCCTCGTCCGCCGGAGCGCGGGCCGCTGAGCGGCCGCCCTCAGGAGTCGAAGCCCAGCCCCAGGGCGTCGAGGGTCTTCAACAGCAGGTTGCGTCGCCCGCGGTCGTGGTCGGCGCGATCCAGCGACCACCGCGTGGCGTTGATGCCCACGGATGCCGCCGGCTCGGGCGGGAAGGGCAGGGGGCGGCGCCTGACCATCTCGAGCTCGGTGCGCTCGGTGGGCCGGCCGTCGAGCAGATCGAGCATCACCTCGCCGGCGAAGCGCGCGGCGCCCACGCCCAGCCCGGTGAACCCGGCGGCATAGGCGACGCGGCCGCGACGCGCGGTGCCGAAGAACGCGCAGAACTGCGTCGAGGTGTCGATCGCGCCGGCCCACCGGTGCGAGAACCGCAGGCCCTCGAGCTGCGGGAATGTCGTGAAGAAGTGGCTCGCGAGCCGCCGGAAGGACTCCGGGCGGTCCTCATACGCCTCCCGCACGCGACCGCCGGCGTGGTAGATCGCGTCGTAGCCGCCGAAGAGGATGCGCCCGTCCTGGGTTGGCCGGTAGTAGTGGAATTGGTTGGCCATGTCGCCGATGCCCTGCCGGTCCCGCCAGCCGACGGCATCCCACTGCTCGGGGGACAGCGGCTCGGTCATGAGGACGTAGTCGTACACGGGCACCGTCATCAGGGCGTTGCGGCGCAGCAGCGACGGGAAGACGTTGGTGGCCAGCACCGCCCGGTCGGCGGTCACGGCGCCGTCGGCGGTGACCACGCGCACCCCGGGCCCGCTCGTGTCGAGCGCCCGCACCGGGGATCGTTCGAACACGGTCGCCCCGCGCTCCTCGGCAGCGGCGGCCAGCCCCGCCGCCAGGCGCGCCGGATGCAGGATCGCGTTGCTGCGGGTGTGCCACACCGCCCCGAGGTAGGTCGGCGAGGCGACCGATGCGCGCACGGCGGACTCGTCGAGGTAGACGGTGCCGGGCCCCGCCCCCTCGAGCTCCTCGTGGAGCCAGGCGAGCTGGTGGGGCTCGGTGGCGACGTCGAGCGCGCCGACCCGCTCGAACTGCGCGTCCACCCCCCACCGCGCGAGGTCGGCTTCGAACGCATCGAGGTTGGCCATCCCCAGCTCATCGAGCCGGTCGATCTCGTCCGGCCAGCGGCGTGCGCCGTTGTCGCGGCCGTGCGTCAGGCTCGCTTCGCAGAAGCCGCCGTTGCGCCCGGACGCCGCCCACCCCACCGTCCGCGCCTCGACGATCGCCACGGTGATCCCCGGGTCGCGCTCGAGGGCGTGCATCGCCGTCCACAGGCCGGTGTAGCCGGCCCCCACCACGACGAGGTCGGCGGTGTGCTCGCCGACGAGCGGGGCGCGGCCGGGCCGCAGGCCGGCCGGCAGGTCGTCGAGCCAGAACACGCCCTGCCGCGTGGTCTCGAGGCTGGAATCGATGACGGATGCCGTCGGCCGGTGACGTTCGAAGACCGTGGTGCCCACGGCTATCACTTCCTTGGTTCAGTGCGGGTCGGTCGCGGGGATGATCATGCGTCGGCTGCGGCGTGTACGCGCTCGCCCTCGACGAAGGTCTGCAGCACGCGCGTCGCGCCGATCTCATCTGCCGGGCCCGCGAACGGGTCGCGGTCGAGCAGCGCCAGGTCGGCGTAGGCGCCCGGACGGATGGTGCCGGTGACGTGGTCGAGATGGTTCACCCACGCCGACCCGGCGGTGTACGCGGTGAGCGACGAGGCGAGGTCGATGGCCTGCTCGGGAAGGAAGGGCTCGTACTCCCCCTCCTCGAAGCCGGGCGCCGCCGTGCGGTTCACCGCCGTGTGAATCGCCGCCATCGGATCCGGCGAGCTCACCGACCAGTCGCTGCCGGCGGCCAGCACAGCGCCCGAGCGCAGGAGGTCCCCGAACGGGTACTGCCAGGCGCTGCGCGGCTCGCCGAGGAACGGCAGGGTGAGCTCGACCATCTGCGGCTCCAGCGTCGCCCACAGCGACTGCATGTTCGCCGCGACGCCGAGGCTCCGGAACCGCGGGATGTCGTCCGGGTGCACCACCTGGATGTGCGCGATGTGATGCCGGTTGTCCCCGCGCCCGTTCCGGCGCAGCGCCTCTTCGACGGCATCCAGGCACTCCCGCACCGCGCGGTCGCCGATGGCGTGGAAGTGGACCTGGAAGCCCTCGGCGTCCAGCAGCGGGACGGCCTCGCGCAGGATCTCGGGAGGGACGAACGAGATGCCCGAGTTGTCGGTGGGGTGGTGGTGGCCGTCGTGATACGGCTCCAGCATCGCGGCGGTGAAGTTCTCGGCCACGCCGTCCTGCATGATCTTCACGCTGGTCGCGGCGAAGCGGCCGCCCCGGTAGCGCTCGCGGCGCTCGAGAAGGCTGGGGAGCTGCTCGATGCCCCGCGTGCGGTCCCACCAGATGGCGCCGACCACGCGCGCGGTGAGGGTGCCGTCTGCGGCGGCCTTCAGATACGCCGGCCCCGGGTCGCCGGCATCCCCGTAGCTGCCGACGATGGCATCCTGCCAGGCGGTGATCCCGAACGAGCGCAGGTGGCGCTGGCCGACCAGCAGCGCCTCGGTCAGGCGCTCCACCGGCTCCTCGGGGAGCAGCCGGTTCACCAGCGACATCGCACCCTCGTGCAGGGTGCCGGTCGGCTCGCCGTCGGCGTCGCGCTCGATGCGCCCGTCGGCGGGGTCGGGGGTGCCGCGGTCGATGCCCGCCAGGCGCAGCGCGACCGAGTTGACCCACGCGCCGTGGCCGTCGCGATTGGGGAAGAACGCCGGCCGGTCGGGCACGGCGCGGTCCAATGCGGCGGCGGCGGGGGTTCCGCCGGGGAAGGCCGACATCTGCCAGCCGCCGCCGAGCACCCACGGCTCGCCGGGCCGGGATGCCGCGTACGCGGCGATCGCGTCGAGGTACTCCGCCGCGGTGTGCAGCGCCGACAGGTCGCACCGCAGCATGTCCAGCCCGCCCCACACGGGGTGGACGTGGGCGTCCTGGAAGCCGGGCACGAGCATGCGGCCGGCGAGGTCGACCACCTCGGTGCGGGGGCCGATGAGGTCGCGCACGTCATCGCCGCCGACGGCGATGATGCGCCCGCCGCGGACGGCGACGGCGTGCGCGCGGGAGCGGACGGTGTCGGCGGTGAACACCGGCCCGCCGGTGAAGACCAGGTCGGCGTCGGTCATCGGGTCATCCGCCCGTCATCGTGCGGGCGATCTGGGTGGCGTTGTCACCGGCCCGCTTGAGCACGAGGGCGACGAGCGCGAGGGCGACCAGCGTCAGCAGCAGCATGATGGTGGACACCGCGGCGATCTCGGGGCGCAGTCCCGACCGGACGGCGCTCAGGACGTACACCGGCCACGGCGTCGTGCCCGAGACCTGCACGAACGCGGCGATGATCGTGTTGTCGAGGCTGAGGGTGAACGCCAGCAGGAAGCCGGCGAGGACGGCCGGCATCGCCAGCGGCAGCGTCACGCGGCGGAAGGTGGCGATCGGCTTGGCGTACAGATCGCCCGAGGCCTCTTCGAGGTTCGCGTCCTGCCCGACGAGCCGGGCGCGGACGATGTACGACACCACCGCCGTCGCGAACAGCGATGAGCCCACCGACAGGCGCACGATGCCGTCGTTGAACATCGACAGGCCGAGGTCCTGACCGAGGAAGACCATCCACGGCAGCAGGGCGACGGCGTCGACGATCTCGGGGGTCACCGACACGAACAGCAGCAGGCCCAGGAACCACCACGTCCACTTGCCGGGATGCCGCGCCATCGCGATCCCGGCGAGGGTGCCGAGCGCGGTGGCGATGATCGCCGCGATGAAGGCGGTGATCAGCGACACCCGCACGGCGCTCTGGATGGCGGGCTTCTCGAGGATCGTCAGGAACGCGTCGATCCCGAAGCCGTCCCACGCCACCAGCAGGCGGCCGGTGTTGAAGGAGTAGATGACGATCACGATGATCGGCGCGAACAGGAAGAGCATCACCAGGACGCCCCACACGTTCATCGCGATGTCGGTCCACGGGCGCCGCACGATGCGGCTGCGCCGGTTGGGCCCGCTGGCGCCCTCGCGCCGCAGGAACGACTCGGTCTTGGTCTGGCTCACGTGGTCACCTCGGCGGGGGTCTTCGCCGGCTCGGCGGTCGCGGCATCCGCCCGGCCCTCATCGGCCGGGCCGAGCTCGAGGCGGTTGCGCAGGCGGAAGGGCAGGGTCGCCAGCCACAGGATGAACCCGGCGACCGCGATGGTGAGGGTGATGACGAGCATCAGCACGACGGCCATCGCCGAGCCCAGCGCCCAGTTCTGCGCGGTCTGGAACTGGCTGGCCACCAGCTGGCCCACCATGTTGCCCTTGGCGCCGCCGAGGACGGTGGCGGTGATGTAGTCGCCCATCAGCGGGATGAACACCAGCAGGACGCCGGCGATGATGCCGGGCTGCGACAGCGGCAGGGTCACCCGGAAGAACGTGGCGATCTTGCCGGCGCCCAGGTCCTTGGACGCCTCGCGCAGCGCCGGGCCGACCCGGTCGAACGCGACGAACAGCGGAAGGATCATCAGGGGCAGGTAGTTGTAGACGACGCCGATGAGGACGGCCGTGCGCGAGTACAGGATGTCCAGCGGCCCGCCGATGAGACCCACCGTCTGCAGGAAGTCGGACACCGCGCCCTCGGGCGAGAGGATCACCTGCCAGCCGATCGTGCGGACGAGGAAGTTCGTCCAGAACGGGACCAGGACGAGCGCGATGAGCAGACCCCGCCGCTGGGGCTTGACCTTGAAGGCCATCCAGTACGCCACGGGGGCGCCGATGAGGAAGCAGATGATCGTGCCGAGGACGCCCACCCACAGGGTGTTCTGGAAGGTGGCGAAGAACGTCGGCGACATCGCCTCGACGTAGCGGTCGAAGGACAGCACGTCGTTGGCGTGCGTGCCGAAGATGCCGGGCTTGTAGCCGAAGCTGAACCACACCACCATCAGCACCGGCGCGACGAAGAAGAGCAGGAGCCACGTCCAGGCCGGAACGGCGAGCGCGGCTCCTGCCGAGCGGCTACGCACCAGCGGCGGCCTTCATCTCGTTCCAGATCTCGACGCGGCGCGACTGCGAGTCGTTGAGCACCTGCTCCTTCATCGTCGAGATCTGCTCCGGCGTGAAGAAGATCAGGTCGAGCAGTTCGAGGCCCTCGTCGGCGGCCGCCTGCTCCATGTCCTTGCCGCCGACGTTGTACCCGATGTAGTCGAGGTTCAGCATGAGGTTCTCGGGCGACATCGACCAGTCGATGAACGCGTGCGCGGCCTCGGGGTGGGGCGCTCCGGCGGCGATGGCCCAGTTGTCCATCCACAGCTCGGTGATGGGGCCGGGCAGCACCCACTGCCAGCGCTCGGGCTCGCTGGATTCCATGAGGCCCAGGCGCGCGTCGCCGTTCCAGCACTGCATGAGGGCGTGGGTGCCCTGCGGCAGGGCGTTGCTGCCGGCGTACGAGTCGAAGGCCGTGATGTGCGGCGCGATCGTCTTCACCAGGAAGTCCGCGCATGCGTCGAGCTCTGCGGGGTCCTCGGTGTTCCAGTCCATGTCGTTGGCCCAGAAGTACGCGCCGAGGATACCGGCGGGGTCGTCGGACATCGAGGTGCGGCCGCTGGCCTCGTTCTGCGCCGCGTCGAAGAAGTCGCCCCACGTGGTGAGCTCGCGCGTGATGACGGTCTTGTCGTAGACGAATCCGGTCGTCCCCCACGCCTTGCACACCGAGTACTCGTTCTCGGGGTCCCACGCCCGGCCGAGGTAGGCGGGGTCCATGTTGGACATGTTGGGCAGCAGGTCCTTGTTGAATGGCAGCAGCAGGCCGTTCTCGATCATCTGCGGGACGAAGACGCCGGTCGGGACGACGATGTCGTAGCCCGACGTGCCCTTCGCGGCGATGAGCTTGGCGATGAGCTCCTCGTTCGAGCTGTACGAGTCCAGCGTGACGCGCGGACCGAGCTCCGACGTGAAGGACTCCACGACCTCGGGCGAGTCGTAGTCGCCCCACGTGTAGACCGACAGGCTGTTCTCGAGGTTGCCGCCGGTCGCCTGCGGCTGCGGGGAGTTCCCGCCGCCCGCGCTGCACGCGGCGAGGAAGGCGGCGCCGCCGGTCATGGCCGCGAGCCCCAGGAAGCGGCGGCGCGACAGCTCGCGCAGGATCGTGGGGGCGCTCCCCTCGGGGGCGAGGATGCGGAGGGGATTGCGAGGATCGGTCATCGGGATCTCCTGGGGTCGGGCGGGGTGGGCAGGGGTGGGGGCGGCGGGTCAGCTCGTGGGCGGCGCGACGTATCCGCCCTCTTCGGCGGCGGTGTCGTCGAGGGGGAACAGCAGTACGTGCTCGGCGGCCCACGTGCACACGACGGGGTCGTCGACGCGGAGCGAGGGCGCATCCGGCGTGGGGCGGCGGACGATCAGGCTCTGGTCGTCGCCGAGCCGCACGAGGTACTGCATGGTGTCGCCCAGGTGCGAGATGCCGATGAGGCGGCCCCGCGCGCTGTTCGGGCGCGAGTCGGGCTCGCCGGTGTCGGCCGCGATCCGGATGTACTCCGGCCGCACCGCCGCCTCGCCCGTGCGACGACCCGCGAGCACCGCGGACGCGCCCCGCGCGAGGACGTGCGGCGTGGCCACCGCCGCCCCCGACTCGGCCACCTCGCCGCGGAAGAAGTTCTGCTGCCCCACGAACGCGGCCACGTACGCCGAGGCGGGGCGCGCGTAGACGGTGTCGGCGTCGGCGAGCTGCTCGATGCGTCCCGCCCGCATGATCGCGATGCGGTCGCTCATCGACAGCGCCTCGCCCTGATCGTGCGTGACGAAGACGAACGTGATGCCCAGCCGCGACTGCAGCAGCTTCAGCTCGAGCTGCATCTCTTCGCGCAGCTGGCGATCCAGCGCCCCGAGCGGTTCGTCCAGCAGCAGGACGGCCGGGCGGTTCACGAGGGCGCGCGCGAGTGCGACCCGCTGCTGCTGGCCGCCCGACAGCTGCGTGGGCTTGCGGTCGCCGAAGCGTCGCATCTGCACCAGGTCGAGCGCTTCGCTCACCCGATCGCGGATCTGGCTCTTGGGCGTCCGGCGCTGCTGCAGGCCGTACGCGACGTTCTCGGCCACCGACAGGTGGGGGAAGAGCGCGTAGGCCTGGAAGACGGTGTTGACGTCGCGGCGGTACGGCGGGACGCCGAGGACGGATTCGCCCGAGATGCGGATGTCTCCGGCATCCGGGTTCTCGAAGCCCGCGATCATGCGCAGGGTCGTGGTCTTGCCGCACCCGGACGGCCCGAGGAACGAGATGAACTCGCCCGGCCGGATCGACAGCGACAGGTCGTCGACGGCGACGGCGTCGCCGTAGCGCTTGGTGACGCCGTCGAGCTGGACCGATCCCCGTGCGCCCGCCGTGCCCGCGGCGTTCGCCGTCCCCGTCTCGGTACTGGTTCCGGTGGCCGTGGTCACGTGGGCGGTCCTCCTGATCGCGGCGGGCGACGGCGCCCGGCGTGGATGTTTGGGTCATTCAATACACGGCGCGCGCGGCGGTGCAATGGTTCGGCTGTCGAACCGGACGATCCGGGGCCTCATCCGAGCGCGCCCGACAATCCGTCCGGCATCCCGTAACGCCGTGGAAACCCCGGCGTTTCATCGGTGGCACGTGCGTCTGCTCCGGCGCCGCGGCGGCGATGCCGACAAATCGTCCGTCAGCCCTCGCGTGCGGGACCGGGCTGGCACCGCGGGCACCAGAAGGTGTTGCGCTCGCGGGTGGGGTCCGCGCCCAGCGATCCGCTGCGGATGCGGGTGCCGCAGCGCCGGCACGCGCGATCCTCGCGCCCGTACACCCAGGTCGACCGTCCGGCCCGGGTGTCCCCGGTGAAGGTGCGCCCCCGCCGATCGCGGTTCGCGCGGATCATCCGCGCGCCGACATCGACGATCGCCGCGGTGTCGGTCGCCGAGGCCGGCACATCGGGGCGGGTGCCGCGGACGAAGAGGATCTCGTTGACGTACTCGTTGCCGAACCCGGCGACGTTGCGCTGGTCCAGGAGCGCGACGTGGACGGGGCGGTCGTCGGCGGCCAGGCGCCGAGCGGCCTCTGCCGGGTCCCACGAATCCGACAGCGGATCGGGGCCGAGATGGCCGATGAGGGTGTCCTCGTGGCGGGTGGGGACCACGGCGATGTCGGCGAGGTCGAAGCCGACGGTCTCCCACTCGGTGCCGTCGGGCCGCCTCGCGCAGATGATCGCGCGGGCGGTGTGGGCCTGGCGCCGCCACCGCTCGCCCGGACGGTAGATGTCCCAGCGCCCCTCCATCTTCAGGTGGGAGTGCAGCGTCAGATCCCCGATGCGGTGCAGCAGGTGCTTGCCGCGCGGCACGACCGCGCGGACGACCTGCCCGGTGAGATCGACGGTCGCCGCCTGCGGCACCCGCAGCTCGAACCTGGTGACGGTCGCTCCGGCGAGCACCTCGTCGAGCCGTCGGGCGGCACGGTAGACGGTGTCGCCCTCAGGCACGCGCCGCCTCCCGCGCGGCGTCGCCCGCCGTCAGGCGGCGGAGGGTGAGCCCCCGGGGCGATTCGACGAACCCGGCGTCGCGCAGGGCCTGCCCGACGGGCGTGCCGTAGACGAAGGCCCCGTTCACCTGCTCGATCGTGAGGGTGTCCAGGCGGCGCCTGCGGGCAGTCGCGGCGAGATCCGCGGCTGCCGCGGCCAGCCGGTCGGCGTCGTCGGTGAACGCCAGCGCCGACTTCCCGCCGCGCTCCAGATACAGCGTGAGGAAGCCGTCGACCAGCCCGACCAGGGCTCCCGCCTTGCGGCCCGGACGGTGCGAGACCCCCTCGAGCGCCGGCCACGACAGCGCGGCGCCGTAGGGATTCGCCGGATCGGTGGCGGCGAGCGTCACGGCACGGTGCGGCGGCGGGTCACCGGCAGAGGCGAACTCCCGGATGCGGTCGATCGTGGCGGACGCCGCGAACTGCGCGGCGCCCAGCTTCTCGATGATGTAGCCCCGGCGGCAGTGCCCGGCCTCCTCGAATCCGGCGAGGACGCGGTAGGTCTGCGCGAAGCCGCCGGGCACCGACTCGGCCTGCACCGATCCGCGCGTGACGACGCCGTAGCGGTCCAGCAGCAGGCTCGCCGTCGCGGTGGCCCGCAGGGCGGCGTCGGCCTCGGGCGCCGGCAGCAGCGACCACCGCCCGCCGATCGCCGAGGGCCGGGCGGGAACGGACGCGGCGACCGTCCGCACCGCGGCGCCCCGGTACATCCGGGCCCGGGGCGCGCGCCGCGCCGTCCGGTGCGCCGTGCGTCCGCCCGCCAGGAGGGTCCGCACGGGGGCGAAGGTGTCGTTGGTGACGCGGCCCGCCCACGTCAGCCGCCACAGCGACTCGATCACCGACTGCTCGTTCTCGGCATCCGCCAGGGTCTTCAGCTGGGCGGCGAAGTACGCCCCACCGCCCTCGAGGGCGGCGACGAGGCGCGCGTCGAGGGAATCCGGGGCGAGCTCCTCGTCCGGCTCGGGCAGTGTGAACGCCGCGCCGTCTGCCGGATGCAGCGCGATCCAGCCGTCGCGCCCCGGCAGGCTGCCGTGCCCCGACCATACGACCTCGCCGGTCGAGGTCAGCTCGTCGAGCATCCCCGGTGCGTAGTCGGCGACGCGGGCGGGAAGGATGAGCGACTCCCAGGCGCTGGCCGGCAACGGCACCCCGGCCAGCTGCTCGAGGACCGCCGCGACGCCGTCGACCCCGTCGAGCGGCCTCGTCACGTGCTGCCACATCGGCAGGAAGCGGGCGAAGGCGTCCTGCGGTACCGGCTCGACGCTGCCGCGGATGGCCGCGAGCGAGCGCATCCGCAGGCGGCGCAGCACCTCGGCGTCGCACCACTCCATCTCGTCGTCGCCGGTTCCCGCGGGCAGGAAGTAGCCGCTGGCCAGCCGTCCCTGCGACTCCAGGCGCTGCAGCGTGTGCCGTGCGACGGCGGTGCCGACGCCGAGGCGTTCGGCGACGGCATCCGTCCGGAACGGCCCGTGGGTGCGCGCGTAGCGGGCGACGAGGTCGCCGAGCGGGTCGTCGAGGGGCTCGAGGAAGGCGTTCGGGATGCCGACGGGCAGCGCCGCGCCCAGCCCGTCGCGCAGCCGGCCGGCGTCCTCGATCGCCGCGACGCGGGTGCGGCCGGCCACCGTCACCGGGATCGCCCGCCGCGCGGTGACGAGCTCGTCCAGAAGCGCCGCCGCGTCGCCCTCGGCGGCGGGCGCCGCGTCGCCCCCGTCGACGGAGTCGTCGCCCGAGGGGGCGTCGGCGGCGCCGGCATCCGAGCGCAGGCGCAGCGCGACCTCGGCGGCGTCGAGCGGGCCGAGCAGTCGCAGCAGGTCCGCGACGCCCTCGACGCCGCGCACCCGGCGCTCGGGGGCCAGGCGCTGCGCCTCGCGCTCGAACTGCGCGATGACGTCCGGGTCGAGCAGCTCGCGCATCTCGACCTTGCCCAGCAGCTCTCCCAGCAGCGCCGGGTCCACCGACAGCGCCGCGGCACGGCGCTCCGCCAGCGGCGAGTCGCCCTCGTATATGAACGCCCCGACGTACCCGAACAGCAGGTCGCGGGCGAACGGCGAGGGCTGCGAGGTCGTCGTCTCGACGAGGCGGATGCGGCGCTCGCCGATGCCGCGGACGAGCGTCAGCAGGGCGGGCACGTCGTAGACGTCCTGCAGCACCTCGCGCAGGGTCTCGAGGATGATCGGGAACGTCGGGTAGCGGCGGGCGACCTCGAGCAGCTGCGCCGAGCGCTGGCGCTGCTGCCACAGCGGGCTGCGACGACCGGGGTTCCGGCGGGGCAGCAGCAGGGCGCGGGCCGCGCACTCGCGGAACCGCGACGCGAACAGCGCCGAGCCGCCGACCTCGGCGGTGACGATCTGCTCCAGCTCGTCGGGGTCGAAGACGAACAGCTCGGCTCCGGGCGGTTCGGCCGTGGCGTCGGGGATGCGCGCGATGATCCCGTCGTCGCTGGCCACGGCCGAGCCTTCGACGCCCAGGCGCTCGCGGATGCGGGCGTTGACCGCGAGAGCCCACGGCGCATGCACCTGCATCCCGTACGGCGAATGCAGGATCACGCGCCAGTCGCCCACCTCGTCCCGGCTGCGCTCGACGGTCAGGCTGCGGTCGGTCGGCAGAGTCCCGGTGGCCTCGCGCTGCTCGGCGAGGTAGGCGGTGAGGTTGCCGATCGCGCGGTCGTCCAGCCCCGCCTCGCGCAGCCGCTCCTGCGCTCGCGCGGGCTCGGCTGCCGAGACCTCGCGCGAGAAGGCGCCGAGGGCCTCGCCGAGCTCGGCGGGACGGCCGATGCCGTCGCCGTGCCAGAACGGCAGCTTGCCGGGCTGGCCGAACGCCGGCAGCACGTTCACGCGGTCGTGGGTGATCTCGACGATCCGCCAGCTCGTCGTCCCGAGGGTGAAGACGTCGTTCACGCGGGACTCGTACACCATCTCTTCGTCGAGCTCGCCGACGCGGGCGTTCTGGGATTCGCCGGCGATGAAGACGCCGAACAGGCCGCGGTCGGGGATGGTGCCGCCGCTCGTGACGGCGATGCGCTGCGACCCGGGGCGGCCGGTCAGGGTCCCCGCGTCGCGGTCCCACACCACGCGCGGACGCAGCTCGGCGAACTCGTCCGACGGGAAGCGCCCGGCGATGAGGTCGAGCGTGGCCTCGTACGCCGACCGCGGCAGCGAGCGGAACGGCGCGCTGCGCTTGAGGGTCTCGAACCAGCCCTCGACATCGATCGGCCCCAGCGCGCACGCGGCGACGGTCTGCTGGGCCAGGATATCCAGCGGGTTCTGCGGGATCGAGATCGCCTCGATGCGGCCGGCCAGCATGCGCTCGGTGACGATCGCGGTGTGAAGCACGTCGCTGCGGTGCTTCGGGAACAGCGCCGCCCGGCTGACCTCGCCGACCTGGTGGCCGGCGCGGCCGATGCGCTGCAGTCCGGATGCCGCGCTCGGCGGCGCTTCGACTTGGATGACCAGATCGACCGCCCCCATGTCGATGCCGAGTTCGAGGCTGCTGGTCGCGACCACGCAGCGCAGCACGCCGGACTTCAGCTCCTCTTCGACCTGCGCCCGCTGCTCCTTCGAGACCGACCCGTGATGGGCCTTGGCGAGGACGGGCGCGGCCCCCGCGCTCGACCCCGCCTGCGCCATCATCGCCGCCGGCGGCCCGCCGTCCCCGCCGGGCCGCTCGAGGCCGAGCCGCTCCTCGTAGATCTCGTTGAGCCGGCCGGTGAGCCGTTCGGCGAGGCGGCGTGAGTTGCAGAACACGATCGTCGAGCGGTGCGCGAGGATGCGCTCCACGATGGCCTCTTCGACGTGCGGCCATACCGAACCGGTGGCCTCGGACGCGGCGGCACGGCCCCCGCCCCCGCCCCCGCCGTCTGCGAACCAGTCCTCGGCGGCGGACGCGGCATCCATCCCGCTGTCGGCCGCGACGCCGTCGACCGCGGTGCCCGGCGGAGGCGGCGGGTTCAGCATGTCCTCGACGGGGACCACGACGTCGATGTCGAACGCCTTCGTGGCGCGGGGAGCCACGATCTCGACCGGGGCCGCCCCGCCCAGGAACCGCGCGACCTCGTCGATGGGGCGCACGGTCGCCGACAGTCCGATGCGCTGCGCAGGAGCGCCGTGCGGATCGTGCTCGCGGCGCAGCGCGTCGAGCCGTTCGAGGCTCACCGCCAGGTGGGCGCCCCGCTTCGTGGCGGCGACCGCGTGGACCTCGTCGACGATGATCGTGTGCACGTCGCCCAGGGTCTGCCCCGCCTGGCTCGTGAGCATGAGGTACAGCGACTCGGGCGTGGTGATGAGGATGTCGGGCGGGGCCTGCACGAGCTTCCGCCGGTCCGCCGAGGAGGTGTCGCCCGAACGGACGCCGACCGTGATGTCGGGGACGGCGATCCCCAGGCGCCGGGCGGCCTGGCCGATGCCCACAAGAGGGGAGCGGAGGTTGCGCTCGACGTCGACCCCGAGCGCCTTCAGCGGTGAGATGTACAGGATGCGCGTGCCCCCGGCATCCGGCTCGGACTTCTCGCGGAACACCCGGTCGATGGCCCACAGGAACGCCGACAGCGTCTTGCCCGAACCCGTCGGGGCGACCACGAGGGCGTGGCGGCCGGCTGAGATCGCCTGCCAGGCGCCGGTCTGCGCGTCGGTGGGGCCCGAGAACGCGCCGCGGAACCAGTCCTGCGTGGCGGGACCGAACCGCTCGAGCACATGGGCCATGCCCCCATCTTCGCCCCCACCTCGGACACGCAGGCGGGCTTGACAGTGTCCGGAGGACTCAGGGGACCTCGAGGCGCTTGGCGAGGAAGACGCCGACGTCGTCGAGCTCCTGCTGCGACACGCTGTGGGTGAGCCCCTCGTACACGCGCCCGGACAGCTCGACATGCGCCGGCAGCCACTGGACGGTGTGCTCGACCAGCGCCGCGGGGATGACGTCGTCGCGGGATCCGCGCCCCCAGAACACGGGCGGGCGGACCTCTGCCAGCTCGGCGTCGCCGGGCAGGTCGCCCGGCGTGACATAGCCGCTGAGGTTCACCGCGAACGCGAACCGCGCCGGCGCCAGCCGCATCGCCTGCAGCGCGACGGCGGCCCCCTGCGAGAACCCCAGAAGACCCACGGATGCCGCGCCCGCCGCGTGCTCGTCCGCCCAGGCGACGAGCGCCTCGGCGGCGGCGGTCACGTGTGTGGCGTCGCGGCCGTCGAGGCCCTCGATCGGATACCAGGAGCGGCCCGGGGCGGGCCACGGGGGAGTGAGGGGGGCGGCCGGCGCCGCCACGGCGAACTCCGCCGGCAGGTACGGGCGCAGCCCGAACAGGTCGTTCTCGTCCGCGCCGTAGCCGTGCAGCAGCACCAGCAGAGGGCGGCCGGCGAGGTCGGCGGTCTCGTGCGACCACAGCACGGCGTCGGCGTCGAGCGACAGAGGAGCGGACATGGCCGACATCCTGCCACGACCCGCCGACGCGGCATCCGTCCGCCCGCGGGCGGGATGGCGAGAAGCCGGGAACGGGGTATACAAGAGGCATGTCCGTGCGCACCCCAGATCCCGAGCCTGCCGGCGACGAGCCGTTCGGTCCCCCGCCCGGCAACGTGTCGAACCCGGCGTGGCTGAGCGACATCGAGCTGGCCGAGGCGAGGCGGCGGATGCCGATGCTCTACGTCGAGGGCATCCCGGTGCGCACCGACGGCATGGGTCAGGTGACCGAGGTCGGCATCCTGCTGCGGGCCACCCCGATCGGCGAGATCACCCGCACGATCGTCTCGGGCCGCGTGCGCTACGGCGAGACGGTGCGCGACGCCCTCTTCCGCCATCTCGAGAACGATCTCGGGCCCATGGCCTTCCCGCTGCTGCCGCCGCAGCCGGTGCCGTTCACGGTCGCCGAGTACTTCCCGATCCCGGGCGTCAGCGCCTTCCACGACGACCGGCAGCACGCGGTGTCGCTGGCCTTCGTCGTGCCGGTCACCGGCACGTGCGAGCCGCGCCAGGATGCGCTCGAGGTCACGTGGCTCTCGCCCGAGGAGGCCTGGTCGGACGCATTGGCCTCCGAGATGGAGGGCGGCCGGGGAACCCTCATCCGGCTGGCGCTGGCGAGCGTCGGCGCTCTGCGCTGACCCGCGCCCGTAGGCTCGGGGGATGACCGGCCTCGAACCGCTGCGCTTCCCCACCGACTCCGACGGCTGGCTCGCCTTCGCCACCGCGCGGCCCGCGGAGCGCCGCGCGCTGGTGGAGCGGGTCGACGAGCGGCTGCGCCGTCCCGCCGGTCTCGACGTCGCCGGGCTGCTGGAGCTCTGGAACGACGCCGAGCTCGCCCTCGCCGAGGCCCTCCACGAGTCCTACCTCGTGAGCGAATCCCACCCGGATGCCGCGGTGCGCGCCGCGGCGGAGGAGCAGGTCCAGCTGACCGAGGCGCTCTCGAACGGGCGCCTGCTCGACCGCAGCCTGTGGGCGGCCTTCGCGACGGCCCTCGACGCGGACCTGGACCCGCAGTCCGCGCGCCTGCTGGAGCACATCCGCCGCGACTTCCGGCGCGGCGGCGTCGACCTGGCCGAGGCCGACCGCGTGCGCGTGCGCGAGCTGACCGAACGCGACACCGCGCTGAGCCTCGCCTTCTCGCGGAACATCCGCGAGGGCCGCCGTGAGGTCCGCGTCGCCCCGGACGCCCTGGCCGGGCTGCCGCAGGACTTCGTCGACGCCCACCCCGCCGAGGACGACGGCCTCGTGACGCTCACCACCGACTACCCCGACCTCATGCCCGTGCGCGAGTACGCCTCGGTGCGCGAGACCCGACTGGCGCTGGTCGGTGCGTACAGCGACATGGCGTGGCCCGAGAACGACGCCGTGCTCGCCGAGCTCCTCGAGGTGCGTGCGGAGCGGGCCCGGCTGCTGGGCTACGAGACGTGGGCCGACTACGAGACCGAGCCGCGCATGATCGGCTCGGGCGCCGAGATCGTCCGCTTCCTGGAGCGGCTGGACGCGGCATCCGCCCCCGCCGCCGCTGCGGAGTACCCGGCGCTGCTCGAGCGGCTGCGCCAGGACGACCCCGCCGCGGACGCCGTCACCATCGCGGACTTCTGGTACCTGCTGGGCGTGCTCAAGCGTGAGCGCTTCGACGTCGACGCGCAGGAGGTCCGTTCGTACTTCCGGTTCGATCGCGTCCTCGAGGGCGTGCTGCGGACCACCGGCGCGCTGGTGGACGTGGCGTACGAGCCGGTGTCCGACCCGGCGTGGCACGACGACGTCCACAGCTTCGACGTCGTCCGGGCGGGGGAGCGGCTGGGGCGCATCCACCTGGATCTGCACCCCCGGGACGGCAAGTTCAGCCACGCCGCGTGCTTCGGGCTGGTGCCCGGCATCCGCGGGCGCCGGCTGCCGGAGTCGGTGCTGCTGTGCAACTTCGCGCGGGGCCTCATGACGCACGACGAGGTCGTGACCTTCTTCCACGAGTTCGGCCACCTCGTCCACGCGATCCTCGGCGGCGACCAGCGGTGGGCGCGCTTCAGCGGCGTGGCCACCGAGTGGGACTTCGTCGAGGCGCCCAGCCAGCTGCTCGAGGAGTGGGCGTGGGACCCTGCGGTCCTGGCGACCTTCACCGCGAACGACGCGGGGGAGCCGATCCCCGCCGCACTCGTCGAGCGCATGCGCACGGCCGATGCCTTCGGGCGCGCGCTCGAGGTGCGCCGCCAGCTGGGCCACGCCGGCGTCTCGTACCGCCTGCACGTCGAGCGCCCAGCGGACCTGCAGGCGGCGACCGAGCGGATCTACGCCGAGACGAGTCCCGTCCAGCCGCTTCCCGGTCGGCACTCCTACGCGGGATTCGGGCATCTCACCGGCTACGGCGCGTGCTACTACACGTACCAGTGGAGCCTGGTCATCGCCCGTGATCTGCTGTCGGCGTTCTCGGACGGGCTGATGGATGCCGGCACCGCCGCGCGCTACCGCGCACAGATCCTCGAGCCCGGCGGCAGCCGCGACGCGCGCGACCTGGTCGAGGGCTTCCTCGGCCGGCCGACGTCGTTCGAGGCCTACCGCGCGTGGCTCGCCGGCGAGTAGCCGGGCTTCAGCCGCGCGTGGTCTCGCGGGCGATGGCGGCGACGAAGGCGTCGATGTCGTCCTCGGTGGTGTCGAACGAGCACATCCAGCGCACTTCGTTGCGGGCGGCATCCCAGTCGTAGAAGCGGAACGAGGCGCGCAGGCGGTCGGCGATCCCGTCGGGCAGCGTCGCGAACACGCCGTTGGCCTGCGTGGGCTGGGTGAAGGACACCCCCTGGATCGAGCCGTCGGCCAGACCCGCCTCGACCCCGGCCCGCAGGCGCTGAGCCATGGCGTTGGCGTGACGGGCGTTGCGCAGCCACAGGTCGCCCTCGAGCAGCGCGATCAGCTGTGCCGAGACGAACCGCATCTTCGACGACAGCTGCATGTTGAGCTTGCGGAGGAACAGCAGACCCTCGGATGCCGCGGGCTCGAGCACGACGATCGCCTCGCCGAGCATGGCCCCGTTCTTGGTGCCGCCGAAGCTCAGCACGTCCACCCCGGCATCCCGCGTGAAGGCGCGCACGGGCATCTCCAGCGCCGCGGCGGCGTTGGAGATGCGCGCGCCGTCCATGTGCAGGCGCATGCCGCGGGTGTGCACGTGGTCGGCGATGGCGCGGATCTCGTCGACGGTGTACAGGGTGCCGAGCTCGGTGGACTGCGTGATCGAGACGACGAGCGGCTGGGCGCGGTGCTCGTCGCCCCAGCCCCATGCTTCGCGGTCGATGAGGTCGGGGGTGAGCTTGCCGTCGGGGGCGGGAACGGTGAGCAGCTTGATCCCGGCGACCCGCTCGGGCGCCCCGCCCTCGTCGACGTTGATGTGCGCGGTCGACGCGGCGATCACCGCTCCCCAGCGCGGCAGCATCGACTGCAGGCCGACGACGTTGGCGCCGGTGCCGTTGAAGACCGGGAAGGCGACGACGCCCTCGCCGAAATGCCCCGTGAAGACCTGCTGCAGCCGGGCGGTGTAGTCGTCCTCGCCGTAGGCGATCTGGTGGCCGTCGTTGGCGGCGGCGATGGCCGCGAGCACCTCGGGGTGGACGCCGGAGTAGTTGTCCGAGGCGAAGCCGCGGACGTTCGGGTCGTGGATCGTGGTCACGAGATCCCAGCCTACGTCCCGCGCCGTCCCCGCCGGCCTCGCGGCCGGCGCCGGGTCCCCGGCGGATGTCGGCGACGGGGAGTACCCTCGCCCTCGTGAGCGTTTCGACCGCCCCGGCGGGACACGGCCCGGATGCCGGGATCACCCCTCCTCCCGGCGGGATGCGCACGTTCGGGCACGTGCTGGTCAACACCGCCGCGGCCAACGTCACCACCAGCTTCCTATGGTTCGCGCTGACCTTCTGGGTCTATCTCGAGACCCGCTCGGTGCTGGCCACGGGGGTCATCGGCGGCGCGTACATGCTGCTCATCGCGTTCTTCGCGATGCTCTTCGGCACCATCGTCGACCGGCATCGCAAGCACGCCGTGATGGTGCTCTCGAGCGTGGTGAGCCTGGCGTCCTTCCTCCTCGCCGGCGTGACCTACCTGCTGCAGCCCGAGTCCTCCCTGGTCGATCTCGGCGGTCCGTGGTTCTGGCTGTTCGCCGGCATCATCCTGTTCGGATCCGTCGTCGAGCACATGCGCAACATCGCCCTGTCCACCACGGTGACGCTGCTGGTCCCGGTCGAACGGCACGCCAACGCCAACGGCCTGGTCGGCACCGTGCAGGGCGTAGCCTTCATCGTCACCAGCGTGTTCTCGGGGCTCGCGATCGGATTCCTCGGCATGGGGTGGACGCTGCTGATCGCCATCGTCCTCACCGCCGCCGCGCTCGCCCACCTGCTCTTCCTGCGGATCCCCGAGGAGCAGCCGGTCGCCGACGGCAGCCGCTCGGCGGTGGACCTCAAGGGCTCGATCGCCGCCGTGCGCGCCGTCGGCGGGCTGTTCGCGCTCATCGTCTTCTCGACGTTCAACAACCTCATCGGGGGCGTCTACATGGCGCTCATGGACCCGTACGGCCTGACGCTCTTCGCGGTCGAGATCTGGGGCGTCGTCCTGGGCGTCACGGCGACCGGCTTCATCATCGGCGGGCTGTTCGTCGCGAAGTTCGGCCTGGGCCGCAACCCCATCCGCACGATGCTGCGGATCGTGATCGTGATGGGCCTGCTCGGCGCCTTCTTCACCATCCGCGAGTGGTGGTGGCTGTACGCGCTGGGCATCTGGGTCTACATGATGATCATCCCGGTGGTCGAGGCCGCCGAGCAGACCGTCATCCAGAAGGTCGTGCCCTATCGCAGGCAGGGCCGCGTGTTCGGCTTCGCCGCGGCGGTGGAATCCGCGGCCGCACCCGTGACCGCCTTCCTGATCGCCCCGATCGCCGAGTTCGCCATCATCCCGTTCATGCGCTCCGACGACGGCGCGCGCACGTGGGGCTGGCTGCTCGGCGACGGCGAGGCGCGCGGCATCGCCCTGGTGTTCCTCTTCGCCGGCCTCATCATGGTCGTCCTCGCCCTGCTGGCCTTCACGACGAGGTCCTACCGGCTGCTGTCGGCGCAGTTCCAGGGCACGACCGGGTCCCTCCGGCCCGAGGGGCCCGCCGACGACGTGACGGCCCGCGCCGTCGCCGCGGGGGCGCCGGATCTGCCCGGGTCGCCCGATGGGACTCCGCAGGTTCCCGGGTCCCCGGCGGGCTGAGCGCTACGCCAGCTCGCGCACGGAGTCGTTGAGGTCGGCGGTCTCGGCGTCCCACAGTTCCACGATCGCCTGGGCCAGGCGCTCGGTCACCGGGTCGAGGCTCTCGACGCGGAAGATGACGGATGCCGCCTGCAGCGGCGCACCGCGATCGCGGGCGTCCTTGGCGAAACCGTGGGCGACCGCGTGCGCCCACGCCTCGCTCGCGGCCTTGACGGCGGCGTAGTTCGCGCCGCCGGCGAGCGGCCGCGCGACGGCGGTGGAGGACACAATGGCCAGGCGTCCGGCGTCGGACGAGCGGAGCGCGCCGTCGAAGGCCCGGGAGACATGGCGGAGCGCGGTCAGGGAGCGCTCCAGGAAGCGGTAGTCCTCGTCGCTCTGACCCGCCAGGCCGCCGCCGCCCCGCCATCCGCCGACCAGGTGCACGATGCCGTCGATCGCGGGCTCGGCATCGATGATCCGGGCCGCGAGCGTACGCACGTCGGCCTCGTCGGTCAGGTCGCACTGCTCGGTGACGAGGCCGGGAACGGCCTCGGCGAGGATGTCGAGCTTCCCGCGGTCGCGGCCGACGCCGATCACGCGAGCGCCGGCCTCTCGCAGCGCGCGGCCCACGGCCAGTCCCGCGGCGCTCGTGGCGCCGGCGAGCACGACGGTGCGACCGGCGACCCCGCTCATCGGCCCGTGATCCCGGCGACCCCGTCGATCACCGGGCGCATCTTCTTCTCGAGCGCCTCATAGAACATCGACAGCGGGAACTCGTCGTCGAGGACGGCGTCGGTGTAGCCCTTCGGCGGGCCGGCCAGCACTTCTTCGGGCAGTCCCCGCGCCCACATCGAGGCCGGGTGCGGGGTCAGCACACCGCGGACCAGGTCGTAGGCCGCGAGCCAGTGCGCGGTCTTCGGACGATCGATCGATCGCCAGTACAGCTCGTCGATCGCGTCGGCCAGCGCGACGACCGCAGCCGGGACGTCGTCCCAGTCGAACGCGAGGGCCGTATCGGTCCAGTGCAGGACCCCGCGCTGGTGGAGCCACGCGAAGAGCAGCTGCCCGCCGAGCCCGTCGTAATTGCGCACGCGGGTGCCCGTGATGGCGAAGCGGAAGATCCGGTCGAACAGGACCGCGTACTGCACGAGGCCCGCGTGCTCGAGCATCTCGCGCTCGGCGGCGTCGAGCTCGGCGCCCTCCTCGCGGCGCGCGCGCAGCCGCTGCTGGATCGAGACGCATTCGCGGAACGCCGTGAGGTCGCACCGGAGCTCCTCCAGCGAGTAGAGGAAGTACGGCATCCGCTGCTTGATCATGAACGGGTCGAACGGCAGATCGCCGCGCATGTGCGTGCGGTCGTGGATGATGTCCCACATCACGAAGGTCTTCTCGGCCAGCTCCTGGTCCTCGAGCAGGCGCGCGGCCTCGACGGGCAGCTCGAGCTTCGTGATCCCGGCGGCGGCGCGGACGACCCGGCGGTACCGCGCGGCCTCGCGGTCCTGGAAGATCGCGCCCCACGTGAACGTGGGGATCTCGCGCATGGCGACGGTCTCGGGGAAGAGCACGGCGGAGTTGGTGTCGTAGCCCGCCGTGAAGTCGATGAATCGCAGCGAGACGAAGAGCTTGTTGGTGTATTCGGTCTCGAGGCGGTCGATGAACTCTGGCCAGATCACCTCGACGAGCACCGCCTCGACGTGCCGGTCGGGCGAGCCGTTCTGCGTGTACATCGGGAAGACGACCAGATGCTGCAGCCCGTCCACGCGGTGCTGCTGCGGCTGGAAGGCCACGAGCGAATCGAGGAAGTCCGGGACGGCGAAGCCCTCCCGCGCCCAGCGGGCGAAGTCGACCACGAGGGCACCCAGGTAGGCGTCGTCGTGCGGGAACCTCGGTCGCAGCTCCTCGATCGCCGCGATGATGTCGTCCACCAGGCGGGCGGCGTGGGCGTGCTGGCCGGCATCCGGCACCGAGCCATCCTTCGCCTGCAGCGACTGCAGGGCGGTGACGGCGGATTTCAGCGTCAGCCAGGAGGGGGTGTGTCGGACGTCGCCGACGGCGGCGAGATCGCGGTCGGCGGGAAGAGAGAGGGTCATGTCGCTCCGGGGGTCAGGTCTGGAAGAATTCTAAAGATCCTCCGTCTCAGCCGCTCGTACACCGGAAAGTTTCCTGTCCAGAGCGCCTGAGACTGCTAGTCTCGCTGTCGTGACCGACCTTTCCCCGCGTCTGGACGACCCGGTCGACCGCCGCATCGTGCACCGGATGTCGCAGGACGCCCGGACGACCCTCGCCGAGCTGTCCCGCGCCGTCGGCCTGTCGGTGTCGGCGGTGCAGGCCCGCCTGCGCCGTCTCGAGAGCCGAGGCGTGATCACCGGATACCGCGCCATGGTCGATCCGGCCGCGGCGGGCAAGCCGCTGGCGGCGTTCATCGAGATCACGCCGCTGGATCCCGCGCAGCCCGACACCGCTCCCGAGCAGCTCGCCCACCTCGCCGAGATCGAGGCGTGCCATTCGATCGCCGGCAACGCCAGCTACATCCTCTTCGTGCGGGTGGCGACACCCCGCGCGCTCGAGGACCTCATCCGCGACATCCGGCAGGCCGCGTCGGTGAGCACGCGGACGACCGTGGTCCTGCAGACCTTCTTCGAGAACCGGCCGCTCCTCCCCGCCTGAGCAGACGGGGAGGGTAGCCTCAGGCGATGCCCACGACGACCGATGACGCGCCGGCGCAGGACGCCCGCGGCCTCTTCATCGTGCGGAACGCCCGCGCGGGCACCGCGGTGCTGCGCGTCCCCGCCGACCTGTCGGCGTCCTTCCCCGGCGCGCGCGTCCACGAGCTCGCCGACGACGAGGACATGGCCGCCGTGGTGGAGCGGGAGATGGCAGGCGCGACGCCGCCCGCGGTCCTCGGGGTGTACGGCGGCGACGGATCGGTCGCGATCATGGCCGATCTCGCGCGGCGCTGGGAGCGGCCGCTGCTGGTCCTGCCCGGCGGCACCTACAACCATTTCGCGCGTTCTGTCGGAGTCGCCGACGTCTCGGTGGCGGCGACGGCCTGGGCCGACGGCGCGACCCGGTCGGTGAGCGCACTCGAGGTCGTCACCGACGACGGGCGCCGCCGCCTGGTCCTCAACGCGGTGTCCGTCGGCGCGTACCCCGAGCTGATCGACGAGCGCGAGCGCCGGCGCGCGCAGCTCGGCAAGTGGCTCGGCGCGGTGGTGGCCGCCTGGCGCGCGCTCCACGAGGCCGACCCGCTGGTCGTCGTCCACGATGCGCGGCGCGCGCGGGTGTGGTCGGTGTTCGTCGGGGCCGGCCGCAACGACCCCCGCCGGGTGGCGACGATGCGTCGCGAGAGCCCGACGGACCCCGTTCTGGACATCCGCATCCACCACGCGCGCGGGTCGCGGCTGCGTGCCGTGGCGGCCCTCGCGTTCGGCCGGCGGACGGCCGCGGTCCTCCGCGTGTTCGGGCTCATGCCGCCCCGCACCGACGTCGAGCGCCTCATCCGCGGCCAGTTCGACCTCACCGTCCGCCCCGGCGCCGGGCATCCGTCGGTCTTCGTCCACGACGGCGAGATCGAGCCGCAGCCCGACGGCGGGTTCACGCTGCGATGCCGTGCGGTGCCGGACGCGGTGACGGTGTTCGCCCCCGCGCCCGGCGCGCACTGAACCGCTCCGGGCCGGCCGACTCAGGTGTGCTGCGGGAACCCCAGGTTGATGCCGCCGTGCGACGGGTCCAGCCACCGGGAGGTCACGGCCTTCTCGGCGGTGAAGAACTCGAAGCCGTGCGGGCCGTACGCCTTGGCGTCGCCGAACAGCGACGCCTTCCAGCCGCCGAAGGAGTGGTAGGCGACGGGGACGGGGATCGGGACGTTGATGCCGATCATCCCGACCTGCACCTCGCGCTGGAATCGCCGGGCGGCCCCGCCGTCGTTGGTGAAGATCGCCGTGCCGTTGCCGAAGGCGCCGGCGTTGATCAGGTCCAGGCCCTCCTGGTAGCCCTCGACGCGGACGACCGAGAGGACGGGGCCGAAGATCTCGTCCTGGTAGGCCGCCGACGAGGTGGGCACCTTGTCCAGCAGCGTGGGCCCGACCCAGAACCCGTTCGGGTCGCCGTCGACGTCGATCCCGCGGCCGTCCACGACCACCGACGCGCCGTCGCCGGCGGCGACGTCGACGTACGAGGCCACCTTGTCGCGGTGGGCGCCGGTGATGAGCGGCCCCATGTCGCACCCGCGCATGCCGTCGCCGGTGCGCAGGCCCGCCATGCGCTGCGAGATCTTCTCGACCAGCGCGTCGGCGACGGTGTCGACGGCCAGCACGACCGAGATCGCCATGCAGCGTTCGCCGGCCGAGCCGAACCCGGCGTTGACGGCGGCGTCGGCGGCGAGGTCGAGGTCGGCGTCGGGCAGGACCAGCATGTGGTTCTTCGCCCCGCCGAGCGCCTGCACGCGCTTGCCGGCGCGGGTGCCGGTCTCGTACACGTAGCGCGCGATGGGGGTCGAGCCCACGAACGAGACGGCGCGGACGTCGGGGTGCTCCAGCAGTGCGTCCACCGCGACCTTGTCGCCGTGGACGACGTTGAACACGCCGTCGGGCAGGCCTGCCTCGGTGAGGGCGGCGGCCATCCAGTTCGCCGCGGAGGGGTCCTTCTCGCTCGGCTTGAGGATCACCGCGTTGCCTGCGGCCAGGGCGACCGAGAAGAACCACATCGGCACCATCGCGGGGAAGTTGAACGGGCTGATGATGCCCACCACCCCGAGCGGCTGGCGCAGCGTGTAGACGTCGATGCCGCTCGAGGCGTTCTCGCTGTACGCGCCCTTGGTGAGGTGGCCGAGTCCGCACGCGAACTCCACGACCTCGAGGCCGCGCGCGATCTCGCCGTGGGCGTCCGAGAGTACCTTGCCGTGCTCGCTGGTGAGGATGCGGGCGAGTTCGTCCTTGCGCTGGTTGACGATCTCGCGGAAGGCGAACATCACCTGCTGGCGCTTGGCGATCGACGTGTCGCCCCACACGGCCGCCGCCTCGGTGGCCACCTGGACGGCGTGGTCCATGTCGGCGGCGCCGGCCATCCGCACCTCGCGCTGGACGACGCCGCGGGCGGGGTCGAACACGTCGCCGGTGCGGTCGGACTCTCCCTGCCACGCTCGGCCTCCGACCCAGTGGTCGACGATCGCGGTGGCGGTGGGCGCCTCGTGTTCGAGGGTGGTGGTGTCGGTCATCTTCGTCCTCTCGTGGATGCCCCTCGTGGGGGTCTTGTCTCAGTCTGCGTGCGGATGCCGGGGATGCAAGCCCCGGTCAGGACACGGCGGTCAGGGCGGCGTCGTAGATCTCGAGCGCTTGGCCCACCTCGTCGGCGGTGACCACGCACGGGGGCACGACGTGGACGCGGTTCTCGGCGACGAAGGGCAGCAGCCCGCGCGAGACGAGCTCGCCCTTGAGGCGTCCGATGAAGCTCGCCGGCACCGGCTCGCGGCTCTCGCGGTCGGCGACGAACTCCAGCGCCCAGAACACGCCCTCGCCGCGCACCTCGCCGATGACCGGGTGGCGGTCGGCAAGGTCGCGCAGGCCCGGGCCCAGGGTGTCCTCGCCGATCGCGCGGGCGTGGTCGACGATGCCCTCCTGCTCCATGGCGTCGAGGGCGGCGACGATGGATGCCGCGGCCAGCGGGTGGCCGGAGTAGGTCAGGCCGCCCGGGAACACCCGCTCGTCGAAGGTCGCGGCGATCGGCGCCGAGATGATCACGCCGCCCACCGGCACGTAGCCGGAGTTGACCCCCTTGGCGAAGGTGATGAGGTCGGGGACGACGTCGTGGCCCTGGAAGGCGAACCAGCGCCCGGTCCGGCCGAACCCCGCCATCACCTCGTCGAGGATGAGGATGATCCCGTAGCGGTCGCACAGCGCGCGCACGCCGGCGAGGTAGCCGGGCGGGGGGACGAGGATGCCGGCGGTGCCGGGGATGGACTCCAGCAGCACGGCGGCGATGGTGTCCGCCCCCTCGGACTGGATGACCCGCTCGAGGTGGCGCAGCGCCCGCTCGCACTCCTGCTCGGGGGTGGTCGCCCAGAACTCGCTGCGGTAGAGGTAGGGACCGAAGAAGTGCACGTGCCCGCGCGCGTAGCGGTTGGGCAGGCGTCGCCAGTCGCCGGTGGCCACGATGGCCGCACCGGTGTTGCCGTGGTACGACCGGTACGTCGACAGGACGGTGTCGCGTCCGGTGTGGATTCGCGCCATGCGGATGGCGTTCTCGATAGCGTCCGCGCCGCCGTTGGTGAAGAAGACCTTGTCGAAGCCGGCGGGGGCGCGGTCCAGGATCCGCGCGGCGGCCTCGCCGCGCTTCAGATGGGCGGTGGCGGGGCCGATGGTCGCCAGCTGACCCGCCTGCTCCTGGATCGCCTTGACCACGGCCGGATGCTGGTGGCCGATGTTGACGTTGACGAGCTGGCTCGAGAAGTCGAGCATGCGGTTGCCCGCGTGGTCCCACACCGTGCTGCCGGACCCGCCGGCGACGACGGGCAGGTCCAGCCCGGCCTGCGCCAGCCAGGAGTGGAAGACGTGTGCTCGGTCCAGTTCTCTGGCTCGAGCGTCGAGGTCTTCGGTCATCGAGGGGTCCTTCCTGCGGGCGCCGGACGAGTCGTCTGTGGCAACGTTCGTCGCTCGACGACCGGGGGTCAAGACACGATCCCGGTCGTCGAGCGACGTGAGCGGACAGATCGTCCGGACGCCGGCTACTGCCCGCCCTCGGTGAGCTCCACCTCGATCGGCGTGTACTCGCCGCCGACCTCGACGCCCTCCTCGGCGAGTTCTGCGAGCGCCTGCTCGATGTATTCGTTGGAGTAGGCCGAATCGGCGGGCTCGGCCGTGATCAGCTCCAGGCCGTCCTGGTTGACCGCCGACAGGGCGCCCGCGACGGTCTTGTCCCACGCGGCGGCGTCGATCAGGCCGAAGTCGCCGCCGGCCCAGATGAGCTTGTTGACCTCGTTCATCTGCCACAGCTGGTGGACGGGACCGACGGGGAAGGCGGCCTCGGCGTTGATCGCGGCGTCGTACGTGATCTCGGCGGCCTCCTCGGGGTTGTCCCGCGCGAAGATCCAGCCCTTGGTCACGGCCTTGAGGAAGCGCACGGCGGCGTCGGCGTAGGCCGGGTCGTCGGCCAGGCGCTGCGTGTCGGCCCAGATCGCGTCCTGCAGCATGGCGCCGTCGGTGTCCTCGTAGCTGACGACGTTGAAGTCCTCGGGCTGGTACAGCTCGCCGGTCTCGGGGTCGACGACCTCGAGGATCTGCGCCCACTCGTTGTAGGTCATCGCCTGGGCGGCATCCACGTCGCGGTCCAGCAGCGCGTTCATGCTGAAGTCCTGGGTCGTGATCGACACCGTGGTGGAGTCGAGGCCCTCGGCGGCCATCGCCGCGAAGATCTCCCACTCGTTGCCGAAGCCCCACGAGCCGATGCGCTTGCCTTCGAAGTCGGCCACCGATTCGATGCCGTCCTCGGCCCACGACACCTGCAGCGTGCCCGAGCGCTGGAAGACCTGCGCGATGTCGGTGAGTTCGACGCCGCCGGCCTCGAGGGTGCCGAGCACCTTGGGCACCCAGGCGATGGCGAAGTCCACGTCGCCGGCGACCAGGGCGTCCTGCGGCACGATGTCACCGCCCGAGGGGATGATCTCGACCGAGTCGAAGCCCTCCTCCTCGAAGTAGCCCTGGTCGAGTGCGACGTAGTAGCCGGCGAACTGGGCCTGCGGCAGCCACTGCAGCTGCAGCGAGACCTCGGTGAGCGGCTCGAAGTCGCCGTCGCCGTCGCCGGTGTCGCCGCCGTCGGTCGACGACCCCGAACCGGAGCAGGCGGCCAGGACGAGCGCGGTGGCGGTGAGGGCGGATGCGGCGACGAGGCCGCGTCGGATGCTGTGTCTCATGGGTGGTTCCTCTCGAGTGTTGGTGCGGGTTTTCAGGTGGGGGTCCGACGCGACACGAGACGCTCCAGCAGCGACGTGCCGAGGAAGAAGGCCAGGCCGATCCCGATGCCGCCGGCCACGTACGCCCACGCGAGGGCGGCCCGGCCGGACTTGGCGTAGGTGGCGATGGCGGTGCCGATGCCGTCGGCGGGTCCGCCGAAGTACTCGGCCACGAGCGCGGCGATCACCGCGAGCGAGCTCGCGATCCGCAGGCCGGTCAGCAGGTAGGGAAGGGCGGTGGGCAGCGTCAGCAGCCGGAACGTCTGTCCGGGCGTGGCGGCGGATGCGCGCAGCACGTCGCGGTGCACCGCGCGAGTCTGCCGAAGACCGCGGAGGACGTTGACGAAGACGGGGATGAAGGCCGCGATCGTCGCCACCGCCTGCCGGCCGAACTGGCTGGACGCGCCGAACATGGTGTTGAGGATCGGCGTGACGGCGACGATCGGGATCACCGCGAGGGCCGCGACCAGGGGCGCCAGCATCCCGTCGACGGGCCTCGAGGCTGCAGCGAGCCCCGCCAGCACGACGGCCAGGAGAGCGCCGAACGCCAGGCCGACTAGCGCGTTGACCGCCGTCACCGCCATGTCCTCGGCGATGATGCCCCACCGGGCCACCAGTTCGGCGCCGATGGCGGCGGGACTCGGCAGCATGCGCGGGGCGGCGCCGATGACGTCGACGTAGAGGATCCAGACCGCCACGCCCAGCACACCCACCGTCACGGGGGCGGCCACGCGCACCCACGCCGGCAGCGGGCGCTCGCCCGGCGGCCGGCGTGTCGGCCGCACGCGGGTGAGCGACTCGGTGCCGGTCATCGCTCGTCCGCCCGGGTGATGCGGGTGCCGTGGAGGGCCTCGCGCACGGCGGTCACCCGGTCGAAGTAGGCGGGGGACTCCCGCAGCTGCTCGTCGCGGGACGCACCCAGATCCGTCACGACGACGTCGGTGATGCGTCCGGGGCGGGGGCTCATCACCACGACGCGGTCCGATAGGAAGACCGCCTCGGGGATCGAGTGGGTCACGAACACGACGGCGGCGCCGGTCTCGACCGCGATGCGCGCGAGTTCGGACTGCAGGTACTCGCGGGTCATCTCGTCGAGCGCGCCGAAGGGCTCGTCCATCAGCAGCAGGCGGGGGCGCGAGGCCAGGGCGCGGGCGATCGCGACGCGCTGCTGCATGCCGCCGGACAGCTGGTCCGGGTACCGCTCGACGAAGTCGGACAGCCCGACCAGGGCGGCGAGCTCCGTCACGCGCGCGGCGCGCTCGGTGCGCGAGACGCCGTGGACCTCGAGCGGCAGGGCGATGTTCGCCGCGACCGTGCGCCACGGCAGCAGTCCCGCCTGCTGGAACGCGATGCCGTAGTCCTGGTCGACGCGGGCCCTCGCGGCCGGCTTGCCGAAGATCTCCAGCGTCCCCGCCGTCGGGTGGTCGAGGTCGGCGATCAGGCGCAGCAGTGTCGACTTGCCGCACCCGGACGGCCCGATGAGCGAGACGAACTCCCCGGCGGCGACGTCGAGATCGACGCCCGTGAGGGCGGTGACGTCGCCCTTGGCGGTGCCGAAGATCTTGTCGACGCCTGTCGCGCGGACGGCGGTGGCAGTCGTCATGCGGTCGCTTCCCCTCTGCGGTAGTTCTTCAGTCCCAGGCCGATGAGGGCGACCGAACCGGCGGCGATGAGCCCCAGGACGATCGATCCGAACGTCGGGCCCCAGGGTGCGGCGGGATCGGAGGAGGCCTGCCCGGCGAGCTGGATGAGCATGCGGCCGATGCCGCCCCGCATCCCGATCGAGACCTCGGCGACGACCGCGCCGAGGACGGCGTTGGCGGCGGCGAGGCGCAGCGCGGGCAGCAGGTACGGCACCGCCGCGGGCAGGCGCAGGCGCAGCAGCGTCGTGCCGTAGCCGGCCGCATAGCTGCGCATGAGGTCCAGGTGGATCCGGTCGGGTGCCGCCAGCCCCCGCAGCACGCCCACGGCGACGGGGAAGAAGGCCAGGTACGAGGCGATGACGGCGACCGAGAGCCACTGCGGCCACGGGGTGCCGCCGCGGTCGATCTGGTTGCCGATGGCGTTGACGACCGGGGCGAACGCGATCAGCGGCACGATCTGGCTGACGACGATCCACGGCAGCAGGCCCCACTCCACCAGCCGCCACCGCTGCATCGCCAGCCCTAGCGCCGCCCCCACCAGCACGCCGATCAGCCAGCCCACCGAGGCGATCCCGAGCGTGACGGCGGCGGCGCCGGCGACCGACACCCACAGCGGCGGGGTCTGGCCGCCGCTGGTGGACGCGAACAGGCGCGCCACCATGTCCCACACGTGCGGCATCGCGCGATCGTGCGTGCGGGGGAGGATCATCACGCCCGAGCCCGCCTGCCCGTCGACGGCTCCCACCACGACGCCCTCGGCCGGGCCCAGGAGCTTGTACAGCTCCCACAGCGCGATCACGGCGATCACGCCCAGCGCGCCCCAGCCGACCGCGCGCCCCCGGCGGGGCTCGGCGGGGGCGCGGGAGCTCATGCCTTTGCCGTCACGTGCGCCGAGAGGGCGGGGATGACGGTCTCGCCGTACACCCGCATGGTCTCTTCCTTGTTGTCGTGCTGCAGGTAGCCGGCGAACTGCGTCACTCCGAGCTCGCGCAGCTGCTCGAGCTTGGCGATGTGCTGCTCGGCCGTGCCCAGGATGCAGAACCGGTCGACGATCTCGTCGGGGACGAAGTCGACGTGGTCGTTGTCGGCTTTGCCGTGCGTGTTGTAGTCGTAGCCGGTGCGCCCCGCGATGTAGTCGGTGAGAGCCTGCGGCACGGCGCTGCCGCCCTGGCCGTACTTCGCGACGATGTCGGCGACGTGGTTGCCGACCATCCCGCCGAACCACCGGCACTGGTCCCGCATGTGGGGCAGGTCCTCGCCGATGTACATCGGCGCGGCGACGCAGAACGCGATGGCGTCGGGGTCGCGGCCGGCGGCGGCCGCGGCATCCCTCACCGTCTTGATCATCCACGCCGCGATGTCCACGTCCGCCAGCTGCAGGATGAAGCCGTCGCCCACCTCGCCGGTGAGCTTCAGCGCCATCGGCCCGTACGCGGCGACCCACACCTCGAGCTCGGATCCGCGGCTCCACGGGAATTGCAGGGTCGCGCCCTTGTACTCCACGGGGCGGGAGTTGCCGAGCTCGCGGATCACGTGGATCGACTCGCGCAGCTCGGCCATCGTCACCGGCTTGCCGTTGGTCACGCGCACCGCCGAGTCACCGCGGCCGATCCCGCAGAGCGTGCGGTTGCCGTACATCTCGTTGAGCGTGGCGAAGACGGATGCCGTGACCGTCCAGTCCCGCGTGGCGGGGTTCGTCACGAACGGGCCGACCGTCACCCGCTTGGTCGCGGCGAGGATCGCCGAGTGGATGACGTAGGGCTCCTGCCACAGCAGGTGGGAGTCGAACGTCCACACGTGGCTGAATCCGTGCGCCTCGGCGAGGGTCGCCAGCTGCACGGTGCGCGCGGCGGGCGGATTGGTCTGCAGCACCACTCCGAAGTCCATGGGATCACCTCCATCCCGGTCGTTGAGCGAGGGCCGAAGGCCCGAGACGAAACGCGGCGGTCGGGGCGGCCATCAGATCAGGTACTGGCTCAGGCCGCGCTTGAGGAACCGGCCGTCGCCCTTGGCGCCGTGGTAGGTCCCGCCGTCGACGATCACCTTGCCGCGCGAGATGACGGTGTCCACGTGCCCATCGATCTCGAAGCCCTCCCACGCCGAATGGTCCATGTTCATGTGATGGGTGGACGCCGAGATCGAGGTGTGCCCGTTCGGGTCGTACACCACCACGTCGCCGTCGGCCCCGGGCTGGATGACGCCCTTGCGCCCGTACAGCCCGAACATGCGGGCGGGGGTCGTGCTGGTCAGCTCCACCCAGCGCTCGAGGGTGATCCTGCCGGTCACGACCCCCTGGTACATGAGGTCCATGCGGTGCTCGACCGAGCCGATGCCGTTGGGGATCGCGCGGAAATCCTCGGCCCCGAGCTCCTTCTGCCCCTTCATGCAGAACGGGCAGTGGTCGGTGGAGACCATCTGGATGTCGTTGGTGCGCAGCGCTTGCCACATGTGGTGCTGATGGCCCTCGTCGCGGCTGCGCAGCGGCGTGGAGCACACCCACTTGGCGCCTTCGAACTGGCCCCATTCGTCGCTGAACGCGCCCAGCTGCTCCTCGAGCGACAGGTACAGGTACTGCGGACAGGTCTCGCCGAAGACGTTCCAGCCCTGGTCCCGCGCCCACGCGATCTGGTCGACCGCCTGCTTCGCCGACACGTGGACGGTGTACAGCGGGGCGCCGGTGAGGTTCGCCAGCATGATCGCGCGGTGGGTGGCCTCCTCCTCCATCTGCCAGGCGCGCGCGATGCCGTGGTAGTACGGCGCCTTCTTGCCGGCATCCGCCAGCTGAGCCGCCAGCACGTCGATCGCGGGGCCGTTCTCGGCGTGCATCATCGTGAGCAGACCCGTCTCGGCCGAGACCTGCATGGCCTTCAGCACCTGCGCGTCGTCGGAGTAGAAGACGCCCGGATAGGCCATGAAGAGCTTGAAGCTCGAGACGCCCTCGTCCAGCAGGCCCCGCATCGCCGCGAGGGAGTCGTCGTCGACACCGCCGACGATCTGGTGGAAGCCGTAGTCGATCGCGCAGTTGCCGGCCGCCTTCTCGTGCCACGCGGCCAGACCGTCCTGCACGCGCTCGCCGTAGCGCTGGACGGCGAAGTCGATGATCGAGGTCGTGCCGCCCCACGCCGCCGCGCGCGTGCCGGTCTCGAAGGTGTCCGAGGCGTTGGTGCCGCCGAAGGGCAGCTCCATGTGGGTGTGGGCGTCGATGCCCCCGGGGATGACGTACTTGCCGGTGGCGTCGACGACGGTGTCGACCGAACCGCGCAGGTCGGTGCCGAGCAGCTGCGAGCCGGGTGCCAGGACGGCGGCGATCGTCTCGCCGTCGATCAGCACGTCCGCCTCGCCGCGGCCGGTCGCCGACACGACGGTCCCGCCGGTGATGAGGGTGGTTGCCATGCGTTGTCTCCTTAGAGGCCGGTCGTTCCTTAGAGCTCGGTCGTCTCGCTTCGCTCGCTCGACGACCGCGTCATGTCAGGGCTTCGCGATCGTCGTGTACGAGTCGGGCCGGCGGTCCCGGTAGAACTGCCAGTCGTCGCGCATCTGCCGCACCATGTCCAGATCGAGGTCGCGCACGAGCACCTCCTCGTGCTCGCTCGAGCCGCGCTCGCCGACGAAGTTGCCGCGGGGGTCGATGACCTGGCTCGTGCCGTAGAAGTCCACGGCGAGGTCGCCGTACTCGTTGTCCTCGCGGCCCACGCGGTTGGGCTGGAGCACGAAGTACCCGTTGGCGACGGCTGCGGCCGGACCCTCGACCTCCCACAGGCGGTTGGACAGCCCGGGCTTGGTGGCGTTGGGGTTGAACACCATGTGGGCGTCGGCGAGCCCGAGTTCGCGCCACCCCTCGGGGAAGTGCCGGTCGTAGCAGATGTACATCCCGATGCGCCCGACGGCGGTGTCGAACACCGGGTAGCCGAGGTTGCCGGGGCGGAAGTAAAACTTCTCCCAGAAGCGGTCCAGGTGCGGCAGGTGGTGCTTGCGGTACTTGCCGAGGATCGTCCCGTCGGCATCGACGAGCACGGCGGTGTTGTAGTAGATCCCCGTCCCGGCCTCCTCGTAGATGGGCAGGACCATGACCATCCCGAGCTCCTTCGCCAGCGCGGCGAAGCGCGTGACGATCGGTCCGTCGGCGGGTTCGGCGAAGCGGTAGTACTTCTGGTCCTGCGTGATGCCGAAGTACGGGCCGTAGAAGAGCTCCTGGAAGCTCATCACCTGCGCGCCCTGCGCCGCGGCATCCCTCGCGAAGCCCTCGTGCTTGTCGAGCATCGACGCCTTGTCGCCCGTCCAGGTGGTCTGCGAGATCGCCGCGCGTACCGTCGTCATCGTGCCTTCCGTCCTCGTCACGTCGGGTCCGGCGGGTTCCCCGGGCTGACCCGATCCTTCTGCCTCGACGTTTCCCGCCGATTTCGGCCTGTGTCCGGACAGTAAAGCCTGCGGGCGTCGCGCGACAAGGGGTACCCGCGCCCGCGCCGGCTGGCGCCCCCGCCGCGCTGTCCCCGCGCTGCCCCGCCGCTTCCATCCGGACGTGGCCGACGTCGTCGTCGCCGTGCTCTTCTTCGCGGTGGCCGCTCCGACGGAGTTCACGGTCCTCGCGCGCTCGGGCTTCTCGGACGCCTTCTCGAACTGGGCCGGACTGCTGATCGCGGTGGTCTTCGCGGGTGCCCTCGCGTTCCGCCGCATGTCGCCGGCCCTCTCGCTGGCGACCGCCTGGGTCGGCGCACTCGTGCAGATGGGACTGGGACGGCCCCCGACGGTGTCGGACGTGGCGATCTTCGGCGTCCTCTACGCCACCGCCGCCTATGGGTCGACCCTGGTGCTCCGGCTGGGGCTCGCGTCGGCGGTGGCAGGGGCGATCGTCATCACCGCGTACCTCACCCTGGGGCAGTCCTACGGCGGGGGCCTCAGCGTGCAGACCCTTCCCCTCGCGCTCGTCATGCTCGTCGCGGCAGGCTTCGCGCTCGCGCTGTCCTGGACGCTGGGAGCACTGGTGCGCACGGCGCGACGCGCGCGAGACCCGCGTCGCGCAGGAGCGGGCCGAGTCCGAGGCGGTCGTCGAGCAGGAGCGCCTGCGCATCGCCCGGGACATGCACGATGTCGTCGCGCATTCCCTGGCCGTCGTCGTCGCGCAGGCAGACGGTGCGCGCTACGCCGCGGCATCCGACCCCGCCGCTGCGTCCGCCGCTCTCGAGACGATCTCGTCCACGGCGCGGGCCGCACTGGCCGACGTCCGCGTCCTGCTGACGCGTCTGCGACACAGTCAGGCGGACGGCCCGCAGCCCGCCCTCGCCGACCTCGAGCAGCTGTACGCGCAGGTGCGCGCCGCCGGTGTCGCGGTCCGCGTCGAGGTGGACCCGGCGCCGCGAGACGACCCGTCCGCCGCGGTCCAGCTGGCCGTCTACCGCATCCTGCAGGAGGCGCTCACCAATGCGCTGCGCCACGGCGATGGCTCCTCGGTGTCCGTCCGGCTGTCCTGGCATCCCGATCGCGTCGAACTCGAGGTCCGGAACCCGGTGCCCGGCGGCCCCAGCGGCCCGGCGACGCCGGCGGTACCCGGCGCGGGCGCGGGGGCTGCGGGCCCCGCCGGTCATCGCGGTCACGGGCTCGTGGGGATGGCGGAGCGGACTGAGCCCCCCCCGGAGCTCGTCGCCACACCTACACCCGTTCGCTTGCCCCGGATGTACGGGGGATCGCGTCCGCGGCGTACATCCAGGGCAAGCGAAGTGTCAGAGGGGGGCGGGCGGCGCGGTCACCGCGGCGGGGGCGGCCGCGGTCGGGTCGTCAGCAGCGGCGGCGGGGGTGGGCGCGTCGGCGGGGCCGCCAACGGCGGCCGGCGCGGCGACGGGGGCGGGGTCGTGGGCCCACGACGGGGCGAGCGCGCGGATGCGGGCGCCGCGCCACTGCCACGTCGCCCACAGCACCGGCCACAGGGCGGGTGCGGCGGCGCCGCCGATGACCAGGCGGTCCCGCCACAGCGTCCTGCCGGGGTCGCCCGGGGCGGGTGAGACCGCCATCTGGTGATCCCACACGTCGAGCGCGGCCAGGGGGCCGGTCAGCGGGATGCCGGAGTCCCGGAGGATCCGCACCGGCCCGTCGGCGGATTCGACGTACCGCTCGCTGACATGGATCAGCTGCTGCCCGACGGGCAGCGCGCCGGCGACCGACAGCTGCACGGGGACGTCGGCTCCGGTCTCGAGCGAGGTGGGCAGTCCCTCCGGCGCCATCGGCTGCATCTGCAGCAGGGGGCCGTACAACTCGGCGACGGCGCGGGGCGAGTGCAGAGCGCGCCAGGCCGCGTCGGCGTCGCAGTCGATCACGAACTTCAGCAGGATGCGCATGCCGCCAGTGTCGCACCCCCGCGAAGGGGTGGATCTAGGCTTGACGGATGCCGGATCCCGCCCCTACGCCGCCGTTCGACCAGCACCGGTACCAGGTGCGGTTCGAGTGGGGTGCGGCCGGGCTCGCCCGCCTCGCGCCGGCCGACGTCGTGGTCGTCGTCGATGTGCTGCGCTTCTCGACGACGGTGACGGATGCCGTGGCCGCCGGCCGCGTCGTCCCGCTGGGCTCCGCGGCCGACGCGGAGTCACTGAACGGGGCCGCGGTGGCGCGGGCCGCCGCGGCGACGGGTGCCACGGTCGTGCTGGGGAGTCTGCGCAACCGTCGCGCCGTCGCCGACGCGGTCCTGGCGATCCAGCGCGACCGGGGCGACCGCACGAGCATCGCGGTCATCGCGGCGGGCGAGCTCGTCTCGCGGGAGCCGGACGCGCCGCTCCGCTTCGCCGTCGAGGACCTGCTCGGCGCCGGCGCCGTCGTCGACGCGCTCACCGACCTCGGCATCGACCACACCTCGCCCGAGGCGGCGGCCGCGTGCGAGGCCTTCCGCGGTCTGGGGCGGGCCGTGCGGCACCTGGTCAGCGCGAGCGGGTCGGGACAGGAGCTTCTCGCGATCGGACGCCGCGACGAGGTCGCCGCCGCGGCGGACGTGGACGCGGCATCCGTCGTGCCCGTCCTGCAGGACGGCGCGTTCCGCCGCCGCTGACCGTCCGGCCCTCGCGCCTCGCGTGAGCGAGCCGTCAGCGAACCCCGCCCGCAGCAACCGTCAGGCAGCCCGCAGCGCCGTCAGCGAACCCTGCAGCCCTCAGCGCGGCGTCAGCGCGGCCAGCCGCGTGGCCGGCGTGATCTCGCGCTGGGTCCACGCGAACAGGAACCGCGGGTCGAACCGCGGTGCGCATTTCGCGCAGGACGTCGCCCGCGTCACCTTGCGGTGCCGGTAGGCGACGTGCCCCGACGGGCACACCCCCACCCAGCGCGCGAGCTCGGTGGCCGTCTCGCCGTGGTGGGTGGTGCCGCCGACGTACCCGAGCTCCCTCGCCTGCGCCTTCCACACCGGGCCGTGGCCGGCGCGGGCCCCCGCGAGGGCGTGCGCGACCTCGTGCAGCAGCGTCTGGTGGTTGGTGTCGTCGTCGTAGCGCGCGGCGAGGTAGCGCGAGACGCTGATCCGCTTGCGCTGGTAGTCGCACAGCCCGGCGCGCCGCTTGGCGTTGTCGAACCCGAAGGTCCATGACTCGTCGAGATGGAGGGAGAGGAGAGCTTCCGCCCAGCGGCGGACATCACGCAGTTCCGACATGCCCGAAGACTAGAACGTACCTACGACACTCAGCTCGCGACGGACGCCGACATGCGCCGCCGGTCCGCCGCGTCGACGGCCAGCAGGATCGCCTGCAGCTCTTCGTCGCTGGCCCCCGCGTCCTGCCGCAGGAACAGCGCGCGCTTGAAGTCCGCCCGCGCGAGGTCGTAGTCGCCGGCGCTGTAGAAGGACTTGCCGCGGTGCTGGTAGGCGAAGGCCGCGATGCCGGACCATCCCTGGCCCTCCGCCTCTTGCGCGCACGTCGACAGCTCCTGCTCGGCGGCGGCGTAGGCGCCCTTCCAGTACAGCACCGAGGCGTGCAGGATGCGGGCGCGCAGCAGGTCGCGGCGCGTACCCGCCATGCGGGCCACGCGCACCGACTGCTCGGACAGCACGAGCGATTCGTCGAGGCGGTCCAGCACCTTCAGCAGCCACACGCGCTCCAGCAGGGCGGGAAGGCTCCGCTGCGGGCCGATCTCGTCGAGCCGCTCCAGGCACCGGGCGGGATCGACCTTCTCGCGCAGGGTGTCGGGGTCGTACCCGAGGATGTAGCTCAAGATGTCTCCTTCCGCCGCGCGCCGGCGCCTCGCGTTCCAGTGTGCAACGCCCTCGCGCGGCGGCCGGTGCGGCTCGCCGCGCTTCAGCGTTCGAAGACGGATGCCGCGGGCTTCGGCGACGCGGTCGCGTCGGCATCTGTGGCGATCCCCGCGCCGCGCGCGAAGTCGTCGAGCTCGGCGCCGTGAGCCACTTTGGCGGGGTGGGGGCCGGCGGCCATGAGCCGCGGCAGCCACGCGACGGGGAGCGGTGCGGGCGAGGCCGCCACGACGAGGTTGCCGAACCGCCGGCCCTTGAGGGTCTGCACCTCGGCGAGCACCAGGACGTGCTCGAGCACCGAGCGCACGGTCGCGACCTGCCGGCGGGCGAAGGCGAGGCCCGCGCCGTCGGCGACGTTCACCAGCAGCACGCCCTCGGGCGCGAGCAGGCCCGCGGCCTGGGCGTAGAACTCCCGCGTGGTCAGGTGGGCGGGCGTCTGGGCCCCCGAGAAGACGTCCGACACCAGCAGGTCGACGCTGCCGACCAGGCCCGCCGGCAGGCGCCCGGCGACGTCGCGCGCGTCGCCGATCCGCACGCGGATCGATGCGCCCCGGGGGAGCGGCAGGTGCGCGCGCACGAGCTCCACCAGGGCGGGCTCGATCTCGACCACCTGCTGGCGCGAGCCCGGCCGGGTCGCCTCGACGTACCGCGGCAGGGTGAGCGCGCCGGCCCCCAGGTGCACCGCGGTGAGGGGCTGCCCCGGCATCCGGAGCAGGTCGATGACGGCGCCCATGCGGGCGATGTATTCGAAGTGCAGGTGGGTTGGGTCGGCCAGATCGACGTGCGACTGCGGGGTGCCGTCTACGACGAGCTCCCACCCGCCCGCGTACGCCGACGGGGCGATCCGCGCGAGGCTGCCGTCGGACAGGCGCGCGGACGCGCCGGGATCCTCCACCCTTGCGCGCGCCACGGGTCCAGCGTAGTGCCGCCGCGCCGGCCGGTTCAGGCGCCCATGACGGTTCTGCTTCGTCTTCGCGCCGTCCCTTGCGCAATCTGATGATCGTGGAGCGATCCAACACGCCGAAACACAATCGAAACCATTGTGTGATGTTCCCGGCGGCATCCCGCAGGTAGCGTCGGGGGATCACTCCCCAGGGCGATGGCGCCACCATGCCGTCGCCGGACTCACATGGAAGGTGCACCCCACATGCTCCACTCCTCCACACGGCGATGGGCCGCCGGCGCAGCCGCGCTGGCCATCGGCGCCATGGTCCTCACCGCCTGCGCCAGCGAGCGCGGGCAGGACGACGGCGGCGGCGCGGACGCCGACGTTGACGGCACGTTCGTTTTCGGCGCGGCCTCCGATCCGGCCACCCTCGACCCCGCTTTCGCCCAGGACGGCGAGACGTTCCGCGTCGCCCGCCAGATCTTCGAGGGCCTCGTCGGCACCGAGCCCGGCACCGCCGACCCGGCGCCGCTGCTGGCGGAGTCGTGGGAGTCCGCCGAGGACGGCATGAGCCACACGTTCCAGCTGAAGGAGGGCGTGACCTTCCACGACGGCACCGACTTCAACGCCGAGGCGGTGTGCGCGAACTTCGACCGCTGGTACAACTGGACGGGGCTGGCCGCCAGCGAGGCGCTGTCGTACTACTACGGCAAGCTCTTCCGCGGCTACGTCGAGAACCCCGACGACGCCGTCTACAAGTCCTGCACGCCCGACGGCGACTACACGGTGACCATCGAGCTCAACCAGCCGTTCGCCGGGTTCATCCCCGCCATGTCGCTGCCGGCGTTCTCGATGCAGAGCCCCGCCGCGCTGGAGGAGTACGACGCCGACGGCATCGGCGGCTCGGCCGACGCGCCCTCGCTGTCGGAGTACGGCCAGGGCCACCCCACCGGCACCGGCCCGTTCCAGTTCGAATCCTGGTCGCCGGGCGAGAACGTCACCCTGACCTCGTACGACGACTACTGGGGCGAGCCCGGCCAGATCGACGAGATCATCTTCCGGATCATCGACGAGCCGACCGCTCGCCGGCAGGCCCTGGAGTCCGGCTCGATCGACGGCTACGACCTGGTGAGCCCGGCCGACACCGGCGCGCTCGAAGAGGCCGGCTTCACGATGGTCTCGCGCCCGCCCTTCACGATCCTCTACCTCGCCTTCAACCAGGCCGTCGAGGAGCTGAAGGACCCGCTCGTGCGCGAGGCGCTGTCCTACGCGATCGACAAGGACGCCCTCATCACGCAGGTCCTCCCCGAGGGCACCGAGAAGGCCTCGCAGTTCGTGCCGCCGGGGACCAACGGGTTCAACCCCGACGTCACCACGTACGAGTACGACCCCGACAAGGCGCGCGAGCTCCTCGCCGAGGCCGGCTACGACGAGTCCAACCCGCTGCAGCTGGACTTCAACTACCCCGTCAACATCTCGCGGCCCTACATGCCGACGCCCGAAGAGACCTTCACGGTCCTCTCGTCGCAGCTGAGCGAGGTCGGCGTGGAGATCACCCCGATCACGGATGCCTGGAACCCCGACTACCTCGACAAGATCACGGGCACCACGGATCACGGCATCCACCTGCTCGGCTGGACGGGTGACTACAACGACACCGACAACTTCCTCGGGGTGTTCTTCGGCGGACCGTCGGCGGAGTGGGGCTTCGACAACCCCGAGCTGTTCGCGGCCCTGCAAGAGGCGCGCGGGATCGCCGACGCCGACGAGCAGGCGGCGCTCTACGAGGAGATCAACCAGATGGTCGCCGAGTACATCCCCGGCGTGCCGCTGGCCCACCCGGCCCCGACGCTGGCGTTCTCGCCCCGCGTCGAGAGCTACCCGGCGAGCCCCGTCAACGACGAGGTGTTCAGCGAGATCGTGCTGACGGAGTAATCCGACGCGCTGTCCGGCGCGGCGCGGGCGGACCCTCCGGTCCGTCCGCGCCGCGCACCGCCTCGACCTGGAAAGACCCCAGTGCTGCGCACGATCGGCAACCGGCTCCTGCTGCTCATCCCCACCCTCTTCGGGCTCAGCATCCTGCTGTTCCTGTGGGTGCGCGCCCTTCCCGGGGGGCCCGCCGTGGCCCTGCTCGGCGAGCGCGCCACCCCCGAGGCCGTCGAGCGGGTCAACGAGCTCTACGGCTTCAACCGTCCCGTCCTCGAGCAGTACCTCACGTGGATGGGGCGCCTGCTCGTCGGCGACTTCGGCTCGTCCATCGAGACGGGCCGCAGCGTCACCGAGGAGTTCTGGCGGCGCTTCCCCGCCACCATCGAGCTGTCGCTCGCGGCGCTCATCATCGCCGTCGGCATCGGCATCCCGCTCGGCTACTGGGCCGCGCGCCGCCACGGCCGCATCGCCGACCACACCGCGGTCGTGCTGAGCCTGGTCGGCATCACGATCCCGGTGTTCTTCCTGGCGTTCCTGCTGAAATACGTCTTCGCGGTGCAGCTGGGATGGCTTCCCAGCGACGGCCGGCAGAACCCCCGCATCGACGCGACCCATCCGACCGGCTTCTACGTGCTGGACGGCATCCTGACCGGCGAATTCGACGCAGCCTGGGATGCCGTCGTGCACCTGGTGCTGCCGGCGATCGCCCTCGGCACGATTCCGCTGGCGATCATCGTGCGCATCACGCGCGCGTCGGTGCTCGAGGTGCAGAACTCCGACTACGTCCGCACCGGGCGGGCCAAAGGCATCTCCAGCGGAACCCTCCGCAGCCGCTTCATCCTGCGAAACGCCATGCTGCCCGTGGTGACCACCGTCGGCCTGCAGGTCGGCCTGCTGCTGGCGGGGGCGATCCTCACCGAGACGGTGTTCGCCTTCCCCGGGATCGGATCGTTCATGGCCCGGGCGATCAGCGCGCGGGACTTCCCCGTCCTGCAGGGATTCATCATCTTCATCGCGATCATCTACGCCGTCATCAACCTGATCGTCGACGTCTCGTACAGCTTCATCGACCCGAGAGTGAGGGTGTCATGAGCTCAAATGCCCTGCCCCCCGCTCCCGGCGGCAGCCCCGCCGGCGAGAGCGCCGTCGACGAGAGCCTGCTGCAGGGCGCACGCACCCGCGGCGGCTTCTGGCACGATGTGCTGCGGCGCCTGCGCCGGAACCCCGTCGCGTGGGCGGGCGCGGTCATCGTGTTCGCGTTCGTCGTCGTCGCCCTGCTCGCCCCGCTGCTCGCGCCCTACCCCGAGACGGCGCTGCCGGGCGCGCGCTTCATCACCCCGACCAGCATCCCCGGGCCGGGAGAGATCGCCGAGTTCCCGCTGGGGCTGGACCGCTTCGGCGGCGACGTGTACTCCAAGCTCATCTGGGGCGCACGGGCGTCCCTGCTGATCGGCGTCATCTCCACGCTCTTCGGCCTGGCCGGCGGCATGCTGCTCGGCCTCATCGCCGGCATGTTCGGCGGATGGGTCGACACCGTCGTGATGCGCATCGTCGACATCCTGCTGTCGGTGCCGAACCTGCTGCTGGCGGTCTCGATCGCGGCGATCCTCGGCCAGACGCCGCTGGCGGTGATGATCGCGATCGGAGCCTCGCAGGTGCCGATCTTCGCGCGCCTGCTGCGGGCGTCGATGCTGCAGCAGCGCTCGAGCGACTACGTGCTGTCAGCGCAGACCCTCGGCCTCGGCCGCGGCACCATCACGATGAGCCACGTGCTGCCCAACAGCGTCGGCCCCGTCATCGTGCAGGGCACCCTGACCCTCGCGACCGCCGTCATCGACGCCGCCGCGCTGTCGTACCTGGGCCTCGGCGGCGGCCGCCCCGAGACCGCCGAGTGGGGCCGTATGCTCACCTACGCGCAGAACGAGCTCGCGATCGCTCCGTGGCTGGCGTTCCTGCCGGGCCTGTGCATCATGATCACGGCGCTCGGCTTCACCCTCTTCGGCGAGGCGCTGCGCGAGGCGATGGACCCGCGCACCCGCAAGCGCTGACCGGATGCCGGTGGTCCCGGCATCCGGCTCGCGCGGTCAGACGGCGATGTCGAGCTCGTTGCCGGGGATCGCGGCGAGCAGGCGGCGGGTGTACGGGTCCCGCGGGTTGGTGAAGATCTCTTCGCTCGAGGCGGCCTCGACGAGGGCGCCGTCCTTCATGACGCACACGTAGTCGCTGATGAGGCGGACGACGGCGAGGTCGTGCGAGATGAAGAGGTAGCTCAGGCCGTATTCGCGCTGCAGGTCTCCGAGCAGGCGCAGGATCTGGTCCTGCACGAGCACGTCGAGGGCCGACACCGGCTCGTCGCACACGATGAGCTCCGGCTCGAGTGCGAGCGCGCGGGCGATCGCGACGCGCTGGCGCTGACCGCCGGACAGCTCCGACGGATAGCGCCGCAGCATCGCCTCGGGCAGGGCGACGTCGTCGAGGAGCTTGCGCACGCGCGCGGCGCGCTCCTTCGCCGAGCCGCGCTTGTAGAAGTCCAGCGGCTCCGAGATGATCCGCTCGATCGTGAACATCGGGTTCAGCGACGAATACGGGTCCTGGAAGATCGGCTGCACCTTCTGGCGGAACTCCCGCAGCGCCCGGCCCTTGAGCGAGGCGACGTCCTGGCCGTCGAAGGTCATGGTGCCGCTCGTGGGCTCGACGACCTTCAGCAGCATGCGCGCCGTGGTGGTCTTGCCCGAGCCGGACTCACCCACGATCGCCACGGTGCGCCCGCGGGGGATCGCGAACGAGACGTCCGTGACGGCGACGAAGTCCTCTTTCTGCCCTCGCACGGGGTACACCTTCGTCAGCCCCTCGACCTCGACGATGTGGTCGGCGGTCGCCGCGCCGGTTCCGGATGCCGGTGCCGGCGTGACGGCGGGTGCGGCATCCGCGCCCCCGAGGGGGAACACCTCGGGTCGCAGCCGGACGGCCGCGACCGAGGGGGCGGCCTTCACGAGCGCCTGGGTGTAGGGCTGCTGCGGGTCTTCGAGGATCTGCCGGGCGGGTCCCTGCTCGACGATGCGCCCGCGATGCATGACGACCACGCGCGAGGCGCGCTCGGCGGCGAGGCCCAGGTCGTGGGTGATGAGCATGACGGCGGTGCCGAGCTCGTCCGTCATGCGCTGCAGCTGGTCGAGGATCGTCTTCTGGACGGTGACGTCCAGGGCGCTGGTCGGCTCGTCCGCGATCAGCAGCCGCGGGCGGCAGGCCAGCCCGATCGCGATGAGGGCGCGCTGGCGCATGCCGCCCGAGAACTCGTGCGGGTACTGCTTGGCGCGCTCGGCCGCGTTCGGCAGCCCCGCGGCCTCGAGGGTCTCGACGACGCGACGGTCGACGTCCTTCTTCGTCGCCGCGCCGTGCGCGAGCAGCGCCTCGGCGACCTGCGTCCCGATCCGCGTGACCGGGTTGAGGTTCGACATGGGGTCCTGGGGGACGAGGCCGATCGATCCGCCGCGGATGCTGCGCATCACCGATTCGGGCGCGCCGACGAGGTCCTCGCCCTCGAACCGGATGCTGCCGTGGGTGACCCGGCCGTTGCCGGGAAGGAGCCCGATGACCGCCATCGCCGTGGTGGACTTGCCCGACCCCGACTCGCCGACGATGGCGAGCGTCTCGCCCGCGGCGAGGTCGAGATCGACGGCCTCGACGGCGCGCACGGGCCCGTCGACGGTCTGGAACTGGACGGCGACGTCGCGCACCTGCAGGAGGGGTGATCCCGCGGCGGCGCGTTCGGTGAATCGGGGCATTGCACCATCCTGCCTGGCGGGCCGACCAAGGGCTAGCGTGAAACGGTGAGCGCGATCGACCTCAACGCCGACCTCGGCGAGACCGTCGGCGGCATCCCGACCGCCGACGACGAGGCGATGTTCGCGCTGGTCACGAGCGCCAGCATCGCGTGCGGCGGGCACGCCGGCGATGCGGCGTCGGTGGCCGAAGCCGTCGAGCGCGCGCGGCGCCACGGCGTCGTCATCGGCGCGCACCCCTCTTATCCGGACCCCGCGGGCTTCGGCCGGACGGTCATGGCGCTGGCGGCGGACGAGCTGCGCGCGACTCTCGACGAGCAGCTGACCCGGCTGCGGCGCGCGGGCGCAGACATCCGCTACGTCAAGCCGCACGGCGCCCTGTACAACCGCATCGTGTCGGATGCCGGTGACGCCGCCGTGGTCGCCGACGCGGTGGCGTACCTGTCGGCGGCGCTCGGTCGCGCCCTGCCGGTGCTGGGGCTCGGCGGGGCGATCGCGCGCGCCGCCCGGGAGCGCGACCTGCCGTTCGTGCAGGAGGCGTTCCTGGACCGCGGGTACCGCGCGGACGGCACGCTCGTGCCGCGCGGGGAGCCGGGCGCGCTGCTCGAGGACGCCGGCGAGGTCGCGGAGCGCGCGGTGCTGTTGGCCCGCGAGCGCGTCGTCGCCTCGGTCGACGGCGCACGGGTCGAGGTCGAGGCGGCGTCGCTGTGCGTCCACGGCGACACCCCTGCCGCGGTGGCCATGGCGCGCGCGGTCCGGGTGGCGCTCGAGGACGCCGGTGTCGAGGTGCGGGCGCCGTGGTGACCACGCGCATCCTGCCGATGGGGGAGCGCGCTCTCCTGGCCGAGGTCGACGGCCTGGCCGAAGTCCTCGCGCTCCACGCCGCGCTGGCGGCATCCCGCCCCGAGGGCGTCGTCGACCTGGTGCCCGCCGCGCGCACCGTGCTGGTGACCCTCGACCCGGCGCGGCTGACGCTCGCCGCGGCTCGCGCCTGGATCCGTGGGGCGGCCGCCGGCGGCGGCGTGGACCGTCCGGCCGCCGGGCGGACCGTGGACCTGCCCATCCGGTACGACGGGCCGGACCTCGCCGACACGGCGCACCTGCTCGGAATCGACGTCGACGCGCTGGTCCGGCACCACTCGGCGGCCCGGTGGCGTGTGGCCTTCACCGGCTTCGCCCCCGGCTTCGGCTATCTCGTGAGCGAGGACTGGCCGTTCGAGGTGCCGCGGCTCGACGCTCCGCGCACGCGCGTCCCGGCGGGGTCGGTGGGGCTGGCGGCGGGCTTCACCGGCGCCTACCCGCGCGAGACCCCGGGGGGCTGGCGCCTGATCGGCACCGCCGTCGCGGCGCTGTTCGATCCGGATGCCGACAGCCCGGCGCTCCTGGCACCGGGAGCGGTCGTCCGGTTCGAGGCGGTGGCCGGGCGATCGGTCTCGGCCGCGGCGGGCGGGCCGGTCGAGCCGGTGCCCGAGCGGGACGCGCCCGCCGGGGCGCCGGGACGACCGGCGGCGTTCGCGACAGGCTCGGTGCTGCGGGTCGTCGAGCCGGGCCTGCTCGCGACGGTCCAGGATCTGGGGAGGCCCGGCGCGGCCGCGCTCGGCGTCGCCCGCTCCGGCGCGCTCGACCGCCGCGCCCTGCGGACGGCGAACCGTCTCGTGGGCAACCGCGAGGATGCAGCGGCGATCGAGGTGACGATGGGCGGCTTCCGCGCGGTGGCGACGGCCGACACGTGGGTCGCCGTGACGGGGGCCTGGGGCCCGTTGCGGCTCGGCGGTGCGGAGGTGGACCCGTATGCCGCGCACCCGTGGTGCGCGGGGACCGAGCTGTCGGTCGGGTGGTTCGCGCACGGTGCACGGGCGGTCGTCGCGGTGCGGGGCGGCATCCGGGCGCGGCCGGTGCTCGGGTCGGCCTCCACCGACCTGCTCGCCGGGCTCGGCCCCGCCCCGCTCGCCGCCGGCGACGTCCTGGACCTCGGCCGGCACGTGGCCGGCGACGTTCCCGCCGCCCAGATCGCCCCGTGGAGCGGACCCGTCGACGACGAGATCGAGGTCGAGCTCGGCCCCGGTCCGCGCGCGGACTGGTTCGCGGCATCCGCCCTCGAGGGGCTGTTCGACTCGGTGTGGACGGTGTCCTCGCGGGCCGACCGCGTCGGCATCCGCCTCGAAGGACCCGAGCTCGAACGCACGCGTACGGGGGAGCTGCCGAGCGAGGGAATGGTGCCCGGCGCGCTGCAGGTGCCGCCGAGCGGCCGGCCCACCGTGCTGATGGCCGACGGCCCGGTCACCGGCGGCTACCCCGTCATCGCGGTGGCGACCGAGGCGGCGCAGAGTGCCCTCGCCCAGGCCCGCCCGGGCACGCGCGTCCGCTTCCGGCACGCGCGCAGCGCGATCTGAGCGGCCGCCTCACCAGCGGGCCATGCGCTCCCGCACCTGCTCCCAGGCTTCGGCCGGCAGGGCAAGCTCCACGGCTTCGGCGACGCTCAGCTCCGCCCCGGCGCGCTCGCCGGTCGCGACGGCCTCGGCATCGCGCGCCCGCAGGATCTCGAGGTGCGGGGTGTGGACCGTGAAGGCCTCGACGTCGAAGACGCCGACGCGGTGACGGATGACGCCGGCGGCCACCGCGAGCGCCGCGGCGCGCCAGGCCTCGCCGCGCGCGGCAGCCACCGCGCACACCCCCTCGAGGCCGTACGCGACGCCCTCGTCGTAGTGCAGCCGGATCGACAGCAGCAGGGTCTCGACGAACTCGCGCTCGGCGGCGTCGACTTCTCCGCGCACGAAGTTGAGCCGTGCACGCAGGTTGCCGGCCACCGACGTCGTGAAGAGGTCCTCGCCGTCGACGGCCACCTCGGTCGCGTGGTCGAAGTGCGCCAGCGCGGTGGCGGTGTCGCCGCGCAGCCACGCCAGGCGACCGAGCGAGACCTCGGTGATCGCCTCGGCCCATCCGTTGCCGAACTCGCGCAGCTTGCCCACGGCCTCGCGAAGCTCGCCGTCGGCCTTGTCGATGTCGACGTCGGCGAGCTGCACGCGGGAGGTCGCCCGGGCCGCGAGCGCCATCGCGGCGGCGTCCTCGTCGCCCGACTCGGTGAACAGCCGCACGCACTCGCCGAATCCGGCGACCATCTGCTCGCTGGGGCGCTGCCACATCTCGCCCCACAGCACGTAGAACCACGCCACCGCGCGCGTGTGCTGCGAGATCGGCGGCTCCTGCTTCTCGAGCAGCTCCAGCATCCACAGCCTCACCTCGGCGAAGAATCCCGAGATCCACCAGTAGATGAGCAGGCTCCACGCGAAGTCGCCTGCGTCGTCCAGGCGGTCGGTGTAGATGAGGTGGCGCACCGCCGCGCGCAGGTTCGACAGCTCAAGCCCCAGCCGGCCCACCGCCTCGATCTGGCCGCGACCGCGCAGGCCCGGCGCGGTGCGCGCCACGAGGTCGACGTAATAATCGGCATGCGCCGCGCGCATCGTGTCGGCTTCGCCGCGCTCCTCGAGCGCGCCGATGGCGTACTCCCGCACGATGGCCAGCAGCGAGAAGATCGCGCGGCCCTCGATGTCGGTCTGGCTCACCAGCGAGCCGTCGATCAGGGCCTCCAGCAGATCGACCGCGTCGTCCTGCCAGACCCGGCCGCGGCCGATCGCCTCGACGGCATCCAGCGTGAACCGGGTGGCGAAGACGCCGAGATCTTCCAGCATGGCCCGCTGCGGGGCGGGCAGCAGGCCTACGCTCCATTCGATCGCGGCCCGCATGGTGCGATGGCGCTCGGGCAGGTCGCGCGCGGCGGCCGTCAGCAGCGGCAGGCTGCGCTGCAGCCGGTCGGCGATGTCCCGCGGGGTCAGCGCGCGCATCTTCGCCGCCGCCAGTTCGATCGCCAGCGGCAGCCCCTCGAGGCGGCGGCAGATGTCGGCGACGTCGGCGGCGTTGTCGCCGGTGATGTCGAAGCCGGGCTTGACGGCGCGGGCTCGGTCGACGAAGAGGGACACCGCCGACGAGCGCGTCGCGGGGTCGGTGCTGGCGGGAAGGCTGTCCACGGGCGTGGACAGCGCTTTGACCTCGTAGACCTGCTCGCCGCGGATCCGCAGGACGATGCGGCTGGTGACCAGGAACGTCGCGGTGGGCGCGGCGTTGTAGAGGCGCACCAATATCGGGGCGGCGTCGACGATCTGCTCGAAGTTGTCCAGCACCAGCAGCACGCGCCTGCCCTCGAGCGCGCGCGAGACGCGCTCCTCGAGGGCGGCTTCGCCGTTGTCCCGGATGCCGAGGCTGTAGGCGATGGTCGGCAGCAGCAGTCCCGCCTCGAGGACGCCCTCCAGCGGGACGAACGACGTGCCGTCGGGGAAGAGGTCGGTCGTGGCCAGTGCCACCTCGATCGCCAGGCGGCTCTTGCCGATGCCTCCGGGGCCGATCAGGCTGATCACCCGGGACGATCCGGCCGCCAGCAGATCCCGGATCGCGACGATGTCCGCCTCGCGCCCGATCGTGGTGGTGTAGGGCGTCGGCAGGCGCGTGGCCAGCGCCGCGGCGTCGGCGGGGTCGGCGGATGCGGCATCCATGGGCGTGCGCGATTCGTCGAACCGCTCCGCGAGCAGCGTCGCCAGGTCGCCGGCGACCTGCTCCTCGAGCCGGTCGGCGTCGTGGAAGGGGAGGTAGGCGACGGTGTCGTCGTCGCGGATGCGGGCGATGAGCTCCTCGAGGCGATCGTCACGGGTGTCGACGGCCTTGATGTAGATGAGCTTCGGCATGTCGCGCGGCGCGAGGTTGTACTCGTCCTCGAGGCCCGACACCTCCTCATCCGGGGCCACCCAGCCGTAGCTGGCGGCGTAGATGCCGACGAACACGTCGCTCTGCGCGAGGTAGGAGCGGTACAGCTCGCGGGGCGGATGCGGTCTCGCGCCGAGCTCGAACATCACCGGCGCCAGGCGCAGCCGCTCGATGGCGGCGCGCGCGGCGCGCCGCTCCTGCTCGAGCTCGCGCAGCGTCGAACTCACGAACACCCGGATCCGCTGGTCTGGCGTGCGGATGACGGGCTGATGACCCCCAGCCATGGGGACATTGTGGCGCAAGAGGCGGGAGCGGTTCCAGAGGCAGTTCGCCCGCGCGGCAAACCCTCTACCGGACACCCCCGGGCGGGAGTACTGTGCGGCCTGGCGGCACAGGAGCCGCACGGCCGAGGGGACACTGGGGCCGCCCTCGGCGGAGGAGGTGTCGATATGGACAGGCGTGCGGTGATCACCGGCGTCCTGGCGCTGGGCCTGGTGTTCGGCAGCGGATCGGCGGCGTTCGCCGGCGAGACGCGCGGCAACGGCGAGCCCAACGACAATCAGGGCAAGGCCCACTCGGAGTGCCATTACTCCGGCCTCGACGTCGCAGACGCGATCGAGGGCAATCCGCCGGCCTTCAACGACGACGCGTCGTCGAAGCGGGGCAACCAGGCCCCCGGCGGCAAGGATCGCTACCACGGTGTGCAGAACTGGGGGGCCTACGTGGTCTACGGATCGAGCGACTTCCTCACGAGCATCGGGCTGCACCCCGGCCAGGCGTGCCGCGGCAACGCGACGCATTGAGAGGAGAATCGAGCGCCAGACCACGGCCCGCCTTCTCGCCGAGAGGGCGGGCCGTTCGTGAGCGGACGTACCTGCATCTCGGACCAATGGCTCGAGCACGCGGCGAACAGTGCCTGCTCATCGGGGAAGTGCCGGTACAGCGTCGACCGCCGGACGCCGGCATGCTCGGCCACCGCGCTCATCGACGTCCGCGACGGGCCGAGGCTCCCGTGCAGCGCCACCGCGCTTTCGGTGATTGATCGTCCGGCCCACCGACCGCGCGGCCGGATTCCTCGGCAGCATCGGAGTGCGGTTCATGCTCGATGGTCCCGAAGCCGGCGAGCGTTTCGCGCTCGTCGAACACCTCATGTCGTCCCGGGCGCTCGCCGCCCCGCTGCACCGGCATACCAAAGAGGACGAATACAGCTTCATCCTCGAGGGCCGCGGCGGATGCCGAAGAGCTGGCGCTCGCAGAACGCTACGGACTCGAGATGGTGCCGGATTCGGTGCCCGAGTTGATGCGCCGGTTCGGTGTGGTCGCCGGCGAGGACCTTTACGGTCCGGGCTGGGCCGCCTCGCGCTGAGCATGGAACGGCGCGTTTATACCGCAGCATCCGGATCTTTTCAAGAATCCAAGTGGACACGGCGCGTCCCGCGACGTATAGTTGGTAGTTGCGCTCTGGATTCCCCCTGCCCTCATATGGTGGTCGGCTGTGTCCACATGTCCCCGCGGAAACGCGGCGCGTGACGTGTGGGCTTCGGGGACGATCGAGCACTCCACCTGACGACAAGGAAACGAGCCCCACCCGGGCCCACGGAGGTAATCCCCTTGGCTGCTGCGCGCAACGCATCCACCACCACCCTCAAGAACGGACGCGGAGCTTCCCGTCTTTCGTTCGCCAAGATTTCCGACACGCTGACGGTCCCGGACCTGCTGGCGCTGCAGACGGAATCGTTCGACTGGCTCGTCGGCAACGAGGCCTGGAAGCAGCGCCTCGCCGAGGCGCAGGCTGCCGGCCGCACCGACGTCGCCCTCAAGAGCGGCCTCGAGGAGATCTTCGAGGAGATCTCGCCCATCGAGGACCTCAGCGAGACGATGCAGCTGTCGTTCACGAACCCTTACCTCGAGCCCGAGAAGTACTCCATCGAGGAGTGCAAGGAGCGCGGCAAGACCTACGCCGCCCCGCTCTACGTCGAGGCCGAGTTCATGAACCACCAGACCGGTGAGATCAAGACGCAGACGGTCTTCATGGGCGACTTCCCCCTGCAGACCGACAAGGGCACGTTCATCATCAACGGCACCGAGCGCGTCGTCGTCTCGCAGCTCGTGCGCTCGCCCGGCGTCTACTTCGACAAGACCCCCGACAAGACGTCCGACAAGGACATCGTCTCGGCGCGCGTCATCCCCAGCCGCGGCGCGTGGCTGGAGTTCGAGATCGACAAGCGCGACCAGGTGGGCGTGCGCATCGACCGCAAGCGCAAGCAGTCGGTCACCGTCTTCCTCAAGGCCCTCGGCCTGTCCAGCGAGGACATCCTGAACGAGTTCGCGGGCTTCGACTCGATCGAAGAGACGCTGTCCAAGGACACGATCCTCACCAAGGAGGACGCGCTCCGCGACATCTACCGCAAGCTGCGTCCGGGCGAGCAGGTCGCCGCCGAGGCCGCCCGCGCGCTTCTGGACAACTTCTACTTCAACCCCAAGCGCTACGACCTGGCGAAGGTCGGCCGGTACAAGATCAACCAGAAGCTGGGCCTGGACGCTCCGCTGTCCGACTCGGTCCTGACCGTCGACGACATCGTCGCCACGATCAAGTACCTCGTCCGCCTGCACCGCGGCGACACGACCTTCGAGGGCCTGCGCTCGGGCAAGACCGCCGAGATCCGCCTGGACGTCGACGACATCGACAACTTCGGCAACCGCCGCATCCGCGCGGTGGGCGAGCTCATCCAGAACCAGGTCCGCACCGGTCTGTCCCGCATGGAGCGCGTCGTCCGCGAGCGCATGACCACGCAGGACATCGAGGCGATCACGCCGCAGACCCTGATCAACGTGCGTCCCGTCGTGGCGGCGATCAAGGAGTTCTTCGGCACGTCGCAGCTGTCGCAGTTCATGGACCAGAACAACCCGCTCGCGGGGCTGACCCACAAGCGCCGCCTGTCGGCGCTCGGCCCCGGCGGTCTGTCGCGTGAGCGCGCGGGCGTCGAGGTCCGTGACGTCCACCCGTCGCACTACGGCCGCATGTGCCCGATCGAGACGCCGGAAGGCCCGAACATCGGCCTGATCGGCTCGCTCGCGTCGTTCGCCCGCATCAACTCGTTCGGCTTCATCGAGACGCCGTACCGCAAGGTCGTCGGCGGCCGCGTGACCGACGAGATCGAGTACCTCACCGCGAGCCAGGAGGACGACTTCATCGTCGCCCAGGCCAACGCGCCGCTGAAGGCCGACGGCCACTTCGCCGAGGACCGCGTCCTCGCCCGCTCCAAGGGCGGCGAGGTGGACCTCATCCCCGCCGACGAGATCGGCTACATGGACGTCTCGCCGCGCCAGATGGTGTCGGTGGCGACCTCGCTCATCCCGTTCCTCGAGCACGACGACGCCAACCGCGCGCTCATGGGCGCGAACATGCAGCGCCAGGCCGTGCCGCTGCTGCGCTCGGAGTCGCCGGTGGTCGGCACGGGCATGGAGGGCTACGCCGCGATCGACGCCGGTGACGTCATCACCGCCGAGAAGGCGGGCGTCGTGCTGGAGGTCTCGGCCGACGTCGTCACGGTGCAGCTGGACGAGGGCGGCACGCAGGACTACTTCCTGCGCAAGTTCGACCGCTCCAACCAGGGCACGTCCTACAACCAGCGCGTCATCGTCTCGGCGGGCGACCGCATCGAGGCCGGCGAGGTCATCGCCGACGGCCCCGCGACCGAGAACGGCGAGCTCGCGCTCGGCAAGAACCTGCTCGTGGCGTTCATGACGTGGGAGGGCCACAACTTCGAGGACGCCATCATCCTCAGCCAGGACCTGGTGAAGGACGACACCCTCTCGTCGATCCACATCGAGGAGTACGAGGTCGACGCCCGCGACACCAAGCTCGGCAAGGAGGAGATCACCCGTGACCTCCCCAACGTCAGCCCCGACCTGCTGAAGGACCTCGACGAGCGCGGCATCATCCGCATCGGCGCCGAGGTCCGCCCCGGCGACATCCTCGTCGGCAAGGTCACGCCCAAGGGCGAGACCGAGCTGTCGGCCGAGGAGCGTCTGCTCCGCGCGATCTTCAACGAGAAGAGCCGCGAGGTCCGCGACACGTCGCTGAAGGTCCCCCACGGCGAGGCCGGCACGATCATCGCGGTCAAGGAGTTCAACGCCGAGGACGGCGACGACGAGCTCGGCTCGGGCGTCAACCGCCGCGTCGTGGTCTACATCGCCCAGAAGCGCAAGATCACCGAGGGCGACAAGCTCGCCGGCCGCCACGGCAACAAGGGCGTCATCGCGAAGATCCTCCCCGTCGAGGACATGCCGTTCCTCGCCGACGGCACCCCGGTCGACGTTATCCTCAACCCGCTCGGCATCCCCGGTCGCATGAACTTCGGCCAGGTGCTCGAGACGCATCTCGGCTGGATCGCCAAGCAGGGTTGGAAGGTCGAGGGCACCCCCGAGTGGGCGATGCGCCTTCCGGACGAGGCCCGCGAGGCCGCCCCCGGCACGAAGGTCGCCACCCCCGTGTTCGACGGCGCGTTCGAGGAGGAGATCGCGGGCCTGCTGGACTCCACGCTCCCCACGCGCGACGGCGACCGGCTGATCGACTCCAGCGGCAAGACCCGCCTGTTCGACGGCCGCTCCGGCGAGCCGTTCCCGGCGCCCATCTCGGTCGGCTACATGTACATCCTGAAGCTGCACCACCTCGTGGACGACAAGATCCACGCGCGCTCGACCGGCCCGTACTCGATGATCACGCAGCAGCCGCTGGGTGGTAAGGCGCAGTTCGGCGGCCAGCGCTTCGGTGAGATGGAGGTGTGGGCCCTCGAGGCCTACGGTGCCGCGTACGCGCTGCAGGAGCTCCTGACGATCAAGTCCGACGACATCCTCGGCCGCGTCAAGGTGTACGAGGCGATCGTCAAGGGCGAGAACATCCAGGAGCCCGGCATCCCGGAGTCGTTCAAGGTCCTCATGAAGGAGATGCAGTCGCTCTGCCTGAACGTCGAGGTCCTCTCGGCCGACGGCACCGCGGTGAACCTGCGGGACACCGACGACGACGCCTTCCGCGCCGCCGAGGAGCTCGGCATCAACATCTCGACCCGGTTCGAGTCCTCGTCCATCGACGAGATCTGATCTCGCCAGGCAACGCAAGAATTCCGACACAGGAGAACTAGTGCTCGACGCAACAACTTTCGATGAGCTTCGCATCGGCCTGGCCACCGCCGACGACATCCGTCGCTGGTCCTACGGCGAGGTCAAGAAGCCCGAGACCATCAACTACCGCACGCTCAAGCCCGAGAAGGACGGCCTCTTCGGCGAGCAGATCTTCGGACCCAGCCGCGACTGGGAGTGCGCCTGCGGCAAGTACAAGCGCGTCCGCTTCAAGGGCATCGTGTGCGAGCGATGCGGTGTCGAGGTCACCAAGTCCTCGGTCCGCCGCGAGCGCATGGGCCACATCGAGCTCGCCGCGCCCGTCACCCACATCTGGTACTTCAAGGGCGTCCCCTCGCGCCTGGGCTACCTGCTGGACATGGCGCCGAAGGACCTCGAGAAGGTCATCTACTTCGCCGCCTACATGGTGATCTCGGTCGACGAGGACGCGCGCCACCGCGACCTCGCCACGCAGGAGAACAACATCCGCCTCGAGCTGAAGACGCTCGGCGACCGCCGCGACTCGCGGATCGCCACGCGTCTGGCCAAGCTGGAGGAGGAGCTCGCCGCGCTCGAGGAGGAAGGCGCCAAGGCCGACCAGAAGAAGAAGGTCAAGGACGCCGCCGAGAAGGAGATGGCGCAGATCCGCAAGCAGGCGGACGACTCCATCGCCAAGCTCGAGCGCGTGTGGGAGGACTTCCGCACGCTCGAGGTCGGCGCGCTCAAGGGCGAGGACGAGATCTTCCACGAGCTGCAGGACCGCTTCGGCCAGTACTTCGAGGCCCACATGGGCGCCGAGGCCATCAAGCTGCGCCTGCTGTCGTTCGACCTGGCCACCGAGGCCGAGAACCTGCACCTGCAGATCGCCGAGGGCAAGGGGCAGCGCAAGATCCGCGCGATCAAGCGCCTGAAGGTCGTGAACTCCTTCCTGCAGACCGGCATGAGCCCGGCCGCGATGGTGCTCGACGTCGTCCCGGTGATCCCGCCCGAGCTCCGGCCGATGGTCCAGCTCGACGGTGGCCGCTTCGCCACGTCGGACCTCAACGACCTGTACCGCCGCGTGATCAACCGCAACAACCGCCTGCGTCGCCTGATCGACCTCGGTGCCCCCGAGATCATCGTCAACAACGAGAAGCGGATGCTGCAGGAGGCCGTCGACGCGCTGTTCGACAACGGCCGCCGCGGTCGCCCCGTCACGGGCACCGGCAACCGCGCGCTGAAGTCCCTGAGCGACATGCTCAAGGGAAAGCAGGGCCGGTTCCGCCAGAACCTGCTCGGAAAGCGCGTGGACTACTCGGGCCGTTCGGTCATCGTCGTTGGTCCGCAGCTGAAGCTGCACCAGTGCGGTCTGCCCAAGCAGATGGCGCTGGAGCTGTTCAAGCCGTTCGTGATCAAGCGCCTGATCGACCTCGGTCACTCGCAGAACATCAAGGCCGCCAAGCGCGCCGTCGAGCGCTACCGTCCCGAGGTCTGGGACGTGCTCGAAGAGATCATCCGCGAGCGTCCGGTGCTGCTCAACCGCGCACCCACGCTGCACCGCCTCGGCATCCAGGCCTTCGAGCCGCAGCTCGTCGAGGGTAAGGCCATCCAGCTGCACCCGCTCGTGTGCGCCGCCTTCAACGCGGACTTCGACGGTGACCAGATGGCCGTGCACCTGCCGCTGTCGGTCGAGGCCCAGGCCGAGGCCCGCATCCTGATGCTGGCGTCGAACAACATCCTCAAGCCGTCGGACGGCCGTCCGGTCACCCTGCCCTCGCAGGACATGATCATCGGCCTGCACCACCTGACCACGGTCAGGGAGGGCGCCGCCGGCGAGGGTCGCGTGTTCGGCTCGGTGTCCGAGGCGATCCTGGCCAAGGACGAGGGCGCCCTCGACCTGCAGGCCAAGGTGCGCATCCGCATCCCGGGTCTGGCCTTCCTCGAGGGCGACGCCCCCGAGGGCTACGAGCGCCACGGTCTCGTGGACGCCTCGCTCGGTCAGGCGATCTTCAACGACGCGCTGCCCAAGGGCTACCCGTTCGTGCGCGAGCAGGCCGACAAGGGCAAACTGTCGCAGATCGTCAACAAGCTGGCCGAGGAGTACCCCAAGGTCGAGGTCGCCGCGACGCTGGACCGCATCAAGGACGCCGGCTTCTACTGGGCCACCCGTTCGGGTGTCACCGTGGCGCTCAGCGACATCCTCACGCCGCCCAGCAAGAAGGAGATCGTCGCCAAGCACGAGAAGGCCGCGGCCAAGGCGCAGGCGCAGTTCGAGAAGGGTCTCACCACCGACGCCGAGCGTCGTCAGGAGCTCATCAAGATCTGGACCGAGGCGACCGACGAGGTCCAGGCCGCGATGCGGGAGAACTTCCCCGAGGACAACACCATCAACCGCATGGTGTCGTCGGGTGCCCGTGGTAACTGGCTGCAGATCCGGAACATCGCCGGTATGCGAGGCCTGGTGAACAACCCCAAGGGTGAGATCATCCCGCGTCCGATCATCTCGTCGTACCGCGAGGGCCTGTCGGTGGCGGAGTACTTCATCGCCACCCACGGTGCCCGAAAGGGTCTGGCCGACACCGCGCTGCGTACCGCCGACTCGGGGTACCTCACGCGTCGTCTGGTGGACGTCTCGCAGGACGTCATCATCCGCGAGGAGGACTGCGGCACGTCGAAGGGCCTCGAGATGCCGATCGCCGCCGCGGGCGCCGACGGTGCGCTCGTGCGCGACCCGAACGTCGAGAACTCGGTGTTCGCACGGACCCTGGCGGTCGACGTCGTCGACGAGGCGGGCACCGTGCTGCTGGCCGCCGGCTCGGACGTCGGCGACCCCGAGATCAACCAGCTGATCGAGTCGGGCGTGGAGTCCATCAAGGTCCGCTCGGTCCTCACGTGCGACTCCGCGGTCGGCGTGTGCGCGCTGTGCTACGGCCGCTCGCTGGCCACCGGATCGCTCGTCGACATCGGCGAGGCGGTCGGCATCATCGCCGCCCAGTCGATCGGTGAGCCCGGAACGCAGCTGACGATGCGTACCTTCCACACCGGTGGCTCGGCGTCGGCCGATGACATCACGCAGGGTCTGCCCCGCGTGCAGGAGCTCTTCGAGGCGCGTACCCCCAAGGGCGCGTCGCCGATCGCCGAGGCCGACGGCCGCATCACGATCGACGAGACCGACAAGGCCAAGAAGGTCATCCTGACGCCCGACAACGGCGACGAGCCGCACGTCTACCCCGTGCTCAAGCGCGCGACGCTGCTGGTCGAGGACGGCCAGCACGTCACGGTCGGCCAGCCGATCCTCGTCGGCACGCTCGACCCCAAGGAGGTCATGCGTGTCATGGGCGCCCGCGAGGTGCAGAAGTACCTCGTCGGCGGCGTGCAGGGCGTCTACCGCTCGCAGGGTGTGCCGATCCACGACAAGCACATCGAGGTCATCGTGCGCCAGATGCTGCGGAAGGTCACCGTGGTCGACCACGGCGACACCACGCTGCTGCCCGGCGAGATGGTGGACCTCAAGCGCTACCAGTCGATCAACCGCGAGGCCGTCGCCGAGGGCAAGCGCCCCGCCTCGGGCCGTCCCGAGCTGATGGGTATCACCAAGGCGTCGCTGGCGACCGAGTCGTGGCTGTCGGCCGCCTCGTTCCAGGAGACCACCCGGGTGCTCACCCAGGCGGCCATGGAGGGCAAGAGCGACCCGCTGGTCGGCCTCAAGGAGAACGTCATCATCGGAAAGCTCATCCCCGCCGGAACCGGACTTGCGAAGTACCGCAACGTCACGGTCGAGGCGACGGAGGAGGCCAAGAGCGAGCGGTACCCCAACCGCATCTTCGCCTCGGACGGCGCCTACTCGGACGCCGACCTGAGCTACGTCGACTTCGACAGCTTCACCACGGACGACTTCTCGGGCAACTACAACTGAGACACCCGTCACACCGAGGGCCCCGGTTCACACCGGGGCCCTCGGTCGTTTCGCGTGCCGCGCCGGGCAGTCGGCGCGATGCCGATCTACCGTGGAGCCATGGCTCGGACGGGGGGACGAAGCACGTGGATCGCGGTGCCCGCGACGCTCGCGTGCTTCGCCGTCGTGGCCGCCCTGCTGTGGCTCGCGGTGCCGATGCTGCCCGTCGCCGTCACGTGGGTCGGCGACACCCTGCGCGGAGCGAGCGAACGGGCGGCCCGCGTGCCCGCGCCGCCGGCATCCGAGACCATCGATCTGAACGCCGTGGACTGCCGGGGCCTGTACCCGGACTCGCTGTGGGCGGAGCTCACCTGGACGGCCGGGGTCGTCCTGCGGCAGGACCGCACGCCGCCCGACACGGCCGCCGGCTCGGTGACCGAGGCGCTGGCACCCGAGGTGCGCGTGACGTGCCGCTGGGCGCGCGAGACGCCCGGGTCGATCGTGACCACCCTGTCGTCGGTGGACTCCGCCTCGCTGCCGGTGGCCGAGGCGGCACTGCGCTCGCAGGGGTTCGCGTGCGATGCGAGCCCGGTCGCCGACCGCCCCGCCCTCAGCTGTGCGCGTGACGTCGGGCGGGTGCGCGAGGAGCACACGTTCCGCGCGGGGCTGTGGCTGTCCAGCGTCGAGACGACGTGGCAGCCCGAGGCGTACGGCCCGCGGCTGGACCGGTTCCTGTTCGGGTGAGGCTCAGCCGCCGAAGACGGCGGTGACGATCGCGTCGGTGTAGCCGCTCGGGGCAAGGTTGGAGTAACGCGTGTCGATGAGCACGTCGTCGCGCCAGAACAGCGTCCGCCCGTCGGTGACCGGGTAGGTGTCGTTCTTCCACGACTTCTCGCAGCGCGTCCCGCCGTCCGGCGTGTAGCACGTGAAGTCCTCGTCGTCGGCGAGCTCGTTCAGCAGATCCAACGCGGGTCCCCGGTAGATGCGCGTGATCTCTGTCACCAGACGGGTGGTGTCGGCGCCCGGGTCGCCCCACACGCACACCAGGCTGCCGTCCGACTGCGCGCCCGAAGGGCCGAAGGCGGGATCGTTCAGCGGCACGTCCTCGAGCTGGGCGAGCACGGCGGCCGACAGGATGGCCCGGCAGTCCGTGGGGATCCGGGCCGAGGCTGCGGGGGTGGCGGTCGCCTCGAGCGTCCGCGTCGGGATCGGCGTAGGGGTGGCCGGGGCGGACATGGGGGTGGATGCCGGCGGTGCGTCCGCATCGGGGGCGCACCCCGCGAGTGCCGCCGCGGTCAGCAGCGCCGCGGTGACCGACAGCATCCGCGCGATCATGCCTCGCATGGCGAACACCCTAGCGACGCGGCGGGACGCGCCGGTGCGGCGCGCTGGGAATCGCGCGGCACGCCTGCCGGGCGGCGGGCGGTGCGGGCGCTACCCTCGCACTGCGGGAACCGGTCCCGCGTGAGGAGTGCATCCGATGAGCGACCCCAAGTCGACGTACGGCGAACCCGTCGAAGAGCCCACCCACGACGGCGACGTCGTCGGGCGCGCCAACGAGGGCCTGGCCGACGCCGAGGCCGCTCGCCGTGACGCCGCCGCGCGCGAGGCGGCCGACGCCGCGCCCAGCACGTCCACCGGTCCGCTGCGCGCCGACCTCAACGGTCGCTCCGCCGACGCTGCAGATGAGCCCGTGAGCGACCAGCCCGTGAGCGACGCGCCCGAGCCGGCGTCGGCCGTGCACGCCTCGGCGTACGACGCCCCCGCGACCTCGGTGTACGACGCTCCCGGCACCGGCGACGCGCCGCGCGTCACGGCGAGCGAGCCGTCGGGCGAGCACCACGAGCACGACACGTACGCTGCCGCTCCCGAGCGTCGCGATCACGACGTGTACGCCGCTCCGGCCGCCACCGGCGGCGCCCTCGGTGCGGGCGCCGCCGCGACGTCGGGCTTCGGCGGTCAGCCGATCTTCGTGCAGGCGCCCGAGGCGCCGCGGCCGCGCAGTAACCGCGCCGCCGCCGCCGGCATCGGCATCCTCGCCGCCCTCTCCTTCGGCGCCCTGTACCTCGCGGCGTGGCTCGGCATCGGCGCGCTCGAGGGCGACGTCGATCTCGCCGGTGTCGGCACGACCGCCCTCGAGGCGCTCGCCACGTGGTCGTTCTGGGTGCCGGTCGTGGTCTTCTTCCTGGCCTTCTGGCTGCTGGGCGCGGCGATCAACCGCGGCCGCTGGGGGCTGTGGGTCATCCTCGGCCTGCTCGTGGGACTCGCCGCGTACGGCGGGCACCTGCTCGGGCAGCTCTTCCAGGCGCCCTTCTGGATGCTCACCGCCCGCGAGGGCGCGGAACTGCTCGAGGGGCAGTACCTGGCGCCCCTCGCGATCGCCGCGTTCGTCTTCGCCCGCGAGCTCACGATCTGGTTCGGGGCGTGGGTCGCCTCGCGCGGTCGCCGGGTGACCGAGCTCAACGTCGCCGCGCAGCGCGAGTACGAGCGCACGCTCGAGGCCGGGCCGCAGCTCGTCCGCCCCTGACCAGGCAGCCGCGGTGACAGGGCGCGCGCCCGGCGAAGCCGGCCCCGTGAGGCCGGCCGTCGCGCTCGCGCTCGCGACGGTCTCGTTCGTCGCCCTCCTCATCTTCGGGCTCGGGATGCTGAGTCTGCTGCTGAACGCGGACGTGGTGGCCACGCCCGGCCTGGGCCTCGCCCCCGGCGTTTCGGCGACCACCGCGGCGACGGTGGCGTTCGCGGCGGGGCTGTGGGCCGGCATCCGTCGTCGCCCCTCGTACCTCGCCGCGGTGTGGTGCGCGGCGGCGGCGTTCCTGGCCTACCTCGGCGGCGTGTGGTTCGGCGCCCTGCTCGCAGGCGGCGGTCCGGCGGCGGCCCTGGGAGCCGCCGGCGCGGTGGCGACGTCGTGGTTCGGCGTCGTGGTGGCCGCGGTGGGGCTCGTATGCGGCTGGGGCGGGGTCGCGCTCGTGCGCACGCGCGCGGCACGCCCGCGGTGGCCGTGGGAGTCCGAGGACGATCTGTAGGGCGGGTCCGGCGGGATATCCCGCCCGCGGCGGTCCCGCGGCGCTACCGTGAACGTGTGGAGCGCTCGCTCGAGACGCAGGTGAGCCAGGCCGTGGACGCCTGGCTGCGCTGGCTCCCGCGCTGGCAGCCCGCCACCCACCGCGGCCGGGTCGCTCCGTGCCGACGCTGCTTCGGGTCGCCCGTCCTGTCCGCCGCGGGCCTCGGGGCCGATGTGCCGCACGGCGTGCAGCACGGGCTGTCCACCCGGATCAAGACGATCGTCGACCACGCCGTCGCCGAGTACACCGCGCTGAACCTGCCGATGCTGCAGGCGGAGCTCGATCAGCAGGCCGCCCGCAACCGCGCCCGCACGTACCAGCCGGGCGAGGGGCTGGAGCCGGAGTTCGACGGGCTGCCGCTGGACCCCGACCCGGTGCCGGGCTCGCCGTTCCTGTTCACGATCGCGGGGCTCGCCGAAGAGGCCGCCGCGCACGTGCCCGATCTGCCGCCGCTGAGCGACGAGGCCAAGGCCGCGCTGCGTCAGGAGGTGGGGCTCGCCGACGACTACGCCAACATGATCGGCCGCGAGGTGTGCGCGATCCTGCTCCACCACCGACTGCGGATCCAGTCGGCCGTCGCCACCTACGTCGAGCCGCAGATCGAGGCGATGCTCGAGGAGCTCACCAAGTCGCTGGACGCGCCGTTCGACCCCAACGATCCGCCGCGGGAATGACCCGCGGCATCCGTCGTCGCACCCCGTCCACAGCCGTCGCGGCGCGGCCGACCGCCTTTGTTAGCATGGGCGGGCTCGCGGGTGAGAAGGTCGCCCGCGCCCGCCTCGTCTCGGCGGCGTTCCCGGGGGGAGGATGAGTGGCCGCTCGACTGCCGTCGTCGCCCCCGATCCTGCCGGGGCTCGCCTACATCCGCCCGCTCGGGTCCGGCGGCTTCGCCGACGTGTTCCTCTACGAGCAGGACATGCCGCGCCGCGACGTGGCCGTCAAGGTCCTGCCCAGCGACATCCGCGACCCGGGCCTGCGGCGCATGTTCAACAGCGAGGCGGACGTCCTCGCCCACCTCTCGGCCCACCCCGCCATCGTCACGGTGTACCAGGCGGGCATCTCGGCCGACGGCCGGCCGTACATCGTCATGGAGTACTGCCCCGGTTCGCTCGCGCAGCGCTATCGCATCGAGCGGATGCCGGTGGACGAGGTGCTCGCCATCGGCGTCCGGATGGCGGGGGCGCTGGAGTCCGCCCACCGCGCCGGGCTCATCCATCGTGACGTGAAGCCGAGCAACATCCTCATCACGACGTTCGGGACGCCGGTCCTCGCCGACTTCGGGATCTCGTCGTCGCTGCTGCGGGTGCGACCCGGCGAGGTGCTGGCGATGTCGATCCCCTGGAGCGCGCCCGAGGTCGTCGCCGAGACCACGTCGGGGACCGTGGCCAGCGAGGTGTGGAGTCTCGGCGCCACCGTCTATTCGCTGCTGGCCGGCCACAGCCCCTTCGAGCGTCGCGAGCGCGGGCAGAACTCCCGCGACCTGCTGCGTCGCCGCATCGCGCGCGCCTCGTACACCGACATCCCGCGCGCCGATGTTCCCGCGTCGCTGCAGACCGTGCTGGCCACGGCCATGAGCCGCGATCCGGGGCGCCGGCAGCCCACGGCGCTGGCCTTCGCCGAGGCGCTGCGCGACGTCCAGGCCGAGCTCGGCCTCGCCCGCACGCCCGTCGAGGTGCCCGAGGCGGGGTGGGCGCCGGTGTCGCGCGACGTCGATTTCGACGACAGCGACCTGCGCGGTCCCGCCCGCAGCCGCATCGAGCGCGAGGAGCGCCGCAAGCGCGCGCCGGGCCTGGACGCCACCTCGTACGCGCGGGACGAGGACGCCGAGATCTCGGCGCCGGACCGGCGGCGGCGCCGCGCGTGGCCGTGGCTGGCCGCGGGCATCGCGGTGATCGCCGCGGGCGCGGCCGTCGCGGGGGCGCTCGTGGCGACGGGGATCCTGTGATGCATCGCCGCGCCCTCGCCGGCATCGTGGCCGGATCCGCCGCGGCGGCTCTGCTGGTGGGGATCGGGGTGGTGTGGCCGGGGCTGGATGCGCGCGAGACCCCGGACGTCGACACGGCCGTGTGGGCGCTGCAGACCGGTGATGGCCGGCGCTATGCGCGCGTGAACACCGCCATCGGCGAGCTGGACACGGTCCGCAGCATCGCCAATCCCAGTCAGGTCGTGCAGAGCGAGGCGGGCGCGTTCCTGTTCACCGACAGCTACGGCAAGCTCACCCGCATCGACCCGGCCCTTCCGGTGGACCTGGACGCCGAGGCCCTGCGGGACGCGCCGTCGACGCCCGCCGGTACCGTCGACGTCGCCACCGCGGGGGACTTCGTGGCCTACCGGACCGATGCGGGCACGGTCTTCGCCGGGCGGCTGTCGGAGGACGACACGGTGCGGATCGAGCCGTCCGAGCCCGCCGGCGAGACCGGCGGAGTTGCGGCCCGGGCGTGGACGGCGGATGCCGTGGCGATCGATTCCGCGGGCGTCCTGGTGGCGTACTCCCGCGCCGACGCGTCGGTGGTGCGCTACGACGTCGCCGGCGGCCGGGTGCTCTCGCGGGACGGGCTGCGGGCGGAAGGGCTCACCCGCCCCGCCGTGTCGGCCGCCGGCGAGGTGTGGGCCGTCGTCGACGCCGACGACGGCGACGTGTGGCTTCCCGGGGGCGAGGGCCCGGCATCCGCCCCTACCACTGGTTCGGTCGTCGTCGGCCAGCCCGATCCGGACGGCGACGCGGTCTATCTCGCCGACGAGACCTCGCTCGTGCGGGTCGCGGTCGACGGCTCGGCGATCGACACCGTCACGGGTACGGGCACCACCGTGCTGGGCACCCCCGCGCAGCCGGTCGTCCACGACGGCGAGGTGTTCGCGGCGTGGCTCGCGCAGGGGGCGGCGGGCGGCGTCCTGTGGTCCTCCCGTGCCGGCCCGTCGCCGCTGGACTACGCCGCGGGCGAGCTGCCGGACGAACGGCGGCCCACGTTCGTCGCGAGCGGATCCGCGGTGATCCTCAACGAGACCCGCACCGGATGGGTGTGGACCGTGCCGGACGGCCGCCTCGTGCCGTCCAGCCAGGACTGGTCTCTCGACGATCGCACCGACCCCGACGCCGTCCCGAGCGACGAGCAGCTGAGCGTCGTGATCGATCCGAAGCCTCCCGTGGCGGAGCCCGACGCGTTCGGCGTGCGGGCGGCGAGCCTGGCCACGCTGCCCGTGCTGCTGAACGACCACGATCCCAACGAGGACGTGCTCGCGGTGGACCCCGAGTCGGTGACGGGCCTGGACCCCGGCTTCGGCGCGGTCACCATCACCGACGACGGGCAGCGGCTGGCGGTGCGCACCGAGCCCGGCGCGAGCGGCACCGCCACGTTCTCGTACGCCGTGACCGACGGCACGTCGGCCGCGGGCCTGCGCTCGGAGCCGGTGTCGGTCACGCTCACGGTGTCGGGGGCCGGCGCCAACGCCGCACCGCAGTGGTGCGGCGTCGAGCGGTGCCTTGCCCCGTGGCCCGAGCCCGAGGTGGCCCGGGGCGGCACGGTCACCGTCCCCGTGCTGTCGGGGTGGGTGGACCCCGACGGGGACCCGCTGCTGCTGCTCGGCGTCGAGAACCCGTCGGGAATCGGCAGCGTCGCCGCCACGCCGTCCGGAGACGTCGTCTACCAGCACAGCGACGACGGCTCGGGCGGCGAAGAGCTCGTCGAGCTGGCGGTCACCGTCGCCGACACCGCCGGGGCGACGGCCACCAAGCCGCTCGTCATCCGCGTCTCGCCCGAGCCTGCGCTCGCGGTGCAGTCCTTCGCCGTCGTCGATTCGCTGGATGCCGGCCTCGCCGTCGACGTCTCGCGGCACGTGACCGGCACCGCCGGGTCGGTCGCGCTGGAGTCGGCCCGCGTCCTCGACGACGCCGCGGCCAGCGCCACCGTCTCTGCCGGATCGACGTCCTTCGACTTCGTCGCCCGCACGGCGGGGGTCTTCCGCGTGGGCTTCACCGTGACCGACGGCGTCGCCACCGCCTCCGGCACGGTCCGCATCACGATCCTCGACGCCGACGCGCCCGCGCAGCTGGCCACCTCGCCCGTGGTGGCCTTCGTGCACCCGCAGCGTGACGCGACGCTCGACGTCTTCGCCGCGGTCTCCAATCCGACCCGCCGCGTCCTGCTGCTCAGCGACGTCGTCGCGCGCCCCGACGGGGGGGCGTCGCTGTCGGTGGACGCGGTCGCCCAGAACCATCTGCGGGTGTCGGGGACGACCGCGTCCGGGGCCCCCGGACGCCTCGGCACCGTCACCTACGCGGTGAGCGACGGCACCGAGGATGCCGGCTCCCGCGTCACCGGCGAGGCCACGGTCTATCTGCTCCCGCCGGCGCCCGAGCTCGCCCCCATCGCCGTCGACGACCGGGTGGTGGTGCGCGCCGGCGCGCAGCTGGACATCCCCGTGCTCGACAACGACATCGCGCCCGCCGGGGGCCGCCCCCTGCTGGACCCCGGGACCGTGACGTCGTCGTCGCCGTCCGCCCTCGCGTTCGCCTCGGGCGACGAGCTGCGCTACCTCGCGCCGGCCGAGCCCGGCGACTACACCGTGCAGTACGGCGTCTACACCGTCGGGGCGCCGTCGCTCGCCGACGCCGCGACCGTCCGCATCCGCGTGCTGGACGAGGAGTCCAACCGCCCGCCGCTGGCCGAGACGCTCGAGGGTCGCGTGCTGAGCGGTCAGTCCACGGTGATCGACTTCGACGGCTTCGGCGGCGACCCCGACGGCGACGCGACATCGCTGGACCGCATCCTGTCGCAGCCCGAGCGCGGTGCGGCGACCATCGCCGCGGACGGCTCGTCGATCGTGTACACCAGCGTCCCGGGCGACAGCGGGCAGGTCTCCTTCCGCTACCGCGTCGTGGACGCTCTGGGGGCCACCGGCGAAGGGACGGTGCGGATCGGCGTGCTGGACGCCCAGTCCAATCCGAGCCCGGTCACCTACACCGACTACGTGCAGGTCCAGGCGGGGGCCGACAGCGTCATCCGGGTGAGCCCCCTCGCCAACGACGTCGATCCCACGATGGGCGAGCTCACGCTGACCGGCGTGCGCCCGGACCTCGCCCCGACGCTCGAGGACGGCACGCGCAATCCGGAGCACACCCGGCTGTCGTCCCGCATCCGCTCGCAGGGCGAGCGCGCCGTGATCATCGCGGCGGGTTCCGACCCCGGCACGATGTCCTTCCTCTACGACGTCGAATCCTCGTCGGGCAACACCGGACGCGGCCTCATCGTCGTCGAGGTGGTGCGCGAGAGCGTCCCGGACTACCCGGTGGTGGCGGACACCGTGCTCACCGCCGAGACGCGCGAGGACTTCCCGTCGGGGGTGGACGTCCTGGACGGCAACGTCTCGTGGTCCGGCGGCGACGCGGCAGACCTCGAGGTGTCGCTGTGGGGCGACCCCGACGATGTCGCCGTCTCGGGGACGACGCTGAGCGGTCCGCTGCCGCGCACCACGCGCGTCATCCCGTTCGCCGTGACCGGTGAGGGATCGGCGGGCGAGGTCACGACCTACGCCTTCCTGCGGGTGCCCGGCGACGACGACCTCTCGCTCGCCCTGCGCTCCGACGCCGCGGCCATCGAGGTGGACGAACTCGACGAGGTGACCTTCGACATGGCGGGCCTCGTCGCCGCACCCCGCGGCACGCGACTCGAGGTCGGCGACGACGTCGTGGGCTCGGGCGCGCGCGCCGACGCGACCTGCCGCGTCGAGGCCGGCACCGTCGTGCGCTACGAGGCCGGCGCCGGTGCGCCCTGGTCGGACGCATGCCGCGTCCCGGTGCGCCTGGCCGGGCAGGAGGACTGGACCTACCTGTCGGTCCCGATCGTCATCCGGGCGCTGGATCCGCAGCCCGAGCTGCGCGCGGCGTCGCTGACCGTCGGTCCCGGCGAGACGTCGACCTTCGACCTGCGCGTCATGACGACCTGGCAGCTGCGGGCCGACTGGCAGGGGATCGAGTACGGCCTCGACTACGGCGGAAGCGCGTTCGAGGTCACCCGCAGCGGTTCGACCCTCACCATCACCGGTGCCGACCGTGCCGTCCCGGGCACCGACGAGGCGGCGGTGGTGTCGGTCACCTCGCACCCGGCCGTGGCCCCCGTCCGGCTCATCCTGCGCGTCGGCGCCGCCCCGCAGGCGCTGCCGCGCGGCGGCGCGGTGGCGCAGCAGTGTTCGCAGGCGGCCGGCTCGTCGTGCACGATCGCCGTCATCGGCGCGGCCGGCGAGGTCAATCCGCTGCCGGGCACGCCGCTCGAGGTCGTGGACGTCCGTCCCACCGGCGAGTGCATCGGGGTGAGCTTCCGCGTGGCGGGCACCGACTCCGTCGTCGCCTCGTGGCGGGACGACGCCCCGGGCGCCACGTGCACCGCGTCCTTCTCGGTCCGCGACGCCCAGCAGCGCCGCACCAACGGTGCGCGGGACGGCTCGCTGACCCTCGACCTGCAGGGGTATCCGAAGGCTCCCGCGAGCCTGAGCCAGACCGGCTACGACAACGGCTCGGTCACTCTGCGGGTCGACCCCGGGCCGGCGCGGCAGGCCTACCCGGCGCTCACCGGCTTCCTCGTCCGTGCGGGGGATCAGGTGGTCGCCCGCTGCGGCGCGGACGGCGCGTGCCCGGCCATCGCCGCGCCCAACGGCGAGGAGCGCTCGTACTCGGCCGTCGCCGTCAACGCGGTGGGGGAGTCGCGCCAGGCCGTGCGCACCACCGCCTGGGCGTACGACCCGCCGCCCGCCCCCGAGAGCGTGTCGGCCCGCCCCGTGGTCACCTCGGACGGCGCCGGCGGTCTCGTCTCGGTCACGGTGCAGGGCATCGACGGCGCCCAGACGGGCGCGATCGAGGTCGCGAGTCCCGTGGGCGAGACGGTCCGCGTCCCGGTGGGGCGCGGGCAGACCCGCGTCGAGATCGGCTCGTTCCGCGTCGGCGCCAACACCCGCACGGCGGTCACCGTCACCCCGCTGTCGCGCTTCTCGCTGCCGCCGGGCCTGGAGGGGTCGACGTCCGGGGCCGGCGTGACGATCCAGACCAACGGCGTCGGCCGGCCCCTGGACCCGCAGCTGAGCCTCAGCTCGGTCTCCAACGGCGACGGCACCTCGACGGTCACCGCGCTGGCCACCGCCCGCCTCAACGGGGACGGCTCGACCCTGCGCTACGACATCGTGCCCGACGGCGCGCCCTGCCTGCCCTCGGCGGACGGCGCCACGGCGACCTTCCCCAACCTCCCCGACGGCGAGGAGTACCGCTACACCGCGTGCGTGGACAGCGTGGTGGACGGCACGTCGTTCGGGCGCAGCACCGCGACCGCCACCGTTCAGGCCCAGCAGACCGGCCGCGCTCCCCGCGGCTGGACGTTCGTGGTGGATGCCGTCCCGAACGTCGCGGCCGAGCGTGCGGACTGGATCATCCGTCAGCAGCCGACGTCCACCGAGCGCGTGCCCAACAACAACGACGTCGAGATCGTCGGCGGACCGCCCACGTCGGTGTTCGGGCAGGACCCGGGCATCCAGGTCCGATACGTCCACCGGTTCTGGGACCGCGCGACGCCGTGGGCCACCGTCGTGCCCGCCGCCGGCAGCGCGCCCTACCAGGTGCAGGCGCGCTGGTGGGTGGAGTCCTGCGTCGGCGGGGGACAGCTCACCCCCCGCGGGGACTCCTCGAGCGCCCCGGGCGGCGGCACCGCGGCCATCGCCTTCGGCAACACCGCGCTGCGCTACTACGACGCCGCGGGCGTCCTGCTGCCGCACACCGCCGGCACGTGGGATGTGCCCGTCGGCGCCGCCCGCGTGGACGGGATCTCGGTCACGGCGAACTGGAACGCGCAAGGATGGAACCTCGCCCCCGCGGCCACCGCCTTCTCGGCCGCCTGCACCCCCAACCTGCCCCCCGACGAGCCCGGGCCCGCAAAGCCCTGACACCCTGAGGAACTTTCGCGCATGAGCATCACCGCAGAACAGGCCACGTGGTTCGCCGGCACGTTCGCCCAGCTCGCCGACAACGTCGAGCGCGCCCTCCTCGGCAAGCGGCGCGTGGTCGAACTCGTGCTCACGGCGATGCTGAGCGAGGGGCACGTGCTGCTGGAGGACGTCCCCGGCACCGGCAAGACGTCGCTGGCCCGGGCGATGGCCCAGTCGGTGCGGGGGACCAACACACGCATCCAGTTCACCCCGGACCTGCTCCCCGGGGACATCACGGGCGTGAGCGTCTACGACCAGAAGCAGGGCGTCTTCGAGTTCCACGCCGGACCGGTGTTCGCCAACATCGTGCTGGCCGACGAGATCAACCGCGCGAGCCCGAAGACGCAGGCGGCGCTGCTGGAGGTCATGGAGGAGGGACGCGTGACCATCGACGGCGTCAGCCGCCCGGTGGGTGTGCCCTTCCTCGTGCTGGCCACGCAGAACCCGGTCGAGCAGGCCGGCACCTACCGGCTGCCCGAAGCGCAGCTGGACCGGTTCATGATGCGGACCTCGCTCGGCTACCCCGATCACGCCGCCACCGTCCGCATCCTGGACGGCGCCGCCGTCGCCACGGCGGACCTGGAGGCGGTGATCAGCCCGCAGTCGCTGGTGGGGATGGCCGACCTCGCAGCCCAGGTGTACGTCGACGCGCTCGTGCTGGACTACATCGCGCGGCTGGTCGACGCGACGCGGTCGGCCGACGAGGTGCGGCTGGGGGTCAGCATCCGCGGGGCTCTCGCCCTCACCCGGGCGGTGAGGACCCGCGCGGCCTCGCAGGGGCGCACCTTCGCCACGCCCGACGACGTCAAGGCGCTCGCGGTGGCCGTGCTCGCCCACCGGCTGATCCTGCATCCCGAAGCGGAGTTCGACGGCGTGACCCCCGAGGCCGTCATCGGACAGGTGCTGCTGGATGTCGAGCCCCCTCGCCGCCGCGAGGCCGGATGAGCGCGCCCGAGGCCGCATGAGCCTGACCGAATCCCGCCTCACCCGCACCTCGGCGGGGGCGACCACCGCCGGGCGCACCGACGTCACGGCGACCGCGATCGCCGCGCCGGGTCGCGACCGCGCCCTCGTCCGCGCGGTCGTGGGGTGGACCGAGGCGTCGCGCGTGGTCGACGAGGCCCTGGTGCGGGCGACGGAGTGGAGCGCCCGCACGATCCGACCCGCCGGCGTGCTCGTGGCGCTCGCCGCGACCGCGGGGCTCGCCCTCGGATGGCTGTTCGGGTGGGTCGAAGCGCTCACGGCTGGGACTGCATCCGTTCTGCTGCTGCTGGCCGCCGTGCCGTTCCTCTTCGGCGCGCGCGCGTACGACGTCGACCTCACGCTCGCCCATGAGCGGGTCGTCGCGGGCGACGGCGTGACGGGGCGGATCGTCGTGCGCAACACCGGTCGCCGCCCCGCGCTGCCCGGGCGCCTGGACATCCCGGTGGGGTCTGGGCTGGTGGAGTTCGGCGTGCCCCTGCTGCGGCCCGGCCACCACGTCGCCGAGCCGTTCGAGATCCCGGCGCTGCGGCGCGGCATCGTCCGGGTGGGCCCGGTGACGACCGTGCGGGGCGACCCGGTTGGGCTGCTGCGGCGCGAGCACGCGTTCGCCGATGTGCACGACCTGTACGTCCACCCGAGGACCGTGCCGCTGCCCTCGATGAGCGCCGGTCTCATCCGCGACCTCGAGGGGAGCCCCACGCGGCGCCTCGTCGACGCGGACATGTCGTTCCACGCGCTGCGCGAATACGCCCCCGGGGATGCCCGCCGGCAGATCCACTGGCGGTCCACGGCCAAGACCGGGCGGCTCATGGTGCGCCAGTACGAGGAGTCGCGCCGCTCGCGCATGGCGGTGGTGCTCGGCGTCGCCGAGGCGGAGTACCTGGATGCCGACGAGTTCGAGCTCGCCGTCTCGTGCGCGGCGTCCCTCGGGCTGCGGGCGGTCCGCGATGCGCGCGAGGTCGCGGTGGTCACCGGCAGCGAGATCCCGCGTGCCGTCCGCGGGCGGCTGCGGGCGCTGCGCCACCTGCCGTCGACCTCGGCGCGGACCCTGCTGGACGGGTTCAGCGCCACGGCGCAGCTCGAGAGCACGATGGGCGTCGCCGAGGTGTGCCGCTCCGTCGCCGAGAGCGGCGCCCAGCTGTCGGTGGCGGTCATCGTGGCCGGGTCGCCGGTCGGGCTCCCGGTCCTGCAGCAGGCGGCGCTGGCGTTCTCAGGCGACACCGTGGTCGTCGCCGTCGTCTGCGACGAGCGCGCCCACCCGCGGATGCAGTCGCTGCCGGGGATGACCGTCCTCACTGTGGGCACCCCCGACGACCTGTCGGGCCTGCTGCTGCGCGGGGCGGCATCGTGAGGGCGGATGCCGCGGAGCGCGGAGCCGCCGGGGCGCGGGTGATCGCGGGGTCGGCGTTCGCCGCGGCCACCGTGCTGCTGGCCGCGGCGTCGGCGTGGCCGGTGTACCGCACGGGGTGGCTCGCGGTCACGGCCGGCGGGGCGGTCGCGGCCGCGGTGATCGTCGCCGCCGTGACGGCGCGGCTGAAGTGGGGCGGGTGGGCGACGGCCGCCGCGCTGCTGGTCGTCTTCGCCGTCCTCGGCGTGCCGCTGGCCGTCCCGTCCCAGGCGACCGATCCCGCCGGGTTCGCCCGCGGCCTGCTCGACCTCGGGGCGGGCCTGGTCACGGGCGGCAAGGACCTGCTGACGGTGGACCTGCCCGTCGGCACCTACCGGAACCTTCTCGTGCCCGCCTTCGCCGTCTTCCTCGTCGGGACGTGCGCCCTGCTGCGCCTGGCGTGGCGTCCGGGTCGCCTCGCCTACGCCGCCGTGGCGGTGTCGATCGCGATGGTGGCGTTCGGGCTGCTGTTCGGCAGCCGCGAGGTCAGCGACCCGCTCGTGGCGGCGGGCGTCGCGCTGCCCGCGCCGCGCGAGACCGCGATCGGGGCGGGAACCCTGGTGGCGGGACTGCTGTGGCTGTCGTGGCGCAGCCACGACGAGCGGATGCGGGCGCTCGCGCGCGCCGTCGAGGCGGGCGGGCTGCGGACCTCGCGCAGGTCCTCGGGAGCAGACCGCCGCCGCACCGCTCTGGGCGCCGGCATCGTCGTCGCCGCGCTCGTGGTGGCCGTGGCGGTGGTGCCCTTCGCGGCGCGCGGCACCGAGCGCGAGGTGCTGCGCGCGGCGACCGGTCCCGAGGTCGCGCTGGCCCGCGCGATCAGCCCGCTGGTGGAGTACCGGTCCCTGTTCGCCGACGACCGCGCCGACGATGTGCTGTTCACCGTCGAGGCGGCGGACGGCGTGCTCCCGCAGCGGGTCCGGCTGGCCACCCTCGACGACTACGACGGCACGGTCTTCCGCGCCGGGGGAGCAGCCGCCGCCCAGGACGCGCGGTATGAGCGCGTCCCGGCCCGGCTCGATGCCGGGCCGGGCGACCCGGTCGAGATGACCGTGACGATGAACGACTCGCTGGGGATCTGGATGCCGACGGCCGGCCGCCTCGGCTCCGTGCGGTTCGAGGGTCCCCGGGCCGCCGAGCTCGCCGACGGCTTCTACTACAACCCCGCCGCCGCCGCGGGCGTGCAGACCGCCGGCGGCGGCCTGGCGGCGGGCGACGTCGTGCACGTGGAGGCCGTGGAGCCGGCGGTGCCCGATCTCGCGGCGTCGGCGGCGCCGGGGGTGGCGGCGGGCGACAAGACGCCCGACGCGCTGCGCACGTGGCTGGAGCGCCGCGAGGCGGACGAGTCCGGGGCGGCCCTCGCCGGCGCCGTCGCCCTCCTGCGCGACCGCGGCTACCTCAGCCACGCGCTGTCGGTGGGTGAGGAGCCCGCCGTGTGGATGACCGCGCTCGAGGACTACGCCTTCCAGCCGAGCGCGGCGGGTCACTCGCTCGCCCGCATCGAGGCGATGTTCACGCGGCTGCTCGAACGCGAGGCGGATCCCCGGGCCGCGGCATCCGGGTCGTATGTGGCCGCCGTCGGAGACGACGAGCAGTTCGCCGTGGCGACCGCGCTCCTCGCGCGCGAGCTCGGCTTCCCCTCCCGCGTGGTGGTGGGTGCGCGCCTGTGGACCGACGATCCGGGGCTCGCCGTGTGCGAGCAGGGCGTGTGCCGTGCGCAGGACATCACCGCCTGGACCGAGGTGCAGGACGTCGACGGCACGTGGGTGCCGGTGGACGTCACGCCGCAGCACGCGCAGTCGCCCGCGCTCGAGGTCACCGAGCAGCGTGATCCCGAGAACGTCACCGAGGTCCGCCCCGACGCCGTCGAAGAGGTCGTCCCGCCCGACTCGCTGCAAGAGGACTCCGGCGCGCGGGGCGACGACGTCGCCGACGACGGCGCAGATCTGACGGCGCTCTGGGCGGCGGTGCGGGCCGCGGCGATCGGGGTGCTGATCCTGCTGCTGGTGGCGGGGCCGTTCGCCGTCGTGCTGCTGGCCAAGGCCGTCCGGCGCCGGGCGCGCCGACGTGCCGCCGGTCCCGTCGCGCGCGTCGCCGGCGGCTGGGACGAGTACGTCGATGCGGCGGTGGATGCCGGGCGCCAGGCCCCCGCCCGCGCCACCCGCACCGAGCTCGCGACCGCCTTCGCGACACCCGCCGGCACGCGCCTGGCGACCGCCGCCGACCGCGCGGTGTTCTCGGACGTGCCCCTCGGCGACGAGGACGCGGCGGCCTTCTGGCGCATCGTCGACGACGAGAGACGCACCTTGGCCCGCGCGCAAGGGTTCTGGCGCCGGCTCGCCATGACCGTATCGTTGAGATCGTTCGTCCGCCCCGCGGCGCCCGCCGGTGCCGCCAAACGCCTCGCCGAGAGGGGGAAGCGCGCCGCCCGCGTGCGACCAGAGCCATGAGCACCGACACCTCTGCGCTGACCACGATCGTCTGGACCTCGACGCTGCTGTCGATCGTGCTGTACGTGTGGCTCGCCGTCGCCCTGAGCGCGGTCTTCCGCAAGAGCGGCGAAGAGGCCTTCAAAGCGTGGATCCCCTTCCTGAACGTCTTCACGCTGCTGCAGCTGGGCGGCATGTCCGGCTGGCTGGTGCTGCTGATCTTCCTTCCGTTCCTCGGCCCGGTGGCGCTGTGGATCGCCCTGATCGTGGCGTGCCACCGCATCAACGCGTCCTTCGGGCTCGGCGTGGGGATGACCGTGCTCGCGGCGCTCCTGCTGCCGGTGTGGGCGACCATCGTCGGCTTCGGGCCGGCGCGCTGGCTCGGCACCGACGCGGCCGGGCCGCGCCGGACCGGCGACGCCGCACTCACTCCGCCGCCCCGCACCCCCGGTCCGCTGTTCGGGACGCCGCCTGCCGACTCGGCGCCGGTGGTGCTGGCCAGACCCGCGCCGCTGCCGGGTCAGGCCGGCCGGCCGGCCGCACCCGCCGACCCGCCGGCGGCTGCCGCGCGCCCGGCCGCGCCGCCTGCGCGCCCGGCATCGGCCGAGTGGGCTCCGACGCCTGCGCCGGCGATGCCGGCGTCCTGGGCGGACGCCGACCGCGCCGACGAGGTGACCGGCGCCATCAGCGGTGCTCCCGAGCCCATCGCGGCGGTGCCGGGCCGCCCGGCGCGTCCGGCCGAGCCGGCGTATCCGGCGCGACCCGCCGAACCGGCGCACCTCGCCCAGACCCCGCCCGCCCAGACCCCGCCCGCCCGGGCGGCCGGGGCGGCGCCGGAAGCGGCATCCGGGGATTTCGCGCCGCCCGTGATGCGCGCTCCGGCGCGCCCGGACGCGCAGCCCTGGTCCCCGGCGCGCTCGCCGCTTCCCGACCCCGACGGCTTCCCCGAGGCGTCCGGCGAGGTGTCGGCGGTCGCCGGCGCTCCCACGTCGGGCACGCCGCGATCGGCGCTGTCGTCGGTGTCGGCGCAGTTCGCCATGCCGGGGATCCCCGACGACATCGACCACACCGTCATCGCCAGCCGCCGCCGGATGGCGTGGGCGCTCGTCCTCCCCACCGGGGCGCACGTGCCCCTCACCGAAGAGGTCGTGCTCGTCGGCCGCCGGCCCGCGCGGTCCTCGGCCTTCCCCGGGGCGCAGCTGGTCGAGATCGACGACGGCACGGTCTCCAAGACTCATCTGCGGCTCGAGAAGGACGGCGAGCTGTGGCGCGTGGTGGACCTGCACTCCACCAACGGCACGGTGCTCGTGGGGCCCGACGGCGCCGAGACCGAGATCGCACCCGGCACCTCGCACCCGGCATCGGCCACGCTGCTGGTCGGGGACGCCGAGGTGCGCCTGGTGACGGACGACCACCACGGGCGATGAACCCGGACGACGACACCGTCATCTCGCGGCGCGTCCCGCGCGCCGCGGCCCCCGGGGGTGACGCTCCCGCCGACGACACGATCGTGTCGTCGCGAGGGGCGGAGCGGACGATCCGCTCGGCCCGCCGGGAGTCGGCCGACACGGCGCCGGCGACGACGCAGACCGGGCGCCGGCGCGCGTCCGAGCCCCCCGCGCAGCCGGAGTCCGGGGCGAGCCGGGCGGTCGTCCCCGATGCCCAGGCCCTGCGCTCGCCGCGCGCCCCGCGACCCGACGACGTCGTCCGCGTGGAGCGCCCACGTCCGGCCCCGCCGCGCTCGGGGGGCCCGGCCGTCGACCACGAGGCCGCGCGGCGGAGCGCGCGCGCACGCGCGCGACGACGTATTGTCGTCGGAGTGATCGTGGGCGCGGGGGTCGTCCTCACCGCGCTCGCACTGCTGGTTCTGCTGACGATGTGACGCGCTTCTCGAGGAATGACATGACCGATCTCGCCGCCGCGCCGCCCCTTCCCGGCCCCGACGAGCCACCGGCAGATCATCTCGAGGACGCCGACCCCGCCGTCGCCGCCCGGCTCGGACTCGTCCCGGCCCCGCCCGGCGTGCGGTCCCTCGCCTTCGCGATCGACGCCGTCATCTACGCCGCGCTGGCCTCGCCGGCTGTCGCCGGCGCCCTGATCCTTCGCGCCGAGGGCGCCGCCGGCATCCTTCCGGTGGTCCTCGTGGCAGCCGGCGCGGGCGCCGCGACGCTGTTCGGGCTCATCCAGCTGATCGTCCACGGCCGCCGCGGGGTGACCACCGGCAAGGCCGCCATGCGCCTGCGGTCGGTCGCGGTCGACGGCTTCGGCAGGCCCGGGGTCCGGCGGGTGCTGCTGCGCGCCCTCGTGCTGTGGGTGAGCGGCGTCGTCCCGGTCGCCGGTCCCGCGGTGCTGCTGGCCTCGGGGCTGTGGGATCCCGAGCGCCGCGGGCGCAGCATCCTGGACCGTGTCGGCCGGTGCTGGCTCATCGATGCGCGCGCGGGCCTGGACCCGTTCGATGCCAAGGCGCTGCGCCACGCCCGCCGCGCCCTGCGGCCGCGCCGGGACGACCTCGACGAGAAGCTGCCGTCGATGGCGTCGGGGATCGGCGTCGAGGACGGCCTGCGCATTCCGGACGACCGCTCCCGCTCGGGCGTCGTCGGGCCCGGCGGCACCGGTGCGCGGTGGTCTCTCGCGCACGCCGTGCCCGAGCCGGCGCTCATCGACGGCGTCCCGGGGGTCTCGCCGGCGGACGCGGCGGTGCCGGCCGCTGCTGCCGCCCCACCCGCCCAGACCGCCCCCGCCGCGCCGGCCGCGCCGGCGCCAGCTCCCGACGTGGCGTTCCCGGCGGGTGCCGCCGCCCCCCCCGCCGCGCCGGCCGCGCCGGCGCCAGCTCCCGACGTGGCGTTCCCGGCGGGTGCCGCCGCCCCCGCCGCCGCGACGCGGCGCGCTCAGCAGGTGGTCCGCTTCGACGACGGCTCGCTCGTGCGCGTGCCGGTGTTCGGGCTGCTCGGCCGCGATCCCGAGGCGGTGCCCGGCGAGAACGTCGACGCGCTCGTGCGGCTCGAGGACCCGGAGCGGCTCATGTCCAAGACGCACGCCGCTTTCGGGCAGGATGCCGACGGCGTGTGGGTCCGCGACCGCGCCTCGCGCAACGGCACGCTGCTCGAGGGTCCCGAGGGGGAGAGCATCGACGTGCCCGCCGATCAGGCGATGCGCGCCCCCGCGGGCTGGACCGTCCGGGTGGGCGGCCGTTCGTTCACGGTCATTGCGAGAGGTGCCGATTCGTGAAGCTCAAGCTCGGACTCCGCCGCGGCGTCGGCCACTCCGTCGACGTCCTCGTCACCGCCGACGCCACCGCCACCGTGCAGGACGTCGCGCGTGCGCTGAGCGAGGGCGACGCCCTGGCCGGGGCGGGCGGCGTCAACGCCAGCGAGGTGCCGACGCTGCTGGTCGCGCCTCCCGCAGGACGCGCCGTCCAGCTGGATCCCGCGGCGCTCGTGGGCGAGGCGCCCCTGGGCTCGGGTTTCGACGCGTCGATCGTCCCCGCCGTGCCCGCCGCCGAGGCGGGCGGCCCCGCGGCGGCGCTCATGCGCATCCGCAGCGGCCCCGAGGCCGGGCGGACCGTGGCCCTCTCGGCAGGTGCGACGGTCATCGGGCGCGTCGCGCCCGCCCAGGTCATCCTCGACGATCCCCTCGTGTCCAAGCGCCATGCCCGCGTCGAGGTCGACCAGGGCATCGAGCTGATCGACCTCAACTCCGCCAACGGGCTCCTCGTCGACGGCGGGCTCGTGCAGCGCGTGCGGGTCATCCCCGGCAAGACCATCACGATCGGCGCGACCGAGGTGTCGTTCGAGCTGGTGCCGCGCGCCGGCGAGGCGCGGGTGCTCGAGCGGGGCGGCGCCCTGATGTTCAACCGCTCGCCGCGCGTCGAGGACCGCTACGCGGGCCGCGAGTTCCGGCATCCGATCATCCCGACCGAGGCCGACCCCCGCATCTTCCCCTGGCCGATGATCATGGCCCCGGTGCTGCTGGGCCTCGGCATGTTCGCGCTGACGCAGCGCCCCACCTCGCTGCTGATCGTCGCGATGGCGCCGCTGATGATGCTGGGCAACTTCATCGGGCAGCGCACGCAGCAGGGCAAGAAGCTGCGGCTCGAGATCGAGACCTTCGAGGCCCAGCTCGAGGAGCTCGAGGACACCCTCGCGCACGAGGAGGGCGTCGAGCGGGAACGCCGTCGGGCCGAGGCACCCGCGACGGCCACCGTGTACGAGGACGCCACGGGGCTCGGCCCGCTGCTGTGGACGAGGCGCCCCGAGCACTGGAACTTCCTGTGCCTGCGCCTGGGCGTGGGGACCGGGACCAGCCGCAACACCGTGCAGGAGCCCACGGATCAGCGCGGCATCGCCCAGTACGCCGGCGAGGTCTCGCGCGTCCGGGAGCGCTTCGCCACCATCGAGGGCGTCCCGGTGATCGAGCTGCTGCCGTCTGCGGGTGCCATCGGCATCGCCGGGCCGCGCGAGTACGCCGCCGACGTCGTGCGCGGCCTCGGCGTGCAGCTGTTCGGGCTGCACGCCCCCAACGAGGTCGTCACCGCCGCCATCGTCGACCCCGGCTGGACGGGCGACATGGAGTGGATGAAGTGGCTGCCGCACACCACCAGCCCACGGTCGCCGTTCGCCGAGATGGCGCTCGCAGACAGCCAGTCCGCCGGCACCGCGCTGCTCAACGGCCTCGAAGAGGCGATCCTCGAGCGGCTGTCGGGCTCCGCCACGCGGCGCGGCCCCCTCGCCGAGAAGAACGCCTCGATGTCGCTCGGCAAGTACGTCGGCGAGCAGGCCGACAGCGGCGCGACGGTCGGCGACGTCTCGCTCGTGCTGTTCGTCACGCATGACGCCCCCGTCGACCGGCCGCGACTGACCCAGGTGATCGAACGAGGGCCGGATGCCGGTGTCTACACGATCTTCGTCGCCCCCACCGTCGAGTCGCTCCCGGCCTCGTGCCGCACCTTCATCGACGTCACCGAGGGTCTCGACGACGCCGTCGTCGGCTGGGTGCGCGCCGGTCAGCGCGCGCAGGACGTCGCGATCGAGGGCGTCTCGCGCGAGTACGCCGAGATCTTCGCCAAGCGCCTCGCGCCGGTCGTGGACTCCAGCTCGGTCGCCGCGGACTCGTCCGACCTGCCGGCCAGCGTCTCGCTGCTGCGCCTCATCGGCGGCGACATGGCCACCGAGCCGCAGGCCGCGGTGGAGCGGTGGCGGCAGAACAACTCCGTCATCGACCGCACGCGCGGGCCCCGTCCTCGCCTGAAGCGGGCCGGCACGCTCAAGGCCTACGTCGGCCAGGGCAGTCCCGACGCGATGACCCTGGATCTGCGCACCCAGGGGCCGCACGCCCTCGTCGGCGGCACCACCGGGTCGGGCAAGTCGGAGTTCCTGCAGGCGTGGGTGCTCGGCATGGCCGCCGAGTACAGCCCCGACCGGGTGACCTTCCTCTTCGTCGACTACAAGGGCGGGTCCGCCTTCGCGGACTGCGTGGACCTGCCGCACACCGTGGGCCTGGTCACCGACCTCAGCCCGCACCTCGTACGCCGGGCGCTCACGAGCCTGCGTGCCGAGCTGCACCACCGCGAGCACCTGTTCAACCGCAAGAAGGCCAAGGACCTGCTCGAGCTCGAGAAGCGGCAGGACCCCGAGACGCCGCCCGCGCTCGTCCTGGTCATCGACGAGTTCGCCGCGCTCGCCACCGAGGTCCCGGAGTTCGTGGACGGGGTCGTCGACATCGCTCAGCGGGGCCGCTCCCTCGGCATCCACCTCATCATGGCCACCCAGCGGCCGGCGGGCGTCATCAAGGACAACCTGCGGGCGAACACGAACCTGCGGGTGGCCCTGCGGATGGCCGACGCCGCCGACTCCCAGGACGTCGTCGGCGATGTCGTCGCCTCGACGTTCGACCCCTCCCTCCCCGGCCGCGGCATCGCCAAGACCGGTCCGGGACGACTGGTCCCCTTCCAGTCCGGCTACGCCGGCGGCTGGACGACCGAGGAGCCCGCGCGGGCGCAGGTGCGGGTCGCCGAGTTGCGCTTCGGGTCGGTGACGCTGTGGGAGTCCGAGGGGGAGCGGGATTCCGACACCCACGACGAGGACCTCGGGCCGAACGACCAGAAGCGCCTCGTGGCCAACCTCGTCCACGCGGCGCAGGAGGCCGGCATCCCCGCCCCGCGCCGCCCGTGGCTCGACGACCTCGCCACCACGATCGACCTGCGCGACCTGCCGCTGGACGGCGACGGGCGCATCCCGCTGGGCCTGGCCGACATCCCGCAGCGCCAGCTGCAGGAGGCGGTGTTCTTCACACCCGACACCGACGGCCACATGCTCGTCTACGGCACCAGCGGCGCCGGCAAGTCGGCGGCCCTGCGCACGGTCGCGATCGGGGCGGGGGCCCGCCCCGACCTCGGCCGGGCCTCGGTGTACGGCATCGACTTCGGCACCGGGTCTCTGCGGTCGCTCGAGATCATGCCGCACGTCGGCTCGATCGTCTCGGGCGACGACACCGAGCGCGTGCAGCGGCTGCTGCGCACCCTGCGGGGAGTCCTCGACGACCGCGCGAAGCGGTTCTCGGCGGTCAATGCCGCCACTCTGAGCGAGTACCGCACGATCACCGGGGACACCGCCGAGCCGCGGATCCTGGTGCTCATCGACGGGTTCGGGGTGTTCAAGCAGGACTGGGAGACCACGTCCAGCCGCGCCCCGTTCTACGCGATCTTCATGCGGATGCTGGGGGAGGGCCGGCCGCTCGGCGTGCACGTGGTCGCCACCGCCGACCGCTACGGCGCGGTCCCCACCGCCGTCAGCGCCAACGTCACCAAGCGCATCGTGCTGCGGATGAGCGACGAGGGGGCGTACTCGATCCTCGGGGTGCCCAAGGATGTCCTGGACGAGCGGAGCGTTCCCGGGCGCGCCATCGTCGACGGGCTCGAGACGCAGGTCGCCGTCATCGGCGGCACCACGAATGTCGCCGAGCAGAACGCCGCCGCCGAGGCGTTCGCCCAGGCGCTGCGGTCCGCGGGCGCGGTCGAGGCCGGGAACGTCGGCTCCCTCCCCACCGACCTCGATCCGGAACGGCTGCCCGCGCGGGCGGGGGAGCTCCCCGTCCTCGGCATCGGCGACGACACCCTCGGCCCGAAGGGCTTCGAGCCGATCGGGACGTTCGTGGTCGCCGGACCCCCGCAGAGCGGCAAGACCACGGCGGTGCGGGGCATCCTCACCGCTCTCGAGCGCTTCGACCCCGCCGTCCGCCTCTTCCACATCGGCGGCCGGCGCGCGGCGCTCCGCGACCACCGCGCCTGGGAGCGCGCGGAGTCCCAGATCGACGAGGTGCGGGCCCTCGCCAAGGAGCTCAAGGAACTGGTGGGCCAGGAGCCCGCGGCCGGGCGGATCGTCATCGTCGTCGAGAACGTCACCGAGTTCAGCGACACCGACGCCGAGCGGCCCCTCAAGGAGCTCTTCCAGGCGGTCAACCGCAGCGATCACTTCCTCGTGGCCGACGGCGACGTCGCGCAGCTCGGCAGCGGGTTCGGCCTGATCGGCGAGCTGAAGGCGGGCCGTCACGGGGTGGCGCTGCGGCCGGACTCGTACGATGGCGAGGCGCTGTTCAAGCTGCCCTTCCCCAAGGTGCAGCGGCACGAGTATCCGGCCGGACGCGGCCTGTTCGTCGAGAACGGGCGGATCGTCACCGTGCAGCTGCCGCTCGTGACCGGCTGAGGCCGGCGGACCCGGGGATGGGTATTCCTCCCCATCGGCTCTTTCGGAGGGTTCGGTTAGCGTGGGTTCAGCCGGAGAGACCGGTGACTTCTGGAGGGGATTTCCAATGGCTGATTTCAAGGCTTCGTACGGCGAGATGGAAGCCATGGCGGGCAAGCTCGACTCCGGTCGCGAAGAGATCGGCGACACGCTGCGCCGTCTCAAGAGCGACGTCGACCGTCTGCTGGGCGACGACTTCAAGACCCAGCACGCGTCGGGCAAGTTCGGTGAGGGCTACAACGAGCTGACCACGGGTCTCGAGAAGGCCATCGAGGGCATCTCGGACATGGGTGAGTCGCTGCGCAAGATGATGCAGGCGATCAAGGACACCGACCAGGCGCTCGCCGGCAACTGACTCCGATCCGCGGGCGCCGGCGACCGCCGGCGCCCGCGTCGTGGATTCCAGACAACGATCAGGGGGAACGATGGCCGACATCATGCTCGACCTCGAACGGCTCCGGCAGGCGCAGGCGGGGGTCGCCGCGGCCGTGGCGGAGTTCAAGGACGCGTCGAAGATCAACAACGGGCTGGAGTCGGCGATCGACCGCCCCGATGACCGCAGTGCGCTGCGCGACAAGGTCGGCGACTTCGAGTCGGCCTGGAACGGCAAGCGCGACAAGCTCACCGAGAACCTCGAGAACATCGACAAGCAGCTGCGCAGCATCATCGACGGCTGGACCGAGTGGGACACCACGACGGCCGCCGACCTCGCCTCGGCGACCGAGCAGACCGCCACCACGACCGTGAACCGGGTCGGCTGATGCGCTCGCCGGTCGGAGGACACGAACTGCGCCAACTCGCCGGCAACGCCGCCGAGGTGTGGGAGCGCGGGGACGCCTGGGTCAAGCTCGCCGCCGTCATGGACACCACCGCGACCGAGCTGAAGGCCATCGGGGACTCCTCGATCCACAAGAGCAAGGGCACCGACAAGCTCGCCGAGATGGCCTCCGAGAGCGCCGGCGACCTCGAGAAGGCCGCCGTCCGGTACGACCAGACGGGCCGGGCCCTGCGCCGGTACGGCAACGCCCTCGACACCGCCCAGTCGTGGCTGCGCCACAACAAGGACGACGTCGAGCGGGCCGAGCGCGACTACCAGGCGGCCATCGACGCCAAGGCCGAGGCCGTCGACGCGCAGGAGTCGCTCGAGCGGGTGTGGCCGTGGGAGGACGACCCCTCGCAGACCGAGCTGTCGGCCGCACGCGACGCGGTGTCCGACGCCGACGGCGCGCTCACCGGGGCGACCACGCGGCGGGACGACCTGTGGACCGAGTTCGACCAGGTCTTCGAGGCGTGGTCGGAGGCGTACGACGACGCCGTCGGCGACATCCAGAAGGCCATGGACAGCGCCGACAACAACGACGGCTTCTGGGAGTTCGTCGACTCGGCGCTGAACGTCATCGCGATCGTGCTGATCGTCCTGAGCGTCATCGCCCTCATCATCGGCGCGCCACTGGTCGGCCTGCTGGGCATGGTGATCCTCGGGCTCACGCTCCTGACCGTCGCGCTCACGGCGCTGAAGTTCGCCTTCGGCCGCGCGACCCTCAGCGACGTGGCCTGGAGCCTCGTCGGCCTTCTGCCCTTCGGCATCGGCAAGGTGCTCTCCAAGGGCGCGCCGGTGCTGTCGACGATCGTGCGCTCCGGGCGGGGCACGGTCACCGCCGCCATCCGCTCCGGCATCCCGGCCGTCGCACTGCGCCGGCCCACGACATGGGTGTCGCCCCTGCGCTCGCTCGTCGCCCCCGTCCGCTCGTGGCTCGCTCTGCCGCGACCGGGCATGTTCGTCAACCCGTTCCGCTCCATCGCGATGGGGGGCGCCGAGGCGGTGCAGGTGCAGAACTTCCTCCAGACGATGCGCTCCTCGCAGTGGGGGTCCAACCCTGCCGTCCGCGACTTCATCGTCCGCACCACCGGGACGCTGCCCGGACGCGGCGAGCAGCTGCTCAACGCCGGACTGTGGACCACGTTCACCGCCAACGACGCCGTCGGGGTCGCCGGCATCCAGCCCGACATCCCCGTGCTGGAGGACATCCAGGTACCGTGGGGACGGTGACCTCCGGCTCGGCCCCCCTGCGCGCCGTCGCGGTGGCGTACCTGGCGTGCCAGATCGTCCAGGCGGGGATCCTCGTGGTCTTCCTGGTCGCCTCACTGCTGTTCGCGGGCGCGCAGGTCACCCGCAGCGCCTCGCCGGCGTGGGAGGCGCTCGTGCCGTTCCCGGTCTTCCCCGTGCCGGCGTGGATGCCGGCGATCCCGGCCGCCGCCGGCCTCGCCCTCGCCGTGATCTGGGCGGTCACCGCGCGGGCCGCCGACGCGGGGGCCCTGACCGGCGCCATCGGTCCCACTGTGGCCGCCGCGGTCACCCCCGGATTCCTGGTCCTGGCGTACGAGGGTGCGCCGCCCGAGCCCTACCTCCTGCCGCTGGCGGTCACCGGGGCGTCCCTGATCGTCGTCGTGACGGCATCCGTCATCGCCGGCGCGCGCATCCGCGGCGAGAGCACGAACGTCGAGAGGAGTCGGTCATGACCGACCGGGCCGCCACCGCGCCGTCGCCCACGGGCTTCCACATCATGATGCCGCCGGGCTGGGCGCGGTACCTCGTCGACGACGAGGGAAAGCAGGCGCTGATCGCACGGACGAGCGCGCGCATGCGCGAGCTCTCGCGTCCCGACCTCGACGCGCAGGCGCGCACGCTCGTCGAGGTGCAGTGGCGCAAGCTCCGGGCCGCCGGCGTGACCGCGGTGTACCTTCCGGGAGCCGCCGACCCCGTCCTGCCGACGGCGAGCATCGCCGTCCGGCAGCACGTCGCGCCGGCCCACATCGACTTCGCCGGGTCGCTCACCGCCGTCACCTCGGCGCCCGTCGAGCGGTTCGAGACGCAGATCGGGACCGTGCTGCGCTGGGTGGAAGAGGTGCGCGGCGAGGGCGAGATCGCCGAGATCCGCAGCCGGCAGGTCGGCTACGGCTTCCCGCTGCCCGGACCGGGCGAGCGGCGCGGACTCGTCTTCCTCGCGTCCACCCCCTACCTGGACGACACGTCCGCCGACATGGTCGCCGCGCTGACCGAGCGCGTCGACACGATCATGGAGACCTTCCGCTGGCGATGAACCTCGAATACACGATCGAACTCGACCACACCGTGTGGATCCCGGTGCCGCTGGCATTCCCGTGGAACGGCTACGACGACGCCGCCGCCTGGGCGGCCGACCTCGCCATCGCCCTCACGCGCGGCGTGGATGCGCCGGCCGAGGTGCGCGACGGCCTCGAAGACTCGGCGCGGGCGATGGCCGAGGTCGAGCCCCCGCTCCCGGGGCCGATCGAGCGGTTCTGGCACCTGCCCGAGCACGGCGGCCCCGAGCGGCTGGTGCACCTCTACGTCACCACGACCGAGGCGACGACCGCCGAGGACCTCGCCGAGCTCGCCCGCGCGGGCGTCGGCGGCTACGTCCAGACCGTGACCGTGCTGGAGGACACCGGTTTCGACGTGGCCATGCGGGCCGTCGTGCTCACCGAGATCCCCGGACGCACCCTCACCGTGCTGCGCTGCCTCGGCCTGCGGGCGGGGTGCGTCTTCGTCCTCGAGCTGATCGAGGAGCACACCGCCGTCGTCGAGGAGCTCGAGCCGGTCCTCGAGACCCTGTTCCGCTCGATCCGGCTGCGCGAGACGGCCGGACCCGTCGCGACCGCGGAGGCGGCGTCATGATCCTGCGGATCGGACTCCTCGTCCTCGGCGCCCTGCTGCTGGTGTTCCTCGGCTGGGGCGCGGTCTCGTCGTGGATCACGGTGTTCGCCGAGGGCGCGGGGACGGCGGTGGACACCTCCGGGCGAGGCACCGGGTCCGGCGAGACGCCGGCGATCGTCGCCGCGATCATCTTCACGGTGTTCGCGCTGCTCGCCGCCGGCGCGGTCGCCGCGTCCGTGGCGATGCTGCGCCGGCGGGCCTGACCGCGTCGACACCGGATGCCGGGACCCCTCCCGTCCGCGTTTGACCGACCCTCGGCATCCCGCGTATCATTGATCGGGTGTGCGCTCGCGCGCGCCCTGCGACGTGCCCCGGTGCCGAGAAGGGAGCCGCGGCCGCCGCGATCTGAAGGGAACGGTCTGCGAACAGACCACCCCCACGGCATATCCACCACGAAACCGCGACAGTCATGGCGCGACGGTGGATCTGTGGTGAAACCACGACGCTGTCACCGTGCAGCACTACTGAGGAGAGAACGTGCCAACCATTCAGCAGTTGGTTCGCAAGGGGCGCTCGCCGAAGGTCTCGAAGACCAAGGCGCCGGCGCTGAAGGCGAACCCGCAGCAGGCGGGCGTGTGCACCCGTGTGTACACCACCACCCCCAAGAAGCCGAACTCGGCGATGCGCAAGGTCGCCCGTGTGAAGCTGCGCAACGGCACCGAGGTCACCGCGTACATCCCCGGTGAGGGCCACAACCTGCAGGAGCACTCGCTGGTGCTCGTGCGCGGCGGTCGTGTGAAGGACCTTCCGGGTGTCCGCTACAAGATCGTCCGCGGCGCCCTGGACACCCAGGCCGTCAAGAACCGCAAGCAGGCCCGTAGCCGCTACGGCGCGAAGAAGGGTTGAGTTAGATGCCTCGTAAGGGTCCCGCCCCGAAGCGTCCCGTCGTCAACGACCCGGTGTACGGCGCCCCCGTCGTCACCCAGCTCGTGAACAAGATCCTCGTCGACGGCAAGAAGTCGCTCGCCGAGTCGATCGTCTACGACGCCCTCCGCGGCGTCGAGGCCAAGAACGGCCAGGACGCCGTCGCCACGCTCAAGAAGGCGCTCGACAACGTCCGCCCCACCCTCGAGGTCAAGAGCCGCCGCGTCGGCGGTTCGACCTACCAGGTTCCGGTCGAGGTCAAGCCGCACCGCGCGAACACCCTCGCGCTGCGCTGGCTCGTCAGCTACGCCAAGGGTCGTCGTGAGAAGACGATGACCGAGCGGCTGCAGAACGAGATCCTCGACGCCTCGAACGGCCTGGGTGCCGCGGTCAAGCGCCGCGAGGACACCCACAAGATGGCCGAGTCGAACCGCGCCTTCGCGCACTACCGCTGGTAATCGTTTCGTCTCGCTTCGCCCGCTCGGCGACCGGAGATCCGGCCGTCGAGCGGGCGGCGAAGCCGCGAGACGAAACGCCCCCTGTACCGATCCAGACGTAAGGACACCCCGTGGCACAAGAAGTGCTCACCGACCTCAACAAGGTCCGCAACATCGGCATCATGGCGCACATCGATGCCGGCAAGACGACGACGACCGAGCGCATCCTGTTCTACACGGGCGTCAACCACAAGATCGGCGAAACCCACGACGGCGCTGCCACCACCGACTGGATGGAGCAGGAGCAGGAGCGTGGCATCACCATCACCTCCGCTGCGGTGACGTGCTTCTGGGAGAAGAACCAGATCAACATCATCGACACCCCCGGCCACGTCGACTTCACCGTCGAGGTGGAGCGGTCGCTGCGCGTGCTCGACGGCGCGGTCGCGGTGTTCGACGGCAAGGAGGGCGTGGAGCCCCAGTCCGAGACCGTGTGGCGCCAGGCCGACAAGTACGACGTCCCCCGCATCTGCTTCGTCAACAAGATGGACAAGCTCGGCGCGGACTTCTACTTCACGGTCGACACCATCGTCAACCGCCTGAAGGCCAAGCCCCTCGTGCTGCAGATCCCGATCGGCGCCGAGAACGACTTCATCGGCGTCATCGACCTGGTCTACATGCGCGCACTGGTGTGGCCCGGCGACGCCAAGGGTGACGTGACCATGGGCGCCAAGTACGAGATCCAGGAGATCCCGGCCGACCTCGCCGACAAGGCCGCCGAGTACCGCGAGAAGCTGCTCGAGACCGTCGCCGAATCCGACGAGGCGCTTCTGGAGAAGTACTTCGGCGGCGAGGAGCTGTCGCCCGAGGAGATCAAGGGCGCCATCCGCAAGATGACGATCTCCAGCGAGGTCTACCCCGTGCTGTGCGGCTCGGCGTTCAAGAACCGCGGTGTGCAGCCCATGCTCGACGCGGTCGTGGACTACCTGCCCTCGCCGCTGGACGTTCCGGCCATCGAGGCGCACGACCCGAAGAACGAAGAGAACATCATCGAGCGTCACGCCGACCGCGACGAGCCGTTCGCGGCGCTCGCGTTCAAGATCGTGACGCACCCGTTCTTCGGCCGCCTCACCTACATCCGCGTGTACTCCGGTCACCTCGACTCCGGCGCCCAGGTCGTCAACTCGACCAAGGGCAAGAAGGAGCGCATCGGGAAGATCTTCCAGATGCACGCCAACAAGGAGAACCCGGTCGACTCGGTCACCGCGGGTCACATCTACGCCGTCATCGGTCTGAAGGACACCACGACCGGCGACACCCTGTCGGACTCGGCCAACCAGGTGGTGCTGGAGTCGATGACCTTCCCCGAGCCGGTCATCGAGGTCGCCATCGAGCCCAAGACCAAGGCCGACCAGGAGAAGCTGGGTCTGGCGATCCAGAAGCTCGCCGAAGAGGACCCGACGTTCCGCGTCGAGCAGAACGCCGAGACCGGCCAGACGGTCATCAAGGGCATGGGCGAGCTGCACCTCGACATCCTCGTGGACCGCATGAAGCGCGAGTTCAAGGTCGAGGCCAACGTCGGAAAGCCCCAGGTGGCCTACCGCGAGACGATCCGCAAGACCGTCGAGCGTCATGACTACACCCACAAGAAGCAGACCGGTGGTTCGGGTCAGTTCGCGAAGATCCAGTTCGCGATCGAGCCCCTCGAGGTCACGGCCGACAAGACGTACGAGTTCGAGAACAAGGTCACCGGTGGCCGTATCCCGCGCGAGTACATCGAGCCGACCAACCAGGGCTTCCAGGACGCGATGGCTGTCGGCGTGCTCGCCGGCTACCCCATGGTGGGCGTGAAGGCGACCCTCATCGACGGTGCCTCGCACGACGTCGACTCGTCCGAGATGGCGTTCAAGATCGCCGGCTCGATGGGCTTCAAGGAGGCGGTCCGCAAGGCGAACCCCGTCATCCTCGAGCCGATCATGGCCGTCGAGGTCCGTACTCCCGAGGAGTACATGGGCGACGTCATCGGCGACCTGAACTCGCGCCGCGGTCAGATCCAGTCGATGGAGGACGCCGCCGGCGTCAAGGTGGTCCGCGCGAACGTGCCGCTGTCCGAGATGTTCGGCTACATCGGCGACCTGCGTTCGAAGACCTCGGGTCGCGCTGTGTACTCGATGGAGTTCGACAGCTACGCCGAGGTCCCGCGCAACGTCATGGACGAGATCATCCAGAAGACCAAGGGCGAGTGAACACTCGCTCGGAAGACACACAACTTCATAACTAGACTGAGAACCATCCCCGTAGCGATCCGGTCGCAAACCAGCGCCCGGACCATCTACACGACAGTCCTGAGGAGGACCCAGTGGCTAAGGCCAAGTTCGAGCGGACCAAGCCGCACGTGAACATCGGAACGATCGGTCACGTCGACCACGGCAAGACCACGCTCACCGCAGCGATCTCGAAGGTGCTCGCCGACAAGTACCCGTCGGCCACCAACGTGCAGCGCGACTTCGCGTCGATCGACTCGGCTCCCGAGGAGCGTCAGCGCGGTATCACGATCAACATCTCGCACGTCGAGTACGAGACGCCGAAGCGCCACTACGCGCACGTCGACGCTCCCGGTCACGCCGACTACATCAAGAACATGATCACCGGTGCCGCTCAGATGGACGGCGCGATCCTCGTGGTCGCCGCCACCGACGGCCCGATGGCTCAGACCCGTGAGCACGTTCTGCTCGCCAAGCAGGTCGGCGTGCCCTACCTGCTCGTCGCGCTGAACAAGGCCGACATGGTCGACGACGAGGAGATCCTGGAGCTCGTCGAGCTCGAGGTCCGCGAGCTGCTGTCGTCGCAGGACTTCGACGGCGACAACGCCCCCGTCGTCCGCGTCTCGGGCCTGAAGGCTCTCGAGGGCGACCCGGAGTGGGTCGAGAAGATCGTCGAGCTCATGGACGCCGTCGATGAGTCCATCCCGGACCCGGTGCGCGACAAGGACAAGCCGTTCCTGATGCCGATCGAAGACGTCTTCACGATCACCGGTCGTGGCACCGTCGTCACCGGCCGCGCCGAGCGTGGCACCCTGGGCATCAACTCCGAGGTCGAGATCGTGGGTCTGCGCCCGACGCAGAAGACGACCGTCACCGGTATCGAGATGTTCCACAAGCAGCTCGACGAGGCGTGGGCCGGCGAGAACTGTGGTCTGCTCCTCCGCGGCACCAAGCGTGACGACGTTGAGCGCGGCCAGGTCGTCGTGAAGCCCGGTTCGGTCACCCCGCACACCAACTTCGAGGGCACGGCGTACATCCTGTCCAAGGACGAGGGCGGCCGCCACAACCCGTTCTTCACGAACTACCGTCCGCAGTTCTACTTCCGCACCACCGACGTCACCGGCGTCATCACGCTGCCCGAGGGCACCGAGATGGTCATGCCCGGCGACACCACCGACATGACGGTCGAGCTGATCCAGCCGATCGCCATGGAGGAGGGCCTCGGCTTCGCGATCCGTGAGGGTGGCCGCACCGTCGGTGCCGGCACCGTCACCAAGATCCTCAAGTGATCTGAGCCCTCCGGGGCTTCAGGGGGTCGGACCTTCGGGTCCGGCCCCTTTCGCGTCCCCGCGTCCCCGCGGCCGCTTCGCGAGGAGATGCGCACTCCTGAGGATGCAGATTGCCCCCGGCATCCTTCCCAGCCTCATTTCTCCTGCCCTGCCCTCGCGCGCTGCGCGGGGCAGATGCTGTGGCGTGCCGTTGCCGCAAGGGCGGGCGGATGCCGCGGCGGTAGGTGCCAGGCGGACGACGCCGTCACGGTGCGGGCGCCGCAATGCGCGGGGCCTGAGGCCCGTTACGCGGCGCGGTGCAGCCCCTGCGCGATCGCGTGCACCACGGCATCCTGCACCTCATGCCAGCGGAAGTGGATCTGCGCATAGCCGACGCGGATCACGTGGTAGCCGAGCAGCCGCAGCTGCGCGTCGTGCCGGTTGTCCTCGTCGCGCTGCGCGCCGACGTGGTGACCGCCGTCGATCTGCAGCACGAGACGGTCGCCGATGAGCAGATCGACGCGGTGACCGGCGATCATGGCCTGGCGGCGCAGGGGAAGCCCGAGCCAGCGTAGGCGCAGATCCACGATCGTCTCGAGCCCCGAGTCGGCGTACAGCGCCGCATCGTCGAGCAGCCGTCGAGCTTGGGCGGGCAGGTCGAGCCGGCTCAGTGCCGCCGGCTCGAACAGCTTCTTGGCGAGCGCAGATTCCCACGTGGCCAGGGCGTCCTCGTAGGGCTGGCACATCGCGACGAGGGCCAGGACGTTCTCGATGGGATCGACGACGGCGCTCGGAGTCCGCGCGATCACCGGCCGCCCCCAGTGCACCCGGCCGGGCAGCAGGTGCGCCTTGCCGGCATGCGCCGGCGCCGCCACGTGGGGTTCGGCGTCCGACAGCCCGTGCGGCACCCACAGGCCGAGGCGCTTGGCCTGCGTCACGCACGAGAGGACCACGCCGTGGCGTGCCGCCTCAAGCAGCTCGGGCGCGGTTCCCGGAAGGGCGACCCAGCCGCGGCATACGGTGACGATGCGTCCCTCGGCACGCAGCATGTCGAGCGTGCGGCGGGAGTGCGCGGCGTCGTTGAGTGCAGCGACGCGCGCGATTCCCCCGAGCTCGGTGAGCGTCTTCACCGCCGCGTCGCGGCGCCGCCGAGCGCTCGCGGTGCGGCGGCGCTGGGTGTCGCTGTCGGGGTCGAGGAGCACCATCGCTCGATCGTCCTCGCCACGCCGACCGTCTTGACCCCCGACGCGACCTTGTGGAGGAATCCGCCGGCGCCGCCCCCTGGGGAGGAGACCTCGACCCTGCCCACCCCGCCCGCCCGCCCCGCCCGCCCCGCCTGCCCATCCCGCCCGCACCGGAGACTCTGCCCGCCCCTCCGCGAAACCGGGGGCCCGCTCCGAACCCTTCGCGAGGAGATTCGCACTCGAGAGGATCCCGGCGGGCACCGGCATCCTTCCCTCCCTCATTTCTCCTCGCCACCGCACCGCGCCGGGGGCGGACACTCGCCGGCGCACCGCGCCGCGCGCGGACACCAGCCACCGCACCGCGCCGCGGGCGGACACGGGCGGCAGAACGAGGACGACGGCGACGGATGCCGGTGGGGCGGCTCACCGGGGGCTCACACCGGCGCCGATTACGATGGCTGAGTGCCAGACACCCCCTCGCGCTTGCCTGACAGCCCCACCCGCCGCTCCCGCCGGGCGGCGACGCTCGACGACTTCTGGGACACCCAGGAGCTGGATCCCTCGCTCGAGAGCGTCGTCGACGGCAGCGGCCCGCGCAAGCGCCGTCGGGTGTGGCCCTGGGTCATCCTCGCCGTCTTCGTCGCCGCGGCCGTCGCGGCCGGTGTCGTGGCGTTCCAGTTCCTCTCCGAGGTGCGCACCGCCCAGAACGCGCTGGAGCGCGCCAAAGCCGATCTGACCTCGCTGACGACCGGGCTCGGCGAGAAGGATCCCGAGACCATCCAGGCGACCGCCGACGACATCTCGGCCAACGTCACGCTCGCGGCCGACATCGTCGAGCGCCCGCTGTGGGACATCGCGGCGAAGGTCCCGTTCGTGGGCCAGAACGTGGATGCCGTGCAGCGCGTCACCCGCGCCGTCGACATCCTCGTGCAGCAGGCGCTTCCGCCGGGCCTGCAGTTCATGACGGCCGTCGATCTGGACGGGCTCACCGTCGAGGGCGGCGGGCTCAATCTGCAGCCGTTCCGGCAGGTGCAGGGTTCGATCCCCGAGATCCGCGCGGCCTTCGCCGCCGCGAAGGACGTCATCGCGCCGCTGCAGGCGGAGTCGCTGCTCCCGCAGGTGGCGCAGCCGGTCGATGAGATCACCACGGTCATCGATCAGGCGACGCCGGCGCTGGGTGTCGCCGAGAAGTACCTGCCGACCCTGCTGGACATCGCGGGCGCGGACGGCAAGAAGACCTACCTGGTGATCTTCCAGAACAACGCCGAGATCCGCGCCACCGGCGGCAACCCGGCGGCGAGCATGATCCTGACGTTCACCGACGGCAAGCTCGGCTACGCCGACCAGGCAAGCTCCACCACGTTCTACCAGGCAGGCGTCGCCGGCAACGTGTACGTGCCGCTCCCCGCCGAGACGACGGGGCTCTACCTGCCGACGCTCAACCGCTACTCGCAGGACTACACCTTCACGCCGGACTTCCCCACGACGGCCACGCTCTTCCAGGCGGTGTGGGATGCCACGTCGGGTGCCTCGTTCGACGGCGTCATCTCGATCGACCCGGTGGTGCTCTCGCACATGCTCGGGGTTGCGGGACCGGTGAAGCTCGCCACGGGAGAGACGCTGACCGCAGACAATGCGGTCCGGATGCTGCTGAGCCAGTCGTACGAGCGGTACCCCGACGCGCGCTCCTCGGACCTCTTCTTCGAGGGCGCGGCCAAGAGTGTCTTCGATCACCTGACGTCCTCGTCCTGGGACCCCATGCAGATGCTCGCCGCCCTGCAGCGTTCGGCCGAGGAGCAGCGCGTGTACCTCGCGTTCACCGACCCCGAGGCGCAGGCGCTGGCGGCCGAGTTCGGCGTGGACGGCGCGCTGGCCCCCGACACCGAGTCCCAGACGCAGGTGGGCGTGTACCTCAACAACTCCTCGGTCAGCAAGCTCGACTTCCACCTGACGTCGGCCATCTCGGCGTCGTGCGACGCCGGCGCGCGGACCATGACCACCACCATGACGCTGCACAACAGCATCACCGATGACATCCGCAGCAACTACACCCTGGGGTGGCGGAACGGCCGCTTCGGCCTGCCGCGCACGACCCTCATGCTGGACGTGCTCTTCTTCGCCCCGCCGGGCGCGTCGATCACCCAGACGACGCCGGCCAGCGGGGATGCCCCGGTGTGGGACCGGGCGGGCCGCGAGAAGGGCAACACCGCCGTGAGCCGCACGGTCTTCGTGCCGAAGGACGAGACGGTCACGGTGTCGGCCACCATCAAGCTGCCCGAGGGCGACCTGGGTCCGCTCAACCTGCGGCACACGCCCACGGCACGCGACACCGCCGTGACGATCGACGCCGGGTGCGACGCGCTGTTCGCCTCGAAGTAGGACCGCTCGGGAAGCACCCGGCTCCGCCGATCACCGGCGGGATGCAGCACCCCCTGACGCCTCGTCAGGGGGTGCTCGTCGCTTCGCGATGGCGCCGCGGGCGCCGCAGCGTCAGGCGGTGGCGCGCGTCTTGCGGGCGCCGGAGCGGCGCCGCCGCCCGACGGGCTTCTTGGAGCCGTCGGTCTCGTGCGTCGCACCGTACGTGTACGCGCCGTAGCCGTAGCTGTCGGGTCCGCGCGTGGGCAGCATCGTCACGACGAGACCGAGCAGCTGACCGCCGGCGGTCTCGAGGCTGCGGATGGCGCCGGTGAGGTCCTGCTTGCGCGTCTTGCCCGACGCGGCGGCGAAGATCACGCCGCGCGTCTTCTTGCTGAGGACGGCAGCGTCGGTCACGAGCAGCAGCGGCGGAGCGTCGATCAGCACGTAGTCGAAGTGCTCGGTGAGCGAGGCGAGCACGTGATCCATCGCGACGGACCCGAGCAGCTCGCTCGGGTTCGGCGGGACCGGGCCCGACCCGAGGACGAACAGCTTGCCGCGGCCCCACTTCTGCAGCGCGTCGGCGAGCTCGACGCGGCCGATGAGCACATCGGTCAGCCCGACGCCGCCCTCGATCCCCATGTAGTCGGCCACGCGCGGCAGGCGCAGGTCGCCGTCGACGAGCGCGACGCGCGCGCCGGTCTCGGCGAGGGCGATCGCGAGGTTCGCGGTCGTGGTGGACTTGCCCTCACCGGGCCCCGCGCTCGAGACGACGAAGGACCGCGGACCGCCTTCGATGTTGAGGAACTGCAGGTTGGTGCGCAGCGACCGGAAGGACTCCGCGCGGGGGCTGCGGGGGTCGGCGTGCACGATCAGCGGACGTTTCTGCGCACCCGGATCGAACGCGATCCCGCCCAGCAAGGGCGCGGTGGTCAGCTGCTCGATGTCGTGCAGCGTGCGCACGCGCGTGTCGAGCACCGTGCGCAGCACGCCCACGCCGACACCCAGCGCCAGGCCGAGCAGCGTGCCCAGCGCGATGTTGAGCGGGGTGTTCGGGCTCGACGGGCGCGCCGGCATCACCGCCGGCTGCACCGTGGTCACCTGCACGGGGCTGGCCGCGTCCTCGGTGGCGGGCTGCTCGAGCGTGGTCTGCACCGCTGTGGCCAGGCTCGTCGCCGTCGCGTCGGCGATCGCCGCGGCGCGCGCGGGGTCGGTGTCGGTGGCGGTGATGTCGATCATCACGGTGTTGAGGGGGGCGGATGCCGCGATCTGGCCGCTCAGCTCCGCCACGGTGGTGTCGAGACCGAGCTCCTCGATCACGGGCTCGAGCACGAGCGCGGTGTCGACGACGTCGACGTAGCTGGCCACGATCTGCCGCGCGAAGGTGGTGCCCTGGACGAGGTCTCCGGTGGCGGCGCCCTCGGAGCGCACCGAGACGTAGAGCTGCGTGGTGGACTCGTACGTCGGGGTTCGCGTCAGGGAGTACGCGGCGCCGACGGCCGCGCCCAGCACGGTCAGCGCGAGGATGATGATCCAGTTCTTGTGCAGAATCCTGATGTAGTCGCGCAGTTCCACCGAGTATCGTCCTTCGTCGTCGGGCGGGATCGCGAGAGATCGCGCCGCGGGCAATTCTTCCACAGCCCCTGTGCCGCCCCTGAAAGGGCTACGCCCCCGCGTGGGTCACGCCGTAGGTGTACTGGCTGTAGGCCGCGCTGTCGGGGCCCTTCGTGGGGAGCTTGGTGATGACGACGCCGCGCACCTTCGCGTCGGCCGCCTCGATGGCTTTGGCTGCCGCCGCCAGCTGCGGCTTGCGCGTCGATCCCGACGCCGCCACCAGGACGGCGCCGGTGGTCAGGCGGGCCAGGACCGCGGCATCCGTCACCGCCAGCAGGGGAGGGGCGTCGATGATGATGACGTCGAACGCGCGGCGCATCTCTTCGAGTGCCTGCCACATGCGCCGCGATCCGAGCAGCTCCGCGGGGTTGGGGGGCAGCGTGCCCGCCGGCAGCAGGAAGAGCTTGCTCCGCCCCCACGGCTGCATCGCCCCCGAGAGCGGGATACGCCCGGCCAGGACGTCCGACAGCCCGACGCCGCCCTCGATGTTGAAGTTGTCGGCGAGGCGCGGCTTTCGCAGGTCGGCGTCCACCAGGGCCACGCGCAGTCCCGTCTCGGCCAGCGTCAGGGCGAGGTTGGCCGCCGTGGTGGACTTGCCCTCCGCCGGCGCGGAGCTGGTGAGGACGAAGCTCGGCGTCCCGGAGTCGATGTTGAGGAACTGCACGTTCGTCCGGAGTCGGCGGTAGGCCTCGGCGCCGGGGTCGCGGGGTGCGGCCTGCACGATGAGGGGCCGCTCGGCGGACTCCGGGTCTATCGGGATGCCGCCGAGGATCGGCGCCTGCACGGTCGACTCCACGTCGGCGACGGTGTGCACGCGTGTGTCGAGGACGGACCGCAGGACCGCCAGGCCGACCCCGGCGGCGAGGCCGACGAGCAGCCCGAGCGCGATGTCCAGCCGCAGGTTCGGCGAGGACGGAGTCGTGGGGACCTTCGCGGGCGAGATCGCCTCGACGCGGACCTTGCTCTCGGTCTCGCCGGCGGTGGGTGCCTCGAGCTCGGTGGCGACAGCGGTGGCGAAGCTGTCGCTGATGGCGTTGGCCAGCTGAGACGCGAAGCTGGGATTCGCATCGACGACGGAGATCGTGATCAGCTGCGTGTTCAGGGGGGCGGACGCGCTGACCTTGGTGGCGAGCTCGCCGACCGTGACGTCGAGCCCGAGGTCGTCGATGACGGGTTCGAGGACGATCGCCGTCGGAATCACACGCACGTAGCTGGTGACCGCCTGACGGGCGTAGTTCGTGCTCTGGGCGAGGTCACCGGCGGCGCCGCTGTTGCGGACCGAGACGAACAGCTGCGCGGTGGACTGATACGTCGTCGGGGTCGTCAGCGCCACAAGCGCGCCGACGGATCCGCCCAGGACGGTGCAGGCGAGCACCAGGAGCCAACTGCGGCGCAGAAGCGCGAGATAGTCCCTCAGCTGCACGCCGCCCCCACTGTGTCGCCGGTCGCAGCTCGGGCGCCGGGTTATCCTGGCTGCGGCCTCTCCGGATGCCGCAGCCCCATCCGCTCTCGATCCTCGCATATCCCGAACGGCCCCCATGAGCTCACTCGCGCACCTCTTCGCCGAAGAGTCGACGGCGCGCGCGGGCGGCGAACCGGCTCCCCGCGCCGGGTCCTCCGAGCGGGTGGGTGCGCTCTTCGCGGGGCCGCGGACGTCGGCCTTGGCATCCGCCCCGGCGGCTGTCGACGACACTCCGGCGCTTCAGGCGCTGGTGGGCGGCAGGGGACAGGCGATTCCCGCCGCCGCCGGCGCGGTCTCCGGGCCGACTCGCATCCGTCGGGTGGGTGGTTCCGTCGACATCCTCAACGTCGTCACCGCCGTCCTCTCCGTCGCGGCACTGGTGACGGCCGTCGTCGTCGGCTGGATCTCGATCACGTCGGCGTCGCCGGAGCGCGATGCGCTCGCGACCCTGACGAGCAGCGAGGCGGTGCTGGCCAACGAGACCCGCGCGGTCAACGCCGGCCTCGTCCGCATCGACGAAGCCCGTGCAGCCGGGATCGCCGTCGCGAAGGGTCTGCGGGGGCCGCTGGCGGCGACCGCGGGAATGGTCGACGAGGACGCGCTTGCAGACGTCGAGCGCGCCGTCGTCGAGCATCGTGTCGCACTGGATGCACTGGTGCTGCCCGCGCCGCTCGAGGACTATGCGACGCCGCCGTTCGAGCAGGACTCCCTCGCCTCCATCGGAGCCGCGATCGACGCGGTCAGCGAGCGCGCCACGGAGGTGTCGAAGGCCGCGGCGGACGTCCGTGCCGTCCGGGACGACCTCGACGCGCTCGAGCGCTCGTTCCGCGCCGCGATGGCCGAGTTCGCCGCCGGCGTCCCTGACCGCGCCGCGGTGATCGTCGAAGAGAACCCGGATGCCGCGGAGGAGCTCCGCGAGGCCGTCACGGCCGCCGGGTCCGCGGTCGCCGGCGCTGATCTCGCCGAGGCGGGCGCCGCGGCGTCGCTGACCGCGTTCGCCGACGCCGTCACCGCGCTTCGCGAGGACCAGGCCCGCTTCGAGCTGGAACTGGCCCAGCGCCTCGCGTGGGAGGAGGAGCTGCGCCGTCAGCAGGAGCAGCAGTACAGCGGCGGGACCGACCCGGCCCCGCCCGCCGACTCCGTCGAGCCGACCGATCCCGTCCCGCCGTCCGACCCGACGGACCCCAGCGACCCGACCGACCCGGTCATCCCGCTCCCGACGCCGGGACCGGGCGGCGGCTGAGTCAGCGCGCAGTCATCGCCAGCGACAGCACCCGGACCACCTGATCGATCGCGGGCACGAGCTGCCCGGCGGATCGCTGATACGTCTCCCACGACCGCCGGTAGGGGTCGACGACGTCGTCGTCGACCGGATCGGCCGGGGGCGCGCTCATGCCACGCTGGGCGGCGACGGCGGCGACGGCCGCGCGGGCCCGCGCGGAGCCGTCCGTACCGGCGCCCGCGACCGCCTCGGCGATCTCTTCATCGGGGGTGTCCGCGGCGAGTCGGGCGAACTCCCGGACGGTGAAGGTCGAGCGCAGCCGGGCGGGGGCGAGTTCCACGACGCGTCGGCGGTGTTCACGGCTCATCGCGAGGATGAGGTCCGGCGAGCGAAGCTCGGCCTCGGTCAGGTACCGCGAGCGGTGCTGGTCGGCCAGGTCCTGGGCGACTCCGAGGCCGACGGCCAGCCGCACCGCCTCGGGAGTCATCGGTGCGGCATCCAGTCCCATGGTCCCGGCGCTGTGGACCTGGGGATCGTACGCGGCCAGCCGCGTGCGCAGCAGGCTCTCGGCGAGCGGGGACCGGCAGATGTTCCCGGTGCAGACGGTGAGGATCTCGAACATAGCTTCCTTCGGGATAGGCGGGAACGCGGTGCGGGCGGCGTCAGTACGCGCCCTTCTTCGCCAGAACGGCGCGCACGGTCCGCCACAGGATCACGAGATCGGCCGTGATGGACCAGTTCTCGACGTAGTAGAGATCCAGGCGGATGCTGTCTTCCCAGGACAGATCGCTCCGCCCGCTCACCTGCCACAGACCCGTGATCCCGGGCTTGACCAGCAGGCGCCGGTGGGCCCACTCCTCGTAGGTGGCCACCTCGCTGGCGAGCGGCGGGCGGGGGCCGACGAGCGACATGTCGCCGCGGACCACGTTCCACAGCTGGGGGAACTCGTCGATGCTGTAGCGGCGCAGGAAGCGGCCCACGGGGGTGATGCGCGGGTCGTTGCGCATCTTGAAGAGCACTCCGTTGCCCTCCGAGGCATCCAGCAGCGAGGACAGCCGGTTCTCGGCATCCGCCACCATCGTCCGGAACTTCAGCATGCGGAAGGGCGTCCCTCGCAGACCCACGCGCTCCTGCCGGAACAGCGCCGGTCCGGGACTCGTCGCGCGGATGGCGACCGCGATGCCCAGCAGGACGGGCGACAGCACGATGAGCGCGGCCGCGGCGATCACGATGTCCAAGGCCCGCTTGAGCGCGAGCTTGACGCCCGTGAACTCCGGGTAGGACACGTGGATGAGGGGCAGACCCGCGACGGGCGTCGAGTGGATGCGGGGGCCGGCGACGTCGGTGAGAGCGGGGGCGACGATGAGATTCGCGCGACGCTCCTCCAGGGCCCAGCCGAGTTCGCGCAGCTGGCGGGGCTCGAGCGTGTGGTTCCCGGTGATGATGACGGTGTCGGCGCGGACGCGGTCGACATGGTCGATGACGTGGTCCCAGTCGCCGAGGACCGGGATGTCCTCGGTCAAGGACCGCTGGGTGCTGCCGTGTTCGGTGACGGCGCCGACGATCTGCAGGCCGCAGCCGGGATCCTGGCGGATCTGCGCGGCCACGTGGAGGGAGCTCGATCGATCGCCGACGAGCACGGCATGGCTCAGCAGGCGTCCGAGTCGCCGGCGGCCGATGAGCCATCGGCGCCAGAGCCAACGGCTCGTCAGCAGCAGGACCCACCCCAGCGGCAGGGCGATCAGCAGATAGGCGCGGCCGATCTGCACCTGGAGGGCGAAGGCGATGATCGCGAAAAGCCCGAACGAGGCGAAGGTCGCGTTCGAAACCCGCTTGTACTCGAGCATGCCCGTGCCGACGATCCGGTAGTCGCGCGTGCCGAACAGGTGCAGCGAAGCCGCCCACGCGACGACGAGGACGACCGAGACGAGGAAGTAGGCCACGGCGACGTCGTTCTCGCGCAGTCCCGGGATCTGCAGCTGCTGACCGCCGAAGCCGAATCGCACGAACTGGGCGCCGAAGACGGCGACGGTGATGACGAGGGTGTCGGTGATCGCGAGGAGCGTCGCGAACAGGCGCTGCCAGCGTCGCACGCGCGCAGCCGGTGAGCTGAAGCCGTAGGACGACGTGGTCACGGGCACGCCAGCCGGCCGTTGCGCGGTCGCCGGCCGCTCGTCGATCGCCATTCTTCCACCCCCACGTCGGCGCATCGAGCTGCGATGTGGCACGTGCCGGCGGATTCGCGAGCCGCCATCGCCGCCGATGTCGTGTTCGAGGGTACCAGGCGGTATACCGGGCGCCGGGGTGCGCCGCGACGGCCCCTGCCGGTATCCATGGGCCGTCAGTAGGATGCGAGCGTGCCCGACTCGCTGGACGACCTCGAGGCGCCGCCCCGTCGACGCCGGCGTCGACGCTGGCCGTGGGTGCTGGGCATCCTGGGCGTGCTGCTCCTCTTGTTCGGGGGTCTCGCGGTGGCCGGGGCCGCTCTGGCGGGCCAGGCGCTCGAGGTGCGCGACGACCTGCAGGCCGCGAGATCCGAGCTGAGCTCCGTCCCCGCGCTGGTCCGCGAGGGGGACACCGCCCGGTTCGACACGGCCGCGGCAAGCATCCTCTCCCACACCTCCCGCGCCGACGAGACCGTGCAGGGCCCGCTGTGGGAGTTCGCATCCTGGGTGCCCGGGGTCGGCCCGAATGTCGCCGCCGTCCGCGGCGCCACCGAGGCCACCCACATCCTCGTCCGGGACGCCCTGCCCGCGAGCTTCGAGGTGCTCGGGGCCGTGGACATCGACCGCATCCGGTTCGCCGACGGCGGGTTCGATCTGGAGCCGTTCCGTCAGGTGCTCGCCGTGCTGCCGCAGATCGACGAGGCGTTCGCGTCGGCCGAGCAGCGGGTCGAGCGCATCGACCGCGACGCCCTGCTCCCCGTCGTGGACGAGGCGGTCGGGCAGATCGTCGAGGTGATCGACGAGACGGCACCCCTCGTCCGCACCGCGACGAAGGTCCTGCCCACCGCGCTGACGATCATGGGCGAGGACGAGCCGCGCACCTACTTCGTCATGTTCCAGAACAACGCCGAGATCCGCGCCACGGGCGGCAACCCCGCGGCATCCGTCCTCATCCGCGTCGACCAGGGACGCATTCGCCTCGAGGGGCAGGCCAGTTCCACGACCTTCGCCGCTCCCGGGCTCACCGGCCGGCAGTTCGTCGACGTACCCGCCGAGCAGGCGGCGCTGTACGACGACGAGTGGACCCGGTACTCGCAGAACTACACGAAGACCCCGAGCTTCCCGACCGCCGCGCGGCTGTTCGAGGGGATCCTCGCCGAGACGGGCCGCAAGATCGACGGCGTGCTGTCGCTGGATCCCGTCGCCCTCTCGCACATGCTGGCCATCGCCGGTCCTGTGGACGTCGACGGCATCCGGATCACGTCCGACAACGTCGTGCGGGTGCTGCTCGAAGAGACCTATCTGCGCTTCCCGGGGGATCAGGCCCCGGCCGACGCGTTCTTCGCGGCGGCCTCGGCCGCCGTGTTCGACACCCTGGTGAAGGGGCGCTGGGACCCTCTGCAGATGATCGAGGTCCTGCGCACCTCTGTGGGGGAGCAGCGCGTGTACGCATGGTTCCCGCGCGAGGGCGAGCAGAAGGTGGCCGTCGAGCTCGGCATCGACGGCGGGTTCGCGATCGACAACGACCAGTCGACCCAGCTCGGCGTCTTCCTCAACGACTCCGCGGTGGGCAAGCTCGAGTACTACCTGGACACTTCGATCGCGGTGACCTGCGACCCCGCCGAGCGCACCGTGACGACGACGTACACCCTGGCCAACCGGCTGTCGCGCGACGACCTGACGTTCCACATGCTCGCGCGGCGCTCGCCCACCTACGGCGGGGCCAAGACGACCATGATGCTCGACGTCGTCTACGTCGCCCCCGTCGGGGCGTCGGTCGATCGAATCGACGTCCCCGGCGGAGCCGTCGACGCGCTGGCGCGGAGCGGCGAAGAGGCCGGACGGGCGGCCGAGAGCGTGACCGTCCTCGTCGACCGGGGGCAGACGCGCACGGTGTCCTTCACCAGCGCGCTGCCCGAGCAGGATCTCGGCGCGATCTCGCTGCGGTACACGCCGACGGTCACCGACACCCCGGTGAGCATCGCGGAATCGTGCGGCGAGGTGGTCGGCACCTTCACCGGGTGAGCCGACCGCAAGATCTGCGCAAGATTTCGTCGCCGCCCCTGGCCGCGACACGCCCGGCGTGGCTACCATGAGAGTGCCTGTACTGGGCACGACGGACCGACCCGATGGACCGTCGTGACAGGCGAACTGGGAAAGAGCCTCTGGGGGGCTGATGTCTGGGGTATCGGTATTTGGGGACGGCGCGCGTACGCGCAGAAGCGGCGCGCGGCCATGAGCGGCGTGATCGTCAACGAGTGGCTCGAGCCGCACGGGGGAGTGGAGAACGTCTTCGACGCGCTCATCGAGACTTTCCCGGATGCCGAGCGCTTCTGCCTGTGGAATGACAGCGCCGGCCGGTTCACGGACGTCGCCGAGAGCGCGCTCGCGCGCTCGCCGCTGCGCCACAGCAAGGCCGCTGCGCTGCCGCTGATGCCTGCGATGTGGCGGAAGCTGCCGGCCAGCAACGCGGACTGGGTGCTGTGCAGCAGCCACGTGTTCGCCCACCACGCCCGGTTCGGCGGCCGCGCCCACGATGCTCCGAAGCTCGTGTACGCACACACGCCCGCGCGCTACATCTGGGTGCCCGAGCTGGACCACCGCGGCGACAACGTCGTGGCCAGGGCCGCATCGGGCGTGCTGAAGCTGCTGGACCGCCAGCGCGCGGCCGAGGCGACGGCGATCGTCGCCAACAGCGCCTACATCGCCGAGCGCATCGCCGACACGTGGGGCCGCGAGGCCGACGTGATCCACCCGCCCATCGACGTGGCGCGCTTCATGACGTCGCCGGTGCTCGGTCAGGCCGACCAGCGGACTCTCGACGCCCTGCCGAGCGAGTTCCTGCTCGGCGTCTCGCGCTTCGTGCCGTACAAGCGGCTCGAGGCGGTCGTGGATGCCGGGGCGGCCTCGGGACTGCCGGTCGTCATCGCCGGCACCGGGCCCGAAGAGAAGCACCTGCGCGCCTACGCGGACTCGTCCGGGGTGCGGGTGAGCGTGCTGCGGACGCCATCCTCTCCGCTGCTGCGCGCGCTGTACCGCCGGGCGTCGGCGCTGGTGTTCGCACCCGTCGAGGACTTCGGGATCGTGCCGGTCGAGGCGATGGCCTCGGGGACGCCGGTCATCGCCAACGGCGTCGGCGGCGCCGCCGAGACCGTGCTGAACGGCCGCACGGGTGTCCACGTCTACACGTGGCACCCCGACGAGCTGCGAAACGCCGTCAGCCGTGCGCTCGAGGTCCGCCCCGAGGACTGCGTCGCCCGCGCGCGTCAGTTCGACACGTCGGTCTTCATCGAGAAGATCCGGGCGTGGGTGGAGCTCTACGCGGGCGTGCGCGCACTCGCTGCCTGAACGACCCCCTCGGCCGCGGTCCGGTTCGCCGGACCGCGGTTGAGGGTCGTCCCGGCGGGCGGCGCTCAGGCGGCGGTGCGTCCGGGCAGAAGCGCCGCGCGGGCCGTCTTGAAGACGATGACGGCGTCGCCGATGAGCGACCAGTTCTCGACGTACGACAGGTCCAGCCGCACGGACTCCTCCCACGACAGGCTCGACCGGCCGCTCACCTGCCACAAGCCGGTGATGCCCGGCTTGACCATGAACCGCCGGTGGACATGGTCGGCGTACCGGCTCACCTCGCGCGGGAGGGACGGCCGCGGGCCTACCATCGACATCGTCCCCTCGAGGACGTTGAACAACTGCGGCAGCTCGTCCAGGCTGTAGCGCCGCAGGAACCGGCCGATGCGGGTCACGCGCGGATCGTCGAGCATCTTGAACAGCACTTCGTTGCCGGCGTCCTGGCGGTTTTCGAGCCCGGTGAGCAGGTTCTCGGCGTCGGGCACCATCGTGCAGAACTTCAGCATCCGGAACTCTTCGCCGTCCAGGCCGACGCGCGTCTGCATGAACAGGGCGGGGCCGCCGGTGCGCGCGCGGATCGCGAGCGCGATCACCGCCATGACGGGCGCCAGCAACGTGACGCCGATCGAGGCGAGGACGATGTCCATCGTGCGCTTCGCCGTTCGCTGGCCCTTGCTGTAGCGCGGTGTCTCGACGTGGATGAGGGGAAGGCCCGCGACCGGCCGGGTCCCGATGCGGGGACCCACCACGTCGACGATGCTCGGCGCCAGCACGAGGTGCTGCCGGCCGGTCTCCAGCTCCCACGCCATGCGCTTGACGCTCGAGGGCGGCAGCTCGTCGGTGCTCGTCACCGCGACGGTGTCGGCGTTCACCGAGGTCATCGCCGCCGAGACGCACGCGACGTCTCCCAGCACCGGGATGCCGGTGCCGGCGATCTCGCCGCCCGCCCGCCCGCCGGGGATGCACGCGCCGACCACGCGGTACCCCGCGCTCGGGGTCCGCTGCAGCGCCGCGCCGATCTGGGCGATCGAGCGGTCCGATCCCACCAGGACGACGCGCGCGCTGTACTCGCCGCGCGCGCGGCGGCGCACCAGCCACTGGCGCCACAGCCAGCGCTCGAGCAGCAGCACCAGCATCCCCAGCGGAAGGGAGATGAGCAGATACCCCCGCGCGACGTCCACGCGCAGCAGGAAGGCGAAGATCGCGATGAAGCCGAACAGCCGGGTGCTCACCGAGATGATGCGGACGTACTCGCTGGCTCCGGTGCCGATGGCACGGTCGCTGCGGGAATCGGCGAGGCTCAGCGACCACATCCACAGGCCGACGAGCGCCGTGGAGAACATCCAGTAGGACACCGTGCTCAGGCGCGAGTCCTCGCGGATCGACACCTGAGCGTTGCCCAGGCCGAACCACGCGATCTGCGCGCCGTAGACCACGGCGATCAGCACGACGAGATCGCTCATCCACAGCAGGCGCGCATAACGGGCGCGCCAGTCCGCCGCGGCGCTCGGCACCGCCGTGAGATGCCGCCTGCCCAGAGCGCGCAGGCGATCGATGGACGCATCGGGCGGACCCCCAGCCGCACCGACGAGATTGGATACCACGTTTCCCCCCTCGGTCGCCCAGGCGAGGCGGGCAGAGCCCGCGATCCGCATCCCCAGTCAGCGGAAGGCCCGAGCGACCCTGCCATTGTGTCACCGTCGGGCGCGCGGAACAATGATGCTCAGTGCGCGCCGGGCGCCGATCGGAAGGGGATCACATGGGCATCGACGACCTCGTCAACCAGGGCAAGGACTTCCTCGAGAAGAACAAGGACCAGATCGAGCAGACGCTGAAGTCGGAGCAGGCCGAAGAGGTCAGCGACAAGGCACTCGACGCCGCGGCCGAGTTCGTCAAGAAGATCGCGCCGGATTCCATCGACGCCCACGTCGACGGCGTGCGCGACAGCATCGACCGCTCCATCGGCAACGAGTAGTCCTCGTCGTTCGACCACGGCCCCGGGGGACGCCCCGGGGCCGTCTTGCTGAGAAGTAGCCGCATCACCGGCATCGCGACACGCCCGGGTTTGCGGCACGCCCGGACGGCACGTAGACTAGTCCAGTTCCACACTCCGACGCGCCTTTCGGCGTGCTCAGGATCACTGCCAGGGCAGTGCATAGGCGGCGCCTCGAGCGCAGGGTCCTAGGCCGCGGGCAGCAGAACGACATACATCCGACAACCCCATCCCGTTTCGCGGGATTCGCACGTGCGCGTGCGGGGCGGCCGGAGCCGGGGATTACCGGTTTGACAGCAGAACAGCGGTGCAGCACCGCCGGCAGCTGCCGGCGGAAGTGCCATGGCGCGAGAGCGTCATCGTGCGTCCGATGCCCCCGGGGACCCCGGGAGGTAAGACGCGAGAAAGAGAGTGAGCAGACAATGGCGGGACAGAAGATCCGCATTCGCCTGAAGTCGTACGACCACGCCGGCCTGGACTCGTCGGCGCGCAAGATCGTCGACACCGTGACCCGTGCGGGCGCGACCGTCGTGGGCCCCGTGCCCCTTCCGACCGAGAAGAACGTCGTGTGCGTCATCCGGTCGCCCCACAAGTACAAGGACAGCCGCGAGCACTTCGAGATGCGCACCCACAAGCGTCTGATCGACATCATCGATCCGACGCCCAAGGCCGTCGACTCGCTGATGCGCCTTGACCTGCCGGCCGACGTCAACATCGAGATCAAGCTCTGAGGTTCGACATGGCTGACATCAACTCCAAGGTTTCCAAGGGCCTGCTGGGCACCAAGCTCGGCATGACCCAGGTCTGGGACGAAAGCGGCAAGCTCGTCCCCGTCACCGTCATCGAGATCGCGCCGAACGTCGTCACGCAGGTGCGCACCCCCGAGAAGGACGGCTACAAGGCCGTTCAGATCGCCTACGGCCAGATCGACCCCCGCAAGGTCAACAAGCCGCAGTCGGCCCACTTCGAGGCCGCCGGCGTGACCCCCCGCCGCCACCTCACCGAGATCCGCACCGCGGACGCCGCTGACTACTCACTCGGTCAGGAGCTCACCGTGGACGGCACCTTCGAGGCCGGCCAGCTGGTCGACGTCGTCGGCACCAGCAAGGGCAAGGGCACCGCGGGTGTCATGAAGCGCCACAACTTCAAGGGCGTCTCGGCTTCGCACGGTGCTCACCGCAACCACCGCAAGCCCGGCTCGATCGGCGCGTCGTCGACCCCGAGCCGCGTCTTCAAGGGCATGCGCATGGCCGGCCGTATGGGTGGCGAGCGCGTGACCGTCCTCAACCTCACGGTGCACGCCGTCGACGCCGAGAAGGGTCTGCTGCTCGTCAAGGGCGCCGTCCCCGGCGCGCGCGGCCGCATCGTCTACGTCCGCAACGCAGTGAAGGGTGCCTGATCATGGCTGACTCGACTCTCGCGCTCGACGTCGTGAAGGCAGACGGCAAGAAGGCCGGCTCCGTGGAGCTGCCCGCCGCGCTGTTCGACGTCAAGACGAACATCCCGCTCATCCACCAGGTCGTCGTGGCGCAGCGCGCCGCGGCTCGCCAGGGCACCCACTCGACCAAGCGTCGCGGTGAGGTCTCGGGCGCCGGCCGCAAGCCCTTCAAGCAGAAGGGCACCGGTAACGCCCGACAGGGTTCGATCCGCGCGCCTCACATGACCGGCGGTGGCATCGTGCACGGGCCGAAGCCGCGCGACTACGCGCAGCGCACCCCCAAGAAGATGATCGCGGCGGCCCTCCTCGGCTCGCTCAGCGACCGCGCCCGCGGCGAGCGCCTCCACGTGGTGGAGTCGTTCGGCATCGACGGCTCGCCCTCGACCAAGGCCGCCGCTGCGGTCTTCGCCGGTCTGGGCGCCCTCAAGAACGTCCTGGTCGTCATCGACCGCGACGACGAGCTCAGCATCCTGAGCGTGCGCAACCTGTCGTACGTCCACGTGCTGACCTTCGACCAGCTGAACGCCTACGACGTGCTCGTCTCGGACGACATCGTCTTCACCAAGGCCGCCTACGAGGCTTTCGTCGCCTCCAAGACGGCCACCGAGGAGGTCTCGGCATGACCGCCGTGAACAAGGACCCGCGCGACATCATCCTGAAGCCGGTCGTCTCGGAGAAGAGCTACGGGCTCATCGACGAGGGCAAGTACACGTTCCTCGTGGACCCCCGTGCCTCGAAGACCGAGATCAAGCTCGCGATCGAGAAGATCTTCGGCGTCAAGGTGGCCGCGGTCAACACGCTCAACCGCGCCGGCAAGGCCCGTCGCACCCGCTTCGGCACCGGCAAGCGCAAGGACACCAAGCGCGCCATCGTGACCCTGAAGTCGGGCACCATCGACATCTTCACGGCAGTCGGCTGACGGTCGGGATAGAGGACTAGAGATATGGCTATTCGCAAGTACAAGCCCACGACCCCGGGTCGCCGCGGCTCGTCGGTGGCCGACTTCGCCGAGATCACCCGATCGACGCCTGAGAAGTCGCTCCTCCGCCCGCTGTCGAAGACCGGTGGCCGCAACAACCAGGGCCGCATCACCACTCGTCACATCGGTGGCGGTCACAAGCGTCAGTACCGTCTGATCGACTTCCGTCGCAACGACAAGGACGGCATCGACGCCAAGGTCGCGCACATCGAGTACGACCCCAACCGCACCGCGCGCATCGCGCTGCTGCACTACGTCGACGGCGAGAAGCGCTACATCCTCGCCCCGAACAAGCTGCAGCAGGGCGACATCGTCGAGTCGGGTGCCGGCGCCGACATCAAGCCCGGCAACAACCTGCCGCTGCGCAACATCCCCACCGGTACCGTCATCCACGCGATCGAGCTCCGCCCCGGCGGCGGCGCCAAGCTGGCCCGCTCGGCCGGCGCGTCGGTTCGCCTCGTCGCCAAGGACGGCCCCTACGCCCAGCTGCGTCTGCCCTCGGGCGAGATCCGCAACGTCGACGCGCGCTGCCGCGCCACCATCGGCGAGGTCGGCAACGCCGAGCAGTCGAACATCAACTGGGGCAAGGCCGGCCGCAAGCGCTGGAAGGGCGTCCGCCCGACCGTCCGTGGTGTCGCGATGAACCCCGTCGACCACCCGCACGGTGGTGGTGAGGGCAAGACCTCCGGTGGTCGTCACCCTGTTTCGCCGTGGGGCCAGGCCGAAGGCCGCACCCGTCACGCGAACAAGGAAAGCGACAAGTACATCGTCCGCCGTCGCACCGCCGGCAAGAAGCGCAAGTAGGAGCAGAGGAAGATGCCACGCAGTCTCAAGAAGGGCCCCTTCGTCGACGAACACCTGCTTCGCAAGGTCGTCGTCCAGAACGAGGCGGGATCCAAGAACGTCATCAAGACCTGGTCGCGTCGCTCGATGATCGTGCCGGCCATGCTCGGCCACACGATCGCCGTGCACGACGGTCGCAAGCACATCCCCGTGTTCGTGACCGAGACCATGGTCGGCCACAAGCTGGGCGAGTTCGCGCCCACCCGCACCTTCCGCGGCCACGTGAAGGACGACAAGAAGGGCCGTCGCCGCTGACGCGGGGACGCAAGAGGAGAGAGAAATGGTGGAGTCCATCGCACGCGTGCGACACATCCGCGTGACCCCTCAGAAGGCTCGTCGTGTCGTCGCGCTCATCAAGGGCAAGCAGGCCGAGGAGGCCCTGGCCATCCTCAAGTTCGCGCAGCAGAGCGCGAGCGAGCCGATCTACAAGCTCGTCGCCTCGGCGATCGCGAACGCTCGCGTGAAGGCCGATGCCGCCGGCGAGTACCTGGCCGAGCAGGACCTGTACGTGAAGAACGCGTACGTCGACGAGGGCACGACGCTGAAGCGTTTCCAGCCCCGCGCGCAGGGTCGTGCTTTCCAGATCAAGAAGCGCACCAGCCACATCACCGTCGTGCTGTCGACCCCCGAGGTCGCCGAGTCGGCGCCGGCTGCCAAGACCAAGAAGGCGAGCAAGTAATGGGCCAGAAAGTCAACCCGTACGGCTTCCGCCTCGGCATCACCACGGACCACGTGTCGCGCTGGTTCTCGGACTCGACCAAGCCCGGGCAGCGTTACGCCGACTACGTGGCCGAGGACATCAAGATCCGTCGCCTGCTGACCACGTCGCTGGACCGCGCCGGCGTCAGCAACATCGAGATCGAGCGCACGCGTGACCGCGTCCGCGTCGACATCCACACCGCCCGCCCGGGCATCGTGATCGGCCGCCGCGGCGCCGAGGCCGAGCGCATCCGCGCCGACCTCGAGAAGCTGACCGGCAAGCAGATCCAGCTGAACATCCTCGAGGTGAAGAACCCCGAGGCCGACGCTCAGCTCGTCGCCCAGGGCATCGCCGAGCAGCTCTCGGCTCGTGTGGCCTTCCGCCGCGCGATGCGCAAGGGTCTGCAGGGCGCCCAGCGCGCCGGCGCCAAGGGCGTCCGCGTCCAGGTGTCCGGTCGTCTCGGCGGCGCCGAGATGAGCCGGTCGGAGTTCTACCGTGAGGGCCGTGTTCCGCTGCACACGCTGCGCGCGAACATCGACTACGGCTTCTACGAGGCCAAGACCACCTTCGGCCGCATCGGCGTGAAGGTCTGGATCTACAAGGGCGACCTCACCAACAAGGAGCTGGCTCGCGAGCAGGCGAACGCGCCCAAGTCCCGTGGTCGTGACGACCGCGGCGGCGACCGTCGTCGCGGACCCCGCAACGAGGCCCCCGTGGCAGAAGGAGCGTCGGCCTGATGCTTATCCCCCGCAAGGTCAAGTACCGCAAGCAGCACCACCCCAAGCGTGACGGCCAGGCCACCGGCGGCACGAAGGTCTCCTTCGGCGAGTTCGGCATCCAGGCACTCACCCCCGCTTACGTGACCAACCGTCAGATCGAGTCCGCTCGTATCGCGATGACGCGTCACATCAAGCGTGGCGGCAAGGTGTGGATCAACATCTACCCCGACCGACCGCTCACCAAGAAGCCCGCCGAGACCCGCATGGGTTCGGGTAAGGGCTCGCCCGAGTGGTGGGTCGCCAACGTCAAGCCGGGTCGCGTCCTCTTCGAGGTCGCCGGTGTCAACGAGGAACTCGCTCGTGAGGCCCTGACCCGTGCCATTCACAAGCTGCCTCTGAAGGCACGCATCATCAAGCGCGAGGAGGGCGACGCGTAATGGCGATCGGCACCAAGACGCTCGCACCCAGCGAGCTCGACACGTTCGAAGACCAGCGCCTCGTCGAGGAGCTGCGCAAGGCCAAGGAAGAGCTGTTCAATCTGCGCTTCCAGTCGGCCACCGGCCAGCTCGAGAGCCACGGCCGCATCCGTGCGGTCAAGCGCGACATCGCGCGGCTCTACACCGTCATCCGGGAGCGCGAGCTCGGCATCCGTGCCACGCCCGCACCCGTCGAGACGGCGACGAAGGCCAAGAAGACCAAGGCGAAGAAGGCGGATGCCGCTGACGACGCCGCCAAGGAAGAGGCTGAGTGATGGCTACCAAGAAGACCGACGAGACCGTCGTTCCGGGTCACGAGTCGGCCGAGCACGACGTGCGTGACGCTGAGGCCCGCGGGTACCGCAAGGCCCGCCGAGGCTACGTCGTCAGCGACAAGATGGACAAGACGATCGTCGTCGAGGTCGAGGACCGCGTGAAGCACCCGCTCTACGGCAAGGTCATCCGTCGCACGTCGAAGGTCAAGGCGCACGACGAGGGCAACACCGCCGGCATCGGCGACCTCGTCCTCATCAACGAGACCCGTCCGCTGAGCGCCACCAAGCGCTGGCGCCTGGTCGAGATCCTGGAGAAGGCCAAGTGATCCAGAACGAGTCCCGCCTCAAGGTCGCCGACAACACCGGCGCCAAGGAGCTGCTCACCATTCGTGTGCTCGGCGGCTCGAACCGGCGCTACGCGGGCCTGGGCGACGTCATCGTCGCCACGGTCAAGGACGCGATCCCGGGCGGCAACGTCAAGAAGGGCGACGTGGTCAAGGCCGTCGTCGTCCGCACCGTCAAGCAGACCCGTCGTCCCGACGGTTCCTACATCAAGTTCGACGAGAACGCCGCCGTCATCCTGAAGAACGACGGGGAGCCCCGCGGCACCCGCATCTTCGGGCCGGTCGGCCGTGAGCTTCGCGACAAGAAGTTCATGAAGATCGTCTCGCTCGCCCCGGAGGTCATCTGATCATGGCGAAGATCAAGAAGGGTGACCTGGTTCAGGTCATCTCGGGCGCCAAGCCCGAGCGCGGCGGTGACCGCGGCAAGCAGGGCAAGGTCCTCGAGGTCCTCGTCGAGCAGAACCGCGTCATCGTCGAAGGCGTGAACTACGTCACCAAGCACAACCGCGTGGGCCAGACCCAGCGCGGCACCAAGACCGGCGGCATCGAGACCTTCGAAGCCCCGATCCACATCTCGAACGTCGCACTCGTCGACCCCTCGAGCAAGAAGCCGACCCGTGTCGGCCACCGCGTCGAGGAGCAGACGAAGGACGGCGTGAAGCGCACCGTCCGCGTGCGCTACGCGAAGAAGAGCGGCAAGGACCTCTGAGCATGAGCACGGCAACTGCCGCGGAGGCTGGCAAGACCCAGCCCCGCCTGAAGCAGAAGTACAACGGCGAGATCAAGAAGGCCCTGCAGGACGAGTTCGGCTACGCCAACGTCATGCAGACCCCCGGACTGGTCAAGGTCGTGGTGAACACCGGTGTCGGCGAGGCAGCTCGCGACAGCAAGGTTATCGATGGCGCGGTCGACGACCTCACCAAGATCACCGGTCAGAAGCCGGTCGTCACCAAGGCCCGCAAGTCCATCGCGCAGTTCAAGCTGCGCGAGGGTCAGGCCATCGGCGCGCACGTCACCCTCCGCGGCGACCGCGCGTGGGAGTTCATCGACCGCCTGGTCAACCTGGCGCTGCCGCGCATCCGCGACTTCCGCGGTCTTTCGCCGAAGCAGTTCGACGGGCACGGCAACTACACGTTCGGCCTGCAGGAGCAGTCGGTCTTCCACGAAATCAACCAGGACAAGATCGATCGCGTGCGCGGCTTCGACATCACCATCGTGACGTCGGCGTCGACGGATGCCGAGGGCCGCGCCCTGCTGCGCCACCTCGGGTTCCCGTTCCGCACCGAGGACGCCCAGGCGTAACATCACCCCGGCGCTCCGCATCCTCGCGGCGCGGAGCGCCATCCCACCACAGGTCGGCCGTCGTGTAACGGCGTACGAAACCTGGTGAACGAAGGAAACACATCATGACAATGACAGACCCGGTCGCAGACATGCTGACCCGTCTGCGCAACGCGAATTCGGCGCACCACGACTCCGTGTCGCTGCCGAGCTCCAAGCTCAAGACCCACATCGCCGACATCCTGAAGCAGGAGGGCTACATCTCCGACTGGGCCGTCTCGGACGCCCGCGTCGGCCAGACGCTGACCCTCACGCTGAAGTACGGCCCGAACCGCGAGCGGTCGATCGCCGGCATCAAGCGCGTGTCGAAGCCCGGTCTGCGCGTCTACGCGAAGTCGACCGAGATCCCCACCGTCCTCGGTGGCCTCGGTGTCGCGATCCTGTCCACCTCCTCCGGTCTTCTCACCGACCGCCAGGCCGAGCAGAAGGGCGTGGGTGGGGAAGTCCTCGCCTACGTGTGGTGATCTGACATGTCGCGTATCGGACGTCTTCCCATCGACATCCCCGCCGGCGTGACCGTCGAGGTCGCCGGCCAGAACGTCGCCGTCAAGGGACCCAAGGGCGAGCTGCAGCTCACCGTCGCCAAGCCCATCGAGGTGAAGGTCGACGAGGGCCAGGTGCTCGTCACCCGTCCCGACGACGAGCGCGAGTCGCGGTCGCTCCACGGCCTGACCCGCACGCTCATCAACAACAACATCATCGGTGTCACCCAGGGCTACACCAAGGGCCTCGAGGTCGTCGGCACGGGTTACCGCGTGGCGCAGAAGGGCAGCTCGGTCGAGTTCGCCCTCGGCTTCTCGCACCCCGTGCTCGTCGAGCCGCCCGCCGGGATCACCTTCACGGTCGAGGGCAACAACAAGCTCACCGTGAGCGGCATCGACAAGCAGGCCGTCGGCGAGGCGGCCGCCAACATCCGCAAGATCCGCAAGCCCGAGCCGTACAAGGGCAAGGGTGTGCGCTACGCCGGCGAGGTCGTCCGGCGCAAGGCCGGAAAGGCTGGTAAGTAACCATGGCCGTGAAGTCGAAGTCCGACGCGCGCGCGCGTCGTCACGCCCGCCTTCGCAAGAAGGTCGTCGGCACCACCGATCGTCCGCGCCTGGTCGTCACGCGCTCGGCGCGCCACGTCTTCGTCCAGATCGTCGACGACAGCAAGGGCCACACGCTGGCCTCGGCGTCCACGCTCGAGACGGACCTGCGTGCCTCCGACGCCGACAAGACCGCCAAGGCCCGCAAGGTCGGCGAGCTCCTCGCGGAGCGCGCCAAGGCCGCCGGGGTCTCGGATGTCGTGTTCGACCGTGGCGGCAACCGCTACGCCGGCCGTGTCGCGGCGATCGCCGACGGCGCCCGCGAGGGAGGTCTGAACCTGTGAGTGACAACAAGGAGAGCAACGTGACCGAGCAGGCAGCTGCCGAGGCCCCGGCCGAGGCCGCCACCGCGCCCGCTGAGCGCGAGCGCGAGCCCCGCCGCGGCGGTCGCGAGCGCAACCCCAACCGTGACCGCGGGGGCCGTGACCGCAACGAGAGCCAGTTCCTCGAGCGCGTCGTGACCATCAACCGCGTGTCGAAGGTCGTCAAGGGCGGTCGTCGCTTCAGCTTCACGGCGCTCGTCGTCGTGGGCGACGGCAACGGCGTCGTGGGCGTCGGCTACGGCAAGGCCCGCGAGGTGCCCCTGGCCATCTCGAAGGGTGTCGAAGAGGCCAAGCGCAACTTCTTCCGCGTCCCCCGGTCGGCCTCGACCATCCCGCACCCCGTGCAGGGTGAGGCCGCCGCCGGCGTGGTGCTGCTGCGCCCCGCCGCCGCCGGTACCGGTGTCATCGCCGGTGGTCCGGTCCGCGCCGTCCTGGAGTGCGCCGGCATCCACGACGTCCTGTCCAAGTCGCTCGGCTCGTCGAACACGATCAACATCGTGCACGCGACCGTCGAGGCGCTCAAGCAGCTCGAGGAGCCCCGTGCCGTCGCCGCGCGTCGCGGTCTCGAGTTCGACCAGGTGGCTCCGGCTCGCCTCGTGCGCGCGGAGGCCGACGCCACCGCAGCAGCGAAGGTTGGTGCATGATGGCCGCCCGTCTGAAGGTGACCCAGGTCAAGTCCAAGGTGAGCGAGAAGCAGAACCAGCGCGACACGCTGCGTTCGCTCGGTCTGAAGCGGATCGGCGACTCCGTCGTCCGTCCCGACGACGCGCAGACGCGCGGTTACGTCAAGACCGTCGCGCACCTCGTGAAGGTTGAGGAGATCGACTGATGGCTGACAAGGCCGAGAAGGCGACCGAAGAGGTCGTCGAGAAGAAGGCTCCCGCCAAGAAGGCGCCGGCCAAGAAGGCCGCTGCCGCCAAGGCGGAGCCCAAGAAGAAGGACGTCGCGGTCTCGCGTCCCGGCGTGCTGAAGGTCCACCACCTGCGTCCGGTCCCCGGCGCCCACACCGCCAAGACCCGCGTGGGTCGCGGTGAGGGCTCGAAGGGCAAGACCGCCGGCCGTGGCACCAAGGGCACCAAGGCCCGCTACCAGGTCAAGGTCGGCTTCGAGGGTGGGCAGATGCCGCTGCACATGCGCACCCCCAAGCTCCGCGGCTTCAAGAACCCGTTCCGCGTCGAGTACCAGGTCGTGAACCTGGACAAGCTCGCCGAGCTCTACCCGAGCGGGGGAGACGTCACCGTCAGCGACCTGGTCGCCAAGGGTGCCGTCCGCAAGAACGAGAAGGTCAAGGTGCTCGGCACCGGAGACATCTCGGTGAAGCTCAACGTGGCCGTCGACAAGGTCTCGGGCTCTGCCGAGCAGAAGATCGTCGCTGCGGGCGGTTCCGTCAAGTAGTGCACCAGAGGGGGCCGGAGCTTGCTCCGGCCCCCTCTGCGTTACCCTGGACGTCGGTGCGCCCCGTGCGCCCGGCATCCCATCTGGAGGCATCCTCTTGTTCAGCGCCATCGCGCGGGTCTTCCGTACGCCCGACCTTCGTCGGAAGATCGCATTCACCCTTGCCATCATCACGCTGTACCGACTCGGCGCCCACGTCCCGGCCCCGTTCGTGAACTTCCCCAACGTGCAGTCGTGTCTCAACGCGAGCGCGGGCACCGAGGGTCTGCTGTCTCTGGTCAACCTGTTCTCGGGCGGCGCGCTGCTGCAGCTGTCGATCTTCGCGCTGGGCGTGATGCCCTACATCACCGCGACGATCATCGTGCAGCTGCTGCGCGTGGTCATCCCGCACTTCGAGACCCTCTACAAGGAGGGGCAGGCGGGCCAGGCCAAGCTCACGCAGTACACCCGCTACCTGACGATCGCGCTGGCGCTGCTGCAGTCCACGACGCTGGTCACGGTGGCCCGCAGCGGTCAGCTGTTCGGCATCACCGGCGTCCCCGAGTGCGAGCAGCTGCTCACGAACGACGTGTGGTGGGCGCAGCTGCTGATGATCATCACCATGACCGCCGGCACCGGCCTCATCATGTGGTTCGCCGAGCTGGTGACCGAGCGCGGCGTCGGCAACGGCATGTCGCTGCTGATCTTCGTCTCGATCGCCGCGGCGTTCCCCGGCTCGCTGTGGGCGATCTGGCAGTCGCGCGGCTTCGAGGTCTTCCTGCTGGTCCTGGCCGTCGGCATCCTGGTGATCGCCCTCGTCGTCTTCGTCGAGCAGTCCCAGCGCCGCATCCCCGTGCAGTACGCCAAGCGGATGGTCGGCCGTCGCACCTACGGCGGCACCAACACCTACATCCCGATCAAGGTGAACATGGCCGGCGTCGTGCCCGTCATCTTCGCCTCGTCGCTGCTGTACATCCCCGCCCTCATCGCGCAGTTCAACCAGCCGCAGGCCGGCGAGAGCGTGCCCGGGTGGGTCGCGTGGATCCAGCAGTACCTCGTCTCGGGCGACCACCCGCTGTACATGGCGATCTACTTCCTGCTGATCGTCGGCTTCACGTACTTCTACGTCGCCATCACCTTCAACCCGGTCGACGTCGCCGACAACATGAAGAAGTACGGCGGCTTCATCCCGGGCATCCGCGCGGGCCGGCCCACGGCCGAGTACCTGGACTACGTCCTCACCCGCATCACCCTGCCGGGGTCGATCTACCTGGGCCTCATCGCCCTGCTGCCGCTGATCGCCCTGGCCACCGTCGGCGCCAACCAGAACTTCCCGTTCGGCGGCGCCTCGATCCTCATCATCGTCGGTGTGGGTCTCGAGACGGTCAAGCAGATCGACGCGCAGCTGCAGCAGCGCCACTACGAGGGGCTTCTTCGATGACCACCACCCACGCACGACTTCTCATCGTCGGGCCGCAGGGCTCGGGCAAGGGCACGCAGGGCGTCCGCATCGCCGAGGCGCTCGGCATCCCCGCCATCTCGACGGGCGACGTCTTCCGCGCCGCCGTCTCGGCGGGCTCGGACCTCGGCCAGCAGGTCAAGGCGATCATCGAGGCCGGCGACCTGGTGCCGGACGAGCTGACCAGCGCCGTCGTGCGCGAGCGGCTGTCCGAGGGGGATGCCGCGGGCGGGTTCCTGCTCGACGGCTACCCGCGCAACCTCGGCCAGGTGCGCGACCTCGACGCCTTCCTCGCCGACCGCGGTGAGGCGCTGGACGCCGTCATCGAGCTGAGCGTCCCGCGCGACGAGTCGATCTCGCGGCTGTCGCTGCGCGCCCAGGAGCAGGGCCGCACCGACGACACCGAAGAGGTCATCGCGAACCGGCTGGCGATCTACGAGCGCGAGACCGCGCCCATCCTCGACGTGTACCGCGAGCGCGGCATCGTCGACGCGGTGGACGGCGTCGGCTCGCTCGACGAGATCACCGAGCGGATCGTGAAGGCGCTCGAGGCGCGCGGGTTCGTGCGCTCCGCCGCGGCCTGATCGTGCTGCGCCGCTCGATCTACAAGACCCCCGCCCAGCTGCGGGCGATGGTCGAGCCCGGGCTCATCACCGCGGCCGCGCTGGATGCCGTCCGCGCGCTGATCGCGCCGGGCGTGACGACGGCTGAGCTGGATGCCGCGGCATCCGCTGTCATCGTCTCGCGCGGCGCGCGCTCGAACTTCCAGCTCGTCCGCGGGTACCGCCACACCATCTGCGCGTCGGTGAACGAGCAGGTCGTCCACGGCATCCCCGGGGACCGCGCCCTCGAGCCGGGGGACATCCTCTCGATCGACTGCGGCGCGGAGTATCAGGGGTGGAACGGCGACTCGGCGTTCACGGTCGTCGTCCCCGATCCGGAGCGGCCCGAGCTCGTCGCCGAGCGCGAGCGACTGAGCGAGGTCACGCGCGGGTCGCTGTGGGCGGGCATCGCGGCGCTGTCCACGGCGTCGCACCTCGGCGAGGTGGGCGCGGCGATCGAGGACTACATCGCCGCCCACGCGCCCGAGGCGGGCTACGGCATCCTGCAGGACTATGTCGGTCACGGCATCGGACGCAAGATGCACGAGTCGCCGTCGATCTTCAACTACCGCATCCCCGACCGGGGCGCGGACGTCCGGCCGGGACTGGCTGTGGCGATCGAGCCGATGGTCGTCATCGGCGACCAGGCGACGTTCGTCGAGGACGACGACTGGACGGTCTCGACCCTGGACGGCACCGCGGGCTCCCACTGGGAGCACAGCGTCGCCGTGCACGAGGACGGGATCTGGGTGCTCACGGCACCCGACGGGGGAGCGGCGGAGCTCGCCGCGTTCGGCGTGACCCCGCGCCCGATCGCCTGATCGAAACCGGCGGAAGGAAGAGGATGACTGCGCAGGCTCGCAAGACGAACTGGTTCGCGATCTGGGTGAGCATCGGCGTCGTCGTCGCGCTCGCCCTCGTGGCCGTGCTCGTGGTGACGCTCAACAACGCCGCGAACGAGCCGGGTGAGGCTCCCCAGGCCGAGAACATCGAGGCCGAGACCGGCGCCATCCTGATCGGCGACGGCGAGAACCGCCTCGACACCTACATCGACTTCATGTGCCCCGTCTGCAACCAGTTCGAGCAGGCGTACGGCGAGTCGATCCAGGGTCTCGTCGACGACGGCACCGCGACCCTCGGCATCCACCCCATCTCGATCCTCGACCGCTACTCGCAGGGCACGGAGTACTCCACGCGTGCGGCGAATGCGATGTACTGCGTCGCCGAGGCGGATGCCGATGCGGCGCTCGGCTTCATGCAGGCGCTGTTCTCGAACCAGCCGGCAGAGGGCTCGAGCGGCCTCACCGACGAGCAGATGATCGAGATCGCCCGGTCTTTGACCGCAGAGGACGTCAGCGGCTGCGTCAACGACGGCGCCTACGTCGGCTACGTCGCCGACATGACCGAGGAGACCCCGGTCCAGCCCGGTCAGGCCGGCATCGCGACCCCGACCATCGCCGTCAACGGCGAGGCGATCGCCAACAGCGACCTGCCGCAGCCGGCGGACCTCGCCTCGCTGTTCGACTGATATCCACTCAGTCGCCGAGGGCGCCGCGCGCATCGTCCGGAGGCGCGCTGAGCGGTCCGACGGTCTCCTCTTCCGCAGAGCGCAGCGCCGCGACGGTTCCCGCCGCCAGCGAGCCGAGGAGCAGTGCCGCGGCGACAGCGAGTGCGGCGCCGCCTGCGGGCCACGCCTCGGCCGCTCGCAGGATCGAAGCGTCCTGCCAGAAGTGTCGAACCCCGAAGACGACCCCCGCGACCACGGCCAGGGCCGCCAGTGCGGGAGCCCCGATCGCGACCCATCGCCGTCGGGGAAGACCCGCCGCGATCAGCACGGCGAACGCGAGGACCGTCCCGTGGAGGTAGCGGCCCTGCGCTGCGCGGATGGTGCCGTTCCACAGCCAGTGACGTGCGCTGCCCACGGCGAAGATCGCGAGGGTCAGGGCTATCGCCGCCAACAGGATGATGACGACGACGGGCCTGCGGCGAAGGCGCCACACGCCGATGGCCCCGATCGCGATCGCGCCCAGGCTCGCGGCGATGTGCAGCGCTGCGGGTTGGACCGGCGTCTCGAGCCACCCGAGATTCATCCACATCGACCCGGAGAGATCGTGGGCGAAGCGCCCGAGCCACGGGACGAGGGGTTCCCAGGCGAAGGGGATCACCCGGTCAGGGTGCGCGGTCGGCTGCAGGGTCCCCTGGGAGATCAGCGCTCGGACGTACCAGATCAGGCCGAGGCAGGTCACGAGAGCCCCCGACAGCATCGGCAACCAGATTCGTCCGCGGTCCGCGCGCCACCGCCAGGCATAGGCCAGGAGCGCCGGCAGGAGCAGGGCGAGGGCGTAGCCCTTCGTCCACAGCGCGCATGCCAGCGCGCCCCCGAGCATCAGAGCCGTGCGCACGCGCATGTCCCCCGTCGCGACGCGCACCATCAGCGCCAGCGACACCGTCGAGGCGAGGATGAGCAGCGATCCGTTGCCCACGAGGGCGTTGATGTGCGAGAACTGGATCCAGGCGGCCGGAACGAACATCGCGACCAGCTGCGCGGTGGGCGGCAACCCCAGCCGGCGACACGTCGCACCGACCAGCGCTGGTATGGGGAGCAGGAGCGCGCCGCTGAGCAGACGCATGATCATCACGGCACCCGTGACGGCAGTCTCCTCCAGGGAGAGGGCATGAATCGATCCGGCCAGGAGGATGTAGTAGAGCGGCGGGTGCTGCGTGATCTGATTCGTCACGGACGCATCTGCCGTCGCTTCGCCCGCGATGCGGAGCTCGCTCAGAGAGGGCGGTTCGGCAGGGAGGGTTCCGACCGGACCGGCTGAGGGGAAGACCTCCTGCGCACCGGGAAAGCCGAACCACGGGTAGGAGGCGCGCACGCTGACGGGGAAAGGAGACGTGCCGGGCGGAGGATACTCGCCCGTCTCGAACAGCTCGACTGCCGTCGCGATGTGGTTCGGCTCATCCGGCCCTCGCATGCCGGGTGTGACCACTGCCCACGAAAGCAACGCGGCAGCGAGCATCGCAGTAGCAGCGACCGCACCCCACAGCTGCGCTTCGCTGACTTCCCGGAAGAGGCCCTTCGCCCGTTCGCGCATCATCTTGGGCAGACGCTAGCAGTCGGACCCGAGTTGCCGCGGCATCCGATATCACGTACTCTTGATCTTTGGTGCCTTGCGCCTTTCTCGGCGTGTCCGTGCACCGCAATCCCATCCACCGCAGACCGGCCGGTCTGCACAAGTGTTAGCGAGCGTATGGCGAAGAAAGACGGTGTCATCGAGATCGAGGGCGTCGTGTCCGAGGCTCTGCCCAACGCGATGTTCCGCGTCGAGCTGACCAACGGTCACAAGGTTCTCGCCACGATCTCGGGCAAGATGCGGCAGAACTACATCCGCATCATCCCGGAGGACCGCGTGGTCGTGGAGCTGTCGCCCTACGACCTGACCCGCGGCCGCATCGTCTACCGCTACCGCTGAGACCGGTCGAGAAGTAACGCCGCGGGCTGATCCGTCAGGCGAAGACAGCGAAACAGGAAATCATGAAGGTCAACCCCTCCGTCAAGCCCATCTGCGACCACTGCAAGGTCATCCGCCGCCACGGCCGCGTCATGGTGATCTGCAAGTCCAACCCGCGCCACAAGCAGCGCCAGGGTTGACGTGAGTCGTGTCGAGGCGGCGCAGCCGCGTTGACACGCGAACGTCAAGGCTGAGCGAGGCCGCCGCAGGCGACCGAGACGAAGCCCCCGCGAACGAACAACTGAATACTCCTCATCGGCAGGATCAGAACCCGCAAGGGGGACACCTCGGGCGGAGGCCCGGGCACCGATCCTGCTCCACACCTCCACGACACTCCTAGGAGAGCCGCATGGCACGTCTCGCCGGCGTCGACATCCCGCGCGACAAGCGCGTGGTCATCGCCCTGACCTACATCTACGGCATCGGCCGTACCCGCTCGAACGAGATCCTGGCTGCGACCGAGATCGACGAGAACATCCGAGTCAAGGACCTCACCGACGACCAGCTCGTCGCGCTCCGCGACCACATCGAGGGCACCTACAAGGTGGAGGGTGACCTTCGCCGCGAGGTCGCCGCCGACATCCGCCGCAAGGTCGAGATCGGCTCGTACGAGGGCCTGCGCCACCGTCGCGGCCTGCCTGTGCGCGGCCAGCGCACCAAGACCAACGCGCGCACCCGCAAGGGCCCGAAGCGCACCGTCGCCGGCAAGAAGAAGGCGCGCTAGTCCGGCGCCCCCTGGTTTAGGAGAACACGAACATGGCACAGGCCAAGACCGCTGCGCGCAAGCCGCGTCGCAAGGAGAAGAAGAACATCGCCGTGGGCCAGGCCCACATCAAGTCGACGTTCAACAACACGATCGTCTCGATCACCGACCCCTCGGGCGCCGTCATCAGCTGGGCGTCCTCGGGTGGCGTCGGCTTCAAGGGCTCGCGCAAGTCGACCCCGTACGCCGCGGGTATGGCTGCCGAGTCGGCCGCTCGCCAGGCTCAGGAGCACGGCGTGAAGAAGGTCGACGTCTTCGTGAAGGGTCCGGGTTCGGGCCGCGAGACCGCGATCCGCTCGCTGACCGCCGCCGGCCTCGAGGTGGGGTCCATCCAGGACGTCACCCCCCAGGCTCACAACGGCTGCCGTCCCCCCAAGCGCCGCCGCGTCTGATCTCGTGTGCCGGGCTGCCGGGGTTCCCACCCCGGCGCCCGGCCACCCGTATGTGTGACGGATGCCGGTGCACCGGCATCCCGGATAAAACTCAACACCTCACCCACCGCACGTGTCATATAGCGGGCACGTGATCGAAAGGAACACATAGTGCTCATCGCACAGCGTCCCACTCTGACCGAGGAGAAGATCGGGGAGTTCCGCAGCCGCTTCGTCGTCGAGCCGCTGGAGCCGGGCTTCGGCTACACGATCGGCAACGCGCTGCGTCGCAGCCTCCTGTCTTCGATCCCCGGCGCGGCTGTCACGTCGATCCGCATCGACGGCGTCCTGCACGAGTTCAGCACCATCCCGGGCGTGAAGGAGGATGTCACCGAGATCATCCTCAACATCAAGCAGCTCGTCGTTTCGAGTGAGCGCGACGAGCCCATCACCGCGTACCTGCGCAAGACCGGCTCCGGTGAGGTCACCGCCGCCGACATCTCGGCGCCCGCCGGTGTCGAGGTGCACAACCCCGACCTCGTCATCGCGACGCTCAACGACACCGCCAAGTTCGAGCTCGAGCTCACCATCGAGCGCGGCCGCGGCTACGTGTCGGCGACCCAGAACCGCAACGAGTACGCCGAGGCCGGTCAGATCCCGGTCGACTCGATCTACTCGCCGGTCCTCAAGGTCAGCTACCGCGTCGAGGCGACTCGTGCCGGAGAGCGCACCGACTTCGACAAGCTCGTGCTGGACGTCGAGTCCAAGCCCTCGATCGCCCCGCGCGACGCCGTCGCCTCGGCCGGTCGCACCCTGACCGAGCTGTTCGGCCTCGCCCGCGAGCTGAACGTCGAGGCCGAGGGTATCGAGATCGGCCCCGCGCCGGTCGAGGCCGTCCTGTCGAACGAGCTGTCGATGCCGATCGAGGACCTGGACCTGTCGGTCCGCTCGTACAACTGCCTCAAGCGCGAGGGCATCAACACCGTGTCCGAGCTGGTCGCCCTGAGCGAGACCCAGCTCATGAACATCCGCAACTTCGGTCAGAAGTCGGTCGACGAGGTGCGCGACAAGCTCGTCTCGCTCGGCCTGTCGCTGAAGGACTCGGTTCCCGGGTTCGACGGCGCGCACTTCTACGGCGGCTACGACGACGAGAACGTCTGAGCAGTTCGTCCCCCCGACCGACTTTTCCCACTGGAGTAATTGAGAATGCCCAAGCCCACGAAGGGTCCCCGCCTCGGAGGCGGTCCCGCACACGAGCGTCTGCTGCTGGCGAACCTGGCCGCCGCGCTGTTCACCCACAAGTCGATCAAGACGACCGAGACCAAGGCCAAGCGCCTGCGTCCGCTCGCCGAGCGCCTGATCACCTTCGCCAAGCGCGGTGACCTGCACGCTCGTCGCCGCGTGCTGTCGGTCATCGGTGACAAGGAAGTCGTGCACGTCCTGTTCACCGAGATCGCTCCGCTGGTCGCCGACCGTGATGGCGGCTACACCCGCATCACGAAGGTCGGCAACCGCAAGGGCGACAACGCCCCCATGGCCGTCATCGAGCTCGTGCTCGAGCCGGTGAACGCCAAGCCGAAGAAGTCGTCGTCCTCTTCGTCGAAGAAGGCCGCCGCCGAGGCGCCCGCCGAGGACGAGGTCGTCGAGACCCCGGCCGACGAGACCGCCGCTGACGAGACCGCTGAGGCTCCCGCCGAGGACACTGACGCTGACGCCGGCGCGGAGTCGCAGGAGGAGGGCGCGGCCGCCGAGGCGGCGGCCGAGGACGCCGTTGTCGAGGACAAGAAGTCCGAGTGATCCGGATGCGGCGCTGAGCGCCGCCGGGATCTTCGCCGAGACCCGCACCACCGCCGCGTGGTGCGGGTCTTGTCGTTGACGCGCGCCCGAGCCCCCGGCATCCGGCCCTCTCTTGTGTACGGATCACGTGATCGGTACGAGATCACCCGCAAAGGACGGCGAATAGCGGGTGATCTCGAGAGCATCACGTGATCCGTGACGCGAGCGGGGGACGCGCACAGGGGCGCACGGCAGGGGCGCACGCGGGGAGGGGAACGCGCGGGTAGGGTGGCCGGGTGAGTGCCGACCCGACGACGGATGCCGCCGCCACCCTCGCCGAGCGGCTCGCGGCGGCGGGGGTCGAGGTGACCGGCCCGCGCCTTCCGCAGCATCCCGGCATCGCCACGTGGCGGGGCGCATCGCGCGACGACGTGGACGCGATCCACGCGGTTCTCGCCGCCGCCGACCGCGTCGATCACCCCACGTGGGTGACCCCGCGCGAGGATGTGGCCGACACGTTCGAGCTTCCCGACGTCGACCACGCCCGCGACACGATCCTCGCCGTGGCCGACGACGGGCAGGTGGTCGCCGTCGGCACGGTGATGCGGCATCCCGACACCACGACGAAGGTCAAGGCGTACCTGCAAGGCGCGGTCCACCCTCAGTGGCGACGGCGGGGGATCGGCGAGCAGGTCGTCCGCTGGCAGTACGCGCGGGCGATGCAGCAGCTGGCCGAGTCCGGCTCCTCGGTGCCCGGCGAAGTCGCGCTGTATGCCGGGGAGCGCAACCACGGCGCGGTCGTCCTCGCCGAGCGTGTGGGCCTTCGCACTGCCCGGTGGTTCACCACGATGGTGCGCGACAACACCGCTCCCGTGCCCGACCTGCCCGACCCGGACGGCATCACGTTCGCGGCATACACCGCCGACCGCGCCGAGGACATGCGCCGGGCGCGCAACGACGCTTTCCGGGATCACTGGGGGAGCCTCCCCTCGAGCCCCGAGCGCTGGGCGCAGTTCGTCGGCGGCGCGTTCCTGCGTCCCGACCTGTCGACGCTCGCGCTGGACGCCGACGGCCGGATCGTCGCCTTCTGCCTGGCGTCGGTGAACGAGGACGACTGGCAGGCCCTCGGCGCGAGCAACTCCTACATCGACCTCATCGGGGTCGTCCGCGATCACCGCGGCGAGGGTCTCGCCCCGCGGGTCATCGCGCGCACGCTGCGGGCGATGACGGATGCCGGGCTCGAGAAGGCGGTCCTCGACGTGGACACCGAGAGTCCCACCGGCGCCCATGCGCTGTACGAGCGGCTCGGCTTCGTCGCCACCGAGCGCGACCGCGTGCTGACCCGCGAGTTCTAGCGGAGCACCCGTCCCGCGCCCGCGGCCCCCCGCCGCCGCCCCTCTATCGCGGGGCCACGCCCGGCGCTAGGGTATGGCCAGCCTCGAGGGCTCGGGGCCGGTCCTTCTGTGGCGCCCCGCGGGCGCGGACGGGGGTGGCGGGATCGTGTCGGGGACGACGGCGCAGCACATCGACGCGGCTCCCACGGAATGGGTGGGCACGCCGCGCGGCAGGGTGCGTCCGGGGCTGTCGATCTATTCCATCCTGCTGATGATGCTGCTGTCGGTGAGCGTGCTCTCGAGCATCGTCGTCGGTGTCATCGGGTACCTCAACGGCACCGAGGCGCTGCGGGCCATCGCCTACGAGAAGCTCGTCGAGATCCGTGAGAACCGCACGCGCGAGGTGGCGCAGCTGGTGGCCACGATCGAGAACGCCGTGACCCTGGGCGCCCGCAACGAGACGAGCATCCAGGCCGCCCGCGCGTTCGCCGCGGGTTTCGCCGAGCTCGAGGACGAACCGGCGGATGCCGCGGCCACCGCGGCCGTGGACGCCTATTACCGCGACACGTTCGCGGCGCGGCTGGCCGAGGCCACCGGCGAAGAGGTCGACGGTGCGACCTTCGCGCCGCGTTCGGCAGCCCAGCGCTACCTGCAGTACCACTACGTCATCCCGCACGAGACGTGGGAGGACGCCATCGAGACCGACGACGCCGGCGACGGCAGCGCGTGGTCGGCCGCCCATGAGCGCTTCCACGACTACTACCGCGCTATGACGCGGCTGCAGGAGTTCGAGGACGTCCTCATGATCGACACCCGGGGGAACGTCGTGTACACGGCGTTCAAGGGGGTGGATCTCGGGACCGACCTGTTCGAGGGTCCGTACCGGCTGTCCAACCTCGCCGAGGCGTACCGGCAGGTGATGGGCGGCAACATCGTCGGCGAGGTGGTGGTCGCCGACTTCGCCGCGTACAACCCGAGCCTCGGCACGCCTGCCGGCTGGGCGGTGACCCCGATCGCCGACGGCGGCGAGGTGCTGGGGGCGCTGGCCATCGAGCTGCCCATCGACCGCATCAACGAGGTGATGACCGTCGGCGGCCAGTGGCGCCTCAACGGGCTGGGCGAGACGGGCGAGACCTATCTCGTCGGCCCCGACGGCACGATGCGGTCGGTCTCGCGTCAGCTGCAGGACGATCCCGAGGCGTACGTCGCGGCGGCCGTGGCCGCCGGCCTGCCGCCCGCGCAGGCGGCGCTCGGGGTGAAGACGGGGAACACGCTGCTGCATCAGAACGTGACGGGGGATGCCGTGACGCGCGCTCTGGCCGGCGAGAGCGGAACGCTCGTCGGGCGTGACTACCTGGGCCGCGAGAGCCTCATCGCGTATGCCCCGCTGGGCGTGGGCGAGCTCGGCTGGGGGATCATCGCGCAGGAGACGACGGCCGAGGCGATGGTGCCCGTCGACGACTTCACGCGCAATCTGCTGCTGTCGACGGCGGCGATGATCATCTTCGTCTGCCTGCTCTCGCTCGTGCTCGCCCAGGTGTTCGTTCGGCCGCTGCGGCGGCTGAAGACGGCGGCGCAGCGGATCGCCGCGGGCGAGGAGGGCGTTCAGGTCGACGCCGGCTCCAGCGACGAGCTGGCCGATGTCGCGCGCGCCTTCAACGACATGAGCCGCAGCCTGCAGGTGAAGTCCGGCCTCATCGACGAGCAGGAGCGCGCCAACGAGCGCCTCATCCTGTCGTTCATGCCCGAGGGGATGGCCGCCCGCTACAAGCACGGCGACGACGCGATCACGCAGGACAGCGACGACGTCACGGTCGTCTTCGCCGACATCGTCGGGTTCGAGGAGCTCGCCCTGACGATGTCGAGCGAAGAGGCGGTCGCGCGCCTCAATGACCTCATCCGCTCGTTCGACGAGGCCGCCGAGCGCCACGGCGTCGAGCGGGTGCGCACGACGCGGCAGGGGTACCTCGCCAGCTGCGGTCTGGCGACCCCGCGGGTGGACAACGCCCGCCGCGCGGTGGACTTCGCCGTCGAGCTGCAGACGATCCTCGAGCGCTACTCGGCTCAGCAGGGGGTGGGGCTGCGCCTGCGCGCCGGCCTGGACTCGGGGCGCGTCACCAGCGGACTCATCGGGCGGGCACGCGTCGTGTACGACATGTGGGGGGATGCCGTGAACCTCGCGTTCCGCGTGCAGGGCGACTCGAGCGAACCCGGCATCTACCTCACCCAGCGCGTCGCCGAGCGGCTGCCCGAGTCGTTCTCGCTCGTACCCGCCGGAGAGGTCGAGACGCAGACCGGCGGGCAGCGGGTGTGGCGCGTCGAGGTCCCCGCTCCCGTCGTGGAGGGGTGAGCCGTGAACGGCATCGTGGCGCAGCCGTGGTTCTGGCCCGCGGTGATCGTCTCGGTCGGCCTGCCGGTCGCCCTCATCGGCCTGACGGAGTTCCACAACGCGCTCGCGCGGCGGGGCAGCCGTGCGGCGCCGATCGTCCTGATGGTCCGCAACTACCTGGTGCCGGTGGCCGGCGTGCTCGTGCTGATCAGCCAGCCGGGTGCGTGGCAGGGCGAGGGCACGTGGCCGCGGGTGATCTGGACGGTGTTCGGGCTGCTCGTGATCGTGGTCACCATCAACGCGGTGAACCATCTGGTGTTCCACCGCGCCGAGAAGGGGTCGTGGCGCGACCGCTTCCCGACGATCTTCAGCGACCTGATCCGCTTCGTCTTCATCATCCTGGGGATCGCGGCGGTCTTCTGGTGGGTGTGGGATGCCGATGTCGCGGGCGTCTTCGCCGCCCTCGGCGTCACCTCGATCGTGGTGGGCCTGGCGCTGCAGAACGCGGTCGGGTCGATCGTGTCGGGGCTGTTCCTGGTGTTCGAGGCGCCGTTCGAGCTCGGCGACTGGCTCGAGGTGGACGGCACCCGGGGCCGGATCGTCGAGGTCAACTGGCGTGCGGTGCACCTGGACACCGGCAACGGCACCCTCGTGATCCCCACCGGCGAGCTGGCGGGCGGGGCCTTCACGAACCTGTCGCGCAGCCCCGAGCCCTATGCGACGGTGATCGAGGTGGCCTTCGGCAGCGACGACCCGCCGGGCCGCGTGCGGGAGCTGCTGGTGCAGGTCGCCCGCGACATCCCGCTGGTCTCGCCGCAGGCGGAGCCCGCCGCGGCCGCCCTGCCCGGCTCGGCCTACACCGTGGCGATCCCGCTGCGCACGCCCGGCGACGAGGACGCCGTCCGCAACGCCTTCCTCACCCGGCTGTGGTACGCCGCGCGGCGGGCCGAGCTGCACCTGGACGCCGACGACACCGACGACTGGCGCACGCCGGCGCGGCTGCAGCAGGCGCTGCGCCGGGTCGCGCCCACCCTCAGCCTCAAGCCCGCCGAGGCCGAGGCGCTCGCCGCGCACGCGCGCTTGGAGCGCTACTGCGCGGGCGAGTCGATCCTCGTCCCCGGGGTGGTCCCCGCCGAGGCGCGCGTGCTGCTGTCGGGCACGGTCGTCCTCGGCATCCCGACCGAGGCCGACGGGTTCGTGCAGGTCGCCCAGCTCGGTCCGGACGATGTCGTGGGGATCACCGCGCTCAGCCGCACGCAGACGATCTCGCGGGCGGTCGCGACCAGCGAGGTGGACGCCGTGGTGCTGCCGGTCTCGGTCCTCGACGACATCGTGCGGCTGCATCCGGTCGTTGCCCGTGAGTTCGTCCGCGAGAGCGAGAACCGGGTCCGCCAGGCGCGCGTGGCGCTGCAGGCGGTGGGTGAGCGACTGCCGTTCGGGCGGCGCGTGCTGGGCTGAGGCGCCTCAGGCCCTAGGCTTCGGGTGTGCCCGAGATCCTGTGCGTCGACGCGGTCGGTGTGCGGGTGGGCATCGACCTGGGCGCGCTGGACGAGCCCGGCGCCGACGCCGTCCGGCAGGCGTGGGCGGATGCCGTGAGCCCTGCCGGCGCCACGCCGGACGTCGTGGTGCGCCCGGCATCCGGCCCGGTCGAACGGGTGCTGTCGTCCCTGTCGCAGTCGGTGACCCTCGCCGCGATCGAGGCCGCGCACGGACGGGTGTGGATGCTGCACGCCGCCGGGCTCGCCGGCGCGACCGGCGATGTCGTGGTGCTGGTCGGTCCGTCCGGCCGGGGGAAGACGACGGCCTCGCGCACGCTGGGCCGGACGTTCTCGTACGTGTCGGACGAGACCGTCGCGATCGACGAGTCCGGCGGGGTGCGGCCCTACCGCAAGCCGCTGTCGGTGATCGAGGACCCGGCGAAGCCGAAGCGGCAGATCGCGCCCTCGTCGGCGGAGCTCGTGCCGCTGCCGGACGCGCCGCTGCGGGTCGCGGCCATCGCCCTGCTCGACCGCCGGCCCGAGCACGTCGGCGCGCCTCTGGTGGAGGGCGTCGAACTCGCCGACGCCCTGGCAGAGCTCGTGGGGCAGTCGAGCTTCCTGTCGCGCACCGAGTCCCCGCTGCGGCTCATCGCCGCGCTCGTGACCGCCGTCGGCGGCGTGCGGCGCCTGGTGTACCGCGAGGCGGGCGACCTGGTGCCGGTGATCGATCAGCTGCTGGCGGCGGGCGCGGCGACGGTCGTGCCCTGGGAGCCCGCGCCGACCGCAGCCGCCACCCCCGCGACGGGCTCCTCGACCGGTTCCCGCTATCGGCGCGCGCCGTGGGTGGACCGCATCGACCTGCACGATCCCGATCGCATCGCGGTCCTGAGCGCCGACGAGCGGGGCCGGGGCACGGTGCGGGTCCTCGCGGGGATCGCACCGGCGCTGTGGCGCTCCGCGGACGGCGCGACGCTCGCCGGGCTCACCCGCGTCGCCGTCGACGCCCACGGCGTGCCGCCGGGGTCCCGTCCCGAGGACGCGGTGGCCGCCGCCCTCGACGACCTCGTCGCGGCGGGTCTGCTCGTCGTGGAGGGATGATCTCGCGAGGTCGATGGGCCTTTCGGCCCTGAACCCGCTCCCGCGCGCCCCGTAGCGTCGATCCCGAGGACGAGCGCGAAGGAGTGTGAGCGAGATGACCGAGAGAATCCTGGTCGGTGTCGTTCCCGGGGATGCGGGACGCCGGGCCGTGGAATGGGCGGCGCACCGCGCCGCCGCCCGGCGGGCGCCGCTGGAGCTGTTCCGGATCATCGGCGGTGCCGTCGGCGTCGTCGGTGAGGCGTCGCTGGTGACCGAGATGAAGGCCGAGACCGCCGAGCATCTCGCGGCCGAGGCGGACAGCATCCGGTATCACGGCATTCCGGTGACCACGCGCGTGGACCACGGCAACCCGGTCGCCAAGCTCATCGAGGCGTCGAAGGATGCCGGGCTGCTGGTGATCGGCAGCGATTACCACGTCGGCGGCCGGGGTCCTGCGCGAGGGCTGCACGGCATCCGCATCAGCGCGGGCGCCCACTGTCCCGTGGTCGTCGTGCCCGATACCGAGAACGGCGAGCGCGCGGGCGTCGTGGTCGGCGTCGACGGGTCGGAGCTCAGCGAGAAGGCGATCGCGTTCGCCGCCGCCGAGGCCGACCGGCTGGGCGAGCCGCTGGTGGCCGTCACGGCCTGGCAGCCCATGGAGGTGCCGCGCTCGCCGGGGCTGTACCCGGCCACGTACATGGAGTCGCTGCATCACCTCGCCGAAGAGGCGCAGGCGATCTCGCTCGCCGGCCTGCCGCAGACCTATCCCGACCTGAAGGTCGAGAAGCACGTGGACGAGGGGTGTCCGGCCGACGTGCTGAGCCGCTACGCGGCGACCGCCCGGCTGACGGTCCTCGGCTCCCACGGCCGCGGGGTCGTGGCACGGTTCCTGCTGGGCTCGGTCAGCGAGCAGATGCTGTACCGCCTGAAGAGCACGACGGCGATCGTCCGCTGACGGGGGCCGGGGGCTGGGGCCGCGCCCGCTCGCATCTGGGGAGCGAGCGGGCGCGGATAGGCTGGCCTGGTGCGCATCCGGCTCGACATCGCCTATGACGGCACGCACTTCCGCGGCTGGGCACGGCAGCCGGGCCTGCGCACCGTGCAGGGCACCCTCGAGGACGCCCTCGGCCGCATCATCGGCGGGGAGCCGCGGCTGGTCGTCGCCGGCCGCACCGACGCCGGGGTGCACGCGAGCCACCAGGTCGCCCACCTCGACCTCGACGACGCGCAGCGCGAGCGGCTGCTGCTGGCCCGCAACCGCCGTGACGCCGATGACCCCGACCGCGCCGTCGCGGCGCTCGCCGCACGGGTCGGCGGAGTATTGGGCCAGTACGCCGACGCAGCGGTCGTGCGCACGCGCGTCGCCCCCGCCGGGTTCGACGCCCGGTTCTCGGCCACCTGGCGCCGCTACGAGTACCGCATCGCCGACCGCACGAGCGGCTACGACCCTCTCGAGCGGCATCGCACGACGACCGTGCGCGCGGCGCTGGACGGGACGGCGATGGATGCCGCGGCGAGGAGCCTCATCGGGCTGCACGACTTCGCGGCGTACTGCAAGCCGCGCCCCGAGGCCACGACCATCCGGACGCTGCTGGAGTTCGACTGGCGGCGCGCCGGCGACGGCGTGCTCGTGGCGAACGTGAGGGCCGATGCGTTCTGCCACAGCATGGTGCGTGCGCTCGTCGGCGCGTGCGTCGCGGTCGGCGAGGGCAGGCTCTCCGTCGCCGACGTCGCCGACATCCGCGACGAGCGCGAGCGGGTGCCAGAGGTGAAGGTCCTCGCGGCGCGGGGACTCACCCTGACCGGTGTCGGGTACCCGGCCGACGAGCTGCTCGCGGCCCGCGCGGAGCAGACCCGCGCCCGCCGGGACCGGGACGGCGAGGACGCGTGAGGGCGGCCGTCAGCGACGGAGCATGCGGGCCGTGACACCGGTGGGCTCGGCCGTGCCGAGCACCGTCGCCGGTCCGACGCGCTCCCACCGGTCACCGCCCTTGTCCTCGGCGTTGGCGGCGGCCTGCGCGGCGAGGTAGAGCAGCACCGTCAGGTCGTAGCCGACCGAGGACGCGGGCGCCCAGCCCGCGCTCGCCGAGGGCCGCACCGGCAGGCGGCCGTAGGGGGCGAGCCGCGAGATGCGGGCGAGAGCGGACCGGATTCGTTCGCGCATCTGGGGGTTCGGACCCGGGGCGAGGACGACGACGACTCCGGGTGTGGGAGAGGCGAGTTGGGCGTCGGGGAACGCCGCCTGAAGGGCGCGCTCGATCCGGCCGGTCACGGCGGACAGCTCCGGGGCGCCGGCGGTTTGGCGCACCTCGTCGGCGTCGTCCACCTGCACGTAGACCAGCGACCACGGAGTGCCGGTCTCTTGCCCGCGGACGAGGGTGGCGTGGGCCCGCTCCTCGAAGGCGTCCCAGGCGCTGCTCGGGCGGATGCGGCGCGCGCGGACGAGTGCCCGCAGCGCCGGACCGACGACGGCGAGCAGCACGGCGGCGAGGTAGAGGATGATGAACGCGATCCGCACGAGCCGCACGGTGCCCGCATCAGGCTGCCATCCCGCCAGACCCGCGACGCCGGCGATGGTGCCCGTCACGCTCATCACCGCGTACAGGCCCGAGGCCACCACGAGAGGCACCGTGAACCGGTCGCGGGGCGCGGACCAGCGGATCCACTCGACGACGACGAGGGCGCTGAAGACGGATGCCGCCAGCACCGCCAGCCGCCACACCGGACCGATCCCGGACTCGTCGCCGCTGGCCAGCATGGCCGCGACGCCGGACCCCGCCATCACCGGTCCGATCCAGACGAACGGACGCGCGCCGCGCTGCGATCGGGCGCCTGACCACACCAGAGCGGGCAGACCCGCGAACAGCCCCAGGGCGCCCAGGCGCAGCGATTCCGAGGGTACGGCGTCGGCGGCGACGACGCCGCACGAAGCGACCGCCGCGAGGGCGATCGCGGCGGACCACAGCAGATTCGCCTGCGTCGGCCGCAGCAGGAATCCGAACCCGAAGGCGCAGATCGTGGCGAGGGTGGTCATCAAGGCGAGAGCCAGCCCCACCGCCGAGACGTCGCCCGCGAGGACCGCGTGCAGCTCGTGGGCGGTCATGCGCTCGCCGCCCGGGGACGATCCGGGGGAAGGGACGGGGGGTGCGGCGGGGTCGCGTCGGCGGACGGGAGCCGCAGGGTCACCGTGGTCCCGACACCGAACTCGCTGTCCACGGTCAGCGACCCGCCGTGCTCGACGGCGATGTCGCGGCTGATTGCGAGCCCCAGACCGGTGCCCGGGGCGCTGTCGATGGCCTTCGCGGTCCGGTAGTACGGGGTGAAGACGCTCGCGAGATCGGATTGCTCGATGCCGATGCCGGTGTCGGTGACCGACACGACGGCCTCGGCTCCCTCGCGCCCGGCGCTGAGCCAGACGTACCCGCCGCGGGGGGTGTACTTCACGGCGTTGCTGACGATGTTGTCGATGACCTGGCGCAGCCGGAACGCGTCGCCGGCGAGTGGCAGATCCTCGGCGAGTTCGGCGGCGAGGGCGACATCCTTGGCGCTCGCGGCCACCGTGAAGGTCTCCACCGACTCCCGCACGATCTCACGCAGATCCAGCCGGCGGGGCGCCGGTGATGGGGCCGGCCGCGAGGGGTCGAGGAGTTTCGTGGTCATTTCCAGCATCCGCTCACTGGCCCGGTGGATGCTGGCCAGCTGATCTCGCGTGCGAGGCGTGAGCTGGTCGCCCTCCAGGGCGAGCTCGGCGTAGCCGAGGACGGCGGTGAGCGGATGCTTGAGTTCGTGCGAGGCGATGGCCGCCAGTCGTCGCCGCTCGCGTTCGGCCAGCACCACCTCCGTCACGTCGTGGACGAACAGCAGCGTGCGACCTTCCTCGTCGTCGCTCTCGCGCTTGGTCGAGATGGACAGAGCTCGCCACTGCCCGTCGAGCGTGAACAGCCACACTCGCAGATCGGTCAGGCTCTCGCCCCGCGCGGCGCGCGCGATCGGACGCTGGACGGCGGGAAGCGGCATCCCTCGGTCCGTGTCGTACTCGACCGAGCGCGCAGGTTGCGTGATGTCGTGCGGGTCAAGCCCGTAGAGGCGGACGTAGGCGTCGTTGGTGGTCAGGATCCGACCCGATGACGAGATCCGCGCGACCGCGGTGTCCAGTCCGTTCAGCAGGTCGCTCAGTCGACGCTCCTCGCGGGAGCTGCGATCCAGGGTCGCCTGCAGGCGGTGTGCCTGCCGGCGCATCAGCGTGCGGTAAGCCTTCGCGGCCCGCATCGCCAGATGGGCGGTGATCCCCAGGAACGACAGCGCCAGCAGCGAGATGATGATCTGCAGCGGCGAGTCGGCGCCCGACCCGAGGAGCATCGCCCCGCCGATCCCGACGAGCAGCCCCGCCAGGGCCAGCGCGGAGAACCTCATCGCGACCCACATCACCGGGAAGATCCAGAACGCCCAGAAGCGCAGGCCGCTGTCGTAGGCCACGATCGCCACCGCCAGCGCGTCGGCGAAGGGGATGACGATGACGTTGTCGGTGGCCAGCCAGCGGCGGGGTGCGGCGAGGGTCGCGACCGTCACGAGCAGGATCAGCAGGATGCCGGTGGCCACGGTCCAGTGCGCGAACAGCTGTGGGTCGATGATGAGAATCGCGACGATCAGCACCACCACGCTGACGGCCAGCGTGAGCTGCGTGAGCCAGATGGACCGAGTACGGGAGTCGGGCGCATCCCAGGCCGCGCCCGACTGCTTCCCGGTCATTCTCGGATTGTAGCGGCGGGGCGGGCGGTGTCTGGCGCACCTCAGCGCACGCCACCGTGTTTTCCTTGTGGCTTTCTTGCGCGAGCCCTGGCGCGACGACGTCGGGTTCTTGAGGTCGGCCCGGCACGCTGGACCCAGGCGGCTCGGACCCGGCTGAACCGGATGGGGGAGGATGACCGGTCCGGCACTGCGCACCGGCCGCTGCGCAATCGACGACGTGCGCGACCCACTGGGGATCTGGGGACGACGGGTCGCGCATCGGGACACCTTCTCACCCGAGGGAAGGTGATCCCCCAAGCTCCTCCCGGGACCCGCCCGAGGTCCCGGGAGGTGCGGGGGCGCAGTGCGTCAGGCGGCGAATTCCGAGGTGAGCCGGTATCCGACCCCGCGCACCGTCTCGATGTACCGGGGCTGGGTGGGGCTGTCGCCGAGCTTGCGCCGCAGATTCGTCATGTGGGCCTCGATCGCCCGCTTGTCGGCCTCGCCGACGAGATAGCTCGTGACGTAGGACTCGCCGCGAAGCACCAGCGTCAGATCGGCCTTGCTGCGCACGCGCCGCTTGGAGTGCAGCAGCGTCGTCAGCAGGTCGAACTCGGTGCGGGTCAGCACGATCTCGTCGGACCCGATGAGGGCGATCCGGGTGTCGGGGTCCACCCGCAGATCGCGGTGCTGCAGCCAGTTGCCGTCGGCGGTGGCGACGGCCGAGGGCTCCTCGCGGGCGCGCAGGGCGGCACGCGTGTCCCCGCCGGCCGCGGGCTGAGCCGCCCGCGACGGGTGGGCCGCGCCCACGCCGGGGTGCCCCGGGAACGACGGCCCGACGCGGTCCTGGACCGGCACGGGAGCCGGGGCCACGGCGCGGCTCCCGCCGAGGCGACGCAGGACCGCGTCGATGCGGGCGCGCAGCTCCCGCGGACGGAAGGGCTTGGCGAGGTACTCGTCGGCCCCCGCGCCCAGTCCGAGGACGACGTCGGTCTCGTCCTGCATCCCCGTGAGCATGATGATGTACGTGCTGCTCTGCGCGCGGATGCGCCGCGCGGCCTCGAACCCGTCGATGCCGGGCATGTTGATGTCGAGCGTGGTGATGAGCGGCTGGTAGTCCGCGACCGCGCGGACGCCGTCGATGCCGTTGCCCACGGTCACCGTCGAGAACCCGGCCGATTCGAAGACCTCGGCGAGGATGTGGCGGATCTCGGGGTCGTCCTCGACGATGACCGCCGTCCGCGGACCCTCGGTTGTGCTGATCACGTTCGCCCCCCGGCTGATCGCAAGTCGCTCGAGACCCTCAGACGGCCCCGATGCGAGATTTCGATGCTACACATCTGTCACATCCGTCACGTCACACGGCGGTCACAATTCTCGCCGGCCGAGCGATGCGCGCCGCCGTCAGCGCAGGGACGGATCCCGATCGCGCCAGTTCTGCGCGGTCTGCAGCACCCAGAAGGCCGCGAACAGCAGCAGCGCGATGCTCTCACCGATGAGCACCGGCCGCCACGCGTAGAAGCGCTCGCCGCTGAGGGCGAGGGTCGCCACGAGCACCGCCGCGAGCGAGGATCCGAGAACGGCGTACGCCGTCCGCAGCCAGGGCGCCGTCGCGCCGGTCGCCGGACGGAACGCCTCGAGCAGGGCGGTGGCGGCGATGAGGGCGAAGAAGGCCACGGCGGCGATCACGTGCCCGACGGCCAGGACGACGCCAGGTGCCAGCATCCAGCCCACGCCGACGATCAGCAGGATGCCGCCGCCCAGGCCCAGTGAGAGGCCCGCCTCGCGCGGGTCGATCTCGCCGCGGGCGGTGAGGGCGGCGCCGATCCCCACCACGAGGGCGCCGACGACGAGGTAGGCGGTCAGCCCGACGCGCACGTCGGCGAAGACCGTCGCGGGGTCGGCCGTGACGTCCGAGAACGGGATGATCGCCACGAGCGGGGCGAACAGCGCGGCCGCGTCCAGCAGGGCGCGCGAGGCGCCGCGGCCCGAGAGGGCGAACAGGCAGACGGCGGCGGCGATCAACGCGCCGGTGAAGACCGTGCGGGCGGGCGAGTCGTAGTAGTGGCTGATGCTGGGCAGCCAGCCGACGAAGGGGACCGCCGCGAGGACCGCGGTGAAGATGGCCACCACCGTCAGTGCCGTCGCGATCCGCAGGTAGCGGTAGGTACGCTGCGGGGACGTGGTCGCCGGCGTCGCCGGATGCCGCTGCGCGTCCGGTGGCGGGGCAGGAGCGTCGGTCACCTGGCCCACCGTACCGGCCGGGTGCGGACAGGGGGATCCCCCCGACGGACCATGAAGCAGTCAGGAGACGCCGAGGGGATCTCGAGGGCCGGCGGTGCACCGGGCGAGGCCTGAAAGGTCGTCGTTCGGGTGAAGTCGAGCCTCTGCGCCGTCGGTCCTGCCCACACTTTATGCCCGGCGCGGGGCGGTGTCCATCAGTCCTTCGCGGCGTTGCCGACCAGTTCACCCGATGCGTCGGCATCGGCGGGCGCGGTGGGTGCAGCGGTGGCCGTCGCGGTGTCGGGAGCGGCGTCGGGAGTGGTGGGCGTGGCGGTGGCCGTCGCGGTGTCGGGCGCGGCGTGCGGCGCGGTGTGGGACGCGTGCTTCTCGGCGCGCCAGGCCCGCCACGACACCGCGACCGCGGCCGCCCACACCACGGCGACGGCCGCCAGCACCCAGCCGGTGACGGCGCCCTCGGCATCCCACTGCAGCAGCAGGGTGCGGGCGTTGGTGAAGATGATGATCCCGCCGACGAGCGAGCCCAGCAGGCGGGCCGGCAGCTTGCGGACGAGCCACGCGGCGATGGGCGCGGCGATCAGGCCGCCGGCCAGCAGAGCACCGACCCACGTGAGGTCGAAGCCGCCCGAGCCCAGGCCGATGAGGAAGCCGATCGAGGCGGCGATCGCCACCAGGAACTCGCTGGTGTCGATCGAGCCGATCACCTTGCGGGGCTCGATGCGTCCGCTCGCCAGCAGGGCGGGGGTTCCCACCGGGCCCCAGCCGCCGCCGCCCGTGGCGTCGAGGAACCCGCCGACGAGCCCCACCGGCGCGAGGAAGCGCAGGCGCAGGGGCTTCGCGCGGTCCACGCGCGGCAGCGAGCGGAACGTGAAGCGGGTGAGGATGTACAGGCCGAGCGCGAGCAGGATGACGCTCATGACGGGCTTGGCGACATCGGTGGACAGGGCCGAGAGGACGGTCGCGCCGAGGAAGGCGCCGATCGCGCCGGGGACGCCGATGCGCAGCACCACCTTCCAGTCGACGTTGCCGAAGCGCCAGTGCGAGACGCCCGAGGCCAGCGTCGTGCCGATCTCGGCCAGGTGCACCGACGCGCTCGCCGCGGCGGGGTTCGCACCGATCGCCAGCAGCAGCGTCGTCGAGGTCACGCCGTACGCCATGCCGAGCGCTCCGTCGACCAGCTGGGCGCCGAGGCCCACGAGAGCGAGGAGCACGAGAGTCTGCATGGCAGGCCTTTCCGTCAATTCCGACTGGATTAGTCGGTATTAGTGTTCCGGGCCGCCGGGGCGGTGTCGAGAACGTGACGGAATGTGTCGCTACCGGCCGCTGACCCACGACTCCGGGTCGTCGGCGAGGTCGCGGACCATCGGGGGCAGGGCGCCGGCGGCGAGGTCTGCCAGCGAGGTCTCGTCGAGCACGCGACGGACGCTGGCGCGGAGGGCGACCCACAGGGCCACGAGTGCCTCGTCGCCGGTGGGGTACTCCAGTTCGCTCGGACGCTCGTCTCGCACGAACACCAGCGGGCCGTCGACGGCGCGGATGACGTCGGCCACCGAGATCCCGGCCGCCGGCCCCGCCAGGCGGTAGCCCCCGGCCGCGCCGCGGCGGCTGGTGACGATGCCGCCCTTGCGCAGCGCACCGAGGATCCCCTCGAGGAAGGCGGCGGGGATGTGCTGCTCGGTGGCGATGCGGTCGCCCGAGAGGTGTTCTCCGTCGGCCGCGCGGGCCAGCGACAGAGCGGCGCGGACGGCGTAGTCCGCGCGGGCCGAGATGCGCATGGCGGGCCTTCCGGAAGCGGGTCGGGGCGGCGGTGAGGGGCGATCTCATTCTCGCGCAGGCCGGGCCTTCCGTCAGCGCCGCGCGCCGGCATCCGTCGGGGAAGAACGGTGGTGCACGGACCCGCCCGCGAGCAGGATGGACGCATGGAAGGACAGCAGGCGGGGATGCCGGCGCCTCAGGGGCCGCGGGAGTACGTGGTGCGCGGGTCCACCTCGCGAACAGGCGAGGCGTTCGTCGAGGCGGCGGGCACGCGCGTCGCTCTCGACGCCCGCTGGGGTGCGCCGCCGACGGGGGATCCCGGGCCGGCCGACCTGCTGGGGAGCGCGTTCGCGGCGTGCATGCTGAAGAACCTCGCGCGGGCGGGCGCCATGCTGGGCTTCTCGTTCGACGAAGCCACGGTCGAGGTGGTGCTCCACCGGCAGGACGCTCCGCCCCGGTTCACCCGCATCACGTACGCGATGCGGATCGCGACCGACGAGCCGGACCGTCGCGTCGAGCTCGTCCACGCGAACCTGCGCAAGTTCGGCACGGTGTTCAACACGCTCGCGGCGGTGTGCGAGGTCGAGGGCAGCGTGACCGCCGAACGGCCGGTGTGAGGGCGGGGGTCTCGTGACGGAGGGGCGTCGACGATTCGTGTCGGTGAGGAGATCGCGATGAGTCGTGTCAAGGCCGCCCACCGCTGCGGGCCGCGGGTCTAGGCTGTCGTCGTCATGAGGGTCATCTCGTACAACCTGCGCAAGCATCGGGCGGCCACCGAGCTCGATGCCCTGGTCGAGCGTCACAACGTCGACGTGCTGTGCCTGCAGGAGTGCGACTCCGCGGACATCCCCGAGACGATCCACGGGCTGCGGCTCGCGCACGCCACGCAGCGCAACCGGCTGGGCCTTGCCGTGTACTACCGCGAGAACACCTACCGGATCGTCGAGACGCGCCTCCTCTCGCTCAAGAAGTCGCTGCACGACCGCGTCCTCAAGCCCGCCGAGGAGCGCATGCTCGGCGTGCGACTGCATGACATCGACGCGGGGCGCCACGTGATCGTCGCGTCCTTCCACGCCGCGCCGCTGACGGCGCTGAACTCCCTGCGCCGCCACCAGATCCGCACGGCGCTCGCCGAGATCCAGCACCTCGGCGAGGGGCTGCCGGCGCTCATGGTCGGCGACTACAACTACCCCGTCTTCAAGGAGCACCTGGGTCAGCACGTCCGCAGCCAGGGATACGAGCTGTCGCTGAGCGATGCCCGCACCTACACGCGGTACCGGTTCTTCCGCGGGCACTACGACTTCGCGACCTCGTCGGGCTTCACGATCGACAAGGTGACGACGCTCCCGCAGGGTCTGAGCGACCACCTGCCGATCCTCGTGACCGCGCGCGTGACCGCAGAGGCCGAGCTGGGCGTCGCGTGAAGCCGCGCGCGGATCCCGCCGGGGCAGTCGGCGGGCCGCGCCTCGTCGTTCCCGACGTCCTGCGAGGGACGGCACTAGTGGCGATGCTGATCGCGCACGCCGTGCCGTTCCTTCCCGACGTCCCCGCATGGCTCGGCTTCACCATGGCCCAGATCAACGATCTCGCTTCACCGCTGTTCGCCCTGGTGATGGGGATCTCCACACAGCTGGTGATCGTGCGCACTGCGCGGCCCGGCATCCCTTACATGGTCTTCCAGCAGCTTCTGCGCGGGGCGATCCTGATCGCGCTCGGGATCATCGTGTCGATGTGGAGCACGTGGGTTGTCGTCATCCTGAGTCATCTCGGCATCCTGCTGATCGTCGGCCTGCCGTTGCTGTTCCTGCGGACGCGCTGGTTGGCGATGGTCACCGTCGGGCTCGCAGTCGTGAGCGATCCACTCAACGCGTGGTCCAGGCAGGTGCTGTGGCCGCTCCTTGACGGAGATGCGACAGGGATCCTGCGCGAGCTGGCGTCCTGGACGGTGCTCGGGTCGATGTATCGACTGACGAATCTGCTGCCCTTCTTCCTGCTCGGGGCGCTGCTGATGCGTCACGGGTTCACGCGAGACCGCGTGCTGTGGACGATGATCGCCGTCGCTCCGATCGCGTATGCGGTGCGGCCGGTGCTCGGATCGGCGGGAGGCTACGCGATCTCGGGGTCCTGGCCGGACACGCTTCACGATGTGGGTCTCGTGTTCGCCGTTTACGGAGCAGTCGTGCTGCTGGCCACGAGCGAACATCCCCGGTGGCGACGCGCTGTGGATGCGGCGTTCTCGCCGATGCGCGCGGTCGGTGCGGTCGCACTCAGCCTGTACGTGCTGCATGTGGGGATCCTCGCCTTCTGGGGCGGAGTGTGGCCGTCCTCGAACGACTACATCGGCTGGCTCGTCGTGGTGCCGGGCATGATCCTCGTCGGGTGGCTGTGGTGGCGACACGTGGGCACAGGTCCGCTTGAGCGCGCCATGGGCCTGGCGACCGGACGTCGCGCGCGGCGCTGACGACCAGGCGCCCAGCCGCCGGTCGGGTTGACGCGGTTTGCGGTTGCGGCGGCCGGTGATGGCGGATGCCGTCAACCTGGCGCGGGCGCGGGTTCCCCGGGTTGGCCCTGTTCGCGGTTACGGCCGTGGGTGGTGACGGATGCCGTCAACCTGGCGCGGCGGTCGGCCGAGCGGTTGACGCGGTTTGCGGATGCGGCGGGCGGTAGTGACGGATGCCGTCAACCCGGCGCGAGGATCGGCTGAGCGGTCGACGCGATTTGCGGTTGCGGTGGCGACGGATGCGGCGACGACGCGGCCAACCCTACGCGCGGCCGGGTCGGGTGCCGGGTTGACGCGGTTTGCGGTTGCGGGGGCCGGTAGTGACGGATGCCGTCAACCTGGCGCGAGGGTCGGCCGCGCGGTTGACGCGGTTTGCGGTTATGGCCGCCGGTAGCGACGGATGTCGTCAACTCGCTGCCGCGCGCGCCCCCACCCACCCGTCCATCACCACCCCGCTCTTGACCCGCGCCCTAACCCGCGTTAGCATCGGAGCACGCCCACCTAACACGCGTTAGCCCACCGGAAAGATTCCCGCAATGTCGCGCCCCACGCCCCGCCGCAACGTCACCATGAAAGACGTCGCCGCCGCCGCCGGGGTCTCGCGCACCGCGGTGTCGCTCGTGCTCAACGACCGCCGCTCCGTCACGCTCGCCGACGACACGCGCGACCGCGTCCTGGCCGCCGCCGCCCAGCTCGGCTACCGCCCGAACGCCGGCGCTCGCGCCCTCGCGCAGCAGCGCAGCGACTGGTACGGCCTGGTGACCGAGATCGTCACCGCGCCGTTCGCCGTCGACATCATCAAGGGCGCGCAGGACCGCGCGCTGCTGAACGACAAGTACCTGCTGATCGCGTCGACCGAGTCCGATCCGGATGCAGAGACCGCCGCCATCGAGCGCCTGCTGGAGCAGCGGGTCGAGGGTCTCATCTACGCCGCGACGTGGCATCGGGCCGTGAAGGTGCCCGACCTCGCGCGCGAGGTGCCGACGGTGCTGGTCAACTGCTTCGACCCCGAGGGCCGGTTCCCGGCCGTGGTCCCGGACGAGCTCACCGGCGGGCGCCGGGCGACCGAGCGGCTGCTGGCCGCCGGCCACCGCCGCATCGGCTTCGTCAACCTCGACCCCGAGATCCCCGCGGCGGTCGGCCGCCGCCAGGGGTATCACGAGGCGCTGCGGGCCGCCGGCATCCCGATCGACGAATCGCTCGAGCTGTCGGGACACGCCACCGCCGACGGCGGCTTCACCGCCGTCGAGGCCCTGCTGGATCAGAAGGACCCGCCCACCGCGCTGTTCTGCGCGAACGATCGCATGGCCATGGGCGCCTATGACGCGATCAAGGAGCGCGGGCTGAAGATCCCCCACGACGTCGCCGTCATCGGATTCGACAATCAGGAGCTCATCGCGGCCTACCTGAGACCGGGTCTGACGACGGTGGCCCTGCCCTTCGATGAGATGGGCGCCCGCGGCGTGGAGATCCTCGCCGCGATCACGGCGGGAAAGCCGACCGACACGACAACCGTGACGGTCGACTGCCCGCTCCTCGAACGCTCGTCCGTGTGACTGGACATCTCTAGACGAGCGAGACCCTTCGGCTTCAACGAAGAAGAAAGGAACAGCACCAATCATGGCACTGCACATCAGGGCGGCACGACTGTGCGCGCTCGCGGCGGCCGCCGCGCTCGCCCTCACCGGCTGCGCCGGCGGCGGCCAGGAGGCGGCATCGTCCGACCTCGACGGCACACAGCTGCTCACCATCCCGCGCGAGGACATGGGCACGTTCGACCGGAACTTCAACCCGTTCGCCAACCCCGACTTCCCGATGACGCATCAGGCGATCTACGAGTCGATGCTCATCTTCAACCCCGCCGACGGGTCGACCACGCCGTGGCTGGCGACGGACTGGCGGGTCGCCGAGGACGGCTCCGGCATCACGTACACGCTCCGCGACGACGTGACCTGGTCCGACGGCGAGGACTTCGGCGCCGACGACGTCGTGCTGTCGTTCGACCTGCAGCGTGAGATCCGCGGCGGCTTCGACTACATCGACACCGTCACGGCGGTCGACGACCTGACCGTCGAGTTCGCCTTCAACGAGCCGTTCTCGCCGGCGCTGCTGGACATCGGCCAGCAGATCATCGCGCCCGCTCACATCTGGAGCGAGGTCGAGGACCCCACCACCTTCGCCAACGAGGAGCCCGTGGGTACCGGTCCCTACACCGAGGTCTCGAACTTCCAGGCGCAGTCCTTCGATCTGCTGCGCAACCCGAACTACTGGCAGCCCGACAAGCAGAAGATCGAAGGCGTGCGGATGCTGGCATTCGCCGGCAACGACGGCGCCAACCTCGCCGCGGCCAACGGCGACGTCGACTGGGCCCCGCAGTTCATCCCGAACATCGACGAGGCGTACGTGGCGAAGGACCCGGAGCACCGCTTCTACTGGTTCCCGCCGACGGGGTCGATGATCAACTGGCAGTTCAACACCACCAAGGCGCCCTTCGACGACCCGAACGTGCGCAAGGCGCTGTCGATGGCCGTCGACCGCGAGCAGGTGACGAAGATCGGGATGCAGGGCTATACCGATCCGGCGGACTGCACGGGTCTGTCCGGCGCGTACGACTCGTGGCGCGACGACAGCATCGCCGGCGAGTGCGCGTGGACCGAGCGCGACCTCGAGGCCGCGGGCGAGCTGCTGGACGAGGCGGGCATCACCGCCGGCGCCGACGGCACGCGCACGCTGCCCGACGGCTCGCCGTTCGCGTTCGACTTCTCGGTCGGCTCGACCTCGAGCGACTGGGTGTCGGTCGGCAACGTCATCTCGCAGAACCTCGCCGACCTGGGCGTCACCGTCACCGTCGCCGCGCGCGACTGGGGCGACGTCGTCGCCGGCTACGAGAACGGCACGTTCGACTCGGGCATCGTGTGGAGCGCGGGCGCCCCGACGCCGTACCAGTTCTACCGCGGCGTGATGTCGACCGAGACGGTCAAGCCGGTCGGTGAGCAGACGTTCGACAACTTCCACCGCTACGGCAACGCCGAAGCCGACGCGCTGCTGGACGAGTTCGCCGGCGCCTCGGACGAGGCCGACCAGCAGCGGATCATGAGCGAGCTGCAGGCCCTCTTCGCCGAAGAGGCACCGGTGGCGCCTCTCTTCCCCGGCCCGGAGTGGGGCGCCGCCAGCAGCGAGCGCTTCACCGGCTGGCCCAGTGAGGACGACCCGTACGCGACGCTGTCGGTCCGCGCCCGCACCGCGGTGCTGATCCTGACGTCGCTGGAGCCGGTCGCCGGCTGATCGCCCGGGGTCGCGCGCGTGCGCCGCGTGCGCGCGCGACCCCGCCGCCCTCTCATCCCACCCAGACCTCGAGGAGGTTCCCATGGGCTACATCGCGCGCCGTCTCGGCTTCTACCTGGCCGCGTTCTGGGTCTCGATCACCCTCAACTTCATGCTGCCGCGGCTGATGCCCGGCGACCCGGTCTCGCGCATGGTCGCGCGGTTGCAGGGCGAGATCCGCCCCGACCAGATCGACGCGCTCCGCCGCTCGTTCGGGCTCGACGACGCCCCGCTGTGGGAGCAGTACGTCCGCTATCTCGGGCAGCTGTTCAGCGGCGACATGGGCTTCTCGATCTCGCGGTTCCCGTCGCCGGTCACGCAGGTGATCTCGGCGCAGATCGGCTGGACGATCCTGCTGGGTCTCACCTCGCTCGTCGTCGCCGTGCTCATCGGCAACCTGCTGGGGATCCTCGCGGCGTGGCGCCGTGGCGGCATCCTGGACTCGGTCCTGCCGCCGGTGCTCGTGTTCATCGGGTCGTTCCCGTACTTCTGGCTCGCGATGGGGGCGCTGTGGCTCTTCGGGGTCACGCTCGGGTGGTTCCCGCTGCGGCACGCGTTCTCGGTCGGCTCGGTGCCGGAGTTCTCGCTCGCCTTCCTCGGCGATGTGCTCTACCACCTGGTGCTGCCGGCGACCTCGATCGTCCTGGTGTCGATCGGCGGCTGGATGCTGGGCATGCGTAACACGATGATCGCCACCAACGCCGAGGACTACATCGTGATGGCCGAGGCCAAGGGCCTGCGCCGCAACCGCATCATGCTGCGCTACGCCGCACGCAACGCCCTGCTGCCGTCGGTGACCGCGTTCGGCATGTCGCTGGGCTTCATCGTCGGCGGAGCCCTGCTCACCGAGGTGGTCTTCGCCTACCCCGGCGTCGGCTACCAGCTTCTGCAGGCGGTCACCAATCTCGACTACCCGCTGATGCAGGGGCTGTTCCTCACCATCACCACGGCGGTGCTGATCGCGAACTTCGCCGTCGACGTCGTCTACGTCCGCCTCGACCCGCGCGTGCGCGTCAGCTAGGAGGCCCTCATGTCACTCGCACAGGACCCTCGTGTCATGGCCGAGCTGGATCTCGGCGTCGCCCCCGACGGGGCGCCCGGCAGTGGTCGGGATGCCGCGCCCGCCGCGGCCCGCCGGCCCCGGCGCGCACGCACCGGGCTCGTCGCCGGCCTGCGGGGCAACGCCAAGGCCGTCAGCGGTCTGGTGATCCTCGCCCTCTTCGCCGTCGTCGCTCTGCTGGCCCCGGTGATCGCGCCGGGAGACCCCATGCTCATCCAGGGGTTCGGCGCGCAGCCGCCCTCGCCCGAGCACTGGTTCGGCACCACCGCCAAGGGGCAGGACGTCTTCGCGCTGAACGTGTGGGGCGCGCGGTCGTCGCTGTTCGTCGGCTTCGTCGTCGGCATCGCCGCGACCTTCGTGGGTCTGCTCGTCGGGCTCGCCTCGGCCTACTTCGGCCGCGCCGTGGACAACCTGCTCTCGCTCATCACGAACGTCTTCCTGCTGCTGCCGGGCCTGCCGCTGCTGGTGATCCTCGCGGCGTTCCTGCCGCAGGGCCTCGGCACCGTCATCGTGGTGCTGGTGATCACCGGCTGGGCGGGGTCGGCGCGGGTGCTGCGCTCGCAGGCGCTGTCGATCCGCGGCAAGGACTTCGTCGCCGCCGCGCAGGTCACCGGCGAGCGGGGCGTGAGGATCATGTTCCGCGAGATCCTGCCGAACATGGCTTCGATCGTCATGTCGACGCTGCTGGCGTGCGTGATCTTCGGCATCGGGGCGCAGGCGGGCCTGGAGTTCCTGGGCCTCGGCGACATCTCCACGATCAGCTGGGGCACCAACCTCTACTGGGCGAGCAACGACGGCGCCCTCCTCACCGGGGCGTGGTGGGTGTTCGTCCCGCCCGGAGTCTGCATCGCCCTGGTCGCCTTCGCCCTGGCGCTGGTGAACTACGGCGTCGACGAGGTCACCAACCCGCGCCTGCGCCGGCCCCGCCGCCGCACGTCCCCTGACGAGCCGACGCCGGTGGCGACGGCATCCGCCCCTGTATCCGCACGCCGCCAGAACGGAGCCGGCCGATGAGCGCGCTGCTCGAGATCGAGGACCTCACGGTCGAGTACGTCACCGAGGCCCGCACAGTCCGCGCCGTGGACGGCGTGAGCTTCACCGTCGCCGAGGGCGAGGTGTTCGGCCTGGCGGGGGAGTCCGGGTGCGGCAAGTCCACGATCGCCAACGCGATCCTGCGGCTGCTGCGCGATCCCGCGGTCATCGCCGGCGGGTCGATCCGCTTCCGCGGCATCGACGTGCTGGCCCTCGGCGCCGACGAGCTGCGGGCGTTCCGCTGGCGGCAGGTGGCGATGGTGTTCCAGAGCGCCATGAACTCCCTGAACCCGGTCATGACGATCGGGGACCAGATCGCCGACATCTTCACCACGCACGAACGGATGCCGAAGAGGCAGGCCCTCGCCCGTGCGGCGGAGCTGCTCGACCTCGTCGGCATCCCGCGTGATCGGCTGGCGTCCTACCCGCACCAGCTGTCGGGAGGCATGCGCCAGCGCGTGGTCATCGCGATGGCCACCGCGCTGCGTCCGCCGCTGCTGCTGCTGGACGAGCCGACGACGGCGCTGGATGTCGTCGTCCAGCAGGAGATCATGGCCCAGATCAAGGACCTGCAGCGCGAACTGGGGTTTGCGGTGCTGTTCATCACGCACGACATGTCGCTCATGGTCGAGCTGTCCGACCGCATGGCGGTGATGTACGCGGGGCGCTTCGTCGAGACGGCGCCCGCACAGGCGGTGTTCCACGACCCCCGGCATCCGTACACGCGTGCGCTGATGAACGCGTTCCCGCCCCTGACCGGTCCGCGCACGCCGCTGCGCGGACTCGGCGAGGGCGTCCGGTTCCGCCGCATCCCCGACCTCGAAGAGGTCGCGGCGGGTCACTTCGTCGCGCCGGTGGGCGCTGACGACCTGCGAGAGGCGGTCGTGTGATGAGTGTGAGGACGGCGGTGACGCCCGTGCTGAGCGTGCGGGGACTGCAGAAGACGTTCGCGACGGGCGGGCTGTTCTCGCGCACGAAGGTGCGGGCCCTCGGCGGTGTCGATCTCGACATCGCCCCCGGCGAGATCGTTGCGCTGGTCGGCGAGTCCGGCAGCGGCAAGTCGACGTTCGCCCGGTGCGTGGCCCGGCTCGAGCAGCCGAGCGGCGGGACGATCGCGTTCGAGGGTGCGGATGTGCTGCGCACCGAGCCCCGGGCGGCGAGCCGGGAGTACCGGTCTGCGGTGCAGATGATCTTCCAGGATCCCTTCGGGTCGCTGAACCCGGTGCACCGGGTGTCGCACTTCCTCGAGCGGCCGCTCCGGCTCCACGGCGTCGTCGGCCGCGGCGGCATGGACGAGGCGCAGCGGCGGCTGATGGCGAAGGTCGACCTTCCCGCCGAGCTGCTGGACCGGTATCCGCACGAGCTGTCGGGCGGGCAGCGGCAGCGCATCGCGATCGCCCGCGCGCTGGCGGTGGGTCCGCGCCTGATCCTCGCCGACGAGCCGACCTCGATGCTCGACGTGTCGGTTCGGATCGGGGTGCTCAACCTGATGCGCGACCTCTGCCGGCAGCAGGGCATCTCGATGCTCTACATCACGCACGACCTCGCATCGGCGCGCTACCTGGCCGACCGCATCGTCGTGATGTTCGCGGGGGAGTTCGTCGAGGGCGGCGAATCGCTGGACCTGCTCGCCCATCCCGCCCACCCGTATACGCGGCTGCTCATCTCGGCCGTCCCCGATCCCACGCGCGCCGGGTCGTTCGACCCGGTCGAGCGGGCGCACCTTCGCCGCGAGGTGCTGCAGCCGACCTCGTGCGCGCACGCCGGCCCGGACTGCTCGGCCGAGCAGCCTGTCTTCCACCGGCTGAGCGACCTGCCCGAGCACTGGGTGCGGTGCGGGCTGTACGCCCCGCCCGCCGACGCCCCCGGCACCGCGCTGCAGCGGACCATCACGACCGACACGGAGACCCACGCATGACACTGATCGACGACGCCGCTACTGTCGGGGCTGTGGCCTCATCGACGGAGCTCGAGGCCCGCGCCGCTGCCGACCCGCACCGGCCGGGGTTCCACTTCGTCTCGCCCGCCGGCTGGCTGAACGACCCCAACGGGCTCGCGCAGCGCGGCGGCGAGTACCACCTCTTCTACCAGTACAACCCCGAAGCGCCGGTGCACCACCGCATCCAGTGGGGTCACGCGGTGAGCACGGATCTCGTGACCTGGCGGGATCTGCCGATCGCGCTCGAGCCGAGCGCCGGTCCCGACGAGGACGGCTGCTGGTCGGGTGTGCTCGTGACCGACGACGACGGGGTGTCGCACCTGGTGTACTCGGGTCGCCAGGGCGATCGCGAGCTGCCGTGCCTGGCCACCGGCAGCGCCGATCTCGTGACGTGGACGAAGGATGCCGCGAACCCGGTGATCGCGGCGCCGCCGGCAGGGCTCGACATCGTCGCGTTCCGCGATCACTGCGTGTGGCGCGAGGACGACCGCTGGCGCCAGATCATCGGCTCCGGCATCCGGGGAGTAGGCGGAACCGCGCTGCTCTACGAGTCCGACGACCTGCGCTCCTGGACCTACGTGGGCGAGCTGCTGACCGGCGACGCCGCGGACGGCGCGCTCGGCGACCTCGACTGGACCGGGACGATGTGGGAGTGCGTCGACCTGTTCGGGGTGCCCGGCGGCGCCGACGCGCTGGTGTTCTCGGCGTGGGACGAGGGGCGGACGCTGCATCCGCTCTACTGGTCGGGCCGCTACGCCGGCGACCGGTTCGAGCCCGAAGGCCTTCACCGGCTCGACCTCGGGGGCCGCTTCTTCTACGCGCCGCAGTCGTTCCGCGACGAGTCGGGCAGGCGCATCATGTTCGGCTGGATGCAGGAGGCCCGGCCCGACGCGGCGGTGCTGCAGGCCGGCTGGTCGGGCGTGATGTCGCTGCCCCGGGTCGTCACGGCGGGTCCGGGCGGGACGCTGCATCAGGCGCCCGCACCCGAGGTGGACGCGCTGCGGCGGGAGCTGCTGTACGACGGCGCCGCCGACGGGCTGGCGGGTGTCGCCGGCGACCAGCTGGACCTGGAGTTCGACCTCTCGGTGCCCGACGGCGGATCGGTCGAGGTCGCGGTGCGGGCGTCGGCCGACGGCGCGGAGCGGACGGTGTACCGCCTCTCGCGCACCGGGGATGCCGTGCACTTCGCCCTCGACAGGTCGGCGTCGTCGCGGGATGCCGCCGTGGATGCGGCGGCGCTCGCCGGCGAGGTGCCGGCCGGTGACGGCATCCGTCTTCGCGTTCTCGTGGACCACTCGGCGCTCGAGGCGTTCGCGAACGGCGTGCCGCTGTCGGGCCGCGTCTACCCGACGCGCCCCGACAGCCTGGGCGTCGAGGTCGCCTGTGCCGGCGGCGCCGCGGGGTCGGTGCGCGCGTGGCGCATGGCCACCGTGACCCGCTGACCCGCCGCGTCTCACCCCCGCGCGCGGGGCTGCGGCTGTCGCCGCGCCCCTCGCCGGCTAGCTCACCCCCGCGCGGGGCTGCGGCTGCCGCCGCGCCCCGCGCCGGCTAGGAGATCCGCACTGCTGAGGATGCCGGGTCCGCCGCGCGTCCTCACGAGTGCGGATCTCCTAGCCGGCGACCTGCTCCACCCCCTTCCAACGATGAAAGGTGACCCATGTCCGAGAACTCCACCCCCCGGTCCACGCTGTCGCGCCGCGGTCTGCTGACGGGTGCGGCCGCGCTGGGCGGCGCCGCTGTCCTGACCACCGGCACGGGGGCCGTCGCGGCTCCCCGGCCGACGGCATCCGGGACCATGTCGAAAGGTCGCACGCGCATGCGCCCGCAGTACCACTTCAGCGTTCCCGACAACTGGAAGAACGACCCGCAGCGGCCGATCTGGCTCGACGGCGAGTACCACTACTACTACCTCTACAACGCCGACTACCAGGCGGGCGGGTCGGGCACCTCGTGGCGGCGCGCGACCACGCGGGATCACGTGACGTTCCGCGACCAGGGCGTGGCGATCCCGAAGTTCAGCAACGGCAACGGCGACTGCTGGTCGGGGAGCATGGTCGTCGACGAGCGCGGCACGGCCGGCTACGGCGAGGGCGCGGTGATCGCGCTGGTCACGCAGGCGCCGGAGTGGCGGCAGGCGCAGTTCCTCTGGTACTCCACCGACGGCGGCCGGTCGTTCCGTCCCGGCGGGTCCGACCCGGTGCTGCCGAACCCGGGAGTGCAGGACTTCCGCGACCCGAAGGTCATCTGGGACGACGAGCGCGAGCGCTGGTTCATGCTCAACGCCGAGGGGCAGCGGCTGGGCTTCTACGCCTCGGCGGACCTCAAGGCATGGCGCGAGGTGGGGGAGTTCCGCCGCACCGACCTGGGGCTGCTGGAATGCCCGGACCTCTTCCGCATGACCGCCGACGACGGCACGACCCACTGGGTGCTCGGCACGAGCGCGAACGGCAAGGGGCGCGGCCTGCCGGCGACCTATGCGTACTGGACCGGCGCGTTCGACGGCACGTCGTTCCGGGTCGACCACGACGAGCCGCAGTGGCTGGATCGAGGCTTCGACTTCTACGGCGCCGTCACCTACGAGCACCGCGACGCGTCGGGCGCGGTCGACGAGACCCTGCGCCACGCGATCGGGTGGGCGAACTTCTGGGACTACCCGCACAACACCCCGACCCTCGCCACCGACGGCTACAACGGCGACGACATGATCGCCCGCGACGTGCGGCTGGTGCGGTCGGGGTCCGGGTACACGCTCGCGTCGCAGCCGACCGCCGCGCTGCGGGACTACACCACCCGCACGCACCGGCTCGGCGACCTCACCGTCGACGGCACGCGCGACCTCGCGGTGCGCTCGCTCGCGTACGAACTGTCGTGCGAGATCACGTGGTCCGGCCGTCCCGGGAACGTCGGCGTCGAGGTCTGCCGCGCCCCCGGCGGCGGGCGGCATGTGGCCGCCGGCATGTTCCTGCCCGGGCCGTTCACGTACGTCAACCGCCGGCCGACGATCAACCCGACCGGCGGCGAGTCGCAGTTCGCCGCCGACCCGTCCACCGGCCGGCTGCGGCTGCGGATCCTCGTCGACCGCACGAGCGTCGAGATGTTCGTCGGCGACGGGCAGGTCGTCCACTCGCACCGGGTGTTCCCGCTCGAGGGCGATGACGGCATCCGGCTGTACTCGTACGAGGGGGCGTCGGTGTTCCGCGACCTGACGGTGCGCGAGCTCGCGGTGCGGTAGGGCTGCTCTGCGGATGCCGGTGCCCGCGGCCCGCGGTGGCGGAGTTGACGCTGTCGGTGGTCACGGTGCCGGGTGACCGCGAACGGCGTCAACTGCCGCGCGGCGGGTTGACCGCATCCGTCGCCACCCCGCGCGGTAACCGCGGACGGCGTCAGCGGCGGGCGATCGGCTGATCCCCGCAACGCGGTATATCGCGACCGGTGGCGGTGCGCAACCCCCCTGGCGGCGGCGATGTCGCGGCGTAGCGTCGGGGGACGGACAGACGGAAGGAGCCTCATATGGGTATCGACGACAAGATCCGGAACGCGGCTGAAGAGATGGGCGGCAAGGCCAAGGAGGGCGCCGGCAAGGCGACCGACGACGAGCGCCTCGAGCGCGAGGGTCAGGCCGACCAGACGCGAGCCAACCTCAAGCAGGCGGGCGAGAACGTCAAGGACGCGTTCAAGTAACAAGACACCCGGAGCCCCGGCATCCCATCGACGGATGCCGGGGCTTCGGCTGTGTGCACGGAGGATCGGTTCGGGGTAAGAGGCCCTCACGTGTCCGGGGATCGGCCATGATCGGACCATGAACGCATCTCGATTGCCCCTGCTGATCTCTCTCGCGGGCGCGGCGATCCTGTTCGCCGCGATCGCGTTCGTGCTCGGAATGGTGCTGCTGAGTCTCTTCACCGGCGAGGCGCTGCAGTTCGGCGGCGAGCACTCCTCGGAAGCGCTCGCGGTCGTTCTCGGGGTGGCGGCGTGAGCGGCGTCGCGCCCGAGGGGCGCGCAGACGAGCCGGTCGAGCAGGTGCCGGAGGACGCGCAGAAGACCGACGCGGCGCGCGCCGAGCTCGAGGCCGAGTTGCGCAGCATCCGCGGCTACGGCGAAGACCGCGGCTGACCGGTCAGGTCTGACGGGTCATGACTGACAGGTCAGGGCTGACGGGTCAGGACTGACCGCTTAGGAAGGTCAGTCCGTCCGCCGGGCAGAAGAACCCGCCGGGGATGTCGTGCAGCACGGCGCCGCATTCCGGGCAGTGCGGCTGCGCGGCCGCGTCGAGGATGCCCTCGTCGGCATCGAGGTGTGTCACGTGTTGCCCCAGTCCGGGCCGCTCCCACAGCGGCCAAGAGAACTCTACGTCCGATCGTCGACATCCGGTGTCGCGGCTAGACTCGCTGATCACACGCGCGGCACCGTCGCGGCGCCGAGCCTGGGGAGGTCCGGGATGCCGCACGCCGGCGATGACGCGCTCGACCGCGCACTGCGCGATCTGGGCGTGCCGCCCCGTCCGCCGCTGCCCACGGTCTCCGGGGCGCAGGCGACGCACACGGCGCACCCGTCGCACGCGGCGCGCCCGTCGCACCCGGCAGCCCCGGCCACGCAGCCTCCCACTCCACCGGCCGCAGTGCCTTACGTCGGCGGACGCTGGGCGCGGGTCACGCTCGCCATCTATCTCGCCGGACTCGTCCTGATCGCGATCTGGCCGGTCCCGGTTGACAGCGGGGCGGGTCCTCTGATCCGCGCGATCACCCGGGTTTTTCCGGTCATCACGCATGCCCGTCTGGAGTTCGGGGCGAACATCCTTCTGTTCGTGCCGCTGGGAGCGCTGCTCGCGGTGATCCTCGCGCGCCAGTACCTCGTCGTGCCGATCGCCTTCGTGACGACGGTGGCGATCGAATCGGTGCAGGCCCTCGCCCTCGACCGTCGTGTTCCGAGTGTCATGGACATCGTCGCGAACGTGACCGGAGCCTGCGTCGGACTGCTGCTCGTGGCCGCCGTCGACTGGTGGCGCACCCGCCATCCCGGCTGACCCATCACCCCCCTCACGCGACCAGGTCAAACCGTGCCCGTCCGCCCAGCCGCGGCGTCCGCGCGGGGTCGACGCCGGGTGGCGGAAGAAACCACACTTTCGCGCGCGTGCCCGCGCCGTCGATGCGGATCTCCCACCCGTTGTCGTGGATGCGGTGGTGACAGCTCTCGCAGAGCAGCACTCCGTTGGCGAGGTCGGTGGGCCCGGCATCCCGAGCCCACCATCGAAGGTGATGGGCCTTGGCATGTGACGGTGGGACCCCGCACATCGCGCACCCGCCGTCCCGTTCGACCAGCGCGAGGCGCTGCGCGAGGGTGAAGAGGCGCTGCCGTCGTCCCCAGTCGAGGATCTCGCTGTCGCCGCCGAGTACGCAGGGGATCACGCCGCCCGACGCGGCCATGCGGCGCGCGGTGGCGGCGGTGACCGGGGCGGCCAGGCCGTCGATCGTGGCGTACCCGTCGCCGGATTCGAGGTCGGCGAGATCGATGCGCACCACGACCGTCGCACCTTCGACGGGAACGTCCCGGCGCTCGCATCCCAGCAGGTGCTGCGCCAGTCGGGTCACGGCATCCGCCTGCATCTGCGGCACCGTCCGCCGCGGCGCATCCGGGTCGACGGTGTCGCCGCGAGCCGCCTGCAGCTGGGCGCGGACGTACGACTCGATCGCCACCTTGATCGGGGCGCCGTTCTCGGGATCCCACACGCCTTCGACGTGCAGCATCCCGAACTTGTCTTCGTACATGCGCGCACCGGTCTTGGCCTTGAGCTGATCCTCGCGCTCGGCGACGCCGGCCGGATCGAGCGCGGTCTCGGCGCGCAGCAGCAGCCGCGCGAGGTCGTTCATCGCCATGCCCGCCGCCTGCGCGACGAGGTCCTGCTCGCCGCGGTCGAGGACCGCCGCATCCACCCGCACCGCGATGCGGTCGAGCAGGGCGATGATCGCCGCGGCCTGGTCGCTGCGCAGCAGTCCCGCCGCGAGCGCCTTCGCGACGCGGGGCCGTCGCGCGGGCCGCTCACCCTCGAACGTGCGGCGCGGCGCCGTCGCCTCGCCTACCTGGAGCAGCCTGCTCGCCTCGGCGACGGTCGTTCCGGTCGTCGCGGCGATCAGCGACTCGGGAGTGCGGAACCCCTGCTTCTTCGCCAGCCCCTCGGGCCCGAGGTCGGGGGAGGACTGTCGCGCGATCTCACGCGCGACGCGCGCCCGTGCGCCGTCGAGCGCGCGCTGCGCGGTGCTGAGCCGAGCGTTCAGCGCGACCAGCTCTCGCTGTTCTAGCGCCTCGAGGTCGTCCTCCCCGGTCCAGAGTCCGCGCGCGGCGCTCTCACCGTCTCGGCGAGGAGCTGCAGCGGATTGGCCATACCTCGAAGCTATACCGACCCTCGGACATTGAATCGAAACTGCACGACCATGGGGATAAACTAACCGACGCGAATATAGAAGCAAGATACGAAAATTCCCATATGGTCACAGTTCGGTAACGCCCGTTTGCGTCAAGGCGTTTGACGTTTCTACCGTCACATCAAACGATTGACGACATGGCCGGTCTCCGGCATCCGCAACGTCAATCGATTGATGTCGAAGGAGCCGTCGTGATCACCCTCAGAGACCTCGCCGCCGCGGTGGGCGTATCGCCGTCCGCGGTGTCGCTGGTGCTGAACGACCGGCACGAGGGGCGGGTGAACGCCCTCACCGCCGACCGGATCCGTGTCGCCGCGGCCGAGATGGGCTACATCCCCAACCAGCTCGCCCGCGGCCTCAAGACGAAGCGCACGCACACGATCGGCATCATCTCGGATCGCGTCGCGAGCGTCCCCTTCGCCGGCCGCATGCTCGAGGGCGTGCAGACGGTCGCCTGGCAGGAGGGCTACCTCGCCCTCATCATCGACACCACGAATCGCCCCGAACTGGTCGAGCAGTCCTCCAAGTCGCTGCTGCAGCGCGACATCGACGGCATGATCGTCGCCGCAGAGTTCCATCGACGGATGCCGGTGCCCGCCGTCCCGCCGACGATCCCCCTGGTCATCCTCGACGGGCTGCCCGACGATCCCTCGCGCGCCGACGGCGTCGTCCCCGACGAGCGCGCGGGCGCGTACGACGCCGTCATGCATCTGGTGGATGCCGGACACCGCCGCATCGGGTTCTGCACCATCGGGGGCGACCGCTACATCGCCTCGGGTCTGCGCTTCGAGGGCTACGCGGCCGCGCTGGCTGCCGGCGGCCAGCAGGTCGACCCGGCCCTCGTTCTCGCGCTCGACGACACCGCCACCGCCGCGGCGTACGCGCCGATCCGGGAATCGCTCGCGCGCCCCGATCGCCCGACGGCGCTCTTCTGCTTCTCGGACCAGCTCGCCTTCGCCGCTTCTCAGGCCGCGGCGGATCTGGGACTCCGCATCCCCGATGACCTCTCGCTGGTCGGCTTCGACGACCAGCGCTTCATCGCCGACGCATTGCGGCCAGGACTGACCACCGTCCGCCTGCCGCATTACGAGATGGGCGCCTGGGCCGCCACCCGCGTGCTCGAGCGCATCCACGGCACCGCGACCGGTCCGCCGATCGTCGAGAAGATCCCGTGCCCGCTCATCGAGCGCGGCTCGGTCGGACCGCCTCCCCGCTAGCACCGCCGGCTCGCCGCCGCCCCACATCCGACCCGGTCACCACCGGGGCGCTGCTCGGCGCGCCCGGAAACCCCGAGACCCCCCGCAACCCCCCCCACCCATCAAGGAGAACCGAAATGACACCCATCCGCAGAACCGCCGTCGGCGCCGTCGCCGCAGCGGCCATGGCGCTGTCCCTCGTCGGCTGCGCCGGCCAGTCCGGCCAGGCCGGCCAGTCCGGCCAGGCAGGCCCCGACAACGACGGCGAGACCTTCACGATCCTGCAGTACGAGAACCCCGAGACGGCGCAGGGCCAGGGCTGGCAGCTTGCGCTCGAGATCTTCAAGAAGAAGCACCCCGACGTCACCGTCGACTTCCAGACGACCAGCTTCGACGCGATGCGCCAGAACGCCAAGATCACCCTCACCGGCAACGACGTGCCCGACGTCATCGAGTTCAACAAGGGCAATGCCGACGGCGGCCAGCTCGCCGGCCAGGGCCTTCTCGCTCCGCTCACCGACGCGGTCGAGCAGTACGGCTGGGACGAGAAGATCACGGGCGCCATGCAGGCGTTCGCCAAGTACGACGAGCAGGGTCTCGCGGGCTCGGGCGAGTGGTACGGCATCCCGAACATCGGCGAATACGTGATGTTCTACTACAACAAGGAGCTCTTCGCCGAGGCGGGCATCACCGAGCCGCCGACGGACCTCGACGAGTTCGAGGCGGCGATGGACAAGCTGCTGGATGCCGGCATCACGCCGATCTCGTCGTCGGCGTCGACGAGCCAGGGCTTCAACCAGATGTGGGTCTGGTACTCCCTGGTCGCCGCCCAGGCCGACCGCACCGCGATCGACGACTTCATGTTCCTGCGCGAGCCGGTCGACTTCGACGCGGCGCCGTGGGGTCCGGCCGCCGAGCGCTTCGGGGAGTGGATCGACAAGGGCTACGTCGGCGAGCAGCTCGGCGGGCTGAACTTCGAGCAGGCGACGGTGAACTTCCTCAGCGGCGACAAGGCGATGCTCATCTGGAACCAGGGGGAGTTCGCCCGCATCCGCGAGCAGGCCGAGTTCGACTGGGGATACTTCACCCTTCCGGGCGCGAACCTGCAGATGGGATCGAGCGGTCACCTGTGGGGCGTCCCGGCCAACGCCGACAACAAGGACCTCGCCTACGACTGGATCGACATCACCCTCAGCGATGAGGTGCAGAACAAGATCGGCCAGCTCGGCGGACTGCCCCTCGCGGGGGACGCCTCGACGATCGAGGACGACCTGACGCGCGAGTTCACCGAGCGGTTCAACGATCTGCTGGATGCCGACTCCCTGGCGTTCTACCCGGACTACCCCGTCGCCGGGTTCCTGGACTTCATCCAGTCGGGCATGCAGGCGATGTCCAACGGCAATATGACCGCTGAGGAATGGACCGAGAAGCTCCAGTCCTTCTACGACGACGGCCGCGAGGTCGCTCTCGCGGGCTGACACGAGGTGGGGGTCCGCTCCGGCGGGCCCCCACCCGAGGAGTCATCATGACAACCACCGCACACCACCCCCCGGCGAGCCGTCGTCGTCCCCTCGAGCGGCGCGGCGCGTACTGGCTGTACCTCGCACCGTTGGCCGCCGGCTTCCTCGCCGTCGTCGCCGCGCCGTTCGCGATGAACATCTACACGAGCCTCTTCCACTGGAAGGGCGGCCTCGCACCCATGCGATGGGCGGGCGTCGAGAACTACGTCACCCTGTTCGGTGACGACACGTTCTGGCGCTCGTTCCAGAACAGCCTCGCGATGATCGTGGCGATCACGGTCATCCCCACCTTCATCGGCATCCTGCTGGCCGCGCTGCTGTTCGACTACCTCGGTCGTCGCTACGGCGACCGTGCCATCGCCGTGCTGCGCGCGACGTACTATCTGCCGCAGATCCTCCCGATCGCGGTGGCCGGATTCATCTGGTCGTCCATCCTCAACACCCAGCAGGGGTCGCTGACTCTGCTGCTCGAGGGAATCGGCATCCCGAACCCGCCCGACTGGCTCGGCGACCCGCAGGTGGCGATCTACTCCGTCATGCTGATGCTCGTCTGGCTGCAGATCGGCTATCCGGTCGTGATCTTCATGTCGGCGCTGCAGCGCGTCGACCCCGAGCTCTACGAGGCGGCCGAGCTCGACGGCGCCGGATGGTGGCGCCGGTTCCAGGCGATCACGATCCCGCAGATCCGTCCCGAGATCTTCGTCGTCGTGCTGACGGCGACGATCGCGGCGCTCAAGGTCTTCGCCCCCATCCTCATCCTCACCGGCGGCGGCCCTGAGGAGTCCACGATCGTGCCGTCTTACTACGCGTACCGCAACTTCTTCGAGCTGTCGCGGGTCGGGTACGGCTCGGCGATCGCCACGGTCATGTCCGTCGTCATCTTCGTCGTCGCCACGGCGATGCTGCTGTGGCAGCACCGCGAATCCCGCAAGGAGCACCGCTGATGGTCACCCTCGCCCCGCCGCGTCCCACCCGTCCCGCCCGGCCGGCACCGGCATCCGTCGCCGTTCGCAGGGCCCACCGCACGCCGATGAACTGGCTCATGCTGGCGCTCGCGGTCGGCGTGGCGCTGCTCATGGCGGCGCCCTTCCTGCTGCTGGTGCTGAACGCCTTCAAGACCGGTGCGGACTACTCCGCGAACGGCCCGCTGGCGTGGCCGGGCACGTTCACGCTGGACGCGTTCGCCGACTACGTCGCGCGGGTGAACTTCCCCCGCGCACTGTGGAATTCGATCCTCACCTCGACGATCGTCGCGTTCGCCGGCACCGCCCTGGCCCTGCTGGCCTCGTACGCGATCGGCATCGGGCGGATCCGCGCGAACACCGCGATCACGGCGTTCCTGCTGATCGCGACGATGGTTCCCCACGAGGCGCTCATCTATCCGCTGTTCTACGGAGCGCAGGCGACCGGGCTGCTCAACTCGGTGTGGTCGGTGATCGTCGTCTTCATCGTGCTGTGGGCCGCGTACGGCACCTACATCCTCTCGAGCGTCATGTCGACGTTCCCTCGCGAGGTCCTCGAGGCGGCAGCCATCGACGGCGCCGGCTCGTGGCGCATCCTGTGGCAGGTCGTCTTCCCGATCGTCCGGCCCACCCTGACGGTGCTGGTGGTGTTCACCTTCATCTGGACGTGGAACGAGTTCTACATCCCGCTGATCCTGCTCGGCGACCCCGCCTCGCAGACCGTCCCGATCGCGCTGTCCACCCTGCGCGGCCAGCACTCGATCGACATCACCGTCGTCAACGCCGGGTCGCTGCTGTCGCTGATCCCCACGCTGGTGTTCTTCCTGCTGTTCCAGCGCACCATCAGTCGCGGTGTGACCGCCGGCGCCGTCAAGTGATCCCGGATGCCGGTGCCACCGGCATCCGGCCCGTTCATCCCCTCTCACCCAAGAAAGAGACACATGCCCACCTCGTGGAACCGCCTTCGCAATGACGGCACCGTGCGCAGCCGCGCGATCAACGCCGAGAACCCGACGGGAGCGCCGGGCTCGGCCGGCTCGGCGAGCTCGAACCTCGGACCGGGCCGGAAGGGCAGCGCCTGGTACGAGCTTCCCGCCGGCGGCCGCGTAGTCCTCGCCGACATCGAGGGTCCCGGCGTCATCCGGCACATCTGGATCACCGTCGCCGACAAGACCCCGGCCGGGCCCTTCGTGCTGCGCGATCTGGTGCTGCGCGCCTATTGGGACGGCGCGGAGCACCCGCAGGTCGAGGTGCCGCTCGGCGACTTCTTCTGCAACGGGTTCGGGGAGCGCGCGCTCGTGACCTCGGAGCCGATCGTCGTCGCGCCGACCGGGGGCATGAACTCCTACTTCCCGATGCCGTTCCGACGCGGCGCGCGCATCGAGGTCGCCAGCGAGCACGCCGGCGACGTGGGGCATGTCTTCTTCCAGATCGACTACACCGTCGGCGACGACTTCGGCGAGTGGCCCGGATACTTCCATGCGCAGTGGCGCCGCAGCAACGGCACGACCGCGCGCGGACAGGATCACGTGATCCTGGACGGCGTCGAGGGTGCCGGAACGTACGTCGGCACCTATGTTGCGCTCGCCTCGCTGCAGCGGTACTGGTGGGGAGAGGGCGAGGTGAAGTTCTTCGTCGACGACGACACCGCCCTGCCCACCCTCTGCAGCACGGGACTGGAGGACTACGCCGGGGGAGCGTGGGCGTTCCAGGACGCGCTGCGCGCCGATCCGGAGCCGCGGCTGCTGACCTTCAGCGCGCCGTACTTCGGATACCCGTTCGCGAGCGCCGTCGACTCCACCAAGGCGTCGGAGTTCACCACGGCGATGCTGCCGATGCACGGCCTGTACCGCTGGCACCTGCCGGACCCGGTGTACTTCGCCGAGCGGCTGCGGGTGACCGTGCAGCAGATCGGCACATGGGACCACGGCCTGTTCGAGCGCAGCGACGACATCTCGACCACCGCGTACTGGTACCAGACCACCGTCGCGGCACCGTTCCCGCCGTTGCCGGGTGCCGCCGACCGCACCCCGCGCTGACCGGGTGAGGGCCGGGTGCTCAACGCGGCCCTGCGCCGCGGCCTCGCTCGGCCCTGCGCCCCGGCCTCGCCCGGCCCAACGCTCGGCTAGGAGAAATGGTGCACAGAAGGATGCCGGCGGCCCGCGGCATCCTCAGGAGTGCAAGTCTCCTAGCCGGGGCTACCCGGGGCCGGGGCTGCCCGCGGCCGGGGCTGCCCGCAGTCGATGCCCCCACCCCTGTCGCGCCACCCCACCGTCCGCTAGCATCGCGCCATCGCGGGCCGGTGGGGGCCCGGCCAGGGCTCGGGGGAGCGCATGGTGCAGACGATCGCGGCGTCCCGCAGCAGCGCGCCGCCCGAAAAGGGATCCCGCGCCGTCTCGACGGTGATCCGGTGGATGCAGGTGGCCACGGCCGCCGCGATGGCCCTGATCGTCATGGGCGAGCTCGACCGCCTGATCTCGGCCGTCGCGAACACCGAAGGCCACACCCACTCCCTCGGAACCGTCGTCGGACCGCTGTCGATCGCCGCCCGCGACGCGTGGGCCGACTGGGCGCTGAGCGACCTGCGGGTCGCGCTCGCCGGGTGGATCACCCTGCACACCCTCGTCGACGCGCTGCTGGTGGTCTGCTACGCCGCAGCCGGCTTCGCCTTCCTCGCCCGGTGGTCCGCGCCGCCGACCCCGACCCCGCCCACGACCCAGACCACCGGCATCCCGGATCCCGATGCGAACCGCCCGCGCACCGTCCTGCGCCCGCGCACCCTCGTGCGCGCCCTGTGGGTCGTCGTCGGATTCGAGGCGGTCGAGTTCGTGCTGCTCACCGTCGCGTCGCTGACCCTCGCGATCGCCGGCCCCGCGCCCGTCACAGCGACCGCGATCGCCGTCGTCGCCCTGCTCAAGTGGGCCGCCGTGGTCGTCTTCGTGGTGCTCGTCCTGCGCCACACCCCGACGCGGCGGGCCCTCGCGCGCGCGGTGCGGCGCGGGTGGCAGGCGGTGTGGGTGCAACGGTTGTCGGTGGTCGGCGTCGTGACGCTCGGCATCATGTCGTGCGTCCCGACGGACGGCGTCCTCGACCAGCTCCCCGACGTGCAGCGCCAGTGGCTGACCACGCACTCCTACCAGGCGGTGACGGCGGTCGTCGCGGTCGCGGTCGCCTTCCTCGCCGCCTTCGCCCTCGGCCGCGCCCGTGCGCGGCTGATGTACGCGCGGTACGTTCCGCCCCGGCAGGAGCCGGTCGAGGTGACGCTGACCCCTGTGATGTGGTGGTGGATGCTGCCGATCGCCGCGTGGCTCATCATCGCCGTCCTCGGCTTCCTGCTGTCCGGCGGGCGGGACGTCTTCGGTCTCGGACCCCTCATCGCCTTCCCGGCGCTTCCCGCCCTGGTCCTGCTCTCGTCCGGGATCGCGCTGCTGTGGGTGCGCCCGCCGCACCGCAGCCTGCCGCCGCTTCCCGCGCCGGGCGCGGACCCGCCGCGCGCGCTCTACGCGCGCCTGACGGGCGACGTGCTCGCGATCGCGGTCATCTCGGTCGCGGCACTGGGGCTGGTTCGGTCGACGGCGGCGCCGACCTTCCTGCAGCTCATCGCTGACGCGGCGCCCGCCGATCCCGCGACGGACACCCCCGATGCCCTCGCCGGCGCGCCCATCGACCTCGTCGCGCCGGCCGTCCTGGTGCTCGCGACCGCCATCGCCCTGACCGCCCCGCGCCTGCTGCGCACGCTCGACCGGCGCCGCCCCGATGCGCGCCGGTTCACGCTGGCCGGGGTCGTCGCCGCGAACGATCCGACCGAACCGCGCGTGCCGCCGGGGTCCTCTCCCGCCGCCACGGCGGCCCAGGCGGCGGAATGGCGCCGCCACCGGCGGTGGCTCCTCGGCTTCATCGGCGGCGGCGCCACCGTGCTCGTGCTGCTCACGCTCTGGCCGCAGGTGGCGGGACTGCTCGGCCCGACGGCGGCGATGGTCCTGATCCTCACCTGCTGGACGGCGATCTTCGGCGGCTTCGCCGTCGCCCTGCAGGACTACGCGCCGCTGCCCATCTTCCGGATGCTGCGCCTCACCGCCACCCCGGTCCTCACCCTCGGCCTCGTCGTGCCGTTCGTGTGGGGCGCGGTCTTCGGGGTCCTCTCGGCCGACGGGCAGCCGCACCTGATCCGCACCCTGCCCACCGCGACACCCGCGACCCCGCCTGCGGAGGGCCCCGACGACGCCTCGAACGCGCTCGTCGCCCGCCTCGGCGCCAACCGCTGCACCGTGACCGTCGGTGAACAGCAGATCCGGCCCGTGCTGCTCGTCGCCGCCGAAGGAGGCGGCATCCGCGCGGCGTATTGGACCGCGAAGGCGCTGGAGCGCATCCTCGGCGCCTCGTGCCTGGACCAGACGGTGCTCGTCTCGAGCGGCGTCAGCGGCGGCTCGGTCGGTCTCGTCCTCTCGGGTCTCGTCGACGACCCGGCGGCGATGTCCGCGGACCTCGCCGCCCTCGCCAGCCCCGACACCCTCGGCATGGCGGTGTCGGGCCTGCTCGCCGGCGACGTGATCGCCTCGGCGACCGGGGTGAAGCTGCCGTCCTATATCGCGCCGCCGCCTGATTTCGACGACACGGATGCCGCGGCCCGCGTCTTCGAGTGGCGCTGGCGCGACCGCGCCGCGCTGATCGAGACCGGGTGGATCGCCGGCATCCATTCGTTGGCCGAGCCGTACGAGGTCACCGCCAAGCGACGGACAGGGGTGACGCTGCTCAACTCGACCGACGTGGACTCCGGCTGCCGTGTGGTCGTCGGCGATCAGTCCGTAGTCCCGACCCCGTACCCCGCGGCGCCCACCCCTGACCCCGCCGACGCCCCGCGGTGCGACGATCCGACGACGGATCCGGCGGTCACGTGGTGGCCCGCCGCGGAGTGCCTCGCGCAGCTCGACCGGGCGACCGCCGCGATGCTGTCGGCGAGGTTCCCGATCGTGACGCCGGGCGGCCGGCTTCCCGAGGGGGAGTGCGACGGCAGGGCGCAGCTGATCGACGGCGGGTACGCCGAGGGGTCGGGGCTCGGAACCCTCGCCGACCTCGGTCCCCAGATCGCCGCGGCTGTCCGCGAGCGGAATGAGGCGGCCTCCAGCCCGTACGTGCCGATCGTGGTCTACCTGCGCAACTCCGCCGGCTTCGACGTCGCCGAGACGCTCGAGAATCTCACCGCCGAACCGCTCGTGCCCCTCGTCGGCTACGGGGCGAGAGCGACACAGCTCTCTGATTGGGCGTGGTTGCAGCGGGTGTCGGCGAGCATCCGCGATGTGTGCGCGCCATTCGACTCGCCGTGCGAGCAGGCGGTGCAGGCCGTGCGCGACGCGTTCGCGAACCAGATCGTGGTGGTCTCGGCCGGGACGCGACCGTCGGTGGTGCCGCCGCTCGGCTGGGCGCTGTCGGCGTACAGCGCGGACTCGATGGATCGCGCCCTCCAGGCCGAGGCCGACTGCGAGACCCCGGGCAGCGCCGACGGCGCCGCCCGCCTCTGCCGGCTGCTGGACCTGCAACCCGCCCCCTGACCCGCACCGCCCGGCACCGCCCGGTCGATAGGAGAAATGAGGCTTAGAAGGTAGCCGGCGCGGTGAGAAGACCTCACGGATGCTGATCTCCTAACGAGCCGCTCGCCCGACCCACTCCGCACCAGGCGCCCGGCGCCGGCCCCGCGCACCTATCACACCCACCCCCGCTCGCGAAAGGGCCCCGGGTGAGAGGACCCCCTTGGCGAATACTGGGGCACTCCAGCGCTCTGCACCCGCGGATCGCCTGAAGAACAGGAAGCCCCCGATGAATTTCCTTGTCGCATTGCAGAACGCGCTCGGCGCGATCTTCGCGTTCATACCTCTGTTCCTGCTGTTCCTGCTGATCCTGATCGTCGGCCTGATCGTCGCGAAGCTCATCGCGAAGGGGCTCGAGAAGCTGCTCGAGAAGGTCGGCTTCGACCGGCTGGTCGAGCGCGGCGGCATCAAGCGGGCGCTGGCGAAGTCGAAGCTCGACGCGTCGGACATCATCGCCAAGATCGTCTACTACACGCTCGTGCTGTTCGTGCTGCAGTTCGCCTTCGGGGTCTTCGGACCGAACCCGGTGAGCGACCTGCTCGAGGGCATCATCGCCTTCCTGCCGAAGATCATCGTGGCGATCATCATCGTGATCATCGCCGCCGCGATCGCCGCGGGTGCCAAGACGCTCATCCAGAACACCCTGAGCGGTCTGTCGTATGGGCGCGTGCTGGCGAACATCGCCGCGATCTTCATCCTGTTCCTCGGCATCACCGCGGCGCTGAACCAGGTCGAGGTCGCCACCACGGTGACCACCCCGATCCTGATCGCGGTTCTCGCCATCATCGCGGGCGTCATCATCGTCGGTGTCGGCGGCGGTCTCATCAAGCCGATGCAGGCGCGCTGGGAAGGCATGCTGAACAAGGCCGAAGAAGAGGCTCCCAAGATCAAGCGTGAGGCGCAGGACGCCCCGCCCGCGAAGGAGCAGCTGAAGGATGCCGCTCGCCGCGTCACCGCGCCGGACAACGCCGCCGATCGCGAGCGCACCGCGGTGATGCCGCCGGCATCGGCCCCCGCAGCCGCCCCCGCGCCGCCGACGGTTCCCCCGACCGCGCAGGGTGCCCCTGCCGCGCCGCCGGTGCCGCCGACCACGCCGGGTGCCGTGCCGCCCCCGCCCACGCGTCGCTCCGACCAGATCTGACGCGATCGCTTCGACACCCCGCCGTGCCACCCGCGCGGCGGGGTGTCGTCTTCATCGAGCGGCCGACTGAGACAGAGGACCTAAGTCGCTTGACTTCCCCCGCTGCGCGTTAGATGCTCACCGGTACGGGCGACTGTGGGAGCCGCCCGGAGGACATGCGCTTTGGGGGCGACATGGACATGGCGATACATGGGCTCGAGCGCTACCGGCCGGTGAGTCTGTTCAACGCGCTCGCGCCGTGGGTGCTGCTGATCGCGCCCGGCGCGCTGGCGACGACGTTCGGGGCCGCCGCGCCCGTGCTCTTCGCACCTGCGGGCAAAGAGCCGGTGTTCGGGATGCTGGGGGTCATGGTCTCGGCGATCGCGCTGGCCGGCGCGACCGCGACGACCGTTGCCATCGCCCGCCGCGGGGCCCGCTGGCCGGTCGTGCTCGCCGTCGGACTGGTGTCGCTTGTTGCGGCGAACGTCGTGGCGCTGTGGCTGGGGTTCCAGACGCTGGAGCCGCAGGTGTCGTTCCCCGGCATCCATGTGCTCGATGAATGGCTGCCAACGACGCTCTGGTACCTCTTCGCGGGGACCGAGGTGTTCGGGTGGGGCGGTGCGGCGCTCGCTGTTGCCGGGGGAGCGGCCGCCGGGTACCAGTTGTCGAAGTGGGGCGGCCGGCCGGCGGAGTGACCGCTACGGGACGGGGTCCGCTTCGCGACGTGCGGCCTTCCACACGTCGCGCGCGGCGTCGGCGTTCAGCAGGCCGATCCCGACGCCGACGATGATGTCGAGCCAGCCGGTCGCGAACCAGAACGTGAGGATGCCGACGACGATGATGGCGAGGTTCGCCAGCGCGTCGTTGCGGGCCGAGAGCCATGCTGCCTTCGTCAGGCTGCCGCTGTGGTGGCGGTGACGCACGAGCAGGGCGGCTGCGGTGAGGTTGACCAGGAGAGCGCCGATCGCGGTCACGGTGAGCGGGACGGGGGAGGGTGGCACGGGATCGAACGCCTTCGCGACCGCGGTCCAGATCGTCGCGAGCGCGGGGATGAGGATCACGAACGCGAGGACCGATCCCACTTTGCGGCGCTTGCTCACCGACCAGGTCAGCGCGAAGAAGATCAGCAGATTGATGGCGGCGTCTTCGAGAAAGTCGACGCTGTCGGCGAAGAGCGACACCGACCCGATCGCGAACGCCACGACGAACTCGACGAAGAAGTACCCGAGGTTCAGCAGCGCGACGATCAGGACGACCCGACGGAGGATCTGCACGGTGACCATCGTCACTACTTACACCGGAGGCGCGCAAGCTCGTTACCATCGACCGATGGTGCCGAAGGCGCTGGCGACGCAGGTTGCCGCAGTCCGGCTGCGTCGCGGGTGACCTTGCCAGCCGGGCGATATCTGACTTCGAGTGGGGAACACGCATGTGCCAGAGGATCGCAGCGAAGACACGAGTGACGGCGGGTCGCCTGGCCAATGCATGGCCCAACTTAGGCCGCGACTTGGTCAATCGAATCTTGAGCAGTCCACTGATCCCGGTGCCGCTACGCTGGCGGCTTCTTCGCGCGTGGGGCGCAGACGTCCAAAAGTCTCGAATCTCCCCGAACGTCTGGTTTGGGAGTCCGAACATCTCCATAGGACGCAACAGCTTCATCAACTACGGGTGCATGTTCACCACATCTGCTCCTGTGACGATAGGGGAGCGTGTCTACTTCGGGATGGGCGCAACGGTGGTGACAAGCTCACACCGAATCGGTGGTCCCGACCAGCGCGCGGGGGCGCATGAGTTCGCTCCCGTCACGATTTCCGATGGGAGCTGGATCGGAGCAAACGTCACCATTCTCCCGGGCGTGACGATCGAGGAGGGCGTGGTGGTTGCGGCCGGCGCGGTGGTCACGAAGGACTGCCGAGCAAACACTCTCTACGCCGGAGTGCCCGCACGCGCAATCCGTCCGCTGCACACGGGATGAGCGCTTGGGACCAGTGTGACCCCGCCCACTTTCGGGCTATCGATGATGGATTCTCGTCGATCGGGCAGTAGGAAGTGTGCAAGGCGCGTCTAGTAACTGTGGAGGAGAACTCGCCCACCCCAGCGGTCGTCGGCGCCATCTGAGCCGGGAGCGTCCGCGCTGCATGACTAATGCCCCTCGTCCGAGGCCTCCCCAGTAGCTTGTGCCAGGTCCGGTGCACGCCGGTCGCCCCATTGCGAAGCCCTGTAGTCTGACCAGGGTTTTGATACGGAGCAGGAGGAAGCAAGTGATGAAAAGGACGCAGGTCGCGTTCCAGCCGTCGTGGGGTAGCCGCATCATCGGCATGGAGGGCCTGCGTGCGGTTGCGGCAGTCGGCGTCCTCATTGGGCACGTGCACGTCCACTTGGCCTCGTCGGTGTCATGGGGCGCTGCGGCGCCCATCATGTCCGTAGTGCTCAACGGTTTGACCCTTTTCTTCGCGTTGTCCGGCTTTCTACTGTTCCGACCGTTCGCAACCGCACTTATGACGGGCGAACGGTTTCCGGCCCTCGGCAGGTATGCGGCGAATCGATTGCTGCGAATTTTCCCCGCCTATGTTGTTGTGCTGCTCCTCGTGTCGCTGATTCTGGGAACCGCTTACACATCTCCGCAGACCACTTCAACTCAATCCACGCGAGATCTCGTCGGCTACATGACGGATCCGGGCCTGCTCGGCGTGAACTTGACCATGCTTCAGACGCTATTCCCTTTCAGCATAAAGACGGGGCTTGGGGTCGCCTGGAGCTTGACTGTCGAGTTGGTGTTCTATGCGGTGATGCCTGTCATTGCTTTTCTCGTTTGGATGGTCGTGAAGCGGGATCACGGCAGGTGGGGCGTCGCGGTCGCGGTGATTCCGATTGCAGCGATATTCGTCCTCGGTGTTGCCGGGAAAATCGTGAAGCGCGGGGTCTTCCGGAGTCTTCCCGAAACCGATCAATTCTTGTATGAGTGGGGCGGAAATTGGTACGCGGTGCTCGCGCGCAGCTTCTTTGCTCACGCAGACTTGTTCGCGTTCGGAATGCTCGCAGCTGTCATGGTCGTCGCGTTTGACAAGGCGGTTCTGAGTCACCGGTTGGCGCCCCTCGCGCGCGTGGTCAGTGGCGTAGTTGCGGTCGTCGGCTTCGTGTCCGCACGCTACGCGCCAGGTGACTTCAGTGACACCGTGTATGCAGCGGCCTTTGGGTCGGCTATATTCTTCGTCGCGCTTCCCGGAACAAGCGGGACACCAGGGATCCTTGCTCGAGTTCTAGAGACTCTGCCGTTTCGCTACGTTGGCCTCGTCTCCTACAGCTTCTACCTGTGGCATCTCCCCGTCATTTGGCTGGTGGAAGGCCTCGGGTGGGCAGGTGCGGATTCGTGGCTCGGGTTCTCTCAGAGCGTCGGGCTTACGTTGCTGATCACTCTCGCGCTCGCCTCGGCGACCTACTTCGGTGTGGAAAAACCGGCGATGCGCCTCAAGCGACGGACCGAGATAAGTGCCAGGGAGCCTACGGTTCTGGCGCCGACCCAAGCGCCACCGCACTGATCAACATCATCGCGCCTGCCAGACGCTTCACGGTGCGGTGGTCCAAGGTGGGGACCGCTGAGAAGCCTCGGCGACGCAGATTGCAGAGATGTCCGGTATAGCCCTCGGCGTCGTGCGCTCAACCGGCTGCGAATATCTCCAGCCACCACGTTAGGCGTGATTCTTTCCGACTTTCCCGTCCCACAGATCAAACGGGAACGCCGCTATGAGTCGGTTTTTATCGAACTGGGCGGGCGGTTCTCCGCCCATCGCTACCGCTTCCTTTGCCGTGCGCGCTGGCGTGTAGCGGTCACGTCCAGTGCCCGCATAGTAGTCGGCGTACTTGAAATCCGATTCGAGCGACGACTCGATTAGGCGCGCGGGAATCCCGAAAGACTCGGCGATCACTATCGCATGCAACGATGACCCACAAACGAACCTGCTGTTCGCGATCTCTCGGATCACAAAATCCACTGGCGAGAGAGGGCTCACAATCCGCCGGTCCACGGCAGAAGTCATGCCCATATCATTGTAATTGGGGATGATTGTGACGTCGCGAAGCGGGGATCCTGTGAGGTAGGTCTCTCGAGGCCACAACAAACCCCACAACGCAGCAGGATCGCCAAAAATCTCGGGCGCGTCGATTCCGTGGCTACCCAGACGTGCTTTCGTGAGAGGGCCGCGGACTGACCTGACGTCGATGCTAGGGAACGACAGAGTCTCGACTTTGTCGTTAATTCCGCTTCCCCATACGACGTCTCCCTCCCGCGCGAAATGCAGGATAGATCCGACGCTCAATAGTCGCCCCCTGCCTGAGGAGAGGCTCAGCCCCCTATCTTCTAGAAGGCGCTGGACAATCAGCGGGCCGAGCAGGTCACCAAAGTTATTCAGGGGCCGTGGCTGGCGAAAGCGGCCCAGCCTGCCGTGCGGCCGCCGCTTCGGGTTGAAGGAGTAAACCTCTACTGGCATATGTCTCTGCTCCAGGTCATGATTTCTTCATCAAAGTCACTACGCGCCAAATCTCCCGAAAGTCCTGGCGGACGCGCGGGATCACGCAAGCAATCGCAGCGTTGATCCCGAAGAGGGCAATCGTGATGAGCAGTGCCTCAGTAGCGCCGAGTGGCCCGAGCGCGGTCTTTGTCAAGATTGTGCAGACGAGGGCGACCGGCGTCCACACGATGATGGGCCGAATGGAGATCTTCAAGATCGCGGCTCGTGACACGCGTGCGTGACGGAGTGGGAATGCTGTCAGTATCAGCCAATTGACCGCGAGTCCCATCGTCCCGCCCGCCGCGACGCCAGTCGGGCCCCACTGAAGACCCACGGCCATAGCGCCGACCATGAATACTCGGCTGATCACGGTCCACCGGAACTGAATGGCGGTCAGGGAGCGCGACACGAAGATCCAGTAGTACAGGTAGCTGATGCCCTGGAAGACGCCACCTATCGCGAGTACGGCAAATATCTCCTTAGCGGGCTCCCACTTCGGGCCCAATATGATGTCGATCAGCGGGCCGGCGGCTGTGGCGAGGAAGATGAAGGCGCCCGCAAACGTGTAACTGAGAATTACTTGAGCACGGAGCACGAATCTTTCATACTGTGCGTCGTCATCCTGGAGGCGGGAGAGCACCGGTATCGCGACTCGTGACATCGGAGCGCCGATCTGCTGCAGTGGGAGCTTGAAGATTTGGTAGGCGCGATCGTAGAACCCCAGCTGGCTAGCCCCCCAGTAGCGTCCGATGAGAACGCTGTCGACGTTAGCCGTGAGGTAGTTGAGTAGTTGTACGCCGAGCGTGTTAGCGCCAAACCGGTATAGCTGCGTCATCCCGGCCGCCCGGCGAGGAAAGCTGGGCAACCAGTTCGCTGCCACGACTAGCATCATAAGACTGGTCGCCGAGATCGCCAGTTGCTGTACCACGAGCGCCCAGTAACCGCCGTTCGACAAGGCAACAGCAATCGCCGCTATGAGCCCAACGCCCACCGCGACAATGTCAGCGGCGGCGAGCCACTTGAAGCGAAGCTGTCTCGTTGCCTCCGCGCGGAACTGAGCCGCAATTGAGTTGATAAGGAATGATGCCGACAGCCACTGCGCCAGGAGGGTGATCCCAGGCGTGTCGTATAAGACTGTCAAATAGGGCGCGAGTATGAGGACGGCCACCATGACGAGTGAACCTATGGCCGCGTTGGTCCAGAAGAGATTCGATCGTTGCGCATGACTGATACTGCGTGCCTGGATCGCGGCAAGCGAGAGGCCGAAGTCGCCGAGAACGCTAGCTACACCCAGAAGCGCGAAGACCATCGCGAAGGTGCCGACATCCGCTGGGGTGAGTAGCCGTGCAAGCACCACCGTCGACGCGATCTGCACACCGAAACGGACGATCTGCCCTGCGAAAGTGATGGCGCCGCCGCGCGCGGCCGCACCCCCTAGGACGGTCCCTGTCACAGCGCTCCTCCAGGCTCCCGGGAAGGCGTGACCTGCGTCAGGGCAACGCCATTCAGCGACGCCCTCCTATTCGTTGGCGCCGTGGCCATGCAGCGCCCCCCGTGACACCCCGTTCCACGCACGGAGTGTGAGATCGCTCGCGCGAATACGCGCGTTCAGTAGCCGCCGCCGCCATCCTGTGTACCGACGGATGTCCAAGCTCGCAGTCTGCAAGACGCGCGCGGATCTCTTCATCTGACGAGTCCAACCGGCTGTCGTCGTGACACCCGTCTGTGCCGCTGATAGAGGCCTGTGTGCCATGAATGCCGCATCATCAGTAAACATTGTCCAGGGTGACCGAGGGTCATCCATGTGCTCTTCGTGGACGAACGGGAAGACCCATCCGTTGACACGGCCAGCGCGTGCCGCGCGGATACACCAGTCAGGAAACGACTCTCCCTGAGCGATGGGGCCGATTTCCTCGAGGAGCGTGCGGCGTGCTAGGTACGAGCTGCCCTGTACCCAGTGGTTTTGCAGGAGTGTAGTACCGTTCGCAAGCTGGCGGAGCTTCTTCTCGGCCCGCCGCGGCATGTAGTCCTCGTCGTAGAACCGCCAGGAGCCCAGGACGCCTGTTTCCGGGGCCCCCTTGTGAGCGTCCAACAGCGTGGTGATCCACCGCGGGTCTACGAGGCAATCGTCGTCCACCTTTGAAATGAAGTCCGCTTCCGAATTCGCCCAGAGCCAGTTTGTGGGCGTTCTCAGACCAACATTCTCAGGCGAATGTCGAAAATGTGCGATTCGAGGGTGACCCAGAAAGGATCGAACGACCTCCAGGGTCTGTTCGTCTTCGCCATTGTGCCATAACCACACCCTCCCGTGAGGGGGCAGAGATTCTAGCAGTCTCGGAAGGGAGAGCTTCACGTACTCGGGGCGACGGTGCGTAATCATCAGGACGTCGACGGTTGAATGCATGTCGGTCATTGAAACGGCAGGTGATAATCGAGTGAGTATTCCAAGTTGCGGCTTCGCGTGCCCACCTGTCGGGCAGGAACGCCGGCCACTATCGAGTAGTCCGGGACATCTCTCGACACAACGGCGCCGGCTGCGACGACAGCACCGACGCCGATGCGTACCCCGGGGAGAATCGTAGCCCGCGACGCAACCCACGCTCGATCCTCGATCACCACGGGTCCCCCCACGGTTGCGAAGGACGACGATTGCGGGTCATGTTGCAGTGTGTATATCTGTACGTGGCCACCGATATTCACGTTGTCGCCGAGAGAAAGTCCGCGCCTACCGTCCAGGAAGGCGTCGTTTCCCACTATGCAGTGGTTGCCGATGGTTATGCCTTGAGGTTCGAAGAACACTGTCCTCCAGTGAATTGTGGACCTGCGGCCGACTCGCACCCCGGCGACCCGATACGTGAGGAGCCGGAACTGATGCCACGGAACGCGACCGCAAACAAACAGGGTGAAGAGTATGAGACCTCGCCAGTAGTCGCGAAGATGGAGTCGCTGCAGAATCGAACGGTTCACGTCTAAGCCTTCCTCGCGCGAATGGTGCGGACCACGGATCCCACGGCGGGGCGCAGGAAATCCCGAATCGGGTGACGTAGGGAGTGGCGCCATAATCCAAAACCCCGGAAATGCGGAACGCTTCGGCCCGCCAACCGTGCGCCCCAGAGTCTGCCGTTCAACTGGCGGACCCTCTCTACTTGCAGGGGCTGCACTTTGTGAAGCTCGGAGAGGCTGAGGATCTCGAGCTCGATGACGCCGGCATCGGCAGCCGCCCGCAATGTGTCGTAGCCGCGTTGGGTTCGCGCTATGAGGACGCTCTCACCTTCCGCGTTCTCGAAAAGGGGATAACCTCGGTCGTCGGTTCGCCAATAGTCGCCGGCTACGATGTCCGCGCTTCGAGCCGTCCCGTCGGGACAGATCTTGCATCGCCACTGCATTGTCGGGCCGAGCTCTCGCCCCCACGACAAGTCGTAGGACATCGAAGCCGATTCGCCCTCCCGGCTAACAGCCCTGAAGTCGCCGGGCCAGCCGTCACCGCGATACTTGAGCGCGACGAGGTCGTCAGGGTCCATGCCGAGCTTGCGTATCAGCGCATCGGTCGCTGTCTGACTGGGGACGCCGGCGCAGAAGAATGAGATGAGAAGCGGCGTCTGGGAACCGCGAGAACTCTGCACAGACCGCCAGGCCGCGGCTTCGCAGGGCTTTGAAATGATCGCCGAGGAGGTCGCGACGCCGTCCCCGGTCAGCGTTGCGACCGGTGCATAGCGTGAGCCAGCGGCAGCGAGAACTTCGTCTCTACTGCGAATTTGAACTGGGACGGTGCGCGATGGGCGGCCTCGATCCGCTGCGACCCCGGCGACTGTTTCGTTGTTGTCCACCATCCAGGCTGCGAGCGCCGATATCGCGCCGCCGCTACTGCCCGCCTCCCGCACCGCGGTATCTCGTGCCCAGCCTCGCCAGGACTCTAGGTAGGATCCGAATAAGGGATCCGACTTGCCTGCAGACGGCGCTTTCGCGGCCGTCACCAGCTTGCCTGGGCAAGCCGAGTGGAATTCTGTCCAAGCTGGATCTGCCGATGTTATGGTGCTCGCTCTGACGCGACGTGGCCGGCTGAATCCTGCTGCATCCAGATGCATCTCGAGTGACGGGTCCAGCCGGGGGCATAATCCGCATCCGCTGCAATTTCCCGAAGCGACGACGCTCTCGACGGCGGCGGCGAGATTATCAGCCAATTGCACCCTCCAAATCGCGAATGTGCTTCACGGTCGCGTCCACGATCTGCGTTGCCCGCGCTTGCACCTGACGTGCGGTTGTGGCAAGCGCAGGCTCCTCGACAGCCGACTTAGTCGCACGCGGGGCGGTGGTCACCTGCTCAAGGTCAATGACGTGGGGCCAGCCCAGCTCATTCAGGAGCGGCTCGAACTTGCGCGAGTACGCCCAGGCAACCGCGGGTACGCCCTGTGACAGAGCGTTTAGGCAAGCGTGCATCCTGGCACCGATGACTACTTTCGCGGACGCGATCTGTTCTCGTGCCTCTCCCAGAGTCGTCGGACGCAGGACCTCAAGGTCGGGATGGCTTGCCAGGATGTCTGGGATCGGGATCTCATCCGAGTCAGGATTATCACTGCTGATGACGTGGGTTAGGAGAGTGACTGTCCGACCCTGATCCTTGAGATCTGAAATGCAGCGCAGCACTGCTTCTCTGTATTTTTCGTAATCCACGTGAGGATTCGGATTCCACAACAGTCCAGATGCGTTGAAGAGCACATCCCGGGGAGGTGAATCGACGTCCGCGGGGGGCAGCCCGAAAGCGACATCTGTTGCGCGGCTGACGGGGAGGCCGAGTACTTCGCGGGCGTAGGCCGCACTCTTGTGGTCCCTTGCAAAGACGGCAAGGCTCCGCCTCGTCGTCCAGCGTGCCAGAGCGCGGCCTAGTCGGGTGTTGAAGGGGCCGATGGTTTGCGGGCCTAGAACAAGCGGGACGCGGGCACGAGCCACCGCGATTCGCATGCCTGTCATCTGCAGGAGGCGTCCCAGCCCATAGATGTCCGCGAAGCTGTCTCCTGCGCCGGTGTCGATCACCAGGTCGTACTGCTGAAGCCATCGAATGGTTCGTCGGTCGAAGCCTGCGCAAGCCTTGAGAATGGTGCGGGTATTGATAGGCAGCGGCGCGACGCCCTGCTCATAACTTTGGAAAGCCACAACCGAGCCTGGGAACGCTTCTCCGATCAGCCTCGCAGTTCCGCTGGCGAGTGCGCGCACACCTAGGTTCGTGCTGCGATCGTCGGCCCACAGCACCAGAACTCGCTTGCCGGCGTGCTGTGCAGTACGGGTGGGGGGCATGGTGGTTCCCTAAGGATGGTGTGTGGATCAGAGGACAGGGCGCGGATCGACCACCACGGTGTGGGAGCAAGCGTCCCCAAAGCCTATGCTAGGGACGGTCATGTTGGTGAAGAGCGAGGTGGGACGAGGGCTTCGGGGCCGTCGCGATGTGACGGCGACAGCGATCCTCCTTACGATCGCGATTCTGCTGCTTCTGGTTCTCGGTTGGCTTGGTCCACCGATGATGATCCTGGGGATCATCGCCGTTTGTGGCGGCCTGCTGATACTCGTTTTCCGGGCCTCGCCATCGCTCGCAGCGACGGTCTGGTTACTGACCCTTGTATTGCTGCCCCCCTGGATCTATCTCCAGGTCTTGGGATACCGAGTGGTGCCGCTGGCGGTGATTTCCGTGGCCATCATCCTCGCCTGGTCAGGGAAATCGATGGCCAGATTCACTAGCGTCGACTTGGCGGTGATCCTCCTTCTGGCTGCGGTAGCCGCAGGAGTCGCGTGGGGCGGCACGCCGGGCTACCTCGCGTCACAAGCTGTGTTGGAATGGGGAGCCGCCTACTGGGCGGGCCGCCACCTGATGACGATGCCGAGCTTCAGCCGGAACCTCATCCGCGTGGCCGCACTCCTTGGCGGGCTAGCCATGCTCCAACTCCTGCTGTCCTTCAACATCGCCGAGATGTGGCCGTATACATACGCCGTCGGCGCCGAAAACTGGATGGGTCTGCAGGTCCGGGGCGGCTTGACTCGGGCCGAAGTGACCCTTGGGCATTCGATCGCGCTGGGGGGCGTGCTCTGTCTCGCATTGCCATTTGCTCTGATGGGCATGCGGGGACACCAGCGGCTAGCTGTCTCGGGGCTCATCATCGGCGGGGCGATCGCTACCTTGAGTCGCGCTTCCTGGCTCTCTGTAGCAGTCGCGCTCGTGCTTGTTGTGACGCTCAACCCCCGCCTACGGCCGGCTCAGCGGGTTGTGACCGCGGGCGTCAGCCTCATCGGCCTCGTGATCGCCGCGGGGCCACTCGGAGACTTGCTCTCCGAGGGCGGCGCCGAGGTCGCTAACTCAGCGGCGTATCGCGGAAACCTCCTGGAATTGCTGCCGGACCTGAACGTTGTCGGACTCGCCTCTGGAGCGGTGGCCGTAGACGGAGGGCCAACATATGCATGGCGCAACTTCTATTCGATCGACAACGGCTTGCTCTTCGTCGGACTGTATTGCGGAGCGCTCGCGGCAATCCTCTATCTGCTGGTCTATCTCTTGATCGGCCGCGGTGTCCTGGTAGCGTCCGCGACGCCAGCCAGCCTCGCGATCGTCGCGCATATTCCGTTTCTTCTCACTGTTGCGCCCATCACGCAGTATCAGTCGGTCTACTGGGCAGTGGTTGGAGCTGCCGTTACCTCTTTGTGGCCGCGCGCCTCGCAGCAACTCACTACTCCGGCAACAGAGCGCGCCAGGACGTCCGAACCCGCGCCTTCCATGCCCTGATCCGATCGTCCACCTCGGCCGCAGGTGTCCGGACGGCGTGATCAATCGCCTCCAACCAAGCCTGGGGAGTGGAGTCGTCCACGCAACCGCGCCAATCGTCTCCAAAGATGGCAGCGACGTTGGATGTTCGAGGCCCGACGACCGGAGTCCCGAGTTCCGCGGCGCGGATTGCAATGCCACTTTGGTAGACCCTCGAGTACGGCAATATCACGACGCGGGACTCTGACAAGAGCCCCTGGAGGGCCTCCTCGCTCACGAACTCCGAGCGCACATCCCAGCCATCGACGGCGGGCCAACCCCGACCCACGATCTCCGGGATATAGCCGGCGCTCCGCAGCTCTGTGCCGAGTGCACGCATGAGCGACAGATCGCGCACCGGCTTGTACTGGCCAGCAACGAGAACGCGCGGCGTGTCGTCTCGCCTCTTCAGCAGGGGGACGTCGAGGTAAGGATGCTCGACAACCGCTCGAACGCTGAAGCCCATTTCCTCAATGTCGCGACGCGCTTCTTCAGTGTGCGCCAGAAATGAAATCTGAGAATGTCGTTGCCGTAGCGCGCCGGCGTAATCCGAGAGCTTGCCGCTGAAGTGGGTCTTGCGGAGCGGCCGGGGGTCGTGCCAGATGACTGTGACCGAGGAGGAGCGGGGCCAGGACAGTGATTCCAGGGAACCGAATGCTGGCCACAGGACTAGAGTTTCTGACGCGCTTAGTGCGCTGACCCGGCGGCGGTCTCGAACCAGTGCCGCCGCCCGGCGGAGCTTTGAGATCGGCGCCTCACCACCGAGCTCAGCGCTCTCAGTGGCACATACCTGAGAGTCGATAGAGATCGAAGCGAGCGTGTGCTGCAGGCTTCGTTGATAGTGGTGGAGTGCGATAGGCAGTGGATTGACGAGGGCGACGTGGGTGCTCATGCTTGGCCTCCCTGCCGATCGGAGGTGAGCGCAGGCTCCCTAGCTGCGCCAAATGGGGTTCGCAATTCCCCGGTGAAGCCGTCACGGGCACCCGCGAGTCGCGCACGTATGCGGCGCTTACTGTCGATATCTCGCCGCAGCAGGTCCTGTACGACCTTCGCGCCGGTCCAACCCAGGGCCAAGCCCACGTTGAGAACGTGCGACTTCAACCTCCAGAAGAGTATTCGGTTCCTTACCGCGTAATAGACAGGCATTGTGTTCGTGGATTGCCACGCAACTGCCGTCTCGGCGACCGCGACACGGCCTGAACGCGTGGGGCCTGCCCCAAGTTCCACGTCCTCCCAGTACAGAAAGAATCTCTCATCGAATATTGATTCGGCGCCCGGAATCTCTCTGACGAGAACGCAGGCACCATCGATCCACAGCAATGGTCCATCATGCGGTCCAGATAGGTGTCGCGGGGCGCCGAACCGGTCGAGGGATCCACCATAGGACCAGACATCGTCCGCACCGATCAAACGCAGCGTCGGACCGACTACATCCGGGGCGGTCTCGGATGACTTGGGACTGCCGGCGGCGAGCATTGCCTCGACACAGTGGGCGTCGAGCCGCAACTCGTGCGTCACGAATAGCGTCCACGGGCCCTGTTGTCGGAGATTCGCATAACCCGCGTTCATCCCGCCCGCGTATCCCCGGTTCACATCCAGCGTGAGCACCGTCACGTCAGCGAGTTCCGCGGCTATTTGGTTCAGAACTCCGTCTTCTGACCCGTTGTCCACCAGCAAGATCTCCGCCGGCGGGACGCTTTGCCGCTTCAGATCGGCGATGGTGTCTAGTACGGCCGTCCCTCGTCTGAAATACAGGACGACGGCTGAATACGTCTCACGCTCCATGTCTTCTCGATCCCGGAGCGCTATCTATCGCGGCCAAATATGCGTCGATGTGCTTCTCAGCCACTGACTGCCAGTCCCGTCCGACGAACCGAGGCTGCGCGCCCTCTGCAGGCAGGTGACTAAGGGCGGACGTCAGATGGTCGCTCGTCAGTCGGCCATCGAAAAGGTGCACCCACTGGTCCCCGACCTCCTGCTGAAGTTCTTCGGAAGCGGCTGTCCGCGGTATCAGTACAGGACGCGACGCGGATAGGGCAAGCAGAGCTGAGCCTGAATTCCCGAACTCCGAGAACGGTAGGACGACCAAACGGCTCTCGTCCAGGTGGCGAATGAGATCCTGATCGCTGGCGCGCGAGAGGCTCAGCGAGATGCGGTTGTCCTCCGCTGCTGCGCGTTGGATGGCGGCGGAGAGTGCATCTGATTGTGACTCGCCGACTATTCGAAGCGTCGTATCTTCCGGAGCGCCGCGGAAGGCGTCCAGTAGGTCTGGCACGTTCTTATAGGGACGAATCAAGCCGAGGAACAGGAGATCGTTCGACATCGACATCGGCACCGACTTCGCCCGTCGATTAGCCGCACTCGTCAACTCGGAGTAGTCGCCGTGCGGGATGTGTGTGGCGCTGTGCGACGGAGACGCGAGTAACGAGGACGATGTCAGGTGTATGTGATGGTCGGTGAGCCGCTCCAGGATGCTCATGCCGTACCTCGTGACCGGATTCATCGCCTCGTGCGGGGACTTATTGTGTACCGTCCGCACGATGACCGCTGGTCCACGGTGTAGCCGACGGATAACTGCCAATGTCTGGCCAGCCCTTCGTAGGACGTCCACCGGGGATCGACCGAGGAAGAGATGCTCAGGCCAATGCACGTGAAACACGTCGATGGTGTCGGGATCGAAGTCTGGCGTGTAGGGGGTAACTCGAACGCCCGCGGCCTCGAGCGATTCCGCAAGCAGCCGGACGTAGGGGTTCAAGGGTGCCGTTATGTTCTCCGTTGAGAACATAACGGTCAACGAGCGGCGCCGGTCCATGCGCCCTGCCGTACGCGGATGAGAGCATTTTCGTAGCGTTCACACACGGACTGCCAGGAATATTCTGCTTCAGCGCGCGCCTGCGCCAACCTCGAAACCTTTTCCTGCTCCCGCGGGTTGCTCAGGAGTTCCTTCACACTCGCGACTATGGAGTCGGCGTCTGGCGAGGTGAACAACCCTGCATCACCTAGTACCTCTCGGTTGTAAACCGTGTCCCTCGCGACGATAGGGGCGCCGCAGGTCATCGCCTGGACCAGTGCCGGGTTTGTGCCACCGACGCTGTGTCCGTGGAAATACGCCCCGGCGTGCTGCCAGAGCGCGTGCAGGCGGGCGTCGTCGTGCAGGTGTCCGAGCCAGTGAATTCTCTCGTACTCTTGCGAAAGTCGAGCGGCCTCATCGTCGAGGGGGCCACCGTAGCCAGAAGAACCGACGATGACCACGTCGCTGGTCTCTGCAATGCGGGGCGCGGCGGAAAGGAATTCGGCGACGGTGTTCTCAGGTACGAATCGGGCAACGAGCAATGCGTAGGATCGATGACTCAAGCCAGGCTCAACCGGCAGTACGCCGGTCGGTGAATCGCCGCCATACGGGATGAACGTGCCGTCGATCCCGAACTCGGCTCGCCAGCGCCGACCGATCTCCAGCGCGTCGACTACAACTTCGTTCGCATGTCTCGCAGTGAGGCGTGCTCCGGTGCGGAACATTTGCTTGGCGAGTCTGCCCCACTTGGCTCGGTCCCACTCCATTCCATCAACGTTGACGACTGTTGGAATCTTCGCCCGGCGGAGCATCGGCAACCAGAATCCATTCGCAACGTTCATGACGAGGGCAACGTCGTGAGATTCGGCGATGCAGTGCCTTGTTGCGCTGAAGCCGAAGGTAAGAGTGCTGAGGGACCGAGACTCGACGCCCCACGTTTCGACCGACTTGACGCGAGCGTCGCGGTTGGGGTCGCTCGGGCGTGTCGAGCCCGGGCGACCATAGACGGTCACATCCCATCCGCGTTCAACAAGATATGGCGCGAGGCGCCGTACGGCGGTCTCGAAACCACCGTAGAAGCTGGGGTATCCCCGTGTGCCAATGATCGCAACAGATGGCATGTACGTCCTAACGTTTAGATCCTCGGTCGCCTAACGCGCGCGTGCTCGTCACTTGATCGGCCCTGTAGTGCAGACGTTGGTGCTCGTCCCTGTGCGCGACAGCGGACGACTCGTGGCTCTATACACGGCGGTTGGGGTGGTGCCGACCGGAAACCGATTCGGTATTCGGCGACCCTGCGGCCCGCGCTGGAGATCTGACGTGCGATCCGCAGCGGTGACCTCCAGCGACCGTGGGCCTTCCTCAGGTACGACGTCACCAAGCACCCTCTCAGCCAGTCACCCGCGCTCTTCGTTTACCAGGGTAGCCGAGGCTCGAGACGTGACCGTGACCTTGCTCCACTGCTTCGCCAGCCGCAAGCGAGCGGCAGTGGGTCGAGTTGGGATTGTCTGTCCGGCCTCGACTCTTTCGGTGACCGGGTATCGGCCGGGGTCTACCATTCGACGGCAACAGCATCCCCAATCAGTTGCTGGCCGGCGCGGTTGGTGTGCAGGCGGTCGGACTGGTAGTCGAGCTCGAGATCGAGCAGCGAGATGTACTGGGCATCGCGTTTCTCGGCCGCGGAGGCGAGTGCACTGTCCACTCGCGCGAGGTTGTCCCGCCTGTAGGCCGGGGCGGCGGGCGGACCCACCACGACGACGCGCTCGGCCTCGATGCGCGAGATCACCTTCGACAGCGAGGACTCGATCTCTTCCGAGGTCGCGTCGACGTCGTTGAGGCCGGCCTGCACGATGACGGCATCCGGATTGATTCTGTTCACCTCATCCACCCGATCGAGGAACGACGCCTCGGGGCAGTAGACGGAACCGGTCACGCCCGAGCCGGCGAAGCCGTCGACGAACACCGTGGTGTCGGTCGCCTCGCCGAAGGTGGCTGGCCAAGATTTCGCAGGGCCGCCGAGACCCCAGCCCTGCGAGTACGAGTCGCCGATCACGGCGACGGTCTCGGCGCCGCGAGTGACCGGTGCCTCATCCAGGGTCTCGGCGAACGCGTGGATGTCCCGGCAGGTCTTCTCCGCATGGGCGATCCGGGCCTGGCGGACGATCAGCGGCGAGGCGGCACCGGCCACCACGGCGACCGCGATCACGGCGACCCAGAACGGATGCCGTCGGAGGAACGAACGCATCGGACGATGCTGTCACGGGGCGGGTGGGGGAGGGCTGGGAGGCGGTGCGGGGGGCGCTTCGTCTCGCTTCGCTCGCTCAGCGGCCGGGAGGCGGCGGGGGCGCTTCGTCTCGCTTCGCTCGCTCAGCGGCCGGGCCACGGGCGGGGGCTCGCTCAGCGACCGGAGGGGCGCGTGAGGGAGTAGCGTCGGCGACACAGCGGGCGACGGAGCCCGCGGGAAGGGCGAGACCATGTCTGGACACACCTACCGGGTCACCGAGATCGTCGGGACGTCGACCGAGGGGACCGACAGCGCGATCCGTAACGGACTCTCGCGCGCCGGCGAGACCCTGCGGCACATCGACTGGTTCGAAGTCGTCAGCACCCGCGGCGCGCTCGTCGACGGCGAGACGCACTTCCAGGTGACGATGAAAGTCGGCTTCCGCCTCGAGTGAGCGCTACAGCCAGCCGCGCTTCTTGAACACCGCGTACAGGCCGCCGCTGCACGCGGCCATCAGCGCCAGCGCCATCGGGTAACCGAAGATCCACGACAACTCCGGCATGTGGTGGAAGTTCATGCCGTAGATCGCCCCGATCAGCGTCGGGGCGAACAGGATCGCCGCCCACGACGAGATCTTCTTCGTCTGCTCGGTCTGCGCGAGGCTCATCTCGGACATCCGGCGCATCTCCTCGTTCTGGCGCCGCGCCACGACGTTTGCCTCGACGGTGAGGGCGTTGTCGAGCAGCGACCGGAAGGTCGTCACGCGCTCGGTGACCCGCAAGGCGTGGTCGAGCACGTCACGCAGGTTGCGCTGCAGCTCTATGTCGACCTGGTACTTGTCGAAGCCGCGCAGCAGGGCCTCCAGCATCCCTATCAACGGCTCCGTCGCCCGATGAAAGTCCAGCACCTCGCGCGAAAGCTCGTAGATGCGCCGCGACACGTCGACGCCGTCGTCGAAGAGCTGATCCTCGATCTCGTCGATGTCGTTCTCGAGGCCCGCGACCACCGGGGCGTACTCGTCGACCACCTGGTCGAGGATCGCGTACAGCACCGCTTCGGGTCCGCGCGCCAGCAGCTCGGGATCGTGCTCCAGACGCCGGCGCACCCTCCCGAGGTGCGGGGATTCGGCGTGGCGGACGGTCACGACGAAATCCGGCCCGATGAACACGTGCAGCTCGCCGAACTCGACCTCTTCGCGCTCGTCGATGTACCTCGCCGGACGCAGCACGACGAAGAGCGTGTCGCCGTAGCGCTCCAGCTTCGAGCGCTGGTGGCCCTTGAAGGCATCATCGACAGAGAGCGGATGCAGCGCGAACTCCGCCGCGACACTGCGGAGCTCAGCGGCATCCGGCCGGTAGAGCCCGATCCAGGCCATGCCGCCGCGCTCGCGCATCGTCTCGAACGTCTCGTCGAGGCTCACCGGATCGGCCGTGCGGCGCCCGTCGACGTATACGCCGTTGTCGATCACCGTCATGGTGGGCCCCTTCCGCGGGTTGGACGTATCGACAGTACGCCCGGGGGTGCGCTTCGTCTCGCTGCGCTCGCTCAGCGACCGGGGGAGAGGACCGCGGGGGTGCGGGCGCTTCGTCTCGCTTCGCTCGCTCAGCGGCCGGGGGCGTGGAGCCGGGCGCGGCACGCGTCGCTCGCTGCGCTCGCGGCGCGTTCTGTGTTCGTGCGGGATTTCGGTACGCGCCTGCGGCGCTACTCAATCGCCGGGGCTCGGGCGCTTCGTCTCGCTTCGCTCGCTCAGCGACCGGGGGAGGGGATTCGGACGCTGAGCGGCCGGGGGGAGGGGATCGGACGCTGAGCGGCCGGGGGGAGGGGATTCGGACGCTGAGCGAGGAGCGCAGCGACGAGACGAAGCGCCGGCGGCGGGAGCGGGCGCTTCGTCTTGCTGCGCTCGCTCAGCGACCGGGGGGACCGAGGACAGGGGTCAGGAGGCGCGGATGAGGGGGACGGGGAAGGTCGAGGCGCGCAGGGGATCGAGGTGGGTGTCGGTGATCCCGGCGGTGAACGGATCCAGATCGGCGATGCGGAAGAGCGCGTCGCGGCCGAACTTCCAGCTGTCCGCGACGAAGAACGCCTCGTTGGCCACCGACAGCATCGTGCGCTTCAGCTCGATCTCGTAGCTCGAGGTGCTGTAGAGGCCGTCGTCCATCACGGTGTCGCAGCCGAGGATTGCGACGTTCACACGCAGGTTCCGCAGCTGCTCGACGGCCGTCGGGCCCCACATCGACCAGTCGTTGGGCAGCAGCTCGCCGCCGATGAAGACGAGGTTCGCGCTCTGCCGCTCGGCGATCGACATGCCGATCTGCAGGTCGTTGGTCACGACCGTGATGCGCGCGCTGTGCAGGTGGCGCGCGACTTCGAGCGTCGTGGTGCCGCTGTCCAGCAGCACCGTCTGCCCGTCGAGGATGCGGTCGGCCATCGCCTTGCCGATCGCGACCTTCTCTCGACGGTGCAGCGTCTTGTCGATCGAGACGGGCAGATCGGATGCCCGGATGGGAAAGGCGCCCCCGTGGGTGCGCTGCACGAGATCGCGCGTGGAGAGCTGCTCGAGGTCGCGGCGGATGGTCGACGGCGCGACCTCGAGCGCCTCGGCGAGCTCGGTCACCGACTGGAAGCCGCGCTCGGTGAGCAACTCCACGATCTGTGCCTGACGCGTCATTGCGGGGCTGTCCTTCCTCGAACCTGCGACTGACTATAGCGGCACCTCTTGCGCGATATCGAGCATCACTGCGCGTTATCGAGTTGTTATGCGCAGAAACGGTTGACGCGACGGACGTGCCTGAGTAATGTCGGGCCGCAGATCGTCGCGAATGCGCAAAGGTGCCGCGACTGGATCCCACGAAGGAGTGAGTATGAAGCGCAAGAGTCCCGCAATCGCGCTGCTTGCCGGAGCGACGGTTTTCGCCCTCGCAGGCTGTGGCACCACGGCAGGAAGCGGATCGACCGACCCGGGCACGGGCGGCGACGGCTCGTCGGACGGCGCCTCGGGCGCCTACGTCACCGTCGTCAAGGCGACCGGCATCGGCTGGTTCGACCGCATGGAGGTCGGCGTCGACGAGTGGGCTTCCGAGACCGGGCTCGACGCCCGTCAGGAAGGCCCCGCCCAGGCGACCAACGAGGGTCAGGTCGACATCATCCAGAACCTGATCGCCCAGGAGCCGGCCGCCATCACGGTCGTCCCCAACGACGTCGCCGGTCTGGCGTCGGTTCTCGGTGAGGCCCGGGATGCCGGCATCGTCGTGGTCGCCCACGAAGCGGCGGGCATCGAGAACGTCGACATCGACATCGAGGCGTTCGAGAACACCGCCTACGGCGCGCAGATCATGGACAACCTCGCCGAGTGCATGGGCGAAGAGGGCGGCTACGTCCAGTTCGTCGGTCGCCTGACCAACGGCTCGCACGGCGAGTGGGTGCAGGGGGCGCTGGACAACCAGACGGCCAACTTCCCCGACATGGAGCGCCTCGAGGACCCGATCGAGTCCGAAGAGGACGAGGAGGTCGCCTACAACAAGGCCAAGGAGCTGCTGGCGAAGTACCCCGACATCAAGGGCTTCCAGGGCTCGGCGGGCACGGACGTCGTCGGCATCGCCCGCGCGGTCGAAGAGGCCGGCAAGGCCGACAGCGTCTGCGTCATGGGAACCTCGATCCCGTCGGTGGCCGGCAGCTACCTCGACTCCGGCGCCATCGACAAGATCTTCTTCTGGGACCCGGCCCTCGCCGGCAAGGCCCAGCTGGCGATCGCACAGATCCTCGTCGACGGCGGCACGATCGAAGAGGGCACGGACCTCGGCATCCCGGGTTACGAGTCGCTCGTGAAGCTCGAGGGCTTCGACAACGTCTTCGCCGGTGAGGCCGGCGTGGTCGTCGACGCCTCGAACGCGGCCGAGTACGACTTCTGATCCCCACTCGCCCGCGCGGGGGCGCCTCCATTCGTGGAAGCGTCCCCGCGCGGCGACTCGAAGGAGCCCTCCGCCCATGAGCCCCGCCGAAACGGTCCTCGAGGTGCGCGACGTCGTCAAGACCTATGGCGGCGTGCGCGCCCTCGGCGGCGTCTCGCTGACCCTCGAATCCGGCCAGGTCCACTGCCTCGCCGGTGAGAACGGCAGCGGAAAGTCCACCCTCATCAAGGTCATCTCGGGCGTCGAGCGCCCCGACTCCGGTGCCATCGTCATCGACGGCGAGTCCCACGGCCACGTCACCCCCGCGCAGGCCATCCGCGCCGGCATCCAGGTGATCTACCAGGACTTCTCGCTGTTCCCCAACCTCACCGCCGCCGAGAACATCGCGATGCTCAGCGAGCTGGCAGACCGGCGCAAGCTCTCGTCGCGCCGGCGCATCCGCGAGGCCGCCGAGAAGGTCGTCCGCGACCTCGGCCTTCACCTCGACCTCGACGCCGACGTCGAGAACCTGTCGGTCGCCGACCGTCAGCTGATCGCGATCTGCCGCGCCCTCGTCGGCGAGGCGCGCGTGCTCATCATGGACGAGCCGACCACGGCGCTCACCCACAGCGAGGTCGACCGACTCTTCGCCATCGTGCGGCGCCTGCAGCAGCGCGGTGTCGCAGTCGTGTTCGTCAGCCACAAGCTCGACGAGGTGCTGAAGATCTCGCAGCAGGTCACCGTCATCCGCAACGGCCTCGTCGTCGAATCCGGCCCCGCGTCGGAGTACACCGGCCGCCTCATCGCCAAGGCGATGACCGGCCGCGACGTCAGCGAGGAACGCCTCGTCGACCATCTCCCCGACGGACTCCGCCCGGTGCTGACCGTCGACGGTCTCGGCCGCAAGGGCGCCTTCGCCGACGTGTCGTTCGACCTTCGCCCCGGAGAGATCCTGGGCATCACCGGCCTGCTCGGCTCGGGGCGCAGCGAGATCGCCGAGGCGATCTTCGGCGTCGCGCCCGCCGACGAGGGCCGCATCACGGTCAACGGCACCGAGCACCGCATCCGCTCGATCCACGACGCCGTGAAGGCCGGCATCGGGTACGTCCCCGAGGACCGCCTGACCCAGGGCCTCTTCCTCGAGAAGTCGATCGCCGACAACATGGTCGCCGCGTCGCTGGACTCCTACCGCGGCAAGGCGCTCCTGCTCGACCCCGCGCGCATGCGCCGCTCGATGTCGCAGCTGTTCCAGCGCCTGCGGGTCAAGGCGCCGAACGTGCAGGCGCCGGTCCGCTCGCTGTCGGGCGGCAACGCCCAGCGCGTCGTCATCGCCAAGTGGCTCGACCGCAAGCCCACCGTCCTCATGCTCAACGGCCCCACCGTGGGCGTGGACATCGGCTCGAAAGAGGAGATCTTCGCGATCCTGCGCGAGCAGGCGGCGCAGGGCATGGGGATCATCGTCATCTCAGACGACATCCCCGAGCTCGTCACGAGCTGCCACCGCGTCCTCATCGTCCGGGCGGGCCGCATCGTCGGCGAGGTCGCCGGCGAAGACATCGCCGTGGACCGCATCCAAGAGAGGATGACCGCCTGATGGACCTGCTCCGTCGCCTGCGCGGCGCCAACAACGAGGGCGTCCTCGTCGCCGTCATCATCGTGGTCGTCATCGCGATGTCGCTCTCGAGCCCCGCCTTCCTCACCCCCGGAACGTTCTTCGGACTCGTGCGCTCCTCGCTGGTGCCGCTCATCTTCGCGCTGGGCGTGCTGCTGGTGATGATCTCGGGCGGCATCGACGTGTCGTTCCCGGCCATCGCGATCTTCGCCGCCTACACGACCATCTCGTGGTCGAGCCAGGCGAGCTTCGACCCCACCCTCGTCGGCATCTTCGTCATCGCCGTCGTCGTCGGCGCCCTGTGGGGACTGCTGAACGGCATCGTGATTGCGCGGTTCCGCCTGCCCACCCTGATCGTCACCCTCGGCACCCAGGGGATCATCAAGGGCATCCTGCTGACCTACATCGGCTCCGCGTACATCTCGGCCAGCCGCCTGCCGGCATCCGTCGCCCAGGCGTCGGACGCTCACCTGGTCGACATCCCCGGCGCCGGCTACCTGCACGCCATGATGATCCCGGTCCTCGTGATCGTCGTCGCGGTGTGGTGGATGCTGAAGTACACGACGTTCGGGCGCAGCATCTACGCCATCGGCGGCGACATCGAAGCCGCCCGCCGCGTGGGCATCCCGGTCGTCCGCACGCAGGTGCTGCTGTACGTGCTGGTGGGCGCGCTCGCCGCCGTCGGCGGGGTGATCTTCGTCATCCTCGGCAAGAACGCCAACCCGCAGGCGCTGGTGGGCACCGAGCTCGACATCATCGCCGCCGTCGTCCTCGGAGGCGCGTCGATCTTCGGCGGCCGCGGCTCGGTGTTCGGCACCGTGCTCGGCGTGCTGCTGGTCCAGCTCATCAACAACAACCTCGTGCTCATCGGCATCCCGAGCACGTGGCAGCGGGCCGCCGTCGGCGTGCTGCTGCTGGTCGGTGTCAGCGTCCAGGCGCTCGCCGCCCTGCGCTCCCGCCCGTCCGCCGTCCTGCTCGAAGAGGAGGTGAGCCGCGCATGAGCGCCAACGGCTCGCAGAACGCCCCCGGCCTCGGAGGTGCCAACGCGCGGCTCGACGAGCGGTTCCGCTCGCTGATCTCGCGCATTCACGTCCAGCGCGGCTCCGGGCGGATGATCATCCTGCTCGCGGCGACGTTCATCCTGTTCGCCGCCCTCAACCCCCGCGTCTTCCTCAACCCGGTCAACCTGCAGAACATCGGCGTCGGCGCCCCCGAGATCGGCCTGATCTCGCTGGCGATGATGCTCGCGATGCTCACCGGCGGCATCGACCTGTCGGTGGTGGCCATCGCGAACATGTCGGCGATCACCGTCTCTTCGCTCTACACCGCCATCTCGGCGGCCGCCGGCGAGCAGACCGCCGAGGGGATGGCGCCGCTGCTGATCCTCGCCGGACTCGCCGTGGGCGCAGCCCTCGGCGCCGTCAACGGCGCACTCATCAGCATCGTCGGGATCACCCCGATCCTCACCACGCTCGCCACGATGCAGCTGTTCAACGGCATCGCGCTGGTGTGGACGGGCGGGGTGACGATCTCGGGCGCCCCGAGCGTGCTGCGATCGATCGGGCGCGCGACGGCCGTCGGCATCCCGGTGCTGTTCGTCATCCTCATCGTCGCGGCGATCATCCTCGCCGTCGTCGTGGACCGCACCCCCATCGGCCGCAAGATCCAGCTGCAGGGCGCCAACCCCGTGGCTGCGCGCTACTCGGGCATCAGCGCCCGCTCGACGCTGATGCTGACCTACATCCTCAGCGGGATGCTGGGCGCCCTGGCCGGGCTCATCTTCCTGGCCCGCAACCCCTCGGCGAGCGCCGACTACGGCTCGAGCTACATCCTGCTGGCCATCGTCATCGCGGTCCTGGGCGGAACGAACCCCAACGGCGGCTTCGCCACGGTGCTCGGCGTCATCCTCGCCACGCTGACCCTGCAGGTGGTTTCGAGCGGCTTCACCGCGCTGCGGCTGTCGGCGTACGAGTACGCCATCGCCCAGGGCGTGCTGCTGATCGCGGTGATGGTGCTCGACCAGATCAGATTCCGTCGCCGGGCGAAGGCCTCGCCGGCGGCGACCAGTGAGACGGTGGCGGTCGCCACCCAGAAGCGCGGCCTGCTTCAGAGCCGTGGAAAGGACGGAACCCCGTGAAGAAGATCATCAACGCCCCCGAGGCCTTCGTCGACGAGTTCGTCGAGGGGATCCTGCTGGCGCACCCCGACCTCGTGAAGACCCCCGGCGACGACCTGCGCGTCCTGGTGCGCGCCGACGCGCCCCAGCAGGGCAAGGTCGGCATCGTCACCGGCGGCGGATCAGGCCACCTGCCCCTCTTCAAGGGCTACGTGGGCAAGGGCCTGTGCTCGGGCGTCGCGATCGGCAACGTCTTCAGCTCGCCGAGCTCCGACCAGATCTTCCAGGCCACCAAGGCCGTCGACGGCGGCGCGGGCGTGCTGTACCTGTACGGCAACTACGGCGGCGACGTGTTCAACTTCGACCTCGCCGTCGACCTCGCCGAGCTCGAGGACATCCCCACCCGCACGGTGCTCGGCCGCGACGACGTCGCCAGCCAGCCCAAGGAGCGCAAGCTCGACCGCCGCGGTGTGGCCGGCATCCTCTTCGCCTTCAAGGCCGCCGGCGCCGCCGCCGAGCGGGGCGACTCGCTCGACGAGGTCGCCGCCGTCGCCGAGGACGTCGTCGAGAACACCGCCACGATGGGCATCGGCCTCGCCCCGACGATCCTGCCGACCACGGCCCAGCCGAGCTTCGAGCTGCCCGACGGCGAGATGGAGATCGGCATCGGCATCCACGGCGAGCCCGGCACCCGCCGCGGCCCGCTCGAGACCGCCGACGAGATCGCCGACCACATCGTCGAGGCGCTCATCGCCGACCTCGACCTCACCGACGGCGACCGCGTCGCGGTGCTCGTCAACGGCCTGGGCGCCACCCCGCTCGAGGAGCTGTACGTCCTGTACCGCAAGACGCACCAGGTGCTCAGCGCCCGCGGCATCCGCATCGACAAGAACTACGTCGGCGAGTACGCCACGAGCCTCGAGATGGCGGGCGCGTCGATCTCGCTGCTCAAGCTGAACGACGACCGACTCGCCCTGCTCAACGCTCCCGCACGCTCGCCCTTCTTCGAGGAGAACTGACCGATGAACCCCACCGACCTCAACGCCCAGCTGCGCCGCAGCCTCGCGCTGCTGGTGAACTCCGCCGACGAGCTGCGCGACCTCGACCAGCAGCTCGGCGACGGCGACCTCGGGATCACCGTCTCGGCCGGATCGCACGCGGTCATCCAGGCGCTCGGCGAGCTGCCCGCCGACGCGTCGCCGACCGATATCGCCCGGGCCACCGCGAAGGCCTTCGCCAACGCCAACCCCTCGACGATGGCGGCTCTGGTCGCCGGTGCGCTGCTGGCCGGCTCGCGCGTGTGGGCCGACAAGGCCGAGATCACCATCGCCGACGCGCAGGCGTTCGCCGAGGCCGCCGCCGGCAGCATCGCCCAGCGCGGCAAGACCCAGCTCGGCGACAAGACCATCTACGACGGTCTGGCCGCGGTCGCAGACGTGCTGAAGGGCCAGACGGATGCCGCTTCCGCCGTCGACGCCGCCGTCACTGCCGCCGCCGACGCGGTGGAGCGCACCAAGCCGCTGCAGTCGCGTCGCGGCCGCGCGTCGTGGCTGCAGGAGCGCAGCATCGGGCTCGCCGACCCGGGTGCCACCGCGCTGCTGCGCTTCGTCGAGGCGTGGCGCGACGCGGACGCCGCCGCCGGAGCCGCCGCGTGACCACGTGGCTCGATGAGGTCTTCCAGGTCAGGAAGCCGATCATCGGCATGTGCCACCTGCCGGCGCTGCCCGGTGACCCCGGGTACGACAAGGCCGGCGGCATGGACGCCGTCATCGCCCACGCCCGCCACGAGATCGACGCGCTGCAAGAGGGCGGGGTAGACGGCATCCTGATCTCGAACGAGTTCAGCCTGCCCTACCTCACCGAGACCGACCCGATCACCGCGATCTCGATGGCGCGCGTGATCGGCGAGGTCCGCGATCAGCTCGCCGTGCCGTTCGGCGTGAACGTGCTGTGGGATGCCGTGCGCTCGATCGACCTGGCCGTGGCGACGGGTGCCGCCTTCGTCCGCGAGATCTTCACCGGCGTCTACGCCAGCGACTTCGGGATGTGGGACACGAACGTGGGTCGCACCGCGCGCCACCGCCTGGCGGTGTCGGGCGAGGACGTCCGGCTGCTGTTCAACATCGTCCCCGAAGCGGCGTCGTACGTCGCCGGCCGCGAGCTCGGGGCCCTCACCCGCTCGACGGTGTTCAACTGCGTGCCGGACGGGTTATGCGTCTCGGGGCTGACGGCGGGGGCGCCCACCGACACCTCGACCCTGAAGGTCGTGAAAGAGAACGCCGGCGCCACGCCGGTCATCGTCAACACCGGCGTGCGCCCCGACACCCTCGCGGGCAGCATGGCGTATGCCGATGCGGGAATCGTCGGCACGTTCTTCAAGAAGGACGGCAAGTTCGAGAACGACGTCGACGTCGCCCGCGTCAAGGACCTCATGAGCGTCGCCCGGAGCGTGCGCTGACGATGTTCGTCGGAATCGACGTCGGCACCTTCGAGAGCAAGGGCGTGGTGGTCGATCCCACCGGAACCGTGGTCGCACAGGCCCGGCGCCGGCACGGGATCGCCACGCCCGCTCCCGGCCACGTCGAGCAGGACCCCGAGACCGACTGGTGGTCGGACGTGTGCGCCATCGCGCGCGAGCTCGCGGACGCCGTCGGCGCGTCGTCGATCCGCGCCGTCGCGGTGAGCGCCCTCGGCCCCTGCGTCGTCGCCGTCGATGCGGACCTCACCCCGTTGCGCCCCGCGATCCTCTACGGCGTCGACACGCGCGCCACCGCGCAGATCGCGGCGCTCACCGAGCGGCTCGGTGACGACGCGATCCGCCGCCGCAGCGGCAACTCCCTCACCAGCCAGTCCGCCGGCCCCAAGATCGCGTGGCTGCGCGACGAGCAGCCCGAGGTGTGGCGGGCCGCGCGGTGGTTCCTCACCAGTCAGTCGTGGCTCGTGGCCAAGCTCACCGGCGAGGTCGTCATCGACCACGCCACCGCCGGCTACTTCCACCCTCTGTACGACCTTGCCGCCGGCCGGTGGAACCTCGACGGCTGCGACGATGTCGTCGACGAGCGCCGTCTGCCCCGCCTGGCCTGGACGACCGAGATCGCGGGCACGGTGACGGATGCCGCGTCCGCAGCCACCGGCATCCCGGCGGGTGTGCCGGTCATCGTCGGCACGACCGACGCCCCCGCCGAGGCGGTGGGGTCGGGCGTAGTCTCGGACGGCGAGCTCATGGCGATGTACGGCTCGAGCGGCTACTTCATCCGCGTCGGCGACCGCCTGCGCACCAGCGAGGACCTGTGGGCGGCGCCGTTCGTGTTCGAGGACACCTACGTCCTCGCCGCCGGCACCTCGACCGCCGGCACCGCGACCCGCTGGGCGGCGGACCTGCTGGGCCTGACGGCCGACACCGACGAAGAGACGTTCGCCCGGCTGATGGCGCTGGCCGCCGAGTCCGAACCGGGGGCGCGCGGCGTGCTGGCCATGCCCCACTTCGCGGGCGAGCGCACGCCGTTCCAGGACCCGGCGAGCAGGGGCGTGCTCATCGGCCTCGGGCTCGACCACACGCGCGCCGACGTCGCCCGCGCCCTGCTCGAGGGCGTCGGCCACTCCATCGCCGCGGCGATCGGCGCCTTCGCCCGCGGCGATGCGCCGGTGACGCGCGTCATGGCCGTCGGCGGCGCCACTCGCGACCCCTACATCCTCGACACCGTGTCGGCGGTCACGGGCCTGGACCAGCAGGTGGTGGAATCCCCCGGAGGCGCCTTCGGCGACGCCTTCCTCGCCGCCTTCGGCGTCGGCGCCGTCTCGTCGCCCGCGGACGTGCGGGACTGGGTATCGGTGCGCTCGGTCGTGCGCGCCGACGACGTCGCCTCGGAGCGGCTCGTCCGCGACCACGCCGACTACCTCGACCTGTACCGGGCGGTCGCGCCCCTGCAGCAGCGGAGGGCCCGATGAGCGCGGCGGTCGACTGGCCGCGGATCGCGGCGCTCATCGCCGACGGCGTGCGCGTCGCGGCGGGGGACCGGGTGTCGGTCTTCGTCACGGACGGCTCGGCGATGGATGCCGTCGCCGCCTTCGTCGACGAGTGCTGGCGCCGCGGCGCCCTGCCGCAGGTGCTCGCCACCGACGAGCGCTTCGACGCCGGCGCGCTGCGCTGGGCGCCGCGCGAGCTGCTCGCCCAGGCGCCGCCGCTCGAGGTCGCCGCGATGGAGTGGTCCGACGTCCACGTGTCGTTCCGCGCCATGACGACCCCCGTCGTCGACGCCGACCCGGCACGGATCGCTGCGCTGCGGCACGGTCGAGGCATCGTCTCGACCCTGCGCTGGCAGGGCACCCGCTGGGCGCTGCTGCGCGTGCCGACCCCCGCGTGGGCGGCGGCGACCGGGCTCGACGCCGACGTCCTCGCCGCCGAGTGGGCGGCATCCTTCGACGCCGACTGGGCGGATGCCGCTTCGCGCATGAACGCGCTGTGCACCCGGCTCGAGGGGGCGAGCACCGTCGTCATCGAGGACTCCGGGCGCCGGCTCGAGCTGCCCGTCGCCGGTCGGCGGTGGATGGCCTTCGCGGGCGAGGCGAACTGGCCCGACGGCGAGATCGCGACCGCGCCGCTCGAGCACGGCGTGAGCGGCAGCATCCGCTTCCCGGGCGACTTCTTCTTCGCGGGCGTGCGCATCCGCGACCTCGAGCTCGAGTTCGAGCGCGGCCTCGTCGTCGGCGAAGCCGCGGCCGAAGGCATCGGGTTCGTGCGCGAGCTGCTCGACACGGATGCCGGGTCCCGCCGCGTCGGCGAGCTCGGCATCGGCGTCAACGCCGCGCTGCAGACTCCGACCGGCGACCTGCTGATCGACGAGAAGATCCTCGGCACCGTGCACATCGCGCTGGGCCGGGCCTACCCCGAGTGCGGCGGCGTGAACGCCTCGGCCCTGCACTGGGACATCGTGCGGGACCTGCGCCGCCGCGACGGCGCGCAGCCCGGAAGCCTCACCGTCGACGGTGAGCCCCTCATCCTCGACGGCGTCGTGCAGCCGCTCCTGCACGACATCGCCGTCGCCACACCCCCGACCCGATCGTGAACCCCGCTCTTCGGAGCGCCCACCCACAAGGAGAAACGCCGTGCACGCCAACCAGCTCGACACCCCCGCGCCGCTCGCCCAGCATCCGCTCGAATGGCGTGAGACGCCCACGCCCCAGCCCGGCCCCGGCCAGCTGCTGATCGAGGTCGCCGGGTGCGGCGTGTGCCGCTCGAACCTGCACACCATCGAGGGCGACTGGGTCGACGGGGGAGTGCCCGCGATCAGCCCGATCGTCCCCGGCCACGAGGTCACCGGACGCGTCGCCGCGCTCGGCGAGGGCGTCACCGACTTCGCCGTCGGCGACCCCGTCGGCGTGCAGCCGCTGTGGTGGACGTGCGAGAAGTGCGAGTTCTGCACGAGCAACCGCGAGCACCTGTGCCACCAGCGCCTCATCACCGGCGAGCACGTCGACGGCGGGTACGGGGAGTTCATGCTCTCGCACGCCGCCCACACCTACCACGTGCCCGAGAACCTCGACCTGGTCGAGGCGGCGCCGCTGTTCTGCCCCGGCATCACCGGATACGGCGCCATCGCCAAGCTCGACGTCGGCCCCGGGCAGCGCCTCGGCGTCTTCGGGCTCGGCGGCGTGGGTCACCTCGCGCTGCAGTTCGCGCTGCTCACGGGCGCCGAGGTTGTCGCCGTCGCCCGCAGCGCCGACCACCTGGCCGTCGCTCGCGAACTCGGCGCCCACGAGATCGTCGACGCGTCCGTCGTCGACCCCGGCGAGGCCCTCGAGGACACGCTGGACGCCGCGGTCACCTTCGCCCCGTCGGATGCCGTCACCGCGCAGGCGCTTCGCGCGCTGAAGTGGGGCGGCACGCTCGTCACCGGCGTGCCGGCGAACATCGAAGGCTTCCCGTTCAACAAGGAGCAGACGATCAAGGCGTCCATCCTCGGCCCGCGCACCGCGATGCGCGAGGTGCTGCGGCTGGCGTCGGAGGGCAAGATTCGCACCGTCGTGGACCGCTTCCCCATGGCCGAGGCCGAGCACGCGCTCGAGCTCCTCGCCTCGGGCAGCCTGCGCTCCCGCGCCGTCCTCGCGAACGGCTGACGCCCGCGCCTTGGGTGCTTCGTCTCGCTGCGCTCGCTCAGCGGCCGGGGGCCGGGAACCGGTCGCTGGGCGAGGAGCGCAGCGACGAGACGAAGCGCGCGGTGGGTGGAGCCGGGAGCGGCACGCGCCGCTCGCGGCGCGTTCTGTGCTCTGCCGGGATTTCGGTACGCGCCTGCGGCGCTACTCAATCGCCGGGGGGTTGCAGATCCGGACGCTGAGCGAGGAGCGCAGCGACGAGACGAAGCGCGGGTTCGAGGTGCGCTTCGCTCGCTTCGCTCGCTCAGCGGCCGGGGTGGGAGCGGCACGCGTCGCTCGCTGCGCTCGCGGCGCGTTCTGTGCTCTGCCGGGATTTCGGTACGCGCCTGCGGCGCTACTCAATCGCCGAGGGGTTGCAGATCCGGACGCTGAGCGAGGAGCGCAGCGACGAGACGAAGCGTGGGTGCGCTTCGTCTCGCTGCGCTCGCTCAGCGGCCGGGGGGACAAGATCCGGGCGCTGAGCGAGGAGCGCAGCGACGAGACGAAGCGTGGGTGCGTGGGGGCGCTTCGTCTCGCTGCGCTCGCTCAGCGACCGGGGACAGTACCGGACGGGGATACGCGAAGCGCCCCCGACCTGGAGTGCAGGCCGGGGGCGCTTCGGGTCGCTCAGCGACCGACCAGAGCGAACTTCCGTCGCAGCAGCGTGATCGCGCCCAGCGCGGTCAGCAGCAGCCCCAGCGCGAAGCCCAGCGTGGCGTCGCCGCCACCGGTCTCGGCGAGGCCGCCGACGGCAACGCCGTTGCCGTTCCCGTTCCCGCCGCCGTTCCCGTTCCCGTTGCCGTTCCCGGCACCGTTGCCGTTGCCACCGCCGCCGCCGTCGACGCCGCCGCCGTTCCCGGCACCGTTGCCGTTGCCACCGCCGCCGCCGTCGACGCCGCCGCCGTCACCCGGATCGACCGGGTCGACGGGATCGGTCACGTCGGCCAGCAGCTGCAGCCGGTCGAGCGAGACGCCGTCCGCCGCGAGCGCCAGCATCCGTGCCCCGTCGCCGCCCGCCGATGCGGTGCTCACGCCGTAACCGCGGACCGCGGTCAGCGTGAGGCCGTCGTTGGGCGCGCCCGCCGGCTGGGTCGCCGAGCGCTCGAACGCGTCGAACGGAACCTCGACGAAGCGCCACCCGGCGGTGTCGTCGGCGAAGGTCGCCTCGAACCGCTCCGCCGTGTCGGGCGCCTGGTACACGCGGATGTAGTCCACGAGCAGCTGCTGCGGGAACTCCAGATCCGCGCCCAGCGGGCCGCCGAAGTTGCCGCCGACCGCCATGTTCATCAGCATCGTGAAGGGGTGCTCGAAGACCCAGTCGCTCGGGGCGACGTCTTCGGGTGTGGCGGTGTGGAACAGGAACTCCTCGCCGCCGTCGCGCTGTACGTACCAGCGGATCTCGCCCTCTTCCCACTCGATCGAGAACGTGAGCCACTGGCCCGAGAGGTCCTCGCCGAAGTCGTACGTGTCGCCGTACGCCTGACCGCCGCTGTACCCGGGGCCGTGGATGGTGCCGAAGATCTCGTTCGGCAGCTTGCCGACGTACTCCATGATGTCGATCTCGCCGGTGCGCGGCCAGCCGACGTCGCGGAAGTCGTTGCCGAGCGTCCAGATCGCCGGCCAGATGCCCGGCTCGCCGTCCGGCATCTTCGCCCGCGCCTCGATGCGGCCGTGCTTGGCCTCGACCTTGCCCTCGGTGATCAGGCGGGCCGAGGTGTACTCGCACGGTCCGTACCAGCACTCCAGGCCGCTCGCGGCCGGGTCCTCGACCTTGCGCGTGGTGATGACCATGTTGCCGTCGCCGTCGTGGGCGGCGTTGTCGGTCGAGTCGCTGTAGTACTGCAGCTCGTCGTTGCCCCAGCCCCAGCCGCCGGTCTCGTACGTCCAGTAGCGGGGGTCGGCGGGGGTGCCGGCGTCCGCGTCGAACTCATCGGACCACGCCAGCTCCCAGTCGGCGGGACCCGCGTCCGCGGCGCCGTCGTCGTGCACGGTGACCGTGACGGGGTCGCCGTCGCCCTGACCGTAGAACCACATGCCGATGCCGTCCTGGCCCGTCCAGTCCTGCGGCTGCTGCAGCGTGCGCTCGAAGCCGCCCGCGCCGACCATGTCGAGCACGGTCTCGTAGTCGTCCTGCCCCGGGTACGAGTCGACATCGGATGCCGCGACCTCGCGGTCCGACAGCTCGGCGCCGCCGGTGGGGCGGAGCAGGCCGATGCCGTCCTCGAAGTCCTCGAGCATCGTGCCGGTCGCGGCGTCGTTGTCGGCGATGCTGACCCGGGCCACCGCGAGCGGGTTGAGCTCGGCGCCCACCGCGTCGCTCAGGCGGACGAGGAAGGTCTCGTCGACCTCGGGCTTGGCGTCGTCGATCGTGGCGACCTCGATGAAGGCGCTGCGCTCGCCGGCGGGGATCGTCAGCTCGCCGGAGGTCGAGACGTAGTCCCGCTCGGGCGTCGCCGCCGGGTCCTCGGTCGACGTGCGGTCCGTGGCTTCCTCCGTGCGGAAGGACATCGTGACGTCCTCGTCGGCGGCGCGCGTCAGACGCACCTCGACGCGGGCGGCCTCGCCCTCGGTCACCGGGAAGGTTGCCCGCGCCATGTTGATCGTGACCGGGCGCTCCTCGGCGGTGCCGATCAGCTGCAGGTCGTCGATGCGGATGACCGGGGCCACGCGCGACGACGTCTGCTCGACGCCGATGCCGAAGCCGTGCACCTCGGTGAGGGTGAACCCGTCATCGGGTGCGCCGTTGCCGATGTTCTTGCGCGTGAACTGCGAGAACGGCAGCTCGATGAACTTCCAGCCGCTGAAGTCGTCCGCGAACCGCACCGAGTAGCGCTCGGCGTCGTCGACCTGCGAGTCCGGGTTGCGGTTGTCGAGGATGTCGATGAACATCGGTGCGCCGGAGTTGGTGCCCTTCATCCAGAACCCGACGGCGTTGTGGGCGCTCCAGTCCTGCGGCACCCACGTCTCGCCGTCCGGCGTGAAGTTGTCGATGACGACCGCCCACGACGAGGTGTCCAGGCCGATCTCGAGCGCGTCGTTGTCCTCGGTCGTCCCGGGCACGGTCGCGTCGGGCTGGCGTGCGAAGGTCGGGATGTTGCTCGAGCCGGCGACGGCGAACCACCCGAGCGGCGGGACCGCTGCCGAGTCGCCGAGGATCAGCTCGGACTCGAAGTCCTCGACCATGACGCCGGGCTCGCTCGGCCCGGTCGGGGTGCCGGCGTCGTCGTCGCGGATCGTCACCGTCGTGACATCGGTGCCGAGCGTGGCGCCCGCGGCGTTGGACAGCGACACCGTGAAGGTGCGGTTGCCGTCGGCGAGGTCGTTGCCCGTCGTCGGAACGGTGATGCTCGCCGTCGTCTCGCCGGCGGGGATCGTCACCGTGCCCGAGGCGGCGGTGTAGTCGGTGCCGGCGACGCCGGTGCCGTCGGCGGTGGAGTAGTCCACCGTGACGTCGCTGTCGGCCGCGCGGTTGAGGGTCACCGGGATGACGGCATCCGCCCCCTCTGTGACGTTGAGTGCGGTCTGCTGCACGCCCACCGAGGGCGCCACTGCGGCGCCGGCGTAGAGGCCGATGTCGTCGATCTTCACGACGCCTTCACCGCTGTTGGCGGGGAAGAGGACGCCGCGGACGTAGGTGAGGTCGAGGCTGCCGTCGTTCGGCGCGCCGCCGTCCTGGTAGTCGATCGCCCGCTGGAAGTCCGCGAACGGGACCTGCACCAGACGCCAGCCCGCGTCCCCCACCGGGATGACCGTGTCGTAGCGGTCGTAGACGCCCGGATCGGCCGAGACCGCGTCCAGCAGCTCGATCTGCAGGGTGCCGCCCTTGCCGTCGCCGTACAGCCAGAACTGCACGCCGTCGTAGGACGCCCAGTTCTGCGCGGGCTGGCCGCCGCCGAACTCGAAGCCCATGCCTCCGTAGTAGTTGGGGCCGCTCAGCAGGTTGAAGCCGTAGCTGAGCATGTGCGTGTTGGGGTCGGCGTCGGGCGGCGTGATCGCGCCGTAGGCCTCGACGCCGGCGCCGGCATCCCCCCACTGGATGTGGCTGGACGTGCCGGACTCGAAGTCGAAGAGCGTCAGCTCGGTGTCCGCAGCACCGGCGGCGGAGGCTGTCCATGACAGGCCGGTCGCCGCGAGGGCGGCGACGGTCGCGATCGCCGCGGGGCGGCGCAGGGCAGGGGTTTTTCGCATGGACTTCCTCGTCTGGTCCTTCATCCTCGAAGTTGCGGGAGCGCTCCCACGACTGGCCGCACGTCGGGGTCAGACGAAGAGGGTGAATCGTGGGAGCGCTCTCACGGATTGCAGAGAAGACTACGGATCGGGTGGGCGGCCTGTCAACCGTGCGGGACGGGACCTCCGGCCCTTTCCCGGTGCGGCGGGCGCGCGCACAATCGGACCATGAGCGAAACAATCGCCGTGTACCGGCGCATCCTGGTCGGCGTCGACGGGTCCGATCACTCCGTCGCGGCGCTGCGGCACGCGAGCATCCTCGCGGACGCGTTCGGCGCCGAGCTCACGGTCGTCATGACCTGGACCTTCCCGCCGGTCTACACCGGGTTCACCGAGTCGATGGATCCCGAAGCCGACGCCCGCACGGTGCTCGACGAGACGTTCGTCGAGGTGTGGCCGCAGGGGGTGCCCGCGAACGTCACGACCAGGATCCTGCCCGGGCCCGCGGCCGGCGTCCTCATCGAGCAGAGCAAGCACGCCGACCTGCTGGTCGTCGGCAGCCGCGGACACGGCGGCTTCGTCGGGCTGCTGCTCGGCTCGGTCAGCGCGCAGTGCGCCGAGCACGCCCACTGCCCGGTCCTCGTGCACCACTGACCCGGTGGCGGCGGGCCGGGGCGCGGCCTCGGTGGCGGCCTGTGGCGGCCTGCCTCGGTTCAGAACTCCACCGATCCGGGCGGGTTCGGGCGCTGGCGGCGGCTGATGCCGCGCGGGTCGACCGTTTTCGTGGAGTTCTGAACCGCAACCGGGCCCGAGACAGGCCCCCTACACCGCCGGGCGCTGCATCCGGTTCGAGAAGGCCGAGCCGGCCAGCACGCCGAGCGCGATCGCGACCATGGTCGACAGCGTCGCGACCAGTGAGTCCGATGCCCCGGCGTCACCGCCGAGCACATCGGCGACGCCGACGAGTCCCAGGGCGCCGGGCACGAGCAGCCAGAACGCGGGCGTGAAGGTCACCATCGGCGCTGGGCCGGACGGCTGCCGGGCGACGAGCGAGGTGACCGGCGTGACCACCAGCGCGCCGATGAACGCCGAGAGCACACCGCCGACGGCGAGGTCGCCGAGCACCTGCGCGGAGTACGCGACGTACAGCACAAGCAGCATCCAGGGCAGCGCGCGGGCGGGGGCGCTGCGGTGCACGCAGATGCCGACGGCGAAGACGGCGACGGCGATCCACGGCGCGACCTCGCCGATGGGACTCGGGTGCTCGCTGAAGTCCAGATCCGGGATGCCGACGAGCGCCGCCGCGGTCATGATCCCCGCACCCAGCAGCACCAGCTGCATCGCGCCGGCCGCGAGCCGCGCGGCCCCCGACAGCATCTGCCCCGTCGTCAGTTCGAGCACCGCGGTCGTCAGCAGGGCTCCCGGCAGCAGCACCACGAGCGGGGCGAGCAGGGCGGGCAGGATGCCGGTGCCCCAGCCTGCGCGCAGCAGCAGGAAGACCGCGAGTGCGACGAGGAAGGCGATCCCGACGGTGATGAGGGCGCTGTAGCGGCGGGGCACGCGTTCGCCCAGCAGCAGGGCGGAGCCGGCGACCAGGCCGAGCCCCGAGGCGACCATCACCCCGCTCCAGGTCGCCCCGAGCAGTACAGACAGCGCCCCGCTGAGGAAGACGTAGCCGACGATCCGCAGCGCCGGACCGTACAGCGGCGGCATCTCGCGGATGCGGCGGATCTTCTCGGCCACCGACGCCGGATCCATCACGCCGGTGCGGGCGCCGTCGGCCGTGCGGTGGACCTCGTCGATCTGCGACAGGTGCAACTGCCCGCTTCCGCTCGAGACGGCGCCGGTCCGGTGCTGGCCGCGCCCGCGCGCCGAGACCAGCAGCGCGTTGGGGAACACCAGGGCTTCGCTCTCGACGAGCCCGTTGGCCTCGGCCATCTGGTCGATGACGTCGTGGACGGTCTCGACGGAGTAACCGGCCTGCGTCATGAGCGAGCCGAGCTGCTCGGCCGCCGACAGCACGGTGGCCGCGTCGGGCTTGGCATCGGCCGTCACCGGTACCGCGCCGGTGATGGCGGCGGCGCGGGCGGCGACGGTGATGTCGCGTTCGCCGCGGTTCCGGGTGGCGAACAGGAACACCGCCGCCCCCACCAGCACGACGACGGCGGCCACGGTGGAGATCATCCCGACCACGCTACGCGGGCCCGCCGCAGACCTCCACCGAGGGAGCGGACGGCCCTTCGGCCTGACACGACCGATATATCGCGCGTTGTCCCCCAAAGTACCGACAGACACCGATGTCGACACCGCTTACTCTTGAACCACGGGCATCCCCAGTGCCCTTTCTCAACCGCCATCGTCTGCCCCGCTTCGGGTGCGAGAGCAGATGAGCTTCGGCGGTCAGCGGCCCGCGAGTCCCCAGCTTGCGGGCCGCTTCACTTTTCCCGGGGCGCGACGGATGCCGGCATCCGGCCGTTCTTGTCCCCCAAAGTTCCGACAGACGGATCTCTTGCCCCGACCTACCATTGATGTCACGAAGGGTCCCCAGCTCTTCGTTCTCACCCGCCATCGTCGGCATCGCTTCGGGTGCGAGAGCCCACGAATTCTCTTGGCGGACAGTGACCCGCGAGTCCCCAGCTCGCGGGTCACTCGCCTTTTGTGCGAGGGCTGCACCGACGGGACCCCTGTCAACCCCGATAACTGATCAGGCGCCCAAACTAGAGTGTTCGGCATGGATGAGGACGAACTCCGACGCCGGTTTGACGCCCTCATCTCGGGGCGGGACCTCGCGGACCTGCGCGATCTCGCCGCCGGCCTCGGCATGCTGGGCGCCGGCGCCGGTCACGCCGATCCCCCCGCGCTGCCGTCGCTGCGCCGCCCGCCGCGCGAGCAGCCGGTGGTCTACGGCCTGCGGGTCGAGCTCGTGGGCGACGAGCCCGAGATCTGGCGGCGCCTGCGCGTGCGCTCCGACATCACGCTCGCCGAGATGCACGACATCCTGCAGGCCGCGTTCGCGTGGTCCGACACCCACCTGCACCGCTTCTCCATTGGCGGCGAGGCGTGGGAGCGCGGCAGTGAGAACTTCCTCTGCCCGTTCGACGTCGACGAGGGCGATGACGACGGGATGCCGGCATCCGAGGTGCGCCTCGACGAGACCCTGCACGACCTCGGTGACGTGCTGCACTACGTCTACGACTACGGCGACAACTGGCGGGTGCGCGTCCGGCTGGAGGAGGCGACGGATGCCGCGACCGCCGACACCCCAGTGGCCGTCTGCGTCGACGGACGCCGGGCCGCCCCTCCCGAGGACAGCCGCGGGGTCGACGACGAGACGCTGCGCGAGCTCCTGCCCGATCCTGAGCGCTTCAGCGTGGACGAGGTCAACCAGGCGCTGCAGGATCCGTTCATCGCGCTGCGGCAGCTCGGGCTCGGCGACCCCCTCGTCGACGTCCTCACGCGGCTGCGCGGCACCGAGGCCGAGGGCGAGACGCTCCTGGCGGCGATGACGCTCATCCCGGGCGACCCGGTCGACCCCGACGAACGGCACGAGGCGCTGCGCGCCTACCGATGGTTCCTCGAGCGGGCTTCCGCGGGACTCGCTCTCACTCCGGCCGGATACCTCAAGCCCGCCGACGTCGTGCAGGCGTGCGCGGCCGTCCCGGCGACGGCGGCGTGGATCGGCGCCCGCAACCGTGAGAGCAACATCGCGCCGCTCGGGGATTTCCGGATGCTGCTCACCACCTACGGGCTGCTCCGCAAGTACCGCGGCGAACTGCTGCTGACGCAGGCCGGCGCTCGCGCGCGCCGCAGCGACGATCGGCTATGGGAGCACCTCGTCACCCGCGTGCACGACGGCATCACGGGTGTGCGTCCGCTGCGGACCCGCGACGGAAACGGCAATGAGTCCTTCTCGCGCGACGCCACGGTGCTCGTGCTGCTGGCTGCCGCCGCCCCTGCGCGCGGCGGCAGGCATGTCCTCGAGGTCGACCGCGTCGCCGGGTGGCTGACCGCGCTCGGCTGGCAGCGGGCGGACGGGACGGGCGTGCGCGGCTACGACCTGTACCGCGAGAACGTCTTCGTCGTGCTCGACAACATCGCCCGCGCCCCGCGGGACTGGCGCGATCGCTCCGCCGTGGACCCCGTGGCCGCCGCGTTCGCCGGGAGCGTGCTGCGGGGGGCCGGCGAGGTCACACCTGCGCCTGCCGCCGGCTGACGCCGCTTCGCCACACCACCGTGTTGCGCGTGCCCGTCCGGTCGTCCCACTCCACGACGACCACGCGGTTGTTCCACCCGATCGCGCGTGCCGCGATCCGCTCCGCCGGCTTGTGCGGCCACGAGATCCACGCCCACACCGCCTGCTTCTCGCCCGGGCCCGCCCACCGCAGCTCCTCGCGACCGAAGGCCTGATGCGGCAGCGTGCACGGCGGAATGCGCACCTCGTCGATGCGCTCGTGCATGAGGCGGTCGTAGTGCTGCGCGTAGCGCTTCGACGTGGACACGGGTGGCCGGCATCCCTTTCTCCGGCCGAGACCCCTCCAGCGTACGACGACGCCGCCGACATCGGTGGCCGGCGGCGTCGTGCGCGGTCGGTGCTCAGTCCTCCGAGATCTCGGCGACCGTCTCGCCCGTCTCGGTCGCCGACATCGACAGGGCGACATCGGCTTGGCTGATGATGCCGACCAGGCGGTGTCCGTCGATCACCGGAAGCCGCCGGACCTGGTGGTCCTGCATGACGGTCATGGCGTCGCGGATGTCGTCGTCGGCGCCGATCGTCACCGGCTTGCCCTCGGCGAGGTCGCCGGCGGTCTTGGTCGCCGGGTCGCCCCCGTCGGCGAGGCACTTCACGACGATGTCCCTGTCGGTCAGCATGCCTTTCAGCCGGTCGTCGCTGCCGCAGATGGGCAACGCCCCCACGTCCAGGTCGCGCAGCATGCGCGCCGCCTCGACCAGGGTCTGGGACTCGTTGACGCAGGTGACGTCGGTGGTCATCACGTCTCGTGCGGTCGTCATGGTGAATTCCTCCTGTCGGGTCCGCGGGACCCGTCGATGGTGAACCCGATCGACGATGCCCCGGCCGCCCGGCCCGCGCACGGGGCTTGACAACGGCGGGGCCGGCGAGGACCCTCAGTGCCCGCGCCGCGCCACCTCGTCGGCTGCGTCGGTGACGGCATCCGGCTGCGTGATACCGCGACGCTCGTCGCGCCGGGTCTTCGCCAGGCTCGCCCACGTCGCCACCGCGACCGTCGCGGCGATGAACAGCAGCGAGAACCAGATCGGAATCTCGGGGGCCCACAGCACCGGGTCGCCCCCGTTGATGAAGGGCAGCTCGTTGACGTGCAGCGCGTGGAAGACGAGCTTCACGCCGATGAAGCCGAGGATCACCGCGAGACCCTGCGCGAGGTAGACCAGGCGCTGCAGCAGCCCGCCGATCAGGAAGTACAGCTGCCGCAGACCCATCAGGGCGAACGCGTTGGCGGTGAAGACGATGTAGGCCTCCTGCGTGAGGCCGTAGATCGCCGGGATCGAGTCGACGGCGAAGATCAGGTCGATGAAGCCGATCGCGATGATCGTCAGCATCATGGGGGTGACCAGGCGCTTGCCGCCCCGCACCGTGAACAGCCTGTCGCCGTCGTACTCGTCCGAGACCGGCAGGTGGCGGCGCACCCACGTCATGAACCGGCCGTCCGCCGGGTTGGAGTCGTGGTCGCCGAAGGCCTGCTTGTAGGCGAGGAAGAGCAGCAGCGCGCCGAAGATGTAGAAGATCCACGAGAAGTTCGCCACCAGGCTCGCGCCCACGGCGATGAAGGCGCCGCGCATGATCAGCGCGATCACGATGCCGATCATCAGCACCTTCTGCTGGTAGATCTTCGGCACCGCGAAGCTCGTCATCAGCAGCAGGAAGACGAACAGGTTGTCGATCGACAGCGCCTTCTCGGTCAGGTAGCCGGCGAAGTACTCGCCGCCGTACCGCCAGCCCGAGACCATGCCGATCCCGACGCCGAACAGCAGGGCCAGGCCGATGTAGAACGCCGACCAGCGGGCCGCCTCGCCCAGGCTCGGCTCGTGCGGCTTTCGCACGTGGGCGTAGAACTCGTAGACGAAGAACGCGATCGTGACCGCGATGGTGATGATCCAGACGAGAGGGGTGACGTCCATGGGTACTCCTGAGACTCGGGCGAACGGATGGCCCAAGGTCTCTTCCATCCGGCGGAGCCGGACCGGCGACGCGGGGTCACTTCTTCGGACCCGTAATGACGCGATCGCCGCGTGGGAGTACTCCCCTTGCTGCAGAAAAGAATAACGGATGCCGCGAGCCGCGGCGCACAGCGAGCTCCCGGGTTACGGGCGGCCCATGCCGTGATACGTCCAGCCGGCTTCGCGCCACGCGGCCGGGTCGAGGCAGTTGCGACCGTCGACGATGACGCGCCCGCGCGTCAGGCTCGCGGCGTGGGCGGGGTCGAGCTCGCGGCGGTACTGGTCCCACTCGGTCACGACGATCACGGCATCCGCCCCGGTCAGGGCCTCGTCGCGATCGTGGACGTAGGTCAGCTGCGGGTGCACGCGCTTGGCGTTGCCGAGCGCCTCGGGGTCGGTGACGGTGACCCGGGCGCCGAGGCCGTGCAGGCGCACCGCGACGTCGAGGGCGGGGGAGTCGCGGATGTCGTCGCTGTGGGGCTTGAACGCCGCCCCCAGGACGGTCACGTTCTTCTCGAACACCGACCCGTCGAGCGCCTGGACGGCGAGGTCGACGGCGCGGTCGCGGCGGCGCAGGTTGATCTCGTCCACCTCGCGCAGGAACGCCACCGACTCGCCCCGGCCGAGCTCTTCGGCGCGTGCGCTGAAGGCGCGGATGTCCTTGGGCAGGCAGCCGCCGCCGAAGCCGATGCCGGCGCCCAGGAAACGCCGGCCGATGCGGGCGTCGTGGCCGATCGCGTCGGCGAGCTGGGTGACGTCGGCGCCGGTGACCTCGGCGATCTCGGCCATCGCGTTGATGAAGCTGATCTTCGTGGCCAGGAACGCGTTGGCGGCGACCTTGACCAGTTCGGCGGTGGCGTAGTCGGTGACGACGAAGGGCGTGCCCTTCGACACCGACGGGTGGTAGATCTCGCGCAGGATCTCGGCGGCCCGCTCGCCCTCGTCGCCCGACGGGACGCCGGCGACGAGCCGGTCGGGGTCCACCGTGTCCTGCACGGCGAAGCCCTCGCGCAGGAACTCCGGGTTCCACACGAGGGTGGCGCCCTTCTCGGCCACGCGCGGAGCGAGGCTCGCCGCGGTGCCCACCGGCACGGTCGACTTGCCCGCGACCAGGTCGCCGGGAGCCAGGTAGGGGAGCAGCCCGTCGACGGCGGCGTTGACGTAGGTGAGGTCGGCGGCGTACCCGCCCTTCTGCTGCGGAGTCCCGACGCCGACGAAGTGCACCTTGGCGCCCGCGGCCTCGGACATGTCCGTGGTGAAGCGCAGCCGGCCCGACGCGATGCCCTCGGTCAGGATCTCTTGCAGCCCGGGCTCGAAGAACGGCGCACGGCCGCTGGCGAGGGCTTCGACCTTGGCCTGGTCGACGTCGATGCCGACGACCTCGTGGCCGATCGAGGCCATCGCCGCCGCGTGCACGGCACCCAGGTACCCACAACCGATGACGGACAGACGCATGAGAACTCCAGGGGGTGGCGGTGCCGGGGACGGTCTCATCCTAGAAGCCGGGGCCTGAGCCTCCCACTCAGGGAGCACCGGGTACCCTAGAGTCGGTCGCGCGAAGCCGCCTTCGCGCCGCGCCGACCCCCTGTCTCACCCCGGACCTCTCTTCGACTGTGCCCTCTGTATTCCTCGCGATCCTCAAGTGGACCGCCATCGCCCTCGGCGGTGTGCTCGGTCTCGCCGTCGCCGCCTACGTCGCGACGGTCCTCGGCACGCGCCGCGAGGTCTACCACCACTACGGCACCTGACGCCGGTTGCGGTCATCCGGCGCGTTGGCGACGGATGGCGTCAACCCGCGGTGCGGGTGCGCGGCCGGGTTGACGCGGATCGCGGTTATGCGGCGTGGTGGCGGCGGATGGCGTCAACGCGGGCGACGGATGCCGGGGGCACCGGCATCCGTTGATCGATGCGGCGGGCAGAATGGGCGCGTGCCGATCCTCAACAAAGACATGACACTCTGCATCTCGCTGGCCGCGCGGCCCTCGAACCTGGGGACGCGGTTCCACAACTTCCTGTACGACGAGCTCGGCCTCAACTTCGTCTACAAGGCGTTCACCACCGACGACATCGCCGCCGCGATCGGGGGCGTGCGTGCGCTCGGGATCCGCGGCTGCTCGGTGTCGATGCCCTTCAAAGAGGCGGTGATCCCGCTCGTGGACGACCTCGAGCCGTCGGCCGAGGCCATCGCGTCGGTCAACACCATCGTCAACGACGGCGGAATCCTCACCGCGTCGAACACCGACTACGAGGCCGTCGCCGAACTGCTCGGCACGCACTCCGTCGATCGCGGACTGCCGGTCCTCGTGCGCGGATCCGGCGGGATGGCCAAAGCCGTCGTCGCCGCCTTCCGGGGTGCCGGCTTCGACGACCTCACGGTCCTGGCACGCAATTCCGCGGCGGGCGCCGCACTCGCCGACGCCTACGGCTACCGCGCGATCACCGCCGATCCCGCTCCCGGCCACGCCGTGATCGTCAACGTCACGCCGCTCGGCATGCAGGGTGCGGATGCCGACGCCCTGGCCTTCAGCGAGGAGCACGTCGCTGCGGCCGAGGTCGTCTTCGACGTCGTCGCGCTCCCCGCCGAGACGCCGCTCATCCGCGCGGCGCGAGCCGCCGGCATCCCGGTTATCACCGGCGCGGAGGTCATCGCTCTGCAGGCGGCGCGCCAGTTCGCGCGGTACACCGGGGTCACCCCGACACGCGAGCAGGTGGAGCGCGCGGCGGCGTTCTCGCGCGCCTGAGCCGCCGCGTTATCGCACGTGCGCGAGCCCCCGCGCAACCCCCGGAAACCTCGGATTTCGCGGATGTACACTGGCGGCGCTTCCCGGAGGAGCGCGACTGGGGACACAGCACATGAGACGAATTCGAGGCACCGGCGGCACACCGGGCCCGGCGGGGGATACGTCGGCGGGGGAATCGCCGGCCGACGTGACGGCCGAGCGTGCGCCGACGCTCGCGGACCTGTTCGGCGACGCCGACCTGGCGGCCGACGCGCAGCCCCGGACCGACGACGACCGCCTGGCCGCACTGTTCGCCGTGCCGCCGCGCCCGCCGCTGCCCGCGCCGGCCCCGGCCGCGCCCGCCGCAGAGGACGCCGAGCCCGCCGACGCCGACCCGTCCGCGCTCGCGCCGGCCCGTGAGGACCTCGACCCCGCCGCCGCCGTCGGCGAGACCTATCCAGGCGAGGCGTACTCCGGCGACACCCGGGCCGACGGGCTGTCGGACGACCCCGATCACGCCACGGCTCTGCTGCCCACGGCGTCCCCGTACGACGCCGACCTCGACGACGACCTCGACGACACCCCGTGGGACAGCACCGCGGGGGACGACACCGCCGATGACCAGCCCGCCGAGTCGATGGCGGCGCACCGTGCGGTGCCGGTCCCGGTGACGACGGTGCTCGAGCCGACGTCAGTGCTGCCGGCATCCGACCCGGCGTCCTACACCGCCGACGACCCCGCGGACGACCTCGCAGCTGCCCCGACCCCCGGCATCCGCCGCGGCGGCGCGGCGGTGGCGTCCGCAGCGCCCGTCACCGTTACCGACGCCGCCGACACCGCCACCGTCGACACGGCCGACGCCGACGACGACGAGTCCCCGCCGCGGCGAGGGGTCGTGCCGTGGCGCGGTCCCGCCTCGTGGGGTGCGCGCACGTGGCTCATCATCGGCGCGATCGCCCTCGTCTTCGCGCTCGTGATCGCCTCGCTCTTCGTCCTTCCCGCGATCGCCGCGGGCGATCGCGTCGAGGCGGCCCTGGCGAGCCTCGAGCAGTCCGAAGAGCGGCTCGCGCAGCCGGCATCCGATCTCGAGGCCGCCTCTGCCGCGTACGCCGACCTCGTCGCCCAGGGGCGCGCGGCAGCCGACAGCGCCGCGCCCGCCCTCGCGGTCATCGCAGGCATCAGCCCGACGGGCGCCCGCACGGCTGCCGAGGACGCCCTCACCGAGCTGAACGCGGTGCTCGGCGCCGACGGCCCGGCCGTTCCGGAGCCTTACGAGCGCGGTGACGTGGACGAGTCCGACCCGTCGGCGCTGGACGCCGCGGCGGATGCCGCGGTCGAGTACGCCGTGCTCGCGCAGACGGCGACCGAGGACATCGCCGCCGCGTCGGCCGTGCTGGAGCAGCGGATCGCCGACCTCCGCGCCGCGCAGGCGGCGATCGGGACGAGCCTGCCCGGATTCGCCGAGCAGTTCGTGGCCGAGTTCACCCTGCCCGAGCAGAGCTTCCGCGACGCGGTGCTGAAGTCGGCGAAGGCCGTGCGGCCCGCGCAGGAGGCCGGCCGCTCCGGAGATGCCGAGCTGTGGGCCTACTCCCGCGCGGTCGCCGAGCTCCGCCAGGAGCAGGAGCGCATCGAGATCGAGGAGCCGTGGCGCGTCTGGACGCCGGTATATCCGGCGCCCGCCCCCGAGCCCGCACCGCAGCCCCAGCCGGCTCCGCAGCCCGAACCCGCGCCTGAACCGGCACCCGAGCCCGCTCCCGAACCCGCGCCCGCGCCGGAACCGGCGCCGGAGCCCGTGCCGCCCGCTCCGGTCCCGACCCCGTAGCATTTGGCCACGGCATCCCGATGTCGTAGACTCGCTCTTTGGTGCGCGCGCCCTGCTGGCTGCGTACCGCGAACGTGAGCCCTCCACTGGCGTGTTCATCGGCCTCAGGCCGTGGAACCACCCCGGAGCGGGATTCACGAACCTCTCCGTTCGATCAAGAAAGCAGCACTACTGTGACGCGCACTTACACCCCCAAGGCTGGCCAGACCCAGCGCGAGTGGCTGGTCATCGACGCGACCGACGTCGTCCTCGGACGCCTCGCCTCGCACGCGGCGGCCCTGCTCCGCGGCAAGCACAAGCCGACCTTCGCCAACCACATCGACAGCGGCGACTTCGTCATCATCATCAACGCCGACAAGGTCGCCCTGACCGGTCAGAAGCTGCAGAAGAAGATGGCATACCGTCACTCCGGCTACCCGGGCGGCCTGAAGGCCGTGTCGTACGAGGAGTTCCTCGAGAAGAACCCGGCTCGCGCCGTCGAGAAGGCCGTCCGCGGCATGCTCCCCAAGAACAGCCTGGGTCGCCAGCAGCTGGCCAAGCTGAAGGTCTACGCCGGTGCCGAGCACCCGCACGCCGCTCAGCAGCCCAAGACGTACACTTTCGACCAGGTCGCCCAGTAAGCGCCGGACAGACTAAGGACACTTTCGTGGCGAACAACGACACCCCGCAGACCTTCTCGACCGAGACCCCCGTCGACACCACCGCCGTCGCCGCCGAGCGCCCCGTGCTCTCGGTCTCGGGCGCCGCGGTCGGCCGCCGCAAGCAGGCCATCGCCCGCGTGCGCGTGGTTCCGGGCTCCGGCACCATCACCGTCAACGGCCGGACGTTCGAGGACTACTTCCCGAACAAGCTGCACCAGCAGCTGATCACCGACCCGTTCACGGTCCTCGGCCTCACCGACGCCTACGACGTCATCGTGCGCATCTCGGGCGGCGGCCCCTCGGGCCAGGCCGGTGCGCTGCGCCTGGGCATCGCCCGCGCGCTCAACGAGATCGACGCCGAGAACAACCGCCCGGCCCTCAAGAAGGCCGGCTTCCTCTCGCGCGACGCCCGCGTCATCGAGCGCAAGAAGGCCGGTCTCAAGAAGGCCCGCAAGGCTCCGCAGTACTCGAAGCGCTGATCTCGCGGGTTCCGATGCCGCTCTTTGGCACGGACGGTGTGCGGGGGCTGGCCAACGGCCCCCTCACCGCCGACCTCGCACTCACCCTGGCCCAGGCGACCGCGGTCGTCCTGGGCCAGGGCCGTACGGCAGAGGCTCGCCGCGCCGCCGGCAAGCGCCTGACCGCCGTCGTGGCGCGCGACCCGCGCGTGTCGGGGGAGTTCCTCTCGGCCGCCGTCGAGGCGGGCCTGGCCTCGTCCGGCGTCGACGTGTTCGATGCCGGCGTGCTGCCGACCCCGGCCGCGGCGTTCCTCATCGCCGACATGGACGCCGACTTCGGCGTCATGGTCTCGGCCTCGCACAACCCCGCCCCCGACAACGGCATCAAGATCTTCGCCCGCGGGGGCGTGAAGCTCCCCGACATCGTCGAGCAGCGCATCGAGGCGGCCCTCTCGGCCCCCAAGCTGCAGCCGACCGGAGCGGCCGTGGGCCGCATCCGCCGCTTCGCCGACGCCGAGGACCGCTACGTCATGCACCTGCTGGCGTCGCTGCCGCACCGCCTGGACGGCCTGGACGTGGTGCTGGACTGCGCCCACGGCGCGGCATCCGGAGTCTCGCCCGAGACGTTCAAGGATGCCGGTGCCCGCGTCACCGTCATCGGCGCCGACCCCGACGGCTGGAACATCAACGACGGCGTCGGCTCGACCCACCTCGACGGCCTGGCCCGTGCCGTCGTCGAGGCCGGGGCGGACGTCGGCATCGCCCACGACGGCGACGCGGACCGCTGCCTGGCTGTCGACGCGGCCGGCAACATCGTCGACGGCGACCAGATCATGGCGATCCTCGCGGTGTCGATGAAGAACCGCGGGCACCTCGTCGAGGACACCCTGGTGGCCACCGTGATGAGCAACCTCGGACTGCATCGCGCCATGGCCGACCACGGCATCCGCGTCGTGCAGACCGGCGTCGGCGACCGCTACGTGCTCGAGGCGATGAACCAGTCCGGCTACTCCCTCGGCGGCGAGCAGTCGGGCCACGTCATCATGAGCGAGTACGCCACCACCGGCGACGGCCTGCTCACCGGCCTGCATCTGGTGGCCGAGATGGCGGCGACGGGGCGGTCCCTCGCGGACCTCGCCTCGGTGATGACCGTGTACCCGCAGGTGCTGGTGAACGTGAAGGGCGTCGACCGCGACGGGGTCTCGGACCCGGTCGTGACGGATGCCGTCGCCGCCGCCGAGGCAGAGCTCGGCGACACCGGGCGCGTGCTGCTGCGAGCGTCGGGCACCGAGCCGCTCGTGCGGGTGATGGTCGAAGCCGCATCCGAGGCGGACGCGCGGCGGCACGCCGACGCCCTGGCCGACGTCGTGCGGGAGCGCCTGGCGCTGTGATCCGGCGCATCCGCCCCCGTAGGCTGGGCGGATGGAGGCGGGACGCACGGGTGCGAGACCGGCCGGCCGGGCGCGCGTCAGCGACGTCGCGAAGGCCGCCGGGGTGTCGCCGACGACGGTGTCGCACGCGCTGAGCGGCGCCCGCACCGTCAACGCCGCGACCCGCGAGCGGATCCTCGCCGTCGCCAGCGAGCTCGGCTACGTGCCCGACCGCGTGGCCAGCAGCCTGCGCCGCCGCCGGACGGGGCTCGTCGCCCTCGTCGGCGACGACCTGGCCACGACGCCGTTCGCCGGCCGCATCATCGAGGGCGCCCGGGTGGCGGCCCTCGACCGCGACGTGCTGCTGATGGTCGGCGAGAGCGGCGGCGACCCCGCCGTCGAGCGCGACCTCATCTCGCGGTTCGCGGCCCAGCGGGTCGACGGGATGCTCATCGCCCGCATGTTCCACCAGCGGGTGCCGCGAATCGAGGCGCCCGACGACCTGCCGATCGTCCTCGTCGACGCCGCCCCCGAACCCGACCCGGACTGGGCGGTGGACGCCGTCGTCCCCAACGAGGCCCAGATCGCCGCGCTCGCCGTCGGGCGGCTGCTGCAGGCCGGCCACCGCGACATCGCCTACATCGGCACGACCGTCTCGCGCGCGGCGCGGGGCCGTCTCGCCGGCATCCGCTCTGCACTCGGCGATGTGGGGATCCCCCTGCCGAAGAACCGCCTCAAGGTGAGCTTCTCGGATGCCGTCGGCGGACGCCGCGTCGGCGGCGAGCTGCTCGACCAGGACACGCCGCCGACGGCTGTCATCTGCTTCAACGACCAGGTCGCGATGGGCGTCATGCAGGCCGCCACCCGGAGGGGGATCCGGGTACCCGAGCAGCTGTCGGTGATCGGCATCGACGACCTGCACCCGGTCGCCGACGCGCTGGACCCGGGCCTGACGACCATCGCCCTGCCCCACGCCGAGATGGGGCAGTGGGGGATGCGGCGGCTGCTGGACCGCATCGACGGCGCCCCGCTGCTCAACCGCGTCGAGCAGCTGCCGGGCCGGCTCGTCGAGCGCGGCACCGTGGCGCCGCCCGCCCGCTGAACCGGCCGCCCGCCCGCTGAATCGCGCCGCCCGGCCGCTGAACCGGCCGCGCGCTCAGCCCCGCCCGGGTTCCCCGGCGCGCTGGATGGGGGCCACCCGCAGCGGCGTGAGCGTGGCCCCGCTGACCGACACCGCGCCGTGCGCGGCCTCGATCCGCAGCGCCCGGCCGCCCGGTGCGCCGTAGGTCGCCATGGTCAGTGCGGCCTCGCCGTCGCCGGCGAACACCTCGATCGAGGCGACGTCGATGACGACATCCAGGTGCACGCGGCCGTCCCGCGTCGGCACCGGGGCGGTGCGCACCGCCCGGTACTCCTCGGGCATCCCGGCGGCGATGGCGTCGGCATCCCGCGCCACGAACGCGACCTGCTCGGCGAAGTCGTATCCGACGGTGGCCGAGCGGCCGTCGCCGGTGAGCACCTTCACGCGCGCCTCGCCCGAGCCGTCGGCCGACGAGACGTCCAGGCTCAGACGGTACGCGTCGGCGCCCGGCGCGGGCAGCTCGGCGATGCCGCCGGCATCCAGGTTCACGTCGTCCACCGCGCGCGGCTCGCCCTCCAGCATCCGCAGCTCGTCGGCGGGGGCGGAGCGCAGCGACACGCGGTCGCCGTCCGAGGCGAGCCGGATGCTGCGCACGAGCGAGTCCGAGCCGCCCTGCCAGTCCTCGGTCGGGAAGCGGCCGGCGTAGGCCCAGTTGTTCATCCAGCCGATGCTGTAGCGCGAGGCCAGGCGCTCCTCGGGCGACAGGCGCGGGTCGTCCCACGTGACCGCGGCGTAGTAGTCGGCGCCGTGGTCGAGCCACTGGTGGCCCGCGGGCCCGGCGTCGTCGGCGATGAAGCGCTCACCGTCCCACTGTCCCGTCCAGTACACCGTGCCGGTGGTCTTGCCCTCTGCGGCGCCGTTGGCGCCGGCCAGCAGCACCCACCGCACGCGGTCGGGGTCGCCGTCGACGGTCATGGGGAACAGGTCGGGGCATTCGAGGACGCCGAGCCCGTCGGTGGTGAAGTCCGAGGTGTAGGTCCAGTCGCGCAGGTTGGGCGAGGTGTAGAAGCCGATGCGGTCGTGCTCGGCCAGCGCCATCACCCAGTGGCCGGCGGCGTCGTCCCAGAACACGCGGGGGTCGCGCCAGTCCGCGACGCCGGGGTTGTCCATGACGGGGTTCCCGTCGTAGGACGCGAAGGTGTAGCCGCCGTCGGTCGAGAAGAACAGCGACTGGCGCTGCACGCCGTCGGTCTGCTGGGTCACCAGTGCGATGACGGCGCCTTCGCCGAAACCCGCGGTGCCGTCGTGATCGACCACGGCCGTGCCGGTCCAGATGTCGCCGAGGCCGTTGGTGTACTTCTCGATCGCCACGCCGTGCTCGGTCCAATGCACCAGGTCGGGCGAGGTCGCGTGGTACCACGCCGTGCCGTTCCCGTCCGGGTGGTCGGCGTTGTACAGGTAGTAGTAGTGCCACACGCCGTCGAGGAAGAACGGCTTCTGCGGGTCGTTCATCCAGTTCTCGGCGGGGGTGAAGTGCACCGCCGGGCGGTGCGCGGACCAGTCGGCCGGGCGCTGGAACTGCTCCGCCGCCGGCTGCGCCGGCTGCCCGGCGGGGTCTGCGGCCCGCGGATCCTCGCGCGTGACGACGGCCGTCACGACCGCCGCGACCAGGGCGAGCGCGGCGATGATCGCCGCGACCACGACGGTGCGGCGGCGCGGTGCGCGCGGCGCGGGCGTGAGGGGGGCATCCTGAGCGGTCATGTCGATGTCCTTCCGGTCGGGCGAGGGGTGACGGGCGGGTGCCCCGGAACGACACGCGTTCCGGGGCACCCGTGGGTGGTGAGGATCAGCGCTGGGGCTTGACCTGACCGCCGGCATTGAGGTTGAGGTTCGCCGGGATGTCGGCCCAGCCGCCGAGGCCGCCGTCGCCGTAGGAGTAGTCGACGCTCGTGGTGTCGCCGTCGATGTCGATCTTCACCGTCGGGGCGAGGGTGCCGCCGCGAACGAAGTCGTCATGCGTGCCGATGGTGTCGATGAACGACTGCACGAGGCCGCCGGGCATGACGTAGTGCGAGTACGCCTGGAAGTGACCCGGGTGCTGGTTGTAGTCCGGCGCGAAGGGCTGACCACCCGCGAAGTTCAGGTTGGTCGGGTTGCCCAGGGCCAGGCCCGATCCGCCGTTGACCGGCTGGAAGTCGGAGCGGATGCCGTCGCCCACGAACGCGTACACGCCCTCGGGCCCGTCGATGCCGGACGCGTAGGTGCCGCGGTGCGTGATCGTGAACAGGTACGCCTTGCCGTCCTTGAAGACGAACTGCGGGCGCTCGGTCTGGTCGGTGACGCAGTTGGCCGACAGGATCGGGGGCAGGAACTCCCACTCGGTCAGGTCGTCGTTCGTGGCCTTGGCGAGGCCCACGTTCGCGATCTGGTACGGCGCGCCCGAGGCGTTGACCTCTTCGACCGTCTCGGCGAACGGGTCGCCGGGCTGGTAGCCGAGGTCCTCTTCGGTGCAGTAGGCCTCGTCGCGGGCCATGGCGGTGTTGCCCTCGAAGACCATGTAGGTCTCACCCGGGTTCTTCGGGTCCTCGAAGGTGAACGGGTCGCGGAAGTTGAAGTACGGGTTCTGCTCGCCGGTCTGGTAGTACGTGCCGTCGGCCTTGAGCAGGTCGTGGACCTTGTCGAAGCCGGTGAGCTTGACGTCCTTGCCGGTGACGTGGACCTTGCCCACGCTGAGCGCCAGGCGCGGGTCGTAGGGCTTGCGGTCGCTGCCGTCCTCGTTGCGGTAGAAGGCGACGTCGGTGAAGAACAGCTTCACCTCGCCACCCTTGAAGATGCGGGCAGAGCCCGACCACTGGGTCTGGTGGCTGAAGGACTTGTCCTCGAAGATCTGGCCGGTCACGCCCTCGTCGAAGACGAGGCCGCCGTAGGTCCAGCCGCCGTCCTCGGGACGCTCGTCGGCGGGGACGCCGGCGGGACGGTAGAAGTAGCCGATCTTGGCGAAGACGTGACGGTCGTCGAAGCCGAGGCTGCGGTCGGCCACGAGCGAGAAGATGATCTCCTGGCCCTTGACCGAGTACTGGTTGCCGTCCTCATCGGTCAGCGGCCAGGTGTCCCACACCCAGACCTGCTCGTCCGACATGTCGGGGAAGTCCTGCGGGACCTCGGGCATCGTGAGCGAAGCGGGCATCGAGTTCTCGCGCGAGGGGGCGGCGGGGTCGGACAGGCGCTTGAGCTGGCGGGCGTCGGCGCGGGTCCACTTCGCGGTGAAGTCGTCCTCGGGGTCGTAGGCCTGCTGGGTGTGGACCGTGGGGAGCGGGCCGTCCTGCAGGTCGGGCAGCGACGAGGCCGCCGCGGGGGTGGCGACGGCGGCCGAGGGCAGGCCGATCAGGGCGCCGGCCGCGAGGGCGACAGCCGTGACGCCGCCTGCCAGCAGGCGTCTGGTGTGCTTCGTGGGGGTATGCATCGATATCTCCTGGGGTTACGTGACGCAACATGCAAATCGATTTGCATTGCGAGTCCATAGTGCCACGGATGCCGGGAACGTGCATGTCGGACCTTTGGGGGACAAGGTGCACCCGTGCACTGGCGTGCGTATGCGCGTCAGGGCCAGACTGGGGCACATGACCTCTGAAGTCGTCCTCACCGCCGAATTCACCGCGCTGCCGGGCCACGCCGACGACGTCGCCCGCTTGATCGCCGACTACGGCGATGTGGTGCGCGACGAGCCGGGCAATGTGCACTTCGAGGTCTACCGCCGCGTCGAGGCGCCGGAGGCGTTCTTCGTCTTCGAGATCTACCGGGACCGGGCGGCCTTCGAGGCGCACCTCGCCGGCGAGGCCGGCGCGGTCTTCAATGCGAAGCTGCAGCCTCGGATCGTCGAGGACGAGAGCGTCCTGCACTTCCTGCTGCCGGTGCGCTGACTCTTCGCGAAGCCCGGAATTCCGCCGCTCGCGGCGCTCGTTCCCCTCGGTTCGAAAGACGGACTTGACGGCGGCCGCCCGATGTGGTCATACTCTCTGTCGTCGGATAAATCGATTTATCACGAGGATGTGACAAATGGCCCGGGCCAAGATCTCAGACGTCGCGAAGGCGGCGGGCGTGTCGGTGACGACCGTCTCGCTCGTCATGAACGACGTCGAGTCGCGGATCTCGGCGGACACCCGCCAGCGCGTCCGCGACGCCGCCCGCGCCGTCGGCTACGCCCCGAGCTCGGTGGCCCGCGGCCTGCGCACCCAGCAGACCCGCACCGTCGGCCTGATCTCGGACCAGATCGCCACGACCCCCTTCGCCGGCCGCATGCTCGCCGGCGCGCAGGACGCCGCCCGCGAGAACGGGCACCTCGTCTACCTCGTCGACACCGTTGGAGACGCCGAGATCGAACGCGAGGCGATCCGCTCGCTCACCGCCCAGCAGGTGGACGCGATGCTCTACGCCTGCATGTGGCACCGGGTCGTCGACGTGCCCGACGGCCTTCCCGCCGACACCGTCTTCCTCGACTGCCGGCCCGCGACCGGCGGCTACCGCAGCGTCGTCCCCGATGATCGCGCGGGCGGCGCGGCAGCCGTGCGCGAGCTGCTGGCGGCGGGCCATCGGCGCATCGCCTACCTGGACACCGATGACACCCCCATCGCCTCAGGGCTGCGTCTCGAGGGATACCTCGAGGCGCTCGCCGCGGCGGGCATCACCCCCGATCCCGACCTGCACGTCAGGGGGGACACCTCCGCGCAGGGTGGACGGGCCGCCGCAGATCGGCTCCTCGACCTGCCCGTCGAGCAGCGGCCCACCGGAATCTTCTGCTTCAACGACCGCATGGCCGTCGGCGTCTACACCGCCGCGCACCATCGGGGAATGCAGATCCCGCGCGACCTGTCGATTGTCGGCTACGACGATCAGCAGCTGGTCGCCGCGGAACAAGACCCCCCTCTGACCACCGTCGCCCTGCCCCATTACGCCATGGGGCGATGGGCGATGGAGGTCGCGCTCGGCGTCCGCGCGGAAGGGGATGTGGACGCCACGCACCAGATGGAGTGTCCCGTCATCCGACGAGACTCCGTCGGCCCGCCGCCGGCACACGTCGGCAAACAGAACCGGCGACGGGCATCACACACCGAAAGGCCGCTGCTGGCGGCCCCCGACCGGTGATCGACGTGGCAGTCGATCGCCAAGAAAAGGAAATCACAATGACGCGCAGGATGACGCCGATCTTCGTATCGGCAGGTCTGGTCGGGGCACTCGCCCTGACCGGCTGCGGACAGGCCGGACAGGGCAACGGAACCTCTGAGGACGGCCGCACCGAGCTGACCATGTGGACCCACTCCGCGGGAAACCCCGCCGAGCTCGAGGTCTACGAGCGGATCATCTCGGACTTCAACGAGTCGCAGGACGAGTACGAGGTCGTCCACGAGTCGTTCCCCCAGGGTGCCTACAACGACGCGATCGTCGCGGCGGCCGCGTCGGGTGATCTGCCGTGCCTGCTCGACCTGGACGGGCCCATCATGCCCAACTGGGCATGGGCCGGCTACCTGCAGCCGCTGGGGCTGCCCACCGAACTCACCGATTCGCTGCTGCCCACCGCGGTGGGCGAGTGGGACGGCGAGATCTACTCGGCCGGCTACTGGGATGCCGCCCTCTCGATCTTCGCCCGGGAGTCCGTGCTCAACGACAACGGCATCCGCATCCCCACCGTCGAGGAGCCCTGGACGGCGGACGAGTTCGAGGACGCGCTGGCGACCCTCAAGGACGCGGGCTATGAGACGCCGCTGGACATCGGCGCCGAGGACACCGGCGAGTGGTGGCCGTACGCTTACTCGCCGTTCCTGCAGAGCTTCGGCGGCGACCTGATCGACCGCGACACGATGCTCACCGCGGACGGCGCGCTCAACGGCCCCGAGGCGGTCGCATGGGGCGAGTGGTTCGCCGGACTGTTCGCCGACGGCTACGCCGGCAACGGCGGCACCGTGGGCAACCAGGAGTTCATCGACGACGAGGTGGCGCTGAGCTACACCGGTGTCTGGAACGCGGTGGCCGCGCTCGACGCGGTCGGCGACGACCTGGCGATCCTGCCCCCGCCGGACCTCGGCAACGGCCCGAAGATCGGCGGCGGATCGTGGCAGTGGGCCATCTCGTCCAGCTGCAACGACGCCGAGGGCGCGCGCAAGTACCTGGAGTTCAGCTTCCAGGACGAGTACATCACCGAGTTCGCCGACAAGCAGGTCGTGATCCCCGCGACCGAGGCGGCCGCCCAGGCGTCGGAGTACTTCGGCGACGACGGCGAGCTGCGTCCCTTCGTCGAGTTCTCGCAGCAGTACGCCGTGCTGCGTCCCGAGACCCCCGCCTACGCGGTGATCTCCACCACCTTCGAGACGGCAGCGAAGGACATCATGAACGGCGCGGACGTCAAGCAGACGCTCGACCGTGCGGTGTCCGAGATCGACGCCAATATCGAGTCCAACGACGGGTACGGCTTCTAAGCCACTCCCATCGCGCCGGCGGGGGCCTGCCCGCCCCCGCCGGCGCTGTCGAGAAGAGCCAACATGACTGTCACACCCCCGACGGTCGCCGCCGAGCAGCCTCGGCGCGCCACCCGTCGCATCCGCTCCATCCGGGGTCGCGAGACCTGGGCAGGAATCGGGATGGTGGCCCCCGCGGGCCTGCTCCTGATCCTCTTCCTCATCATCCCGGTCATCCTCGCCTTCACGCTGGCGTTCACCAACGCACGCCTGATCTCGCCGAACCCGCCGCGCTTCGTCGGCTTCGACAACTTCATCCGCGCCTTCGGCGCCGACCCGGTCTTCCTGCAGTCGGCCGGCAACACCGCGATCTTCGCCCTCGTCGTCGTCCCCGTGCAGGCCGGTCTCGGACTCCTGCTGGCGGTCCTCGTCAACCGGCGGATGCGCGGCGTCACGGCCTTCCGCGTGATCTTCTTCATCCCCGTCGTCACGTCGATCGTCGTGGTGTCGATCCTGTGGAAGTTCATGTACCAGCGCGACGGGCTCATCAACTCCCTGATCGACGCCATCACCTTCGGCGCCTGGTCGGGCACGGACTGGCTGAACAATCCAGACACGGCGCTCGGCGCCATCATCGTCCTGTCGATCTGGCAGGCGGTGGGCTTCCACATGATCATCTGGCTCTCGGGGCTGCAGACCATCCCCGAGGAGCTGTACGAGGCCGCGAAGATGGACGGCGCCAGCCCTTGGCGGCAGTTCACCAACGTCACGTGGCCCGGCCTTCGTCCCACGATGGTGTTCGTCCTGGTGACCATCACGATCGCCGCCCTCGGACTGTTCGTCCAGATCGACGTCATGACCCAGGGCGGTCCGGTCAACTCGACCTCGACCATCGTCTTCCACGCCGTGCGCAAGGGATACCAGCAGCAGGAGATCGGCTACGCCGCCGCGATCTCGCTCATCTTCTTCGTCGCGGTGCTCGTCATCGCGCTCATCCAGCGTCGCCTGACGCGAGACAAGGACTGACATGTCGGTCACCGAACCCCTCACGTCCCCGGTGGCGGAGCCGCGCTCGCGGCGTCGCGCCACCGCGCCCCGCAGCGAGAAGGGCCAGCGTCTGCGCGGAAGGATCGCCCTCTACGCGACCATGTCGCTCTTCGCGGTGATCTTCCTGTTCCCCCTGGTGTTCATGTTCGTCTCGAGCCTGAAGCCCGACAGCCAGATCCTGCAGGACATCGATTCGCCGATGGCGTTCGTGCCGGCGGGCGACATCAGCCTGGACAACTACTTCGGCGTCTTCGACCGCGTCCCCGTCGCCCAGTTCATGTTCAACTCGATCCTCGTGACCGTGCTGACCGTGGGCCTCGGGCTCGTGGTCAACTCCATGGCGGGCTTCGCACTGTCCCGCCTCGAGTGGAAGGGTCGCTTCGTGGTCCTGGCCGTCGTCATCGCCACCCTGATCGTCCCGTTCGAGACGATCGCCGTGCCGATGGTCTACTGGGTCAACCAGCTGCCCACCCTCGTCATGGAGGGCGGCGTGCTGAAGTACGACTTCGGCTGGCTGAACACTTACGAGGTGCAGATCGTGCCGTTCATCGCGAACGCGTTCTCGATCTTCCTGTTCACGCAGTACTTCTCCACGATCCCGAAGTCGCTGGACGAGGCCGCGCGCATCGACGGCGCCAGCTGGTTCACGATCTACCGCCGCATCCTGGTCCCGCTCTCGGGCCCGGCCTTCGCGACGGTCGCGATCCTGACCTTCCTGCCGGCGTGGAACCAGTACCTGTGGCCCCTCATGGTCGTCCAGCGCGAGGAGCTGCGCCCGGTCATGGTCGGGATGCAGTACTTCTTCCAGCTGAACACCGCGTGGGGCGAGGTCATGGCCTACACGTCGCTGATCACGCTGCCGGTGCTGATCGTCTTCCTCATCTTCCAGCGGGCGTTCGTCTCGAGCATCGCCGCGAGCGGGGTCAAGGGATGACCGAGCCCCGCATCGTCGTGGTGGGCGAGGCCCTCGTCGACGTCGTGCACCGCGCGTCGGGCACCGTCGACGAGACGCCCGGGGGCAGCCCGGCCAACGTGGCACTCACCCTCGGGCGCCTCGGGCGCCGGCCGCTGCTGGTCACCCGCCTGGGTGCCGACGCCCACGGCCGAGAGGTGCGGTCGTGGCTCGAGGCGTCCCGCGTCGAGGTCGCGGCCGAGGCGGCCCCGCGCACCTCGACGGCCACCGCGCGACTGGACGCGACCGGCGCCGCCGAGTACGAGTTCGACCTCGCGTGGGAGCTCGCTCCGGATGCCGCGGCCGCCGCCGTCGCCGATGCCGCCGTGCTCCACGTCGGTTCGGTGGCAGCCGTCCTCGACCCCGGCGCGGCCACGGTGGCGGGCCTCGTGCAGGGCGCCCGCGAGCACGCGACGGTCACGTACGACCCCAACATCCGGCCGTCTCTGGTCGAGGATGCCGAGGCTGTGCGCCGCCGGGTCGCCGACCTGATCGCGGCGGCCGACGTGGTCAAGGCGAGCGACGACGACGTCCGGTGGCTGCATCCGGGGGAGGACGTCGAAGAGGTGGCGCGCCGCTGGCAGCGGACCGGTCCGGCCCTCGTCGTGGTCACCGCTGGAGCCGACGGCAGCCTCGCTGTCGTCGCCGGCGGCGTCGTCCGGGTTCCCGCGGTGCGCACCGACGTCGTCGACACCGTGGGCGCCGGTGACACCTACATGGGCGCGCTGATCGACGGAGTCGCCGCCCGGGGCCTCGCCGGCGCCGGCCGCCGGGAAGCCCTCGGCCTGCTCGATCTCGACGAGCTCGTCGAGATCCTCGAGCGATGCGCGCGGGCCGCCGCGATCACCGTCTCGCGACCCGGCGCCGACCCGCCCGGTGCCGACGAGCTGGATGCCGGGCGGCGCTGACCCGCCGCCACCCCTCACTTCTCCGGAGCGCCGCGCCGACGGCATCCGGACCCTTCACGGCATCGCCCCGATGCCTCTCACGACACGGCGCCGCCCGCGGGCGCGCCTCGACACCAAGGAATCCTCATGTTCGACCTTCCCGGCTCCTGGGTGTGGGACTACTGGTTCGCCGACGACGGCGAGAAGTACCACATGTTCTTCCTTTACGCCTCTCGCGCCCTGCAGAACCCGGACGCCCGCCACTACCGCGCCTCGATCGGCCACGCCGTCTCGACCGACCTGGTCGAGTGGACGCAGGTGGCCGACGCCCTCGTCCGCAGCGACGCCCCCGCCTTCGACGAGATGGCGACCTGGACCGGCTCGACCCTGCGCCACCCGGACGGCACGTGGTACCTCTTCTACACCGGCGCCCGCCTCAACGCCGACGGACAGAACATCCAGAGCATCGGCTACGCCACCTCGAGCGACCTGATCACCTGGACCAAGGCCCCCGGCCCCGTGCTCGAGGCGCAGGGGCCCTGGTACGAGAAGGTCGACGCCGGTGCCTGGCACGACGAGGCCTTCCGCGACCCGTGGGTGTTCCCCGACCCGGACGGCGACGGCTGGCACATGTACATCACCGCGCGCGCGCCGCAGGGCCCGGTGCACGGGCGCGGGGTCATCGGCCACGCGTGGTCGCCCGATCTGCGCGAGTGGCAGCTGCGCGAGCCGTTGTCGGCGCCGAGCGAGACCGGCTTCGGCCAGCTCGAGGTGATGCAGGTCGAGGTCGTCGACGGGCGCCCCGTGCTGATCTTCTCGTGCATGGACGGCGATGCCAGCGAGTTCCGCCGCGGCACCAAGGGCGGCACGTGGGCGGTGCCCGCCCAGAGCGTGCTGGGACCGTTCGACCTGGACGCCGCCTACCCGCTCACCGATGAGTCGCTGTACGTCGGCCGGCTGCTCCAGCGCCGCTCGGACGGCCAGTGGCTGCTGTTCGCCTTCCGCAACATCGGCGAGGACACCCCGTTCGTCAGCGGCGTGACCGACCCGATGCCCGTCGCCTGGGAGGGGGATCGCCTCGTCGTGACACGGGCCGGCTGAGCCGTGCCGGGTCGCGCCGAGCGTGCGCGGCCCGGCGAACACCGAACAGGAGGGATGACGACGATGTCATCGACCAGAAGCAGACTGTCCATCAGCACGGCGCCCATCAGCGCGCCGTCCGCGCCCGCGCGGCTCACCCCCTTCGTGCGCCGGGTCGTGGCGGCCCTCGCCGCCACCGGCGTCGCGTTCGCGGCCGGGGCGGGGGTGAGCCCGGCACTGGCGCACCAGGACGCCGAGGGCCTGCCCGCGCCGCACGGAACCGGCCCGGCGTATCGGGCGCAGTACCACCTCACGGTGCCCGACCACTGGAAGAACGACCCCCAGCGGCCGGTGTACGTGGACGGCAAGTTCCACTACTACTACCTGTACAACGGCGACTACGACGCAGATCCGTCGGCCAACTATGGCACCGAATGGCGTCTGGCGACGTCCTACGACGGCGTCGTGTTCGCCGATCAGGGAGTCGCCGCCCCCAAGAAGACCAACGCCAACTACGACCTGTGGTCCGGCTCCGCCGTCGTCGACCACGACGACACCGCCGGCTTCGGCGCCGGGGCCGTGGTGATGCTCGTCACGCAGATGGACCACCCCACGCCCGCGCAGCAGGCGAACGCGTCGGGGGCGCAGGCGCAGTTCCTGTGGTACTCCACCGACGGCGGGCGCAACTTCCGGCCGTACGGCGAGCAGCCCGTCATCGCCAACGAGGGCCGCCGCGACTTCCGGGATCCGAAAGTCGTGTGGGACGCCGAGCGCGGCCGCTGGGTCGCGCTGATCGCCGAGCGCGACCGCGTCAGCTTCTACACGTCGCCGGACCTGAAGCGCTGGACGCGCGCGTGGGAATACGTCAACGACGGCATCGGCACGATCGAGTGCCCCGACCTGTTCCGCATCCGGGCCGACGACGGCACCGTGAAGTGGGTCTTCGGGGTGAGCGCCAACGGGTACGCCACCAACGAGCCGGCGACCTTCGCGTACTGGACGGGTGACTTCGACGGCACGTCGTTCCGCTTCGACCAGACCGCGCCGCAGTGGCTCGACCACGGGTTCGACTGGTACGGCGCCGTGACGTGGGAGGACCCGGCTGCGCCGCTGGACCGTCGCTACGCCATCGGCTGGATGAACAACTGGGACTACGCGCACGTCACCCCCACGTGGACGGCGGACGGGTTCAACGGCACCGATTCGATCACCCGCGAGATCGCCCTGAAGCGGTACGGGTCGACGTTCAGCCTGGTGTCGCAGCCGGTGGCGGCGCTGCAGCGCATCGCGACGGCGCGCACGTCGCTCGGCGACGTCGCCGTCGACGGGTTCCTGCCGCTGGCCTACCGGGGCGAGGCGTATCAGGTCGAGGCAGAGGTGTCGTGGCAGACGGCGACCAACATCGGGATGCAGCTGCGCAGGTCCGCCGACGGATCCCGCCACGCCGATGTCGGGGTGACCGAGTCGTACGCCTACGTCAACCGCGGGCAGACCGGCTATCCCGCCGGGACGTGGAAGACCGAGAGCCGAACCCCGTTCGACTCCCGCGCCGGGACCGTGCGGCTGAAGATCCTCGTGGACCGCAGCACCATCGAGCTGTTCGTCGACGACGGCCGGTACGTCCACTCCAGCCAGGTGTTCGCTCCTCCCGGGGACGACGGCGTCGCCCTCTACACGTCCGGCGGGCCGGCGGTGTTCCGCGACCTGACGTTCACCGAGTTCGGCAGCGTGGTCCAGCGGCCCGCCCGCCTCATCGGCGACTTCGAGGGCGCGACATGGGGTGCCGGGTGGACGGCGACGGGCGACCTCGCGGCCGCCGGGCCGACGGCATCCGATCTGCCCGGGCAGGTGGGCCGGCGGACGGCCGACACGTACGCGGGCGGCGGCGACGCGGCCACGGGCACCGTCACGTCGCCGAGGTTCACCGTGGACCGCAACTTCGTGCACTTCCTGATCGCCGGCGGTGACCACGCCCTGGGCGTCGAGCCCGCCACCTCGGTGCAGCTGCTCATCGACGGCAGACCCGTCCGCACCGCGACCGGCGACGACTCCGAGAAGCTCCGCCACGTGGAGTGGGACGTGCGGGAGTTCGCCGGGCGGAGCGCGCAGTTCCAGATCCTCGACGACGCCACCGGCGCGTGGGGGCACCTGATGGTGGATCAGGTGACGCTGAGCGATTGACCGGGACGCGCCGGGCGGCGGGGGCTATGCGCCCGGCGCGTTCCAGTTCAGCGATTCGATGTAGCGCAGCAGCACGCCCTCGCGCAGGGCCCAGGGCGACACCTCGAGCTCGTCGACGTCCATCGCCTTCATCGCCTGATGCAGCACCACGGCCCCGGCGACGATCTGGAAGGTGCGGTCGGCGGTGATGCCCGGCAGCTCCTGGCGGGTCTGGGCGGGGATGCGAGCAAGGCGCGGGATCCACGCCTTCAGCTCTTTGCGTGGCAGGACCATGCGCTCGATGCCGGACCACCCGGGGACCGGGTAGCCGGCGAGCTTGGCCAGCGACCGGATGGCCTTGGACGACCCGACGACGTGGTCGGGGCGCGGCTGCGACGCGAACCTCTCGGCGACCGGCGCCAGCACCGCGGCCGCGTGCGCCCGCAGCGCGTCGATGGCGTCCTCGCCGGGCGGGTCGTCGGGCAGGAACTGCACGGTCATGCGGCCGGCCCCCAGGGGGACCGACTCGGCGACGGCGGGCAGCTCGTCGGCGCCGGCGGCGAGCTCGAGCGAGCCGCCGCCGATGTCGAACATCAGGATCTGGCCCGCGGACCACCCGAACCAGCGCCGGATCGCCAGGAAGGTGTAGCGCGCCTCGGTCTCGCCGCCCAGGACCTGCAGCGGCTGGCCGAGCGCCTGCTCGATCCGCGCGATGACCTCGGGGCCGTTCGCGGCCTCGCGGACGGCGGAGGTCGCCGTGGCGAGGAGCTCCTGCACGTTCTCCCTCGCGACGATCGCGCGCGCCTCGGTGACGGCCGAGACCAGGGCCCGCACGCCGTCCTCGGTGATCTCGCCGTCCGGGCCGAGATAGCGCATCAGGCGCAGCACGGTGCGCTGGCTGGTCGCCGCGAGCGGGCGACCGCCGGGATGGACGTCGGCCACGAGCAGGTGGACGGTGTTCGAGCCGATGTCGAGGACTCCCAAGCGCACGCACCCAGGGTAGTGGTGCGGGCTTGTCGTCCACCGGCCGATTCGACTTCTAGATACCCCGGGGGGTATAGTCGGATCGCACATTCCCGACATAAGGAGCGCACCATGTGCCGAGCCGTCAGCTGCCGCACCTGCGGAAAGACCACGTGGGCCGGCTGCGGCCAGCACGTCGACCAGGTGATGCGCGGCATCCCGAACTCCCAGCGCTGCGGCGGGCACGACCAGGCGCCCTCGGCGGGCTTCTTCGCGAAGCTCTTCGCGCGAGGCTGACATGATCCGGATGCCGGCACCCCGGCATCCGGATCAGAGCTTGCGCAGCAGCACCCGCTCGACGGTGTGGTCAGCCGCCTTCTCGAGCACCAGCGTCGCGCGGTGCTTCGTGGGCAGCACGTTCTCGCGCAGGTTCGGCAGGTTGATGTCGTTCCAGTAGCCCAGCGCGGTCTGGACGGCCTCGTCGTCCGACAGGTGCGCGAAGACGTTGAAGAACGAGTTCGGATTCGTGAACGCCCCGCGCCGCAGAGCCAGGAAGCGGTTCACGAACCACTGGGTGATGTGCTCGGTGTCGGCGTCGACGTAGATCGAGAAGTCGAACAGGTCGCTGACCGCGACGTCGTTCGGCGACGGCGGCGGCTGCAGCACGTTCAGCCCCTCGACGATCACCACGTCGGGCCTGCGCACGGTGACGTGCGCGTCGGGGACGATGTCGTAGCGCATGTGCGAGTAGAACGGCGCGCGCACCTCGGCCGCACCGCTCTTGACCTCGGTGAGGAAGGCGACGAGCGCCCGGCGGTCGTACGACTCCGGGAACCCCTTGCGCTCCATCAGGCCGCGCCGCTCGAGCTCGGCGTTGGGGTAGAGGAAGCCGTCGGTGGTCACCAGCTCCACGCGCGGCGTGCCCGGCCACCGGCTCATGAGCTCGCGAAGCAGTCGGGCGATCGTGGACTTGCCCACGGCGACCGAACCAGCCACCCCGACGACGAACGGCGTCGACGCCTCGGCGTCGCCCAGGAAGTCCGCGGTGTCATCGCCCAGGCGCTTGGTCGCCTCGGCGTACAGCGACAGCAGCCGTGACAGCGGCAGGTACACCTCGGCGACCTCGGTCATGTCCAGGCGGTCGCCGAGACCGCGGATCTGGACGACCTCGGTCTCGTTGAGCGGCTGGGTGCCGCCGGCGGCCAGCCGCGACCATTCGCCGCGGTCGATCTCGCGGTACAACGACAGCGCGGCCACGTCTGCGGCCTGGTCGGCGGCCAGGCGGGGGGCGTCGTCGTCGGCGGACATCGGGCCCATCGTAGCCGCCGGCTCGCGGCGGGCCGGGCCCGCGGCATCCGTTTCGCACAGCCATCTCGCAAGCGCCGGGCAGATAGCATCGTCCGCATGTGTGGAATCGTCGGATACGTGGGCCCGCGTCAGAGCCAGCCCATCCTTCTCGCCGGCCTGTCGCGACTGGAGTACCGCGGCTACGACTCGGCGGGGATCGCCGTGATCGACGGCGACGGCGACCTGGGCATGCGCAAGCGCGCCGGCAAGCTCGGCGTCCTGCGCGACGACCTCGTCGCCCACCCGCTGCACGACGGCACCACCGGCATCGGCCACACCCGCTGGGCCACCCACGGCGGCCCGACCGACGCGAACGCGCACCCGCACCTCGCCGACGACGACAAGCTCGCCGTCATCCACAACGGCATCATCGAGAACTTCTCGGAGCTCAAGAGCGAGCTCGTCGCCGAGGGCTACACCTTCCGCAGCGAGACCGACACCGAGGTGGCCGCCGTGCTGCTCGGCCGCGAGTACCGTCAGGCCGGCGGGAACCTCGTCGAGGCCTTCCGCATGGTCGTCGCCCGCCTCGAGGGCGCGTTCACGCTGCTGGCCATGCACCAGGACCACCCCGGACTCGTCGTCGGCGCCCGCCGCAACTCGCCGCTGGTGATCGGCCTCGGCGACGGCGAGAACTTCCTCGCGTCGGACGTGGCCGCCTTCGTCGAGCACACCCGCCGCGCCCTGGCCATCGGCCAGGACGAGATCGTCGCCATCACACCCTCGGGCGTCGAGGTCACCGACTTCACCGGCGACGAGGTCGACGTCGAGCCGTTCGACGTGATGTGGGATGCCGCGGCCGCCGACAAGGGCGGCTGGTCGTCGTTCATGGCCAAGGAGGTGTCGGAGGAGCCCGACGCCGTCGCCAACACCGTGCGCGGCCGCGTGAAGGACGGCGCCGTCGCCATCCCGGAGCTGGACGGCCTGGACGAGCTGTTCGCCGGCGTCTCGCGCATCATCGTCATCGCGTGCGGCACCGCCTCGTACGCCGGCCTCGTCGGCAAGTACGCCCTCGAGCAGTGGGCGCGCGTCCCGGTGGACGTCGAGCTCGCCCACGAGTTCCGCTACCGCGACCCCGTCATCGGGCCCGACACCCTGGTGGTGTCGATCTCGCAGTCGGGCGAGACGATGGACACCCTCATGGCGGTCAAGTACGCCCGCGAGGCCGGCGCGAAGACCCTGTCGATCTGCAACACGCAGGGCGCGACGATCCCGCGCGAGTCCGACGCGATCGTCTACACCCACGCCGGGCCCGAGGTCGCCGTCGCCTCGACGAAGGCGTTCGTCGCCCAGATCACCGCGCTGTACCTGCTGGCCCTGCACATCGGCCGCGTGCGCGGCGCGCTCACGGCCGAGCAGGCCGCCGAGAACGTCCGCGAGCTCGAGGCCGTGCCCGACAAGATCCAGCACATCCTCCACCGCCAGCAGAGCCGCATCGAGCAGTTCGCCCACTGGATGGCCGACACGCGGTCGGTGCTCTTCCTCGGGCGGCACGTCGGGTACCCGATCGCCCTCGAGGGCGCGCTGAAGCTCAAGGAGCTGGCGTACATCCACGCCGAGGGCTTCGCCGCCGGCGAGCTCAAGCACGGGCCTATCGCGCTCATCGAGCCGGGCCAGCCCGTGTTCGTCATCGTCCCCTCGCCCCGCCAGTCGGCGCTGCTGCACTCCAAGGTCGTCTCGAACATCCAAGAGATCCGCGCGCGCGGCGCCCGCGTCATCGCCATCGCCGAAGAGGGGGATGCCGCGGTGCTGCCCTTCGCCGACGAGGTGCTGCACATCCCGCTGGCCGGCCCGCTGTTCGAGCCGCTGCTGGCGGTCGTGCCGCTGCACATCTTCGCGATGGGCCTCGCCACGGCCAAGGGTCTGGACGTCGACCAGCCCCGCAACCTCGCCAAGTCCGTCACGGTGGAGTGATCGCGCCGGCGCGGCCGCGCGTGAGAGGGAGGGAGGTCGCATGATCGTCGGAATCGGCGTCGATCTGGTCGATATCGCCCGCTTCGAGCGCACCCTCGAGCGCACCCCGCGCCTGGCCGAGCGCCTGTTCTCGGCGGCGGAGCGCGAGCTCAAGCCCCGTTCGCTCGCCGCCCGCTACGCCGCGAAAGAGGCGCTGATCAAGGCGCTCGGCGGCTCCGACGGCATCCACTGGACCGAGATCGAGATCACGCCCGAGCCCTCGGGTCGGCCGTGGTTCACACTGTCGGGATCCACCGCCCGGACCGTCGCCGAGCGCGGCATCACGACGCTTCACCTGTCGATGTCGCACGACGCCGGGCTCGCGACGGCATACGTGGTGGCAGAGACGGCGGGGGCGGGCGCATGAGCCGCCTCCCCGCGGGCGTGATGCGCGAGGCCGTCGTGGATGTGACGGCGATCACCGCCAACGTCCGGCACCTGCGCCGGCTCACCGGCTCCGAGGTCATCGCCGTGGTCAAGGCCGACGGGTACGGCCACGGCGCGGCGCGCTCCGCGGCGGCCGCGCTCGAGGGCGGTGCGTCGCGCCTGGGCGTCGCCGACATCGCCGAGGCGGTGGCCCTCCGCCGCGCCGGCATCGACGCGCCGCTCGTCGCCTGGCTCCACGCGCCCGGGGCGTCGTTCGCCGAAGCCGCGGCGCTGAGCGTCGAGCTCGGCATCTCGAGCTTCGAGCAGCTGCTGCAGGCCGCGGGCGCAGCATCCGCCGATCGTCCCGTCGCGGTGCACCTGAAGCTCGAGACCGGTCTCGGCCGCAACGGCGTCCCGCCGGGGGACTGGCCGATGGTCGTCGCCGAGGCCGCGCGGCTCGAGCGCCTCGGCAAGCTGCGCGTCGTCGGGATCTTCAGCCACCTCTCCAACACCTCGGATGCCGATGACCGGGCGGCGCTGCGCGCCTTCCACGACGGGCTCGGCGTCGCGGCCGCGGCGGGTCTCGCCCCCCAGCTGCGGCACATCGCCGCCACCCACGCCGCGATCGACCTGCCCGAGGCGCGCCTGGGCTGCGTGCGGCTCGGCATCGGGATCTACGGGCTGTCGCCCTTCGCCGACCGCACCTCGGCCGACCTCGGCCTGCGCCCCGCGATGACCCTGCGCGCCGCCGTCGCGGCCGTGCGGCGGGTGCCGGCGGGGCAGGGGGTCTCGTACGGCTACCTGCATCGCACCGACCACGAGACGACCCTCGCCCTCGTGCCCCTCGGCTACGCCGACGGCGTGCCGCGGCAGGCGTCGGAGTGGGGGCCGGTGACCATCGGCGGGCGCCGGTTCACGGTCGCGGGCCGGATCGCCATGGACCAGTTCGTCGTCGACGTCGGCGATCACCCCGTCGCCGTGGGCGACGAGGCGGTGCTTTTCGGCGACCCGACCCTCGGGGTCCCCTCCGCGGACGACTGGGCCGACGCGGCAGGAACCATCAACTACGAGATCGTCACGCGCATCGGTCCGCGGGTGACGCGACGGCAGGTGACGCAGTGACCGGGCTGGACGAGCTCGTCGGACGCCGCGAGGTCGACTCGCCCGATGCCATGGAAGCCCTGGGTGAGCAGATGGGCAGGATGCTGCATCCGGGTGATCTGGTCGTTCTCACGGGACCCCTCGGCGCCGGCAAGACGACCCTCACCCGCGGCATCGCCGCGGGTCTCGGCGTGCGGGGACCCGTGCAGAGCCCGACCTTCGTCATCGCCCGCACCCACCCCTCGCTCGTGGGCGGCGCACCCCTCGTGCACGTCGACGCCTACCGCCTGGGCTCGGCGGTGGAACTCGACGACCTCGACATCGACCTCGACGGCTCGGTGACGATCGTCGAGTGGGGCCGCGGCATGGTCGACGGCCTGCGCGACACGTGGTGGGAGGTCGAGCTCGACCGCGAGTGGCACGGCCACGGCGTCGACAGCGCATGCGGCACCACCGGCCGCGAGGCCGAGCTCGACGCCGACGCCCCGCGCGTGGTCACCGTCACCCGCCGGCCGTAGCCGCCCGCGCGGGGCGCTTGGGTTCGGGCTGCGGTCCGGGGCTCGAGTGCCGGCGGTGTGCTGGGGTGGGGTCCTGAGCGCTGGGGCGCACGTTCGCTGTTGCGGCGGTGCGGATCTGGTGCGCCGCAGCAGGAAACGGGCGCCGTAGTGAAATTCCGGATGCTGCGAACCTGCGCCGCAGCAGAGAACCTGCGCCCCAGCGCCCCGCGCACACCGGCCGCCGCCGGGGGCGCCTCGCCGGGCGACTACCCTGGAACCCGTGATTCTGGGCATCGACACCTCGCTCGGCACGGCGGTCGCGGTCGTCGAGCCCGACGGCGTCGTGCGCGCCGCCCTCGAGAGCACCGACCCCCGCGGTCACGCCGAGGTCATCGGCACCCTGCTGCAGCGGGTGCTCGCCGAGGCGCAGGTGACGGCATCCGACATCACGCACGTCGCCGCCGGCATGGGTCCGGGGCCGTTCACCGGGCTCCGCGTCGGCATCGCCGCGGCCCGCACGTTCGCCGTGGGCCGCGGGATCCCCGTGGTGCCGGTGCCGAGCCACGACGCCGTCGCCCTCGAGCTGCTGCTGCACGACGCGCTCACGGGCGGTTTCGAGGACTCCGACGACGAACTCTTCGCCGTCGCCACAGACGCCCGCCGCCGCGAGTACGCCTACACGGTGTATCGCGGGCTCGACGACGACGGCCTTCCGGTCCGCGTAGCCGAGGCTGCGCTCGCGCCGCGCGACGACCTGGACTCCGTGCTCGCCGCCCATGGGGCGCTGCGGCGGGATGCCGAGCGCACCCCCGCCGCCATGCTCGCCCTCGCCGCCGCGCGCGCCGTGGCCGCCGGGCGCACGATCGGGCCCGCCGACGCCCTGTATCTGCGCTCGCCCGACGTCACGGCATCCGCCGGACCGAAGCGGGTGAGCGCATGACGACGCGGCCCGCGACTTCCGCCGACCTCGACGCGATCATGGCGCTCGAGCGGGCGTCCTTCCCCACCGACGCCTGGTCGCCGGCGATGATGCGCGAAGAGCTGTCGTCCCCCCACGGCTGGTACGTCGTGGTCGAGGAGGCGGGGCGGCTCGTCGGCTACGCGGGTCTGCGGGCGGTGCGCGGCGGGACGGATGCCGACATCCAGACGATCACGATCGCCGACGGCGCCCGCGGCCGGGGCAGGGGGCGCGCGCTGCTTCGCACCCTGCTCGACGAGGCGGTCCGTCGCCGGGTGCGCGAGGTGTTCCTCGAGGTGCGCGCCGACAACCCCGTCGCCCAGGCGCTGTACGCCTCGGAGGGGTTCGTCGAGCTCGCGCGGCGCCCGAACTACTACCAGCCGGACGGCGTGGACGCCGTCGTCATGCGCCTGGACCTGCGCGGCTGGCAGGCTCACCAGCCCGCCGCCGCGCGCGATGAGCCGGCCGCGACCGGGGGAGTGTGCACGTGAACCGCGACGAGCCACTGGTGCTCGGCATCGAGACCAGCTGCGACGAGACCGGCATCGGGATCGTCCGCGGCCGGACCCTGCTCAGCAACACCATCGCCAGCTCGATGGACGAGCACGCCCGCTACGGCGGGGTGGTCCCCGAGGTCGCCGCCCGCGCCCACCTCGAGGCGCTCCAGCCGGCGATCGCCGCCGCGCTCGCCGAGGCGCAGGTGGAGCTGGCGGATATCGACGCGGTCGCCGTCACCAGCGGTCCCGGGCTGGCGGGGGCCCTCATGGTGGGAGTCGGCGCCGCGAAGGCGCTCGCGGTGTCGCTGGATCGCCCGCTGTACGCGGTGAACCACCTCGTCGGCCACATCGCGGCCGACATTCTGTCGCCCGCGCCGACGGCGCCCATCGAGTACCCGACGGTGGCGCTGCTGGTCAGCGGCGGCCACACGTCGCTGCTGCTCGTGCGCGACCTCACCTCGGACGTCGAGATGCTCGGCGAGACCATGGACGACGCCGCGGGCGAGGCGTTCGACAAGGTCGCGCGCCTGCTCGGCCTGCCCTACCCCGGCGGCCCCCAGATCGATCGCGCCGCCGCAGCCGGCGATCCCCGTGCCATCGCGTTCCCGCGCGGGCTGTCGCGCGCGAGCGACATGGCCCGCCACCGCTACGACTTCTCGTTCTCGGGCCTCAAGACCGCCGTCGCCCGCTGGGTCGAGCAGCGGCAGGCGGCCGGCGAAGAGATCCCCGTCGCCGATGTGGCGGCATCCTTCCGTGAAGCGGTCGTCGACGTCCTGGTCACCAAGGCGCTCGCCGCGTGCGCCGACCACGGCGTGCCGCGCCTGCTCCTGGGGGGCGGCGTCATCGCCAACAAGCGGCTGCGCGACGTGGCGCTCGAACGGGCGGATGCCGCGGGCGTGACCGTCCGGATCCCCCCGCTGTCGCTGTGCACCGACAACGGCGCGATGATCGCGGCGCTGGCCGCCGAGCTCATCCGGTCGGGGCGCCCGCCGTCGACGCTGGAGTTCGGCGCGGACTCGACGCTGCCCGTCACCGAGATCCAGGTCGCCCGAAAGGGGGCCGCATGACGGACTCGCGAGCTCATCTGCCGGTCGAGCCCCCGTCGCCCGACGTCGAGGCGCGCGCGGCGTCGTCCGCGCTGCCCGGCCAGCACCGGGGCGGCTTCTCGCGGCTGCCGACCGGGCCCGTCGACGTGACGGTGCCGAGCGGCCCGACGATCGACACCGACGCGGTGTGGGCGCAGGTCCAGCCGGCCGGTCCGCAGCGCGGGCTGTCGGGATGGGCGCTGGCCTTCGCGGTCATGGGACTGGCCGCGTCGCTCGTGGTGGGCTGGGGCTTTCCGATCGGCATCGTCGCGGTGATCTCGGGCATCCTCGCCCTGCGCCGGCCGACCGAGAGCCGCCCGGTGGCGGTCTGGGCGATCGTGCTCGCCGCGGTGTCCCTCGTCTACAGCGCCGGGTGGCTGTGGTTCGCCGCGACACAGGCGAACCTGCTCAGCGCGGTCCCGATGAATCTGTTCCGCTGACGCGATCGGCCAGGATCGCCACCCGCGACGACCCGACGCGCGTGAGCAGCAGCGTCGCCGACTCGTCACCGCGCAGCTTCAGCTTCGTGCGCAGGGCCGCGGGGTCGACGTCCACGCCGCGCTTCTTGATCTCGAGCCGGCCGATGCCGCGGGCGCGCAGCGCCTGCCCGAGCGCCTTGGTGTCGGCGGGCAGGGTCTCGCGCACCCGGAACGACTGCACGAACGGACTCGTCACTGCCGCGTCGCCGGTGAGGTACGCGATCCGCTCGTCCAGCATCCCCGCCTCGAGCTCGCGCGCCACGTCGCCGATGAGCCGCGCCCGGATCACCGCGCCGTCCGGCTCGTGCACGAACGCCCCGAGCTCGCGCGCGGGCTCGTCCACGGCATCCGCCGGGGCGGTCAGCTCGAAGGCCTGATCGCCGCGCATCACCAGGGCCGCGCGCGTCACCCCCGGCCGCGCCAGGACGCCCGACCACAGCACGAGCTCGATCGTCGAGCCGTCGGCGCTCACCCACTGCGCCTCGAAGCCCTCCGGCAGCAGGTCGCGGTCCATGCCCGGACCCAGCTTGATGCCCGCCGGCACGCGCCGCGCCAGGTCGAACACCCACTCCAGCGACGGCGACCAGTCCTCGTGACCGGTGCGCGAGGTCTCTCCGTGCCCGGCGGTTCGCCGCGCCGGATCCAGCCACACCGCCTGCGGCCCGAGATCGGCGGATGCCGGGCCCCCGGCATCCGGGAACAGCTCTGCGGCCGCCGCCTCGGCGGTCGCGTGCCGCACCCGCGCGTCGTCGCCGAACGGGGCGAGGTTGTAGGCGGCGATCGCGGCGGTCACCTCGTCGGCGTCGACGGCGTCGACCTCGATCCCGAGGGCGGCCATCCCGAGGGCGTCGCCGCCGATGCCGCAGCCGAGGTCGGCGACCCGGGTGATGCCGGCGTCCCGGAACCGCGCCGCGTGGCGAGCGGCGACCCCCAGCCGGGTCGCCTGCTCGAGACCGGCGCGCGTGAACAGCATCCGCCCGGCGAACGGGCCGAACTTCGCCTCGCCCTTCGCGCGGAGCCTCGCCTGCCCCACGACGGCCGACACGAGATCGGGGGAGTGGCCCGCCTTCCGCAGGCGCGACACGGCGCGGGCGACATCCTCGGTCGACGTGACGGGACCGAGATCGTCCAGCAGCCGCAGGCCCGCGGGGGTGAGCAGGGCGGTCAGCTCGGCCATCTCCATCGACCCAGCCTATGCGGGTGCGAGCCCCTGTCCGCGGGCCCGGCCGACGGCATCCGCCCGGCTTTGGCACTCACGTTGCAAGAGTGCCAGTCGCTTGCCTAGACTCTCGTTAGCACTCTCAGCGTGTGGGTGCTAACGAGTCTTGATTCTCAAGGAAAGCAGAGGTAGACCCGTGTCGGTTTCCATCAAGCCGCTCGAGGACCGCATCGTCATCAAGCAGGTCGAGGCCGAGCAGACCACGTCCAGCGGTCTGGTCATCCCCGACACCGCCAAGGAGAAGCCCCAGGAGGGCGAGGTCGTGGCGGTGGGCCCGGGCCGTATCGACGACAACGGCAACCGCGTCCCGCTCGACGTCGCCGTCGGCGACCGCGTCATCTACAGCAAGTACGGCGGGACCGAGGTCAAGTTCGGCGGTGACGAGTTCCTCGTCCTGTCGGCCCGCGACGTCCTCGCGGTCGTCGTCCGCTGACACTTCCCGCGTTCCGCGCAACGCGACGCAGAGGGTCGGGTGCTTCGGCACCCGGCCCTCTTCTCGTGCGCCGTGGCAGTCTTCCTGCGCATGTCGGCAGGCGGCGCGCGATGCCGCGGCCGATTCCCGCCGGATCGACCCCCGCGGCGGTCGTAGGCTGATCGGGTGACGCCAGAGCCCCACCCCGACACGACCGCACGGACCGGCGGGGTCGCGGTGCCACCGGCATCCGTCGGCGAGCAGGATGCCGCTCGCGAGCGTTTCCTGGGCGGGGTGTACGCCTTCACCGCCTACGTGCTGTGGGGGTTCCTGCCGCTGTACTTCCTGGCGCTCGCACCGACGGGGCCGTGGGAGGTCGTCGCGTGGCGGATCCTGCTGTCGCTGGCCTTCTGCGCCGTGCTGCTCACGGTCACGCGGACGTGGCCGAAGCTGTTCGCGATCCTGCGCAACCGGCGGCTGGTGCTGTGGACGGTGCTCGCTGGGGCGGTCATCTACGTCAACTGGCAGGTGTTCCTCATCGCGACCCTCACCGGTCACGTGATCGAGACCAGCCTCGGGTACTTCATCAACCCGATCTTCACCGTGCTGCTGGGCGTGCTGCTGCTGCGCGAGCGGCTGCGGACGACGCAGTGGGTCGCGCTCGGGATCGCCGGCGTCGCGGTCGCCGTCATCATCGTCGGCTACGGGTCGTTCCCGTGGATCGCCCTGACGCTGGCCTGCTCGTTCGCGCTGTACGGGCTGGTGAAGAAGCGCATCGGCCCCTCGGTCGACGCCGTCAGCGGCCTCACCTTGGAGTCGCTGTGGCTCGCGCCCGTCGCCGTCGCCCAGGTTGTCGCGGTGGCCGCGACGACGGGGCTCACGATCGGCACCCTGGGCGCGTGGCACACCGTGCTCATCCTGCTCGCCGGGGCCATGACGGCCGTGCCGCTGCTGTTCTTCGCCGCCGGGGCGCGCCGTGCGCCGCTGACGCTCGTGGGACTGCTGCAGTTCGTCGCGCCGATCATGCAGTTCATCACCGGCGCCTGGATCCTCGGCGAGCCGATGCCGCTGGAGCGCTGGATCGGGTTCGCGCTGGTCTGGCTGGCGCTGACCGTCCTCACGGTCGACTCCCTCGTGGCGGCCCGCCGGTCGCGGACCGCGGTGTCCGACGTCGCCGAGCTCACCTGAGCCTGGTCGCTCCGGTGCCGGTGCGCCGGCGAGGAGAAATGAGGCTGGGAAGGATGCCGCGCGCGGGCCGCATCCTCACGGATGCGCATCTCCTATCCGGCTGGCCGCGACTGACCGGCGGCGCACCCGGGCGAGAAGTCCGCGCCCGGTGCGCCGGCGAGGAGAAGTGAGGCTGGGAAGGATCCCGGGCGCGGGCCGCATCCTCACGAGTGCGTATCTCCTAGCCGGGGCGCCACGGCGCCGGCGGCGCGCGCCCGGGGACCTACCGCACGAGGCGGGCGATCGCCTGCGAGGCCTCGGTGATCTTGGCGTCCGCCTCGGCGCCGCCGGCGCGCGCGGCATCCACCACGCAGTGCCGCAGGTGGTCGTCGAGCAGCCCGAGCGCGACGGCCTCGAGCGCCGACGTCAGCGCCGACACCTGCGTGAGGATGTCGATGCAGTACTTCTCGTCCTCGACCATCTTGGCGATGCCGCGCGCCTGACCCTCGATGCGCTTCAGGCGGTTGAGGTACTTCGCCTTGTCGGTGATGTACCCGTGGTGCGAATGATCGACGGTGATGTCAGCGGATGCCGGTGCTTCGAGAGTCATGACTGCTCCAGACGAGGGGTGGGGCGGAAGCGCCGCAGGCGCAGGCTGTTGCCGACGACGAAGACGCTCGAGAACGCCATCGCCGCGCCGGCGATCATCGGGTTGAGCAGCCCCAGCGCCGCCAGCGGGATCGCCGCGACGTTGTAGGCGAAGGCCCAGAACAGGTTGGCCTTGATCGTGCCGAGGGTCGACCGCGAGAGCCGGACGGCCTCGGCGGCGCTTCGCAGGTCGCCGCGCACCAGGGTGATGTCGCCGGCCTCGATGGCGGCATCCGTGCCCGTTCCCATCGCCATGCCGAGATCGGCCTGCGCGAGGGCGGCGGCGTCGTTCACGCCGTCGCCGACCATCGCGACGACCCGGCCCTCGTCCTGCAGCGCCTTGACCACGGCGACCTTGTCGGCGGGCAGGACCTCGGCGGTGACCCGCTCGATCCCCACCTCGCGCGCGATCGCGGCGGCGGCGGTGGCGTTGTCGCCGGTGAGGAGCACCGGCTCGAGGCCCAGGGCGCGCAGCTGCGCGACCGCTTCGGCGCTCGTGGGCTTGACCTGGTCGGACACGACGAGGACGCCGCGCGCCTCGCCGTCCCACGCGACGGCGACAGCCGTGCGGCCGAGGGACTCGGCATCCGTCATCGCCTTCTCGAGCTGTGCGGGAAGCGGCACCGCCCACTCGGCCAGCAGCGCGCGCCGCCCGACGACGACGGCGTGCCCGTCGACGACGCCGGTCACGCCGTGGCCCGCGTGGGACTGGAAGGACTCGACGGGGGCGAGGTCCTCGGCCGCGTCGGCGATCGCCCGGGCGATGGGGTGCTCCGAAGCGTGCTCGACCGATCCGGCCAGCCGCAGCAGCTCGGCGGTGTCGACGCCGGGGGTGGGAACGGCATCCGCGAGCGACATCCGTCCGGTTGTGACGGTGCCGGTCTTGTCGAGCACGACGGTGTCGACCCGGCGCGTGGACTCCAGCACCTCGGGACCGCGGATGAGTATGCCGAGCTGCGCGCCGCGGCCGGTGCCGACCAGCAGCGCCGTCGGGGTGGCCAGGCCGAGCGCGCACGGGCACGCGATGATGAGGACGGCGACGGCGGCGGTCACCGCCGACGCGAGCGGCCACCCGAGCGCCAGCCACACGACGAGGGTGGTGACGGCGATCGCGACGACGATCGGGACGAAGACCCCCGAGATGCGGTCGGCCAGCCGCTGCACCTCGGCCTTGCCGGACTGCGCCTCTTCCACCAGCCGCGCCATCTGCGCCAGCTGGGTGTCGTCGCCCACGCGCGTCGCGCGGACGACGAGGCGTCCGCCGGCGTTGACGGTAGCGCCGATGACGGCGTCTCCGGGCTCGACCTCGATGGGCACCGACTCGCCGGTGACCATCGAGGCGTCCACCGCCGACGACCCCGAGACGACGACGCCGTCCGTCGCGATCTTCTCGCCGGGTCGGACGACGAACTCGTCGCCGACCAGCAGTTGCGCGACCGGCACGCGGATCTCGGTGCCGCCGCGCAGCACCGCGGCGTCCTTCGCGCCGACGTCGAGCAGCGCACGAAGAGCCGCCCCCGCGCGCCGCTTGGAGCGCAGCTCGAAGTAGCGGCCCAGCAGCACGAACGTCGTCACGCCGGCGGCGACCTCGAGGTAGATGTCGCCCGCGCCGTCGGAGCGCTGGATGGTCCACTCGAACGCGTGGGTCATTCCGGGCATGCCCGCGTGTCCGAGGAAGAGGGCGTACAGCGACCACAGGAAGGCCGCCGACACGCCCATCGAGACCAGGGTGTCCATCGTCGCCGCGCCGTGGCGCAGGTTCACGCCCGCCGCGCGATGGAACGGCCATGCGCCCCACACGACGACCGGCGCCGCGAGCGCCAGCGACGCCCACTGCCAGTAGGTGAACTGCAGGGCGGGCACCATCGCCAGGACGATCACCGGGACGGTCAGGATCGCCGAGCCGATGACCCGCTGGCGCAGCCGCACCAGCTCCTCGTCCACCGGCTCCGCCTCGGGGGCCGCCTCCCGCGGGGGAGCGGGCACCGCGGCGGTGTAGCCGGTCTTCTCCACCTCGGCGATGAGCGCGGCGGCGTCCATGTCCGCCGGCACGTGCACGACCGCCTTCTCGGTGGCGTAGTTCACGGATGCCGCGACTCCCGGCATCCGGTTGAGCTTCTTCTCGATGCGCGCCGCACACGACGCGCACGTCATGCCTCCGATCTGGAGTTCGACGCGCGCGCCGGGCCCGGTCGCCGACGCGGGAGCGGACATCAGGCGCGGACCGCCTGGTAGCCGGCCTCATCCACGGCGGCGATGACGTCGGCGTCGGCGAGCGGGGCCTCGGACTCGACGACGAGGGTGCCGGACTTGGCGCTCACCTCGACGCCGGTGACGCCGGCCAGCTGCGAGACCTCGCTGCGGACGCTCGACTCGCAGTGCCCGCAGGTCATGCCCGTCACGGTGTACTCGTACTTCTCGGTCATGTCATCACCTTTCGCTTCGTGAGCGATACCCCTGAGGGGTACCGATCATCGAGTGTATACCTCTCGGGGGTATGTCCGGTCCGCCGGGACCCTCGAATCCCGTTACACATCGTTAACGAATGGCAACATTCGCGAGCGATGCGCGCGGTTAGGTTTGTGGGAACTGGGGGCCCTAGGGCCTGCCCGACTCATACAGCAAGGAGCACAATGAGCGTCTTCTCACGTTCGCGCGCCGGCAAGGTCCTCGGCGGCATCGCCGCGGTCGGCGTCAGCGCACTCGTCCTCGCCGGATGCGCCTCAGGTGACGGGGGCGGCGGCGGCAATGCCACCAACGGCCCCGCCGAGCCTTCCGAAGAGATCAGCCTCAAGATCGGCACCGCCCTGCCCCAGACCGGCAACCTGGCCTTCCTCGGCCCGCCCGAAGAGGCCGGCGTCGCCTTCGCGGCAGCGCAGATCAACGAGGTCTCCGAGGACACCGGGCTGACCCTGGACGTCGTCTACGGCGACTCGGGCGACACCGACAACAAGGCGTACGAGACCGAGATCCCGCGTCTGCTCGGCGAGAACGTGTCTGCCGTCATCGGCGCGGCGTCCTCGGGCACCTCGCTGCAGTTCATCGACCAGCTGGTCGGCGCGGGCGTCATCCAGTTCTCGCCCGCCAACACCTCGGACGCCTTCACCACCTACGAGGACAACGGGCTGTACTTCCGCACCGCCCCCTCGGACGTGCTGCAGGGCGAGGTGCTCGGCAACCTGATCGCCGAGGACGGTGTGCAGAAGCTCGGCATGATCGTGCTGAACGACTCCTACGGCACGGGCCTGGCCAAGTACGTCACCGAGGCCTTCGAGGCCGCCGGCGGCGAGGTCGTGGCCGCGCCCACCTACAACACCGGTGACACCACCTTCGACGCGCAGATCGCCGAGGTCGTCGCGGCCGACCCCGACGCGATCGTCCTGATCACGTTCGAAGAGGTCGCCACGATCCTGCCGAGCCTGCTCGGCGAGTTCCCCGGCGACAAGCTGTACTTCGTCGACGGCAACCTCTCGAACTTCGGCGACGAGCTGCCCGAAGGCTCGCTCACCGGCGCCAAGGGCACCCTGCCCGGTCTGTCGATCGACACGCTGACCGACTTCACCTCGAGCCTGGACGCCTTCCTCGAGGAGGAGGGTGAGGACGCGCTGACCGAGTACAGCTACGCGGCCGAGTCCTTCGACGCCACCGTGCTGCTCGCGCTGGCCGCCCTCGCGGCCGGCTCGAACGACCCGGCGGCCATGGCCGAGAAGCTCATCGAGGTCTCGGGCGGCGCCGGTGAGGGCGAGAAGTGCTCGACCTACGCCGAGTGCGCCGAGATCATCGTCGGAGGCGGTACCGCCGACTACGACGGCATCTCGGGCCCGATCACGTTCAACGAGGTCGGCGACCCGACCGAGGCGTCGATCGGCATCTACGAGTTCGGCGAGGACAACAACTACTTCGCCTACGAGGGCTGAGTCCCGCTCGATCGTGGGGGCCCCGGATCTTCGGATCCGGGGCCCCTTCGCGTACCCGCGGCGCGGGGGCTGACGCTACTTGCGGTCATTGGGGCGGTTGGTGACGGATGCCGTCAACCCGGCCAGCTCGCGCCGGCCCGGCGGCCCCGGAGTTGACGCCGTTCGCGGTCACGGGGGCGGTTGGCGACGGATAGCGTCAACTCAACCGGCGCCCGTCCCACGTCCACCCACCCCGACGGCGACGGAGGTCCCGCGACGGCGCGCACGAGAGGGGGCGGATGCCGTCGGCATCCGCCCCCTCATCGACACCGCTCAGGTGCCCAGCGTGCCCAGGTACAGCTCGGTGACCTTGGGGTCATTCAGCAGGTCGCGTCCCGAGCCGGTGTAGGCGTCCCGGCCCTGATCGAGGACGTAGCCGCGGTCGCAGATCTGCAGGCAGCGCCGCGCGTTCTGCTCGACCATGATGCAGGTGACTCCGGCCTTGTTGATCTCGGACACCCGGATGAACGCCTCGTCCTGGCGGACGGGCGAGAGGCCCGCCGACGGCTCGTCGAGCAGCAGCACCTTCGGGTCCATCATGAGAGCGCGGCTCATCGCCACCATCTGGCGCTCACCGCCCGACAGTGATCCCGCGCGCTGCTTGAGGCGCTTCTTCAGCTCGCCGAAGATCCCGGTGACGAACTCCAGCCGCTCGGCGTAGGCCGACGGACGCTGGTAGAGCCCCATCTGCAGGTTCTCTTCGATCGTCAGCGAGGGGAAGACGTTGTTCGTCTGCGGGATGAACCCGACCCCGCGCGAGACGAGCTTGTTGGCCTTCAGCCCGGTGATGTCGTCGCCCTCGAGCGACACGCGGCCGTCGCGGATGTTCACCTGCCCGAAGATCGCCTTGAGCAGCGTCGACTTTCCGGCGCCGTTCGGGCCGATGATGCCGATGAGCTCGCCCTTGTGGGCGACGAGGTTGCAGCCGTTGAGGATGTTGACCCCCGGCAGGTAGCCGGCGTGGACGTCCTCGACGACGACGACCGGGGTGCCGGTGGCGGTATCGGTGCTCACTTGCCGTTCTCTTTCTCTTCAGCGTCCAGTTCCGCGGCGCCTGCGGCTTCGATGTCGTCCGCGCTGACGGCGGCCGAGGCTGCGGCATCCGTCGTCTTGTCGGCGTGGATGATGTCGATGCGGCCGGTGACCACGCCGAGGTCGACCTCCTGGTGGGCGCCGAGGTAGGCGTCGATGACGGCGGGATCGCGCATGACCGTGTACGGGTCACCCTCGGCGACGATGCGGCCCTCTGCCATCACGACGACCCAGTCGGCGATGTGGCGCACCATGTGCATGTCGTGCTCGACGAACAGCACCGTCATCCCCTCGTCCTTCAGGTCGAGGATGTGGTCCAGCAGCGACTGCGTCAGCGCGGGGTTCACGCCCGCCATCGGCTCGTCGAGCATCACCAGCGTCGGGTCCGTCATGAGCGACCGGGCCATCTCGAGAAGCTTGCGCTGCCCGCCCGACAGGCTCGCGGCGAAGTCCGCCGCCTTCGTGTCGAGCTTGAACTTCTTCAGGATGCCCATGGCACGGGTCTCGTGCTCCTGCTCCTGCGCCCGCCACAGGGCGGGGATGAGGCTCGCGAAGAACCGCTCGCCGCGCTGATCCTTCGCGCCGAGCTTCATGTTCTCGAGGACGGTCAGCAGGCCGAGCGCCTTGGTGAGCTGGAACGTGCGGACCAGGCCCATGCGGGCCACCTTGTAGGCGGGGACCCCCGAGAGGTCCTTGCCGTCGAAGCTCCACGTTCCCTCGTCGGGCTTGTCGAAGCCGGTAAGCAGGTTGAACAGCGTGGTCTTGCCCGCGCCGTTCGGCCCGATCAGAGCGGTGATCGCCCCGCGCGGGATCTCGAGGTGGTCGACGTCGACGGCCCGCACACCGCCGAACGAGCGGCGGACGCGGTCGGCGACGATGATCGGGTCGACCTTCGCGCAGCCGGGGGCGGCGTCGCCCTTGTGCAGCCCGGTGGTCTTGGGTCGGGCGACGGGGCCGGTCTTCGGCGCGGTGGCGCCGGCTTCACTTGACAAAGGTCAGCTCCTTCTTGTTTCCGAGCAGCCCCTGGGGCATGAAGATCACCAGCAGCATGAGGGCGACGCCGACGAGGATGAACCGCAGCGTCGCCGCCTGGATCGACGACATGCCGAACAGGAGGCCGGCCGAGGCGAGGGCCGGCAGCACGTTCGACAGGAATGTCTGCAGCACCCAGAAGATGAGCGAGCCCAGCAGCGGCCCGAACACCGTGGCCGCACCGCCGAGGAGCAGCGCCGTCCACACGAAGAACGTCAGCGACGTCACGTACACACCGGGGCTGATCGCCGAGGGGAGCGCGTAGATGATGCCGCCGGCCGCCGCGATGACGCCGCCGAGGACGAGCGACTGCAGCTTGTACGAGAAGACGTTCTTGCCGAGCGAGCGCACGGCGTCCTCGTCCTCGCGGATGCCCTTGAGCGCGCGGCCCCACGGGCTGTGCGTGAGCATCCACACCACCAGCAGCGCCAGGGCGATCGTGGTGAGGCCCATGATCCGGACCCACCACTGGTTCTCGTTGTACATCCACGGTCCGAACCCGTACGTCCCGTCCGGAATGGGGTTCGAGGCGCGGAAGCTCGCGTGGTACCCGCTCAGGCCGTCGGCCGAGCCGGTGACATCGTCGAACGCGGTGGTGAGGAACAGCAGGCGCAGCACCTCGGCGGCGGCGATCGTCACGATCGCCAGGTAATCGCCGCGGAGCCGCAGCGTCGGGATGCCGAGGATGAGGGCGAACACCGCCGCGGCGACGAGCCCGGTGAGGGCGGCGAGCCACCACGGGAAGCCGAAGGTGAGCACCGAGATCGCGTAGCCGTAGGCGCCGATGGCCATGAAGCCGGCGATGCCCATGTTGATCAGGCCGGCGTAGCCGAAGTGCACCGCCAGTCCCAGCGCCGCCAGGGCGTAGCCCATGGTCGCGGGGCTGAGGATCGACGAGGCCGAGTTGGAGAGAATCTGAAGCCAGTCCATGGGTTCGCCTTAACCTATTCTCTCGCGCCGACCGAGGATGCCCTGTGGTCGGAACAGCAGGATCACGATGAGGATGAACAGCGCGCTCGCGAACTTCAGGTCCGCGGGGATCCAGAGGCTGGACGCCTCGACGAGGATGCCGACGATGAGCGCGCCGATGAGGGCACCGTACGCGGTGCCGAGACCGCCGAGGACGACCGCGGCGAACATCAGCAGCAGCACCTGGGCGCCCATGTCCCAGCGGATGCCGGGGCGGTAATAGGCGTACAGGATGCCGGCGAGACCGGCGAGACCGCCGGCGATGATCCACACCACGCGCACGACGAAGTCGACGTCGATGCCCGAGGCCGCCGCGAGCGAAGGGTTGTCCGAGATCGCGCGGGTCGCCTTGCCGAGCTTGGAGCGGGTGAGCCACAGCGCGAACGCGACGATGACGAGGATCGAGATGACGATCGACACCATGTCGATGACGCTCATCTGCACGGCGCCGAAGAGGGGGATCTTGGGTGCCGTCGAGAACGGCAGCTGGGCCGTCCCGCCGCCGATGAAGAACTGGAAGATGTAGCGCAGCGCCAGCGAGAGGCCGATGCTGACGATCATCAGCTGCACGATGCCGACGCGGCGCCGGCGCAGCGGCCGCCACAGCGCCATGTCCATGAGCAGTCCGAGGACGGCGCTGAGGATCACCGCCACGGGCAGGCCGAGCCACCACGGCAGGGCGAGGCTCGCCGGCCCCACGAGGACCAGTGCGCTCACCGCCCCGAAGGTGACCATCTCGCCGTGGGCGAAGTTCGAGATGCCGGTCGTGCCGTACACCAGCGTCAGGCCGACGGCGGCGAGGGCGAGCATGAGGCCGAAGCTGATGCCCTGCACGAGGCGCTGGATGAGCTGGTCGAAGAAGCTCGTGACGTTGCGTTCTCCTTCGCCGATGAAGAAGTTCACCGTGACCCGGCCGCCCTGGCCCATCGTCACCTCTTTGACGTTGGGGGTGTCATCCTCGTCGTCGACCACGGCGATGCCCTCGGGCAGCGTGTTCTCGTCGAGGGTGACGGTGTAGTCCTCGCCGCGCTCAGGGACGCCGACGCGCCATTGGCCATTCTCGTCGGTCTCGACCTCTTGCATCCCGCCGGGGCCGTCGATGGTGAGGACGACTCCTTCCAGCGGCTCGCCATCGAGCTGGACGTTCCCGCTGATGCGGTACGGGTCGTCCTCGGCCGCGACGGCAGGCGCCGAGGTCGCGAAGAGTCCCATGAGCATCAACAGGAGCGCCAGGAGTGCGAAGACCGTTCGCCGATGCGTCGTGCGCATCGCGACCTCAGTCACAGGACTCACAGAACCTCCCAGTTCGGCACACCACGCAGCGCCGATTACCGGGTCGCATCGGCCGTGATGAACGACGGTAAGAGCGTAATGTGTCGCCGCTGTTTCGGGGGATATACATGTTCGAGACGTGATGGAATCGGGACTCCACGCTGCGGGAGCCCTGTCATCCCGGGCGTGTCGGGCCCGGCATCCGGGAATGAATCGGCATGCGCGGGCGCTTAGAATCGAAGGCGGCGCTCCGTGCGCCGGCCGCCGTCGTCCCCCTCGAGCTACACGCCCGTGCAGGCAAGGCACGCGCGCAGGAGAACCCCCATGGAGCACCACGACCCGTTCGGTTTCGTCGGACTGACCTATGACGACGTCCTGTTGCTGCCGGGGCACACCGACGTCATCCCGAGCGAGGCCGACACCTCCAGCCGGGTGACGCGCCGCATCACCGTCGCCACGCCCCTGCTGTCGGCGGCGATGGACACCGTCACCGAGGCGCGCCTGGCGATCGCCATCGCGCGCGAGGGCGGCATCGGAATCATCCACCGGAACCTCTCGGTGGCCGACCAGGCCGCGATGGTCGACCGCGTCAAGCGCAGCGAGTCGGGCATGATCACCGACCCGATCACCACCACCCCCGACGCCACCATCGAAGAGGTCGACGCGCTGTGCGCGACCTATAGGATTTCGGGGCTGCCGGTCGTCGACGACGACGGGCGCCTGGTCGGTATCGTCACCAACCGCGACATGCGCTTCGTCTCGGGCTTCGAGCGGCAGACCACGCTCGTGCGCGACGTGATGACGACCGAGAACCTCATCACCGCCCCCGTCGGCATCGGCGCCGGTGAGGTCATCGCGACCTTCGCCAAGCACCGCGTCGAGAAGCTGCCGCTCATCGACGAGGGCGGCAAGCTCGCCGGCCTCATCACCATCAAGGACTTCGACAAGAGCGAGAAGTACCCCCTGGCCACCAAGGACGAGCAGGGCCGCCTGCGCGTGGGTGCCGCGATCGGCTTCTTCGGCGACGCGTGGGAGCGCGCCGAGGCGCTGCGCGACGCCGGGGTGGACGTCCTCGTCGTCGACACCGCGAACGGGCAGTCCGCCGGTGTCATCGAGATGGTCAAGCGGTTGAAGGCCGACGCGTCCTTCGAGCACATCGACGTCATCGGCGGCAACGTCGCCACGCGAGAGGGTGCGAAGGCGCTCATCGACGCGGGCGTCGACGCGGTCAAGGTGGGCGTCGGACCGGGCTCGATCTGCACCACGCGCGTCGTGGCGGGCGTGGGCGTGCCCCAGGTGACGGCGATCTACGAGGCGTCGCTGGCCGCGCGCGAGGCGGACGTCCCCGTCATCGCCGACGGCGGCCTGCAGTACTCGGGCGACATCGCCAAGGCCCTCGTCGCCGGTGCGGACACCGTCATGCTGGGCTCGCTCCTGGCGGGGACGGACGAGTCGCCGGGCGAGATCGTGTTCCAGGGCGGCAAGCAGTTCAAGCAGTACCGCGGCATGGGATCGCTCGGCGCGCTGCAGACCCGCGGCAAGAAGACCTCGTACTCGAAGGACCGCTACTTCCAGGCCGACGTCCCCAGCGACGACAAGCTGATCCCCGAGGGCATCGAGGGCCAGGTCGCCTACCGCGGCCCGCTGTCGGCCGTCGCCTACCAGCTGGTGGGCGGCCTGCGGCAGTCGATGTTCTACGTCGGCGCCCGCACCATCGAAGAGCTGAAGGCCAAGGGCCGGTTCGTGCGCATCACGCCGGCGGGGCTGAAGGAGTCCCACCCGCACGACGTGCAGATCGTCGTCGAGGCGCCCAACTACAAGCGGTGACGGATGCCGGCATCCGGCGTATCGTCGCCGACATGTGCCGGAACATCCACACGCTCCACAACTTCGAGCCCGCCGCCACCTCGGACGAGGTGCACGCGGCGGCGCTGCAGTACGTGCGCAAGATCGCGGGGACGACGAAGCCTTCGAAGGCGAACCAGGATGCCTTCGACCGCGCCGTCCACGAGATCGCGCACGTCACCCAGCACCTGCTCGACGACCTGGTGACCACCGCTCCGCCCAAGAACCGCGACGAGGAGGCGGCCAAGGCCCGCGCCCGCGCTGTCGCGTCGGGCCGCTACTCCGCCGCCTGACTCGCCGCCTGGCACGAGGCGGCGCGGTGCTCTGTCTCGTCGTGAGGCGTATCGGGACCCCGCCCGGGCCCGCGGCGCCCCGCCGGGTAGGCTGGACCCCGTGACCATGGAGATCGAGCTCGGCCGCGCCAAGCGGGCCCGTCGCGCCTTTACGTTCGACGACATCGCGGTGGTGCCCTCGCGGCGCACGCGCAACCCCGAGGACGTCTCGACGGCCTGGTCCATCGACGCCTTCCAGTTCGACATCCCGGTGCTCGGCGCCCCCATGGACTCCGTCGTCAGCCCCGACACCGCCATCCAACTGGGCAAGCTCGGCGGGCTCGGCGTGCTCGACCTCGAGGGGCTGTGGACGCGCTACGACGACCCCGCCCCGCTCCTGGACGAGATCGCCTCGCTTCCGGATGCCGGTGCCACCCGCCGCATGCAGGAGCTGTACTCCGAGCCGATCAAGCCCGAGCTCGTGCGCGACCGGCTCGCCCAGATCCGCGCCGCCGGCGTCACGGTCGCCGGCGCCCTGACCCCGCAGCGCACGCAGGAGCTGTACGAGACGGTGGTCGCCGCCGGAGTCGACCTGTTCGTCATCCGCGGGACGACGGTCTCGGCCGAGCACGTCTCGAGCGTCGACCAGCCGCTGAACCTCAAGAAGTTCATCTACGACCTCGACGTCCCCGTGATCGTGGGCGGCGCCGCCACCTACACCGCGGCGCTGCACCTCATGCGCACCGGCGCCGCCGGCGTCCTGGTCGGATTCGGCGGGGGAGCGGCGTCCACCACGCGCGCCACGCTCGGCCTGCACGCGCCGATGGCCACCGCCGTCGCCGATGTGGCCGGCGCGCGCCGCGACTACCTCGACGAGTCCGGCGGGCGTTACGTGCACGTCATCGCCGACGGCGGCGTGGGAACCTCGGGCGACATCGTCAAGGCCCTCGCGATGGGGGCGGATGCCGTCATGCTCGGTGTCGCCCTCGCCCGCGCCACCGATGCCCCCGGCCGCGGCTACCACTGGGGCCCCGAAGCCCACCACGCGAAGCTGCCGCGCGGTCGCCGCGTGGCCGTCGACCAGGTCACGACGCTCGAATCCGTGCTGTACGGGCCGGCGCCCGTCGCCGACGGCACCGCCAACCTCATCGGCGCGCTGCGGAAGTCCATGGCGACCACCGGATACTCCGACCTCAAGGAGTTCCAGCGCGTCGAGGTCGTGGTGGCGCCGTACGGCAAGTGATGACCGACGCCCCCCGGGCGGAGGATCCGGTCCCCGAGGTCTTCCCGCCCACCCTGCGCGAGGTGATGCTGCGCCCCCGCTGGATCGCGCTGCTGCTGGTGTGCCTCGTGATCGCCGGCGTTCTCGGCTGGCTCGGACAGTGGCAGCTCAGTCGCGCGATCAACACCGACCCGCTGCCACCCGGGGCCACCGAGCAGGTGCAGCCCATCGCGGACGTGGTGGAGCCGGGCGAGTACCTCGCCGAGCCGCTCGTCGGGCAGAAGGTCCGCGTGAGCGGACAGTGGGTGGGGCCGGACTTCCTGGTGGTCTCGTCGCGCTTCAACGACGGTGTCGAGGGCTACTGGGTGACCGGCCAGTTCCGCGTCGACGGCGCCGAGGAACCGGTCGCGCTCGCCGTGGCGGTCGGCTGGACCGCCACTCTCGATGAGGCGGAGGAGGCGGCATCCGCCCTCTCTGACCAGGCCGCGGCCGAGCCGGTCGAGATCACCGGACGCCTGGTGTCGGACGAAGGACCCGCCCTGCCGCCGCGCGGCGCCGACCCGCAGACCATGACCCGCATGTCGCCGGCGATGCTGCTGGGGCAGTGGTCCGACGTCGAGGGCCTCGCCGTCTACCGGCCGTACCTCGTCGCCGACGAACCCCTCGGCGGCATCCAGGCCATCTCGTCGCCCGCGCCGGCGGAGTCCTCGAGCGTCAACTGGCTGAACATCTTCTACGCCGCCGAGTGGGCGGTCTTCGCCGGCTTCGCCTTCTACCTCTGGTACCGCCTGGCGCGCGACGCGTGGGAGAGGGAGCTCGAGGAGATCGAGGATGCGGGCGACGGCTAGACTGGACCCCATGCCTCGCGCCCCCAGAGCCTCGTCTTTTCCGGCGATCCGCGGAGCGTTGACCTTCTACCAGATCGCCTCGATCATCACCGGGATCGGCCTGCTGCTGCTGGTGGCCGAGATGATCCTGAAGTACACGCCGCTGCACGTCGAGCTCTTCCTCGGCGGCTCGGGCGGCCTGCTGTGGTTCGCCACCGCCATCCCCGGCCCGGAGTGCCTGTGGTACTCCCTCTTCATCCCCGGCGGCCAGGGATGCGAGATGATCTCGACCGGCGACGGCTTCAACCTGTCCCTCGCGATCCTCGTCGCCCACGGGTGGTTCTACGTGGTGTACCTCTTCGCGTGCTTCCGCATCTGGAGCCTCATGCGGTGGCCGTTCCCTCGCTTCATCGTCCTCGCCCTCGGCGGCATCGTGCCGCTGCTGTCCTTCTTCATGGAGGCCAAGGTCGCGCGCGAGGTGCGCGGCCATCTCGCCGCCCGCGAGGCGGCCGAGCCGCCGGCATCCGTCGATGGCACCCCCGACAACGTCCCCGCAGCGGAAGGCACCCGGTGACCGAACAGACCGACACCTCGCAGCGCCCCGTCCTCGTCGTCGACTTCGGCGCGCAGTACGCGCAGCTGATCGCCCGGCGCGTGCGCGAGGCGGGCGTCTACAGCGAGATCGTGCCGCACACCGCCACCGCCGCCGAGATCGCCGAGCGCAACCCGGTCGGGATCATCCTGTCGGGCGGCCCGTCGTCGGTGTACGAGACCGGCGCCCCCCAGCTCGATGCCGGGGTGTTCGAGCTCGGCGTGCCGACCCTCGGCATCTGCTACGGCTTCCAGGTGATGGCCCGGGCCCTCGGCGGCGAGGTCGCCAACACGGGGTTGCGGGAGTACGGCGCGACCGACGCGAGCATCGTCCACGACGAGGGCGTCCTCTTCGGCGGGCAGCCGGTGCAGCAGAACGTGTGGATGAGCCACGGCGACCAGGTGTCGAAGGCGCCGGCCGGCTTCGAGGTCCTCGCGCGCACGTCGGCGACGCCGGTGGCCGCCTTCGGCAGCGACGAGCGCCGCCTGTACGGCGTGCAGTGGCATCCCGAGGTCAAGCACTCCGACCACGGCCAGCAGGTCATCGAGAACTTCCTGCACAAGGCCGCGGGGCTGCCCGCCGACTGGAACAGCGGCAACGTCATCGCCGAGCAGGTCGCCCGCATCCAGGCCCAGATCGGCTCCGGCCGCGTCATCTGCGGCCTGTCGGGCGGGGTCGACTCCGCCGTGGCCGCGGCCCTGGTCCACAAGGCCGTCGGCGACCAGCTCGTTTGCATCTTCGTCGACCACGGGCTGCTGCGGAAGGGCGAGCGCGAGCAGGTCGAGCAGGACTACGTCGCCTCGACCGGCGTGCGCCTGGTCACCGTCGACGCGCGCGAGCGCTTCCTCACCGCGCTCGCCGGCGTGAGCGACCCGGAGCAGAAGCGCAAGATCATCGGGCGCGAGTTCATCCGCACCTTCGAGCAGGCCGAGGCCGAGCTCGTCGCCGAGGCCGAGGCCGACGGCGAGCCCATCCGCTTCCTCGTCCAGGGGACGCTCTACCCGGACGTCGTGGAGTCCGGCGGGGGCGCGGGCACCGCCAACATCAAGAGCCACCACAACGTCGGCGGGCTGCCCGAGGACCTGCAGTTCGAGCTCGTCGAGCCGCTGCGGACCCTCTTCAAAGACGAGGTGCGCGCCATCGGCCGCGAGCTCGGCCTGCCCGAGGTGATCGTGGCGCGTCAGCCGTTTCCGGGCCCCGGCCTCGGCATCCGGATCGTGGGCGAGGTCACCGCTGACCGTCTCGAGATTCTGCAGGATGCCGACGCCATCGCCCGCGAGGAACTGACGGCGGCGGGCCTCGACGGCGAGATCTGGCAGTGCCCGGTCGTGCTGCTCGCCGACGTCCGCTCGGTGGGCGTGCAGGGCGACGGCCGCACCTACGGCCACCCGATCGTGCTGCGTCCCGTCTCGAGCGAGGACGCCATGACGGCGGACTGGACGCGCCTGCCCTACGACGTGCTCTCGCGCATCTCGAACCGCATCACCAACGAGGTGCGAGAGGTCAACCGGGTCGTGCTCGACGTCACGTCGAAGCCCCCGGGGACCATCGAGTGGGAGTGACCTGACGCAGCCGCCGGGCTCGGGGCAGGATGGGACGGTGACCTCCTTCCCCGACGCCGAGTACCTGGTGCTGTCGAGCCGGCTGATCCCCGATCAGGACGGCGGGTACACCTTCGCCACCCTCGCTCGCGCGCGCCAGATGGCCGCGGCGGGCGTCGCCGGCGGAGCCGGCCCGCTGCTGCTGACCGTCGACCCCGGCACCCGGGCCGACCACGAGCAGCACCGGCGAGTCTTCGCGGGGCGCGACCTCGTCGTCGACCCCGCGCGGATGCGGAACCTCTTCGACGAGGCGGATGCCGCAGGCGGCGGCGCCGCCGACTGGCTGCGGGACGCCGCGCACCCGGGTGAGCCCGACCCGGCGCTGCAGTACCGCGTCGTCCCGGGCCGTGAGGGCGGCCCGGCGGTCGGTCTGCCGGTCATCGCCGGCGACCCCGACTGGCACGTCAGCACGGCTCCCGTCGCGGTGTACGACTCGCGGGGCCGCGTCGCCGGCATCCTGGACGGTTTCGGCGCGCTGTACCGCGCCTGGCTCGACCACGTCGTGTCGCAGCTGCGGGCGGGGAACGCCGACCGGCAGGTGCTCGTCGTGTGCGAGTCCCGCCAGCTCGGCGAGCTGCTCGTGGGATGGGGGGACCCCGAGGTGCGGCTGCTGCACGCCATCCACACGATCCACCTCGAGCCCCCGTACGAACCCGACGGCGACCTGAACCCGCTGTGGACCCGCTGGTTCTCGGTCGCCGAGAAGTTCGACGCCGTGCTGTGGCCCACCGCCGCGCAGCGCGCCGACGTCGCCGAGCGCTTCGGCGACCCCGGCATCCACGTCGTCGTGCCGCACGCGGTGCCCGCCGGTGCCTCGGTGGTCCCGGCCGCCGACCGCGTGCCGGGGCGGGCGGTCATGCTGAACCGGCTCGCGCCCGGCAAACGCGTCGATCTCGCCGTCCACGCCATGGTCGAGGTCATCGCCCGCGTGCCGCACGCCACCCTCGACGTCTACGGCGCCGGTGCCGAACGCGACCAGCTGCAGGCGCTGATCGACAGCCTGGGGCTTGGAGCGCACGTGGTGCTGCACGGGTCGACCGAGGATCCCGGACGCGTGCTGGACGCGGCATCCGTCTTCGTCTCGACCTCGGCCTTCGAGGGACAGGGGCTGTCGCTGGCCGAAGCCCTCGTCCACGGGACGCCGGTCGTCGCGTTCGACATCCGCTACGGCCCGCGCGAGCTGCTCGCCGAGGGCGGGGGAGTGCTGGTGCCCGACGGCGACATCGCCGCGCTCGCCGACGCCATCGTGCGCGTGCTGTCGGACCCCGAAGAGCACGCCCGGCTCGCGCGCGAGGCCGTCGCCGCCGCGCGGCGCGTCGACCCCGCCCACGCCATGGCCGCCCTGGCCCAGGCCGCGCGCGACGTGCTCGCGCGCCCCAGCCGCCGGGCCTGACCCGCGGCCGGCCCGGCCGCGTGCAGAACTCCACGGATCGGGTGGGGTTCGGGGCGCGTGGGCGGCCCCGGGCGGGATCCGGCACCGGATCGGTGGAGTTCTGAACGGGCGCGGGCGCCGCACCGCCCGAGCGGCCCAGCCGGTCAGCGCTGCCAGGTGCGGCCCTGCCAGGGGTCGTAGTCGGCGATCAGCGCCTCTTGCGGCGGGCGGTCGGCGTCGGCGACGTGCTGCAGGTTCACCCGCACGCGGTACCAGAGCGAGCTCGAGCCGCGCATCCCGTCCACCAGCACATCGGCCGGATGCAGCTGCGCCGCCGCACCGGAATGCCGGGCTCGCCACTTCTCGAGCGCCGCGAGCGCCTCGGGCTTGGTCTTCGTGCGGGCGACCTCGACGAGCGGCATGACCGATTCCCGGCGGCCGGAGCCGGCCGACGCCCGCGGCGGCTTCTCGGCGGGCCCGAGCTCGGAGGCGAGGGCCAGGAGCCCGTCCAGCACCCCGGCGGCGTCGTCGATGCCCGCGTGGGGGTCGCCGATCGCGGCGTAGCGCTCGAGCACCGTCGCGACGGTGAACTCCTCGGGGCGGCGCTCGCGCACCTCGTCCCAGTCCAGCGGCGTCGACACCCGCGCGTCGGGCAGGGGCCGGATGGAGTAGGCCGAGGCGACGGTGCGGTCCTTGGCGTTCTGGTTGAAGTCGACGAAGACGCTCTCGCCGCGCTCCTCCTTCCACCACCGCGCGGTGGCCAGGCCCGGCGCCCGGTTCTCGACCTCGCGCGCGAGGGTCTCGGCGGCCAGCCGCACGTCGCGGTAGTCCCACCGCGGCGCGAGCCGCACCAGGATGTGCAGGCCGCGCGACCCGCTGGTCTTCGGCCAGCCGACCAGCCCGACGTCGTCGAGCACGTCGCGCGCCACGAACGCCGCGTCCACGATCTGCGACCATTCCACGCCGGGCATGGGGTCCAGGTCGATGCGCAGCTCGTCGGGGTGATCGAGGTCCTCGGCGCGCACGGGGTGCGGGTTGAGGTCCAGGCAGCCGAGGTTGACCACCCACGCCAGGCCGGCGGCATCCCGGATCACCGCCTCTTCGGCCGACGTGCCGCTGGCGTAGTGCAGCGTCGCGGTGTCGACGAAGCCGGGGTGGTTCTCGGGCACCCGCTTCTGGAAGAACGGCTCCGCGTCGATCCCCTTCGGGAAGCGCTTGAGCACCATCGGCCGGCCTCCGGCCCCGCGCAGTGCTCCCTCAGCGACGGCGAGGTAGTACCGCACGACGTCGAGCTTGGTCAGGCCGGCCTGCGGGAAGACCACCTTGGCCGGGCTCGAGATCCGCACCTCGTGGGGGCCGATCTCGAGGATCTCGGCATCCGATGTCGACGGGCTCATCCCGTCACGCTATGCCCTCGCGCGCGGGTGGCGTGAGGGGTTGCGCTCACAGCGCCAGCAGCCCCCGCACCAGCAGCCAGGCGGCGAACAGCAGCGAAGCGGCCGCCGACACCGACAGCAGGATGCGGTGCAGGACGGTGCCGTCGTCCTGCAGCCATGCGCGCACGATGAGGACGATCAGCAGCACGGTGATCACGAGACCCGCGAACGGCAGGAGCAGCAGCGGCCACACGCCCGGCGGCAGTCCGTAGGCCAGCAGTTGCCGCTCGGTGGCGAGCAGCACGAGACCGAGGCCCGCGACGTAGGCGAGGTTCAGCGCGGCGGCGGTCACCGCCGCCAGCACGGCCCCTTCGGGGACGTCGCCGCTCAGGCGCAGTCGGCGCCGCAGCGCGACGACCGCGCCGTAGACGAGCGTGGCCACGAGCAGCGTCACGGCCACTCCCAGCAGCCCGAGCGAGACGAGGTCGCGCTGCTGCAGCACGTCGCGATCCAGGCGGTACACGGCCGTGGTCGGGTCGATGTCCGCGGTGGTCAGGTGATCGACGGGGCCGGATGCCGCGAGGCACGACGCCTCGATCGCGCCGTCCGGCGCGGCGAGGAACTGCCCGGCCAGCGAGGTGGCGCAGGCGTCGCGCTGGCGCAGCGGGGCGTGGCCCGCCGTCGGAAGGAACGCCACGGTCGAGCGCGAGAGGCCGTCCGCTGCGGCCTCGGCCCACCCGAGCGGGGTGTACGGGTCGAAGCCACCCGCGAGGATCAGGGCGGGCACCTCGCTGCTGACAGGCGCGGACTCGCGGTCGCCGAGCGCGGGGACCTGCCAGGCCTCGCACTGCGCGAGCCGTTCGGCGCCCGAGGTGACGCGGGCGGCGATGCGGTCGAGCGGCGAGGGCTCCTCGGCCGGCTCTTCGGCCGGCTCTTCGCCCTCGGCCGGCTCTTCGCCTTCTGCCCGCACCGACGTGAACGGGATCTCCTCGGCGCACTCGAGCGACAGCTCCAGGCCCAGCGGGACGCTTCCGATGCGGTCGAGGCGGCGCTGGGCGACGGGGAGCGCGGCACCGGGGTTGCCGGCATCCAGCTGGTCGATGAGGAACGGCAGCGCGCGGGCGTCGCCGGCGGCCAGGGCCTGGGCGAGACCGTCGACGAGGGCGCGGTCGTCCAGCCGCAGGTCGACCGGCGAGCCGTCCTGCGGATGCTGGGCGGTGAGCTCGGCGGGATCCTCGGCCGCGTCGTCCAGCACGCGCGCGAAGGTCTGCTCGAGATCGGGGTAGCGCTCGGCGCAGTCGGCGTCGGCGCTGCACGACGCCGCGAGCAGCCGCACCGTGTCGGCGAGGTTCCCCGGCTCGGCGGCGTAGCGGTCCACCTGCAGCGGATACGCGCCGTCGAGGATGACCGAACGCACGCCCGCGGGCTGGTCGCGGAGCACCGTGAGGACGAGGCGCGTGTCGTACGAGGCGGCGTAGAGGTTCCAGGCGTCGAAGCCCAGCGCCTGCCGCAGGTCGACCAGGTCGGTCGCCGATGCGCGGGTCGTGTAGGCGGCGGGGTCCACGCCGTCGGCGACGAGACGCTCGCGGCACGCCGCGGCGAAGCGGGCGAGGTCATCGGATGCCGGTTCCCACACGCCGTCGCGCACGCGGCCGTCGATGCCCGCCTCGGCGCACGCCAGGGACGGCTCGGACAGGGCGCCGCCGCGCTGCTCGACGACGATGACGTCGCGGGAGCCGGTGGCCCAGTCGCCGTCCGAGAGGAAGTGGCGCACCGTGCCGATGAACGCGTCGGAGGCGCCCCCGAGCGCGGGGCGGCCCGTCGGGACCACCAGAGGGTCGGCGGCCCGCTCGGAGCCGGTGGCCGAGATCACGGCGTAGGGCACCCGGATGTTCCGCTCCGGGTCGTTGGCGTCGCCTCGACGCTCCGGCACCGTGAGGGTTCCGCATTCCACGCGATCGCGCTGGGATGCGGGGATGCCGACGGGGCAGTCGCCGCGCTCGATCGGGCTCGACGCGCCGTCGGTGCGGGCGCCTCCGGTGATCGCGGGGCCGGCGGTCGCGGCATCCGGTGGCAGGAGAACGGCGGGACCGGCGAGCAGTCCGACCGCGACGAGGGCGGCGAGGAGCCGGGGGATCGGGCGGGCCGCGGACACTGTCGATGTTCGGTGCCCGGCCATGTCCGTCACCCTATCGAGGATCGCCCCGCGCGCTCACGCGACCCGCGCGGGGTGGCGGCACGAGAAAGGGGGCCGCCCGAAGGCGACCCCCTGCGTCCGTCTCGCGTCAGCTCAGTTGCTGCTGCGGACGATCGCGATGATGCGCAGGATCTCGACGTACAGCCACACGACGGTGACCATGATGCCGAAGCCGCCCAGCCAGCCGTACTGGCGGGGGGCGCCGTTGCGGACGCCCTGCTGGATCTGGTCGAAGTCGAGCACCAGCGAGTAGGCGGCCATGAGGACCACGAGCACGCCGATGATGACACCCAGCGGGATGCCCATGATCTCGATCGAGCTGTGCAGGCCGAACATCGCGCCCTGGGGCAGCACGCCGAAGAACATCAGGCCGACGTTCAGGAGCGAGAAGACCAGGTAGCCGATCATGGCGACCATGAAGATCTTCGTCGCGCGCTTGGAGGCGCGGACCTTGCCGCTGGCGAAGAGGGCGAGGGTGACGCCGACCACGGCGAGGGTGCCGAGGGTGGCCTGCATGACGATGCCGGGGAACATCATCTCGAAGAAGGCCGAGATGCCGCCGACGAACAGGCCCTCGGCCGCGGCGTAGGCGAAGATCAGCGCCGGGCGGACCTTCTTGCGGGAGGTGAAGATGATCGCCATCGACAGCACGAAGCCGACGAGTCCGCCGATGATCCAGGGGAGGATCGTGGGCTGGCCGGTCGCGGCGACGGGCGAGAGGGTCCAGATCCAGCCGACCACGGCGGTGACGACGAGGATCGCGAAGAGGCTGACGGTCTTGACGACGGTGTCCTCGACGGTCATGCGGTCCGTCTCGCGGGCGCCGGCGGCGGGGGCGGCGTACATGCCCTCCATCTGGGCCTGCGCGGCGAGGTCGGTCCCCATGCGCTGAGCGCTGCCGAGGGTGGCGGCCTGCGGCCCGCCGGGGTAGGTCTGAACGGCTCGAGGGTCCTGGAACGCCGGGTTGTTGAACGCGGGGTTGTTGAGGGCCACTGCTCTCACACTCCAAAGTCGGTGGATATACAGCACCGTGCTGTGGATCAACGATATCCGAGAAACCGTGTGACACAGCGGTTGTCCGCTGAGAGAGGACTATCAACTCGCGCGGGTAGCCTGTGAGCGTGCCGCGCCGTCCCCCGCTCGTCATCGGTCATCGCGGCGCGCCCGGCTACCGCCCGGAGCATTCGCGGTCCTCGTACGACCTGGCGCTGCAGCTGGGGGTGGATGCCGTCGAGCCCGACATCGTCGTCTCGCGCGACGGCGTGCTGGTGGTGCGCCACGAGAACGAGATCTCGGGGACGACGGACGTCGGCGATCGGCCGGAGTTCGCCGACCGGCGCACCCGCAAGACGGTGGACGGCGTCGAGCACGCCGGCTGGTTCACCGAGGACTTCACGTGGGACGAGCTGTCGACGCTCCGCTGCCGGGAGCGCCTCGCCGACATCCGGCCCGGGAGCGCCACCTTCGACGACCAGCAGCCGGTGCTGCGCCTGCGCGACGTGCTCGACCTCGTCCGCGCCGCCGCCCTCGCGCAGGGACGCGAGATCGGCATCGTCCTCGAGATCAAGCATCCGACGTACTTCGCCTCGCTGGGCTTCGACATCGCCGCCCTCATCGCCGCCGAGCTGCGGGCGACCGGCTGGGCGGCGGGGGAGCTCCCCGTGATCGTGGAGTCGTTCGAGTCGACGGTGCTGCGCGACGTGCGCGCCCACGGCATCCGCGGCTCGTACATCTATCTGCTCGAAGCGGCCGGCAAGCCCTTCGACCTGGTCGCCGCCCGTGGAGCCGCCGCTCCCACGTACCGCGCGACGGCGTCGCCGGCGGGCCTGGACCGGCTGGTCGGCGTCGTCGACGGCATCAGCGTGGACAAGCGGATGATCCTCGCGCCCGACAAGCTGGGCCGGGTGACGGGGCCGACCCCCGTCGTCGCCGATGCCCACGCCCGCGGGCTGCGCGTGTTCACCTGGACCTGCCGTCCCGAGAACCGCTTCCTCGCGCGGACCCTGCGCGGCCCCGGCGGGGCGGCGGCGTTCGGTGACTACGAGGCCGAGTGGGCGGTGATCCGGGATGCCGGTGTCGACGGCGTCTTCGTCGACCACCCCGACCTGGGCGTAGAGTTCTTCCGCAGGTAGAGATGCGGCGATAGGGGCGCGGCCACGCGGCTGTCAACCCCCGCCGACCGGCAGGGCGGGCTCGGATAGCGTCCGAGGCAGGAGGTGCCCGTGCCGCACGAACTCACCCTCGCCCCGCACGCCGAGTCCGCGCCCGACGTGGCGGCCGCGCTCGCCGGCGCCGACGTCGACCGAGGATTCGGCGTGGACATCGACGCGACGCTCGCGTGGGTGCGCGAGGTGGGGGCCTGGGCGCCGCGCGCGGGGGAGGGCCGCACCCGGGAGCTGTGGGAGCTCCTCGCCGGCGCCGCCCGCATCGACGTCGCCGCGGCGCGGATGCTCGAGCCCCACCTGGACGCGCTGGCGATCCTGGCGCAGGCGGGTCAGGGCCACATCGAGGGTGCGACGTGGGGAGTCTTCGCCGCCGAGGGGGCGCAGGGCCGCGTCCGGGCGACCGAAACCGCCGACGGGTGGATCCTGGACGGCACCAAGCCGTGGTGCTCGCTCGCGAGCCACCTGAGCCACGCCCTCGTCACCGCGTTCGTGAGCGACACCGAGCGCGCGCTGTTCGCCGTCGACCTGCGCGGCGCCACCGTGCACCCCCACGACGGACCGTGGCACGCGCGCGGACTGCCGCAGGTCGTCAGCGCCCCCGTCGATTTCGACGGGACCCCCGCGACACCCGTCGGCGGGCCGGGCTGGTACCTCGAGCGTCCCGGATTCGCGTGGGGAGGAATGTCGGTCGCCGCCGTGTGGTGGGGCGCCGCCGAGGGACTGCGAGAACCGCTGCAGCGCGCGGCGTCCTCGGACCGCGCCGACCAGCTCGCGCTCGTCCACCTCGGCTCGGCGGATGCCGCGCTCTGGGCGGCTCGTGCCGTGCTGGCCGAGGCGGCCGGCCTGGTGGACGCCGGCGGCACCGGTCACCCCGGCCTGCTCGCGCAGCGCGTGCGCACCGTGGTCGCCCGGGCCGCGACGCAGGTGCTCGCCGAGGCCGACGGCGCCCTCGGGCCCGGGCCGCTCGTGTCCGACGGCCGTCACGCCGCGCGCGTGGCCGACCTGCACCTCTACCTGCGGCAGGACCACGCTGCGCGCGACGTCGCCCGGATCGGGCGCGACCTGGTCGAAGGCCGCTGATGCCCGCCTTCTCGCACCTCGACGCCGGCACCCCCGAACGCGTGTGGCAGGACGACGAGCGGATGCCGGCGGTCGCCGCGCTGGACACCCGCATCGACGAGCTGGTCGTCGTGGCGGCTCATCCCGACGACGAGACCCTGGGTGCTGCCGGTCTGATCCACACCGTCCACCGTCAGGGCGGACGCGTCACGGTCGTCGTGGCGACGGACGGCGACCGCTCCCACCCGGACTCCCCCACGCACACGCCCGAGCGGCTGGCGGCCCTGCGGCGCGCCGAGGTCACCGCGGCGGTGCAGCGGCTCGCACCGGGCGCCGCGCTGGTGTTCGCCGGTCTGCCCGACGGCGGACTGGACGACGTGCGGCAGGAGCTCGCCGCGCGCGTGCGCGCCGAGGTCGGCCTGACCGCTCCGAAGCGCACGCTGGTGGCCGCGCCGTGGTCGGGTGACGGGCACCGCGACCACCGCGTCGTCGCCGAGGTCGTCGCCGAGGTCCTGGCCGGGCTACGGGCCGCGGACGCGTCGGACCGGCCGGCCGCCCGCGCGGACGTCTCGCACGTCGGCTACCCGATCTGGCTGTGGCACTGGGGGACCCCCGACGACGTGCCGTGGGCCCGGGCCCGCGGGATCCGTCTGGATCCCGACGCGAGACGGGCCAAGCGCGAGGCGCTGGCGACACACGCGTCGCAGACGCAGCCGCTGTCGGACGCCGCCGGTGACGAGCCGATCCTGCATCCGCAGGCGCTCGGGCACTTCGACCGCGACGTCGAGGTGGTCTTCGTCGAGGGCGGCGCCGACGACGGGGCCGCGGGTGACGGCGGCACCCTGCCGCAGCAGTACTTCGAGGACTTCTTCGGGCGGCACGACGACCCGTGGGGCTTCGACTCGCGCTGGTACGAGGAGCGAAAGCGCGCGGCGCTGCTCGCGGCACTCCCCGCACGCGGGCTCGGCCGCGTGCTCGAGATCGGCTGCGCGACCGGTGCCCTCACCGCGGCGCTCGCCCCGCGTGCCGACGCCGTCGTGGCCGCCGACATCGCGCAGGCCGCGATCGATCGTGCCCGCGACCGCGTCCGGGACGAGCGGGTGCGGTTCGAGCGGCTCGACATGCCCGAGCAGTGGCCCGAGGGCGTCTTCGACACCGTCGTGCTCTCGGAGGTCGGCTACTACCTGTCCGCCGGCGACCTGGCCGCCACGCTCGCGCGCATCGACGAGTCCCTCGCCGCGGACGGCACGCTCGTCGCATGCCACTGGCGGCATCCGGTGGCGGACTACCCGCGCAGCGGCGACAGCGTGCACCGCGCGCTGCGGGCCCACCCCGCGTGGGCGGTGACCGTGCAGCATCGCGAGGCGGACTTCCTGCTCGAGGTGTTCCAGCGGCCGCCCGTCCGCTCGGTCGCCCAGCGCGAGGGGCTGGCATGACCCGGATGCCGGTGCACACCGTCGTCGCGGTCGTCCCCGCCCACGACGAAGAGGTGCTGCTCGGGCGCTGCCTGACCGCCCTCGACGCCGCGATCGCGCGGGCCGAGCGGCGCGGCATCCGGTGCCTCGTGCGGGTGGTGCTGGATGCGTGCGCGGACGGCACGGCGCTGGTGGCGGCGCGTCATGGCGTGCCGGTGGTGGACGTCACGCACGCCTCGGTTGGGCGGGCGCGCGCGGCGGGCATCGCCGATGCGCTCGCCGAGGCGGGCGGCGCCGAGGGCGTGTGGATCGCGAACACGGATGCCGATTCCGCCGTGCCGCCGCACTGGATCACCGCGCAGCTCGACGCGGCCGCCGCGGGGGCCGACGTCTACCTCGGCACGGTGCGGCCCGACTTCGCCGAGTTGCCCGCCGTGTACGAACGGCACTGGCGGGCCACCCACGTGCGCGGGCGCCCGGCGGGGAACGTGCACGGTGCGAGCCTCGGCATCCGGGGCGAGGTGTACGACGCCGTCGGCGGGTTCGCGGGCCTGCGCGAGCACGAGGACGTCGACCTCGTCACGCGCGCCCGCGCCGCCGGAGCCCGCGCCGTCGCCGGCGACGCCGCCGAGGTGCTCACCTCGGGCCGAATCGTCGGCCGCACGCCCGGCGGCTACGCGGGGTTCGTCAGGCAGCAGGCTGCGCTGCTGCTGCGGGCCGTCGCCGCCGGATGACCAGGCGCATCCGCCGGTAGCCCCACCACGCGGCGATCCCGATCGCGAGCGACAGCACCGTGCCCATGAGCGGCGCGCTCTGCTCCCACGCGGGGAACACCTGCCAGTGGGTGAGATAGATGAACAGGGAGGCGCCGGCGAGGGGGTGGAGGAGGGGCACCAGCAGGCGCGGCAGCCGCAGCGCCGGCACCCACAGCAGGATCAGGATGCCGACGGCGGCGACGGCTTCGCGCGCGGGGTTGCCAAGGAACCCGGCCATCCCGACGACGGTCACCACCGAGAGCAGCGCGCGCTGCCACGTGCGGTCGGCGCGGGCGCCGGCCCACCCGATCGCCAGGATCCACAGTGCGGCGGGGATCGTGTAGCGCTCGACGAGTCCGGACTCGATGCCCGTGACGGCATATCTCATCGCCAGGGAGCCCGCGAGCAGGGCGAGGGCGAAGCCGAAGGGGTGGGCGCGCTCCAGCCGGTCGGCGCGGCGCCAGGCGAACAGGGCGGCGAGCCCGAGCGTGCCCCACACCGCCAGCTCGATGAACCAGAACTGCCACTGGGCGTGCCACCCGGCATCCCCGCCGTGGACGAAGCCGTTGACCAGCAGGGCGGTCTCGGGGCGGTACTGGCCGGTCACGGCGGCCACCGCGGCGATCCAGAGGACGGCGGGGACGGCGATCTGCGCCGCCGTGCGCAGCAGCCGCCGCGGTCGCGAGCCCGAGCCGGCGGCGAGCTGGAAGCGCGCCAGGTTGAAGCCGAACAGAGCCAGCAGCAGGTGGGCGCCGCCCTGCGCGGTGAACAGGTCGGCGTGGGAGCCGACGATCAGGACGATCGCGACGGCGCGCAGCACGATGCCGGTGTCCACGCGGGCCATGCCGCCCCGCTTCGCCCCGCGTGACGTATCACGTGATGCGGTCGCGACGGCGGGCGGCGACGCCTGCGCGGCGAGCTGGCCGGGCGTCAGGCGCGGCCAGTCGGCCGGCAGGGTTCCGAGCAGCTGCTCGAGCCGCACCGACATCTCGACGTAGCTGAGGGAGTCGCCGCCGAGCGACGTGAACGTGTCGGCGAGGGAGGCGTCGGGGCGGCCGAGCAGCTGCGCGAAGAGCGCCCGGATGCCGTCCGCCGACACCGTCTCGTCGGCCGCGGCCGCGTCGGCCGACGACCGGGACAGCGCGGCGGCGTGCTCGACGAGTGCCGCGGTGTCGGGCTTGCCGCTCGCGGTGCGGGGGAACTCCGCGATCGCGTGCGCCCGGACGGCGTGCGCCGGGATGCCCAGCGCCTCGGCGGCGGCGGCCGCCACGGCCGCGGTCTGCCGTTCGGCGAGGACGAACACCACGGGGCGCTCGTCGACCGCGATGACGCGCGCGTCGAAGCCGTCGTCGGCCAGCAGCCGCTCGAGCCGGTCGAGGTCCACGCGCAGGCCGTAGACCTTCACGAAGCGGTTCATGCGCCCGACGATCTCGAACATCCCGTCGGGTCGCCGGCGGGCCCGGTCGCCGGTGCGCAGCTCGTCGACGGTGCGCCCGAGGGTGAAGTCCGCGGCGGACTCGGCGTAGCCCATCATGACGTTGGGTCCGCGGTAGACCAGCTCGCCGACGTCGTCGCCGGCGCCGGCATCCACGTGCAGCGACCCGCCCGGGATGGCGCGGCCGATCGATCCGGCGGCGTCGTGCGCGCGCTCCGGCGGCAGGTAGGCCATGCGTGCCGTGGCCTCGGTCGCGCCGTACATGACGAACAGGTCGAAGCCGTGGGCGCGTCCGAGTCCGGCGAAGCGGCGCACGCGATCCGGCGCCATCCGCCCGCCCGCCTGGGTGATGTAGCGCAGCGTCGGGGGCACCCGGTCTGCGAAGCCGCTCGCCTCGAGCAGGTCGAAGGTGTACGGCACTCCCGCGAACGATGTCGCGCCGGCGGCGGTGAACTCGCTCCAGAAGCGGTCCTCGGCGACGCTGCGGTCGGTGAGGACGAGGCTCGCGCCGACGGCGAGGTGGCTCGTCACGACCGACAGCCCGTAGCAGTACTGCAGCGGCAGCGTGGTCGCCGCGCGGTCGTCGGGGGTCAGCTCCAGGTATTGGGCGATGGCGGCGGCGTTGCTGCGCAGGTTCTCGAACGACAGGCGCACGAGCTTGGGCGACCCCGTGGACCCGGAGGTGCTCGCGAGCATCGCGAGGTCGTCGTGGAACTCGTGCCGCGGGGCGTCGTGACGCTCGATGAGCCGCCACCCGGCATCCTGCCCCGCGGCGATGACGTCGGGATCGAAGCGCGCGATCATCGCCTGACGATGCCGCTCGTTCGAGGGGCCGTCCGGCACGAACAGCACCGGATGCCGGCCCTCGACCGCCGCGAGGAACGTGACGATCGGCTCGACGGCATTGCCCGCCGTGATCAGGACGAGACGCCGAGCGGTGCCGATCTGGGCCCGCCGCTCGTCGACGCGGCGCTCGAGCTCGGCGTAGTCGATGCGCTCGCCGTCGTGGACGAGCGCGACCGCATCGCTCGCGCCGGCGAAGAGGCGACGCGCCGGGCGGGCATCGAGGGAGGAAGAGGGAAGCATGACGAGGTAAGGGTAGCCTAAGCAATCTTGAAGGGCGATCTGTGCGTCATCGTGCGTCACCCGTCCGCGGTGACGTACCGTGGAACGCGGAGGAGACATGTCGCTGATCGCGTTGCACGGACGGCTCCGCGCCGGGCAGTCGCTCGCTCGCGCCGTGCTCCTCGCCATCGGGATCGCCGGCGCCGTGATCGTCGGACTCCTGGCCATGCACGCGCTCGGCGGCCCTCACGCGGGTGCGCACGCCGCACCCGTCGTCGCCGCTCCCGCCGCGCATCAGGCAGGCGCCGCGCACACCCACCACGACGCGGGCGCCGGGGCCGGCTCGATGACGGCGGCCACCGACTCCGTCGCCGGCCAGCCGTGCGATTGCGACGGCGGGCACCTCGACGCCCTCGCGATCACGTGCGTCCTCGCGATCCTCGCCGTGGTCCTGCTGCTGCTGCTGAGGCCGCGCGGCGCGCTGCTCCTGTCCGACCTCCTCCCGCGCGCGGAGCTCCGGCAGCGCACGGCCTCCGCGCGCCCGCCGCTGCGCCCGCCCTCGCTCGTCGCCCTCTGCATCAGCCGCACGTGACGGGCGGGGAGCGGACCGTCCGCTCCCTCGACCCGCGCCCCCGGCATCCGCCGAGGGATTTCACGAACCTGTAGAGGAAGAATCCTGATGAGAATCCGACACGCGGGAATCACCGCGCTCACGCTGACCGCCCTGCTCGCCCTGTCCGGCTGCGCCGGCGGCGGGCCCGACACCATGCCCGGGATGGGGCCCGGCGACGGCTCGTCCGAGGTCGCCGGCGTGAACGAGGCGGACGTCATGTTCACGCGCATGATGATCCCCCACCACGAACAGGCCGTCGAGATGTCCGATCTGCTGCTCGGCAAGGACGACATCGACGCGGACGTGGCCGACCTCGCCCAGCAGATCAAGGACGCCCAGCAGCCCGAGATCGACCAGATGGAGGAGTGGCTCGACGAGTGGGACGTCGACATGCCGGGTTCCGACGGCGACCACATGGGCCATGGCGACGGGATGATGAGCGAGGGCGACATGGACGCCCTCGAGGACGCCGAGGGCGCCGAGGCGTCCAAGCTGTTCCTGGAGCAGATGATCCAGCACCACGAGGGCGCCCTCGAGATGGCGGAGGTCGCGCTCGAGAACGGCGAGAGCGCCGACGTGCGCGCGCTCGCCGAGGCGATCGTCGAGTCGCAGACGGCCGAGATCGAACTGATGCGCGAGATGCTCGCCGACATGTGACGTCCGGCGGGGGCGTCCGGATGCCGGCGCCCCCGCCCCCGTTCCGAAAGGTCCTCATGCGCACGACTCTGCGCGCGGCGGCCGTCGCCGCCACGCTCCTTCCCCTCGCCCTCACCGGATGCGCCGCCGCCGCGCCGCCCGACGAGGAGCATGCCGACATCGGCACGCACGTCCACGCGGTGATCCCCGATCCGGCGGGCGAGGGCTTCCTGCTCGGCACCCACGGCGGTCTCGTCGCGGTCACCGCGGACGGCGAGCTCGGCGACCGCATCGGCCGCGACGACTTCGACGCGATGGGTCTCGCCGCCGGCGGCGAGACGCTGTTCGCGTCCGGCCACCCCGGCTCGGCCACACCCGAGGAGCTGGGCTCGCCTCACCTGGGCATCATCCGCAGCGACGACGGCGGTCTCACCTGGGCTCCGGTCGCCTTCACCGGCGAGAAGGACTTCCACGTGCTCGCCGGTGGTCTCGACGGCGAACTCTACGGCCAGGCGACCGACAGCGGCCAGGTGCTGCGCAGCGTCGACGGCGGAGCCACCTGGGCTCCCACCGGCACCACGCTGCCCGCGTTCGCCCTGGCGGTGGATGCCGCCGGTCGCGTCATCCTGGCCGGCCCCGAGGGGCCGCGCGTGAGCGACGATCAGGGAGCGACGTTCGGCCGGCTGACGGACGCGCCGAGCCTCTTCCTCGTGTCCGCGTCGGCCGACCGCGCGCGGCTGGTGGGCGTCGATCGGAGGGGCGACGTCTGGACGACCTCGGCTCCGGATGCCGCGTGGGAGCGTATCGGCGCGGTGCACGGGACCGTGCAGGCGGTCGGCATCGACGATCGCGGCGACGTCCTCGTCGTCGACGACAGCGGGCTGACGCTGCTGACATCCTCTGACGGCTGACGAGGCGGGACCTTCGGCCCTCACCGTCGCGCAGCCGCGGAGGACGATGAGACCACGGACCCCATGGTCCGGATCGAGCGGAGGTGTCCCATGATGTACGGCGGAAGCTGGGGCTGGGGCTGGATGTGGTTCGGCATCATCCTGCTGGTGCTCGTCCTCGTGGCGCTCATCGTGCTGCTGGTCAGGCTGTTCAGCATGGATTCGTCGCGGCGTCCCGGCGTGAACCCCGGATGGGGGTCGCCGAGCGCGGCGCGCCACATCGCCGAAGAGCGGCTCGCGCGCGGTGAGATCAGTCCAGAGGAGTTCGGGCACATCACCCGGGCGCTGGATCAGCGCGGCGGGTGAGAATCGTGCCGCCGGGCCCGTGACCGAGGGGGAGGTCAGGGCCCGGCGGTCGCTCGGCGTCTGGGCGATGTCGCGCGTGTGGCGCACACTGGACACATGTGGTGGAGCTTCATCAAGGCGATCCGGACGCGCGAGCACCGTGTCGCGCCGACGACGTGGATCGCCGGGCTCGCGGCCCTCGTCTACACGGTCGTGCCCATCGACCTGATCCCGGAGCTGATCCTGGGGCCGCTCGGGTTCGCCGACGACCTCGGGCTCTGGGGGGTCTTCGCCGTCCTCGTCGCCCGCGAACACGGCCGGTGGCGCGCCGGGCTGAAGTCGGGCAAGCGGGCCGGGGCCGCTTGAGTCGCCCCGCCGTACGCGACACGCCCGGCACGGATTAGGCTGAGCGGATGGCGACGGCGGCGCACAAGGGCACGATCTCGGTGGCCCTCGTCGCGGGTCTGTTCATCGCCGGCACGCTGGCCGCCCCGCTGATCTCGACCGTCTTCCTCGTCAGGCCGGCCGCGGCCGGGGACGCACCGGGCCTGGTCTGGGGTGCGCGTGCTCTGATGGCGCTCGCGCTCGCCTGGCTCGTCATCGGCATGTTCGCCGCCCAGACGAGCCTGGTGCGGCGCCCCGGGGCCGCCGGAGCCCGCGCCACCTGGCTGTCGTCGTCGCGTCCCTGGCGAGCGCGCGAGTCCTCGCTCGGCCTGCTGCCGCTCGATCGGGCGCTGATGTTCGCGATCCCCGCGGCGCTGCTGGTCGGCACCCGCATCCTGCAGGCGGAGCTGACGTCGTGGGGCGAGCTGCTCGCCGTGCTCGCCGGCTGGGTGGTGTTCGCGGTCGTCGTGCGGCTGCTGGTCGGCGGCCGCTCACCCTGGCCCGTCATCGCCGCCGTCGGCGGCGGCGTCGTGCTGCACAGCATCCTGTCTCTGGCAGAGATCTCGTTCGCGGGGCCCGACGGGTGGTGGAGCGTCGTGGTGTCGTCGCCGGTGCTGCGCGCGATCGCGTCGGGTGTCGCCTTCGCCGCGACGGCGTGGATCTTCGTCGCCGGGGCCTGGGCGCTGCACGGCACGTTCGGTGCGCGGCGCGCGGTCGGCTTCATCCTCGCGGGCCTCGGCGCCGGCGTCGCCGTGATGGTCGCCGTGCTCACCGCCGTCTCAGCGGCCGGAGACCGCTCGGGCATCGCCTGGCCGGTCATCGTGGTCGCCGTGCTCGTGGCCGCGGTGGGAGTCTTCCTCGGCATCTCTGCGCGCCGGACGGAGCGCGTCGGCCTCTGACCGACGGGATCGCACATGCCGGCAGCCGACGAGCGTCCACTCGCCGACATCGTCGGTGACGTCCTCCGGGGTGCGAGGACCGAGCTGATCCAGACGTGGCCGGCGGCTCGGGACGACGACCCCGACGGAGTCCACCAGCATCGCGTTCGGGTGAGGCGGCTGCGCAGCGTCCTCGGCGGTTTCCGCCACGTCCTCGACCCGTCGGTCGCACGCATGCTGCGGGTGCGGTATGACGAGTGGGGTCACGAGCTCGGGGTCGTCCGCGACCTCGAAGTGCTCGCCGAACTGGGCGAAGGCGCGCTCCAGGCGTGCGACATCGACGACGCCGACGTGCGCCGCCGCGTCGTCGAGCAGCACCGCGACGAGTGCCGGCGCGCTCACGGACGGCTGCTCGAGCTGGCCGTGCACCCGCGGGCCGACGAGCGACGTCGGCTGCTGGACGAGGCGGCGGAACACCCTCTGCTGGCCGATCCGGCGGCATCCGCCCGTGACACGCTGGCCGGCGTGCTGGGGCATGAGGCCCGCCGCGTGCGGCGCGCCGCGAAGGGCGTCGACGGGTCGTTGGACGCCTTCCACGTGCTGCGGAAGGCCGGCAGGCGACTGAGATACAACGCCGAGGCGATCGCGGCGGTCGCTCCCGAGCTGTTCGGCGACGAGCTCGACGGGCTCGCCGCCGGCGGCGACGACATCCACGACATGCTCGGCGACCACCGCGACGGCCTCATTCTCACCCGCAGCCTCGAGATCGCCCGGGCGCAGGCGCGGCGAGCGGGCGAGCCGGCAGCCGCGTACGACGTCCTCATCGCGCACGTGCACCGCGAGGCCGAGCGATCTCTCGAAGGCCTCGACGACGCGGTGCGCCGGGTGCGCCGGGCCGCCGCGGAGCTGCCGGGGTAGCGGCATCCCTCCGCCCCGGCGCCGTCGCGGACGATCCGCCGGTGTCGGCGGCGCAACTTAGACTTGTCGGGCCATGACCGACGCCCCCATCCCCCTCATCGTCGGCGGCGACCGCGGGCCGCAGTCCGCCGGCATCCGCCCCGATGAAGACCTTCTCGCCGGACTGAACCCGCAGCAGCGCGACGCGGTGACCTACCGCGGTCCGGCGCTGCTGATCGTCGCCGGCGCCGGATCCGGCAAGACGAGCGTGCTCACGCGCCGTGTCGCCTCGCTCCTGCGCACGAAGGACGCCTGGCCGAGCCAGATCCTCGCCATCACCTTCACCAACAAGGCCGCCGGCGAGATGCGCGAGCGCGTGCAGCAGCTGATCGGCGACCGGGCGCAGGGGATGTGGATCTCGACCTTCCACTCCGCCTGTGTGCGCATCCTGCGCCGCGAGGCCGACCAGTTCGGATTCACGAAGGCCTTCACGATCTACGACTCCGGTGATTCCCGCGCGCTCATCAAGCGGCTGGTGAAGGAGCACGAGGCCGACGCCTACGGCCTGACCCCGGCGGCGACCCAGTCGCGGATCTCCAAGCTCAAGAACGAGCTCGCGGATGCCGAGTCCTATGCGCGTCAGGCCAATATGAACGATCCCGCCGAGCGGGTGTTCGTGGACGTGTTCGCGGACTACCAGCGCGCGCTGCAGCGGGCGAACGCGTTCGACTTCGACGACCTCATCGCCCAGACCGTGTACCTGTTCCGGACGTTCCCGCATGTCGCCGATGTGTACCGCCGGCGGTTCCGCCACATCCTCGTCGACGAGTACCAGGACACCAACCACGCGCAGTACGCACTGATCCACGAGCTGACCAAGCCCGTCGGGTCGGATGCCGCGCCCACCGCCGTCGGCGGCGGCATGATGATCTTCGAACCGGAGCCGTCCGCCGAGGACGCGGCATCCCTCACCGTCGTCGGCGACTCGGACCAGTCGATCTACGCCTTCCGGGGCGCCGACATCCGCAACATCACCGAGTTCGAGCGCGACTACCCCGGCGCCAAGGTGGTGCTGCTCGAGCAGAACTACCGGTCGACGCAGAACATCCTGTCGGCGGCGAACGCAGTCATCGGCCACAACTTCGACCGCAAGGACAAGAAGCTGTGGACCGACGTCGGCGCGGGCGAGAAGATCATCGGCTTCACCGGGTACTCGCAGCACGACGAGGCCCAGTTCGTCGCCGACGAGATCGACGTGCTGCACCGCGCGGGGATCGACTACGGGCAGATGGCGGTCTTCTACCGCACCAACTCGCAGTCCCGCGCGCTGGAAGAGATCTTCATCCGCTCGGCGGTGCCGTACAAGATCATGGGCGGCACCAAGTTCTACGAGCGCGCCGAGGTGAAGGACGCGCTCGCGTACCTCGTCGCGGTGTCCAACCCCGCCGACGAGATGGCGATGCGCCGCATCATCAACCGGCCCCGGCGAGGGATCGGCGACGTCACGATCGAGGCGATCTCGCGGTACGCGCAAGAGGAGCAGATCACCTTCCGCGACGCCCTGGCCAACTCCTCGGCGCTCGGCGTGGGCCCCAAGATCCAGACCGCCATCGCGCACCTGGATGCCGTGCTGGCCGAGGCGACCGCGCTCATGCTGCCGGCATCCGGTGAACTGGCGCCGCCGACGGCCGTCGCCGAGGGACTGCAGCTGCTGCTGAACAAGTCCGGTTACAGCGACGCCCTGCGCGCCAGCAAGGACCCGCAGGACGAGGCCCGCCTCGAAAACCTCGACGAGCTCGTCGCCGTCGCACGGGAGTTCGCGCGCAACAACCCCGACGGCACCGTCATCGACTTCCTGGCCGAGGTCGCTCTCGTGTCGGATGCCGACGACCTCGACGACGCGTCCGGGTCGGTGTCGCTGATGACCCTGCACACCGCGAAGGGCCTCGAGTACGACGCGGTGTTCCTCACCGGCGTCGAAGAGGACCTCATCCCGCACCGCATCTCGGCGGGGGAGCCGGGCGGGCCGCAGGAGGAGCGCCGGCTGTTCTACGTCGGCATCACGCGGGCGCGCAAGCGCCTGTACATGTCGCTGGCGATGACGCGCGCGCAGTTCGGAGAGGTGACCGTGGCGATGCCCAGCCGCTTCCTGCAGGAGATCCCCGCCGAGCTGCTGCACTGGCGGCAGTCGCCGGGCGACGTCAACTCCCGCGGCGGCACCCAGTCGCGCGCGCTGAACGCGCGGCGCGGCGGGTCAGGAGGCGGCTTCGGCGGCAAGCGGTACGGCGACGACCTCGTCCCACTCGGCCGGCGGGAACCGCGCGCCGACATCGAGAAGTTCGCCAACCGGATTCCCGCCAAGGTCCGCGACAACGGTGACATGGAGCTGGCGGCGGGCGACCGCATCCGTCATGAGGACTTCGGCGAGGGGCGGGTCGACACCGTCACCGGCGAGGGCGCCAAGCGCGTCGCCCACGTCCGCTTCGACTCCGCGGGCGCGAAGAAGCTGCTGATCAAGATCGCCCCCATCCAAAAGCTGTAGCCGGCGGTTATCGATTCGTCACCGGGAGTCGTCGATTCACGCTCGCGGCGGAGCATAGGCGCCTCATAGAGTCGGAGAGTCCGAGGCGGGGGGCCTCGAACCACCGTCGCTCGGCGTGACCTGAAGGCCAACGCCGTGATCCACGCATTCGTCCTGCGAGCGCGCCTGCTGCTCGCGATCGTCCTCTGCTCCGTCCTCACCGGTGCGCTCCTCGTCGCGAGCGACACCGCTGAAGCGACCGCCGCGCCTGGGCGCCTCGCCACAGCCGTCGACGGGCCCGGTGACCCCGACAGCCCGACGGTCCAGGCCCTGCAGCACGGCGAGTCCGCCCCGGTCACCACCGAGGACGCCGTGTCGCCGAGCGTGGCCGGCACGGTGACGGCGGACGACGGGGTCACGCCGGTCGCCGGCATCCAGGTCAGTGCGTGGCGTCTGGTCGGCGACGAGTACGAGCACGTCGAGACCGCCGCCACGGACGACGCCGGCGGGTATGCGTTCGCCGCGCTCGCCGCGGGCGAGTACGACTTCTTCTTCGACCCGGGTGAGCGCTCGGACCTCGCGTGGGGCTGGTACGCCGGCTACGCGGTGCCGTCGTACGACGTGCCCGCGGTCGTCACCGACGGCGGCTCCGTCCACCTCGAGCCGCGAGCGATGGCGGCGGCGGCAGGGCTCTACGGGGCCGTCACCAGCGCGCGAACCGGCGGTGCGATCTCGGGTGCCGTCGTGACGGTGTGGGGGACGGACGGCCCCGACGAGTCGGGAAGCGCGTTCTTCCAGCCGGTGATGGACGTCACCACGAACACCATCGGCTTCGGACTCGGCCAGCTGCCGGCCGGTCACTACCTCGTGGAGTACACCTCGCCGTCCACGAGCTATCGGTCCGAGTGGTGGGATGACCAGCCGTCCTTCGAGGACGCCACGGTGCTGCCGCTCGCGGCCGGCGAGGAGCTCGACGTCAGCGCGGACCTGCTGGTGAACCTGACCGCCGGCAGCCCGGCCGTCTCGGGAACCGCCGCGGTCGGAAGCCTGCTGACGGCGAGCCCCGGCACGTGGACGTCGGGCACGACGTTCACGTATCAGTGGCTCGCCGACAGCGCCGCGATCACGGGGGCGACCGGCTCGAGTTTCCGTCCCGCCGCCGCCCAGGACGGCAAGCGGATCTCGGTGGCGATCACGGGGGCCAAAGCGGGCTACACCACGGTCACCAAGACGACGTCGCAGACGCCGCGGGTGATGCGCTGGACGACGCCGAAGATCACCGGACCGATCGCCGCGGGCTTCACCGTTCGGGTCGACCGGGGGACCTGGACGGCAGACGCCGTCTTCGCGTACCAGTGGTACGCCGACGGCCGCGCGATCTCGGGAGCCACGGCGACGACGTACAAGATCCCGAGCACGCTGAAGGGCAAGCGCATCTCGGTCAAGGTGACCGCGAAGAAGTCCGGGCACACGACGGTGTCGAAGACCTCTGCGGTGTCGGGCAAGGTGGCCACCGCGGTCACGCCGTCGATCTCGGGGACGCGCGCGGTGGGGGCGACCCTGACCGCCAAGCGCGGGACGTGGACCACCGGAACCACCTTCGCGTACCAGTGGTTCGCGAACGGGACCGCCATCTCGGGGGCGACCGGGTCGAGCTACCGGCTCTCGTCGAGCACCGAGCACAAGCAGATCACGGTCCGGGTCACCGGGCGGTTGTCGGGGTACGCGACGGTGTCGCTGACGTCGTCGCCGACGGCGAAGATCCTCCGCGCCTCGACGCCGAGCATCTCGGGCACGGCGCTGGTCACCCAGACTCTGACCGTCAACCGCGGGACGTGGACCTCGGGCACGTCCTTCGCGTACCAGTGGTACGCGAACGGCACCGCGATCTCGGGCGCGACCGGATCGAGCCTGAAGCTCACCTCGGCGCACGCCGGAAAGCGGATCACCGTCAAGGTCACCGGCCGTCTGTCGGGCTACGCCACGATCTCGCGGACGTCGGCGGCGTCGGCGACCGTCGGCTACGCGAGCAGGACCGCGCCCATCAGCCTGTACAACTGCCCGTCCTGGGCGCCGATCAAGGGCAACCAGAATTCCTGGATCTACCACGTGCCCGGCCAGCGGTACTACGACGTGACCCAGCCCGAGGAATGCTTCCGCACCGAGTCCGCGGCGATCTCGGCGGGCTACCGCAAGGCCAAGGTCTGAGGCGTGGTGGGGGTGCTCCAACGCGGAGCGCCCCCACCGGCCGGCCGGCTTCGGCGTCCGGCCGGCCGACCTCGGCGCCGGGCCGGTTCAGAACTCCACGGGATCGGGGCGGGAGCGGCCGCGCGGGCGGGTGAGTGCTGCTGCGGCTGCCGGATCGGTGGAGTTCTGAACGCAGGGCGGGGCTAGGCTCGAACGATGGGAATCTTCTCTCGCGGCAAGCGCTCGCGCGACGATGCGGCGGCTCCGGCCGAGGACCGAGCGACCGCCCCGGACCAGGCGGCCCCGGACGCGGCCACCCCGGACCAGCCCGCGGACACGGCGGCTCAGACCGCCCCGGTCCAGGCCGCCGACCAGGCCGCGGGACTCGCCACCCAGGACGCCGCGGCCGACACCGAGCAGCCCGGTGAGGCGGTGCCGCAGGTCGGCATCTCGGTCTCGACGTACGGCAAGCCCCCGGCGGCGCCGCCTGCCGCGCAGCCCGCCCCCCCGGCCGCGCCGCGCCCGCGCTCGCAGGCTCCCGAGCTGCCGCCGGCACCCACCGAGACCATCCCGGGGCTGCGCGACAACGCGCTCGTGGCCAAGACGCTGGCGAACCTTCCGGATTCCCCGGACGGCGTGGACCTGATGAACGTCGCACGGCAGCTCCTCCAGGGCCACCTGTTCCTGCGGGTCCAGGGCGATGCCCGCAGTCTGATCGCCGAGGGCAAGAACCTGCCCCTGGCCGTCGCCACGATCAACGACAAGCGGTTCGCCCTCGCCTACAGCAATGGCGCCGCGCTCCAGGCGAGCGTGCGCGCCGACGGCGACACCAGCACGTCCGCGATGGGCCAGCCGGTGCTCGCCGTCATCCGGCACGTGCTGTCGGCGAAGTACGACGGCCTGATCCTCGATCACGCGTCGGCGCCCGCCCGCGCGGTCCTGCCGACCGCGCTGCTGACGAAGATGGTCGAGACCTTCGACGAGCAGCTGACCATCAAGACGCTGCTCGCGGGGGAGCGCACCCCCGAGACCGCCGCGCGCGTGGCCGAGGCGCTCACCCACGCGCCGCTCTGGGTCGCGGTCAACCGTGCCGGTGAAGACGGTCCGATCGGGGTCGCCGAGTCGCGCCAGGCCGACGGGTCGCGCTATCTCGAGGTGTACTCGCACCCGCTCGAGGTGGTGGCCGGCGGCCGGGGCGACCAGGCGGCGCCCATCACGGCCGCGCAGCTGGCCAAGTCGCTGTTCTCGGACGAGCGGCTGACCGGCATCGTCGTCGACCCGCGCGGCCCCTGGCTGCGACTGCGTCGCGACGACCTCGCACCCCTGCTCGCCCTCACCGACTGAGCGTCGCGAGGGCCGGCACCGTCCAGCCGGGCGCCGCGACGGCCGAGGGGCCGGGTCGCAGCACAGGGCTGACGGTCTCGGTGCGCGGCCAGTCGCCCACCAGCATGGTGGCCAGCAGCTCGAGCGCCCGCCGGGCGACCTCGTCGATGCGCACGTCCACGCGTGCCAGCGACTCGTCGTCGCTCTCGCACGCGACCACGCTCACCGGCGGCGCGCCGGCGGCCGTCGCGCTCTGCACGGCATGAACGGATGCCGCGTCCGCCGCGCACAGCGCTGTGGGCGCCGCGGCGCCCGGGGCAGTTCCCGCCGTCGCATCCGCGGCGGCCGGCGAGGTCCCGCCGGCGGACCCGGTCAGTGCCTCGCCGATGTCTGCGGGACCGAGGAGCATGCTGCTGCGCCCGAGCCCGAGCGAGGCCATCGCATCGATGTAGGCCGCGCGGCGCAGGGGCCCCTCGGCGGCATCGGCGTCGAAGGCCAGCGCGATCCGCCGGTGCCCGAGGGCGGCGAGGTGGTGCACGGCCAGGCGGATCGCGGCGGCGTCGTCCGCGCCGATGACACCCGCTCCCGGGCGTGCCGCGGGGTCGGTGAGGGTGATGCGCACCTCGACGCCCGAGACTCCGGGTCGCACCCGCACCCGCGCGGCGACGGGGTCGCCGGCTGCGGCGAGCCGGAACCCCGCCGTCTCGGCGGCGCGCCGAACCGCATCGACGACCTCGACCGCGCGGCGGCTCCGCGGGGCGGCGACGTCGATCGCGATGAGGCGACCTCGCCCGCGGATGACCATTCGACCGTTCTAACAAGCGGCATCCGGCTCGGACGCCCGGTCCGCCTGCTGTTCCCGAGATGTTCACCCTCGCGCGACCGGGTCGTCATTCCGCATGCCGCATGCCTCACGCACGCACGACCGCGACCCCGGATCCGCTCGCGAGCCCGCTGACGGGGGCGGCCGCGCTGGTCTAGCGTGAAACCATGGCCCCGGAACGCATCACCCTCACCATCCCCGGCCCCGACGGGGACCGCGAGGTGGGGCTGTCCAGCCCGAACCGCGTGCTGTGGCCCGAGCTCGGGATCACCAAGCACGAGCTCGCCGAGTACCTCCTCGCCGTGTCCGGGCCGTTCCTGGCGGCCAACGGCGACCGGCCGGTGTCGCTGGAGCGGTTTCCCGAGGGGGTCCACGGCGAGCGGTTCTACTCCAAGAACCCGCCGAAAGGCGCCCCGGACTACGTCCGCACGGTGACGGTGCGCTACAACAGCGGGCGCCGGCATCCGCAGATCGTGCTGACCGAACCCGCCGCCGTGGTGTGGGCGGCGCAGATGAACACGGTGGTCTTCCATCCCTGGGCCTCGCTCACGGCAGACACCGACAGCCCGGTCGAGCTGCGGATCGACCTGGATCCGCAGCCGGGCACGGATTTCGCGGATGCCGCGGCGGTGGCCCCCGCGCTGCGCGACGTCCTCGCCGAGGCGGGGCTGACGGCGTTCCTCAAGACGAGCGGGAACCGCGGCATCCACGTGTTCTGCCCGATCGAGCCGACGCACGAGTTCCTCGACGTCCGCCACGCCGTCATCGCCGCCGGGCGCGAGCTCGAACGGCGGATGCCGGACAAGGTCACCCTGAACTGGTGGAAGGAGGAGCGGGGCCGGCGCATCTTCCTCGACTTCAACCAGGCCAACCGCGACCGCACGATGGCCGGCGCGTACAGTCCGCGCGCGCTGCCGGCGGCGACGGTGTCGACGCCCCTCACGTGGGACGAGCTGCCCGGGGTCGACCCGTCCGCGTTCACCGTGCGCACCGTGCCCCAGCGCCTCGCCGACGTCGGCGATCCGTGGGCGGGACTGCTCCGCGAGCCGGGCCGGATCGACACCCTGCTGGAGTGGTGGCAGCGCGACCTGGACGCCGGGCTCGGCGAACTGCCCTTCCCGCCGGAGTTCCCCAAGATGCCGGGGGAGCCGCCGCGGGTGCAGCCCAGCCGCGCGCGCAAAGACGGCGGCGAGGATGCCGCGGCGCAGGAGACGACGTGACGGCGGTGTTCGAGTTCCTCGCCGCGCAGCCGGTGATCGTGCTGTTCGCTCTGATCGGCCTCGGCGCCGCCGTCGGCCGGGTGCGGGTGGCAGGAGTGTCGCTCGGCGCCGTCGCGGTGCTGTTCGCCGCGATCGGGGTGACGGCGTGGGGCGTGTCGCAGGGGGTGGTGATCGCCATCCCGCCGCCGATCGGGGATGCCGGGCTGGTGCTCTTCGCCTTCTGCACCGGCATCATCGCCGGACCCGGGTTCTTCAACGCGCTGCGCACGGCGTATCCGCTCATGCTCGTGGTGACCGCGCTGCTGCTGGTCGGCGCGGCGATCGCCTTCTTCCTCGGCACCGCCCTCGGTGTCCCGCCGCTCACCATCGCTGGATCGTTCGCCGGGTCCCTCACAAACACCCCGGCACTGGCGGCCACCGGGGGCGACCCGCAGGCGACGATCGGCTACGCCAGCACGTACGTCTTCGGCGTCCTCGGGGCCATGGCCGTGGCGGCGCTCGCGCTCCGCCACCGGGCGGGCGATACCGACGCGCCCGCGGCGATCGTGGACAAGCCCGTGCGGGTCGACACCGCCGCGATGCCCACCGCGGGTGATCTCGCCCGGCGCTACGGGGACGCCGTCGCCTTCTCGCGCCTGCGGCCCAAGGGCGGGGGAGACCCGCAGCCCGTCTGGCCCGACACCCCCCTGCCTCCCGGCGCGGTCGTCAACGTCGTCGGCCCGAAGGACAAGGTCGACGCCGTCGCGACCGAGCTCGGACACACGTCGGCGATCGACCTCGTGCGCGACCGCACGGTGCTGGACTACCGCCGGATCATCCTGTCGGATCCGCGCCTGGCGGGCCGCACGATCGGCAGTCTGGGGCTGCGCGAGCGGTACGGCGCCAGCATCATCCGGGTCCGGCGCGGCGACGTCGACCTCGTCGGCTCGCCGGACCTGGTGCTGCACCTCGGCGATCGGCTGCGGGTCGTGGGCCCGGCATCCGAACTGAAGGCCGTCACCGCCCACCTCGGGGACTCCGAGCGCGGCCTGTCGGACATCAACCCGGTCGCCCTCGGCCTGGGGCTCGCCCTCGGGCTGCTTCTCGGCTCGATCCAGGTGCCGCTGCCCGGCGGCGGGCAGTTCAGTCTCGGCTTCGCCGCCGGGGCACTCGTGGTGGGTCTCGTGTTCGGCCGCGTCACGCGTATCGGCCCGGTGCTGGTGTCGCTGCCGCACACGGCGGCCACCGTGCTGGCCGAGGTCGGCCTGCTGATCTTCCTCGCCTACGCGGGCACGAAGGCCGGCTCGCTCATCATCGCGGCGATCGTGTCGGGCGAAGTCGTCCGGCTGCTGCTGCTGGGAGCGGTGGTGACGACCGTCGTGATGCTCGGCACGTACCTGCTGATGCGGCACGTGTTCCGCATCGGCGGGACGCGGCTGTCGGGGCTCATCGGCGGGGCGCAGACCAATCCGGCGATCCTCGCCTTCGCCAACGGCCGCACCGGCTACGACGTGCGCGTCGCGCTCGGCTACAGCCTGGTGTACCCGGCGGCGATGGTGGTGAAGATCCTTCTCGCCCAGGTGCTCGTCCTGCTGTGACGCCCGGGCCGGGCCGGGCGATGCCCGGGGTCGGCAGGCGCGGGCGGCCTCACTCCAGCACCGCTCCGACGTCGTAGGCCGACACCGATTCGAGCTGGTCGTACCGGCACGACGCGGGGTCGCGGTCGGGTCGCCACCTCTCGAACTGCACGGTGTGGCGGAACCGGTGCTTCTCGAGCTGGTCGTAGCGGACCTCGAGCACCCGCTCGGGGCGCAGCTTCACGAACGACGAGTCCCGGTCCGGTGCCGAGAAGCGGGACTTCTCGCCCTCGCCGGTGACCGCGTCGCCCGAGGAGTCCGTCTCGACCAGCGGCGCCAGTTCGTCCACGAGCTCCAGGCGCCGCTTGTCGCTCCACGCCGACACGGCGCCCACGTTGTGGAGCCGGCCTTCGTCGTCGTACAGCCCGACCAGCAGTGACCCGACGCCGCGCCCGGACTTGTGGACGCGGTAGCCGAGCGCCACGACATCCGCGGTGCGTGCGTGCTTGATCTTGAACATCGTCCGCTTGTTGGGCGCGTACGGCTGCTCGAGCGGCTTGGCCACGACGCCGTCGAGCCCTGCGCCCTCGAACTCGCTCAGCCAGCGGCGGGCGGTCGCGGCATCCGTCGTCGTGCGGGTGACGTGGATCGGGTGCGGCAGGCCGGACACGAGGGCGACCAGCTGCTCCCGCCGCTCGCGGAAGGGCGCCGGCTGCAGATCGCGGTCGCCGCGGGCGAGCAGATCGAAGGCGATGAACATCGCCGGGGTGGTCTCGGCGAGCATGGCCACCCGCGAGGCGGCGGGATGGATCCGCTGGGTGAGCGAGTCCCAGTCCAGGCGTTGCGCGCCGGCCTCGCCCCGGGGGACGACGACCTCGCCGTCGAGCAGGCACGGTTCGGGGAGCAGCCGCGCGAAGGCCTCGACGAGTTCGGGGAAGTAGCGGGTGAGCGGCTTCGCCCCGCGGGAGCCGATCTCGACGCTCTCGCCGTCCCACGACACCAGCGCCCGGAAGCCGTCCCACTTCGGCTCGTAGCTCACCCCGCCCGCGACGGCGTCGGGGCCGGGGACCTCGGGAACGGACTTCGCCAGCATCGGCGCGGGGATCACGTAGGTCACGGGTCACTCCTTCGCGAGTTCGGCGCGCTTGGGGCGCGCCCAGCGCGCCGGCGTGCCGGGACCGTCCCACACCTGGATCACGCCCCACGCCGCGGCGGCGAGCGGGACGGCGAGGATGGCCCCGACGATGCCGCCGAGCACCGTGCCCACGGTCAGGGCGACCAGGATCACGAAGGCGTGCAGCTTCATCGACCGTCCCATCAGCACCGGCTGCAGGAAGTTGCCCTCGAGCTGGTTGACGAGCACGACCACGCCCACCACGAACAGCGCGTTCACCCAGCCGTTGGCGACGAGCGCCACCAGCGCCGCGAGGATGCCGGCGAGGGTCGCACCGACGATCGGGATGAAGGCGAGCAGGAACACCAGCACGGCGAGCGGGATCGCCAGCGGCACCTGCAGGATGAGAAGACCGATCAGGATGCCGACGGCATCGACCGCCGCGACGGTCGCGGTGCCGCGCACGTACGAGCCGAGGACGGTGACGGTCTTGTCGCCGATGCGGCGCGCACGGGCGTAGTCCTCACCGCGGAAGGGCCGCAGGAGGAACTCCCACATGCGGGGGCCGTCCTTCAGGAAGAAGAAGAGGATCGTCACCATCAGGATGAAGCCGGTGACGAAGTTGACCACCGCGTTCACGCCCGCCAGGGCGCCCGATCCGAACTGGGCGCTGGTGAGGAAGTCCGTCACCGCCTGCAGCCATTCGTCCAGCTGCTGCTGCGTGGGGGCGAAGGGCAGGTTCTGCGCCCACTCCACCACCGACTGCAGGCCGGTCTGCGCCTGGGCGTACAGCTCGTCCCACTGGTCGCGCACGGCCCACACGATCAGCCAGCCGACGCCCGTCAGCAGCAGCACGATCGACAGCAGCGTGAGGACGGTGGCGAGGGCCGACGGCACGCCGCGCCGGCGCATGAACGCCATGACGGGGTGGAACGCGCACGCGAGGATGAGGGCGATCACGAGCGGGATCGTCACGAGGGTGAGCTGGCGGATGCCGAAGATCATCAGGGTCGCCAGGGCGACGACGATCAGCACCTGCAACGAGCGGGTCGCAAGCTTTCCGAAGCCGTCGCTCCACAGGCGGACGGCGGGGATGCCCAGCGCGACGGACGCGGGCGATTCGGGGCGGTCGTCGGTGCGGCGGAACAGTCCCATGCCTGCGACAGTAGCCCTCGGCCCCGACGCCGGTCGCGCCTTGCGTCCCGGCACGCCGAGCCGCTAGGGGCGCACGGTCAGGCGAAGGCGCTCATGCCGGTGATGTCCCGGCCGATGAGCAGCGCCTGCACGCTCTCGGTCCCCTCGTAGGTGTGGATCGCCTCGATGTCGGCCATGTGCGCCATCACGCGGTATCGCAGCAGGATGCCGTTGCCGCCGAGCAGGTCGCGTGCGGTGGCGGCGATCCGGCGTGCGGCGCGGGTGTTGTGGTACTTCGCGAGCGACGCCTGCGTGGGACGCAGGCCGCCGGCGGCCTCGAGGTCGGCGAGGTGGCGGCAGTACAGCTGCATCGCGGTGAGCTCCTCGAGCATCTGGGCGAGCCGCTCCTGCACCATCTGGAACTTCGCCAGCGGCTTGCCGAACTGCACGCGCTGCTGGGAGTACTGCAGGGCGGCCTCGTAGCACGCGGTCGCGTGCCCGAGCGCCGACCACGCGACACCCGAGCGCGTCGAGTACAGCACCGTGGCGGCATCCTTGAACGTCTTCGCACCGGGAAGGAGTGCGTCGGCGCGAAGCCGGACGCCGGTGAGCGTGATGTGGGCCTGGTGGATGGCGCGCAGCGACGCCTTGCCGAGGATCGGCTCGCCGACGTAGCCGGGGGTGTCCTGCGGGACGGCGAAGCACCGCACCGCGCCGTCGTCCTCGGCGCCGGGCGAGACGACCCGCGCCCACACGAAGGTGACGCCGCCCGAGGCGCCGTTGCCGATCCACTTCTTGGCCCCGTCCAGCACCCAGGAGCCGTCCGGCTGCCGGGCGGCGCGGGTCTCGAGCGAGACGGAGTCCGATCCGTGGTCGGGCTCGGTGAGCGCGAAGGAGCCCAGGACCTGGCCGCGGGCAAGAGGCTGCAGGTACTGCTCCTTCTGGGCGTCGCTGCCGAACAGGGCCAGGGTGCGCAGGGCGAGCCCGCCCTGGACGGCGAGGATCGTGCCCATCGAGCCGTCGCCGCGCGAGATCTCCATGTTGACCAGGCCCGCCGCCAGCGGCGACAGGTGCGTCAGCCCCTCGTGTTCGATGCCGTCGGTGAAGAGGTCGAGCTCGCCCATCCGCCGCGCGAAGGCCGTGTCGTACTCGCCGCGGTCCCAGTGCTCGTCGATGACCGGGAGGATCTCGTCGACGAACGTCCGCGCCCGCCGCCACGCGTCGCGCTCGCCGTCGCTCAGATCGGCGAAGACGGCGTAGTAGTCGGTGTCGAGGGCCGCGGTCAGGTCGTAGGACTCCACCTGCTGGCCGGGGACGGGCGTGAACGCGCTCATGCCCGCAGTGTAACGGAACTGGATGTCGCAAATGCTGGGACTGCGTATCACGCGGGTCCGGCGCAGGTCAGTCGGCGTCGAGGTGCTCCTGCAGCCGGCGGGCGACCTCGGCCCGCGGCATCCGTTTGGGGAAGACCGCCACGACCACGTCGTCGTCCGCCGGATCGGCCGGATCGAGGACGCCGAAGCGGCGCATCGCGCCGTCGAGCGCTCGCCGCAGGGTCGAGACCGGCACGCGCTTGGGGCTGCGCAGCAGCTGGCGAAGCACATGGTTGTGCACGGCTGTGACCAGCGCGGCGAAGCCGACGGCGTCCAGCGGGTCGATGCCGGGCAGGGCGCGGCGCAGGTAGTCGTCGAAGAGCCGCTCGTAGCGGAACACGGTCACGATCTCGCGCTCGCGCAGCGCCGGCACCTCGCGCACCACGGCATATCGGCGGCGCGCGAGCTCAGGATCGGCGGCGAAGTGGCTGAACACGCGGATCGAGGCCTCGCACACCGCGGCCCACGGGTTGTCGTGAGGTTCGGACAGGAACTCCCGCAGCTGGTCCAGCAGCAGCTCGTGGTCGACGAAGACCACGTCGTCCTTTCCCCCGAACTGCCGGAAGAACGTCGAGCGCGACACTCCCGCCGCCTGCGCGATCTGCTCGACCGACGTCTGGTCGAACCCGCGCGTGACGAACAGCTCGAGTGCCGCGCTGACGACCGCCGCATGCCCGGCGGGAGGAGAAGGTGCCTCGGCTGTCACGGGGACGAGCCTAGCGATCAGGCGCTTTGTCATCAGCCCCCACGGCTGTCAACCCACTACAGCCGTCCGGGCCGTGACGGTTCACTGACTTGATGGACGCACTGTGGCCTCGCCCCGCATCGCTCGACGCCGACGCCCTGCAGGGCCGGCCGTTCGAAGCCGGCGCGAAACACGACGTCGTCGTCGTCGGCGCGGGGATCACGGGGCTGTGCACGGCGCTCATGCTCCAGCGGGACGGCATCGACGTCGCCGTCGTCGAGGCGGAGCAGGTCGCGCACCTGGCGACCGGGTCGAACACCGGCAAGCTGTCCCTGATGCAGGGGTGCGTGCTGTCGAACCTGCGCCGGCACCACCCGGCATCCCTCGTCCGCGCCTACGTGGACGCCAACCGCGACGGAGCGGAATGGCTGACGTCCTTCGCCGCCGAGGCGGGCGTCCCGACGAGCCGCCGCATCGCGTACTCCTACGCCCAGAGCACGCACGGGGTGCCGTGCGTCGAGGCTGAGGCGGCCGCCGCGCTCGAGGCAGGCCTGCCCGTGCGTCGGGTGATGACGGATGCCGGATCCCCCACGCCCTTCCCCCTCGTCGACGCCGTGGCCCTCGACGACCAGATCGCCCTCGACCCCGGCCGGCTCGCGGGGGCGCTCGCCCGCGCGTTCCTCGACGCGGGCGGGACGCTGCACACGGGCGCCCGCGTCACGAGGGTGCACGCGGTGCCGACGCCATCGGTCGAGACGGCCGACGGCTCGCTCTCGGCCGACAGCATCGTCCTGGCGACGGGAGCGGCGATCCTCGATCGCGGGCTGTACTTCGCCAAGACCCGCGGCCTGCGCTCCTACTGCGTCGCCTTCGCCTATGACGGCGAGGTGCCGGACGGCCTCTATCTATCCGTGGACACCCCGGCTCGCTCGATCCGGTCCGTCACGGCCGACGATGGGCCGGCCGATGCCGCACAGCTGATCGTCGGCGGCCACGGTCATCCGGTGGGGCGCGTGGTGTCGGAGCGGTCCCACGTCGATGAGATCGTCGCGTGGACCCGGCGGCATTTCCCGGGGGCCGAACCGGTGACGTCATGGTCGGCGCAGGACTACGAGTCGCACAACCTCGTCCCGTTCGTCGGCGTGCTTCCGCGCAGCCTCGGCCGCATCCGCTTCGCCACCGGATTCGGCAAGTGGGGGCTGTCCAACGGCCCTGCCGCGGCGCTCCGGCTGAGTGCCGAGATCCGCCGCGTGCCCTGGCGGGAGCGTCCGCGGTGGATGTCGGTCATCGCCCACCGGCTCACCGTGCCCGCCGACCTGGGCCGCGGCGGCGCCGAGAACATCCGCGTGGGGTGGGAGGCGGCATCCCGCTGGGTCGGCGCGCAGCGCACCACGGTCCCCATCGACCGCCCGGCCGAAGGCGAGGGGGTCGTGGCGCATCGCGGCGCCCAGCCGGTGGGCATCTCGACGGTCGACGGCACGACGCGCGCGGTGAGCGCCGTGTGCTCGCACCTGGGGGGCGTGCTGTCGTGGAACGACGCCGAATGCACGTGGGACTGCCCGCTGCACGCGTCGCGGTTCGCCCCCGACGGCACCCGCATCGAGGGGCCGGCGTTGCACGATCTGCCCCGGCTGGGATGACATCGCTGGTCTCGCGGCCGTCCTCGGCGGTAGTAGGCTGGTCGCGGTCGAAATCTCTCGACGTCAAGACAAACCGGCGCTGACGCTGGCGCCATTCGCCACAGCGAAGGACTGCACGTGGATCTCTACGAGTACCAGGCACGCGATCTGTTCGAGAAGTACGAGGTGCCGGTGCTCGCCGGCATCGTCGCGGACACCCCTGAAGAAGCAAAGGCCGCCGCTGAGAAGCTCGGCGGAGTCGTCGTCGTCAAGGCCCAGGTCAAGACCGGCGGCCGCGGCAAGGCCGGCGGCGTCAAGGTCGCCAAGACCCCGGACGAGGCGTTCGAGGCCGCTCAGGCCATCCTCGGCCTCGACATCAAGGGCCACGTCGTCAAGCGCGTGATGGTCGCCGCCGGCGCCCGCATCGCCAAGGAGTTCTACTTCTCGGTGCTGCTGGACCGGGCCAACCGCTCGTACCTGTCGCTGTGCTCGGTCGAGGGCGGCATGGAGATCGAGCAGCTGGCCGTCGAGAAGCCCGAGGCGCTCGCCCGCATCGAGGTGGACCCGCTGACCGGCATCGACGAAGCCAAGGCGCTCGAGATCGCGCGCGCGGCGAACTTCGACGACGAGCTCGCCCCCAAGGTCGCCGACGTCTTCGTCAAGCTCTTCGCCGTGTACAAGGGCGAGGACGCCACCCTCGTCGAGGTCAACCCGCTGGTCCAGACCGAGGAGGGCGACATCATCGCCCTGGACGGCAAGGTCACGCTGGATGAGAACGCCGAGTTCCGCCACGCCTCGCACGCTCTGCTCGAGGACAAGGACGCCGCCGACCCGCTCGAGGCGAAGGCCAAGGAGAACGACCTCAACTACGTCAAGCTCGACGGCGAGGTCGGCATCATCGGCAACGGCGCGGGCCTGGTCATGTCGACCCTCGACGTCGTCGCCTACGCCGGCGAGAAGCACGGCGGCGTGAAGCCCGCCAACTTCCTCGACATCGGCGGCGGCGCCTCGGCCGAGGTCATGGCCGCGGGCCTGGACGTCATCCTCGGCGACCCGCAGGTGAAGTCGGTGTTCGTCAACGTCTTCGGCGGCATCACCGCGTGCGACGCGGTGGCCAAGGGCATCGTGGGCGCGCTCGCCGAGCTGGGCTCGACCGCCTCGAAGCCGCTCGTCGTCCGCCTCGACGGCAACCGCGTCGACGAGGGGCGCAAGATCCTCCAGGATGCCGGTCACCCGCTGGTGACCCTCGCCGCGACCATGGACGAGGGCGCCGACAAGGCCGCCGAGCTCGCCAACGCCTGACCCGGATAGGAACCAAGAAACATGTCGATCTTCCTTGACAAGAACTCCAAGGTCATCGTCCAGGGCATCACCGGCGGCGAGGGCACCAAGCACACCGCGCTGATGCTGAAGGCCGGCACGCAGGTCGTCGGCGGCGTCAACGCGCGCAAGGCCGGCACCACGGTGCTGCACAAGGACAAGGACGGCAACAGCGTCGAGCTGCCCGTGTTCGGCTCGGTCGCCGAGGCGATGGAGAAGACCGGTGCCGACGTGTCGATCGCCTTCGTCCCCGCCGCCTTCACCAAGGCCGCGATGATCGAGGCCATCGACGCGCAGATCCCGCTGCTGGTCGTCATCACCGAGGGCGTCCCGATCGGCGACACCGCCGAGGCGTGGTCGTACGCGAAGTCCAAGGGCAACACCACCCGCATCATCGGACCGAACTGCCCCGGCATCATCACCCCGGACGAGTCGCTCGTGGGCATCACGCCCGCCAACATCACCGGCAAGGGCCCGATCGGCCTGGTGTCGAAGTCGGGCACGCTGACCTACCAGATGATGTTCGAGCTGCGCGACCTCGGCTTCTCGACCGCCATCGGCATCGGCGGCGACCCGGTCATCGGCACCACCCACATCGACGCCCTCGAGGCGTTCGAGGCGGACCCCGACACGAAGGCGATCGTGATGATCGGCGAGATCGGCGGCGACGCCGAGGAGCGCGCAGCCGAGTTCATCAAGGCCAACGTGACCAAGCCCGTTGTCGGCTACGTCGCCGGCTTCACCGCTCCCGAGGGCAAGACCATGGGCCACGCCGGCGCCATCGTCTCGGGCTCGGCGGGCACCGCGCAGGCCAAGAAGGAGGCCCTCGAGGCCGCCGGCGTGAAGGTCGGCAAGACGCCGTCCGAGACCGCCGCCCTGATGCGCGAGATCATCGAGTCGCTGTAACGCCAGTACGTGAGGGCGGATTCCGGGGCCTGAGCCCCCGGCATCCGCCCTTCGTCGTCGCGTGCGCCGTTATCGTGGACGCATGCCGTTGACCGGAGAGTACAAGCCGTCCACGTCCGAGTGGGCGCGCAAGCAGGCGGAGGTCTTCGAGGCCTCGGGTGGACGCGAGGGGAACCTCTTGCGTGGCGTGCCGATCATCGTGCTGACGACGGTCGGCGCGAAGACGGGCGCGCTGCGCAAGACGGCGCTGATGCGTGTCGAGCACGACGGGCGCTACGCGGTCGTCGCGTCGAAGGGCGGCGCGCCGGACGAGCCGAAGTGGGCCGAGAACATGCGCCGGCATCCGCTGGTCGAGCTGCAGGACGGCGCCGTGAAGCGCGACTATGTCGCGCGGGAGCTGTCCGGCGACGAGCGCTCCGCGTGGTGGGAGCGCGCGAGCGCGGTGTGGCCCGACTACGACGCGTACCAGACGCGCACCGACCGGCAGATCGCCGTGTTCGTCCTCGAGCCGCAGGACTGATCCGATCCCGGTGGCCGACATCGAGCTGAGGTCGATCGGTGCCGGCTCGGTCACGCTGCACGACGCCCGTCGCAAGGTGCGCTGGAGCGTCGCGCTCGAGCAGTTCGAGATCGGGGTGTTCCCGGTCACGCAGGAGCAGCTCGCCGAGCTGCTGGGCGAGCCGGCGACGCGCCCGCGGCGTCCCGCGACCGACGTGAGCTGGCTGCGCGCGATCCGTTTCTGCAACGCCGCATCGGAGTGGGAGGGGCTCGACCCCGCGTACACGTTCGACGGCGAGGAGGTGACGTGGCACGTCGATGCCGACGGCTTCCGCCTTCCGACCGAGGCCGAGTGGGAGCATGCGTGCCGCGCCGGTTCGACGGGCGCCCACTACGGCCCGCTCGCGGACATCGCGTGGACGAGCGCCGACGGCGTGACGTCCCCGCAGGACGTCGGCGGGAAGCTTCCGAATCTCAACGGTCTCTTCGACACGCTCGGCAACGTCTGGGAGTGGTGCTGGGATCTGCTGGATCCTGCGCGGTACGCGGACTACCGAGTGTTCCGCGGCGGCGGCTTCGCCGATGACGCGTGGAGCGTGCGCGCGTCGGCGCGGCGCGGCGGGGCCCCGCGGATGCATCACGACGACGTCGGCTTCCGCGTCGCCCGCGGCGGGTTCGACGCCGTCGACGCCGCCCAGGGGTGGTCTGCCGCGGTCGACCGCGAGCGTGCCGACGTCGACGGACCGCTGCCGCCGGGCTGGACGCCGCTGCGCTGAGGGTGTCGTGCGCTGGTGGTCTGGTCGTGCGATGACATGTTCTGGATTCGGCATTGAACTTCCCGCTCACACGGTTGGTAGGCGTGTTGTGCGTGGTGTTTCCCGATCCAACATTCTGTATTCGGCGATGAACTTCCCGTTCACACGGGTGGTGACGGTGCGGTGCGTGTGGGGGTTGCCCGTCGCAATGTTCTGCATCGGGCGATGAACTTCCCGCTCACACGGGTGATGAGGGTGCGGTGCGTGTGGGGGTTGCCCGTCGCGATATTCGGCATCGGGCGATGAACTTCCCGCTCACCCTTGGTGGGCACGCGGTGCGTGTGGGCGCCCGTGGTGCTCGCGGAGGGCGGGGGAGGACCCGTCCGGCGCGCGGGGCGCGCGATCACACGTCCGCCTGCCCGTGCCATGTGAGCATGAAGTTCATCGCCGTATCCGGCAGCTGGACGGGCGCCGCCACAGACTGTGTGAACGGGAAGTTCAATGGCGTATCCGACAGCTGGACCGGCGGCGTCAGGGGCTTGTGAGCGGGAAGTTCAATGGCCAAATAAAGAAACGTCGAAAGCCCTTTGGGTACGCCGGGGAGGCCCGCCGGGGAGGCCGGCTGCCTCGGGCGAGACGGCACGCCCGCAAGCGGGCACGCCGGGCGAAACCCGCACGCCAGCCACGCCCGCCACGCCCGCCACGCCCGGCACCCCCGCCACGACGGCCCTCGCCGCTACCGCGCTCGCGGGTCAGCGCGCGAAACGACCCCGACTCATCCGAGCAGCGCCTCGAGCGGACCGCGGGCGAAGTACAGCACGAAGCCGGCGGCGACGATCCACAGCAGGGGGCTGATCTGTCGCGCCTTGCCCGAGAGCGAGCGCAGCACCACCCACGCGATGAAGCCCGCGCCGATGCCGTTGGCGATCGAGTACGTCAGGGGCATGACCGTCACGGCCAGGAAGACCGGCAGCAGCACCGAGAAGTCCGAGAAGTCGATGTGCCGGATCTGGGCCATCATCGACGCGCCCACGATGACGAGGGCCGCCGCGGCGACCTCGGTCGGCACCACCGACACCAGCGGCGTGAAGAACATCGCGACCAGGAACAGCACGCCCGTGACGACGTTGGCGAGGCCCGTGCGGGCGCCCTCGTTGATGCCCGCTCCGGACTCGATGAACACCGTGTTGGACGAGCTCGACGTCAGCCCGCCCGCGACCGCGCCGACGCCCTCGACCACGAGCGCCGAGCGGATCCGGGGGAAGTCGCCCTTCGCGTCCGCGAGACCCGCCTCCTTCGACAGGCCGGTCATCGTGCCCATCGCGTCGAAGAAGTTGGTGAACACCAGGGTGAAGACGAGCATGAGCGCGGCGAGCACTCCGATTCGTTCGAACGAGCCGAACGACACCTGGCCGAGCAGCGACAGGTCGGGGACGCTCACCAGCGACGCCGGGATCTCGGGCACCGACAGTCCCCATCCCCCGGGGTTGACCTGGTCGCCGTCGAACTTCGGCCCGAGGTTCCAGATCGCCTCGATGATGAGCGACGCCACCGTGCCCGCCACGAGGCCCAGCAGGATGCCGCCCTTCACCCGCAGGGCGACCAGCACCCCCGTCAGCAGCAGCGTGCACACGAACACGAGGGTCGGCACGGTGCTGACCGAGCCGTCGACCCCGAGGCCCACCGGCGGGGACCCCGCACCCGTCGCGGTGACCAGCCCCGCGTCGACGAACCCGATGAAGGCGATGAAGAGCCCGATCCCCACGGTGATCGCAAGCTTCAGCTGGATCGGCACCGCATCGAAGATCATGCGGCGCAACCCGGTCGCCGCCAGCAGCACGATGATGAGGCCGTTGATGACGACCAGCCCCATCGCTTCGGCCCACGTGACCTGCCCCACCACCGACACCGCGAGGAACGAGTTGATCCCCAGCCCCGCCGCGAAGGCGAACGGCAGGCGGGTGACCAGGCCGAACAGCACCGTCATCACGCCGGCGGTCAGCGCGGTGGTGGCCGCCACCTGCGCGAATCCCAGGCTGCCGCCCTCGACATCGACCCCGCCCGACAGGATGATCGGGTTCAGGATGACGATGTAGGCCATCGTCACGAACGTCACGACACCCCCGCGCACCTCGGCGGAAACGGTCGAACCGCGCCGGGTGATGTCGAAGAACCGATCGATGCCGTTGCGGGGCTCGGGAGCCTCGACGTTCTCGGATGCGCGGGACGGGGCAGTGCTCATGAAGGACCTCCGACGAAGAACGTTAGTCGCTCCGGCGTCACGCGCTCGACCGGATGCCGTCCGCCCGGCCCGCCGCGACGGCGGCCGCCGACGGCGCGAGTAGGGTCGATGGCGCATGCATCGCCTCACCGTCGTCCTCCTTGCCGCCGTCGACGCCGCCATCGCGGTGGCCGTCGGCATCGCGGCGACCCTCGCGCCGCTCACCCTGCTGTGGGTCTTCGGCTTCGGCGGCGGCGCCGACTGGACGAGCCTGTGGCCGGCGGCCGCGACGATCTGGCAGCTCGGCCACGGCGTCCCGCTCGACCTCGCCCTCGCGCCGGTCTACGCCACCGAAGTGGCCGTCGACCCGGCGGCCGAGACCTTCGTCGTCTCGGTCCCCCCGCTCGCCCTCGCCGCGTTCACCGCGATCTTCGCCGCCCGCTCGGGCGCCCGCGCGTCGCGCGCCGAGGCGTGGATCACCGGGGTCGTGACCGGCGCGGCGGTCGCCGGCATCCTGAGCGCGCTGATCTCGCTCACCTCCGCCACCGCCGTCGCCCGCACCGAACAGTGGCAGGCGGCGCTGTACCCCGTCCTGTGGTTCGCGCTCCCCGCCCTGGCCGGCGCGGTCGTCACGGAGTGGCGCGAAGCCGGCGCCGGCGCCGTCGCCCGGCTGCGCGACGACATCGAGGGCTCGCCCCACGGCTGGGGGTACGTCCCCGCCCTCGTGGCCCGCGGCGGCGCCGCCGCCGTGACAGGGCTGCTCGGGCTCGGCGCGCTCGTCGTCGCCGTCGGCATCCTCACGCGCGGCTCCGAGGTGATCGCCCTCTTCCAGGCCGGCAACGTCGACGCAGCCGGAGCGACGCTGCTGACACTCGCGCAGGCCGCGTACCTTCCGACCCTCGCGGTGTGGGGTCTCGCCTTCGCCGCCGGACCCGGATTCGCCCTCGGCGCCGGCTCGTCGGTGTCGCCGGCGGCGACGCAGCTGGGCGTCGTCCCCGGCATCCCGATCCTGGGGATCGTCCCCGGCTCGACGTCGCCCTGGCTGCTGCTGCTGGCGCTCGTCCCCGTGGGCATCGGCGCGCTGGCCGGCTGGATCGCGCGGTCTCGCCTGATCGCCTTCGAGAAGGATGCCGTCGCCCGCGGCATCGGCCCCGTGCTGCGCCGCGCCGACGACGACGACCCCATCGCCGCGCGCCTCGCCGTCACCGCCGGCATCGCCCTCGTCGCCGGCGGCGCGTGGGCGCTGCTCGCCGCCGTCGCGTCCGGATCGATCGGGCCCGGACGCCTCGCCGAGGTGGGGCCGGAACCCGGTCCGGTCGCCCTCGCCGTGGGGCTGGAGGTCGCGGTGGGTGCCGGCATCCTGCTGCTCGCCCCGCGCCGCCGCGAGCATTCGCCGCAGCCCGCGCAGGCGCAGACGCCTGCGAGTGCCTCGAGCGGGCGCTCGCCGTGGCTGGACCAGACGCAGCCGCTCGACCAGACGCAGCCGATCGAGCCGCTGGAGCGCCCCGGATCCTTCGACGAGACGCAGCCGCTGGAGCCCCTCGGCTCGGGGGAGCACCCGTCTGACGGCGCAGGCCCACGACAGTAGACTGGCCGGATGCTGACTGTCGCCGTCCTCATCTCTGGCGCAGGCTCCAACATGCGGGCGCTCCTGGACGCCGCGGCCGACCCCGCCTACCCGGCGCGCGTCGTCGTCGTGGGGGCCGATCGCGAGGCCGACGGCTTCGCGCACGCCGAGGAGTACGGCATCCCGACCTTCATGGTTCCCTACGAGCGCTTCGACAGCCGCGAGGAATGGGGCGCCGAACTCGCCGAGCAGCTCGACGTGTGGCAGCCCGACCTGGTCGTGCTCAGCGGACTCATGCGCCTGCTGCCCGCCGGGCTCGTGGACGCACGCGCGCCGCGCATCATCAACACCCACCCCGCCTACCTGCCGGAATTCCCCGGCGCGCACGGCGTGCGCGATGCGCTCAACGCCGGGGCGACCCAGACGGGGGCGAGCGTCATCATCGTCGACAACGGGGTCGACTCGGGCCCGATCCTCGCGCAGGAGCGCGTGCCGGTGCTGCCCGGCGACGACGAGCACACGCTGCACGAGCGCATCAAGCCCGTCGAGCGCCGGCTGCTCATCGACGTCGTCCACCGCATCGCCACGGGCGACCTCGACCTCGACGCCGTCGCGCACACCCCCTGACCCGCCCGCCTCACGCCCCAGGAGAGCCCTCATGGCCGGACCCCGCCACGCCCCCGACTCGTACCGCCGCCGCGACGAGGTCCCGATCCGGCGCGCGCTGGTGTCGGTCAGCGACAAGACCGACCTGCTCGCCCTCGCCGAGGCGCTCGCGGGCGCCGGCGTCGAGATCGTCTCGACCGGCTCGACGGCGGCGACCATCCGCGACGCCGGGCACGCCGTGACCGACGTGTCGGCGGTGACCGGGTTCCCCGAGTCGCTGGACGGGCGCGTGAAGACGCTGCACCCCAGCGTCCACGCCGGGCTGCTCGCCGACCTGCGCCTCGAGGACCACGAGCGGCAGCTGGCAGAACTCGGCATCCAGCCCTTCGAGCTCGTCGTGGTCAACCTCTATCCGTTCGTCGAGACCGTAGCCTCGGGCGCCCAGGGCGACGACGTCGTCGAGCAGATCGACATCGGCGGACCCGCGATGGTCCGCGCGTCGGCGAAGAACTACGCCAACGTCGCGATCGTGACCTCTCCCGAGTCCTACCCGGCGATCATCGAGGCGCTGGGAGCCGGCGGCACCACGCTCGCCCAGCGCAGGGAGCTCGCCGCGCGCGCCTTCGCCCACACTGCGGCGTACGACCGCGCGGTGGCGACCTGGTTCGCCGAGGAGTCCATCGCCGAAGAGGGCGACCTGCCCCGCCATCTGACGATCAAGGCCGAGCGCCTGACGACGCTGCGCTACGGCGAGAACGCGCACCAGCGCGCCGCGATCTACACCCGCATCGGCGGGCACGGCATCGCCCAGGCCACCCAGCTTCAGGGCAAGGAGATGTCGTACAACAACTACGTCGACGCCGATGCCGCCCTGCGCGCCGCGTTCGACATGGTCAAGCCGGCCGTCGCGATCATCAAGCACGCCAACCCGTGCGGCATCGCCGTGACGGCCCCGCAGGCGCTGGACCCCATCGCCAGCGCGCACCTGCGCGCGCACGAGTGCGATCCGGTGTCGGCGTTCGGCGGCGTCATCGCCGCCAACCGCACCGTCACGCTCAAGATGGCCGAGAATCTGCGCGACATCTTCACCGAGGTGATCGTCGCGCCGGACTTCGAGCCCGAGGCGCTCGAGCTGTTCAAGCTCAAGAAGAACCTGCGCGTGCTGCGCCTGCCCGCCGACTGGCAGCAGGAGCGCATGGACGTGCGCCTGGTCTCGGGCGGACTGCTGCTGCAGGACGCCGACCGCTTCCCCGACGACATCGAGTCCGTCGCCAAGGACTGGGAGCTCGTCTCGGGCGAGCGCCCCGCCGAGGACGCCATGACGAACCTGATCTTCGCGTGGAAGGCGTGCCGCGCGGTGAAGTCCAACGCCATCGTCCTGGCGCACGGCTCGGCCACTGTCGGCATCGGCATGGGCCAGGTGAACCGCGTGGACTCGTGCCGCCTCGCCGTCGAGCGGGCCGGCAGCCGTGCGGCCGGGTCGGTCGCGGCATCCGATGCGTTCTTCCCCTTCGCCGACGGCCCCCAGGTGCTGATCGACGCCGGGATCCGGGCGATCATCCAGCCCGGCGGATCCGTCCGCGACCAGGAGGTCATCGACGCCGCCCGCGCCGCGGGAGTGACGATGTTCTTCACCGGCGAGCGCCACTTCTTCCACTGAGCCCGGCGCCGTCCGCCGCCCGGCGTACGGTCGTCAGGAACCCGGGCGGCCGTACTCCTCGAGGATCCGCAGCCACACCTCGCTGAGCGTGGGGTAGGCGGGCACCGCGTGCCACAGCCGCGACAGCGGCACCTCGCCGACCACGGCGATCGTCGCCGCGTGCAGCAGCTCGGCCACATCGGGGCCGACGAACGTCGCGCCCACGAGCACGCCGCGGTCGCGATCGACGACCGCGCGCGCCTGACCCGCGTAGTCGTCGGCGTGCGTCGAGGCGCCGGCGATGCTCGCCAGGTCGTAGTCGATCACCTGGATGTCGAGGCCCTTCTCTCGCGCGGCTACGGCGGTGAGCCCGACGGATGCGACCTCGGGATCGGTGAAGGTGACCTGCGGCACCGCGTCGTGGTCGGCGGTGGCCACGTGCGACCCCCACGGGGCGTCGTCGACCTCGTCCCCCCGCGCGCGGGCGGCGATGACGTCCCCCGCCGCGCGCGCCTGGTACTTGCCCTGATGGGTCAGCAGCGCCCGGTGGGTGACGTCTCCCACCCCGTAGAGCCAGTCGGTGCCGCGGACGCGCAGGGTGTCGTCCACGTCCAGCCACGTCCCGGGCTCGAGGCCGACCGCCTCGAGGCCGAGGTCGGTCGTGCGGGGCGTCCGCCCGGTCGCGACGAGCACCTCGGCGGCCGTCACCTCGGATCCGTCGTCCAGCGTGAGCACGGCGTCGTCGCCGTCGCGCCGCGCGCCCACGACCTCGACGCCCAGCCTGACCTCGACGCCGCGTTCGCGGAGGGATGCCGTCACCCGCTCGCCCGCGAACGGCTCCATGCCGCCGAGCAGCCCCGAGCGCGCGAGCAGCGTGACCGCCGTGCCGAACCCGGCATAGGCGGTGGCGATCTCGCAGCCCACCACGCCGCCACCGAGGATCGCCAGGCTCGTCGGCGCCTCGCGGGCGCTGGTCGCCTCGCGACTGGTCCACGGCGCGATGTCGGCGAGGCCCGGGATGTCGGGGAGCAGGGCGGCCGAGCCGGTGCAGACGGCGACGGCGTGGCGGGCGGCGAGGCGCGTGGTGGCGCCGTCCGCGCCCGTGACCTCGACCTGCCGCTCGCCCCTGAGGCGCGCGTGCCCGCGGACCAGGTCGATGCCGGCGCTCGCGAGCCACTCGACCTGCGAGGTGTCGTCCCACTGGTGCACCATGCCGTCGCGCCGGGCGAAGACGGCGGCGACGTCGAGGTCGCCGGTCACCGCCTCGCGGGCGCCGGCGACGCTGCGGGCCGCGCGGATCGCCGCCGCCGGGCGGAGCAGCGTCTTGGACGGCATGCAGGCCCAGTACGAGCACTCCCCGCCGACGAGTTCGGCCTCGACGATCACCGCCGACAGTCCCCGCTGCACCGCACGGTCGGCGACGTTCTCGCCGACCGCCCCGGCGCCGATCACGATCAGGTCGTACTCCCGTGCGCTCATGGCCACACGGTAGCCGGGCGCGCGGTGGGGCACCGGGGGTTGCAGCCGCGGCCCCGGTGTGCCGCAGCGTTCCCTACCGCCACCGCCGTGTCCGATTTCCGCCAGCCGGTGTCGCGGGCCCGTGTCAGGCTTAGGGCATGAGCACGACGATGACGGCGCCGCCGCGGGGGATGACCTTCGCCGAGCGCTACGGCGTCATCCGCTCCCGCGACCCGCGCTTCGACGGGCAGTTCGTCACCGCCGTACGCACGACCGGGATCTACTGCCGTCCGAGCTGCCCCGCGCGGACGCCCAAAGAAGCGAACGTCACCTTCTACGCCACCTCGGCCGCCGCGCACGAGGCCGGGTACCGCGCCTGCAAGCGGTGCCTCCCCGAGGCGGCGCCCGGATCACCGGAGTGGGACCTGCGCAGCGACACCGCCGCGCGGGCGATGCGGCTGATCGCCGACGGCGTCGTCGACCGCGAGGGCGTGCCGGGGCTCGCCGCCCGCCTCGGCTACTCGCCGAGACACCTCACGAGGCTGCTGACGGCCGAGCTCGGCGCCGGGCCGCTCGCCCTCGCGCGGGCGCACCGCGCGCACACTGCGCGGATGCTGCTCGTCGGCACCGATCTGAGCGCCGCCGACGTCGCCTTCTCTGCCGGCTTCACCAGCGTCCGCCAGTTCACCGACACCATCGGCGAGGTGTTCGGGATGCCGCCGCTCGAACTGCGCGCCCGCCGTCCCCGCCCCGCGTCGGCCGGGAGCCTCGATCTCGCCCTTCCGTTCCGCGGCCCGATCGACGCCGCCGGGCTGTTCGGCTGGATGCGCGCCCACGCCGTCCCGGGCGTCGAGACCGGTGGAGCGGACTCGTTCGCCCGGGTGGTGCGCCTGCCCGGGGGGCCGGCGTGGTTCGAGGTGCGGCAGGAAGCGGGCCGCCTGCGGCTGCGCGCCCAGCTGTCCGTGCTCGCCGACCTCGGCACCCTCATCGCCCGCGTGCGGCGCCTGTTCGACCTCGACGCCGATCCGCTCGCGATCGACGACGCCCTCGCCCGGCATCCGGAACTCACCGCCGCTGTCGCCGGCATCCCGGGGGTGCGGGTCCCCGGGGCCGTCGACCCCGCAGAAATGCTGATCCGCGCGATGATCGGGCAGCAGATCAGCGTCGCCTCGGCGCGCACCGTGCAGGGACGCCTGACGGCCGAGCTCGGCGAGTCCGTCGACACCCCGCACGGCCCCGCCCTGCTGTTCCCGGCTCCGGCGGAGATCGCCGAGCGGGGGGCCGAGGTGCTGCGCGGGCCGGCGGCCCGCGTCCGCGCGATCATCGCCGCCGCAGCCGTCCTGGCCGACGGCTCCCTCGCCCTCGGACCCGGCGACGACCCCGCCGAGCAGCGCCGCACGCTCCTGGCCCTCCCCGGCATCGGCCCGTGGACGGCGGACTACGTCGGCATGCGCATCCTCGGCTCGCCCGACGTGCTGCTGCCCGGCGACGTCGCCGCCCGCACCGGTGCCGCCGTCCTCGGCATCCCCGCCGACGCGGCCGGGCTCACCGCGTGGGCCGGGCGCACCGCGCCTTGGCGCAGCTACCTCATGGCCCACCTCTGGTACGCCGCCCCCGTCACGCGGGCCTGGCGGACCCCCGCCACAGCATCGGGCCCCGCCCCGCAGAAAGAGAGTCCGCGATGACCGCGACCCTGCAGACCGTCGACACCCCCGACGGCGCCTTCACGATCCTCGCCGACGACGCCGGTCGGGTCCTCGCATCGGGCTGGACGGCGGACGCCGAGGCGATCCTCGCCCGTCTGCAGCCGGCGCGGCGTCCGGTCGACGTGCGCGAGGGCGTGACGGATGCCGCCTCCGCCGTCGCCGCCTACTACGCCGGCGACCTCGCCGCCATCGACGACGTCGAGGTCAGCCAGTCCGGCACCCCGATGCAGCGGGCCGGATGGGATGCGCTGCGCCGCATCGCCCTGGGGAGGCCGCTGACCTACACCGAGCTCGCCGCCGAGCTGGGTCAGCCGCGCGCGGTCCGCGCCGCGGCATCCGTCTGTGCACGAAACGCCCCGGCGCTGTTCGTGCCGTGTCACCGGGTGCTGCGGGCCGACGGCTCGCTCGGCGGCTTCGCGTGGGGGACCGCGGTCAAGCACAGCCTGCTCGAGCGCGAAGCGCGCAGCTGAGGGAGGGCGTCGCAGGGCGGGCGAGAAAACGCTTGCGTTCAGCCGGCTCACAGCCATACGCTGGAGGGCTGTCGCGCTCGCGGCACCACCGCTCAACCGAGGAGGATGCCATGTCCCTGATCGCCGTCGCTGCGAAGGTCGTCCTCCCCGCCGCCGTCCGCGGCATCCCGGGTCGCCTCCTCCTTCGCCCCCGGGGCTGACCGCTCCCCGAAAGGCCTGCGCGCCCGTCGCGCCACCTGAACCGGCATAACGCCGCCCCCGGGAGCGTTCTCACCACCGACGCCACGCTTCCTCGCGCGTCCGCGCGCTCATCCGGCCCCGATCGGGCCACCGCCTCACTCTCCCCACAAGGATCATGACCCTCACCGCCGAACCGCCACGGTCCGAACTGTCCACCTTCCGCTCTCTGATCCGACTGCTGCCCTTCGCGCGCCCGGTGCTGCCGCGGCTGAGCATGGGCGCCGTCAGCGCGCTCATCGCGAGCCTGCTCGCCCTGTCGATCCCACTCGTCCTGGAGCAGGTCGTCGCCGGCCCCATCGCCTCGGGCGACCTGGGCCTCATCGTGTGGGGTGCTGTGGCCATCCTCGTCCTCGGGCTCGCCGAAGCGGCCATGGTGTGGCTGCGGCGCTGGTTCGTGCTCGGCCCCGCCACCGCCGTCGAGTACGAGCTGCGGCAGACCTTCTACTCCCGCCTGCAGCGCCTGCCCGTGGCGTTCCACGACAGGTGGCAGTCCGGTCAGCTGCTGAGCCGCATGATGCAGGACCTCAGCATGATGCGCCGGTGGCTCGCCTTCGGTCTCGTCCTGCTCGTGGTCAACGTCATCACGATCGCCGTGGGCACGGTGCTGCTGTTCCGCTGGCACTGGCTGCTGGGGACGATCTTCCTCGTCACCTCGGCGCCGCTGTGGTACGCCGGCTACCGCTTCGAGAAGACCTACGGCTCGCTCGCCCGCCGCAGCCAGGACCAGGCCGGAGATCTGGCGACCTCGGTCGAAGAGAGCGTCCACGGCATCCGCGTGCTCAAGGCCTTCGGCCGCGGCGCGCACGCGCTGCAGAAGTTCACCCGGCAGGCCGAGACGCTCCGTCAGACCGAGCTGAGCAAGGCCCGCGCGATCGGGTTCATCTGGTTCTGGCTCGTGCTGCTGCCCGACATCGCCTTCGCGCTGTGCCTGGGTGCCGGCATCCTGCTGGTCCAGCTGGGGCAGCTGCAGACGGCAGAGCTCGTCGCGTTCTTCGCGATGGCCACGGTGCTGCGCTGGCCCATGGAGTCGATCGGGTTCCTGTTCTCGTTCATGCTGGATGCCCGCACCGCCACCGACCGCATCTTCGAGGTCTTCGACGAGCACAACTCCATCACCGACCCCGCCGACCCCGTGACCCTGCCCCGGCCGCGCGGCGAGCTGGTGTTCGAGGACGTGCACTTCCGCTATCAGGATGCCGCGCCCACCGAGCGGGACCTGCTGGACGGCGTCGACCTGGCCCTCGAACCGGGCGAGACGATGGCGCTCGTGGGCCTCACGGGATCGGGCAAGACGACCCTGACGACGCTGCCGACGCGGCTGTACGACGTCACCGGCGGCCGCGTGCTGCTGGACGGCGTGGACGTGCGCGACCTCGGCCTGGTCGAGCTGCGCCGCCACATCGGGATGGCCTTCGAGGACGCGACGCTGTTCTCGCAGACCGTGCGCGAGAACGTGCTGCTCGGGCGCGAGGACCTCGACCCGCACTCGGACGAGGGGGAGCGCGTGCTGCGCGAGGCCCTCGCCGTCGCCCAGGCCGGGTTCGTCGACGACCTGCCCGACGGCGTCGAGACGGTGATCGGCGAAGAGGGCCTGAGCCTCTCGGGCGGGCAGCGGCAGCGCCTGGCCCTCGCCCGCGCGGTCGCCGCCCGACCGGCGGTCCTCGTGCTCGACGATCCGCTGTCGGCGCTGGACGTCGACACCGAGGCCCTGGTCGAGGACGCGCTGCGCGAAGTGCTGCACGAGACCACGGCGCTCGTCGTCGCGCACCGCCCGTCGACGGTCATGCTCGCCGACCGCGTCGCCCTGCTGCAGGCCGGCCGCATCACCGCGGTGGGCACCCATTCCGAGCTGCTGCGCACCAGCGAGCACTACCGTCACGTGATCTCGAGTCTCGAAGTCGAGCAGGCCCGCCTGCGAGAGAGGGAGGTGAACCTGTGAGCACCACGGTCACCGGAACCAGCGGCGAGGACCGCTCCGACTACACCCGCGACGAGAGCCGCGCGATCCGCCGGCGCTCGCTGCGCCTTCTGGGCTCGCTCGTGCGCCCGCTGCGCGGCCAGCTGATCCTCGCGGCCACCGTGCTGGTCATCTCGACGGCCTTCCGGGTGGCCGGTCCCGCGCTCATCGCGTTCGGGATCGACCGGGCCCTCCCGGCCGTCGTCGAGCGCCTGGACTGGATGCCGACCGTCGGCGTCGTCGCTGTGTACCTTGTCACGGCGGCCGCCGGCGCCGCCCTCATCGGGTGGTACGTGGTCGTGGCGGCCCGGCTGACGCAGGCGGTGATGCTGGATCTGCGCAAGCGCATCTTCCTGCACACCCAGAAGCTGAGCCTGGAGTTCCACGAGTCGTACACGTCGGGCCGCATCATCTCGCGGCAGACGAGCGACCTGGACTCCATCCGCGAGCTGCTGGACGGCGGGCTCAACGAGCTCGTCTCGGGGCTGCTCTACGGCGGCTTCACCCTCATCGCGCTGCTGCTGCTGGACTGGCAGTCCGGGATCATCCTGGCCGTCATGGGCATCCCGCTGATGATGCTGATGCGCTGGTTCTACCGCCGCTCGCAGGTGGTGTACCGGGAGTCGCGCGTGCTGAGCGCGCAGGTGATCGTCAAGTTCGTCGAGACGATGACCGGCATCCGTGCGGTGAAGGCGTTCCGCAAGGAGCCGCGCAACGACGCCGAGTTCGGCGCTTCGGCGGCGGCCTACCGCGAGATCAACATGCGGTCCATCCGCCTGTTCGGCACGTTCGAGCCCGGCCTCATGGCCGTGGCCTCGGTGTCGGTCGCGCTCGTGCTGCTGTGGGGCGGCATCCGCGTGGTCGACGGCGGGATCGCCGTCGGCGTGCTGCTGGCAGCGGTGCTGTACGTGCGGAACTTCTTCTCGCCGCTGCAGGAGGTCGCGTTCTTCCTGAACTCGTACCAGTCCGCCACGGCGGCGCTCGAGAAGGTGTCGGGCGTGCTGGAGGAGGAGCCGACGGTGCCCGACCCGGCCCACCCCGTGGACCTGTGGACGGCCAAGGGGCACATCCGCTTCGACGCGGTGCGCTTCGGCTACGCCCGGGACCGCCTGATCCTGCCGGACTTCACCCTCGACATCCCCGCCGGGCAGACCATCGCCCTGGTCGGGACCACGGGCGCCGGCAAGTCCACGCTCGCCAAGCTGGTGTCGCGGTTCTACGACCCCACCGCCGGCAGCGTCACGCTCGACGGCGTGGACCTGCGGATGCTGCATCCGAAGGATCTGCGCCGCGCGATCGTGATGGTGACGCAGGAGGCCTACCTCTTCAGCGGCACGGTCGCCGACAACATCGCGCTCGGCAAGCCCGACGCCACGCTGGACGAGATCGAGGCGGCGGCGCGAGCGGTGGGTGCGCACGACTTCATCGAGGCGCTCCCCGACGGCTACGGCACGGACGTCAACAAGCGCGGCGGGCGCGTCTCGGCGGGTCAGCGGCAGCTGATCTCGTTCGCGCGCGCGTTCCTCGCCGATCCGTCGGTGCTGATCCTCGACGAGGCGACGGCCTCGCTCGACATCCCGAGCGAGCGCCAGATCCAGGAGGCGCTGCAGACCCTGCTCGCCGACCGCACCGCGATCATCATCGCCCACCGCCTCTCGACGGTGGCGATCGCCGACCGCGTGCTGGTGATGGAGCACGGCCGGATCATCGAGGACGACGCCCCCGAGAACCTCATCGGCGGCGAGGGTCGCTTCGCCAAGCTGCACGCGGCCTGGCGCGAGTCGCTCGTCTGAGCGGACGACCGCGAGACTGCATCTCAGCGACGAGACCCCGGCTTCAGACCGCGGTCTCGGGAGAGAGATGCAGTCTCGCGGCTGGCGGGCGTAGGTGTTACAGGCGGACCTCGGCGATGACCTCGCCGTACTCGGTCTCGCCGACGGGGGTGAACCCCACGCGGCGGAAGAAGGCCTCGGGTCCGCCCTCACCGGCTTCGTAGATGACGTTGACGTGGTCCATGCCGCGCTCGCGCGCCTCGCCGATCAGCTTCTCGACGGCGAAGCGGCCGACGCCGCGTCCCTGGTCGTCGGCGTCGACGTTGATGCGCCACAGCACGGACTTGAAGTGGTCCTCGGGGGCCTCGTCGTCGAAGTTCGCGCTGACGAACCCGACGACCTCGTCGCCGTCGAGCACGACGCGCTGCCACGAGGTCTTGGGGTTGATCACGGTCGCGGCGATCCCGTAGCTGACCGGCGCCAGGAACTGTTCCTGCCCCGGCTTCAGCGACAGGTTGTTGACGGCCACGATGGTCGCGGCGGAGAGTTCCTCGAGTCGCAGATCAGCCATGGTCCACAGGGTATCCGCAATCGGCGGTGCCGGTCACGCACGGCGTGCGCCACCGACATCCGATTATCTCGACATCGAGATAGTTTGAGGCGGTGCGATAGGCTGAACGGCGCCCCGAACGAAAGACGACACAGGTGACCGACTCGACCATCATCTACACCTACACCGATGAGGCGCCGGCGCTCGCGACCGCGTCCTTCCTGCCGATCGTGCAGGCCCTCACGCATCAGGCGGGGGTGGACGTCGAGACCCGCGACATCTCGCTGGCCGGTCGCATCCTCGCCGCCTTCCCGCAGCGGCTGACGCCCGAGCAGCAGGTCGGTGACGCCCTGGCCGAGCTCGGCGGGCTCGCGACGCTGCCCGAGGCCAACATCATCAAGCTGCCGAACATCTCGGCGTCCATCCCGCAGCTCAAGGCCGCCATCGCCGAGCTGCAGTCGCAGGGCTACGACATCCCGGACTACCCGGACGAGCCGCAGACGATCGAGGACAAGGACGTGCGCGCCCGCTACGACCGCATCAAGGGCTCCGCCGTGAACCCCGTGCTGCGCGAGGGCAACAGCGACCGTCGCGCCCCCCTGTCGGTGAAGAACTACGCGCGCAAGCACCCGCACCGCAACAAGCCCTTCGCCGAGGGCTCGAAGACGCGGGTGGCGACGATGAGGCACGACGACTTCCGCTCGAACGAGAAGTCCGTGACGATCCCGGGTGACGACGTCCTCACGATCTCGCACGTGGCGGCCGACGGCACGGTCACCGAGCTGAAATCCGGAGTGAAGGTCCTCGAGAACGAGATCGTCGACGCGACGTTCCTCTCGGCCGCCGCCCTCGACGCCTTCCTCGCCGAGACGCTCGAGACCGCCAAGGCGGACGACGTGCTGTACTCGGTGCACCTCAAGGCCACGATGATGAAGGTCAGCGACCCCATCATCTTCGGGCACGTCGTCAAGGCCTTCTTCGCCGACGTCTTCGCCACCCACGGCGCCGCCCTCGCCGCCGCCGGCCTCACCCCCAACGACGGCCTCGGCTCGATCCTCTCGGGCCTGTCGCAGGTCGCCGGCGGGGACGAGATCGCCGCGGCGTTCGACGCCGCGCTCGCCGACGGCCCGCGCCTGTCGTACGTGAACTCCGACAAGGGCATCACGAACCTGCACGTGCCCTCGGACGTGATCATCGACGCCTCGATCCCGGCGCTCGTCCGCAACGGCGGCAAGCTGTGGGGAGTCGACGGGGCAGAGGACGACACGCTCGCGGTCATCCCCGACTCGTCCTACGCGGGGGTCTACCAGAGCGTCATCGACGACGTCATCGCGAACGGGCCGCTGGACCCGGCCACGATCGGCACCGTCCCCAACGTCGGGCTCATGGCGCAGGCGGCCGAGGAGTACGGCAGCCACGACAAGACCTTCGAGATCGCCGCGCCGGGCGTCGTCCGCGTCACAAACCGGGCCGGCGACGTGCTCCTCGAGCACGAGGTCTCGACGGGCGACATCTGGCGCGCCACCCAGACGAAGGACGTCGCGGTGCGCGACTGGGTCAAGCTCGCCGTCACGCGCGCCCGCGCCACCGGGGCGCCCGCGGTGTTCTGGCTCGACGAGGGCCGCGCCCACGACGCCACGCTGATCGGCAAGGTGAAGACGTACCTCGCCGAGCACGACACCGACGGCCTGACGATCGAGATCCTCGCGCCCGCCGCGGCGACCCAGTACTCGCTGGACCGACTGCGCAAGGGCGAGGACACCATCTCGGTCACGGGCAACGTGCTGCGCGACTACCTCACCGACCTCTTCCCGATCCTCGAGGTCGGCACGAGCGCCAAGATGCTCTCGATCGTCCCGCTGCTGGCCGGCGGCGGCCTGTTCGAGACGGGCGCGGGCGGCTCCGCCCCCAAGCACGTGCAGCAGCTGGTCGCCGAGAACTACCTGCGCTGGGACTCGCTCGGCGAGTTCTTCGCGCTCGCCGCATCGCTGGAGCACCTCGCGGACTTCACCGGCAACGCGCGGGCGAAGGTCCTGGCCGACACGCTGGATGCCGCGACGGGAACCTTCCTCGAGAACGACAAGTCGCCGGGCCGTGCGCTCGGCACGATCGACAACCGCGGCAGCCACTTCTATCTGGCGCTGTACTGGGTGCAGGAGCTGGCCGCGCAGCAGGCCGACGCCGAGCTCGCGGCGACGTTCGCGCCGGTGGCCGAGGACCTCTCCGCGGCCGAGACCCAGATCGTCGAGGAGCTCATCGCCGTCCAGGGCTCGCCGGCCGACATCGGCGGGTACTACCGCCCCGATCCCCAGCTGGTCGCCGACGTGATGCGTCCGTCCGAGACCTTCAACCGGATCATCGACGGGATCTGACGAGACCGCGAACGACGAGGGGGCGGATGCTGCGGCATCCGCCCCCTCGTCGTTCAGATCCTGGCCGAGGTCAGTAGTGCACCCACACCTCGGTGCCGGTGGGCGCCCAGTCGTAGAGGTACTTGGCGACGTCGACGGGCATGTTCACGCAGCCGTGACTCATCTGGGTGCCGAAGTTGTTGTGCCAGTACGCCCCGTGGAACGCCTGGTCGCCGTTGAAGTACGTCACCCACGGCACGTCCTCGGTGCAGTACGGGGCGTTCTCGAAGCAGCCCATGTCCTGGATCGGGACGTGCGCGAAGATGCGATACGAGCCGGTCGTCGTGGGGGTGTCGGGCAGGCCCGACGAGATCGCGTAGGCGCGCGTGACCTCGCCGTTCTCGAAGAGGTAGGTCCGCTGCGAGCTGAGGTTCACCTCGATGCGCCGGGCGATCGCGGTGGTGGCGAAGTCGGTCTCGGTGACCGGCAGGTCGAAGACGGCCTCGCCCTCGGCGAGCTGCGCGGCGTAGTCCGCGGCGATGCCGTCGGTGCTGCCGAGCTCGCGCCCAGTGACCCCCTCGACCTCGGTGCGCAGCACCGATCCGGACGAGTCGGTGATGACGCGCGCGTCGACCGGTTCGCGGTCGACGGACTTGGCGAGGGTGCCGACGACCTTCTCGATGGCCGCGGCGTCGGCCGAGATCTCGAAGGTCCCCTCGGGGGTCTGCGAGACCGACAGCCAGGACGCGGCGGTCGCGGGCTTGACGGGCACGACCCGCTCGTCGTCGATGTAGAAGCCCGCCTTCTCGATGATCCCGTTGAGCGTGGCGGCCGTCTCTTCTGCGGCGCCGGTGGTCACCAGCGGGGCCAGCGGCGCGGGGGTGGCGGCGACCTCGACGCGCGTCACGCCGTCGTCGAAGGCCTGCTGCAGGGCCGCCCGCACCGCGTCGAGGTCGACGCCCACGCCGTCCTCGGCCGGAGTGGTGACGTAGCGCACCTCGGAGGAGTCGTAGACCAGGGTCGCGTCGACCGGCGCGACGTACAGCTCGGGAGCGGCCGCGCGCAGGGCGGAGTCGGCGACCTCGGCGTCCAGGGTGATCGCGGCGTCCGACGGTTCCCGGAACCATTGCCCGGGATTCCACATCGGATGCTGGGCGAAGGCGTCGTCGGCGAGCCCGCGGGCATCCACCGAGGCGCCGAGGTCGGCTCCGGTGAACTCGGCGTCGCCGCCGTCGCCGGTGAGCACGACGACGGTGTCCGCCAGGCGCTGCGAGACGGCGTCCGCAGCGGCGCCGGCGGTCATTCCGCCCACGCCTACGCCGGCGATGGATGTGCCGGGGGCGATGAGCACGAGCGACGCGGCGACCAAGCCCATGGCGGTGACGGCGGCGCCGACCCCGATCCACAGGCCGGTGCGTCGACGGCGTGCGGGAGCTTCAGCGGGTGCCCACGCGTACCCCGAGGGCGGCGCGGAGTCCGCGCCGGGCACGGCGTCGCGAGGTGCCTCGTCGGCCCCCGGTTTCGTCGCCAGATCCGTCACACCCACACCCCCCGATTGTGATCCGCGCTGGATCCATGGTAGGCCCCGGCGTGTGCGCGATGGGGCATGTACGCCCCGGGGGTGTAACGGTTGGGTAAATGACCGCGCGAAGGGGATCGCCTCAGCGGGCGAACACCTTGCCCGGGTTCAGGATGCCAGCGGGGTCGAACACCCGGGTGATCTCGCGCTGCAGGCGCCACTGGTCCTCGCCCAGCTCGTCGGCCAGCCAGCGGCTCTTGAGGACGCCGATGCCGTGCTCTCCGGTGAGGGTGCCGCCCAGGCGCAGCGCGGCGCGGAAGAGGTCGTCGGCGGCCGCCCAGATGTGCTCGGGCACCTCGACGACGCCGTCGGTGCCGGTGGTGTCGGCGTCGAAGACGAAGTTCGGGTGCAGATTGCCGTCGCCGGCATGCGCGACCGTGGGGATGCGCACGTCGTGCCCGCGCTCGACGCGCGCGATCTCGTCGAACATGTCCGGCAGCGCGCTGCGCGGCACCGAGACGTCCTCGATGAGCGTCGTGCCCAGGCGCTCCATAGCGGGGTGCATCGACCGCCGGATCGTGAGCAGCCGCTCACCCTCCGCGGCGTCGGCGGCGACGGCGACGGTGCCGCCGGCCGCGCGCAGGATCTCGGTGATCGCGTCGCTCTCGACGGATGCCGAGGGCCCGTCGGTCTGGATGGTGAGCTGGGAGGCGCCCGGCGTGGGCGGGTCGAGGTCGAGCAGATCGTGCACGGCCGCCAGGCACGTGGCATCCATCAGCTCCATGATCGCCGGCTGCAGGCCCGCGGCGGTGACGGCGGCCGAGGCCGCCGCGGCCGCGCGCACGTCGGGGAAGGTCGCCGCGAGAGTGCGGACCTCGCCCGGGATCAGCCGCCGCAGTTTGAGGGTGGCCCCCACCACCACGCCGAGGGTGCCTTCGGAACCCACGACGAGGCCTGTAAGGTCGAGGCCGGTCACGCCCTTGACCGTGCGGTGGCCGAGGTGCAGCAGACGTCCGTCGGCGAGCACGAGATCGACCCCCAGCACCGCGTCCCTCACCGCGCCGTACTTCGCGCACAGCAGGCCGCCGGCGCCGGTGGCGATATTGCCGCCGACGGTCGAAATCGCGCGGCTCGCGGGATCCGGCGCCCACCAGAGTCCGTGTCCGGCCAGCAGGGCGTTGAGGTCGGCGTTGATGATCCCGGGTTCGACGACGGCGACGAGGTCGTCGGGTCGCACCTCGAGCACCCGGTCCATGGCCCGGACCGACAGGGCGATCTCGCCCGCGCCCGCGTTCGCGCCGCCGGCGAGCCCGGTGCCCGCCCCGCGCGTCACGACCGGCGTGCCGGTGGCCGTGGCCACCCGCAGTGTGTGCTGGACGTCCGCGACGGATGCCGCGTGCACCACCGCGAGGGGCCGCCCGGCGGCGGCGTGCCCGGACTTGTCGGCCCGTGCCGCCTCGAGCGAGGCGGGGGCGGTGTCCACGCGCTCGCCGAGGTGCTCGCGCAGGAGCGTCAGGACCTCGGCGGGCGTGCTCATCCGATCCGGCGCCGTCCCGCCAGGACGCCGAGGGTCACCGCGACCACAGCGTAGATCAGTCCCACCCAGGTCGCCCCCATGCTCCACCACGCCATCGTCGCCGCGAGGTACACCAGCAGCTCGATGACCGCGCGCACGAACGGGTGGACGGCCAGCACGGCCCGGGGCGACACGAACAGCGCCCACACGATGACGGCGAGGAGCGGGGCGCCGATCCCGACGACGATGTTCCACGGGAACGCCCAGAACGCGAACCCCCAGATGGCGAGGGTCACCACGGCGAACAGCTGGCTCAGCAGCGCGAGCACGTCCAGGACGGACGGCCGGGCCCGCAGCCCGGAGTCGGCGGGGACGGCGGCCGTGTCGGGGGATTCGGGCATGGCCTCCAGTGTAGGCCGCGGTCCGGTTCGCCCCGTCAGGCCTGGCGCGTCACCGGGACCGCCACGGGAACGCGCGCGACCGCCTCCGCGCGCCGGGCGTCATCGGCCCCCGGGCCGGCGTCGTCGCGGCGGGTTCGCCCGCCACCGGTTCCGCCTCGAAGCCGACGGCCGACTCGCCCGCCTGCAACGCGGCGAGGTACCCCGCGGTGCCGGCGATGCCGACGGTGAGCGGCAGCAGCACGAGCGCGAGACGCTGAGAGATGTCGTCCGCCTCGTCGGCGACGATCGTGCAGCGGGTGCAGCGCTCCAGATGCTCGTCGAGTCGTGCGCGATCGCGGCGCCCGAGGTGAGCGGCATCCCCGATCAGCTCCAGCGCGTCGCGGCACTCGGACTCGGCGGCGACGGAGCGCAGATGGGCGGACAGCCACTCCGTGCGCAGGCCCTCGCGGGCGCGGCCGGCGAGCGCGGCCACGGCGCCCGGCCGGAGCCCGAGCAGCGGTGCGACATCAGCGGACCGCATCTGCTCGACCTCGGTGTACCACAGCACCTCCTGCCACCGGGCGGGCAGCCGGCGGAACGCCTGATGGATGAGGCTGCGGTCGAGGGTCTCGGCGTCGGCCCGCGCGGGAGGGAGCGCGTGCTGCGGATCGAGCACGTCGTCGGCGGTGCGACGCGCGGTCTTGCCCCACGTCGCCGCCGTGCTGCGGATGCTGGCGAAGAGGTAGGCCCGGAAGGACCCCGACGGCGACCCGCCCGCGGCGATCGCCTGCGCGCTCCGCGAGAACGCCTCGTCCGTGACCTTGACCGGATCCAGGTTCGACACCGACGCCGCGACCGTCACCCCCGCGTGCCGGTGGCGGCGCCGGAGCTCGCCCAGTGCGCGGACGTCACCGGACCTCGTTCGCAGGACCAGCGCCGAATCCGCGAGCATGCTCGGGTCGCGCTCGGTGCGCGCAGTCTCGTATCCCATACTGACTCCGGGCGGGGTGCCGCATCGGCGCTCCCACAGCGCCGATCGCCGTCGCCCGCGCCCCCAGCATCGGGCGACCGTCCCATTGTGGCGGCTGGGTCACCGTTTGACCAGGGCCGATTGCGACGGGGCGCTCGCCGCCCGGCATCCGTTATGCTCGTCGATGTCGCGACTGGCGTTGAGGTGGGCCACCACCGGGGAGCGACTGACACGGCATTCGACCGCACGCCTGGGCCGGGGTCTCGATACACCGTCGCTTCGCGTCGGCATCCGACCACCGGAAGGGAACCAGAGCGTCATGACCGATCCGTACTTCAACGCCCCGCTCAGCGAGGTCGACCCCGAGATCGCCCAGGTGCTCGAGCGCGAGCTCGACCGCCAGCGCGGCTACCTCGAGATGATCGCCTCCGAGAACTTCGTGCCCGTCTCGGTGCTGCAGTCCCAGGGCTCCGTGCTGACGAACAAGTACGCCGAGGGCTACCCGGGCCGCCGCTACTACGGCGGCTGCGAAGAGGTCGACGTCGCCGAGGAGCTGGCGATCAGCCGCGCGAAGTCGCTGTTCGGCTCGGAGTTCGCCAACGTCCAGCCGCACTCGGGCGCGTCGGCCAACGCCGCCGTCCTGCACGCCATCGCCCGCCCCGGCGACACGCTGCTCGGGCTCTCGCTCGACCAGGGCGGCCACCTGACCCACGGCATGAAGATCAATTTCTCGGGCCGGCTGTACAACATCGTCGCCTACGGTGTCGACCCCGAGACCAGCATCATCGACATGGACGAGGTCCGCCGCCTCGCCGTCGAGCACAAGCCCAAGGTCATCATCGCCGGCTGGTCGGCGTACCCGCGCCAGCTGGACTTCGCAGCCTTCCGCGCCATCGCCGACGAGGTCGGCGCGCTGCTGTGGGTCGACATGGCCCACTTCGCCGGACTCGTCGCGGCGGGCCTGCACCCCTCGCCCGTGCCGCACGCGCACGTGGTGTCCTCGACGGTGCACAAGACCATCGGCGGCCCGCGCTCGGGCATCATCCTCACCAACGACGCCGACATCGCCAAGAAGATCAACTCCGCCGTCTTCCCCGGCCAGCAGGGCGGCCCGCTCATGCACGTCATCGCGGCCAAGGCCACGGCGTTCAAGCTGGCGGCGACCCCCGAGTTCCGCGAGCGGCAGGAGCGCACCCTGCGCGGTGCGGCGATCATCGCCGACCGGCTGTCGCAGCAGGACGTGAAGGATGCCGGCATCACGGTGCGCTCCGGCGGCACCGACGTCCACCTGGTGCTGGTGGACCTGCGCGACGCCGCGATCGACGGCAAGCAGGCCGAGGACCTGCTGCACGAGATCCGCATCACCGTCAACCGCAACGCCGTCCCCAACGACCCGCGCCCGCCCATGGTGACGTCGGGGCTGCGGATCGGGACGCCGGCGCTGGCCACGCGCGGCTTCGGCGATGCCGAGTTCACCGAGGTGGCCGACGTCATCGCCCTCGCGCTGCAGCCCGGCGCGGACGTCGAGGCGCTCCGCGCCCGCGTGGGCGCCCTCGCCGACGCCTTCCCGCTGTACCCCGGCCTGCAGCAGTAGCCCGACGCCGAGACTGCATCTCCGTCCCGAGACGGTGGTGTGAGCCCGGGGTTTCGGGCCGGAGATGCAGTCTCGCGGATGGCGACGCCGAATCGGCGCCCGGCTCGTCCGGGCGGACCGACGTGAGGAGAGACATGACCGCGACGACACTCGACGGCAGGGCGGCGGCGGCCGCGATCAAGGACGAGCTGCGCGAGCGGGTCGACGCGCTGAAGGCGCGCGGCATCACGCCGGGCATCGCCACGGTGCTCGTCGGCGCCGACCCCGCCTCGCAGCTGTACGTGGGCATGAAGCACAGGCAGTCCGTGGCGATCGGGATGAACTCGATCCAGCGCGAGCTCCCCGCCGACGCCACCCAGGCCGACGTCGAGGCGCTGATCGACGAGCTCAACGCCGATCCGGACTGTCACGGCTACATCGTGCAGCTGCCGCTGCCCAAGCACATCGACACCGACGCCGTGCTCGAGCGCATCGACCCGGCCAAGGACGCCGACGGACTGCATCCGACGAATCTCGGACGGCTCGTGCTGAACGTCAACACGCCCATCGACACGCCGCTGCCGTGCACGCCGCGGGGCGTCATCGAGCTGCTGGTGCGCAACGACTACGACCTCGCCGGCAAGCACGTCGTGGTCGTCGGCCGCGGCGTCACGATCGGCCGCTCGATCGGGCTGCTGCTCACCCGCCGCGAGTACAACGCCACGGTCACCCTCACCCACACCGGCACGGCCGACCTGTCGGATCACCTGCGGCAGGCCGACGTCATCGTCGCCGCCGCCGGCGTCCGGCATATCGTGCGCGCCGAGGACGTCAAGCCCGGCGCCGCCGTGCTGGACGTCGGCGTCACGCGCGAGACCGACGCCGAGGGCATCTCTCGCGTCTACGGCGACGTCCACCCGGGCGTCGCAGACGTCGCCGGCTACCTCTCGCCCAACCCGGGCGGGGTGGGGCCGATGACGGTGGCGCTGCTCATGACGAACGTCGTCGAGGCCGCCGAGCGCCAGGCGTCATAGACGAGCGGATGCCGGTGGCCGGGGCCGCCGGCATCCGACCCGTCTCAGGCGGTGAAGCGGGACAGGAACGCCTTCGTGCGCGCCTCGCGCGGGGCGCCGAAGACCTCGGCAGGCGGGCCCTCTTCGATGATGCGGCCGTCGTCGAGGAACACCACGCGGTCGGCGACGTCGCGCGCGAACGCCATCTCGTGGGTCGCCATGAGGATCGTGGTGCCGTCGGCGGCGAGGCGGCGGACGAGCTCGAGCACCTCGGTGACGAGCTCGGGATCCAGCGCCGAGGTGATCTCGTCCAGCAGCAGCACCTCGGGGTCGGTGGCGATGGCGCGCGCGATCGCCACGCGCTGCTGCTGCCCGCCCGACAGCCGGTCAGGGTGCTCGCGCGCCTTGTCGGCGAGCCCCACGCGATCCAGCAGCTCGAGTCCGCGCTTCTCGGCGGCCGCCCTCGGCACCTTGTGCACCACGCGCGAGGCGAGGGTGACGTTGCCGAGCACCGACAGGTGGGGGAACAGGTTGAAGTGCTGGAACACCGCGCCGAAGCGGGCGCGCACGCGGTTGCCGTCCACGCGGGGGTCGGAGATGTCGTCGCCGGCGAGCAGGATGCGGCCGTCGTCGATCGGCTCGAGCAGCCCCAGGCACCGCAGCAGGGTCGACTTGCCCGACCCGCTCGCCCCGATGAGGGCGACCACGTCGTGGGCGGCGAGGTCGATGTCGACGCCGCGCAGCACGTCGCGATCGCCGAAGGACTTCCAGATGCCGGTCGCCTGGAGCAGTGCGCTCACAGCACGGATCCCGTCTGCTCGCGCTCGCGCAGTCGCGCGGTGTACCAGTCGGTCAGTCGGATCGTCGGGATCGCCATCAGGACGAACAGGATGCCGGCGACGACGTAGGGCGTGAAGTTGTAGTTCTGGGCGGCTTCGATCTGAGCCCCGCGTACGGCGTCGACGGCGCCGAGGATCGAGATGAGGCCGACGTCCTTCTGCATCGAGATGAAATCGTTCATGAGCGGCGGGGTCATCTTGCGCAGCGCCTGGGGGAGCACGACGCGGCCGAGCGACTGGCCGTAGCTGAGGCCCAGCGAGCGGGCGGCCAGGCGCTGCGACGGGTGCACCGCCTCGATGCCCGCGCGGATGACCTCGGCGACGTAGGCGGAGTAGGTCAGCGTCACCGCGATCACGCCGAGCACGATCGGCGGGATGCGGGTGTCGAGGATGGTGGGAACGCCGAACCCCACGAGGAACAGCACGATGATGAAGGGGATGCCGCGGAAGAGGTCGGTGTAGCCGGCGGCGAGAACGCGAACGGGGAAGAAGACCGGGCCGCGCAGGGTGCGGAGGAGCGCGACGGCCGTGGCGGTCACCGACACGGTGATGAGCGACAGTCCGAGCACCTGCAGGTTCAGCATGAAGCCGTCCCACACGCGCGGGAGCGCCTCGAGCCCGATGACGGGGTCGAAGAACGCCCGCTGGACGGCCGCCCACCCGGGGGTGTTGACGACGGTCAGCCAGACGATCAGCGCGAAGGCGAGGGTGGAGCCGATCGCCACGAGCACCGACCGCTGTTCGCGGCGGCGGCGGTACGCGCGGCGCTCGAGCTCGAGAGGACTCGGCTCGTGCCCGCGGGCATGGGGGGAAGACACGAGAACGACGCTAGCGCGACCTCACGGCCGGCCCCGTCACTCCAGCAGCGTCACGCCCTGGCCGGACCCCAGCCACTCGTCGGTGATCTCGTCGAGCGTGCCGTCCTCGCGGAGCTCGTCGACGGCCGCGGTCACCCCGGGGGTGAGGGGGGAGTCCTTCGGCAGCAGCAGGCCCCACTCGTCGGGGACGCCCGCGGCGGGCAGCTCGCCCACGATGAAGGAGTCCTCGATGTACACGCCGGTGGCGTAGTACGCGGTCGGCAGGTCGAGCACGATGGCGTCGATCTGACCGGCGATGAGGGCGGCCACGGCATCCTCGTTGGAGTTGAACAGCTGCGGCTCGGCGTCCGGCTGCACCGCCTCTTCGACGGTCTTGGCGCTGGTCGAACCGGCCATCGCGCCGATGACGAGGGGCTTGAGGCCCGCGAGGTCGGTGACGTCGTCGGCGGCGCCGCCCTCGATCGCGACGACCGCCTGGCTGGCGGCGTAGTACGGCGACGAGAAGTCCACGGCCTGCTTGCGCTCGTCGGTGATCGTGTACTGCTGGATGTTGAAGTCGAAGTTCTTCGGCCCCGGCGCGATCGCCGATTCGAAGCTCGTGCGCACCCACTCGACGTCCTCGGGGGCGAAGCCGAGCTTGTCGGCGACGGCGTACGCGACGGCGGCCTCGAAGCCCTCGCCGCTGGCGGGGTCGTCGTCGATCACGTACGGGAAGTACGCCGTCTCGCCCGTCGCGATCGTGAGCTTGCCGGGGGTGATGTAGGCGTCGTCGGGCACGCCGCCGGCGGTGGCGGCGCCGGTGTCCGACCCGGTCCCTCCCGTGCCGCCGGCGCAGCCGGTCAGGGCGAGAGCGGCGAGGGCGACACCGGCCAGAGCGGTGCGCAGCGTGAGGCGACGCGACATGGGGGTCCTCCTGGGAGTCAGGGCCGGTGCGCCGGATCGGCGGACGGGCCGGTTCCATTCTCGCCGCCCGCGGGACCGCCGCGGTCCGCGCGAGTCGGACTGTTACGCCCGCACCCGGCCGCTCAGCGAAGGCGCACGAGGCGGTCCAGGTCGTCGTCCGGGAGCGTGTCGGCGGTCGCGGACACCGTCACCTCGACCAGGTCGGCGCGGCCGGCCGTCACGGTGAGGAAGGCCGTGTCGGCGGCATCCCGGCCCGTCGCGATCCGCACGAGGCTCCCGCGCGGGGCGAGGGTGGTCGCGTCGACGGCGTGCCAGGCGCCCTCGACCCAGGCCTCGGCGACGGCGTGGAAGTCCATCGGCTGAAGGCCCGGCGCGTACACCGACACCAGTCGCGCGGGGACGTTGAGGCCGCGCAGCAGCGCCACGCACAGGTGGGCGTAGTCGCGGCAGACACCCCGCCGGGCCAGCAGCGTCCGCGAGGCGCCGTCGGTCGGCAGCGACGAGCCGGGGACGTAGGCGAGCCGCGTGCCCACCCAGCTCGACACCGCCGTCAGCAGCTGGGCGGGATCGGTGATGCCGGCGAACTCCGCGGCGGCGGTCGGGGCGAGCGCGTCGGACTCGGCGTACCGGCTCGGCCGGGTGTACACGAGGCGCTCGACGTCATCGGGGGCCGCCTCGTCGCCCGGGCCGGCCAGCGCGGCCTCGTAGTGCACGACGAGTTCGCCCGCGCCCGGTCGCACGCGGTGCACGCGCGTGCCGTGTGCGTCGCGCAGCTCGGTCACCTCGACCGCGGCGCCGTCGAGCGTCGCCGTCAGCGACTCCGACGCGGGGGAGTGGTGCGCCGACACCGCGACCTCGAACCACAGGTCGGCGGGCTCGGTGACGGTCAGGACGATCCGGCTCGAGACGTCACGCTGCATCCGGTCAGCATGCCAGACCCCGCTGACGAGCGGATGCCGGTGGCCGCGCGGTCAGCCGGGCAGCGTGCCGCGGGTAGTGCGGCTGCGGCCGCGCAGCTCGGCGACGACGCGGCCGTCGCCACCGGTCACCCGCACGTCGTAGAGACCTGATCGCCCGCCGATCGCGCGGCGTTCGGCGACGGCCTCGAGCACCTCGTCCTCGCGGGCGGGGGACAGGAAGGCGATGTCGGCGCCCGCGGCCAGAGTCACGGCATCCGTCTCGTTGCACGCCAGCGCGAACGCCGTGTCGGCGAGGGCGAACACCATGCCGCCGTGGGCCACGGAGAAGCCGTTGAGCATGTCGGTCCGCACGCGCATGCGCACGACGGCGTGACCGGGCGAGGCGGTGACCACCTGCATCCCGAGCGCGGTCGAGCAGGCGTCGCCGGCGATCATCCGGCGGGTGTGCTCGGTCGCGTACACGTCGTCGTCCATGGCGCTCCTCGGGTGTCCGCGCGGCGTTGAGGCGCCGACGGGGCTGTGGAATCATGGTGTCGAACGAACGTTCAGTAAGTCAAGGCGGGGCCGTGTCACGAACGCGACTCACCGGAGGGAACCTGCGATGACGCTTCTGACCGACGCCGACGCTCCCATGGACGACTCGAGCGTCCCGCTCGTCGCCAGCTACGTGGCCGGGACCTGGTGGACGCCGGACGGCGATGACGCGACCGTCGTCGCCGACGCGTCCACGGGGATGCCGGTGGCACGGGTCGGCGGCGCACCGGACGTCGCCGCGGCGGTCGCGTATGGTCGCGAGAACGGCCAGCGTGCGCTCGGGGCGATCCCCTTCCATCGACGTGCGCTGCTGCTGAAGGCGCTCGCGCAGGCGCTCACCGCCGCGAAGGACGAGCTCTACGCCGTGAGCGCGACCACCGGCGCGACGGCCCGCGACTCGATGATCGACATCGACGGGGGCATCGGCGTGCTGTTCACCTACGGGTCCAAGGGCAGGCGCGAACTGCCGAACGCGACGACCCTCGTCGACGGCGCGGCCGAGAACCTCTCGCGCGACGGCTCGTTCGGCGGGCACCACGTGTGGCGGTCGCTGCCGGGCGTGGCGTTCCAGGTCAACGCGTTCAACTTCCCGGTGTGGGGCATGCTCGAGAAGTTCGCCCCGGCGTTCCTCGCCGGCGTCCCCTCGATCGTCAAGCCCGCCACGCCCACGGCGGCGCTCACCGAGGCGGCCGTGCGGGTGATGGTCGACTCCGGCCTGCTGCCCGACGGTGCGCTGCAGCTCGTCGTCGGTCCCGTCCGCGGCTTCCTCGACCACCTCGACGCGCGTGACGCGGTCGGCTTCACCGGGTCGGCGACGACGGGGCGGATGCTGCGCCGCGACGACGCCGTGATCGACCGGGGTGTGACGCTCACGTGCGAGGCGGACTCGATCAACGCCGCGATCCTGGGGCCGGACGCCGTCGCCGGAACGGCGGAGTTCGACGCCTTCGTCGCGTCGGTCGTGACCGAGATGACGGCCAAGGCCGGGCAGAAATGCACCGCGATCCGGCGGGTGATCGCGCCCGAGGGGGTCCTCGACGACCTCGTGGACGCCCTGCGCGCCCGCCTGCGGGCCAAGGCGGTGCTGGGTGACCCCCGCGCCGAGGGGGTCACGATGGGACCGCTCGTCTCGATCGCCCAGCGCGACGAGGTGCGCGCCCGTGTGGCCGAACTCGTCGCCGCAGGCGGCGAGATCGTCGTCGGATCCACCGACGAGCCCGACATCGTCGTCGCGGACGGCTCGCGCCGGACCGCGCCCGAGGGCGCGTTCGTCGCGCCGGTGCTGTTGCGCTTCGCCGACGCCGACACCCCCGCGGTGCACGAGGTCGAGGCCTTCGGCCCGGTCGCGTCGGTCATCGGCTACCGCGACGCCGCGGACGCGGTGCGGCTGGCGAACCTCGGCGGCGGGTCGCTGGTGGCGACCGTGTGCTCGGCCGACCCGGCCTTCGTCGGCGAGGTCGTGGCGGGGATCTCGCCGTGGCACGGCCGCGTGCTGGTGCTCGACGGCTCGGTCGCACGGACGTCGACCGGCCACGGCTCGCCCGTGCCGCACCTCGTCCACGGCGGCCCCGGCCGCGCGGGCGGCGGCGCCGAGCTCGGCGGCATCCGCTCCGTGCTGCACTACATGCGGCGGACCGCCGTGCAGGGGTCGCCGGACGTCCTCACCCGCACCACCGGCCAGTGGCACGCCGGGGCGGCCGTGGCCGACGGCATCCACCCCTTCCGCAAGTCCCTCGCCGAGCTGCGGGTGGGGGACCGGTTCGCGTCCGAGGAGCGCGAGGTCACCCTCGACGACATCGAGCACTTCGCCGGGTTCACCGGCGACGAGTTCTACGCCCACATGGACGAGGCCGCCGCCGCGGCCAACCCGTTCTTCCCCGGGCGCGTCGCGCACGGCTACCTGCTGGTGTCGTTCGCCGCCGGGCTGTTCGTCGACCCCGCTCCCGGTCCGGTGCTGGCCAACTACGGGCTCGAGGACCTGCGGTTCGTCACGCCCGTCTCGCCCGGCGACCGCGTGCGGGTGACGCTGACGGCCAAGGCGCTCTCGCCCCGCGAGGACGCCGACTACGGCGAAGTCCGGTGGGATGCCGTGATCGTCAACCAGCGGGACGAGGTCGTCGCCACCTACGACGTCCTGACCCTCGTCGCGAAGTCCTGACCCGGCCGCGCGGCCGCGGCCCGCCCCGTCCGCGAGACTGCATCTCCGGCCCGAAACCGTGGGTGCAGACCGCGGTCTCGGGCGAGAGATGCAGTCTCGCGGGTGTGGGGCTGGCCGCGCCCGGCGGCAGCGCGGCCGCGGGATCAGCGGGAGCGCAGGCCGTCCAGAGCGACCGAGACCGTCGCGTCGGCGAGGGCGTCGGCGTCCAGCGCGCCGCCCGGGCGGTACCACTCCACGATCGAGTTGATCATGCCGAACAGCAGCCGCGAGGTCGTGCCGGGGTCCAGGTCGGCGCGCAGCGATCCCTCGGCCTGCGCCTCGGCGACGAGCCCCGTCACGGCGTGGTCGATGTCGGCCCGGCGCCGCAGCGCGTCGCGCTCGATGTCCGTGTTGCCCCGCACGCGCAGCAGCAGGGTGACCGACGGCAGCTCGGCCACCAGCACCGCGACCGCCCCGCGCAGCACGAACGCGAGCCGGTCGGCGGCGGCGGAGCCGGCATCCGTCGCCTGCGACAGCACGTGCTCGAGCCGGTCGAGCGCACGGTCGAGGGCGTGGGCGAGGAGCTCCTCTTTGCCGCTCACGTGATAGTAAAGCGCGGACTTGCTGGTGCCCAGACGCTCGGCGAGCGCGCTGATCGAGGTCGCCTCGTAGCCGCGTTCGTTGAAGAGGGCGACGGCGACGTCGAGCACGGTGTCCAGGTCGTACGCCGGGCGGTCGAGCCGGCCGTTGCCCCGACGGAAGGGTGCCGTCGCCTTGTCGCTCATGCTCCCAGAGAGTAGCATTACTGAACGACCGGTAAGTAGCGCAAGGAGGCGCGGATGCAGGAGACGACGGCCGAACGGGATGCCGTCGGGCAGGCGCGATTCGACGAGATCATCGCCGCCGACGACAAGATCGAGCCCGCCGACTGGATGCCCGACGCCTACCGGCGGACGCTTGTGCGGCAGATCTCGCAGCACGCGCACTCCGAGATCATCGGGATGCAGCCCGAGGGCAACTGGATCACGCGGGCGCCGAGCCTGCAGCGCAAGGCGATCCTGATGGCCAAGGTGCAGGACGAAGCCGGCCACGGCCTTTACCTGTACTCGGCCGCCCAGACGCTGGGGACCCCGCGCGAGGAGATGTACGACCAGCTGCTGAGCGGACGCGCGAAGTACTCCTCGATCTTCACCTACCTCACCCCGTCGTGGGCGGACATGGGCTCGATCGGATGGCTCGTCGACGGTGCGGCCATCTGCAACCAGGTGCCGCTGTGCCGCGCGTCCTACGGGCCGTACGCCCGCGCGATGGTGCGGATCTGCAAGGAGGAGTCGTTCCACCAGCGGCAGGGGTTCGAGATCCTGCTGACGCTCATGAACGGCACCGACGCCCAGCGCGAGATGGCGCAGGAGTCGGTGAACCGCTGGTACGCCCCCGCGCTGATGATGTTCGGGCCGCCCGATGACGCGTCGCCGAACTCCGCGCAGTCGATGGCGTGGAACATCAAGCGCTTCAGCAACGACGAGCTGCGCCAGCGCTTCGTCGACATGATCGTGCCGCAGGCCGAGATCCTCGGCGTGACCCTGCCCGACCCCGACCTGCGCTGGGACGACGAGCGCGGCCACTGGGACTACGGCGACCTCGACTGGGACGAGTTCCGTGAGGTGCTCGCCGGCAACGGGCAGGCCGGCGCACTGCGGCTGGCCACCCGCCGGCAGGCGCACGAGGACGGCGCGTGGGTACGTGAGGCCGCGCGGGCGTACGCCGACCGCGTCGCCGCCGAGCGCGAGCTCGAGGCGGTGGCATCGTGAGCACCCCGGACCCGGTCGCTTCCCCGGTCGCCGAGCGAGCGCAGGCAGGCGAAGCGCCCGCCGCCCCGCGCCGCGAGACGTGGCCCCTGTGGGAGGTCTTCGTCCGCTCCGGCCGCGGCCTCTCGCACGTGCACGCCGGATCGCTCCACGCCCCCGACGCCGAGCTCGCCCTGCAGAACGCCCGCGACCTCTACACCCGCCGGGGCGAGGGGGTGTCGGTGTGGGTCGTCCCCTCGTCGGCGATCGCCGCGAGCGACCCCGACGACCGCGACGCGTGGTTCGAGTCGCCGCACGGCAAGGACTACCGCTTCCCGACCGCCTACCGCGCGTCCGCCGACGTGCCGCACCTGTGAGGTCCGCCATGACCACCGACAGGCTCTCGATCCTCACGCCGGATGCCGCGGCATCCGTCCCCTCGCTCGCACCGGCGACGCCGGCCGTCGCGGACTACGCCCTGGGTCTCGGCGACGACGCGCTCGTGCTCGCGCAGCGGATGGGGGAGTGGATCGCCCACGCCCCCGAACTCGAGGAGGACGTCGCCCTCGGCAACATCGGGCTCGACCTGCTGGGGCACGCCCGCGCGCTGCTCACCTACGCCGGTTCCGCCTCGGGGCGGAGCGAGGACTACCTGGCCTACTTCCGGTCCGAGGCGGAGTTCCGCAGCCGGTGGCTGTTCGAGCTGCCCAACGCCGTCACCGGCGGCCGGGACTTCGCGTTCACGATCGCCCGGCTCACCGTGGCCTCGCTGTGGTTCGGGGCGCTGTACCGCAGGCTCGCCCGATCGGCGGACGCCACCCTCGCCGCCATCGCCGCCAAGGCCGTGAAAGAGGTCGCGTACCACGCCGAGCACGCGAGCCTGTGGATGCTGCGCCTCGGGCTCGGGACCGAGGAGTCCCACCGGCGCCTGGAGCGCGCCGTCGCGGACGTGTGGCCGTACGTCGGCGAGCTCTTCGAGCCGGACCCGGCCACCGAGGGGCTCGCGGGCGTCGCGGTGGACCCGGCGGAGCTGCGGGACGAGGTGCTCGCGGCCCTCGTCACGGTGATCGAGGATGCCGGCCTCATGGTGCCCACCGTCCCGTTCGCCCGCGGCGGCGGGCGTCAGGGCGTCCACTCCCAGGATTTCGGCCGGCTGATCGGCGAGATGCAGGTCCTCGCCCGCGCGCATCCGGGTGCGACATGGTGACGGCCGCCGGGCCCGCCGAGGCTGTCGCGGGCGCCGAGGCCGGCGCCGTCGCGGGCGCGGTGCAGAACTCCACGGATTCGGGGCCGACAGAGGCTGCAGGGGCGAACGGCGCCCGAACCCGCGCGGATCGGTGGAGTCCTGAACGGCCGTCGACGCCGGCCGCCGAGGCCGTCGCCCTGCCGCGCCCGGCCGACCCGCAGCTCGCGGCGATCTGGGATGCCGCGGCCACCGTGACCGATCCCGAGCTGCCGGTCCTCACGATCGCCGACCTGGGGATGCTCCGCGGCGTCCGCCTCGACGCCGACGGCACGGCGGTCGTGCAGCTGACCCCGACGTATTCCGGCTGCCCCGCCGTCGAGGCCCTGCGCACCGACATCGTCGCCGCGCTCGCCGCACACGGCGTGCCGGCCCGGGTCGAGGTCGTCCTCGCCCCCGCCTGGACGACGGACTGGATGAGCGGGGCGGGCCGCACGAAGCTCGAGGCCTACGGCATCGCCCCGCCCCGCCCCCGCGGCGCGGGCGGCACCGTGGCGCTGGGCCTTGGCGTCCGCTGTCCCCGCTGCCGCTCGCTGCACACGCGCGAACTCGCGCGCTTCGCGTCGACGTCGTGCAAGGCGCTGTGGCAGTGCCAGGCGTGCGGCGAGCCCTTCGATCGCTTCAAGGAGCTGTGATGCCCCCCACGCCCGCTCCCGCGACCGATCAGCCGACGGATGCCGCGCCCCGCCGCCGCGCCGTCTTCCACCCGCTGACGGTGGCCGCGGTGCGCCCGCTCACCGCCGAGGCGGTCGAGGTGGTGTTCGACGTCCCCGAGGAGCTCGCCGACTCCTTCGCGTACCGTGCGGGCCAGCACGTGGCCGTGCGCGCCCGCATCGACGGGGCGGAGCTTCGCCGCAGCTACTCCATCTGCCGCGCGCCGTCGCCGGGGCGGCTCACCGTCGCGATCAAGCGCGAGCAGGGCGGGGCGTTCTCGACGTGGGCGGTGTCGGAGCTCCAGGCGGGCGACGTCCTCGAGGTGATGAGTCCCGACGGGCACTTCGTCCCCCACGGTGTCTACGACCGTCCGGCGCGGTTCGCCGCGATCGCGGCGGGATCCGGCATCACCCCGATGGTCGCCCTCATCGAGCACCAGCTGCGCGAGCGCCCGGACGACACCTTCGACCTGGTCTACTCCAACCGCACCGCCGGCGACGCGATGTTCGTCGACGAACTCGCCGACCTCAAGGACCGCTTCCCCGCCCGCCTCGCCCTGCACCACGTCCTCACGCGCGAGACGCGGCCGGCCGAGCTGCTGTCCGGCCGGCTCGACGACGAGCGGCTCGAGACGCTCCTGACGCGGGTGATCGGCGTGGACGGCGTGGACGAGTGGTTCCTGTGCGGTCCGATCGAACTCGTCGAGCGCGCCCGGTCGGTGCTGCGCCGGCTGGGCGTGGATCCGGCATCCATCCGGGTCGAGCTCTTCTCGACGGGGCGCCCGGCCGGCGAAGCCCCGCGCATCGCGCCGCCCGAGACCCGCGCCGGGGAGCCGGTGCGGACCATCGCGTTCCGGCTGGACGGGACGACCGGCACCGTCACGACCCCGGTGAGCGCGCGCGAGACGATCCTCGCGGCGGCGCTGCGCACGCGCGGCGACGTGCCGTTCGCGTGCGCCGACGGGGTCTGCGGCACGTGCCGCGCGGTGCTGCGGCGCGGCACCGCCGAGATGGCGCAGAACCACGCGCTCGAGCCGGAGGAACTGGCCCGGGGCCTCATCCTCACCTGCCAGGCCGTGCCGACCAGTGACACCGTCGAGGTCGACTGGGACGCCTGAGGCGTCCTGCGAAAGGAGCACCGATGATCGAGCTGACCATCGCCGACGACGTCGCCGAGGTGTGCCTGAACGCCCCGGCGAAGCGCAACGCCGTCGATCTCGGCGACCTCGCCGAACTCGACGAGGCGTATCTCGCCGCCGAACGGGCCGGCGCCCGCGCGCTCGTGCTTCGGGGCGAGGGCAAGGTCTTCTGCGCCGGTCGCGACATCGCCGACGTGGACCCGCGCACCGATGACGTGCACGGCTACCTCGCCGCCGTCGAGCGGGTCATGCGCCGCATGGCGGCCTTTCCCGCCCCCACCTTCGCGGCCGTGCAGGGCGCGTGCCTGGGCGTCGGCCTGGGCCTCGCGATCGCCACCGACGTCGTCTACATCGCCGAGGACGCCGAGGTCGGCTCGCCCTTCGTCAAGCTCGGCGCGACCCTCGACTCCGGCGGGCACGCCCTGTTCTTCGAGCGTCTGGGCGCGCACCGCACGCTCGACCTCATCTACACGGGCGACCTGCTGACCGGCGCCGACGCCGTGGCGGCCGGGCTGTTCAGCCGCGCGGTCGCGCCGGGCGATCTGCTCGCTTTCACCCGCGAGCGGGCTGCGCGTGCGGCATCCGGCCCCACTCTCGCCTTCGCCGCGTCCAAGCGCATCGTCGCCGGCCTGCAGGGCCCCCACCTCTGGCAGGCGGTGGATGCAGAGACCGCCGCGCAGGCGGGCCTCGCCGCCACCGCCGACTACCGCGAGGGCTTCGCGGCCTTCCGCGAGAAGCGCGCGCCCGGCTTCAGCGGGGACTGAACGTCACGAGTTCACCCGGATGATCTCGTGCTGATAAGGCGCGATGACGGCGCCCGAGACGCGGCAGTCCAGCACGAGGAAGCGACGGGATGCCGGCGGCTCGGCCGCCCATGAGGCCAGCCGTTCCAGGTCGTCGAGGCTGCGGACGACCACGCCGTCGGCGCCGACGCCCGCCGCGAGGGCCGCGAAGTCCACTTCGGGGATCAGCATGGGCTCGCGGGCGAGCCCCTTGAGCCCGTAGAGGTTGACCTCGGCGCCGTAGGCGGCATCGTTCCACACCACGGCCATGCCGCGCCCGGCGGCGACCCGGACGGCGGACTCGAGGTCGGCCAGGGCCATGAGCCCGCCGCCGTCGCCGGTGGTGAGGACGATCGTCGACTCGGGCTTGGCCAGCGCCGCACCGGGCACCGACGGCCAGCCCAGGCCGATGGACTGGAAGGCGGTGCCGACCATCATCATGCGATCGGGCGACGCCACCGGCCAGTACATGTTCGCCCAGCCGATGAAGTGACCGCCGTCCGAGACCACGACGCGGTCCTCGGGCAGCAACTGTCCGATGCGGGCGGCGACCGAGCGGGGGTCCAGGCGCCCGTCCGGGGCGACGCCGTCGCCGGGGTCGTTCCGGCGCAGCGTCGTGAAGTCGACCGTGTCGCGCCACCCGCTCGCCGCGGCGCCACGGGCGCGCAGCCGGTCGGCGAGGGCGGCGGCGACGACGGCGGCGTCGCCGCGCAGGTACCCGCCGACGTGCGGGTGGGTCGCGGCGGGAGCCACGTCGACCTGGAAGACGCGCGTGCCGGCGGCGAACAGCTCGCCGAACCGCATCGTGAACTGGTTGAGCGAGGCGCCGAAGACGACCGCGACGTCCGCCTCGCGGACGAGGTCCATGGCGCCGGCGGCGCCGAAGCCGCCCGTCACACCGAGGTCGTACTCGCCGCGCGGGAAGACGCCGCGGCCGAGCGCGGTCGAGGCGGTGACGGCGCCGGTCGCGTCGGCGAGGTCGCCGAGCGCCGGGCCGGCTCCGGCGACCCAGGCGCCGCGGCCGGCCAGCAGGAAGGGCCGGGCCGCGCCCGCGAGGGCGTCGGCGACCGCATCCAGCGTCGCCTGGGCGAACTCCCCGCGCACGGGCAGGGGACCGGGCAGCCGCAGGTCGGGGACCTCGGGGACGGGACCGGCGTCGGCGACGGCGACGTCGTAGGGGACGGCGAGCACCGTAGGGACGCGGTAGGTCAGCGCGTGCTCGATGGCGATGACGGTCGTGGCTGCGGCATCCGTTCGCCCCACCGTGTAGGTGCGCGCGCCGACCGCCGAGGCCAGGGCGATCTGGTCGACGTCCCACGGCCGGGGTCCCGAAGTCGGCTCGTCGCCGACCACCAGCACGAGGGGCACGTGCGCCTGCACGGCCTCGGCGAGGGCGGTGAGGGTGTTGGTGAAGCCCGCGCCGTAGGTCGCTGTCGCCGCGGCGAGGCGCCCCGACGCGCGGTGATAGGCGTCGGCGGCGACGACGCCGCCGGCCTCGTGCCGGACGGCGGTGAACGTCACCGACGTCGAGCGTTCGAGGGCATCGAGGACGTAGGCGTTGCCGTTGCCCATCACGCCGAAGACGTGGTCGATGTGGCGGGCGAGGGTGAGGGCGACGTGCGCAGAGACAGAGGGCATGGCGATGCTTTCGAGACGGGACGACGAAGAGGCCGTATGTGTCTCGCGCGTGCGACGCCGCAGCGCATCCGTGCCCATTTTTCGAGCACCGGCACCCGTGGCGCCGGACGCTGTCGATTATAGGGCGCGGCGGGATTTCCCGCCCGTCGCGGCCGCGCGGCATGATGGCGGCATGAGAACCGTTCAGCTGCGCCGGTACACCCTCGTCGAGGGCGAGTACGACGCGTTCGTCGACTGGTGGAACGAGTGGATGCCGCGGGTGCGGCCCGAGGCCGGGTTCCCGATCGAGTTCGCCTACGGTCTGCCCGAGACGAACGAGTTCGTGTGGGCCGTCTCGGCCGAGGGCGACGAGGCGGCCTTCCTCGCGCTGGAGGAGGAGTACATGGCCTCGGACGCGCGCGCCGAGGCCTTCGCCGGGGTTCCGCAGCGCGTCGCGCACTACAACATCCAGTTCGTCACCGACGTCTGCGCCTGACGGCGCGGCCGGGGGTTGGGGCCCGGGGCGCAACCCCGGGGACCGCTCTCGTTCTGATGTCCGAACCCCCTCATAGAGTCGGGGCATGGACATCGAACATCACGACGATTCGGACGACCGGCGACGACCGCCGGATTCGCCGGACCCGCCCCCGCCCGACGAAATGGACCGGGTGCTCGAGATCGCCACGATGCGGGCGGTCATGTTCGCCGAGCAGCTGATGGCGATCGAGCAGCTGCGCGCGACCCGCATCGCCGAAGCGGGTGCGGCCGGAAGGGCGATCACGGACGTCCTCGACCGATCGCTGCGGCTGGAGCTGGTGGCCGGCATGGGGCTCACCGAGTACGCCGCGCAGGAGCTCATGTCGCTCACCCAGTCGCTGCTGCATCGCCATCGCACGGTGTTCGATTCGCTGAGCCGCGCGATCATCACCGAACAGCACGCACGGACGTTCGTGTCGTTGATGGACGGCATCGAGCCCGACATCGCGCAGTCGCTCGAGAGCGAGGCGCTGCGGCTGGCGGAGTCGCACCCGCTGGGCGCGTTCCGGCGGCTGCTGCGCAAGCTGATCGACGGCGCCCGCGCGCACACCCTCGCCGAACGCCAGCAGCGCGCGCTCATCGCACGCCGGGTGTACATCGAGCACGACGGCGACGGGATGTCGTGGACCCACCACTACGGGCCGACCGTCGAAGCCCACGCTGCTTTCGACCGTGCGACGCGCATGGCGAAGCAGATCATGTCGGCGCCGGGAGAGACGCGGACCATCGATCAGGTGCGCGCCGACGTCCTGTCGGACCTCATGATCGACGGCGACGTGCCGCAGCACTCGGCCGCTGTCCGCGGCATCCGCGCCCGCGTCGTGGTCACCGTGCCTGCTCTCGCCCTGCTGGACGACGAGCATGCGCGCCGTCCCGATCCGCCGGTGGTCGAGGGCGTCGGGCCGATCCCGATCGACGCCGCCCGTGAACTGTGCGGCGGCGCCCGGTCGTGGATGCGGGTGCTCACCCACCCCGAGACCGGCATGGTCCTGTCGGTGGGGCGGGACGCGTACGAACCGCCCCCGTCGCTCAAGCGACTGGTGAAATGGCGGGCCGACCGCTGTCTGGCTCCCGGATGCAGCATGCCGGCGTCCCGCTGCGAGGTCGATCACACGCTCGCGTGGTCGGCCGGCGGCGAGACCGCGATGTGGAATCTCGGTCCGCTCTGCAAGAACCACCACATCGTCAAGACCCACGGCGACTGGGCGGTCAGGCAGCGGGCGGGCGGGGTGCTCGAATGGGAATCGCCCACGGGACGCGTCTACGCCGTGCAGCCCGAGAGGCGCGTGCCCGTCTTCACGCCCCGCCGCGACGTCGAGGAGACCCCCGCGCCGTTCTGACGACGAGACCCGCAATGGGGGAGGACTCTGCCCCGTACGACCCCTCAGCCAGTACGACCCCTCAGTACGAGGGGCGGTGGCGGTCGTCCGGTGCGCCTCGGGGGGTGAACCGTGCCGCCAGGGCTTCCGAGCCGCGCGCGAGCAGCGCGACGTCCGCGCCGACGAGGACGAACGACGCGCCCGCATCCAGGTATGCCTGGGCGACGTCGGGGTCGAAGGCGTTGACTCCGACCGGCTTGCCCGCTCCGCGCACCGCGTCGAAGGTGCGCCGGACGGCGGCGACGACGTCCGGATGGGTCTGCGCGCCGAGCCGCCCCATGGATGCGGCGAGATCGCTGGGGCCGACGAACACGCCGTCCACGCCGTCGACGGCCGCGATGGCGGATGCTGCCGCCACCGCCTCGGCGGTCTCGACCTGCACGAACAGCGAGACGTGGTCGTCGGCGTCGGCGAGATAGCCGTCCACGCGGTTCCACCGGGCCGAGCGGCCGAGCGCCGAACCGACGCCCCGGCGACCCCGCGGCGGGTAGCGGACCCCCGCGACGGCGGCCGCGGCATCCGCTTCGCTGTTCACCATCGGCACCAGCACGTTCTGCGCGCCGAGGTCGAGCACCTGCTTGAGCACCACCGGGTCCAGGCTCGGAACGCGCACCACCGGGGTGACCGGGTACGCAGCGACGGCCTGCAGTTGGACCAGGACCGACTCGAGGCCGTTGGGGGCGTGCTCCATGTCGATGAGCACCCAGTCCAGGCCCGACCCTGCCGCGATCTCGGCGACGAGCGGCGACCCCGAGCACACCCACATCCCCGCCAGCGCCCGGTCGCTCCCGGCCAGGGCGTCACGGAAGGTGGGGGTCAGACGAAGCGGCATGTGATGGTCCCCATCGGTCCGTAGTCGCAGTGGACGGTGTCGCCGCGCGAGACCCACATGGGCCGCGTGAACGATCCGGCGAGGATGATCTCGCCCGCCTCGAGTCTGGCACCGTGCTGGTGGAACTTGTTCGCCAGCCACGCCACACCCGTCGCCGGATGCCCGAGAACTCCCGCCGCGACACCTGTCTCTTCGATCTCGCCGTTGCGCGAGAGCACACCCGGAACCCACCGCAGGTCGATCTCGTCCGGATGGCGACGCTCGCTGCCCAGCACCATCGCGCCGTAGGCGGCGTTGTCGCTGATCGTGTCGACGATCGTGCGGCCCTCGAGCTCGATGTGCGAGTTCAGCACTTCGAGCGCGGGCACCGCGTAGTCGATCGCGGCGAGGGCGTCCTCGAGCGTGCAGTCCGGGCCCTCGAGTGGCTCCTTCAGCACGAAGGCGAGCTCGACCTCGATGCGCACGTTCGAGAAGTGCTCCACGGGGATGTCGGCGCCGTCCTGATAGACCGTGTCGTCGAACATCACCCCGTAGTCCGGCTCGGTGATGCCCGTCGCCTGCTGCATCGCCTTGGAGGTCAGCCCGATCTTGCGGCCGACCAGGCGCCGGCCGGCGGCGAGGTTCTTGTCGCGCCACACGCCCTGGATCGCGTAGGAGTCCTCGACGGTGGCCTCGGGGTAGCGCGCCGTGATCCGCGGGACCACGCCGTGCGTGCGATCGGCCTCGGCGAGCTCGGCGGCGATCTGCTCGATCTGGTCGGGTGTCAGCATCCGTCCTCCTGGGGTTCGTGGGGCGCTTCGTCTCGCTTCGCTCGCTCAGCGTCCGGGTGTTCGGGTGGCGGCGGGCGCTTCGTCTCGCTTCGCTCGCTCAGCGTCCGGGTGTCGGGCGCTCGCTCAGCGACCGGGGGCACCGGGGCGCTTCGTCTCGCTTCGCTCGCTCAGCGTCCGGGTGTCGGGCGCTCGCTCAGCGACCGGGGCACCGGCCGCTGAGCGAGGAGCGCAGCGACGAGACGAGGCGCGCCTACAGCTGGTGGCCGAGCTTGTACTCGCCCTGCTTGTACTCCGGCATCGAGTCCTCGCCCGGCCGCGTGTACGAGAATCCGTCGGCGCCTATCGTCACCGCCATCTCGGAGTCGTCGGTGCGGGCCACGACCGGCTGCGGGTTGCCGTCGAGGTCGAGGACGAGCGAGGCCTCGGTGTACCAGGACGGCACGACGGGGTTGCCCCACCAGTCGCGGCGCTGGTTGTCGTGGACGTCCCACGTGACGACCGGGTTGTCGGGGTCGCCGGTGTAGTAGTCCTGCGTGTAGATCTCGACGCGGTGGCCGTCGGGGTCGCGCAGGTACAGGTAGAACGCGTTCGAGACGCCGTGGCGACCGGGGCCGCGCTCGATGGCGTCCGAGCGGCGCAGCGCCCCGAGCTTGTCGCAGATGGCGAGGATGTTGTGCTTCTCGTGCGTGGCGAACGCGACGTGGTGCATGCGGGGTCCGTCGCCACCGGTCATGGCGGTGTCGTGCACGGTGGGCTTGCGGCGCATCCACGCGGCGTACACGGTTCCGGCGTCGTCCTGGATGTCCTCGGTGACGCGGAAGCCGAGGTCCTGCATGAACGCCACCGCGCGCGGCACATCGGGGGTGACCTGGTTGAAGTGGTCCAGCCGGACCAGCTCACCGGGCGTGTGCAGGTCGTACCGCCACGACAGCCGCTCGACGTGCTCGGTCTGGTAGAAGAACTCGTACGGGAAGCCGAGCGGGTCGGTCACGCGCACCGAGTCGCCGATCCCCTTGGTGAAGCCGTCCGGGCGACGCTCCACCCGGCATCCGAGCTCGTCGTAGAAGGCGACCGCCTTGTCGAGGTCCTCGGGCGTGCGCACGCGGTACGAGAACGCCGCGACGGCGGCGACGGGTCCCTGGCGCAGCACGAGGTTGTGGTGGATGAACTCCTCGGTCGAGCGCAGGTAGACCGCCTGGTCGTCTTCTTCGGTGACGTACAGGCCCAGCACGTCGACGTAGAACTCACGGGATGCCGCGAGGTCGGTCACGACCAGTTCCATGTACGCGCACCGCAGGATGTCGGGCGCGGGGCTCGTGGGGCTGGGGATCGGGTTGTCGGTGTGGATCGGCGCCTCCTGGCTGACGTAGAAGCCGGAGGAGGTGCGGGTCTTTTCGTGGGTCATGTTCAGGCTCCCTTGCCGAAGGTGGGGTTGTGGACCGCGCCGAGCGTGATGTGCACGGCCTGCTGGTCGGTGTAGAAGTCGATCGAGCGGTAGCCGCCCTCGTGGCCGAGCCCCGAGGCCTTGACGCCGCCGAACGGGGTGCGGAGATCCCGCACGTTGTTGGAGTTGAGCCACACCATCCCGGCCTCGACGGCCTGCGAGAAGTTGTGGGCGCGCTTGAGGTCGTTCGTCCAGATGTACGCGGCCAGACCGTACTTCACGCCGTTGGCGAGCTCGAGCGCCTCTTCGTCGGTGTCGAAGGGCGTGATGGCGACGACCGGGCCGAAGATCTCCTCCTGGAAGATCCGGGCGTCCGGCGCCACGTCGGCGAACACCGTCGGGCGGACGAAGTTGCCGGTCTCGAAGCCCTCCGGCCGGCCGCCGCCGGCGACCAGGCGCCCCTCGGACTTGCCGATCTCGACGTAGCTCATGACCTTCTCGAAGTGCTCGGGGTGCACGAGGGCCCCGACCTCGGTCTTCGGGTCATGGGGGTAGCCCACCACGACGCGGTCGGCCTGGGCGGCGTAGCGCTCGACGAACTCGTCATAGACGGACCGCTCGACGAGGATGCGCGAACCCGCGGTGCAGCGCTCGCCGTTCAGCGAGAAGACGCCGAAGATCGTGGCGTCGATCGCCGCGTCGAGGTCCGCGTCGGCGAAGACCACGGCGGGGCTCTTGCCGCCGAGCTCCATCGAGAGACCCTTGAGGTAGGGCGCCGCGTTGCCGAAGATGATCTGCCCGGTCCGGCTCTCGCCGGTGAACGAGATGAGGGGCACGTCCGGATGCTTCACCAGCGCGTCGCCGGCGTCCTCGCCGAGACCGTTGACCAGGTTGAAGACGCCCTGCGGCAGCCCCGCCTCTTCGAAGATGCCCGCCCACAGCGAGGCCGACAGCGGCGTGAACTCGGCGGGCTTGAGGACCACGGTGTTGCCGGTCGCCAGCGCGGGAGCGAGCTTCCACGACTCGAGCATGAAGGGGGTGTTCCAGGGGGTGATGAGCCCCGCGACCCCGATCGGCTTGCGGTTGACGTAGTTGATCTGGCGGCCCGGCACCTTGTAGGTGTCGTCGGCCTGCGCGACGATCAGGTCCGCGAAGAACCGGAAGTTCTCGGCGGCGCGGCGCGCCTGGCCGAGGGCCTGGGTGATCGGCAGCCCCGAGTCGAAGCTCTCGAGCTCGGCGAGCCGCGCGTCGCGGGACTCCACGATGTCGGCGATCTTGTGCAGCACCCGGCTGCGCTCGCGGGGCAGCATGCGCGGCCACGGGCCGTCGGCGAACGCGCGGCGCGCGGCGGCGACGGCGCGGTCGACATCCGCCTTCTTGCCGGCGGCGGCGCGCAGGTAGGTCTCGTTCGAGACCGGGTCGAGCACCTCGAAGGTGTCGCCGTCGACGGAGTCGACGAAGGCGCCGTCGATGTAGTGCTGGATGCGGTCGGGCAGGTCGGCGGGCACGTGGCGCGCGCTGGTCGCCGCCGCGGCGGCGGGAGTGGTTGCGGTGTCGGTCATGAGGTTCTCCTTCGAAGGCTCAGAAGGCGGGGAGGCCGAGGGCCTCGTCGGGGTGTTCGTGGATCATGTAGGCATCGAGGGTGGCCGAGCGGTGGCGCCGGGCGGCCTTCTCGATCTCGCCGAGCGGGGCGCCGTTCTCGATGAGCACGAGGATGTTCTCGTGCTCGTGGACGGACTCCTGCGCACGGCCGGGGACGAAGCTGAAGGTCGAGTCGCGCAGGTTGCCCAGGCGCGCCCATTCGGCTTCGACGAGCTCGAGCATGCGGGGGTTCGCGCACTTGGCGAACAGCGCGGCGTGGAACTCGTGGTTGAGCCGCGTGAACGAGCGCGGGTCGAAGTGCTCCAGCGTCTCGATCATCTGCTCGTTGATCGCCCGCGCGCGGCGGATGTCCTCGGTGGTCAGCCGCCTCGCCGACAGCGCCGTCGCGGTTCCCTCGAGGATCGACAGCGCCTGCATCGAGTAGCGGTACTGCGTGTCGTCGACCATCGACACGCGGGCGCCGACGTTGCGCTCGAACGTCACGAGCCCCTCGGCCTCGAGCTGGCGGATCGCCTCGCGCACCGGCACGACGCTCATGTCGAGGTCTCCGGCGATCGAGCCGAGCACCAGGCGGTAGCCGGGCGTGAACTGCTGCGACGCGATCCGCTCCTTGATCCAGTGGTAGGCCTGCTGCGACTTGCTGCGGTCCTCGGTCCGCGCGTCGTCGGTCTGGGGGCTCATCGCGTGGCCTCGCCCTCGTTCGCTGAGCCGTCCGCCGCGCCGTCCGCATCCCCGCCGCGCTCGGCGTCGTAGCGTGCGCGCCATGCGGCGTCCATGGGGAAGAGCCCGTCGACGGGGTGGCCCTCGGCCACGCGCGCGGCGATCCAGGCGTCCTCCTCCTCCTGCGCGAGCGCGGCATCGGCCACGTCCTCGGCGAGCCCCAGCGGGATGACGATGACTCCGTCGGCGTCGCCGACGATGACATCCCCGGGCTGAACGGTGGCGCCGCCGCACGCGATCGTGAGGTCCACGTCCCATGGCACGTGCTTGCGGCCGAGGACGGCCGGGTGAGCGCCGACGGTGTATACCGGAAGGCCCACGGCGGCCACGGCGTCCCGGTCGCGCACGCCGCCGTCGGTGACGATGCCGGCGGCGCCGCGGGCGTGGGCGCGGATGGCGAGGATGTCGCCGAGCGTGCCCGATCCGGCCTCGCCGCGCGCCTCGATCACGATGACCTCGCCCTCGCCGACGGCGTCGAAGGCTCGCTTCTGGGCGTTGTAGCCGCCGCCGTGCGACGCGAAGAGATCCTCGCGGTTCGGCACGAAGCGCAGCGTGCGCGCTGTGCCGACGAGCTTCTGCTCCGGATGCAGGGGGCGCACGCCGTCGATCGTGACGTTGTTCAGGCCGCGCTTGCGAAGCTGCTGCGAGAGGCCCGCGACGGGCACGCGTTCGAGCTTGGCGCGGAGGGCGGGGTCCAGCCGCGCGGTCTCGGCCTGCCCGGGAAGCCCCGCGGCCTCGCGGGATCCCCAGGCCTCGGCCCGCTGGGTGTCGTCGGTCGCGGGCAGCGACCCGAGGCTCGGATCGAAGTCGCCCTCGCCCTGCACCACGCGGGTCACGAGGCGTCCGGTCGTCGGGCCGCCGGGCACGTCGACCTCGACCTCGACGACGTCGCCCGGCACCACGACCGACGAGCCGGCGGGGGTTCCGGCCAGGATCACGTCGCCGCGCTCGAGCGTGGCGTGCTGCGACAGGTCGGCGACGATCTGGGCGAGCGGGAAGATCAGGTCCGCGGTGGAGTCGTCCTGAGCAAGCTCGCCGTTCACCCACGTCCGCACGCGGATGTCCTCGGGGTCGAGGGCTGCGGCATCCAGCAGCGAAGGCCCGAGGGGCGTGAACCCGTCGCGGCCCTTGGAGCGGACGTTCGACCCCTTGTCGTTGGGGCGCAGGTCGTAGACGCCGAAGTCGTTGGCGGCGGTCACCCAGCCGACGTGGCTCCAGGCCTCGTCGATCCCCACACGGTGCGCGGGGGTGCCGATGACCACGGCGATCTCGCCCTCGAATGCCAGCAGCTCGGTGCCGGCGGGCCGCTCGATGTCGGACCCCGAGGCGGCGACCGAGCTGGACGGCTTCAGGAAGTACGAGGGGTGCGCCGGGCGGCGGCCTCGCTGATCCGCCCGGGAGGCGTAGCTGAGATGCACGGCGATGATCTTGCCGGGTCGGCAGGGGAGGGCCGCGAACCGCGGGTCGGCGGCGTCCTGCGTAACGGTTTCGGTGGTCATGAGCTCCCTCGCTCTTGCGTCGTATCCGAAATCGTATATGATCGTCGACGAGACGGCAACCGTCGAACCGCCCGGGTTCCTCTGCCGCCGCAGACACAGACGTCACACAACGGGAGCACGACGATGAGCACATCCCCCTCCGCGAACGCGGGATTCACCCCCACCGGCACGATCGCCGCCAGTACCGATCGCCGCCGCGTGGTCTTCGCCACGGTGGTCGGCACCACGGTGGAGTGGTACGACTTCTTCATCTACGCCGCAGCGGCCGGCCTCGTCTTCGGCCAGCTGTTCTTCGCGCCGGCCGGCGAGGGATTCGCCCAGATCCTCGCCTTCATCACCGTCGGCATCAGCTTCCTGTTCCGGCCCCTCGGCGCCTTCCTCGCCGGGCACTTCGGCGACAAGTACGGCCGCCGCCTCGTCCTGATGCTGACCCTCATCCTCATGGGTGTCGCGACGACCCTCGTGGGCCTGCTGCCCACCTACGCCGCCATCGGCATCGCCGCCCCGACCCTGCTGATCTTCCTGCGCATCCTGCAGGGGATCTCGGCCGGCGGCGAGTGGGGCGGCGCGGTCCTGATGGCCGTCGAGCACGCGCCCAAGGCCAAGCGCGGCCTGTTCGGCGCGTCGCCGCAGATCGGCGTCCCGCTCGGACTGCTGCTCGCCTCGGGCGTCATGGGTCTCATGGCCCTCGTCGCCCCCGGTGAGGCGTTCCTCGAGTGGGGCTGGCGGGTGCCGTTCCTGCTGAGCGTCGTGCTGATCCTCGTCGGCTACTACGTCCGCCGCCGCGTCGAAGAGAGCCCGGTGTTCGCCGAGCTCGCCGAGCGCAAGGAGCAGACCCGGATGCCGATCGTGCAGCTGTTCCGTCACCACGCCCTGCTGGTGCTCATCGCCGCGCTCGTCTTCGCGGGCAACAACGCCGTGGGCTACATGACCACGGGTGGCTACATCCAGCGCTACGCCACCGACCCCGCGGGCCCCCTGGGCTTCGCCACCGCCGACGTCCTGGGCGCGGTCACCGTCTCGGCGGTGTCGTGGCTGGTCTTCACCTGGATCGCCGGCTGGCTCTCGGACCGCATCGGGCGCCGCTCGACCTACCTCATCGGCTGGGTCCTGCAGCTCGTGGGCGTCTTCCTGCTCTTCCCGCTCGTCAACACCGGCAGCCTCGCCCTGCTGACGGTGGGCCTGGTGATCCTCACCGTCGGCCTCGGATTCACCTACGGCCCGCAGGCGGCGCTGTACTCCGAGCTGTTCCCCGCCTCGATCCGCTTCTCAGGCGTGTCCATCTCATACGCCCTCGGCGCGATCCTCGGCGGCGCCTTCGCCCCCACGATCGCCCAGGCGCTCGTCCAGGCCACCGGCTCCACCGTCGCGGTGACCTGGTACTTGGCCGGCATGACGACGCTGGGCCTCATCGCCACCCTCCTGCTGCGCGACCGCAGCGGCATCCCGCTCGGCCCGGACCACGAGGCCGAGCAGTCCGTCAGCCCCGTCCGCGGGCTCGCCAAGGCCTGAGGAGTCCTCATGCAGTTCCACCACCACGGCTACGTCTCGGGCGACCCCACGGTCCTGCCCGCGGCGGGCACCGGGATCGACCGCCCGGCCGACCTGCCCGACACCGTCGATGTGCTCATCGTCGGGTCGGGGCCGGCGGGCATGCTGCTGGCCGCGCAGCTGTCGCAGTTCCCGGCGGTCACCGCCCGGATCATCGAGAAGCGCGACGGCCGGCTCGTGCTCGGCCAGGCCGACGGCATCCAGCCGCGCAGCGTCGAGACCTTCCAGGCCTTCGGGTTCGCCGAGCGCATCATCGCCGAGGCCTACAACATCGCGTACATGAACTTCTGGGGTCCCGATCCTGAGAACCCCGGCAGCATCGTGCGCACCGCCCGCACCGAGGACTACGGCCTGAAGATCAGCGAGTTCCCGCACCTCATCGTCAACCAGGCGAGGGTGCTGGACTACTTCGCCGAGGCCGCCGCCCACGGCCCTGGGCGCATCGTGCCGGACTACGGCGTGGAGTTCACCGGCCTCACCGTCCACGGCGACGGCGACCACCCCGTCGAGGTGCGGGTCCGCCACACGGCGGGCCCCCGCGCGGGCGAGGATCAGGTCGTCCGCGCGCGCTACGTCGTGGGCTGCGACGGCGCCCGCAGCGGCGTCCGCGAGGCGATCGGGCGCAAGCACGTGGGCGCCTTCGCCGCGCACGCGTGGGGCGTCATGGACGTGCTCGTCAACACCGACTTCCCGGACTGGCGCACCAAGTGCGCGATCAACTCCGCCGCCGGCAACATCCTCCACATCCCGCGCGAGGGCGGCTACCTCAGCCGCATGTACATCGACCTGGGCGAGGTGGCCGCCGACGACGACCACCGCGTCCGCCAGACCCCGATCGAGCGGATCATCGAGAAGGCCAACGAGATCCTGCATCCGTACTCGATCGACGTGAAGCAGGTGGCGTGGCACAGCGTCTACGAGGTCGGCCACCGCGTGACCGACAAGTTCGACGACGTCGACGTGGATGCCGACCACGACCCGCACGTGTTCCTGACCGGCGACGCGTGCCACACGCACAGCGCCAAGGCCGGGCAGGGCATGAACGTGTCGATGCAGGATGGCTTCAACCTGGGCTGGAAGCTCGGGCACGTCGTCACCGGCCTCGCACCGGAGTCGCTGCTGCGCACGTACTCGGCCGAGCGGCAGCCCGTCGCCCAGCAGCTGATCGACTTCGACCGCGAGTGGTCGTCGCTCATGGCCCGCAAGCCCGAGGAGATCTCGGACCCCACCGAGCTGGCGAACTACTACCTCGGCACCGCCGAGTTCCCGTCGGGGTTCATGACCCAGTACGGGGCGTCGACGATCATCGGCGGCGACGAGCACCAGCACCTGGCGGCGGGGTTCCCCATCGGCAAGCGCTTGAAGTCCGCGCCGGTGACGCGCGCGTGCGACGGCAACCCCGTGCACCTGGGCCACCACGCCCGGGCCGACGGACGGTGGCGGATCTACGCCTTCGCCGACGCCGCCCGCCCGGGCGAGGCCTCGGCGCTGGCGGAGTGGGCGTCGTTCCTGCAGTCCGCCGACGGGCCGCTGGCCCGCCACACCCCCGAGGGTGCCGACGCCGATGCGGTCTTCGACGTCAAGGTCGTCTACCAGCAGGCGTTCGAGGACGTCGATGTGACGGCCGTCCCCGAGGTCTTCCTGCCGAAGTCGGGACCGCTCGGCCTCACCGACTGGGAGAAGGTCTTCGCCGCCGCGCCGAGCGCGTGGAACGACGTGGACATCTTCGACGAGCGCGAGCTGTCTCGCGACGGCGTCGTGGTCGTGGTGCGCCCCGACCAGTACGTCGCCGCCGTGCTGCCGCTTTCGGCCACCTCGGAGCTGGCGGACTTCTTCGCCGGCGCCCTCCGCCCGCAGCGGGTCGGGGCGCCGGTCGGCTGACCGTCGACCATCCGCCGGGCGGGCGAGCACCGCCCGGCGGATGTACACCGCGTATATCTGCCGCGCGCGCGGCACCGGGGCACAATGGCCCGGATGTGATCGATGGACGGATGCCGCCGGCATCCGTCGGATGAGGAGAATCGGCGTGACCGACAACCGTGAGACCGAGCTGCTGGCACGCGTGCCCGACGGGCTGTTCATCGGCGGCACCTGGCGCAAGGCGGCGGGGGAGCGGACGCTCGACGTCTCGGATCCCGCCACCGGCGGCGTCGTGAAGACCATCGCCGACGCCTCGCCCGAGGACGGCGCGGCCGCCCTCGACGCCGCCTCCGCGGCGTTCCCCGCCTGGGCGGCGACCCCCGCCCGCGAGCGCGCCGAGATCCTGCGCCGCGCCTTCGACCTGCTCCAGGAGCGCAAGGAGGACTTCGCGCTGCTGATGACGATCGAGATGGGCAAGCCGCTCGCCGAGGCGCGCGGCGAGGTGGCCTACGGCGGGGAGTTCCTGCGCTGGTTCAGCGAAGAGGCGGCCCGCATCCAGGGCCGCTACGGCGCGAACCCCGAGGGCACCGGTCGCATGATCGTCTCGCAGCACCCCGTGGGTCCCTGCTTCCTGATCACGCCGTGGAACTTCCCCCTGGCGATGGCCACCCGCAAGGTCGCGCCCGCGCTCGCCGCAGGCTGCACCGTCGTCATCAAGCCCGCCGAGCTCACGCCCTTGACGACGCTCTACTTCGCGAAGCTGCTCGAGGACGCCGGCCTTCCCAAGGGCGTCGTCAACGTCTTCACCACGTCGACGTCGGGCAAGGTCTCCGAGCCGATCATCCGCGACCCGCGGCTGCGGAAGCTGTCGTTCACGGGCTCGACGGGCGTCGGCCAGCGCCTGCTCGAGCAGGCCGCGCAGGGGGTCCTGCGCACCTCGATGGAGCTCGGCGGCAACGCGCCGTTCGTGGTGTTCGAGGACGCGGATCTCGACAAGGCGGTCGAGGGGGCCCTGCTCGCGAAGTTCCGCAACATCGGCCAGGCCTGCACCGCCGCCAACCGCTTCATCGTCCAGCGGTCCGTGGCCGACGAGTTCGCCCGCCGGGTCACCGAGCGCGTGCAGGCGATGCGCATTGGCCGCGGCACCGAGGAGGGCGTCACGATCGGACCGCTCATCAACTCCGACGCCGTCGACAAGGCGGCATCCCTCGTCGACGACGCCGTCTCGCGCGGCGCCCAGGTCCGCACCGGCGGCAGCGCCGTCGACGGCCCCGGGACGTTCTACGAGCCCACCGTCGTCACCGACGTCCAGCCCGGCTCCGACATCCTGCGCGAAGAGATCTTCGGCCCCGTGCTGGCGATCATCCCCTTCGACGACGAGGACGATGCGGTCCGCATCGCCAACGACACCGAGTACGGGCTCGTCTCGTACGTCTTCACCGAGAACCTCGCCCGCGGGCAGCGCATGATCGAGCGCCTCGAGACCGGGATGATGGGCCTCAACGTCGGCGTGGTCTCCAACGCCGCGGCGCCCTTCGGTGGCTGGAAGATGTCGGGCCTCGGCCGCGAGGGCGGCGCCGAGGGCATCCACGAGTACCTGCAGACGAAGTACACGCTCACGCCGAACCCGTTCGCGTGACGCCGGATGCCCGGCCCCGCGCACGCGGGCCGGGCATCTGTCAGGCTAGAGCCGTGCGCATCTCGATCGACACCGTCGCGGCGTGGCGCGCGTCCGGCGAGCGGTTCACCATGGTGACCGCCTATGACTACACCAGCGCCCGGCTGATCGAACGCACCGAGGTGCCGCTCATCCTCGTCGGCGACTCGCTGGGGATGGTCATGCAGGGCCACGACACGACGCTGCCGGTCACCGTCGACGACGTCATCGGGCACACCCGCAGCGTCGTGCGCGGAGCCTCGCGTCCCCTCGTCATCGCCGACGTGCCGTTCACCGCGACCGCCACCGCCGACGACACCGTCCGGGCCGCCGTGCGGATCATGGCCGAAGGCGGCTGCCAGTCGGTCAAGATCGAGGGCGGAGTCGGGGCCGCGCCGACCATCCGCCGGCTCGTCGCCGCCGGCATCCCGGTCATGGGTCATGTCGGCTTCACCCCGCAGTCGGTCAACGTCACCGGCACCCGCGTGCAGGGCCGCAGCGTCGAGGACGCCCGGCGCGTCCTCGATGACGCGAGAGCGGTTCAGGATGCCGGTGCCTGGGCGGTCGTGCTCGAACTCGTCCCCGCAGAACTGGCGGCGGCGGTCACCGAACGGCTCCGCATCCCCACGATCGGGATCGGCGCCGGCTCCGGCTGCAGCGGCCAGGTGCAGGTGTGGCACGACCTGCTCGGACTCTACGAGGACTTCCGTCCCCGCCACGCCCGCCGGTTCCGCGACCTCGGCGCCGAGGTGCGCGCCGCGCTCGACGAGTACGCCGCCGCGGTGCGGGAGGGCTCGTTCCCAGGCGCCGAGAACTCCTCGTCGATGTCCGCCGACGACCTCGCGCGGGCCCTCGAGGACCCTCGGTGACACCGCGCGCCGGACGCTTCGACGGACGCACGGCCCTCGTCACCGGAGCCCGCACGGGCATCGGCGTGGCGGTCGCGCGCCGCCTGGCCGCCGAGGGCGCCCACGTGCTGCTGGGCGGACGCGAAGCGGCGACGCTGGCGCCCGTCGTCGAGGAGTTCGCGGGTCGCGGCCAGTCGGCCGAGGCGTTCGTCGCCGATGTGACCGACCCGGACGCCGTGCGCGCGGCCCTCGGTCGCGCCGCCGCGGCCGGGCACGTGCCCCGGATCCTGGTCAACAACGTCGGCGCGCGTGACCGCCGCGGTGTGCGGGACATGGACACCGCCGCCTTCGACGCCCTCGTCCGAGCGGACCTCGTGGCGGTGTACGACGTGATCCGCGCGTTCCTCGCCGCGCACTCCGAACCCGGCGGCGCGATCGTCAACGTCTCGTCGCTCGCCTCGCTGCGGGGACGGGCCGGGGACGTCGCCTACCCGGCGGCCAAGGCCGGCGTCGACGGCATGACCCGCTCGCTCGCCGCCGAGCTCGGCCCGGCGGGCTACCGGGTCAACTCGGTCGCCCCGGGCACGATCGACACCGAGTCCAACGCCGATCTCAAGGTCGATGCGCGCATGAGCGAGGTGGTCCGCACGCGGACGGCGCTCGGCCGGTGGGGGACGACCGCGGAGGTCGCCGCGCTCGTCGCCTTCCTGTGCGCGGACGAGTCCTCGTACATCACGGGCCAGACGATCGCCGTGGACGGCGGGCTGTCGACGCTGTTCTGACCGGGTGCGGAGGCCGGCCGCGCTGACCGCCGCAGTCTGGCGCCGCGGTCACTCGCCGCGGGCGGCGATCACCGCGTCGAGGATCGCGTCGGCGACCTCGCGCTTGGTGCCCGACGCCTCGGCGCGCACCTCGCCGTCCGTCCCCAGCACCACCACGGTGTTGGCCTCGGCGCCGAACGTCTCGTTCCAGCCGACGCGGTTGACCGCCAGCAGGTCGGCGGGCTTGCGCGCGAGCTTGGCGCGCCCCGCGGCGAGCAGGCCGTCACGGTCCTCGGCGGTCTCGGCGGCGAACCCGACGACGACCCGGCCCGGGCGCGGGGCGGCGAGTACCTCGGCGAGGGCGTCCCGCGCGGGGACGAGGTCCAGCCGCAGGCCGTGGCCGACGGCATCCTTCTTGATCTTCTGGTCCGCCGGGCGCTCGGCGCGGAAGTCGGCGACCGCGGCGGCCATCACCACCACATCGGCGCCGGATGCCGCGGCCACCGCGGCCGTGGCCAGCTCGTCCGCGGTTCCGACCCGGACGAGCTCGAGGCCGTCGGTGGCCGCCGGCGGCTCGGTCTCGAGGTGGGCGGCGATGAGGGTCACCCGCGCGCCCCGGGCGAGGGCCGCCCGCGCGAGCGCGACGCCCTGCTTGCCGCTGGAGCGATTGCCGAGGTAGCGGACGGGATCCAGGGGCTCGCGGGTGCCGCCCGCGGTGACGACGACGCGCAGGCCCTCGAGGTCGCGGGGGCGGGAGCCGGCTGCGGCGAGCACCGCGGCGACGATCGCGTCGGGTTCGCTCATCCGCCCGGGGCCGCTGTCGTCGCCGGTGAGGGGACCGTCGTCGGGCCCGACGACCGTCGCCCCGCGCTCTCGCAGCAGAGCGATGCCGGCCCGGGTGGCGGGGTGCGTCCACATCGCCGGGTGCATGGCCGGGGCCACCACCAGCGGCGCGGTCGAGGCGAGGGCGGTGACCGTCAGCGGGTCGTCGGCGGCGCCGGCGGCCAGCCGCGAGAGGGTGTTCGCCGTCGCCGGCGCCACCACGATGACGTCGGCGCGCCGCCCGAGGTCGACGTGGGCGACCGTCGAGACGTCCTCCCACACGTCGGTGCGGACGGGGTTGCGGCTGATCGCCTCCCACGTGGGCAGGCCGACGAAGCGCAGCGCCGCCTGGGTGGGCAGCACGTGGACGTCGTGCCCGGCGAGGACGAGGGAGCGCACGACCTGCACGGCCTTGTACGCGGCGATCCCGCCGCTGACACCGACGACGATGGTGAGTCCCGGAGCCATCAGCACCTCCACGTCACGCCGGCGGACCCCGCCAGCCTACTGCCGCCCACGCGCGCAGCGTGCGCGCGCGGGTCCGCCGCCCGGCGGAGGGTACGCTCTCGCGAGTGGACACCGACACCGCAGCGCTCCGGCTCGCGCCGTCGCTGTACCGGCGGTTCGGCCGTGCGGACTGGGCGGCACGTGCACCGCGGATGCCGTCGCCGCTGACCCCGGCCGAGATCGCGCGCGTGCGGGGCCTGGGCGACCGCCTGGACCTCGCGGAGGTCGCCGAGGTGTATCTGCCGATCAGCCGGCTGCTCAGCGTCAACGCCGGCGCGGTGCGGGAGCTTGACGCGGCCAGCGCCGGCTTCCTCGGCCGGGAGCGCAGCGCCACGCCGTACCTGGTCGGGATCGCCGGATCGGTGGCGGCGGGCAAGTCGACGGTCGCGCGCGTCCTCACCGAGCTCGCCCGCCGCTGGCCCGGATCCCCGCGCGTCGAGCTCGTCTCGACCGACGGGTTCCTGCATCCGAACGCCGAACTCGAACGCCGCGGCATCATGCACCGCAAGGGCTTCCCCGAGTCCTACGACCGGCGGGCGCTGCTGGCGTTCGCGACCGCGATCAAGGCCGGTGCGTCCGAGGTGCGCGCGCCGGTGTACTCCCACCTCGTCTACGACCGGGTGCCGGGCCAGGAGCGGGTGATCCGGCATCCCGACATCGTCATCCTCGAGGGGCTGAACGTGCTGCAGCCGTCGCCCCGGGTCGACGAGCGCGCCATCAGCGACCTGTTCGACTTCTCGGTGTACGTCCACGCCGAACCGCACGATCTCGAACGCTGGTACGTCGAGCGGTGGCTGGCGCTCCGCGACACCGCGTTCGCGGATCCGACGTCGTACTTCCACCGTTATGCGACGCTGAGCGACGAGGCCGCGGTCGAGCGCGCGCGGGACCTGTGGCGCACGATAAATCTGCCGAACCTGCGCGAGAACATCCTCCCCACCCAGCACCGCGCGCGGCTCATCATCGACAAGCGCGCCGATCACACCGCGGGCGAGGTGCTGCTGCGCAAGCTGTGAGCGCGCCGGCGCCCGGTCAGTCCGCGCCGAGCGGCAGGTTGTCGATGAGTCGCACCGCGCCCACGCGCGCCGCGACGATGGCCAGCGACGAGGGGGTCGCGACGTCCCGGGACTCGAAGGTCGCGGGGTCGACGACCGCCCAGTACTCCACGGTCGCCCCCGCCGACGCCAACGTCTGCCGTGCCCGGCCGGCGAGCACAGCGGCATCCGTCTCGCCCCTTCGCACGGCGTCGCGCGCGTCGAACAGGCTGCGCGACAGCGCGAGCGCCCGCACACGCTCGTCGGCGGACAGCCGCGTGTTGCGGCTGGACAGCGCCAGCCCGTCGGCGTCGCGCACCGTGTCCACCGACCGCACCTCGGTGACGAGGTCGAGGTCGGCGGCCAGCCGGCGGACGACCGCCAGCTGCTGCGCGTCCTTGCGGCCGAACCAGGCGGCGTCGGCGCCGACCATGCCGAAGAGCTTCGTGACGACCAGGGCCACGCCGTCGAAGTGCGAGGCGCCGCGCGAGGTGCCCTCCCACCGCTCGGTGAGACCGCCGATGTGGACCGAGGTGGCGAAGCCGGCCGGGTACACCTCGGCGGGCGGCGGCGCGAACACCACGGCGGCGCCCGCCGCGGCGGCGGTCGCGACGTCGGCGTCGAGGGTGCGCGGGTACGCCGCGAGATCGGCGGCCTCGTCGAACTGCGCGGGGTTGACGAACACCGACACCACCACGACGTCGCTCTCGGCGGCTGCCGCCCGGATGAGCGTGGCGTGCCCGGCGTGCAGGGCGCCCATCGTGGGGACGAGGCCGATGCGGCGCCCGTCCCGCCGGACGGGGGCCAGCAGCTCCCGCAGCGCGGCGACGGTGTCGACGACCCGCGGCGTCGCGATCCCGGCCGCCATCAGACGTGCCGATCCAGGAAGGCGTAGACCTCGCTGTCGTCGACGCCGGGGAACGCTCCGCGGGGGAGCGGCGAGAACATCTGCATGTGCACGCGCGCGCTCGGCCACGCCTTGCCCTGCCAGCGGGCGGTGGCCTCGGCGGGCGCCCGCCGGCAGCAGGCCTCGTCGGGGCACGTCGACACCGCGCGCTTCTGCGTCTCGCGGCCGCGGAACCACCGTGCGTCGTCGAAGGGCACGCCGATCGTGATCGAGAACTCGCCCGCCGACGTCGTGCCGGTCTGCGTCGAGCACCAGTAGGTGCCCGCCGGCGTGTCGGTGTACTGGTAGTGCTCGGTCGTGCGGTTCTGCTCCGAGAAGGCCGCCCGGGCCGAGAACTTGCGGCACGCGATCTGGCCGTCGACGGCGCCGGTGACGTCCATGGGCAGCGGCAGGTCGTCGTTCTCGTAGACGCGGTTGATCGCGCCCGAGCCGTCGACCCGCAGGAAGTGCAGACGGATGCCGAGGTGCGTGGTGGCGAGATTGGTGAGGCGCATCGCGGCGGCCTCGTGCGTGACGCCGAACGCGTCCCGGAAGTCCTCGACGGCGAGGTTGCGGTCCTTCTTCGCCTGCTGCAGGAACGCCACGGACGCCGTCTCGGGCATCAGGCAGCACGCGGCGTAGTAGTTGATCTCGAGCCGCTGCTGCAGGAAGTCGGCGTAGTCGGTGGGGCGCTCGTGGCCGAGCAGCCGGTGGGCCATCGCCTGCAGGGCCATCGAGCGCAGGCCGTGACCGCCCGGGATGGATGCCGGGGGCAGGTAGATCCGGCCGTGCTCGAGGTCGGTGATCGAGCGCGTCGACGGCGGCAGGTCGTTGACGTAGAGCAGCTCGAAGCCCAGCTGCTCGGCCATGATGCTGACGGTGCGGTGCGTCAGCGCGCCCGAGACGTGGCCGGCGGCCTTGAGCTGCTTCTCGGCGAGCTTCTCGATCTCGGGCAGGTGGTTGTCGTTCTCGCGCATCCGCAGCCGGAGCTCGGTGTTCGCGCGCCGGGCCTCTTCGGGGGTCGCGATCGCCTCTCGCTCGCGGCGCTGCAGCTCGCGATGAAGGCCCAGGATCGACTCGATCGTCTCGTCCGGCATCCCCTTGGTGACTTTCACCGGCGCGATGCCGAGCTGGCGGAACACGGAGCTCGACTGCGCCCTGGCCAGTTCGATCTCGAGGGCGGCGCGACGGTTGGGGGGCTCGTTCGAGAGCAGGTCGGTGACCTCGACCCCGGTGGCCGCCGCGATCGCCTGCAGCAGGGACAGCTTCGGCTCGCGCTTGCCGTTCTCGATCAGGCTCAGCTGACTGCCCGCGACGCCGACGCGCTCGCCGAGCTCATCCAGCGTGAACCCGTGGGCGAGGCGCTGATGTCGGATGCGGTGCCCGAGGGTGGACAGCTGCAGCGGAGTGGAGGACATTGTTTGAGCATAGCGAAAGAATTCGACTTCTTGACGCTCGTTGCGGTCACAAGAGCGGGGTGACACGGGGAAAGTGGAAACAGACCTCAGAACTGCACGTAGCTTGCGAAGGAGCACCGACATGGCTCTGGCCGATATCTTCACCCGTCCCGCCGACGCGACCGGCGGTGCCGCCAAGAGCATGCGCACGTACGGCGCGATGCCCGCCGTGCAGGGCGAGGGTATGGCGGCCCTCGTGGCGTGGGTCGACCAGGTCGCCGCGCTCACCCAGCCCGACCGCATCCACTGGGTCGACGGCTCGCGCGCCGAGAACGACGCGCTGCTGCGCGAGCTCGTCGACGAGGGCAAGCTCATCAAGCTCAACCCCGAGTGGCGGCCGGGTTCGTACCTCGCCCGCTCGCACCCGAGCGACGTCGCCCGCACCGAGGCGCGCACCTTCATCGCCTCGGAGCGTGAAGAGGATGCCGGTCCCACGAACAACTGGATCGCGCCCGCCGAGATCCGCTCGACGATCCAGCCGCTGTTCGAGGGGTCGATGCGCGGCCGCACGATGTACGTCGTCCCCTTCTCGATGGGAGCCGTGGGCGGGCCCCTGTCGCACATCGGCGTGCAGCTCACCGACAGCGCCTACGCGGTGACCTCCATCGGCATCATGACCCGCGTCGGCGCCGACGTGCTGCGCGAGATCGCCGGCGGCGCGCCCTGGGTCAAGGCCGTCCACTCCGTCGGCGCTCCGCTCGAGCCCGGCCAGCAGGACGACGCGTGGCCCTGCAACGACGAGAAGTACATCGTCCACTTCCCCGACACCCTCGAGGTGTGGTCGTTCGGATCGGGCTACGGCGGCAACGCGATCCTGGCCAAGAAGTGCTTCGCGCTGCGGATCGCCTCGGTCATCGGCCGCGACGAGGGATGGCTGGCCGAGCACATGCTGCTCATCCGCGTCATCTCGCCCGAAGGCCGCGCCTACCACGTGGCCGCGGCGTTCCCGTCGGCGTGCGGCAAGACCAACCTGGCGATGCTGCGGCCCACCATCCCCGGGTGGCGGGTCGAGACCCTCGGCGACGACATCGCGTGGCTGCGACCCGGGCAGGACGGCCGGCTGTGGGCGATCAATCCCGAGGCCGGGTTCTTCGGCGTCGCGCCCGGCACCGGCGAGTCGACCAACGTCACCGCGGTCGAGACGCTGTGGGGCAACACGATCTTCACCAACGTCGCGCTGCGCCCCGACGGCGACGTGTGGTGGGAGGGTCTCACCGACACCCCGCCCGCCGAGCTGACCGACTGGGAGGGCAAGCCCTGGACCCCGGCATCCGGCCGCCCCGCCGCCCACCCGAACTCGCGCTTCACCGTCGCCGCCGCGCAGTGCCCCCAGATCGCCGAGGACTGGGACGCCCCCGAGGGCGTGCCGCTGGACGCGATCCTCTTCGGCGGCCGGCGCGCGACGAACGTGCCGCTGGTGGTCGAGGCGACCGACTGGGCGCACGGGGTGTTCATGGGCTCGAACATCTCGTCCGAGCGCACCGCCGCCGCCGAGGGCACCGTCGGGGAGCTCCGCCGCGACCCCTTCGCGATGCTGCCCTTCTGCGGCTACAACATGGCCGACTACTTCGCCCACTGGCTGAAGGTCGGGCAGAAGCTGCGCTTCGATCGCGCTCCGCGGGTGTTCCAGGTCAACTGGTTCCGCAAGAGCGCCGACGGCCGCTTCCTGTGGCCGGGCTTCGGCGACAACGCCCGGGTCATCGACTGGATCATCCGCCGCGTGGACGGCTCGGTGCCCGCCGTGGACAGCCCCATCGGCCGCCTGCCGCGCACCGAGGACCTGAACCTCGACGGCATCGAGGTGCCCGAGGCGGACCTCGCGGAGCTGTTCGCGGTCGACCCGCAGTCCTGGATGCAGGAGGCCGACCTCACCGAGGAGTTCTACCGGACCTTCGACGGCCGCGTGCCCGCAGCGCTGTGGGCGGAGCTCGCCGCGCTGCGCTACCGCCTGCAGCGCGCCTGATCGGGTCCGGTCGGTCAGACGAGGAGCTGGTGCTTCGCCAGGTCCCGGTACAGCGGGGTGGACGCCACGAGTTCGGAGTGCGTCCCCTGCCCGACGACCTCGCCGCGGTCGAGCACCACGATGTGGTCGCTGTCGACCACGGTCGACAGCCGGTGCGCGATGACGATGAGCGTGCGCCCGGCGGCGACGGCGTCGATCGCCTCGCGCATGCGCTGCTCGTTGAGGCCGTCCAGCGACGACGTCGACTCGTCCAGGAGCAGGATCGGCGGCGCCGCCAGCAGCGCCCGCGCGATCGCGAGCCGCTGACGCTCGCCGCCCGAGAGCATGACGCCGGCCTCGCCGACCGGCGCGTCCAGCCCGAGAGGACTCCGATCGAGCACGTCTCCGAGATTCACCGCGCGCAGGACCTCTTCGCACTCCGCCTCGGTGGCGTCGGGCGAGGCCAGCCGCAGATTCTCGCCCAGGGTGCCGGCGAGCGTCGGAGCGTCCTGCTCGACGTAGCCGAGTCGGGCGCGCAGCGCCGTCCGCTCCAGCTCCCGGATGTCCGTCCCGTCCACGAGCACGGCCCCGCCGGTGGGGTCGTAGAACCGCTCGATGAGGGCGAGCATCGTGCTCTTGCCCGCACCCGACGGCCCCACGAGCGCGACGCGCGCGCCCCGCGGGACGGTGAACGACACCCCTCGCAGCACGTCGCCGTCTCGAGCGGACGCCGCGTCACCGGCATCCCGCACCGGCTCGACGTGCGCGCTCTCGAGCAGGGCGCGTGCTTCGGTCGTGGCGCGCCGGCGGGCCTCGACGACGTTCTCGGGATAGGCGAACCGCACGTCGCGGAACTCGACGGCGGGGTGCGAGGGACCGGACGTTGAGCGAGGGAGCGCAGCGACCGAGACGAAACGTTCCCCGGCTTCGGGCGCTTCGTCTCGCTGCGCTCGCTCAGCGTCCGGGGCAGGGTATCCCGCTCGCTCAGCGACCGGGGCTGTAGGGAGCGAGGTATCGGACGTTGAGCGAGGGAGCGCAGCGACCGAGACGAAACGCCCCTCGGCCTCCGGCGAGACCCGGTCCGCGGCGGTCTCGGTGGGCAGGTCGAGGATCTCCTGAATCCGCCCGAGCGCGCCGAGGGCCTGGTTGACCGAGGTGATCGCGCCGAAGAAGGTCGTCAGCGGCCCGATCAGCAGGAACAGGAACATCACGAACGTCACCAGCGCCGCGATCTCGATCGCGCCCGACGCGACGCGGTAGCCGCCGAACCCGAGCACGACCAGCAGCGACACCTGCAGGGCGATCCCGGCCACGGGGACCACGAGCGCCGACACCTTGGCGATGCGGACGCCGATGCCGTAGGCCTCGCGTGCGACGTCGGTGACCGCCTGCTCCTCGCGATCGCTCGCTCCGGCGGCGCGGATCGTGCGGATCGAGCCGATCGCGCGCTCGACGCCCGACGCCAGCTCGCCGACCTTCTGCTGCTGGGCAGTGGTGGCCTTGCGGATGCGTCCGCTCAGGACGGCGACGACGGTGATCGAAGCGCCGAGCACCGCCACGATCGACACCAGCAGCAGCGGGTCGATGACGGCCATCGCGACGATGGCGCCGAGGAAGATGAGACTGTTGCCGACGGCGTCCGCCAGCCCCTGCGTGAGCACCGCGTACAGCAGGGTCGTGTCCGTGCCCACGCGTGAGACCAGGTCGCCGGTGCGGCGCGCGTCGAACTCGCTGATCGGCAGGTGCAGGATGCGGCGGATCAGCTGCCGGCGGCTCGAGAACACCACCGCGGTGCCCGTCCGCTGCAGCAGGTAGTGCTGATAGCCCGAGATGACGGATGCCGCGATCACGAGGCCCACGATCGCCCACACCAGCATCCCCAGCGGGTCGCCGGCCTGCACCCGCGCGATGACCTCGCCGACGACGACGGGCTGGGCGAGGGTGGCGACGGCGCCGATGATGCTCAGGATCGCGACGACCACGAGCACTCCGCGGTGCTCGAGCAGGAACGGGATGAGCTGGCGGAAGGTCGCTCGGGGCCCCTCCTGCGCGCGGCGGCCCCGGGTGCGCCGGGGCGAGGCGGGATCGGTCACAATCGACCCTAACCCGCCCGCCCCGGTGTCGTCGGCGGCAAGTAGGGTTGTCCGGTGCCTGAACCCGTGATCGCCGCTGACAACCTCGTGAAGGCCTACAAGGTCAAAGGCAAGCCCGACTTCGTCGCCGTCGACGGGCTGTCGTTCGAGGTGGCCCCCGGCGAGAGCTTCGGCCTGCTGGGACCGAACGGCGCCGGCAAGTCCACCACGATGAAGATGATCGGGGCGGTGTCCTCGCGCACCGGCGGGACCCTGTCGATCCTGGGGCTCGATCCCGACCGGCACGGGCCCGAGATCCGTTCGCGCCTGGGCGTCGTGCCGCAGCAGGACAACCTCGACGGCGAGCTCAACGCCCGCGAGAACCTCTTCATCTACGGCCGCTACTTCGGCCTGCCGGCGAAGGTCTGCCACCAGAAGGCCGACGAGCTGCTCGCGTTCGCCCAGCTCGAAGAGAAGTCCAAGAGCAGGGTCGACGCCCTGTCGGGCGGCATGAAGCGGCGCCTCACGATCGCGCGCGGCCTCATCAACGACCCCCGCATCCTGCTGCTGGACGAGCCGACGACGGGCCTGGACCCGCAGGCGCGGCACGTGCTGTGGGACCGCCTGTTCCGCCTCAAGGAGCGCGGCACGACCCTCGTCCTCACGACCCACTACATGGACGAGGCCGAGCAGCTGTGCGACCGGCTGATCGTCGTCGACAAGGGGCGGATCATGGCAGAGGGGACCCCCGCCTCGCTCATCCGCGAGCACTCCAGCCGCGAGGTGCTCGAGGTGCGCTTCGGGTCCGACCGCAACGAGCAGACCGCCCCGCAGCTGCAGGGCATCGGCGACCGCGTCGAGGTGCTGCCCGACCGCGTCCTGGTGTACGCCGACAACGGCGAGCACGCCCTCGAACAGGTCACCGAGCGCGGCCTGCACCCGGTGACGAGTCTCGTCCGCCGCTCCAGCCTCGAGGACGTCTTCCTGCGCCTGACCGGAAGGTCGCTGATCGAATGAACGACGAACGGATGCCGCAGCCCGCGCCGGTCGCGACGATCGAGCAGCCGGGGCTCGACGAACTGCGCGCCGAGGCCCTCGCCTGGGGGCGCAAGCCGCGCGCGCGGGGCACGTGGTACGTGACCGAGCACATGGTGCGCGCGATGCGCGCCTACGGCTGGACGATCATCGTCGGGGCGTTCGGGCAGCCGGTGCTGTACCTGCTCGGGCTCGCCGTGGGACTCGCCGCCCTCATCGACCAGGACATCGTCGACGGCGGGGTCACCGTGTCGTACCTGGTGTTCGTCGCGCCGGCGCTGCTGATGACCTCGGCGATCTCGGTCGCCAGCGAGGAGTTCACCTACCCGGTCATGGCGGGGTTCAAGTGGCGCCGCTACTTCTTCGGCTTCAGCGCGTCGCCGCTGTCGGCAGGGCAGATCGCCAACGGCGTCGTCGCCGGCGCGACCGCGCGCATGCTCGTGACCGTCGTGCTGTACTACGTCTTCATCTGGCTCTTCGGCGCGGTGCCGAATCCCGAGACCGGCTGGATCTCGATCCTGGTCGGCATCGCCGGCGGCTGCGCCTTCGGCATCCCGCTGATGGCGTACGCCGCCAGCATCGAGGACGACAAGGGCCAGTTCGCCCTCGTCCAGCGGTTCCTCTTCATGCCGATGTTCCTGTTCTCGGGCACCTTCTACCCGCTCATGAACCTGCCGCTGTGGCTGCAGTGGATCGGCTGGGTCTCGCCGCTGTGGCACGCGTCCGAGCTCGGCAGGTGGGCGACATACGGCAAGCCGATCGAGCCGGCGATGCTCGTCGTCCACATCGCCTACCTGCTGATCCTGTCCGCCGTCGGTCTCGTGATCGGCCGCCGCCTCTTCACGAAACGGCTCGCGAAATGACCGCCACCGCCACGCCCGCCCCCGTCCGCTCCGGCGGCGTCCGCGCGCTGTGGGCCGGCAACCCGCAGGCCGTCGTGCAGCGCGGGCTCGTCGCCGCGCGCTCGTCCAGCTGGATCGTCGTGCTGTCGGGCTTCTTCGAGCCGGTGTTCTACCTCGCCTCGATGGGCATCGGCCTGGGCTCGCTCATCGGCACGGTGCAGACCTCGCAGGGCGTCGAGGTGGAGTACGCCGCCTTCATCGCCCCGGCCCTGCTGGCCGTGTCGGCGATGAACGGCGCCATCTACGACTCCACCTGGAACGTCTTCTTCAAGCTGAACTACGGCAAGCTCTACGAGGGCATGCTCGCCACCTCGCTCGGCCCGCTGGACGTCGCCCTCGGCGAGATCATGTACGCCCTGCTGCGCGGCCTGCTGTACGCCACCGGGTTCATGCTCATCATGCAGATCCTGGGCCTGAATCTCGCCTGGACGGCGATCCTCGCCCTCCCCGCCGTGCTGCTCATCGCCTTCGGGTTCGCCAGCGTCGGCATGGCCGTCACCAGCTACATGAAGACGTTCCAGCACATGGACTGGATCAACTTCGTGCTGCTGCCGATGTTCCTGTTCTCGGCGACGCTGTACCCCATCACGGTCTACCCGGACTGGGTGCAGTCGATCGTCATGGCCTTCCCGCTGTGGCACGGCGTCGAGCTGGTGCGGGGCCTGACCACCGGCGTCCTCAGCGCCGACATGCTGTGGCACGTGCTCTACTACGTCGTCATGATCGCCGTCGGGCTCGTCTTCACCACGAAGCGGCTGCGCGCGCTCTTCCTGGACTGACGCGTCCCCGGCCGCCGGTGCCCGAAACGACGAACGGATGCCGGCGGCCGGGGCCGCGGCATCCGTTCGTCGTCGTGATCAGAGCGAGCCGGTGGCTCCCACTCCCAGGTCCGCCTCGTAGTCGACGTCCTTGGTCTCGGGTGAGAGGATCAGCGCCACGAAGGTGAGGACGCCCATCGCGGACAGGTACGCCCCGACCAGCCACGGGCTGCCGCCGGTGGCCGCCCACAGGGCGACGGCGACGATCGGGGCGAGCGCGGCGCCCAGGATCGAGGACAGGTTGTAGGCGACGGCCGAGCCGGTGTACCGCACATTGGTGGGGAACAGCTCGGGCAGCACGGCGCCCATCGGGCCGAAGGTCGAGCCCATCAGCATGAAGCCGAAGATGAGAAAGGCCTGCGCGAGGGCGCCGGTGAACTTCGGGTCGGCCTGCGGCAGCAGGAACAGGTTGAACGTCAGGCCGAAGACCACGATCAGCCCGGTGACCCACAGCAGCAGGCGGCGGCGGCCGATGGTGTCGGCGATGGGGCCCGACAGCAGCGTGAAGATGCCGAAGAAGACGACGCCGATGATCTGCATCAGGACGAAGTCGGTGTACGCGAAGCCGAGGCCCGGGTAGAACTGAGCGGCGAACGCCGCGGCGTCGAAGGGCTTTCCGGCGGCCTCTGCGGCCGCCTGCGCCGCGGCCGAGGCGGTCTCGAGGTCGGCGGCCTTGGTGCCGTACGACAGCGTGAAGTTCGTCATCAGGTAGAACAGCACGTACGTCGCCAGCATGATGAACGTGCCGAGGATCAGGTGCCACCAGTGCCGGCGGATGACGGTTCCGAGCGGGAACCTGCGGATCGCGCCCTTCTGCTCCGCCTTCGTGAAGGTCTCGGACTCGACCAGGCGCAGCCGCACCCACAGGCCGATGATCACCATGACGGCCGAGAACAGGAACGGCACGCGCCATCCCCACGCCAGGAACTCCGCCGAGCGCTGCCCGGCCCCGTCGGGGTGGGGGAGCAGGTAGTTGATGGCGAGGAAGACCGAGTTGGCGATGATGAAGCCCAGCGGCGCGCCCAGTTGCGGGAACGTGCCGTACCAGGCGCGCTTGCCCACGGGGGCGTTCTCGGTGGCCACCAGCGCCGCCCCCGACCACTCGCCGCCCAGCGCGAAGCCCTGCGCCAGGCGCAGGACCAGGAGCATCAGCGCCGCCCACCAGCCGATGTCGTCGAAGGTCGGCAGGCAGCCGATCAGGAACGTCGCGACACCCATCGTCAGCAGCGACGCGACGAGGGTCGCCTTGCGCCCGAAGCGGTCGCCGAAGTGGCCGAAGATCACGGCGCCGAGCGGCCGCGCGATCATCGCGGCGCCGAAAACGCCGAACGAGGCCAGCAGTGCCGTGGTGTCGTTGCCGGTGGGGAAGAACAGGATCGGGAAGACGAGGACGGCCGCGGTGGCGTAGACGTAGAAGTCGTAGAACTCGATCGTGGTGCCGACCAGGCTCGCGGTGATGACGCGCGAGCGCGGGTTGGCGGGAGCGGCCGTGGCCGTGGAGGGGGAAGACATAGCGGACGGGGCGGCGACCGGGCTCAGCGCCAGATGACGGCGAGCGCGGCGTTGAGAGCGGTCAGGATGCCGATGCCCCAGAACATCGCGGCGGGCACGCCGGCCTTGCGGCGCTGGCGCGCGGCGCCGATCCCGAGCAGGGCGCCGATGATCAGCAGCACGACGAGCTTCACGGCGATCTTGGCGTAGTTCAGCTCGTACTCCACGCCCCACGGCGCGGCGAGGATCAGTCCGGCCACACCGGCGATCGCCAGTCCCCAGTTCATCAGCCGGGTGATCTGCACGCGGCGGGCGACCGCCTCGACCGCCCACGCGCCGAACAGCACCGCGAAGCCGATGAGGTGGATGAACACGACGATGTGGCGAAGGGTCTCCATGGCTCGAGACTACGACCGGAGGGCGGCTCAGCCCCGCACGGCGCGCAGGAGGACGGCGGTGCGCAGGGCCGCGTCGGCGGCTTCGAACCCCTTGTCCTCGTGCGAATCCGGCAGCCCCGCCCGCGCGAGGCCCTGGGCCTCGTCGTCGAGCGTGAGCACGCCGAAGCCGACGGGCTTGCCGGTGTCCAGCGCCACCCGGGTGAGCCCGTCGGTGGCCGCAGACGAGACGAAGTCGAAGTGCGGGGTGCCGCCCCGGATGATGACACCGAGGGCGACCACGGCGTCGGCGCCGGCATCCAGCACCGCCTTGCTCACCACCGGCAGCTCGAACGATCCCGGAACGCGCACCAGCCGCCAGCGGGCGCCGGCGGCCTCGAGTGCGCGCTCGGCGCCGGCGATGAGGCCGTCGGTGATGGTCTCGTGCCACATGCCCGCGACGATCACGACGTCCAGTCCCGTGCCGTCGACCGCCTCGGTGGTCTGGGGTGCGCCCTTGCCGCTCATGCCCGCTCTCCTTCGTGGGTCTGTCCGTCGTGAGTCTGGCCCTCGTGCATCCGGGCGACCGCGTCGGCGAAGTCCTCGTCCGGCAGCACGTGACCCATGCGGTCGCGCTTGGTCTGCAGGTACTGGTGGTTGTTGGGGCCGACCCCGACGATGAGGGGCACCTGCTCGACGATCTCGAGGCCGAGCTCGCGCAGCTGCGCCACCTTGTCGATGTTGTTGGTCAGCAGCCGCACCTTCTCGACGCCGAGGTCGGCGAGGATGCCGGCTGCCGCGGCGTATTCGCGGGCGTCGGCGGGAAGACCGAGCGCGAGGTTGGCGTCGACGGTGTCGAGGCCGCGCTCCTGCAGGCTGTACGCCCGCAGCTTGTTGATGAGGCCGATGCCCCGGCCCTCGTGACCGCGCATGTAGATCACGACGCCGCCGTCGCGGGCGATGGTGTCCAGCGCGGCATCCAGCTGCGGGCCGCACTCGCACTTGAGCGAACCGAACGCCTCGCCCGTCAGGCACTCGGAGTGCACGCGCACGAGCGGCGCCTCGGCCGACAGGTCCCCCGACACGACGGCAAGCTGATCGGTCCCCGTCACGCGGTCCTTATAGGCCAGGAACCGGAAGGACCCGTGCGAGGTGGGGACGAGCGACTCGGCGCGCAGGCTCACGCGGCGCTTGTGCGGAGCGGGCGAGGCGCTCTCGCGCGGGTGGTTCTGCTCGAGATAGGCGACCAGCTGCTCGATCGTCACGACCGGCACGCCGTCGCGCTCGCCGAGCTCCATGAGCCCCGGCAGACGCATCATCGAGCCGTCGTCGGCGACCACCTCGGCGATGGCACCGACGGGCTCCAGGCCCGCGAGCTGCATGAGCTCGACGGCGGCCTCGGTGTGGCCGCCGCGCTCGCGCACGCCGCCCTCGACGGCCCGCAGCGGCAGGATGTGGCCCGGGCGGATCACGCTCGTGGGCACCGACTCCGGGTCGGCGAGGACGTTCAGGGTGTGCGCGCGGTCGGCCGCGCTGATGCCGGTGCTCATGCGGTCCGCGGCATCCACGCTGACGGTGTACGCCGTCCCGCGGGCGTCCTCGTTCACCTCGACCATGGGCGGCAGGTCCAGGCGGTCGGCCCATTCGGCGGGCATCGGGGCGCAGATGAATCCGCTGGACCAGCGGACGGTCCAGGCGACCCACTCGGGGGTGGCGAGCGCGGCCGAGAGGACCACGTCGCCTTCGTTCTCGCGGTTCTCATCGTCGGCGACGATGACGGGCCGGCCGGCGCGCAGCGCCTCGAGGGCCTCGGGGATGGTGGCAAGGCTCACCGTGAGCCTCCTTCGGTCGGGACGGCGGGCGCCGTCGGAGCGAATGCGAGCAGCCGTTGGACGTGCCGCGCGAGGATGTCGGTCTCGAGGTTGACCCGGTCGCCCGCGGCGCGCGCGCCGAGGGTCGTGGCCTCGAGGGTCTCGGGGATGAGCGACACCTCGAACCAGCCCTCGGGGGCGTCGGCGGGGCTCACCGCGCTGACGGTCAGCGAGACCCCGTCGACGGCGATCGAGCCCTTGTCCACGACGAGGGGGGCGAGGGATGCCGGGAGCGAGACCCGCACGACGCGCCACTTCTCGCCGGGGCGCACCTCGAGCACCTCGCCGGTGCCGTCGATGTGCCCCTGCACGATGTGCCCGCCGAGGCGCCCGTGCACGGCGGTGGCGCGCTCCAGGTTCACGGCCCGCCCGGGCTCTGCGCCGGCGAGGGTCGACATGTCGAGGGTCTGGCGCATGACGTCGGCGGCGAACCAGTCCGTCCCGCGATCGACGACGGTGAGGCACACGCCGCTGACCGAGATGGAGTCGCCGTGCCCGGCATCCGACACCGCCTTCGGGGCGCGGACGATGACGCGGACGCCGTCCCCGGCATCCGTGACCTCGGTGATCTCGCCGATCTCCTCGACGATTCCGGTGAACATCAGGGGGCTCCTTCTTCGCCGCCGGGGCGGTGGGGGTCGGCGGGGTGGGCGATCACGAGCAGGTCCGCGCCGAGGCGGTCCACCCGCGAGGTGCGCAGGCGCCGGGCGTCGGCGATGGTCGCCACGCCGATGTCGGTGAGGGCCAGCCGGTCGCCGCCCAGCAGCACGGGGGCGAGGTAGACCAGGACCTCGTCGGCGAGCCCGTCGCGCAGGAAGGCGCTGGCCAGCGTCGGCCCTCCCTCGACGAACACGCGGTGGATGCCGCGGGCGGTGAGGTCGGCGAGGGCGGACCGCGGGTCGGCGTACTGCAGCATCGGGTGCGGGTGCCGCCGCACAGCGGCTCCGGCGGGGACGTCGCGCATGCCGATCACGACCGGTACCGGCTGGTCGGCGAGCAGCGCGCCGTCCTCGGCGCGGGCGGTCAGGGCGGGGTCGTCGGCGAGGATCGTGCCGGTGCCGGCGATGATCGCGTCGGCGCGGCTGCGGCGCCGGTGCACGTCGGCGCGGGCGGCGGGCCCGGTGATCCACTGGCTCGTCCCGTCCGCGGCGGCGGCCCGGCCGTCCAGGCTCTGCGCCCACTTGACCGTGACGTGCGGTCGGCCCAGGCGGTGGGCGGCGACCCACGAGGACAGCAGGGCGTCGGCCTCGTCGGCGCAGACGCCGCCCTCGACCGACACGCCCGCCTCGCGCAACCGCTGCGCGCCGCCCGAGGACTCCTCGCCCGGATCGGCGATGGCGTAGACCACGCGGGCGACACCTGCGGCGATGAGCGCCTCGGAGCAGGGGCCCGTGCGGCCGTGGTGGTTGCACGGCTCGAGCGACACCACGGCGGTGGCCCCGCGCGCGGCGCCGGGGGCGAGCTTGGACAGCGCGTCGACCTCGGCGTGGGGCGTGCCGGCTCCGCGGTGCCAGCCCTCGGCGAGGACCGCGCCGTCGGCGCCCAGCAGGACGGCGCCGACCTGCGGGTTCACTCCGCGGGGCCCGTTGCGCGCGATCCGCAGCGCACGCCGCATGGCGTCGCGCTCGATGTCGCCGGCTGCCATCGCTGTTCCTGTCCGTCCTGTCGTCCGGGCGCGGGAAGCGACGGCGCGCGAAGCGCCGCTCGTGCTGCCTCCCATCCGGACTAGCGACGGCTTGACCCGTCGCATCACCGTCGGTTCCGGAATTCCACCGGATCGGCTGGGGCGGCATCCGATCGGATGCGGGTGCCACAGCTCGCGGACTGTCACCGCCGGTTCGGATTCTCACCGACCCCGGAGCACGTTGATGCTCAGAGTCTACTCAACGCGCCCTCGGCGGTTTCATTCCGTGTCCTCCGGAACCAGCGACCGGGCGGCGACCTCGTCGATGACGAGGTCGGTGACGAGCCTCGCCGCCAGCGCGCCGCGCAGGCTCACCAGCTTCGACACCCCCGACACCACGCACACGCGCCGGGGTGCACGTCGCAGGTCCTCGAATGCGGGTCCGGTCGCGCGGTCGTTCAGGGCGATGCCGTCGCTGGAGCCGTCGGCCCGGTAGAACACGGTGGCGACGTCGCCGACGACGCGGTCGGCGCGCAGGGCCTCGAGGTCGGCACGCTCGAGGTATCCGCCCGAGTACACGTGGCTGGGCACGGGGGAGCCGGCCGAGCCGACGCTGAAGGCGACGAGGTCCATCCGCCGCTGTACGTCCAGGATCCGCCGCGTGCTGCGCTCGCGCCACATCGCGCGCTTGGTCGCCGGGTCGTCGAAGAAGGTGGGAACGGGGAACTGCTCGACGGCGCCGCCGTACGCGGCGCCGAAGCGATGCAGGATCTCGGTGGCGTAGACGAGCCCGGTCGTGCGGGTGTTGCCCGAGCCGTTCAGCTGCACGAACACGGTGTCCGGCACGTGGCGAGGGACGAGGTGCCGGCTGAGCGCGGCGATGGTGGAGCCCCACGCGACGCCGACCGTCATGCCCGGGGCCACCATGTCGTGGAAGTCGTGGGCGGCGGCCATCGCCACGCGCTCCAGCCGCTCCTCTTCGCTGATGTCGGGCGGGACGGGCACGACCGACGCGCGGATGCCGTACACCTCGCCCAGGCGCGCCTCCAGCTGAGCGGGTGCCTCGCGGGGCGACGTGATGCGGATGTCGACGATGCCGCTCGAGCGCGCGAGCGACAGCAGCCTCGAGACCGTGGAGCGCGAGGTGGCGAGCTCGTGGGCGACGGCATCCATCGTCCTGTTCTGGACGTAGTAGAGATGCGCGGCGGTGAAGGCCCGCTGCAACTGCTGCTCATCCCGGGGGTCGCTCACCATCACATTTTGCACGTATGTGCAAACAGTCTGCAACAACTCTCATCACTGGCAGAATGGCGGCAGCGAAAGGACGACCGATGACGATACCGAGCCACCCGCGCTCCTCGCGCGCCCTGTTCGACCGCCCGCACGCCGATGTGCTGATCATCGGCGGCGGCATCAACGGGATCGCCACCTTCCGCGACCTCGCGCTGCAGGGCGTCGACGTCGCCCTCATCGAGCGGGACGACTTCGTCTCGGGCGCCTCGGCCGCGTCGTCTCACATGATCCATGGCGGCATCCGCTACCTCGAGAACGGCGAGTTCCGCCTCGTCCACGAGGCGGTCACCGAGCGCAACGGCCTGCTGCGCACCGCCGCCCACTACGTCCGCCCCCTGCGGACCACGATCCCGATCTACACCACCTTCTCGGGCATCCTCAGCGCTCCGCTGCGCTTCCTGCGCCACGGCAAGGGCGCCCGCCGCGAGCGCGGCGCCGTGCTGATCAAGATCGGCCTCATCATCTACGACTCCTTCTCGCGCGGCGGCGGCCGGGTGCCGCGGCACTCCTTCCTCGGTCGGCGGAAGTCGCTCGCGCAGCTCCCGCAGCTGAACCCCGGGGTGAAGTACACCGCCACCTACTGGGACGCCTCGCTCCACGACCCCGAGCGCCTCGCGCTGGACCTCATCCGCGACGGACGCGCCGCCGGCGGCGACAATGCCCGTGCGGCCAACTACACCGCCGCGGTCGGCGCGCAGGACGGCGGCGTCGTCATCGAGGACACCGAGACGGGGGAGCGGACGTCGTTCACGGCATCCGTCGTCATCAACGCCTCGGGTCCGTGGACCGACCTCACTAACGGCGCGCTGGGAGCGCCGACCCGGTACATGGGGGGTACCAAGGGCTCGCACATCGTCCTGGACCACCCCCAGCTGCTGACGGCGACCGGCGGCCGGGAGCTCTTCTTCGAGCACAAGGACGGTCGCATCGTCCTCATCTACCCGCTCAAGGGGCGGGTGCTCGTGGGCACCACCGACCTGCCGCACGACATGGCCGACCCGATCGTGTGCACCGAGGCCGAGGTCGACTACTTCCTCGACCTGATCGGCCACGTGCTGCCGGGCATCCCCGTCGACCGCTCGCAGATCGTCCACCGCTTCTCGGGCGTCCGGCCCCTTCCCGGCCACGACGACCTCGCGCCCGGCTTTGTCTCGCGCGACTACCGCATCGAAGAGGCGACGCTGTCGGGCGGCGGCGCCACCGTGCTGAGCCTCGTCGGCGGCAAGTGGACGACCTTCCGCGCCTCGGCGGAGTCCCTCGCCGACCGCGCGCTCGGCCTGCTGGCCGCGCCACGGCGCCGGTCGACCCGGTCGCTGCCGATCGGAGGCGGCCGCGGATACCCGACGACCGATCGCGGTCGTGAGCGGTGGCTCGCCGACCACGCCGGCGGCATCGGCCGCGCCCGTGCGGCGCTGCTGCTGGACCGCTACGGCACGCACGCCGAGGCCCTCATCGCCGCCGTCGCCGCCGACGCCGCCGACGCGCCGCTGAAGACCCTGCCGGACTACTCCACCGGCGAGCTTCGCCACCTCGCCGCCTCGGAGGACGTCGTCCACGTCGACGACATCCTGCTGCGGCGCACGAGTATCGCCTTCGTCGGCGCGGCGACGCCCGACGCCGTCGCCGAGGTCGCCGACGCGGTCGCTCCGGTGATGGGGTGGGATGCTGCGGCGCGCGGCGCCGAGATCGCCCGCGGCCTGCGGCTGGTCCACGCCGCGGACCCGACGTGGGACGACGCCGAGGCCGCCCTCGCCTGAACGGCTGCCGCGCGATGCGCGCGATAGCCTGACCCACACCGCCGCCGTGTGCGCGGCGCCGACGACGACGTAGGCGGCTTCGGCCGGGAAGGAGACGCCGTGCCCGGGCACGTGCTGGCCATCGACCAGGGGACCACTTCGACGCGCGCGATCGTCTTCGACGACCGTGGCGAGCCGCTCGCCACAGCCCAGCGCGAGCACGAGCAGATCATGCCGCGCGCCGGGCGCGTGGAGCACGACCCGGTCGAGATCTGGACCAACACCGAATGGGTGGTGGCGGCGGCGATGGACCGGGCGGGTCTCACCGCCGCCGACATCGCGGGGATCGGGGTCACCAACCAGCGCGAGACGGCCATCGTGTGGGACCGGCGCACCGGCCGACCGGTGCACAATGCGCTGGTCTGGCAGGACACCCGCACGCAGCAGCTCGTCGACGAGCTGGCGGGCGGCCCCGATGGAACCTTCCGGTTCGCCGCGCAGACGGGCCTGCCGCTGGCCACCTACTTCTCGGCCTCGAAGATCGCATGGATCCTCGATCACGTACCTGGCGCGCGAGACGCCGCCGAGCGGGGCGACCTGCTGTTCGGCACGCCCGACACCTGGGTCGTGTGGAACCTCACGGGGGGCAGCCGTGGCGGCATCCACGTCACCGACGTCACCAACGCCAGCCGCACCCTGCTGATGGATCTGTCCACGCTCGACTGGGCCGACGAGCTGCTGGCGACATGGGGGATCCCGCGGTCGATGATGCCCGAGATCCGCTCATCGAGCGCCGTCCTCGGCGAGACCCAGGTGCCGAACGTGGCCGCGGGCGTGCCGATCGCCGGCATCCTCGGCGACCAGCAGGCGGCGACGTTCGGGCAGGCTGCGTTCGAGGCCGGGGAGTCCAAGAACACCTACGGCACGGGCAACTTCCTGCTCGTGGGCACCGGCACCGAGATCGTCCGCTCCGGGCGCGGGCTCATCACGACCGTCGCGTACCGGATCGGCGACGAGCCCGCCCGCTACGCTCTCGAGGGCTCGATCGCGGTGACCGGGTCGCTCGTGCAGTGGCTGCGCGACAACCTCGGCATCATCCAGCGCTCCGAGGACGTCGAGAACCTCGCCGGATCGGTCGACGACAACGGCGGCGCGTACTTCGTGCCCGCCTTCTCGGGCCTCTTCGCGCCGTACTGGCGGCCCGACGCCCGAGGCGCGCTGGTCGGTCTCACCCGCTACGTCAACAAGGCCCACATCGCGCGGGCGGCGCTGGAGTCCGCGGCGTTCCAGACGCGGGACGTCATCGAGGCGGTCGTGGCCGACAGCGGGCAGCGCCTGGACGAGCTCCGCGTCGACGGCGGCATGACCCGCAACGACCTGCTCATGCAGTTCCAGGCCGACATCCTCGGCGTCGACGTCGTCCGGCCCAAGGTCGTCGAGACGACCGCGCTCGGCGCCGCCTACGCCGCCGGCCTCGCGACGGGCGTGTGGGGAAGCCTCGACGAGCTGCGCGAGCACTGGCGGGAAGACAAGCGCTTCACCCCGGCGATGGGCGAGGACGATCGGGAGCGCCGGTACCGCATGTGGCAGAAGGCGGTCACGAAGTCCCTCGACTGGGTCGACGACGACGCCCGCACCCTCATGGGCACGAACGAGCGCTGAGCACCCGGCTCACTTGAGCAGTCGCGACAGGCGCCGGTCCGCGAGGATCTTGCCGCCCGTCTGGCAGGTGGGGCAGTACTCCAGCGAGTTGTCGGCGAAGAAGACGCTGCGCACCTCGTCCCCGCACACCGGGCACGCCTCGCCCCGGCGGCCGTGGACGCGCATGCCCCGGCGCTTGGCGTCTTTGAGATCGGCGGGGGGCTTTCCGGATGCCGTGGCGACGGCATCCGTCAATGTCTCGGTCAGCGCCGCGTACAGCCGGTCGATCTCGGCGTCGTCGAGGCTCGTCGCCAGCGCGTACGGCGACATCTTCGCGGCGTGCAGGATCTCGTCGCTGTAGGCGTTGCCGACACCGGCGATGACGGACTGGTCGCGCAGGACGCCCTTGATCTGGGTGCGGCGGCCGGCCAGCAGCGACGCGAGGGTGTCGCGGTCGAAGGCGGGGTCGAGGGGATCGGGGCCCAGCCGCGCGATCCCGGGGACGTCGGCGGGCTCGCGCGCGACGTAGACGGCGAGGGACTTCTTCGTGCCCGCCTCGGTGAGGTCGAACCCCGAGCCGTCGCTCAGCGCGACCCGCAGCGCGATGGGGGTCTTGCCCGGCCGGATGACCGTCTGCGGCAGCTGGTCGTACCAGCGCAGCCACCCCGCCTTGGCGAGGTGGAAGACCAGGTGCCCGGCGCTTGTGGCGAGGTCGACGAACTTGCCGTGGCGCTCGGTGCCGGTGATCCCGGCACCGTGCAGGGCGGTCGTGGGCGGGTCGTAGGTCTTGAGCGCGGCGATGTTGGCCACCGTGACGCGCTCGATCGCGACGCCCGTCACCCGCTGCCGCAGGAAGTCGACGAGCCCCTGCACCTCGGGCATCTCGGGCATGCGCCCATCCTGGCACGCGCCGCCGACGCCGTGGGCTGCGTCGTCCTCCGCCCGCCGACGCCCGGGGGAGGGGATGTCGGGCAGCGGCGGACCGGAACCGCTGCATCGACCCTCCCGTGCCCGACATCCCCTCCCTTCGCTGTCGGCGGGCGGAGGAGTGGCGGGCGGCGGCGCGCGGGGCGGGCGCGCGGCGGGGGAACGCGGGTCAGCGCGAGCGGAGGCACCCGCAAGCGCAGGCGCGGCGCAGGCGGGTTGCCCGGGTCAGGCGCGGCGGAGCAGCCCGACCTTCTCGTACACGTCGGCGAGGGTGCGGTCGGCGACCTCCGCGGCACGGTCGGCGTTGGCGGCGAGCACCCGGTCGAGCTCGGCGGGGTCGTCGAGCAGGTCGAGGGCGCGCTGGCGCACCGGCCCGAACTCGTTCACGACGACCTCGGCGAGGCCCTTCTTGAAGTCCCCGTAGCCGCGCCCGACGTACTCGTCCTCGATCGAGGGGATCTGCCGGCCGGTGAGCGCGGCGTAGATGACCAGCAGGTTCGACACTCCGGGCTTGGCATCGCGGTCGTAGCGCACCGAGCCCTCGCTGTCGGTGACGGCCCGCATGATCTTCTTGGCCGACTTCGCCGGGTCGTCCAGCAGCCACAGCACGCCGGCATCCGTCTCTGCCGACTTCGACATCTTCGCCGTGGGGTTCTGCAGGTCGTAGATGCGCGCCGTCTCCTGCTGGATGACGGGCATCGGCACGCGGAAGGTCTGCCCGAAGCGCGAGTTGAACCGCTCCGCGAGATCCCGCGTGAGCTCCACGTGCTGCTTCTGGTCGTCGCCGACGGGCACGATGTCGGTCTGGTACAGCAGGATGTCCGCCGCCATCAGCACCGGATACGTGAAGAGCCCGACCGAGGTGGCGTCGGCGCCGTAGCGCTGGGACTTGTCCTTGAACTGGGTCATGCGCCCTGCCTCGCCGAAGCCGGTGAGGGTCGACAGCACCCAGGCGAGCTCCGCGTGGGCGGGCACGTGGGACTGCACGTACAGCGTGGAGCGCGAGGGCTCGATGCCCGCGGCGATGTACTGCGCGGCGGTGCGACGGGTCTTCTCACGCAGCTCCGCGGGGTCGTTCGGCTGCGTCAGGGCGTGCAGGTCCACGACCGAGAAGTACGCGTCATAGGACGCCTGCAGGTCGCGCCACTGCATGAGAGCCCCGATGTAGTTGCCGACCTGGAGGGAGTCGGCCGAGGGCTGCATGCCGGAATAGAGACGCGGTCTGGTCATCGTTCCATCCTAGAGATCGGATGCCGTGGCCCCCGCCCGCCGGATTGCCCTGCGCGAAACATCCGCGGTTCTTGCGGGTCCAAAGTCCCTGGGTCGCACGGTTCCTTCGCTTTAGCGTGGTGCGTGCCGGGTTCCCCACGGAGCCGGCATCCCCTGATCGACGACGAACCGGACCCGCGATGATCGACCCCTCCGTCCCGGTGGCGCCCACCACGGCGCCCGTGCCGGTGGCGCGCCGCGCGGCGTACTTCGTCTCGGACAGCACGGGCATCACCGCCGAGACGCTGGGCAGCGCGCTGCTGGTGAACTTCCCCGCCATCCGCTTCGACCACCACACGATCCCGTTCGTCGACACCGCCGAGGGCGCTCGCCGCGTGGTGTCCGAGATCGACCGCGCCGCGGCGGCCGGTCTGGAGCCGGTGGTCTTCACCACGGTGAAGCAGGCGGGCCTGCGGGCGATCCTCGCCGAGTCTCGGGCGGTCATCGTGGACCTGCTCGCCGGCCACCTGACGGAGCTCGAGCAGGCGTTCGGGACCGATGCCTCCGAGCAGCTCGGGCAGTTCCACGGCGTGGGCGACATGGAGCGCTACCACGCGCGCATGCGAGCGGTGGAGTACGCCATCGAGCACGACGACGGCCAGAGCATGCGGGCCCTCGACATCGCCGACGTCATCATCATCGCCCCCTCGCGCTGCGGCAAGACCCCCACGACGATGTACCTGGCCCTGCAGTACGGCCTGCTGGTGGCGAACTACCCCCTCACCGACGACGACTTCCCGTCCGAGGGCCTGCCCCGCACCGTCGCGCCCTACGCAGCCCGCTGCTTCGGGCTCACCACCACGCCGCTGCGGCTCAGCCAGGTGCGGCACGAGCGGCGTCCCAACTCCCGCTATGCCAGCCTCGAGCAGTGCACGCGCGAGCTGCGGCGCGCCGAGGACCTCTACCGGCGCACCCGCGTCCCCTTCCTCAACTCCGCCACGAAGAGCGTGGAGGAGATGTCCGCCGTCATCATGCAGACCATGAAGCTGCGTGCGTGACCTCTCGAAAGGCAGCACCATGACCAACATCCTGTGGTTCCACGAGATCGGGATGGCCGACCTGCCGCAGGTCGGCGGCAAGAACGCCTCGCTCGGCGAGATGGTCTCGCACCTGTCAGGCGCGGGCGTCGCCGTCCCCGGCGGCTTCGCCACGACGGCCGACGCGTACCGCGCGTTCCTCGAGGCGGACGGCCTGGACGCGCGCATCCGCACCGCCGTCGAGGCGATCGACATCGACGACGTCGCGGCGCTGTCGCGCGTGGGTGCCTCGGTGCGGTCCTGGATCGAGCGGCAGCCGCTTCCGGCGGACCTCGACCGGGACATCCGCGAGGCGTACGCGACCCTGATCGCCTCGGACCCCGACCCCGACGCCGTCACGTGGGCGGTGCGCTCCAGCGCCACCGCCGAGGACCTTCCCGACGCCTCGTTCGCCGGCCAGCAGGAGACCTTCCTCAACATCGGCGGCGTGGACAACATCATCCACGCCGTGCACGCCGTGTTCGCCTCGCTCTACAACGACCGTGCCATCGCCTACCGCGTGCACAACGGCTTCGACCACCACGATGTGGCGCTGTCGGCCGGCATCCAGCGGATGGTGCGCTCCGACATCGGCGCCTCGGGGGTGATGTTCACGGTGGACACCGAGTCCGGCTTCGACCGCGCGGTGTTCATCACCAGTTCGTACGGACTCGGCGAGGCCGTCGTGCAGGGCGCCGTCAACCCGGACGAGTTCTACGTCTACAAGCCCGCGCTCGCCGCCGGGCGCCCCGCGATCCTCAAGCGCTCGGTGGGCGAGAAGGCCATCGCGATGCGCTACACCGCCGGCACGCACGTGGGCGGCAGCACCGTCTTCGCCGACGTCGCCCCCGCCGACCGCGCCCGCTTCAGCATCAGCGACGCCGACGTGGAGGAGCTCGCCCGGCACGCCGTGACGATCGAGCAGCACTACGGCCGCCCGATGGACATCGAGTGGGCCCGCGACGGGCTCGACGGCCGGCTCTACATCCTGCAGGCCCGCCCCGAGACCGTCGTCTCGCGCGAGGACGGCAACGTCATGCGCCGCTTCACGCTGAGCTCCCGTGGCGAGGTGGCGGTCAGCGGCCGGGCGATCGGCCAGAAGATCGGCGCCGGTCCCGTCCGCGTCCTCACCGACCTGTCGCAGATGGACGCGTTCGCCGTGGGCGATGTCCTCGTGGCCGACATGACCGACCCCGACTGGGAGCCGATCATGAAGAAGGCCTCGGCGATCGTGACCGACCGCGGCGGTCGCACGTGCCACGCGGCGATCATCGCGCGCGAGCTCGGGATCCCCGCCGTCGTGGGCACGGGCAACGCCACGCGCGTCCTCGCCCAGGGCGACGAGGTGACGGTGTCGTGCGCCGAGGGGGACGAGGGCTTCGTCTACCGTGGACGACTCGATTTCGCCGAGGAGCACACCGAACTCGACCGGATGCCGTCGGTGCCGGTCAAGCTCATGATGAACGTCGGCACCCCCGATCAGGCCTTCTCGTTCTCGAAGCTGCCGAACGCGGGCGTCGGACTCGCGCGCCTGGAGTTCATCATCAACCGGCAGATCGGCATCCACCCCCGCGCCCTGCTGGAGTTCGAGGCGCTGCCGGACGACCTGCAGTCGCAGGTGGCCGACCGCATCGCCGCCTACCCGTCGCCGAGGGACTTCTTCGTGCAGCGGATCGCGGAGGGCGTGTCGATGATCGCGGCGGCGTTCGCGCCCGAGCCGGTGATCGTGCGGATGAGCGACTTCAAGTCCAACGAGTACGCCAACCTGCTCGGCGGCGATCGCTACGAGCCGCGCGAGGAGAACCCCATGCTCGGCTGGCGCGGGGCCTCGCGGTACGTCTCGCCGGACTTCCGTGCGTGCTTCGACATGGAGTGCGAGGCGCTGCGTTTCGTCCGCGACGAGATGGGGCTGACGAACGTGAAGATCATGGTGCCGTTCGTGCGGACGGTCGCCGAGGGCGCCGGCGTCGTGGACCTGCTCGCCGAGAACGGCCTGCGCCGCGGTGAGAACGGCCTCGAGGTCGTCATGATGTGCGAGCTCCCCTCGAACGCTCTGCTGGCGGACGAGTTCCTCGACCACTTCGACGGATTCTCCATCGGCTCGAACGACATGACGCAGCTGGTCCTGGGTCTGGACCGCGACTCCTCCCTCGTGGCGGCGACGTTCGACGAGCGAGACCCCGCGGTCCTCAAGGTGCTCGAGATGGCGATCGAGGCGTGCACGCGCCGCGGCAAGTACATCGGGATCTGCGGTCAGGGTCCGTCGGACCACCCGGATCTCGCCGACTGGCTGGTCGATCGCGGGATCGCCTCGATGTCGCTGAACCCCGACACCGTCGTGGAGACGTGGCTGAGACTGGCGGGCAGGCTTCAGCCGACCTCGTAGTCCGCGACGACCGGGGAGTGGTCGCTCCACCGCGTGTCCCACGAGGTCGCCCGGTGGACGCAGTAGTCGTGCACGCGTTCGGCCAGTGCGGGCGTCGCCAGGTGGTAGTCGATGCGCCAGCCGGTGTCGTTGTCGAACGCCCGGCCGCGCATCGACCACCAGGTGTACGGGCCGTCGACGTCGCCTGCGACGCGGCGGCCGACGTCGACCCAGCCGAGCCCGGTGCCCCGGGTGCCGTCGGCGCAGTCCACATCGGCGCCGGCCTCGCCGAGGAACCGGTCGAAGTAGGCGCGCTCGCGGGGGAGGAAGCCGGACTTCTTGACGTTGCCCTTCCAATTGCGGATGTCCAGCGTGCGATGGCCGACGTTGAGGTCGCCCATCACCAGGGCGTGGGGGGTCGCCGCGGCCAGCTGCGGCAGGCGCCGCTCCATGGCGTCCAGGAAAGCCCACTTCGGGTCCTGCTTCGGGGTGTCCGCCTCGCCGGTGTGGACGTAGGCGCTGACGACCGTGAGCGGAGCGCCGTCGACGTCGAAGTCCGCCTCGATCCACCGTCCGGCGGCGTCGAGCGGTTCGAGGCCGGGGTGGTCGTAGCCGAGCGTGCGGCGCACCTCGCCCGCCGGCATCCGACTGGCGATCGCGACGCCCGCGCGTCCCTTCGCCGCCGCCTCGTCGTTGACGACGTGCCAGCCGGGGAGGGCGGCCCTCAGCTCGTCCTCGGTGGCCCGCACCTCTTGCAGCGCCATGATGTCGACATCGGCGGTGTCGAGCCACTCCCGCATGCCCTTGCGGACGGCGGCGCGGATGCCGTTGACGTTGATGGAGGCGATGCGGACTCGGCGGGGCACGACGGACAGCCTAACGGCGGACGCCGACACGCCCGCGTGCGCCCTCACTCGAAGAGGGAACCCCGCTTCGGCTCCGGGGGAGGGGACGCCTCCAGCCGCGCGAGGTGATCCTCGGCGGCGCGCACCGCTCGGTCGGCGCGCCACCGCAGCATCCGCGGCGCGTGCTCGCGCTCCTCGCGTGCCGTCCGCAGCCGCACCTGCGCCGCCACGACGAGGGCGCGGTGTTCGGCGACGCGGCGCTCCTCCTCGCTCCATGCCACCAGCGGCATATCGGCGTCGCGGGCCGACACCGCCATCCACGAGGCCGCGACCAGCACCACGATTCCCACCAGCCGGAACCACAGCAGCAGACCGATGAAGACCGCGAAGGTCGTCAGCAGCACGTTCGTCGGCGAGTACGAGAAGGCGAGGCCGGCGCCGATCTGCAGGATGCCGGTGGCCGACCCGCCGAGCAGGGCGCCAGGCCAGACGAACCGCCACTCCAGCGCCGTCCCGGTGAGGAACTTCACCAGGAACGCCACGATCACGGTGTTCAAGCCGACCAGCAGCACGAGAGCGCTCGCGGCCCCGGCGACGTTGAACCAGATCGACCGCGTGCTCCAGCCGACCAGGTCGAACAGGACGTTCGTCGCCCACGTGCCGGCCGAGGTCAGCGCCCACCCGAGGAGGAGGGCGGTTCCGAAGGCGATCGCCGCGAGCAGGTCGGTGGACTTCAGCAGCAGGTACGGGCGCGGGTCCGGCGGGATGCCGAACACATCGCGGACCGCCCGCCGCGAGAACGTGATCGACCCGATGGCGGTCCAGATGAGGGTCGCCGCCGCGATCGCGCCCGTGACGCTCAGCAGGCCCGTGCTGGTGGTGGCGATGCGGGTCACCTGCAGCGGGGTGAAAAGACCGCCGCTGTCCGAGATCAGGCCGGGAATGTAGCTGTTGATGATGCCGATGAGGCCGTCGATCGCCTGCTGGCTGCCGCCGAGCCACACGCCCGCGGCGGCGAAGGCGACGTAGATCGTCGCGAACGCTGCGAACAGCGTCTGATAGCTGACCCCCGCGGCGAGCAGGAAGCCGTTGTGCTGCAGGAAGTGGCGCCACACCCGGATCGGGAACCATTCCAGCGTCCGCCGGGTGACCTGGGTGGCGCGCCGGAGGGCTCGTGCCCCGGTTTCGCTCATCCGGTCACCCTACCGACCGGGGACGGGTGCGGCGCGCGGCTCAGCCGCGCAGCACCGCCTGCTTGACCTCGGCGATCGCCTTGGTGACCTCGATGCCGCGCGGGCACGCCTCGGTGCAGTTGAAGGTGGTGCGGCACCGCCACACGCCCTCCTTGTCGTTGAGGATGTCCAGGCGCACGTCGCCGGCGTCGTCGCGCGAGTCGAAGATGAAGCGGTGCGCGTTGACGATCGCCGCCGGGCCGAAGTACTGCCCGTCGGTCCAGAAGACCGGGCACGACGACGTGCACGCGGCGCACAGGATGCACTTGGTGGTGTCGTCGAACACCTCGCGGTCCACGATCGACTGGATGCGCTCCTTGCCGGGCTCCGGCTTGGTGCTCGAGATCAGGAACGGCTGCACCTCGCGATACGAGGCGAAGAAGGGCTCCATGTCGACGATGAGGTCCTTCTCGAGCGGCAGACCCTTGATGGCCTCGACGTAGATCGGCTGCGAGATGTCGAGGTCCTTGATGAGCGTCTTGCACGCGAGCCGGTTGCGGCCGTTGATGCGCATCGCGTCCGAGCCGCAGATGCCGTGGGCGCACGAGCGGCGGAACGACAGCGAGCCGTCGACCTCCCACTTGATCTTGTGCAGCGCGTCCAGCACGCGGTCGGTGGAGTAGAGCTCCACGTCGTAGTCGACCCAGCGCGGCTCGTCGTCGACCTCGGGATCGAAGCGCCGGACGATGAAGGTGACGAGGAACGACTGGATGCCGGTGTCGTTCGCGGTCTCGCTCGCGCGCTGGGGAGCGTCGGCGTCGCTGTGCGCGATGACGTCGGTTGCCGTGGTGGCCATCAGTACTTCCTCTCCAGCGGCGGGTAGCGCAACTCGCCGGCTTCGTTCTTGGTGAACACCACCGGCTTCCAGTCGAGGCGGATGTGGTCTTCGGCGTGCGACGACCCGGCATCCCCGGAGAGATACGCCATGGTGTGCTTCATGTAGTTCTCGTCGTCGCGCTGGGGGAAGTCGTCGCGCATGTGCCCGCCGCGGCTCTCTTTGCGGTTGCGGGCGGTGACGACGACGACCTCGGCGATGTCGAGCAGGAAGCCGAGCTCGACCGCCTCGAGCAGGTCGGTGTTGTAGCGCTTGCCCTTGTCGTCGACGTGGATGTTCTTGAAGCGCTCGCGCAGCTCCTCGATGACATCCAGCACCTCGCCGAGGGACTCGTCGGTGCGGAACACCTGGGCCTTGCGGTCCATCTCGTCCTGGAGCGTCTTGCGCAGTACCGCGATGCGCTCGGTGCCGGCGTTCGCGCGCAGACCCTCGATCATGTCGCGGACCTCCTTGGCGGGGTCGGCGGGCAGCGGCACGAAGTCGGCGGTCTTGACGTACTCGACGGCGTTGCGGCCGGCGCGCTTGCCGAAGACGTTGATGTCCAGCAGCGAGTTGGTGCCCAGGCGGTTCGAGCCGTGCACCGAGACGCAGGCGCACTCGCCCGCGGCGTACAGGCCCGGGACCACCGTCTCGTTGTCGGCGAGCACCTCGGCGTTGACATTGGTGGGGATGCCGCCCATCGCGTAGTGCGCGGTCGGCATGACCGGCACCGGCTCGACGACGGGGTCGACCCCGAGGTAGGTGCGGGCGAACTCGGTGATGTCGGGGAGCTTCGTCTCGAGCACCTCGGCGCCCAGGTGCGTGCAGTCCAGCAGCACGTAGTCGCGGTGGGGGCCGGCGCCGCGTCCCTCGGCGACCTCCTGCACCATGCATCGGCTGACGATGTCGCGGGGGGCGAGGTCCTTGATGGTGGGGGCGTAGCGCTCCATGAAGCGCTCGCCCGAGACGTTGCGCAGGATCGCGCCCTCGCCGCGCGCGCCCTCGGTCAGCAGGATGCCGAGACCGGCGAGGCCGGTCGGGTGGAACTGGAAGAACTCCATGTCCTCGAGCGGCAGGCCCTTGCGCCAGACGATCCCGACGCCGTCGCCGGTGAGGGTGTGGGCGTTGGAGGTCGTCTTGAAGATCTTGCCGAACCCGCCGGTGGCGAACACGACCGCCTTGGCGTGGAAGACGTGCAGGTCGCCGGTGGCCAGCTCATAGGCGACGACGCCCGCGATGACCGTCTTGCCCGTGGCATCCTTCGTGGTGATGAGGTCGAGGACGTAGAACTCGTTGAAGAAGTTGATGCCGAGCTTGACGCAGTTCTGGAACAGCGTCTGCAGGATCATGTGCCCCGTGCGGTCGGCGGCGTAGCACGCGCGGCGCACCGGGCTCTTGCCGTGGTCGGCGGTGTGGCCGCCGAAGCGACGCTGGTCGATCTTGCCCTCGGGCGTACGGTTGAACGGCAGGCCCATGTTCTCGAGGTCGATGACGGCGTCGATCGCCTCTTTCGCGAGGATCTCGGCGGCGTCCTGGTCGACGAGGTAGTCGCCGCCCTTGACCGTGTCGAAGGTGTGCCACTCCCACGAGTCCTCTTCGACGTTGGCCAGGGCCGCCGCCATGCCGCCCTGCGCCGCCCCGGTGTGGGAGCGCGTGGGGTACAGCTTGCTGATGACCGCCGTCTTCGCGCCGGGACCGGCCTCGATGGCCGCTCGCATGCCGGCGCCGCCGGCACCGACGATGACGATGTCGAACTGGTGGTAGTGGACGCCGTCCTTGACGTAGCTGTCGGTGGTGTCAGTGGTCACGCTGCAGTGCTTTCCGGTTAATCGGGAAGGGGAGGGATGCGGGCCTGCGCTACGCGCAGACCTCCTGGAGCCACTCGGGGCTGGTGGAGCTCAGTCCCAGGCACGGGTCGAAGGTGAACACGACGAGCGTGCCGAGCAGGATGAGGAAGGCGGCGGACAGCCAGATCGCGCCGACGAGGATGCGCCTCGTGGTCTCGCCCGACACGTAGTCGTTCACGATCGTGCGCATGCCGTTGGCACCGTGGATGAGCGCGAGCCACAGCATCAGCACGTCCCACCACTGCCAGAACGGAGTGGCGAACTTGCCCGCGACGAACGCGAAGTCGATGCCGTGGATGCCCTCGCCGAGCATGAGGTTGACGAAGAGGTGGCCGAAGATCAGGACGATCAGCAGCAGCCCCGAGACGCGCATGTAGATCCAGCCCGCCTTCTCGAGGTTCGGGCCCTTGCGGCGCGGGGCGGCGTGCGGCGCGCGCGGATCGGCGATGGTGCCGGACATCAGTGACCCCCTCCGAAGTCGCCGAAGACGTTCATGAGGTGACGCACGGTGAAGGGCGCCATCGTGGCCAGCCACAGGCCCCAGACACCCCACCACAGCTGCCGCTGGTGGCGGGTGGCCCACGACCAGAAGTCGACCAGGATGATCCGCAGGCCGTTGTACGCGTGGTAGGCGACCGCGCCGACCAGGACGACCTCGCCGAGCCCCATCAGCGGGTTCTTGTACGAGGCCATCACCGCGTCGTAAGCCTCGGGCGAGACGCGGATCAGCGCCGTGTCGAGGATGTGCACCAGCAGGAAGAAGAAGATGGCGATGCCGGTGATGCGGTGAAGCACCCACGACCACATGCCTTCGTTGCCGCGGTAGAGGGTTCCGCGCGGAACCTTCGACGTGGTCTCGGACACCGACGGTATGACGCGTGCTGGTGCAGACACGGCCGTCCTCCCTGGATCGATCACGGTGGGGGCGGGTCGATGCCCCTTCGGGCGGCCCGGCCGACACGGCCCGGTCGCCGGCGTCACGCGGGCGCTGCCCCCATCCTATTCCCGTCTCGGACGCGGGCGACGCCCGGACGGACCGAATTGTCTCGATATCGAGACAAACGGGCGTGCGGTTAGGCTGGCGCCATGCCTGAGCCGATCGAGGACTTCTACGCCGTCATCCCCGCCGGGGGCATCGGCAGCCGGCTGTGGCCGCTCTCGCGCGCGGACGCGCCGAAGTTCCTGCACGACCTCACGGGCTCCGGGCACTCGCTGCTTCGCGACACGTGGGACCGCCTCGAGCCGCTGGCCGGCCCCGACCGCATCGCGGTCGTCACCGGGCGCGCGCACCGCGCGGCCGTCGAGCACGAGCTGCCCGGCATCCCGGACAAGAACGTCTTCCTCGAGTCCGAGCCCCGCGACTCCACCGCGGCGATCGGCCTCGCCGCGGCCATCCTGTCCAAGCGCGAGCCCGACGTCATCATCGGCTCGTTCGCCGCCGACCACGTCATCCGCGTGCCCCACCTGTTCGACTGGGCGGTGCGGCAGGCGATCGCCGTCGCCCGCGAGGGGTACATCTGCACCCTCGGCATCCCGCCGACCGAGCCGTCGGTGGGCTTCGGCTACATCAAGAAGTCGGGCGAGCTCATCGTCGACGGCGCGCCCGAGGCCGCCACCGTCGAGCGGTTCGTCGAGAAGCCCGACCTCGAGACCGCGAAGGAGTACTTCGCCGACCGGTCGTACCTGTGGAACGCGGGCATGTTCATCTCGCGCGCCGACGTCTTGCTCGGCGAGATCGCCGAGCAGGAGCCGCAGCTCTACGCCGGGCTCATGGACCTCGCCGAGGCCTGGGACGACCGCGGGGCGCGCGGACCGGTCGTCGATCGCGTGTGGCCGACCCTCAAGAAGATCGCCATCGACTACTCCGTCGCCGAGCCGGCCGCCGAGAAGGGGCGCCTGGCCGTGGTCCCCGGTCACTTCGACTGGGACGACGTGGGCGACTTCGCGAGCCTCGCCAAGCTCAACTCGCACGGCCGCAAGAACGACCTGGCGATCCTCGGCGAGAACGCCCGCATCCTCTCGGATGCCGCCAGCGGCATCGTCGTGAGCCAGACCCAGCGGGTCATCAGCCTGGTCGGCGTCAAGGACATCGTCGTCGTCGACACTCCCGATGCGCTGCTGGTGACCACCAGCGAGCACGCCCAGCGGGTCAAGGGCGTCGTGGACGCCCTGAAGCTCACGGGGCGCGGCGACGTCCTCTGACGCGGGCCCGGGCGCGCGCGCCCGGTGAGATCGCGTCCTGTGTGACAAGAGATTGCGTCTTTGTAACCATTCGATGCCGCCCAGCGTGCAGGTGTGCAAGAACGGCGACACAGTGTGTAACTTTGTGCAGTCCCCGTGACGGACTCGGGGCATCGATGGGGAGGCTGAGTTGACCATCTCACGCACCAAGAAGCTTGCAGGCATCACCGCCGCCGCGGGCCTGATCGTCGCCCTCTCGGGCTGCGGCAGCGCCCCCGACGCCGGCTCGACCGACGGCGGCGCCGCACCTGAGCCCGACTCGGACTTCCTGCCCTGCCTCGTCTCGGACGACGGCGGCTTCAACGACAAGTCGTTCAACCAGTCGGCGAAGGAGGGCATCGACCGCGCCGCCGAGGAGCTCGGTGTCGAGGCCATCGAGGTCGAGTCCAGCTCGCAGAACGACTACGCGCCCAACCTCGACAACCTCATCGCTGAGGGCTGCACCTTCATCGTCGCGGTCGGCTTCAAGCTGTCGAGCGACACCGTCGCCTCGGCGACCGCCAACCCCGAGGTCGAGTACGCGATCATCGACGACTGGGCCGACAACACCGGCGCCACGGACGACGAGGGCAAGGACATCGGCGACGGGAAGACCGACGCGCCCAACATCAAGCCCCTCATGTTCGACACGGTGCAGGCCGCCTATCTCGGCGGCTACGCCGCGGCGGCGTGGTCGGCTCAGTCGGGCGTCAACAAGGTCGGCACCGTCGGCGGCATCCCGATCCCGCCCGTGACGATCTTCATGGACGGCTTCGTCGACGGCGTGGCGAAGTACAACGAGGACAAGGGCGCCGACGTCCAGACCCTGGGCTGGGACGTCGACGCGCAGCAGGGCTCGATGACCGGCGGCTTCGCGGCCAACGACACCGCCAAGCAGGCCATGCAGGGCATCCTCGACCAGGGCGCCGACGTGATCCTGCCCGTGGGCGGTCCGATCTACCAGAGCGCCCGTGACGCGATCGCCGACAGCGGCACCGACACCGTCATGCTCGGCGTCGACTCCGACCTCGCCGCCGCCGACCCGTCGGTGGCCGACCTGGTGCTGGTGTCGATCATGAAGCGCATCGACGAGGCGGTCTACCAGGCCACGATCGAGGCGGCATCCGGCGAGTACGACACCACTCCCTACGTCGGCACGCTCGAGAACGAGGGCGTGGGCCTCTCGGGCTTCGGCTCGTTCGAGGCGGAGCTGCCCGAGGGCCTGCTCGACGAGCTCGCGGCCCTGCAGGAGCAGATCATCGCCGGTGAGCTCGAGGTCACCTCGCCCAGCTCCCCGTAATTCCGCGCGCAAGCGCACCGCGGCCGGGTGGGTTCTCCACCCGGCCGCGGTTCTTCCAGGCCGATGACGTCGATGGGTAGGGTGCAGATATGAAGCTCGAGCTCCGTGGAATCACGAAGCGTTTCGGGTCCCTCGTCGCGAACGACCACATAGATCTGGTGGTGAATCCCGGGGAGATCCACGCCCTGCTGGGCGAGAACGGCGCCGGCAAATCCACTCTCATGAACGTCCTCTACGGGCTGTACCAGGCCGACGAGGGCGAGATCCTGCTGGACGACGTCGTCCAGCACTTCCGAGGCCCCGGCGACGCCATGGCGGCCGGCATCGGCATGGTCCACCAGCACTTCATGCTGATCCCCGTCTTCACCGTGGCCGAGAACGTCATGCTCGGCCACGAGGACACCAAGGCACTCGGGGCCCTCGACCTCGCGCAGGCGCGGGCGCGCGTGCGCGCCGTCGCCGACCGGTTCGGGTTCGAGGTCGACCCCGACGCGCTCGTCGGCGACCTGCCCGTGGGCGTGCAGCAGCGCGTCGAGATCATCAAGGCGCTCTCGCGCGACGCCAAGGTGCTCGTCTTCGACGAGCCCACCGCCGTCCTGACGCCGCAGGAGACCGATGAGCTGATGGCCATCATGCGTCAGCTGCGCGACGAGGGGACGGCGATCGTCTTCATCACCCACAAGCTGCGAGAGGTCCGCGAGGTCGCCGACCGCATCACCGTCGTCCGGCTCGGCAAGGTCGTCGGCGAGGCCTCTCCGACCGCGTCGAACGCGGAGCTCGCCTCGCTCATGGTCGGCCGCGCGGTCGAGCTGACCGTCCAGAAGAATCCCGCGCAGGTCGCATCCGGAGGACTCGAGGTCCGGGATCTTCGGGTCATCGCCCCGGGCGGCGCCGTCGTCGTCGACGACGTGAGCTTCGACGTCCGCCCCGGCGAGGTCCTCGCCGTCGCGGGCGTGCAGGGCAACGGCCAGACCGAGCTCGTCGAGGCCATCGTCGGCCTCGCCGACCGCGTGACCGGCTCGGTGCGGCTGAACGGCGTGGAGCTCGTCGGCAGGAGCGTCCGCGCGATCCTCGACGAAGGTGTCGGGTTCGTCCCCGAGGACCGCACCGAGGACGGCCTCGTGGGCGGGTTCAGCGTCGCCGAGAATCTCATCCTCGACCGCTCCTCGGACTCGGCCTTCGTCGGTGCCGGCACGATCCGCCGGGGCGTGCTGGACGAGTTCGCCCGCGAGCGCATCCGCGAATACGACATCCGCACGCAGGGCGCGGGCGTCCCTGCGGGCACCCTCTCGGGCGGCAACCAGCAGAAGGTCGTGATCGCACGCGAGCTGAGCCGCGACCTCAAGATGCTGCTGGCCGCTCAGCCCACGCGCGGCGTCGACGTGGGCTCGATCGAGTTCATCCACAAGCGCATCGTCGAGACCCGGGATGCCGGCATCCCCGTCATCGTCGTCTCGACCGAGCTGGACGAGGTCGCCGCGCTCGCGGATCGGATCGCGGTGATGTACCGGGGCACGATCATCGGCATCGTTCCCGGCGACACCCCCCGCGATGTGCTCGGCCTCATGATGGCCGGCGAGAAGCCTGAGGAGGCAGCGTGAGCGGTCCGACGCCCGGGGCGGGCGAAGAGCCCCTGAAGGGGCTTCCGCCCGAGCAGCTGTCGCACGTCTCCAGTCCGCTGACCGGTCAGGGTCAGGACGTGCCGCCCCCGCCGCGGCAGAACGTCTTCATCCGCGAGCTGCTGCGCCGCAACTGGGTCACCACGCTCCTCGCCGTCGTGGTGGCGATGATCGTCGGCGGCATCCTGATGGCGATCACCGACGAGGACGTCCAGGCGGCGGCGGGCTACTTCTTCGCTCGCCCGGCCGACACCCTCGGGGCGATCTGGAGCGCCGTGTACGGCGGGTACGAGGCCATGTTCCGCGGCGCGATCTTCAATGCGCGCGCCGACGACTTCCTCACCCAGATCCGCCCGCTCACCAACACCCTCGGGTTCGCGGCGCCGCTGATTGCCGCGGGCCTCGGCGTCGCCGTGGCCTTCCGCGTCGGGCTGTTCAACATCGGCGGCCGCGGGCAGATCCTCATCGGGGCGGCGGTGGCGGCGCTCCTGACCTTCAACCTCGACCTGCCGATGTTCCTGCAGCTGCCGCTGACCCTCGCCGCCGGCATCGCCGGCGGCGCGCTGTGGGGCGGCATCGTGGGTGTTCTGAAGGCCCGCACCGGAGCGCACGAGGTCATCCTGACGATCATGCTCAACTACGTGGCGTTCTACTTCGTCACGTGGATGGTGCGCACGCCCGGGCTGCTGCAGCGCTCCGCCGAGGACCAGCCCATCTCTGCACCGACGCCCGCCAACGCCCAGTTCCCCGAACTGCTCGGCCCGCGTTTCCCGCTGCTGGACTGGGGCTTCGTGATCGTCATCGCCGCCACCGTCTTCGTGTGGTGGCTGGTCGAGCGCTCGAGCCTGGGCTTCCGGCTGCGGGCCGTGGGTGAGAACCCCCACGCCGCGCGGGCCGCGGGCATCTCGGTGCAGCGGATGTACATCTACGCGATGCTGTTCGCCGGGGGACTCGCGGGCCTCGCCGGCATGAACCAGATCCAGGGCGCGGTGGTCACCGGCTTCGACGGCCTGATCGACGCGGGCATCGGGTTCGACGCCATCACGGTGGCCCTCCTCGGCCGCAGCCGTGCATGGGGCGTCTTCGCCGCCGGCATCCTGTTCGGCGCCCTCAAGGCGGGATCGTTCACCATGCAGGCCTCGCAGGGCATCCCGGTCGACATCGTCCTGGTCGTGCAGTCGCTCATCGTGCTGTTCATCGCCGCGCCGCCCCTCATCCGAACGATCTTCTTCCTGCCGAAGACCGACGCCGAGAAGGCCGCGAAGGCCAGAGCCAAGTCCACGCGGAAGGCGGTGACGGCATGACCGCCGCAACTCTCGCGCCCCAGGGCGCGCTGCCGCTGACCACGGTCAAGGTCCGCACTTTCAAGCTCGCCGTCACCCTCGGACTCGTCACGGTGCTGCTGGCGCTGCTGTTCCTGCTGGTCCCGCGCGACGGCGTCAGCACCTTCCGCCTGGGTGATCCGTCGTCGACGATCGCCCTGCCCAACGTGAGCGTCCCCACTGCGGCGACCTCGTGGATCGTGCTCGCGCTGCTGGCCGCCCTCGCCGCGTGGGCGCTGTGGGAGGCGTGGACCTACACGCGGACGCGGCTGTGGCTGCCGATCGTCTTCGGCGTGCTCGCCGTGTTCGCCTTCCTGGTGTGGGCCGCCGCCGGCGGCCTGGTGCCCGTCACCGGCCTGCTGTTCGGCGCCGTATCGCTGTCGGTGCCCCTCATATTCGGCGCCCTCGGCGGGGTCATCGGTGAGCGGGTGGGTGTCGTCAACGTCGCCATCGAAGGACAGTTCCTCTTCGGCGCGTTCAGTGCCGCGCTGCTGTCCAGCATCACCGGCAACCCGTTCATCGGCCTGCTGGCGGCGATGTCCGGCGGCGTGCTGGTGGCCTTCGTCTTGGCGGCGTTCTCGATCAAGTACCTCGTGGACCAGGTCATCGTCGGCGTCGTGCTCAACGTGCTCGTCACCGGCCTGACCGGCTTCCTCTACGGCGCGCTGCTCGTGCCCAACGAGTCGGAGCTCAACCGCCCGATCCGCTTCACGCGCCTCGAGATCCCGCTCCTCGGCGACATCCCGATCATCGGCCCGGTGCTGTTCAACCAGACCTTCATCGTGTACCTGATGTACATCACCGTCGCCGTCGTGGCGTGGGGGCTCTACCGGTCGCGGTGGGGTCTGCGCCTTCGCGCGGTGGGGGAGCATCCGCAGGCGGCCGACACCGTCGGCATCCGGGTCAACACCAGCCGGTTCTGGAACGTCTCGCTCGCCGGCGCGATCGCCGGCGTCGGCGGCGCGTACTTCACGCTCGTCTCGGTGGGGCAGTTCACGAAGGAGATGACGGCGGGCCTGGGCTTCATCGCCCTCGCCGCAGTGATCTTCGGACGCTGGGACCCGATCCGCGCGACCCTGGCGGCGCTGCTGTTCGGCTTCGCGACGAACCTGCAGAACCTGCTGACCGTGCTGCGCACCCCGATCCCCAGCGAGTTCATGCTGATGCTGCCGTACGTGGTCACCATCGTCGCCGTCGCCGGTTTCGCGGGCCAGATCCGCGGTCCCGCCGCGGCCGGCAAGCCCTACATCAAGGGATGAGGGTCGTGTCCGCATCCCACCCCCCTGATCCGCGACCCGAGGAAGGCCGACCGTGACCGACATCGACTGGGACGAGCTGCGCGCGGCTGCGGCCGAGGCCATGACCCGCGCGTACGCGCCGTACTCCCGGTACAAAGTGGGCGCCGCCGCCCTCGTGTCGGACGGGCGCGTGGTGACCGGGTGCAACGTCGAGAACGCCTCGTACGGCGTCGGGCTCTGCGCCGAATGCGGGCTGGTGTCGGACCTGCAGATGTCCGGCGGCGGCGAGCTCGTGGCGTTCGTGTGCGTCAACGGCAACGGCGAGACGATCATGCCGTGCGGCCGCTGCCGACAGCTGCTCTACGAGTTCGCGATGCCCGGGATGCTTCTCGAGACCGTCTCCGGCATCCGCACGATCGACGAGGTGCTGCCCGACGCCTTCGGCCCCCGCGACCTCGAGGCGGTCTCGCGATGAGCGCCCCCGAGCCGTTCGACGCCGTCGACGTCATCCGCGCCAAGCGCGACGGCGGCGCGGTGGGCGAGGACGCGCTGCGGTGGATGGTCGACGCGTACACCCGCGGCTACGTCGCCGACGCGCAGATGTCGGCGTTCGCGATGGCGGTGCTGCTCAACGGCATGGAACGCGACGAGATCCGCGTGCTCACCGACGCCATGATCGCCTCGGGCGAGCGCATGAGCTTCGCCGGGCTCGGCAAGCCCACCGTCGACAAGCACTCCACGGGAGGGGTCGGGGACAAGATCACGCTGCCGCTCGCGCCGCTCGTCGCGGCGTTCGGGGTGGCGGTGCCGCAGCTGTCCGGTCGCGGACTCGGGCACACCGGCGGAACCCTCGACAAGCTGGAGTCCATCCCGGGCTGGCGCGCCGCGCTGTCCAACGACGAGATGTTCGCCCAGCTGCGCGACGTCGGCGCCGTCATCTGCGCCGCCGGATCAGGCCTCGCCCCCGCCGACAAGAAGCTCTACGCGCTGCGCGACGTCACCGGCACCGTCGAGGCGATCCCGCTCATCGCCTCGAGCATCATGTCCAAGAAGATCGCCGAGGGCACCGACGCCCTGGTCCTCGACGTCAAGTTCGGTTCCGGCGCGTTCATGAAGGACGTCGACCCTGCACGCGAGCTCGCCCGCACGATGGTCGCCCTCGGCACCGACTCGGGCGTGTCCACGACCGCGCTGCTGACCGACATGAACACGCCCCTGGGCCTCGCGATCGGCAACGCCAACGAGGTGCGCGAATCCGTCGAGGTGCTCGCCGGCGGCGGTCCGGCCGACGTCGTCGAGCTCACCGTCGCGCTCGCGCGCGAGATGCTCGCCCTCGCCGGCCAGCCCGACGCCGATGTCGAGCAGGCCCTTCGCGACGGGCGGGCCATGGACGTCTGGCGCGCCATGATCCGCGCGCAGGACGGTGATCCGGATGCCGCTCTGCCGGCGCCCCGCGAGACCCACACCGTCACCGCGACCGAGGCCGGCTACGTGACCGCGCTCGAGGCCCTGCCGTTCGGCATCGCCGCGTGGCGCCTGGGCGCCGGCCGCGCGCGGGCGGAGGACCCCGTGCTCCACGCCGCCGGCATCGACCTCCACGTCAAGCCCGGCGAACGGGTGGCCGCCGGTCAGCCGCTGTTCACCCTGCTCGGCGAGGATGACACGCGGTTCGATCGCGCGCTCGAGGCGCTCGAGGGCGCGTGGCGGGTCGGGGCTGAGGCCCCGGCATCCGTCCCGCTGGTCCTCGAGCGCGTCACCGCCTGATCCGCCACGCCTCGTCGTCCGTCCACCCTTTTCCGAACTTCCCGAGGAGAACCTCCATGGCCATCGATCAGCACGGCGACGCCGTCCTTCAGGGAGTCTCGATCCGGAGCCTGCCGAAGGTCTCTCTGCACGACCACCTCGACGGCGCGCTGCGGCCGGCCACCATCCTCGAACTGGCCGACGACGCCGGGGTCGAGGTTCCCGAGACCGACGCGGCTGCCCTCGCGGACTGGTTCGCCGACCGCAGCGACTCGGGCTCGCTCGTGGAGTACCTCAAGACGTTCGACCTCACGACGTCGGTCATGCAGACCCGCGCGGGCCTCACGCGCGTGGCGCGGGAGTTCGTCGAGGACCTCGCCGCCGACGGCGTGGTCTACGGCGAGGTCCGGTGGGCGCCCGAGCAGCACCTCGCCGGCGGGCTGACGCTGGACGAGGTCGTCGAGGCGGTGCAGGAGGGCATCGAAGAGGGCGAGGACACCGTCGCCGACGCCGGCGGCGACATCCGCGTCGGGCAGCTCATCACCGCCATGCGCCACACCGACCGCTCGCGCGAGATCGCCGAGCTCGCCGTGCGCTGGCGCCGTCGCGGAGCCGTCGGCTTCGACATCGCCGGTCCCGAGGACGGCTTCCCGCCCTCGCGGCACCGCGAGGCGTTCGACTACCTGGCGTCGGAGTTCTTCCCGGTCACGGTCCACGCCGGCGAGGCCGCTGGGCTCGACTCGATCCGCTCGGCGCTGATCGACGGACGTGCCCTGCGGCTCGGGCACGGCGTGCGCCTCGCATCCGACCTCGAGGTCGTCTCGCGCGAGGGCGAGGACGTGTTCGTGCAGTTCGGGGATGTCGCCCGCTGGGTGCGCGACCGCGAGATCCCGCTGGAGCTGTCGCCGTCGTCGAACCTGCAGACCGGCGCGATCGCGGCGTGGGGGGACTCGCTCGAGGACCACCCCTTCGACCTGCTGTACCAGCTGGGCTTCGCCGTCACGGTGAACGTCGACAACCGCACGATGAGCCGCACGTCCCTCACCCGCGAGCTGTCGCTGCTGGCCGACGCCTTCGACTACGACCTCGACGACCTCGAGGTGTTCCAGCTGAACGCGGCTGCCGGTGCCTTCCTCGCCGTCGAGGAGCGCGAGGAGCTCATCGAGCTCATCGGCGAGGGCTTCGACCGCTAGGTCGGCGGGCTGGCGGCGCGGTCGCGGGCAGGTCCGCGGCTGGCCCGCGACCGGCTCGGGTGCAGAACTCCACGCATCCGGAGCGTCACGCGGCCGCGGCCGCCCGCCGCCGGCTCCGCCCGCTCGATCGCGTGGAGTTCTGAACCCGAGCGGCTACTGGCCCGTGCGCCAGGACTCCCCGCATCCGAGCAACGAGCTCGTCGCGGCGGAAGAGGATGTCCTCGGCGAGCGGGCGCACGGTGGTGTACCCCAGTGCGGCGGCGCGCAGGTCGCGCCGCCGGTCCTTCTTCTGGGCATCCCATCCCTCGTGATGCGCCTTGCTGTCGCACTCGACGATGAGCCAGCCGTCGACGACCATGTCCACCCGCCCGACTCCCGCGATCCTGACCTGGATCTGGACCTCGCCGCCCAGCCCCCGCAGAAGCAGGCGCATGAGGGTCTCGCAACCTGACTCGCTCCGCCGGTCGAGCAGTCCCCGCAGCACCTGGTAGCGGCGGGGGAGCAGGGCGAAGACGTCCGCGATCCCGTCCTCGTCGACGAGACCGTGGTGCCAGGCGCTGTCGAGCGTCGCGACCGCGTCCCGGACACCCTGGCACCGGCACGCCTGCGCCAGTGCGCCGACGATGTCGGCCGCGAGGCTGTCCCTGCCCCGCGCGGTGCGCCGCCAGTGCGGGACGGTCTTCTTCGGCCGGGAGGGGAGCCGCGTGGTCCCCGGCTCGAGCTGCAGATGCAGTCCGGGCTTCTTCCGCACGAAGACCCCGAGCGCATGCAGCAGCGACACGCAGTCGAGCCGGCCGCCCAGCCGACCCGCCGCGACGAGGCGCTCATCGAGATCCGCGGGGACGTAGCGGCCGTTCCGCAGCCGCAGGAGCGTGCCGGCCGCTACCGCGAGGGTGAGTCCGCGGCCCGTCATCCCCTCCGCCCGCAGCGAGGCGCGGGTGCGGAACGTCGCGGAAAGGATCGTCTCGGCCAGTTCTGCAGGCGTTGTCACCCGGGCCAGCCTGCCGCGCGCGCTCGGCGGCGGCGGCCCGGCGGCCGCGACTGTGGATCGCCCCGCCGGTGACCTGCCCTGGGGAGGAGAGGTTCGTGACGGGTGCGGGGCTTCAGAACTCCACGGGTTCGCGGCGCGCGCGTCGCCGTGGGGCGCGCGACGGCGCCTGAGCCCACAGATCCGTGGAGTTCTGACCGCCACCGGGTCGCGTCGCGTGGCGGCCGGGGTGGCACGGCGGCCTGCGGCTCAGCCTGCCGGCGGCCTGCGGCTCAGCCTGCCGACGGCCGTGCGGCTCAGCCTGCCAACGGGCCTGCGGCTCAGCGGGCGACGGCCTGCGCGAGCGCGCCGACGAGGTCGGTCAGGCGCTCCGTCATCGCGGGGTCGCTGATCGACGGCCGTCCATCACCGGGCTGGATCCCGTAGTCGCCGAACGACGAGTGCGACGCCCCCGCGATCTCGACGACCTCGGCGTCCGCGGGAAGCAGCGCGCGTGCGGCCGCGATGTCGTCCGGCGTCGTGAGCAGGTCCTCGCTGCCGCCCACGCTCAGCACCGCGAGTCCGGAATCCGCGAGGTCGTTCGCGCAGTACGACGCGAACAGCGCGAGCGCGTCGGCATCGCCCGCGTGCTGGCACGCCTTCACTCCGCCCAGGGAATGGCCGCCGACGATCCAGGTCTCCACACCTGGCGCGGCGGCGGTGAACGCCGACAGCGGGCGCAGGTCGAAGAAGGCGAGGTTCAGCCAGGGCCGCGTGACGACGACGGTCACTCCGCGCTCGACCACGCCGAACAGCTTCGCCGCATACGCCCACGGGTCCACCTTCGCGCCGGGGATGAACACGAGTCCCACGACCGATTCCCCGGATGCCGGTGCCAGCAGCACCGCGGAATCCGTCTCAGTGACCGAGACCGCGCTGTTCTCCCGCACTGCGGCGACCGCGGCGGGCTCGGCGGCCATGACGCCGACCTGGCTCCAGATCGCGACGCCGATGACCCCGAGGAGCAGGGTGGCGCCGAGGATGCCGGCGGCCCAGGCCAGCGCCCGCCGACCGCGGCGCGGCAGCCCGCGGCGGGGCCGCGGGGGCGAGGTCTCGGGCACGGTTCGAGGGTAGCCCGCGGCGGGCGGTCCCGGGCCGGCGGCGCGAGTCCGGCAGAGGTCCCGGCCCCGGCGGCGCGAGTGAGGCAGAGGTCCCGGCCCCGGCGGCGCGAGTGAGGTTCAGGACTCCACAGATCCGGTCGCCCTGACGCCTCCGGCAGGCCGCCCGGCGCCTGGCACGCCCGGATCCGTGGACTTCTGCACGCCGCCGCCGCGGGCGCCGGCGGCGGACACCGCCCTTCAGGCCCTCAGCTCGGCTTGCCGCGCGCGCACCACTTCGAGGACGCGGGGGAAGAGCAGGTGGTCCGGGTCCAGCCCCGTGACGGCCGTGGTCATCGCCGCGGCGTCCTCCTCCCGCAGCATCCGCTGCAGATCGACGGACTGGGCGTCCTCGGGGTCGTCGAAGCGCAGGGCCGCACCCATCGCGTCCACCAGGGCGTCTACCGGCAGCCCGCGCTCGGCGGCCTCGGCCGCGGGGCCGACGAACCGCTCGTGCCGCGACAGCTTGCGCAGCGGCTGCCTGCCGACCCGCCACACGGTGTCCGGCAGCGCGGGGTTGCGGAAGCGCCCGAGGATCGTGCGGCGGTACTCGGCCTGGGCGTCCGCGTCCAGGCCGTGCTTGGCCACCAGCAGTGCCGACGTCTCTTCGAGCACCGCCTCGACCCGCGGGGCGATCCACGGGTCGGCCAGCGCGTCCGAGATACGCTCCACCCCGGCCGCCGCGCCGAAGTACGCCGTCGTGGCGTGGCCGGTGTTGACGGTGAAGAGCTTCCGCTCGATGTACGGCGCCAGGTCGTCGACGAAGTGCGCGCCGGGGATGCGGGGCGGGGACGCCCCGAACGGCTCCTGCTCGATCGCCCACTCGTAGAACGGCTCGACCGTCACGTCGATGCCGGCGCCCTCGGGCTGGCCCGGCACGATGCGGTCCACGGCGGTGTTCGCGAACACCGCGCTGCCTGCCAGGGCGTCCCACGCCTCGCCGGCCTGGCGCGCGATCTCGTCGCGCAGGATGTCGGTGGCGTTGATGGCGTTCTCGCACGCCATGATCTGCAGCGGCGCAGCGCCGGGCTCCCGCAGGGCGAGCCCGGCGATGATGTGCGGGGCGACGAACGGCAGGATCGTCGGACCCACGGCCGTCGTCACGACGTCGGCCGTGGCGATCTCGTCGGCGACCGCCTGCGGGTCCTCGGCGCTGTTGAGTGCCCGGAAGCCGGTGATGACGGTGTCCCGGCCGCCCTCGCCGACCTCGTGGACGGTGTACTCCTTCGCGGCGTTGATGGCGTCGACGAGAGGTGCGGCGACGTCCGAGAACACCAGCTCGTAGCCGCCCTCGTGCAGCAGCAGCCCGACGAAGCCGCGCCCGATGTTGCCGGCGCCGAAGTGGACGGCCTTCATCAGACCCCCGCCGACGAGACGATCTGGAACAGCTCCTCGGGCGTGGCCGCCGCCTTCAGCCGCGCCACGTCGTCCTCGTCCGAGAACAGGATCGCGATCTGCGACAGGATCTCGAGGTGCTCGTCGCCCTTGCCGGCGATGCCGACGACGAAGGTGACCGCCTCGCCGCCCCAGTCCACCCCGCCGTCATAGCGGACGACCGAGAGCGCGGAGTCGAGGATCTCGTTCTTGGTCTCGTTCGTGCCGTGCGGGATCGCCAGCTCGTTGCCCATGTAGGTCGAGACGGTCTCTTCGCGCTGCTGCATCGCGTCGAAGTAGCGGTGGGTCACGGCGCCCGCCGCCTCGAGGATGTCCGCCGCCTCCTTCATCGCCTCTTCGCGCGTCGCGCTGCCGGAGTGGATCCGCACCTGTCCGATGCTGAGGACGTCACGTGCCATGTTCTCGCCTTTCTTCCCACGGATGCCGGAGCCGGCGGCCCCGGAAAAGGACCACGGGGCCGGGGGCCTCTCGCCGCCCGACCCCGCAGTCGTCTGCTGCGGCTACACCCCATCCTTGTGCTGCTCGCGTACCAGGTCCACGACCTCGTCGTACTTCGGCGAGTTCATGAAGTTGTCGACCGAGACGTGGATGGCGTCCGGCGCCACGTGGCGCGCACGGTCGGTGAGCTGGTTCTGCGTGATGACCAGGTCGGCCGAGGTGTCGAGGTTGGCGACGGCCTTGTTGACCACCGTGACGTCCTCGATGCCGGCCTTCTTGATCTTGTTGCGCAGGACGCTGGCCCCCATCGCCGACGAGCCCATGCCGGCGTCGCACGCGAACACGATGCTCTTGACCGGACGCGTGGCCACGGCGCCGGCGGTGCCGGCCGCGGCGGCGGTGGCCGCCCCCGAGCCGCGCAGGCCGTCGAGCGCCGCCGAGGACTTGCCCTTGTTCTCGGCCGTGCGCGAGACCGCGTCGGCGAACTGGTCGCCCTCCGCCGCCAGGTCGCGCTTGCGCGAGGCGCGCAGGATGATCGCCGAGATGACGAACGTGACCGCCGCCGAGAGGATGACCGACAGGATCACGCCCACGTAGCTGTCCGTGGCCGTCTGCGCCAGCACGGCGAAGATCGAGCCCGGCGCTGCGGGTGCTCGTAGCCCCGCGCCGAAGAGCATGTTGGTGGTGACGCCGGTCATGCCGCCCGCGATGAGCGCCAGGATCAGGATCGGCTTCATGAGCGCGAACGGGAAGTACACCTCGTGGATGCCGCCGAAGAACTGGATGACGGCCGCGCCCGGCGCCGAGGCGCGCGCCGCGCCGATGCCGAAGATCGTGAACGCCAGCAGCAGGCCGACGCCGGGGCCGGGGTTGGCCTCGAGCAGGAAGAGGATCGACTTGCCGTCCTGGTCCGCCTGGGCGAGGCCGAGCGGCGTGAGCACGCCGTGGTTGATGGCGTTGTTGAGGAAGAAGACTTTCGCCGGCTCGATGATGATGCTCGTCAGCGGCAGCAGTCCGGTGTCGACCAGCCAGTTCACGGCGTTGCCGAGGACGGTCATGATGCCGTTGACCAGCCACGCCACCGGGTAGAACCCGACGACGGCCATGACGAAGCCCCAGATGCCCGCCGAGAACATGTTGACGAGCATCTCGAAGCCGGCCTTGATCTTGCCCTCCCACAGGCCGTCGAGCCACTTCATGGTGTACGCGGCGAGCGGCCCCATGATCATCGCGCCGATGAACATGTGGATCTGGCCGAGCTGATCCTCGCCCTCGGGGAGCGCGGCGTTGAACTGCGCGATGAGCAGGTCCGACCCGGCGATCGCGCCCATGACCGCGATCGAGGCGACGACGCCGCCGCGGACCTTGTAGACCATGTAGCCCGCCGTGTAGGCGATGAGGATCGGCAGCAGGAAGTGGATCATCGGGCCGACCATGGTCGACAGGTCGGCGTTGGGGGTCCACCCGACAGGGATGAAGAACGCCGTGATGATGCCCCACGCGATCAGCGCGGGGATGTTCGGCATGATCATGCCGGAGAGGAAGGTGCCGAAGCGCTGGACGTGGACCCGCGCCTTCTTGCCTCCCGAGACGGACGCCGTTGTCATTGCTGTGTCTCCTTCGTACGGGCCGCGGCCTCCTGTGCCGCGGTTCGGGCGGTCGCCGCGTCGTCGGCGGCGAGGGTCGCCTCGGCGATGCTTCGCGCATCGTCGAGGGAGTACTGCAGAAGCGTGGCCCGCACGTCCGCGAGCGCGGTCGGGGCCATCGAGAGGGTCGTCGCGCCGAGGCCGACGAGGACGACCGCCAGCAGCGGGTCGGCCGCGGCCTCGCCGCAGATGCCGACGGGCTTGCCGGCCGCGCGGCCGGCCGCGCCGACCTGGCGGATGAGGGTCAGGACGGCCGGATGCCACGGATCCTGGAACGCGGCGACCGAGCCCAGCAGCCGGTCGGCGGCCAGGGTGTACTGCGTCAGGTCGTTCGTGCCGACCGAGGCGAAGTCCGCGTAGGCGAGCACGCGGTCGGCCAGCAGGGCCGACGAGGGCACCTCGACCATGACACCGGCCGTCTTGACGCCGTATTCGCGGGCGATCTCGACGAAGTACGCCGTCTCTTCCACCGTCGAGACCATGGGGGCCATCACCCACAGATCCGCCTGCGTGGCGGCATCCGCCTCGGCGAGTGCCGTCAGCTGCTCGCGCAGGATGTCCTCGCTCGCGCGGAGCGCGCGAAGTCCGCGCAGCCCCAGGGCGGGGTTCTCCTCGTGCGCGTCGTTGAGGAAGGGCAGCGGCTTGTCGGCGCCGGCGTCCAGCACCCGCACGACGACCTTCTTGCCCGGGAACTCCTTCAGCAGCGCGGTGTACGCCTCGCGCTGCTGCGCGACGGTGGGAGCCTGGCTCGAGCTGAGGAACAGGAACTCGGTGCGGAAGAGCCCCACACCCTCGGCGCCGAGCTCGACCGCCTCGGCGGCACCCTTCGGGCTCCCGAGGTTCGCCAGCAGCGGCACCGCGGTGCCGTCGGCCAGCGCCCCCGGCGTCACGGGCGCGTCGGCGGCGGCGGCGCGGTCGGCGGCCCGCCGCTGCGCCCGCGCCAGCTGCTCCGGGGTGGGGTCGGTCGTGACGACGCCGGCGGCGGCATCCACGATCACCGTCTCGCCGTCGGCGAGCGCCGTCGCCGTCGTCGCCCCGACCACCGCGACGATCGCCTTCTCGCGCGCGAGGATCGCGGTGTGCGAGGTGGGTCCGCCCTCGGTGGTGACCAGCGCCAGCACCTTGTCGAGATCGAGCAGGGCGGTGTCGGCCGGCGCGAGGTCCTTCGCCACGAGCACGAACGGATGCCCCGGGTCGGGGACGCCGGGAGCGGCGACCCCCCGCAGACGGGCGATGACCCGCTGCGCGACGTCGTCGAGATCCGCCGCGCGCTCGCCGAGGTAGCCGCCGAGCGCGGTCAGCTGGTCGCGGAAGGACGCGAAGGCGTCGTGGACGGCGAACTCGCCGGTCTTGCCCTGCGCCAGCCGGGTGTCCACCTCGGCCTGGAGCGTCGGGTCCTCGGCCATCATCGCCTGCGCCTCGAGGACGTCGCGTGCCGCGCCGCCCGCCTGCGCGCCGCGCGCCTCGAGCTCGCGCGCCACGGCGGCCACCGCCTCGGCGACCCGGGCCTTCTCGTCCTCGACGCTCCGCGCGCTCGGCTCGTCCGCCGGGGCGGGCAGGGGGTCTGCCATGCGCGCGACGGGGCCCTGGGCGACGCCCAGGCCGATTCCGACTCCTCTGAGTTCTGCCATGTCGTGTTACTCCGCGTCGTGGTCGGTCGTGAGCAGTTCGCTCAGCTGGTCGAGGACGTCGTCGGCGCCGTCGCCGTCGGCGGTGAGGGTGACGTAGTCGCCGTACTCCACGCCGAGCGCGATCACGCCCAGGATGCTCGCGGCGTTGACCGGCGCTCCCGACCCCTTCGCGATCGTGACCGGGATGCCGGCGTCCTTCGCGGCCTGGGCGAACAGCTTGGCCGGGCGGGCGTGCAGGCCGTGCGACGACCCGATGTGGACCGTCCTCGAGATGGCGGGCATGGTCGACCTCTCTGTCTGTGTCGTGGCTGTCTGCGTGGGGGCGGGGGTGGGCGGTGTGGGGGATGCCGGTGCGGCGGCTCGCACGATCCCCAGGGTCCGGGTGCCGTCCAGGTCTCCGAAGATGTCGTCGGGAAGCAGCACGACCGCGGTCCCGCGGGCGGCTGCATCCCGTTCGATCTGTTCGAGCGCGTGCGCCAGGTGGGGTCCGACGAGGACCACATCGGCGGCGTCGAGGTCGATCGGGAGCGACTGCTCGGTGCCTGCGAAGGCGGAGAAGGCGAATCCTCGGGCCTCGGCCGCGTGGCGCAGGCGCTGCGCCACGAACGTGCTCGACGCGCCCGCGCCGCACACCACAAGGATCCTCATCGACCCGCCTCCTCTGGTGGCCATTCTTGTGAGTTCGCTGGGAGGGGACAACCACTCCCGTTTCCGCGGGGGCGGAAAGCGCGAGCCGGTGCCGGCGGAAGTCGTGGTTGACTGGGCGGGTCCGCCGCGGCCCCCACGCCCGGCGACAGCGATCGCGCACCAGGAGCACCGTGACACGAGCCAGACAGGACCGCCTGCTGGGCCTGCTCGTCCGCGACGGGGAATGGGCGACGGCGGCGTCGCTGGCCGACGCGATCGGGGTCACCCCGCGCAGCATCCGCTCCTATGTCACGGCCGTGAACGCCCGCGTACCCGAACGGCAGGCGGTGGAGTCCGGCCCGCACGGCTACCGCGCCGGGCCCGGTGCGCAGGCGGCGCTGCGGGCGTCGGCGGCCGAGACCGGCACGCCGCGCGACCGCCTGCACACGCTCGTGCGGCGGCTGCTGGACGCCTCCGACGGGATCGACGTCTTCGCCACCGCCGACGAGCTGTTCGTCAGCCCCGCCACGCTCGAGGCGGATCTCGGCCGGGTGCGTGCGCTCCTCGGGGGCACCGAGCTCACGCTGGAGCGCGCCGGGTCGACCGCGCGGCTGGCCGGCACCGAGGTCGCCCAGCGCCGGCTGCTGTCCAAGCTCGCGCACGATGAGATGGATGCCGGCTCGTTCGACCTCGCGGCACTGCGCCGGACCCTCGGCGACGAGTCGGTCGGGGCGCAGGCGTTCGGCCCCTTCAAGTCGCAGCTGGTGGCGCGGCTTGGCGCCCTGGGGTACTTCGTCAACGAGATCGGCATCGCCGACGTCGTCATGCACATCGCCATCGCCGCCGACCGCGTCGCCCGCGACCGGCCGCTGGAGTCCTCGGGGGCCGAGGCGACGGGCGGGCAGGGCGAAGTGGCGCAGGTGCTCGCCGAGCTCGTGCAGGCGCACATGGGGGTTCGGCTCGGAAGCGCCGACGTGCAGCACCTCGCGACCCTCGTCCTGACCCGGATCGTCGCCCCCGGCGACGCCTCACGCGACGAGCAGACCCGCGCGGGGCTCGACCCGGAGGTCGAGACGGTGGTCCGCGAGGTCGTCGAGCAGGCCGCGGGGGAGTTCCTCGTCGACATCGTCCACGAGGACTTCATCCTGCGGCTCGCCCTGCACGTGCAGAACCTGCGCCGCCGCGCCCGCGAGCAGGCGTGGTCCCGCAACCCCCTGACGCGCTCGCTCAAGTCGAGCTACCCGATGATCTTCGACGTCGCCGTCTTCATCGCCAGCGGCCTGCACCGGCGCCTGGACATCCCGCTTCTGGACGACGAGATCGCCTACATCGCCATGCACGTCGGCGGGCGGCTCGAGCGCAGCCGGCGGGCCGACCAGCTGCTCACGGCGACCATCGTCTGCCCCGGCTACTACGAGCTGCACGAGCTGCTGCGCTCGAGCGTCGACCGCTCGCTCGGCCGCGAGATCGAGGTCGTCGGCGTCGAGACGCGCGTCGACCCCGACTGGGCGGGGATCGACACCGACCTCGTCCTCACCACCATCGAGCCGGATGCCGTCGGCGACCGCTTCGTGCGCATCCAGCCCTTCCTCACCGACGCGGACATCGAGCGCGTGCATCAGGCCGCGGGGCGCACGCGGCGGGCACGCCGCCTCGCGCGGCTGCGCACCGAGCTGGAGCGGTACTTCGCGGCATCCGCGTTCGTGCGGGGGCTGGATGCCGCGGCCGGCGTCGAGGGCACGATCCGGCGGCTGGGGGACCTGCTCATTGCACAGGGCGTGATCGACGCCGACTACGTCGAGCGGACGATCCAGCGCGAGGGGCTCTCGAGCACCGCCTTCACCGACGCGCTCGCCGTCCCGCACGCGATCGGGATGACCGCCACGCGCACCTCGATCGCCATCGGGATCGCCGAGCCGTCGATCCCGTGGGGCGACGGGCGGGTGCAGGTGGTGGCCCTGGTGGCGTTCTCGCAGGCCGACCGCGAGGCGTTCCAGACGGTCTTCGAGCAGTTCGTCGAGGTCTTCTCGGAGCGCGACAGCGTGCAGCGGATCGTCCGGCGCGCCACCGACTTCGGCGGCTTCCTGGACGAGCTCGTCGCCGTCATCGACGGCTGACGGCCCCCACGCGGCATCCCTCGACCGCGAGACTGCATCTCTGTCCCGAGACCGTGGTCTGACCCCGTCGTCTCGGGCGGGAGATGCAGTCTCGCGGGTGGGGCAGGGTCACACGCGCGGGTCAGACGGGGGTCAGCCGCGGGACAGGCGCGCCTCGAGGCCGCGCCGGACGGCGGGCCACTCGTGCGGCAGGATCGAGTAGACGACGGTGTCGCGCAGCGTCCCGTCCGCGGCCACCTGGTGGTTGCGCAGCACGCCGTCGAGCCGGGCTCCGAGCCGCTCGATCGCGGCGCGGGACTGCCTGTTGTGCCAGTGCGTGCGGAACTCCACCGCGATCGCGTCGCAGTCCCCGAACGCGTGGCCCAGCAGCAGCAGCTTCGCGGCCGAGTTGACCGCCGTGCGCTGCGCGGCCACGCCCAGCCACGTGTAGCCGATCTCGACGTGCCGGTTGGGCTGGTCGATGTTGCAGAAGGTCGTCATGCCGACCGCTTCGCCGGTGTCCTGCCGGCGGATGGCCCACGGGTTCATCGTCCCGGCAAGATGCGCCCCGCGGCGAGCGGCGATCTCGGCGGGGACGTCGGCGGGGCGCGGCACCGAGGTGTACCACGCGTGTTCCAGTCCCACGGCCGCCGCGGCGAGTTCGTCGGCGTGCTCGTCCGCGAGCGGCTCGAGCCGCACGACGTCGTTGGCGAGGGTCACCGGCTCGATAAGCAGCACCCGTCGAGCGTAACGCCCGGCATCCCGCCCGCCCGCCGGCCACGGCCGCCGGGTCAGAGCGCGTCGAGCAGCGCGCGGCAGCCGTCGGCGAGGGCGGCGACCCGGCGGGCGGCGTCGTCGGAGTCGTCGCCGCGGACGTCGAGGTAGAGCTTGAGCTTCGGCTCCGTGCCGCTCGGCCGCACGATCACCCGCGAGCCGTCCACGAGCCAGTACCGCAGCACGTCGCCCGGTGGCAGGTCGTCCACGCCCTCGGCGAGGTCGTCCACGCGCTCCACGTCCACGTCGCCGATGCGCTCGGGGTGGCCGGCCCGCAGCGCCGCCATGATGTGGCCGATCCGCGAAAGGTCGTCCACGCGCACCGAGATCTGGTCGCTCGCGAACGCGCCGAACGTCGCGTCGAACTCCGCCAGCAGGTCGGCGAGAGTGCGGCCGTGGGCGCGCGCCTCGGTGACCAGGCCCAGCATCGCCACGGCGGCCGAGATCCCGTCCTTGTCGCGGACGGTCTCGGGATTCACGAGGTACCCGAGGGCCTCCTCGAATCCGTAGACCATGCCCGGCGCCCGCGAGATCCACTTGAAGCCGGTGAGGGTCGCGTGGAAGCCGAGCCCGTAGTGCTCCGCGACCCGCGCGAGGCCGGGCGAGGACACCAGCGAGCAGGCCAGGGACGCCCCCTCGGCCGGACCGCGCTCGGCGGCCAGGCGTGCCGCGCGCCAGCCCAGCAGCAGTCCGATCTGGTTGCCGGTGAGCCGCCGCCAGCCGCCCTCGGCCTGGTCGTCGGGAACCGCGACGGCGAGCCGGTCGGCGTCGGGGTCGTTGGCGATCACGAGCTCGGCACCGGATGCCGCGGCCCGGGCGAACGCGAGGTCCATCGCGCCCGGCTCCTCGGGGTTCGGGAACGCCACCGTGGGGAAGGTCCCGTCCGGCTCGATCTGCTCGTCGACGAGCACCGGCTCGGGGTAGCCGGCCTCGCCGAGCACCTGCCGGACGGTCTGCCACCCGACGCCGTGCATCGCGGTGTAGACCCACGTGAGGCCCTCGGCGCCGGGGCCGGCGGGGGCGACGGCGGCGGTCGCGGCGACGTAGGCGTCGACGACGGACTCGGCGGCGGTCTCGTAGCCGAGGGAGCGGGGGAGCGCGCTGATGTCGCCGGCGTCGGCGACGCGCTGGATGTGCGCGGCGATCTCGGCGTCCACCGGCGGCACGATCTGGGCGCCGTCGTCGGCGCCCCCGAGGTACACCTTGTAGCCGTTGTCCTGCGGCGGGTTGTGGCTCGCGGTCACCATGACACCGGCATCCGCGCCCAGATGGCGCACCGCGAAGGCCAGCACCGGCGTCGGCAGCAGGCGCGGCAGCAGGATGGCCCGCAGCCCCGCTCCGGCGAAGATCTCGGCGGAGTCGGCGGCGAACACGTCGGAGTTCCGGCGGCCGTCGTAGCCGATCACGACGGTGGGCGCGGCATCCGGATCGACGTCACCGGGCTGCTCGGGCTGCGCCGTCATCCCGGCCTGCTCGCGCAGGTAGGCGGCCAGGCCCGCCGCCGCCTGCGCGACGAGGACACGGTTCATGCGGTTGCTGCCGGCGCCGAGCGCGCCGCGCAGCCCCGCGGTGCCGAAGGCCAGGCGGGTGCGGAACCGGTCGGCGAGCACGTCCGTCGCGTCGGCGTCGCCGCCCTCGGCGGCATCGAGGAGCGAGGTCAGCTCGGCGCGGGTCTCGGGGTCGGGGTCCTGCGCGAGCCAGGCCCGCGCAGTGCCGAGCAGGTCGTCGTTCACAGCTCGCCGATCACGCGGGCCAGCAGCGACGAGATCACCGGCTCCGCCTCGCGGCCCGCCTCGATGACCTCCTGGTGGCTGAGGGGGGTGGTCTGGATGCCGGCGGCCATGTTGGTGATGAGCGAGAAGCCCAGGATCTCCATGCCCGCCTGCCGTGCGGCGATGGCCTCGAGGGCGGTGGACATGCCCACGATGTGCCCGCCGATGGTCTTCGCCATCCGCACCTCGGCCGGAGTCTCGTACTGGGGTCCGCGGAACTGGCAGTACACGCCTTCGTCGAGGGAAGGGTCGACCCGCCGTGCGACGTCGCGCAGGCGCGTGGAGTACAGGTCGGTGAGGTCCACGAAGGTCGCGCCCTCGAGCGGCGACGCGCCGGTGAGGTTGATGTGGTCGCTGATGAGGACCGGCTGGCCCGGACGCCACGTGGTCTTGATGCCGCCGGCGCCGTTGGTGAGCACCATCGTGCGCGCTCCGGTCGCCGCGGCCGTGCGCACGCTGTGGACGACCCGGCGGACGCCGTGCCCCTCGTAGAAGTGGGTGCGCGCGCCGATCACCAGCACGCGGCGCCCGCGCGGGGTGACGACGCTGCGGAGCGTGCCGACGTGGCCCTCGAGGGCGGGCCGGCTGAAGCCGGTCACCTCGGTCGCGGGGAACGAGGCCGTCGCCTGGCCGATGAGCTCGGCGGCCCTGCCCCAGCCGCTGCCGAGTGTGAGGGCGATGTCGTGACGGTCGACGCCCGTGATCCGGGCGATGTCGTCGGCAGCCTGGGCGGCGATCTCGAACGGATCGGCGGAGGGGTCGTCCAGGGGGTGGTCGTGCGTGTCGAGCATCCCCCCACTCTAGGAACTGCGGGCCCTCGAGGGCCAGATCGCACCGGGGTGGCGGCCCGGCGGGACCGACAGGGAAGAATGGGTCCCATGTCTTTGAGCTTCGAGCGCACGCAGTCCGTCGCGATCATCGGCGGCGGCCCCGGCGGATACGAGGCGGCGCTGGCCGCCGCCCAGCTGGGCGCCGAGGTCACGCTCGTCGAGCGCGCGGGCGTGGGCGGGTCGGCGGTCATCACCGACGTCGTCCCCTCGAAGACCCTCATCGCCACCGCCGACGCCGCCGTCGCCATCTCGCAGGCCGGCGACCTGGGCGTGCAGCTGTTCGCCCGCGGCAAGGAGGGCAAGCCGCTCAAGCCCGAGATCGCGATCAACCTCGCCGCCGTCAACAAGCGGCTGCTGTCGCTGGCCCGGCAGCAGTCCGACGACATGCGGGCGTCGCTGGCCGCCGCGGGCGTGCGCATCATCTCGGGCCACGGCCGTCTCGAGGGCCCCGGCGCCGTCGTCGTCTCGACGGGACCCGGCGGCACCGACTTCGACCGTATCGAGGCCGACACCCTCGTCGTCTCGGTCGGGGCGTCCCCGCGCCAGCTGCCGTCGGCCCGCCCCGACGGCGAGCGGATCCTCACCTGGACGCAGCTCTACGACATGCCGGCCCTGCCCGAGCACCTGATCGTCGTGGGCTCGGGCGTCACCGGCGCGGAGTTCGCCGGCGCCTACATGAACCTGGGCTCGAAGGTGACGCTCGTCTCGAGCCGCGACCAGGTGCTGCCCGGCGAGGACAAGGACGCCGCGGCGGTGCTCGAGAAGGTCTTCACCCGCGGCGGCATGACGGTGCTGTCCAAGACCCGCGCCGACAAGGTCGAGCGGGTCGGCGACGGCGTCGTGGTCACCCTCAGCGACGGCCGCACCCTCGAGGGCAGCCACTGCCTGATGGCGGTCGGCTCGATCCCCAACACCGCCGGCATCGGGCTCGAAGAGGCCGGCGTCCAGATGACCGAGTCGGGGCACATCCAGGTCAACCGCGTCGCGCGGACGTCGGTGCCCAACATCTACGCCGCCGGGGACTGCACCACGTTCTTCCCGCTGGCCTCGGTCGCCTCGATGCAGGGCCGCACCGCCGTCTTCCACGCCCTCGGCGACGTGGTGATCCCGCTCGAGCGGCGCCGCATCACCTCGAACATCTTCACCGCGCCCGAGATCGCCGCCGTCGGCTGGCAAGAGCAGGACGTCGAGGACGGAGAGGTCAACGGCGTCGTCCACAAGCTGCCGCTGGCCTCGAACCCCCGCGCGAAGATGATGGGGATCACCGACGGCTTCGTCAAGATCATCGCCCGTCAGGGCAGCGGCACCGTCGTCGGCGGCGTGATCGTCGCCCCCCGCGCGTCCGAGCTCATCTACCCGATCGCCATCGCCGTCGAGCGACGCCTGACGGTCGACCAGGTCTCGCGCGTGTTCGCGGTCTACCCGTCGCTGGCGGGGAGCATCACCGACGCCGCGCGGGCGATGCACATCGTCGATCGCGACGACGCCGAGGAGTGATCGATTCCGGATGCCGGTGCTCCCGGCATCCGGAACGTCTCACGAGATGGTGAGCAGCTGGTGCCCGGCCGAGACCGTGGTGCCGGGGTCGGCGTTGATCGCGCCGATCACGCCGTCCTTGTGCGCCTGGATCGGCTGCTCCATCTTCATCGCCTCGAGCACGACCACCAGATCGCCCTTGACGACGGCCTGGCCCTCTTCGACGGCGACCTTGACGATGGTGGCCTGCATGGGGGACTTCACCGCGTCGCCGGAGGCGGCGGCGACGGCGTTCGGGGCGTGCGAGCGCCGCGACGGCGGGACGGCGGCGGGGCGGCCGACGACGGCGGGACTGGCCACGACGCGGTCGGGCAGGCTCACCTCGAGCCGCTTGCCGGCGACCTCGACCACGACGGTGTGACGCGACGCCTCGGGCTTGGGTGCCTCGAGCTCGCCGTCCCACGCGGGGATGTCGTTGTCGAACTCGGTCTCGATCCAGCGCGTGTACACGCCGAACCGGCCGTCCTCGGCGGTGAAGGCGGGGTCGCGGACGACCTTGCGGTGGAAGGGCAGCACGGTGGGAAGCCCCGCGACCTCGAACTCGTCCAGCGCCCGGCGGGACCGCTCCAGCGCCTCGGCGCGGTCGCGCCCGGTGACGATGATCTTGCCCAGCAGGGAGTCGAACGCGCCGCTGACGGCGTCGCCGGCGGTGACGCCGGAGTCCAGCCGGATGCCGGGTCCGCCGAACGTCTTGAAGACGTGGATGGGACCGGGCTGGGGGAGGAAGCCGCGGCCGGGGTCCTCGCCGTTGATGCGGAACTCGATGGAGTGGCCCTCGGGCGCCGGGTCGTCGTAGTCGAGCGTCCCGCCCTCGGCGAGGCGGAACTGCTCGCGCACGAGGTCGATGCCGGTGACCTCTTCGGACACCGGGTGCTCCACCTGCAGCCGGGTGTTCACCTCGAGGAACGAGATGGTGCCGTCGGCGCCGATGAGGAACTCGCACGTGCCGGCGCCGACGTAGCCGACCTCGCGCAGGATCGCCTTGGACGCGGTGTACAGGATCTCGTTCTGCGCGTCGGTGAGGAAGGGCGCGGGCGCCTCTTCGACGAGCTTCTGGTGACGGCGCTGCAGCGAGCAGTCGCGGGTCGAGACGACGACGACGTTGCCCGCGGCATCCGCCAGGCACTGCGTCTCGACGTGCCGGGGCTGGTCGAGGTACTTCTCGACGAAGCACTCGCCGCGCCCGAAGGCGGCGATCGCCTCGCGCGTGGCCGACTCGAACAGCTCGGCGACCTCGCCGAGCTCGCGGGCGACCTTGAGGCCGCGGCCGCCGCCGCCGTACGCGGCCTTGATCGCGATGGGCAGGCCGAACTCCTCGGCGAACGCGATCACGTCGTCGACGCCGTCGACCGGCCCGGGGGTGCCCGGTGCGAGCGGTGCGCCCACCTTCTCGGCCACGTGACGGGCGGTGACCTTGTCTCCCAGGGCCTCGATGGCCTCGGGGCTCGGGCCGATCCAGATCAGGCCCGCCGCGGTCACCGCGCGGGCGAACTCGGCGTTCTCGGCGAGGAAGCCGTAGCCGGGGTGCACGGCGTCGGCGCCCGAGCGTCGCGCGACCGAGAGGATCTTGTCGATCGAGAGGTACGTCTCGGCGCTCGTGGAGCCCTCGAGCGCGTACGCCTCGTCGGCGAGCCGGGCGTGCAGGGCGTCGCGGTCCTGGTCGGCGTAGACGGCGACCGACGCCTTGCCGGCGTCGCGCGCGGCGCGGATGACACGGACGGCGATCTCGCCGCGGTTCGCGATGAGCACCTTGGCGATATGAGGCATGCGTGCCAGCCTACCGAGGCCGAACGCACCGCTTTTGAGCGGTTGCTACAAGAACCGACGAGAAACGTGGGCTTCCTACGACAATTGCGTCGACGGATCGACGGTGTGCCACAGGCTCGTCCACTCCACCCCGAGGTCGCCCACGAGCCGCCGGAGCGTCGACACCGACATCCCCACCACGGTCGACGGGTCGCCCTCGACGCGCGTGATGAACGCCCCGCCGAGGCTGTCGACGGTGAAGGCGCCCGCCACCTGCAGCGGCTCGCCGCTGGCGACGTACGCCTGGATCTCGGCATCCGAGATGTCGTCGGCGAAGGTGACGGATGCCGCGGCCACCGCGTGCACCTCCCGTGCCGTCCCGCCGGGACTCACCCGCACCACGGCGTGCCCCGAATGCAGCACTCCGGTGCGCCCGCGCATGGCGTGCCACCGGGCGGTGGCGTTCTCGGGGGTGCCGGGCTTGCCGAGCACCTGGCCGTCGATCTCGAACATGGAGTCCCCGCCGATCACGACGCCGTCGAAGCCGGGCTCGTCGTCGACGAGCCGCGCCGCGACGTCGGCGGCCTTGCGCCGAGCCAGCAGCAGCACGTGCTCGTCGGGCGGCAGGATGCGGCCCTCGGCCTGCTCCACGGCGGCGATCACCGCCTCCTCGTCCACGTCGGGCGCGACGGTGAGGGGGTGGATGCCGAACTGCCGCAGCAGCATGAGACGGGCGGGCGAGGTCGAGGCGAGGCACACGCGCATGCGACAAAACTAGGCGGTCCTGCCGAACTAGGCTCGTCAGGTGACCGATTCGACCGCCTCCGCCGGACCGATCGTCGACCTCGACATCACCGACGTCGCCCACGGCGGCGTCTTCGTCGGCCGCCACGAGGGGCGGGTGGTGTTCGTGCCCGACACCCTGCCCGGCGAGCGGGTGCGCGTGCGGATCGACGCCGCCAACGCCGCGGCGGGCGACGGCCGCAGCTTCTGGCGCGGCGAGGTGCTCGAGGTGCTCGCCGCGTCGCCGGACCGGCGCCCGCACGTGTGGCCGCAGGCCGACCTGGACGTGCCGGCGGACCGGCGCCCCGGCGGTGCGGACTACGGCCACATCGCCCTCGGTGCCCAGCGGGCGCTGAAGCTGCGCGTCCTCAAGGACGCGCTCGCCCGTATCGGCAGGCTGGACGTGCCCGCATCGATCCTCACGGCCGGCGACGCGGTGGCGGCGTCGGACCTGGACCCCGAACCCGCGGACGGCACTCGATGGCGCACCAGAGTGAGCCTGCACGTCGACGACGAGGGACGCATCGGGCCGTTCGCGGCGCGCAGCCACCGGGTCGTCGAGGTGGACGACCTGCCCCTCGCCGCCGAGCCGGTCGCCGACGCCGCGGCGGAGCTGGCCGGCGCGGCCCCGGGCCGCGTCGACCTCGTGCTCCCGGCGGACGGCCGGGTGCGCATCCTGCCGCGACCTGAACGCCGCCCCGGCAAGCCCGTGCGGCGCGATCCCGTCCGGGAGACCCTCGTCGAGCGCGTCGGCGGGCGGGACTTCCGGGTCGACGCAGGCGGATTCTGGCAGGTCCACCGCCTCGCCGCCGCGGCGCTCACGGCCCTCGTGACCGAGGAGGTGCGCACGGCCGGCGCCGATCCCGACGCGTGGCACCTGGACCTCTACGGCGGCGTCGGCCTGCTCGCCGCCGCCCTCGGCGACGCCGTCGGGCCCGGTGCGCGGATCACCACCGTCGAGTCCGACGCCCGCGCGACCGAGCACGCCGGGCAGAACCTCGCCGAGTGGGTGGGCGCGCGCGCCGAGACCGGCCGCGTCGACCGGTGGCTGGCGCAGCTGGAGTCCCGGCTGTCGGCCGCCGAGCGGGAGCGGCTGTCCCGCGGCGTGGTCGTCCTCGACCCGCCGCGCGCGGGGGCGCGCCGGGACGTCGTGCAGCGCCTCGCCCAGCTCGGGCCCGCCGCGGTCGTCTATGTCGCCTGCGACCCGGTGGCGCTCGCGCGCGACATGGCGACCTTCCGCGACAGCGGCTACGAGGCCTCCCGCGTGCGCGCGGTCGACCTCTTCCCGCACTCGCACCATGTCGAAGCCGTCACGACGCTCATCCGCACGGCGGGGCCTCGCTAGAGTGGCCGCTATGACGCGGGTCGCCCTCATCGACGACCACGAGTCCGTGAGGCTCGGGCTCGAAGCGGCGTGCCTGCGCGCGGGCAACGAGGACGTCGTCTTCTCGGGCAGCACGGTGGCCGACTACCTCACGTGGCGGTCCGCCACCGGCTCCTCGCCCGCCGATGTGGTCGTGCTGGATCTGACCCTCGGCGACGGCACGACCGTGACCGGCAACGTGCACCGGCTCGTCGGCGACGGCTCGAGCGTCATCATCCACAGCGTGGCGGATCGTCCCGCCGCCGTGCGCGAAGCACTCGCGGCCGGCGCGGCCGGCGTCGTCAGCAAGGCGTCCCCGATCGACGACGTGACCGCCGCCGTGCGCACCGTCGCCCGCGGGGAGCCGCTCAACAACGTCGAGTGGGCGAGCGCCGTGGAGGGGGACCGGGAGTTCGCCGACGCCCAGCTGTCCGCCCGCGAGCGCGACGTGCTGCGCCTGTACGCCGCGGGGCTGCCCCTCAAGGTCGTCGCCGAGCGACTCGGCGTGGCGTACTCGACGGCCAAGGAGAACATCACGCGCGTGCGGGTGAAGTACGTCGAGGTGGGGCGGCCCGCCCCCACCAAGGTGGATCTGCTGCGACGCGCGATGGAGGACGGCATCCTCGCCGAGCCCGCCGGCGACGCCGGTCAGGCCACTTCGTGACGCTCGACCGCGCGGGCGTCGTGCTCGACCGCGCCTGGACGCACATCGCCCCCGCGCGCGACGGCAGGCCGGCCATCGGGTCGTTCACGCGCACGCGCGTGGAGCGGATCATCACCGTCGCCGCGGGACTGGGCTCCCTCGTCCTGGGCGTGCAGGCCCTGGTGACCGCGGTCCTCTCGGACGGCTACTCGCCGTGGTACCAGGACCCCCTGCTGCCGGTGGCGTTCATCCCCCTCGCCGTCATGATCCTCGCGTGCCTGTTCGGTCGCGGCGTGCGCGCGACGGCCGGCGCCTTCGCCGTCGTCTTCGTGCTCGCCCTGGCCGCCTGGCCGCTGACGCCGGCCGCTCCGGGGATCCCCATCGACGAGGATCCGTGGGTCTGGTTCCTCGTCAACATCGCCACCCTCGCCGCCGTCCTCGCCTTCCCCTTCCCGCTGCAGATCGCCTGGACGATCCTCGCGCCGGTCCTGTACGGGCTCGTGCGGCTGGTCGTGAGCGGATTCAGCGGCACGCTGGGGTTCCGGCTCACCCTCGACGTGTCGTTCGCGATCATCCTCGGCGGCGTGCTGCTGACACTCGGCTGGCTCTTCCGCTCCATGGCCGCCGGTGTCGACGCCACGCGCGCGAAGGCGGTCGACAGCTACGCCAAGGCGGCGGCGACCGACGCCGCCGAGCAGGAGCGCGTGACGATCGCCGCGCTCATGCACGACAGCGTGCTCGCGGCGCTCATCGCCGCGGAGCGTGCGGACTCCCCGCGCGCCCGTACCCTGGCCGTCGCGATGGCCCGGGAGGCGCTGACGGGCCTGGCCTCGACCGAGCAGGTGGCCGCGGCCGGCAGCGACGAGCCGCGCGACGCGGTGACCCTCGCGGCCGAGATCGACGAGGCGGCGCGAGAGCTGGGCGGATCCATCGTCGTCGAGCAGCGTGTCGAGCCGGGCACCGTGATCCTGCCGGGCCGGGTCGCCGAGGCCCTGTCGATGGCGGCGACGCAGGCCGTCAGCAACGCCGTGCAGCACGCGGGGGGACGCGGCCTGCACGCCGTCATCGAGCCGGTGCGCGACGGCATCCGCATCGATGTCGCCGATTCCGGACCCGGCTTCGAGCTGGCGGGCGTGCCGGCCGACCGGCTCGGCATCCGGGGCTCGATCGTGGCGCGGATGGCATCGGTGGGCGGCGAGGCACATGTGACCTCGGGGCACGGCGGCACGCGGGTGCGGCTGACCTGGCGGGAGGAGGTCGAGTGATCAGCGTCCGCAACGTCCTGACCGCGCTCGCCTTCGCGTTCACGGCGTACCTCGCGGCGCGCGGCCTGTGGTGGACCGCGCCCGTCGCGAACCCCGGCCTGATCGTCGTCGCCCTGGTGCTCTACCTCGGGACGACCTGGCTGTGCCTGTTCTGGGAGCCCGGTCGCGCGCGGACGGCCCGGGCGGCCGCGGAGGGCGCGGTACTGCCTCGCTCACGCAGGCAGGTCACGCTGCCGATGCCGTCGGCCGTGCTGGCGCTCGTCAGCGCCGCGGTCGTCCCCTCCGCGATCTCGCTCGCGGTCGCCGAGGGGCTGCGACGTGAGCCCTTCGTCACGTGGTACCTCGGCGGGATCGGCGCGCTCATGGTGATCGTGATGGTCCGCCACCGGCCGTGGTTCGCGTGGGCGGGCATGATCATGCTCATCGCGGCGTCGCTGACATGGATGGGGCCGAGCGCTCTCCAGCTGGGACTGGTGGGCTCGATGGTGTGGTTGTCGTGCTCGCAGCTGCTCATGCGGTCGATCGACCGGGCCGCGCGCGACACCGCGCGCCTCGCGCAGCTGCAGCGCGCCGCGTCGGCATGGCAGGCCTCGCACGTGGTGCGCCAGCGGGAGCGGCGCGTCCAGGTCCAGAGCGCGCTCGCCGTGGCGGGGCCCGTCCTCGGCCGCGTCATCGCCACCGGCGGGGAGCTCTCGGACGAGGAGCGCCTCGAGGCGCGGCTGGCCGAAGGGCGCCTGCGGGATGAGCTGCGGGGTCCGCGGCTGCTCGACGACGACGTGCGCGCAGAGCTGGAGCGGGCCCGCAGGCGCGGGGCGACGGTGACGGTGCTGGATGAGGGCGGGCTCGAGGGCCTGGACGACGCCGCGCTCGGGACGATCCGGGCGCAGCTGGCCGAGACGCTCCGCTCGGCGCGCTCGGACCGGCTGTACATCCGCACGTCGCCGCACGAACGCGTGGCGGTCACGGTCGTCGGCCGCTCGGACTCGGGCGCGGGGCTGAGCGACGAGGACTCGGTCGACCTCTGGATGGAGATCGATCACCCCGCCGGCGCCGCCCGCTGACCTCCGCGCCGGCACATTCGCGTGCTCGCCCGGCCGCGTGCCCGCACGGCACGATCCCCGTCTCGGCGGGGGAGGGATGCCGGGGCGGGGATCGACGTGGGATGGGGCGAGGGGCGGGCGAAGCCGTCCGCCCCTCGCCGAGCGGACGGCTACCCGAAAACCGTCCGCAGTGGCCGAACCTGTGCCGTCCGAGAGGAGGGCAGGTCAGCCGAACGCAAAGCGTTCCAGCACGAACCAGTATTCCGGTATGCGACCGGAGCGTCTGTAGGTATTTCGGGGGACACCGCCCCCGGGCGTCAGCCGAACCGGCCCCAGCCGAGCTCGCGGCGCAGCGGAGCGCGCAGGCCCCGCGCCGAGACGTGCCACGCGCTGCGGACCGGGTCGTCGGCGGCGACGGCGTGCTCGGCCTCGTCGACGTACGCCTCGCTCACGACGGCGATGAGCGCGGCGAGCTCCTCGTCGGTCGGCGAGCCGCGGCGGACGTCGATCGTGACGTCGCCCTCGGGGGTGTGGTCGGCGATCGTCACAGCGGGATGTTCCCGTGCTTCTTGGGCGGCAGGCTGGCGCGCTTGCCGCGCAGCGCGCGCAGCGCCTTGGCGATCGCCACCCGCGTGGCGGCGGGCTCGATGATGCCGTCGAGCTCCCCGCGCTCGGCGGCGAGGAACGGCGAGGCGACGTTGTAGGTGTACTCGTTGGCCAGACGCGTGCGGACGGCGGCGACGTCCTCGCCGGCTTCTTCGGCGCGCTTGATCTCGCCGCGGTAGAGGATGTTGACGGCGCCCTGCCCGCCCATCACCGCGATCTCGGCGGTCGGCCACGCCAGGTTGATGTCGGCGCCCAGCTGCTTGGAGCCCATGACGATGTAGGCGCCGCCGTAGGCCTTGCGCAGGATCACCGTCACCAGCGGCACGGTGGCCTCGGCGTAGGCGTACAGCAGCTTCGCGCCGCGGCGGATGACGCCGGTCCACTCCTGGTCGGTGCCCGGCAGGTAGCCGGGGACGTCGACGAGGGTGACGATCGGGATCGAGAACGCGTCGCAGAAGCGCACGAAGCGGCTGGCCTTCTCGCCGGCCTCGATGTTGAGGGTGCCCGCCATCTGCGACGGCTGGTTGGCGATGATGCCCACCGAGCGGCCCTCGATCCGGCCGAAGCCGATCACGATGTTGGGCGCGAACAGCGGCTGGACCTCGAGGAAGTCCTCGGCGTCGACGATGTGCCGGATCACCTGGTGGATGTCGTACGGCTGGTTCGGCGAGTCGGGGATGATCGCGTTGAGCGCGCGGTCGGCATCCGTCGTCTCGAACTCGAACCCGGTCTCGTACACCGGGATCTCGGCCATGTTGTTGTCGGGGAGGAAGCCCAGGAGCGTCCGGACGTAGTCGATCGCGTCGTCCTCGTCCTCGGCGAGGTAATGGGCGACCCCCGAGCGGGTGTTGTGCGTGTGCGCGCCGCCGAGCTCCTCCATGCCGACGTCCTCGCCGGTCACGGTCTTGATGACGTCGGGGCCGGTGACGAACATCTGGCTGGTCTTGTCGACCATGACCACGAAGTCCGTCAGCGCGGGGGAGTACACCGCGCCGCCGGCGGCGGGGCCCATAATGAGGGAGATCTGCGGGATGACCCCGGACGCGGCGGTGTTCAGCCGGAAGATCTCGCCGTACTTGCCCAGGGCCACCACGCCCTCCTGGATCCGCGCGCCGCCGGAGTCCAGCATCCCGACGATGGGGATGCCGCTGCGCAGCGCGAACTCCATGACCTTGATGATCTTCTCGCCGGCAACCTCGCCGAGGGACCCGCCGAAGGTCGAGAAGTCCTGCGCGTAGACGGCGGTCGTCCGGCCGTGGATCGTGCCGACGCCGGTGACGACCGAGTCGCCGTACGGCCGCAACTTGTCCATGCCGAACACCGAGGTCCGGTGGCGGACGTACTCGTCCAGCTCGACGAAGCTGCCCGGATCGACGAGCAGTTCGATGCGCTCGCGCGCGGTCATCTTGCCCTTGGCGTGCTGCTTGGCCTGCGCCGTCTTCTCGGCGTCGACGACCGCCTCTTGGAAGCGTGCGCGCAGGTCGGCGATCTTGCCGGCGGTCGTGGACAGATCGAGCTCTTCGGTCACGCGTTCCACACTAGCGAGCGGCCGCCCGCAACGGTTGGAGGGTTCGTACAAGCCCCTCGGGCAGACCCTGTCCGTCCGGCACACCCTGGCCGGTGATCGGCGTGGCGTCCTAGGGTGGGGCGTGTGAGCATCCCCGAAAACGGATTCCCCCAGGCCGCCGCCGTCAGCCCGCGCGTCCAGGTCGTCGAGCACACCGACTCGACCAACGCCGATCTCGTCCGGCACCTCATCGACGACCCCGCCGGCTGGCCGCACCTGTCGGTGCTCGTCACCGACGATCAGCGCGCGGGCCGCGGGCGCCTCGACCGAGCCTGGACGACCCCACCGGGTACGGCCCTGGCGGCCTCGGTGGTCCTGCGGGTGGACGGCCTGCCCACCGCCGCGCGCGGCTGGATCCCGCTGGCGGCCGGGGCGGCCATGACGCGCGCGGTCCTGGAGCAGCTGCCCGGCACGACCCACACGGCGCGGCTGAAGTGGCCGAACGACGTGCTGCTGGACGGCGGCAAGGTGTGCGGCATCCTCGCCGAGGTGAGCCCGGCGGATCCAGATCTCGTCGTCGTGGGCGCCGGGGTCAACACGACGATGAGCGCGGCCGAGTTGCCCGTCGAGACCGCCACGTCGTTCGCCGCGGCGGGGCTGGACGTCGATGTCGACCGGCTGCTCGCGGACTACCTCACGGCCCTCGACGAGTACCTCGCCGCGCTGACCGGCACCGGAGGCGACGCCGTGGCCACCGGGGTCCACGCCGAGATCCAGGCGCTGTGCGCCACCGTGGGCAGCGCCGTCTCGGTCGCCTTGCCCGACGGGTCGACGCTCACGGGGGTCGCCGAGAGCATCGACGGCGAGGGGCGTCTGGTCGTGCGCGACGGCGCCGGGCTCGAGACCGCGGTCAGCTCGGGCGACGTCGTCCACGTGCGCTGAGCGCATCCGTCGTCGGCCCCGCCGGCGGCGAGAACGACCGCGCCGGGCGCGTTGGGGTCCGAGGGTCGGCCCCGAGCGCCACAATGGGAGCCATGACCCAGCCGACCCCGTACGGCGGCCGGCCGTCCATGCCGGCTCCGGGCGCTCCCGCGCCGGAGCTCCGGGTGGCCCGCTTCCGCCCGCACGCGCGGCGGCTGATGTGGTCGGCGCTGGTGCTGGTCGCCGTCGCCGGGGCGGTGGGCTATTTGCTCGGCAACCTGCCGGCGGGATTCGAGGACTGGATGCTGCTGACCGCGGCGGCCGCGATCGTGCTGCTGCTGGTCGTGATGCCCTTCGCATCCTGGCTGTCGCACGTGTACACCATCACCACCCGGCGGGTCATCGAGCGGCGCGGCGTCGTCGCCGTACGCCACCGCGAGCTGAGCCACGTGCGCGGGTACACCATCCAGGTGCGGCGCGGGCCGATCCAGCGGCTGTGGGGTGCGGGAACCCTGCTCCTCTCGGACGGGATGGACGCCCCCCTCCGCCTCGCCGACGTACCCAGCGTGTCCCTGGTGCACGAGGCGCTGGTCGACCAGATCGAGGTGAACCAGATCCTCGCCCACCGCGACGCGCAGCCGCTTCCCCCCGGCCCCGGAACAGCCTGACCTGCGCGCGCCGGTCGGGTGCGCGAAGATGGAACCGTCGAAGGGAGCGGCATGACGCTGCGAGTGGGAGTGGTCGGCGGCGGACAGCTGGCGCGCATGATGATCGCGCCGGCGGTCGAGCTGGGTGTCGAGATCCGCGTGCTCGCCGAGGACGAGGGCATGGCGGCGGCGCTGGCGGCGACATCGGTGGGGGACTACCGCGACGCCGCGACGGTGCGCGCGTTCGCCCGCGACGTGGATGTCGTGACCTTCGACCACGAGCACGTGCCCCAGGAGGTGCTGCGCGCCCTCGTCGAGGACGGCGTCGCGGTGCACCCGGGACCGGACGCGCTGCAGTTCGCTCAGGACAAGCTGCGCATGCGCGCCCGGCTCGCCGAGCTCGGCATGCCTCAGCCGGAATGGGCGGCGGTGAGCACCGCCGCCGAGCTCGGCCGGTTCCTCGAGGACAACGGCGGCCGTGCGGTGGTCAAGACGCCTCGCGGCGGCTACGACGGCAAGGGCGTGCGCGTCGTCGCGGACGCCCACGGGGCCGACGACTGGTTCGCCGCGCTCGCCGAGGACGGCCGCGGCGGTGCGCTGCTGGCCGAGGAGCTCGTGGACTTCACGCGGGAGCTCGCCCAGCAGGTCGCCCGCCGGCCGTCCGGCCAGACCGTCGTCTACCCCGTCGTCGAGACCGTCCAGCGGGACGGGGTGTGCGCCGAAGTGGTGGCCCCGGCCCCGCACGCCCACGAGCGGCTGGCCGAGGTCGCCGCCGGCGTCGGCGTCGCCATCGCCGAGGGTCTCGGCGTGACCGGCATGCTCGCCGTCGAGCTCTTCGAGACGACCGACGACCGCATCCTCGTCAACGAGCTCGCGATGCGCCCGCACAACAGCGGCCATTGGTCGCAGGATGGTGCGGTCACCGGCCAGTTCGAGCAGCACCTGCGCGCGGTGCTGGACCTGCCCCTGGGCGATGCCGCACCGCGGCACCGCTGGTCCGCGATGGTGAACATCCTCGGCGGACCGCAGTCCGGCGGGCTGGACGAGCGCTTCGCCGCGGCGATGGCGGAGCACCCCGTCGCGAAGATCCACACGTACGGCAAGGCCCCCCGGCCGGGCCGCAAGGTGGGGCACGTCAACGTCGCCGGCGACGACCTCGACGAGGTCGTCTACCAGGCGCGGGCGGCCGCGGACTTCTTCGCGGACTGAATCCTCGCGGACGGGGTCTGCGCGGACAGGACCTTCACCGACGGAGCACCGCGCGGTTCACCGCGACGGCAGGCCCCGGCGCTCGAGCCACGCGCGCATGTCCTCCCGCCCGTGCAGCCCGCGGATGTCGCGGACGCGCGCGACGATCGCGCGCGCCCACGGCGAGACGCGGCCCTGCCCGGCGTTGTACCGGGCGAGCCGCTCCTCGTAAGCCTCGACGTCGGCGGGCTCGACCGGACGGTACCGCTCGCGGCCGTGCACGACGGACGGCGCCAGCCGCGGTTTGATGCCCGCCGCGTCGTCGGGGTGGGGCCGGCCGAGCGCGACGCCGAAGGCGACGACGGCGCGTTCGGGCAGCCCGGCGATTCCTGCGGCGACCTCGGGACGGTTGCGCAGGGACCCCAGGTAGCAGGTCCCGAGGCCCAGGCTCTCGGCGGCGATGACCGCGTTCTGCGCCGCGAGCGCGGCATCCACGAACCCCACCAGCGTCGACTCGAGGTAGTCCACGGCGACGTCACCCTCTTCTCGCCAGGCGGCGATGCGGGACGCCCGCGCCCAGTCGGCGACGAACAGCAGGATGACGGGCGCGTCGGCGGCGAAGGCGCTCGCCCCCGCCTCGTCGACGAGTCGCCGGCGCTGGGGGGCGTCGCGGACCTCGACGACGCTCCACACCTGGTTGTTCGACGACGAGGCCGCGGACTGGGCGGCGGCCACGAGCGCCTGCACGATCTCGTCGCCGACCGGCTCCGGCGCGAATCTGCGGACGGACCGGTGAGAGAGGAGCACCGCGAGCGTCGGGTTGCCGCGCAGCGCGGGATCGGTCAGCGCGGGCGCGGCGTCGCCGAATCGCGCGCTCAACAGGTCGTCGAGGTCCGACGGGTCGGGGGAGGGCATGATCGACAGCCTACGATCCGTGCCGTTGCGGGGTTTGCCCAGCGACTCGCCCTAGCCTTGACGGGTGACCACGCCGCTGCACTCCTCTCAGGCACCCCTCGTCGGGGTCGTGATGGGCTCCGACTCGGACTGGCGCGTCATGAGCGACGCCTCCCAGGTCCTCACCGACTTCGGCATCCCCCACGAGGTCGAGGTCGTCTCGGCGCATCGCACGCCCGAGAAGCTGATGCGCTACGGGCGTGCGGCCCGGGGCCGCGGCATCCGGGTCATCATCGCCGGCGCAGGCGGCGCCGCTCATCTGCCGGGCATGCTGGCCTCGCTCACGGCCCTGCCGGTCGTCGGCGTGCCGGTCCAGCTGGCCACGCTCGACGGCATGGACTCCCTGCTGAGCATCGTGCAGATGCCCGCGGGCATCCCCGTCGCCACGGTCTCCATCAACGGCGCGAAGAACGCCGGGCTGCTCGCCGCGCGCATCCTCGGCAGCGCCGACGCCGAGGTCGGCGACCGCATCGAGGAGTACGCCCGCACGCTCGAGGCGCAGGTCGAGGAGAAGAACCGGCGGCTGAAGGACTCCCTGTGAGCATCGCCAGCCCGCCGCGGCGGGACGCGGGGCGCGCGGCGCCCGCCTCGGCGGCGTCGGTGGTCAATCCCTACCCGATCCGCTATCCCGACTCGCGGTCCGCGGCCCACATGACCCGCCGCGGCTGGTGGCTGGTCGTCCTCAACTTCCTCGTCCCGGGGTCCGCGCAGGTCCTCGCCGGCAACCGGCGGCTCGGCAGGTTCGGTCTCGGAGCCACCCTGGCGCTGTGGACGGCGGCGGCGGTAGCCGTCCTCGTCGCGCTGCTGTGGCGCCCCGCGGCGTTCCTGCTCGGGACCAACTGGTTCGTCCTCACAGCGGCGCAGATCCTGCTCGTGGGGTACGCCCTCCTGTGGGTCGTGCTCACGATCGACACCCTGCGCCTGGTGCGGCTCGTGCGCACCGGCCCCCTCGCCCGCTTCGGCATCGCGCTGCTCGGTGTGGTCCTGCTCGTCGTCTCGGCGGGGTCGGCGGCGTACGCGGCGGTGGCTGCCGGCACGACCCGCGACACGCTGGGCGCGATCTTCGGCGCCAGCGGCCCGGCCGTGCCCCCCTCCGACGGCTACTACAACATCCTGCTCCTCGGCGCCGACAGCGGCGAGGGCCGCGACTCGATGCGCTTCGACAGCATCTCGGTGGTCTCGGTCAACGCCGACACCGGCGCGACCACCATCACCGGCATCCCGCGTGACATGGGCGGCTTCCCGTTCGCCGAAGGTCCCATGAAGGAGCTGTACCCCGACGTCCACGAGGGGTTCGCCGACGCGACGTGCGGGTGGGGGAGCGGCATCAACCAGCTGCGCACCGAGGTCGAGGTCTGCCGCGACGGCGAGGCGCTGTACCCCGATGCCGCCGCCCAGGGCTCCTCGCCCGGGGTCGAGGCGACCAAGGACGCCGCCGCCGGGATCCTCGGCATCGAGATCCCGTATTACGTCTTCATCGACATGCACGGCTTCGCCGCCCTCGTGGATGCGCTGGGCGGTGTCGAGATCACCGTCGAGGAGCGTCTGCCTGAAGGTGGCGGTCCCTCCTACGACGGGCAGCCTGCCGAGGAGTGGGCGACCGGCTGGATCGAACCGGGCACGCAGCGCATGGACGGCGACACCGCCCAGTGGTACGCCCGCTCGCGGTACACCACCAGCGACTTCGACCGCATGAAGCGACAGCGCGCGCTGCAGCAGGCGATCCTGGCGCAGTTCACGCCGCAGACGGTGCTCACCCGCTTCCAGGACATCGCCGCCGCCGGCACCGACCTCGTCGAGACCGATCTGCCGTCCTCGCTCATCCCGTATCTGGCCGACCTCGCCGTCGACGCCAAGGAGCAGCCCGTCACGACGATCGAGCTCACCCCCGAGAACGGCGTGGAAGAGGGCGACACCGACTACGCGTACGTGCGCGACCTGGTGCGCCAGGCCCTCCACCCGCCGACTCCCACCGAGACGCCGGCGCCATGACCGCGACGCTGCGGGTGATGCTCGATCAGGTCGCCGCGCCGGTCGATCCCTTCCTGGCAGAGGCCTCGCGCGAGCTCGCGCGGGCGCTGGTGACGGGAGCGCCCGAGGGCTGCGAGGTCGAGGCGATCGCTCCGGCCGGCGGGACCGGCGACCTCGGCAGCGTGCCGGGCCTCGCCGGCGTGCGCCGCACGGCGCTCGCCCGTCGCGAACTCGCCACCGCGCTGCAGCTCGGGGTCGCCACGGGGATCGGCGGCGGCATGATCCACTCGCCGACCCTCTTCGCGCCGCTGGTCCGCCACGACCGGGTGCACGACAACGACCAGACCGTCGTGACGGTGTGGGACCCGCGCCCGTGGGAGGCGCCCGACGAGCTGCCGCGCGCGAGCGCAGCCTGGCACCGGGCAATGCTCAAGCGGGCCGCCAGGCACGCCGACGCCGTCGTCGTCCCCACCTACGCGCTGGCCGAGCGCCTGGCGGCCGTCGCGAAGCTCGGCGACCGCGTGCGGGTGATCGCCGGCGCCGCCCCGGCGGGATTCGCCGTCCCGTCGGACGAGGTGGGGCGCCGGCGCGACCTCGGGCTCCCCGAGGGGTTCGTTCTGCTGAGCGCCGGACCGACCGGCACGGACGGCGTCGCCGCGGCGCTGGCCGGGGTCGCGGCATCCGGGATCGATCTTCCCGTCGTCGTCATCGACGTCGCCGAGGGGCGGGAGCCGGCGGTCGCCGAGCTCGCCGAGGCCGCCGGCGTGCCGGAGCGACGGGTGCACGCGCGCGGCTCGCTGGACCCGCACGACCGCGCGGCGGTGCTCGGCGCCGCCGTCGCCTTCGTCGCGCCGTCCCGCCGCGCCGCCTTCCCCTGGCGGGTGGTCGAGGCCCTCAGCCTCGGCGTCCCCGTCATCGCCTCGGCGTCGCCGACGCACTCCGAGGTCGTCGTGGACGGCGGCGTCCTCGTGCCGGGGACGGATGCCGTCATCCTGGGTGAGGGCATCGGCGCGGCGCTCGCCGAGGGGCTGGCCTCGGCGGCCGCCGCCGAGCGCCTGGGCGTGCTCGCCGCCGACCGCGGGCGCGTGTTCTCGTGGCGCAGCGCCGCCGAGCGCGTCTGGGAGCTGCACGCCAACCTGTGACGGCGTCGCGGAAGGCTACCGCGGGGCGTTCAGGTACGCCGCGAGCGCCTCGTCGGCGTCGCGCGGCGTGAATCCGGTCGCGGTCACCTTGGCGAGATCCAGCACGCTGTTGGCCGGCCGGGGAGCGACGGGCGTCGCCGCGCCGGCGAAGTACTCTGCGGTGGTCGTGGGCCGGACGCGTCCGGGGTCGTGCCCGGTGAGCGAGAACACCCGGGCCGCGATCTGCGCCCACGAGGCCGGCGGGCCGCTGCACGTGACGTTGTAGGTGCCGTACGGCGCCCGCGCGTCCAGCAGGTGGCGGATGCCGGCGGCGAGGTCTTCGGCGAAGGTGAGGCGCCCCACCTGGTCGGCGACGACGGCCGGGTCCACGCCGCGCTCGGCCAGCGCGGTCATCGTGCGCACGAAGTTCGCGCCGTCGCCGATGACCCAGCTGGTGCGCACGATGTAGTGGCGGGGGACCCCGCCGACGGCGCCGTCGCCGGCGGCCTTCGTCTGACCGTAGACACCGAGCGGAGCCACGGGATCGTCCTCGAGGTAGGCCCCGGCACGGGTCCCGTCGAAGACGTAGTCGCTCGACACGTGGACGAGGGTGAGCCCGTTCTCTGCGGCGATGCGGGCGAGCCGGGTCGCCGCGGTGGCGTTGACCGCCCAGGCGCGCGTGCGCCCTTCCGCCGTCTCGGCCGCATCGACGGCCGTGTAGGCCGCGGCGTTGACGATGGTGTCGTAGTCCCGCCATCGTCGGGCGCCGTCGAGGCCCGGGTCGGTGAGGTCCAGCTCGGCACGGCCGGCGTACTCCACGTGCCCGGCGGGGCCCCATGCCGCGCGCAGCGCCCGGCCCAGCTGACCGTCGGCGCCGACGACGAGGGTCTTCCGCGGCGGCACCGGTGCGACCTCCGCCAGGCGGGGGTGGGCCAGGTCCTTGGCCGACAGCTCGGCGTCGGCCAGCGGTATCGGCCAGCCGATGGCGACGGTCTCGTCGGCCGGGTGCAGGAAGGTGTACTCCGCGTCGGCCGACCAGTGGTCGTTGACCAGATAGACGTAGGCGGTGTCGGGGTCGAGCGTCTGGTAGGCGTTGCCGACGCCGCGCGGGACGAAGACCGCGCGCGACGGGTCCAGCTCGGCGGTGTGGACCGCCCCGAAGGTGGGCCCCTCGCGCAGATCGACCCATGCGCCGAAGATCCGCCCCGTCGCCACGGACACCCACTTGTCCCACGGCTCCGCGTGGATGCCTCGCGTGGTGCCGGCGGCATCGTTGAACGAGATGTTGTTCTGCACCGGCCCGAAGTCGGGCAGGCCCGCGGTCGTCATCTTCTCGCGCTGCCAGTTCTCTTTGAACCACCCTCGCGAATCACCGTGGACCGGGAGCTCCCATACGGTCAGGCCGGGGATGGGGGTCTCGGCGCGGGAGAGCGGCTTGGAGAAGTCGATGTCCACCGGTCACTGCCCCCGCGCCGCGTAGAACGCCTCGACGCCGTCCTTCGCGCCGGCCCACCATGCCTCGTTGTCGCGGTACCAGCGGATCGTCGATGCCAGTCCGGTCTCGAAGTCGGCGAAGCGCGGCATCCAGCCGAGCTCGGCACGCAGCTTCGACGAGTCGATGGCGTAGCGCAGGTCGTGCCCGGCGCGATCGGCGACCAGGTCGTAGGCGTCGGCCGGCTGACCCATCGACGTCAGGATGGCCTCGACGACGCTGCGGTTGTCCTTCTCGCCGTCGGCGCCGATCAGATAGGTCTCGCCTACGCGCCCGCCCTCGAGGATGCGCAGCACCGCCGAGGAGTGGTCGTCGGCGTGGATCCAGTCGCGGACGTTGTGGCCCGTGCCGTAGAGCTTCGGCCGGATGCCGCGCAGGACGTTCGTGATCTGTCGAGGGATGAACTTCTCGACGTGCTGGTAGGGGCCGTAGTTGTTGGAGCAGTTGCTGATCGTCGCCTGGACGCCGAACGAGCGGACCCACGCCCGCACGAGCAGGTCCGATCCGGCCTTGGTGGAGGAGTAGGGCGAGGAGGGGTTGTAGGGGGTCGTCTCGGTGAAGCGCGCCGGGTCGTCCAGTTCGAGATCCCCGTAGACCTCGTCCGTCGAGACGTGATGCAGCCGTCGCTCGTGCCGGCGCGCGGCCTCGAGCAGCGTGTAGGTGCCGACGATGTTGGTGTCCAGGAACGGTCGCGGGTCGTGCAGGGAGTTGTCGTTGTGGGACTCCGCGGCGTAGTGGACCACGGCGTCGACCTCGGCGAACAGCCGGTCCACGAGGGGCGCGTCGCAGATGTCGCCCTGCACGAAGCGAAGCCGGTCCTCGGGCAGGCCGGCCAGCGACGCGCGGTTGCCGGCGTACGTCAGCTTGTCCAGGACCGTCACGTGGTCGTCGGTGTGCTCGATGACGTGATGGACGAAGTTCGAACCGATGAAGCCCGCGCCGCCGGTGACGAGCAGCCGGCGCGTCATCGCCCCTGCTCCAGCAGGCTCAGCAGGTAGCGGCCGTAGCCCGACTTCAGCAGCTTTTCGGCGCGCGTGCGCAGCTCGTCGTCCGACAGGAACCCCTGGCGCCAGGCGACCTCTTCGGGGACGCCGATGGACATGCCCGTGCGGCGCTGGATCGTGCGGACGTACTCGGCGGCATCCGTCATCTGATCGAAGGTGCCGGTGTCCAGCCATGCCGTGCCTCGCGGCAGCACCTCCACCTGGAGCTTGCCGGCCTCGAGGTACGCGCGGTTCACGTCGGTGATCTCGTATTCCCCTCGGGCGGACGGGCTCAGGCCGCCCGCGATCGACACGACGTCGTTGTCGTAGAAGTACAGTCCGGGGACGGCGAAGTTGCTCTTCGGCGAGGTGGGCTTCTCTTCCAGCGACACCGCCCTTCCGGCGGCGTCGAACTCGACCACGCCGTATGCGGAGGGGTCCGCGACCCAGTACGCGAAGATCGCCCCGCCGTCGATGTCGCGGTGGCGGGCCAGCTGCGTGCCGAGCCCGGGCCCGTACAGCAGGTTGTCGCCGAGGACGAGCGCCACCGCATCCGAGCCGATGAAGTCCGCGCCGATCGTGAAGGCCTGCGCCAGGCCGTCGGGCGACGGCTGCACGGCGAACGAGATCGACACCCCGAACTGGGAGCCGTCCCCGAGAAGCCTCTCGAAGAACGGCAGATCGTGGGGGGTGGTCACGACGAGGATCTCGTCGATGCCCGCCAGCATGAGCGTTGACAGCGGGTAGTAGACCATCGGCTTGTCGTACACCGGGACGAGTTGCTTGGACACTCCGAGGGTGATCGGGTGCAAGCGCGTGCCGGAGCCGCCGGCCAGAATGATCCCCCGCATGCCGTCATCCTCGCATTCGCACCGGACCGTCGCTAATCGGCGATCGACAGCGTGTCGCGGACGTGCCGGTCGCGGGTTGTTGTATTACTCATGCCCCATCAGTCACACTGGTCACGTGAATGCCATCGAGAAGCGAGTGGTCCAGTGACGGCGAGATCGTCCTTCGCTGCAGCGATCACCGCGGTGGCGGTCATCGTCTCGCTGCTGGGCGGGTCCGGCGCGCAGGCCGTCGAGCCGGTTCCGCGGCAGGCCGACGTCGCGGCCTCAGCGCCCGCGACGGTCGCCCAGGAACCGGTGAAGACGGCGGACCTGTCGGGATTCAAAGCCGGCAACATCGTCAGCAACTCGGTGTTCTTCAACCGCGGCACGATGTCGGAGGCGCAGATCCAGGCCTTCCTCGAGGCCAAGGTCCCCAGCTGCCAGTCGGGGTACACGTGCCTCAAGGACTGGTACGACACCTCGCGCAGCACCACGGCCGACGCCATGTGCGGGGCCTACAGCGGCGGGGTGCGCGAGCGGGCGTCGCGCATCATCCTCAAAGTCGCCCAGGCCTGCGGGATCAACCCGCAGGTGATCCTGGTCACCCTGCAGAAGGAGCAGGGGCTCGTCACCCACACGTGGCCGAGCGAATGGCGGTACACCATCGCGATGGGCCAGGGGTGCCCGGACACCGCCGCGTGCGACACCCGCTACTACGGGTTCTTCAACCAGGTCTACGGCGCGGCCTGGCAGTTCAAGCGCTATGCCAACCCCGCCGGCACGAGTCAGTTCTTCACGTGGTACGCCCCGGGCAAGACGTGGAACATCCTGTACAACCCCAACCACGGGTGCGGCACGTCGCCGGTGTACGTCGAGAACCAGGCGACGGCGAACCTCTACTACTACACGCCGTACCAGCCGAACGCGGCAGCGCTGCGAGCCGGCTACGGCAGCGGTGACGGCTGCTCGGCCTACGGCAACCGCAACTTCTTCAACTACTTCACCGACTGGTTCGGATCGACCCAGGCAAGCTCGCCGTGCGCGGCGCCGGCGTCGACGAGCCCCGCGTCCTGGACCTATGTGACGCTCGCCGACACGACGGCGCGGACCGCGCCCCACTCGGAGTGCGCCACGGGTGCCGTGACCCTGTCCTCGGGCACCGTCGCCAAGGCCCTGGCGACGACCGCCGACGACTCGTGGCGGAAGATCCGCACGTCGTCGGGGGACCGCTGGGTGCCGCGGGAGTCCCTGCGGCAGGCGACGTCGGCAGAGGCGCCGTGCGCGTACCCGGGCGGCATCTCCGCGGCGTCGTGGACGTACACCGTCATCGCGGCCACGACCGGCCGCGCGGCGCCGGACGCCGACTGCGGGACGGGCGCACCGCTGACCGTCGGGACGGTCGCGACCGCCGTCGCGACGTCGTCCGATGGTCAATGGCGCCAGCTGCGCACGGCTGACGGCGACCTCTGGGTGCCGCTCACAGACATTCGTCGCGCGACCACGGGCGAGGCGGCGTGCACCACTCCTGCAGGCGTGGGGCCCGCGTCGTGGACCTACACCGTCACCGTCCCCACGACCGGCCGTGCCGCCCCGTCCGAAGCCTGCACCGCGGGCGCGGTGCCGCTGGGCGCCGGCATCGCCGCCCGTGCGAGCGGCACCTCGGCCGACGGCCTGTGGCGTCTGCTCGACACCGAGCGTGGCAGGCTGTGGGCGAAGGTCGCCGACCTGCGGCGGTCGACGTCCGCCGAAGCGGCGTGCGCCTCGCCGAGCGGGACCGCGCCCGCGTCCTGGACGTACGTCACCGCCGTCGCGACCACGTCGCGCACCGCTCCTGACGGCGCGTGCGAGACAGGTGCGACCCCCGTGCCCGCGGGTGCGGTCGGCAGCGCCGTGGCCACTTCTGCGGACGGGTCGTGGCGCAAGCTCTCCATCGGCGGCGCCGAGAAATGGCTGCCGCTGGCGGACCTGCGCCAGGCCACCGCGCAGGACATCGCGTGCGCGGTTCCCCTGTCGACCCGCCCGGCCTCGTGGACCTTCGTCACGTCGGCGGCGACGACGGGACGCGCCGTTCCGAGCGCCACGTGCGATGCGGGCTCCGCTGCGCTGCCGGCGGGAACCATGGCGACGGCGGTCGGCGCCAGCGACGACCTGAAATGGCGCCTGCTGCGCACCGGGGCGGGCGATCTGTGGGTGCCGGTGACGGACTTGCGTCAGGCCACGTCAGCGGACAAGGCATGTCTCCCGCCGACCGGCGTGACGTCCGCCACCTGGACCTACATCGTCAAGGTCGCCACGACCGGGCGGAAGGCGCCCCATGCGCTCTGCGCCGACGAGGCCGTAGCGCTCAAGGCGGGCGTGATCGCCCCGGCGATCGGCGCCTCGGCCGACGGGGCGTGGCGCCTGCTGCGCACGGAAGGGGGCGAGCTCTGGGTCCCCATGAAGGACATCGCACACGTCCGCACGACGACGACCGCCTCGGTCAACCTGCGGACGTCCCCCAGCACCACCGCGACGTCGCTGGGCACGCTCGCCGCCGGGACGACGGTCGTCATCGTCGCGGCGTCGGGATCGTGGCGGGAGGTGACCGCGGGGACGCGGCGCGGGTGGGTGCACGGCGACTATCTGAAGTGACGGGCCGCACGCGAGGCATGCGCCCAGCGGCGCTCGCCTAGGATTGCAGATCGTGGCGATCAAGCGAGACCTCTTTGCGGATGTGCCGCGTTCGGACTTCAGCGTTCCCGGTACCAGCAGGGGGCTTCTGGACGTCGTGCGCTGGCGCTACCTCCTGCGTCTCCTGGTGCGCACCGGCGTGACCACCCGCTACCGCAACTCGGCGCTGGGCTGGACGTGGTCCTATGTGCGCCCCGCCGCGCAGTTCGTGGTGTTCTGGCTCGTGATGGGCGTCTTCCTGCAGCTCGAGCGCGGCATCCCGAACTACGCGGTGTACCTGTTCTCGGGGATCATCGGGATCAACCTCTTCTCGGAGGCCTTCAAGAACGCGACCACCTCGATCGTCGGGAACGCTCCGCTCGTTCGCAAGGTGTACCTGCCGCGGCAATTGTTCGCGGTCTCGGCCGTGTTCGTCGCCTTCATCCACTTCCTGCCCCAGCTGGCGCTGCTGATGATCGTCTGCGTGTTCCTCGGGTGGCTGGGTCACATCTCGCTGCTCGGCATCGGGGCGGCGCTCGCCGGCATCCTCATCCTCATGCTCTTCGCCTTCGGTGCCGGGCTGCTGTTCGGCGCCCTCAACGTCCGCTTCCGCGACGCGGAGAACATCGTCGAGCTGCTGCTGATGCTGGTGACGTGGGCGTCGCCCGTCCTCTACTTCTGGACGATGGTGCGGGACGCCTTCGCGGACACCCCGTGGCTCATCGAGCTGTACCTGCTCAATCCCGTCACGCAGGCCGTGGAGCTTTTCCACTACGCCTTCTGGCAGCCGGTGACGCTCGAGCAGATGCAGGCGCAGTCGTTGTCCCTGCCCTCGGATCTCGCGTTGGGCACGGTGTGGGCGCTGCTGATCTCGGTAGTCGTCATCGCGCTCGGTCAGCTCGTCTTCCGCCGCCTCGAAGGAAGGTTCGCCCAGGATCTATGAGCGAAATGATCCCCGCCGCAGCGCGGCCCAGCATCATCGTCGACGGGGTCCGCAAGACCTTCCTGCTCAACCACGCCCACTCGTTCAAGGACACCGTGGTCAGCTGGGTGCGCCGACGGCGCATCGCCACCCCCTTCCACGCGCTGCGCGGACTGGACGTGGTCATCAACGAGGGCGAATCGGTCGCCATCCTCGGCTACAACGGCTCTGGCAAGTCCACGCTGCTGAAGCTGCTGTCCGGCGTGATGAAGCCCGACGCGGGGGAGATCCTCACGCGCGGTCGCGTCGCCGGACTCATCGAGGTGGGGGCGGGCTTCCACCCCGAGCTGTCGGGTCGCGAGAACGTCTACCTGAATGCGGCCATCCTGGGGATGCAGCAGAAGGAGATCGAGGCGCGCTACGACGAGATCGTCGCGTTCAGCGAGATCGAGGACTTCATCGACCAGGAGGTCAAGCACTATTCGTCGGGCATGTTCATGCGACTGGCGTTCTCGGTCGCGATCCACGTCGACGTCGATGTGCTGCTCGTGGACGAGATCTTGTCGGTCGGCGATGCGCCCTTCCGCGCCAAGTGCCGGGCGAAGTTCGACGAGCTTATCGACGGGGGCAAGACCCTCGTCATCGTCAGCCACGACATGGAGATGGTGCGTGAGCTCTGCAACCGCGCCATCGTCATCCGCAAGGGCCAGCTCGTCTTCGACGGCGGCGTCGAAGACGCCATCGAGGCGATGAACGCAGCCTGATCCGCGGCGAGCGGTCAGTTCCCGGCGCCGACCTCTTCGCGCGTGAGCAGGAGCCCCTCGTCGGCGAGCTCCTGCTGCACTCCACCGGGCAGGACCCACAGGCGATATCCGTAGTCGTCGCCGGCATCCACGGGGAGGGCCCCGAAGTCGGCGGCCTCCGGCCACCATCCGCACGCCACCACGAGCTCGGAATCGAAGGTCTCGCCCCTCTTCAGGCTGACCAGCTCGACTTCGCGGGGCGAGAGCCAGTAAGGAACCCAGTTCACGGCCTGATGGATGGAGAGGGACGAGTCCCGGCAGTCGCGGTGGAAGTCGAGCGCCGCCTGTTCGCCCGTGACCTCCTCCACCTGCTCGACCGCCGCCGAGATGTCGTCGGGATAGTCGCGGAACTGCGTCTGGTTCGCCGCGATCGACAGCGGCATCATGACCACCGCGCCCACCGCCACGAGCACATGCGGCCGGGCGCGCAGCAGCAGGCAGCCGATGAGCGCGGCGATCAGGAAGACCGACGCCAGCAGCCACCACTTGTTCGGGTTGGTGAACCACGGCACGAGCGGCACGGGATACGGCGACCCGGTCGGGAAGAAGCGGTCCCAGCTGAGGATCGCCGCCGAGTTGGCCGGACCGTTGAGGTTCCCCCATGTCGGCACGGTGGGGGCGATCCACAGCACCACGAGGGCGGACGCGGCCGCCGAGACGACGAGCGCGACCATGACGACGCTCCGGCCGAGCACGCGCACGATCGCGACCAGCGCCACGAGGCTGATGAGCGCCGCGACCGGGTCGATGTAGCGGGTGTAGATCGAGGCGTCGAAGCGGGCGCCCTCGGTGGGGGCGAGGTCCGGTGATCCGGCCCACGAGACCACGCTCATCGCGATGGTGGACAGGGTGACTCCCAGGAGGAATCCGCCGACACCGACGTGCGCGCGCCGCAGCTCCCGCCAGACCCACACGGCCAGCACGACCAGGCCGATCGCCATCAGCCCCGCCGTGCCGACGAACTGCGCCCACATCTGGGTGACGAAGACCTTCACGATGTCGCTGGGCGGGGCCGCCAGAAGCTTCTTCAGCACGCTGCTGCCCTGCGAGAAGCCGGTGAGCAGCACGTGCTGATGGATCGCCGACGAGATCTCGCGAACGGCGAAGGATCCGCCGGCCAGCACCGCGAGGCCGAGCGGCACGAGAACCCACCGGCGGCGGAGGAACAGCAGCAGCCAGACGGCCGCCACGATGACGATGGTCAGCGCGCGGGCGTGCACGAAATACGCGGCGACCACGGCGAGGGCGAAGAGCGTCATCCGCCACCAGGTCGGGCGCAGCCACAGTGCGACCGCGGCGAACAGCGCCCAGGCCAGGAAGAACATGAGCGGCTTCTCGGCCAGGACATAGTCGGCGTTGACGATGCGTGCGGGCAGGCACATGACGAGGCCCGCCACGGTGACCGCCTGCGCCCAGCCGAGCCTCAGCCGGCGTGCCGTCAGCGCCAGCGGCACGATCGTCGCGATCGCCACGACGTTGCCGAGCGCGATGGCCGCGGCGTACACGGTGGCCGCGTCATGTGTGAACCACCAGATCGGGGCCATCATGAACGACCAGCCGGGGTAGTAGCCCGCACCCGACAGCGGCGTGACGTTGTGATCGCCCGAGATCCAGCGCGCCATCTGCAGGACGTGGTTCTCGTCCCACGGGGTGCGCGGCGCGTTGGCGTCCCACGCCGAGAAGACGTGCAGGCCGATGGCGGCCACCACGACGGCCACGGCGAGCACGCGCCACCAGGTTCCGGACGCGGCGGCGGCCGGACGGGCGGGCTCGCTCCGTCGGCGGAGCGTGGTCGGGATCGTTACATCGGCGATCGACACGGGAGAGGTCCTCATGAACGCGGGGCGGGGGAAGTCGGACGGCCTCGGGCAGTCGACCGGTGCGCGGGCCAGTGTAGCCGGTGCCGTCTGAGAGGCGGCGGCGTCGCGCCCCGGCCGCGGCCCGAGCGGTCGCGCGCCGTGAAGCAGTCGTTCAGGGGGCCGTCGATACAATGTCCAGCGGCAGACACAGGTGCGCTCGCGCCGACTTCTGCCCACTCGACCTGAAGGACCGTTCCCCGTATGCGCCTGTTCGTCCAGATCCCGTGCCTCAACGAGGAGCAGACCCTGCCGTCGGTCCTCGCCACGATCCCCAAAGAGATCCCCGGGATCGACGAGATCCACATCCTCGTCGTCGATGACGGATCGACCGACGACACCGTCGAGATCGCCCGCTCGCTCGGCGTCGAGCACTTCGTCTTCCACACGCGCAACATGGGTCTGGCCCGATCGTTCCGGGACGGTGTCGACTATGCGATGCAGCATGGCGCGGACATCGTCGTGAACACCGACGGCGACAACCAGTATCCGCAGGAGCGCATCGCGGACCTCGTGCAGCCCATCGTGGCCGGCGAGGCGGACATCGTGATCGGCGACCGCCAGACCAAGACGATCGAGCACTTCTCGCCGTTCAAGAAGCTGATGCAGGGCATCGGCTCCCACGTCGTCAACTTCGCCGCCGAGACCGACCTCCCCGACGCCGCCAGCGGCTTCCGCGCCTACTCGCGCGAGAGCCTGGTGCGCCTGAACGTCGTGACCCAGTTCAGCTACTGCATGGAGACGATCATCCAGGCGGGGAACAAGCGCCTGCGGATCGCGAGCATGCCGATCAAGACCAACCCGAAGACGCGGGAGTCCCGGCTGTTCAAGAACATCTTCCAGCACATGGGGCGCTCCGGTCAGGCGATCATGCGCAGCTACGTGATGTTCAAGCCGCACGTGGTCTTCCTCTCGCTGGCTGTGCTGTTCTTCGTCGGTGCGGCGATCCCGTTCGTCCGGTTCCTGGTGCTCACGTGGATCGGCGCCGCCGGGGACCACATCCAGTCGCTCATCCTGGGAAGCGCCCTGCTCGTGGGCGCGCTGCTGAGCTTCGCGCTCCTGGTGATATCGGACATGCTCCGCACCAACCGCACGCTCATGGAGGACGCCCTCGAGCGCATCAAGCTCCTGCAGTACGCCCCCGAGCGGACGCTCGACCCCAACCGCGTGGGCGTCGCCGACGCGACGCACCACCCCTCCATGCCGGTGGCCATGCCCCGGCACCTCTCGACCCGTGACTCCGGCCCGCAGATTGGACCCCAATGAACACCGACCTCCTCGTCGTCGGCTCCGGCTTCTTCGGCCTGACCATCGCCGAACGGGCCGCCGCGGCCGGTCGCAAGGTGACGGTCATCGACCGTCGGTCCCACCTCGGCGGGAACGCGTACAGCGAGAACGAGCCGCAGACCGGGATCGAGGTGCACCGATACGGGGCGCATCTCTTCCACACATCCAACCCGACCGTGTGGGAGTACGTGAACCGGTTCACGACGTTCACCGACTACGTCCACCGCGTCTACACCAACCACAAGGGCGTGGTCTATCCGCTGCCGATCAACCTCGGCACGATCAATCAGTTCTTCCAGGCCGCCTACACCCCCGATGAGGCGAAGGCCCTCGTCCTGGAGCAGGCCGGAGAGTTCGACGCCAAGAGCGCGGCCAACCTCGAAGAGAAGGGCATCGCGCTCATCGGGCGCCCGCTGTACGAGGCCTTCATCCGTGACTACACCGCCAAGCAGTGGCAGACCGACCCGCGGGAGCTGCCCGCCGAGGTCATCAGCCGCCTGCCGGTGCGCTACACCTACGACAACCGGTACTTCAACGACACGTGGGAGGGGCTTCCCACCGACGGCTACACGGCCTGGCTCGAGCGGATGGCCGATCACCCGAACATCGAGGTCCGGCTCGACACCGACTACTTCGACACCGCGCAGCCGCTCAACAAGCAGGCCACGGTCGGACAGCTGCCGGTCGTCTACACCGGTCCCGTCGACCGCTACTTCGACTACACCGAGGGCGCCCTGAGCTGGCGCACGCTGGACTTCGAGGAGGAGGTCCTCGACGTCGGCGACTTCCAGGGCACGTCGGTGATGAACTACGCCGACGCATCGGTGCCGTACACGCGGATCCACGAGTTCAAGCACTTCCACCCGGAGCGGGCGGAGTCCTACCCCGCCGACCGCACGGTGATCATGCGGGAGTACTCCCGGTTCGCCGGCCGCGCTGACGAGCCCTACTACCCGGTGAACACGCCGGAGGACCGTGCCGGTCTGCTGACCTACCGCGAGCTGGCGAAGGGCGAGAAGGACGTGCACTTCGGCGGGCGTCTCGGAACCTACCAGTACCTCGACATGCACATGGCGATCGGGGCGGCGCTGTCGATGTGGAACAACCACCTGGCCTGAGGGCCGGGGGAAGACTCTCCGTGACGACTGTCCTCGTCGGCGCCGCGGGCTCGCCGCGTCGCTATCTGCACTCGCTGTGGCTCCTGTCGGCGAGAGACCTGCGCGTGCGCTACGCCACGAGCACCCTGGGGTATCTGTGGTCGGTGCTCGATCCCCTGGTGATGAGCCTCATCTACTGGTTCGTCTTCACCCAGGTCTTCGGTCGCGGCGTGGGCGAGGAGCCGTACATCGTCTTCCTCATCACGGCGCTGCTGCCGTGGGTGTGGTTCAACGCATCCGTCACGGACTTCACCAAGGCCTTCAACAAGGACGCGCGACTCGTGCGCTCGACGGCCATTCCCCGGTCGATCTGGGTCAACCGGATCGTGCTGAGCAAGGGCATCGAGTTCCTGCTGTCCCTGCCGGTGCTCGCACTCTTCGCGGTCTTCGGCGGGGCGAGCGTGACGTGGGGCGTGCTGTGGATCCCCGTCGCCGTCCTCCTGCAGACCATGCTGCTGGTGGGCCTCGGCCTGATCGTCTCACCGCTGTGCGTGCTGTGGGGCGACCTCGAGCGCACCACGCGCCTCATCCTCCGCGCCCTGTTCTACGCGTCGCCGATCATCTACGGGGTGGCGGACCTGCCGGGCGTCTTCGCCCAGCTCGCCGCCCTGAACCCGCTGGCGGGGATCTTCACCCTCTACCGTGTCGGCTTCTTCCCCGATCAGTGGGACACGCTGAGCGTGGTCTCGGCGGCCCTCCTGTCCGTGCTGATCCTGGGGGCGGGGCTCGCGGTCTTCCGGCGGCTCGAACGACCCGTGCTGAAGGAGCTGTGATGTCCGGCGACGTCGCCATCCGCGTGGAGGGCCTCGGCATCCGGTTCCGCCGCAACAGACGCGGCCGCCGGTCCTTCAAGGACCTCTTCGCCGGGCCCTCCCGTCGTTCCCGGCCCGATGAGTTCTGGGCGCTCCGCGAGGTCAGCTTCCAGGTCCGCGCCGGCGAGGCCATCGGCGTCGTGGGGCGCAACGGCCAGGGCAAGTCCACGCTGCTCAAGCTCGTCGCCGGCGTCCTCCTGCCGGATGAGGGCCGTGTGGTGGTGGCGGGCGGCGTCGCCCCCCTCATCGAGATCACCGGGGGATTCGTCGGCGACCTGACCGTTCGCGAGAACGTGCGTCTGACCGCGGGGCTGCACGGGATGCCGCGTGCGGAGGTCGCGCGGCGCTACGACTCCATCATCGACTTCGCGGAACTGGCCGACTTCCAGCACACTCCCTACAAGCACCTGTCCAACGGCATGAAGGTCCGCCTGGCCTTCTCAGTGGTGTCGCAGCTGGACGAGCCGATCCTGCTCGTGGACGAGGTGCTGGCGGTGGGCGACAAGGCCTTCCGCGAGAAGTGCTACCGCCGCATCGACGAGATGCTGGCCGAGGGAAGGACGCTCTTCTTCGTCAGCCACAACGAGCGCGATCTGCGCCGCTTCTGCACCCGCGGGCTCTATCTCGACCGTCACCGCCTGACGATGGACGGCCCGATCGCCGACGTCCTGGACCGCTACAACGCCGACAGCGAGGGGGTGGCCGGCTCGTGACCCGCGCATCCACCGCTCCGGCGCGGAGCCGTCGGCCCGCGTCGCACTGGTTCGAGGACGGACCGCGCTTCCGGCCCGAGATCCAGGCGCTCCGCACGGTCGCCGTGCTCGCGGTGGTCGCCTTCCACCTCGCGCCGGGGCTGATCCCGGGCGGCTACGTCGGGGTGGACGTCTTCTTCGTCATATCGGGCTTCCTCATCACCTCGCACCTGCTGCGCGATTCCGCCCGCACGGGCAGGCCCGTCCTGACGACCTTCTGGATGCGCCGCGTCCGCCGCCTGATCCCCGCGGCGTTCGTCGTGCTGCTGGTGACGGCGGTCACGACGCTGGTGGCCGTGCCGAGCGTGCTGTGGCGGCAGTTCCTCTCAGAGATCGTCGCCAGCGCGGTGTACGTCCAGAACTGGCTGCTGGCGTCGAACTCCGTCGACTACTTCGCCGAGGACCAGGGCGCCTCGCCCGTCCAGCACTACTGGTCGCTGTCGGTCGAGGAGCAGTTCTACCTCGTGTGGCCGGTGCTGCTCACCGTGGCCGTCCTGATCGCTCGCACGCGCACGGCGCGCGCGCAGCGTCTCGCGGTCGTGGCGACGATCTCGGCCGTCCTCGCGGGCTCGTTCGCGTACTCCGTCCTGGTCCGGGCCGAGGCCTACGGCTACTTCTCCACGTTCACGCACGCGTGGGAGTTCGCCGCCGGGGCGCTGCTCGGCGTGTTCGCGGCGCCCGTCGCGCGTCGCGCAGCCGCCAACCCCCGGCTCGCGGCCGTCGTCGCGTGGGCCGGGTACGGCCTCATCGCGTGGTCCATCTTCGCGTTCTCGGGAGCCACCCCGTTCCCCGGCTACGCCGCCGTCGTGCCGGTGGCCGGAGCCCTCGCCGTGATCTCGGCCGGGCACGCCCCGGGCAGGCGGGGACCGGACTGGCTGGTGGCGCGCCGCCCGGTGCAGTGGGTCGGCGACGTCTCGTACTCGCTCTACCTGTGGCACTGGCCACCGATCGTCCTCATCCCGCTCATGACCGGGGCGCCGCTGACGATGCTCCAGAAGTTCGGCATCCTCGTCGGCTCTTTCGTCCTGGCTTGGCTGACGAAGACCTACGTCGAGGACCGGTTCCGCGGCTCGCACGATCTCGACGTCCGCGCGAAGGTGCGCACGGCCGCGGCGCTCGGTGCCGCCACCGCCGTGATCGTCGCCGTCGGACTCACGCCGATCGCCGTTCTCGACCGTGAGCTGCAGCAGGCGCGGGCGACAGTGGCCGAGCTCAAGGACTCGGGCTGCTTCGGAGCCGCGGCGATGCTCGACGCCGACTGCGGCGGCGCACATCAGGTCACCCCCGTCCTGGGTGCGGACTTCGCCCGGCAGGACACTCCGGTGAAGTGGGCGGGAGTGCCCTACCAGGACTGCGACGAGGTGGACGGCGTCCCGCAGTGCGTGTGGGGGCCCCGCGACGCGGACACCACGATCGCCCTCGTCGGGGACTCGCACGTGGAGCACTACCTGCCGGCTGTGGCAGCACTCGCCGAGGACCGCGGCTGGCAGGTGAAGCTGATGTGGTATGCGGGATGCCGGGCGGCGCTGCCCACGTACGACGATGTCGTCGCCGGTTTCGGGGACGAGCTGCGCATCGAGCAGGACCCCGCCTGCCGGGAGTGGAAGGAGCGCGTCCCCGGCGTGGCGGCCGCGGATCCCGAGGTCGACCTCATCGTCACCGCAAGCGGCTCGCGTCCCATGACGGACGTGATCTCCGAGCGCGCGGACCTGCAGAAGGTGGCGGACGGTTTCCGCGGGATGTGGACTGCGCTGGCCTCTGAGGGCACGCCTGTCGTGGTCCTGCGGGACGGTCCGATCGCGCCCGAGAGCGTCCCGGACTGCATCGCGGCCGAACGGGGATCGGACGACCCGTGCGCCCTCCCCCGGAGCGAGGCGCTGCCGCTGGACCCCATCGACCTCGCGCTGGAGCGCGCGCTGCCGCGGGGCGTCCGCGCGGTGGACCTCAACGCGGCGCAGTGCGACGACGGCACCTGCCATTTCGTCGTCGGGGGAGTCATCACCCACTACGACCGCAGTCATTACTCGGCGACGTTCTCCGAGACGATGGCGCCCGCTCTCGGCCGCGAGCTCGACCGGGCACTGGGGAAGTGACATGAGATTCACGGTGCCGGCCATCCGTGGCCTCGGGCGTCGGGACCAGGGCGATCCGCTCTACCTGATCTCGACCGCCGGTCACCCGAACTACGGCGACGAGTTGATCACCCGCGCCTGGCTCGACTACCTCGCCGTGCGGCACCCGCACCGCGAGGTGTGGCTGGACTGCCCGCATCCCGGCAGAGCCTCGCACCTGTTCGCCGACACCCATCCCCGGCTCCGCGTCACGAACACGCTGTGGGAGCTCGCGCTGTCGAGCCCCATGCACGACCCGCTCGCCGACACCGAGCGCATCACCCGGCTCGTGGTGGAGCTCGGATCCCCGCGCTTCGATCCCGGCCTGCTGGCGCTGCGGCGGATGGCCTCGGTCCACCTGCTGGGCGGCGGATACCTCAACGCCCTCTGGCAGGACAACCTCGGTCTCGTCGGGGCGCTCGTGGCGCTCCGCGCGGCATTCGGCATCCGCCTGTTCGCCACCGGGCAGGGGCTGATGCCGCTGACCGAGCAGCAGGCGCCGTGGCTGGCGTCGCGGTTCGCCCGATTCGACCACGCGGAGTTCCGCGATGAGCCCAGCGCCCGCCTCGCGGGGGCGGACGTCGGCCTCGACGACGCCTTCCTGGCGCTGGCCCTGGACCGGCCCGTGTTCGACGCGCGGCCGAGCCCGGATCGGATGGTCCTGGTGCAGGGCGATCTGCGGGCGTGGGACGACGACGACGTGCGGCGCACCATCCGCTCCTTCTCGGGCACTGCGCGCGAGGTGGGGATGGTCGAGGCGATCCCCCCGGACGACGTCCGGTACCTCGGCGCGACGGGATCGGCGGAGCGGGTGTATCCGTTCGGGCACATCTGGTCGGACGGGCTGCCGGCCCGCTCCGGGCAGCGCTGGCTGACCAGCCGTTTCCACTTCCACCTGCTCGCCGCGGCGGCCGGCGCGTCCGGCCTGATCGTCCAGGGCGAGGCGGGCTACTACGACGTCAAGCACTCGTCGCTGCTTGCACTCGGGACCGGGTGGTCCGTTCTCACCGCCGGCGACAAGCCGGACGCCGCCGATGCGACGATCGAGGCGGGCTTCCCCGCCCACGCCCGCGAGCTGGCGCGTCGGAAGCTCGCGCTGGCCGATTCGCTCTACCCCGCGCGATGACCGCGACGTCGGTGGCCGCGGACGCCGGCGCCCCGCCGGCCTCCGGGCGACCGAGCACTGTGGCGGCGCCACGGACAGCCCGGATCGCCGAGATCGACGGTCTGCGGGCGGTCGCGCTGACCCTGGTCGTGGTGTTCCACCTCTTCGGGCAGGGGAGGGTGTCCGGCGGCGTCGACGTCTTCCTCTTCGTCTCGGGAGTCGTCCTGGCGCTGTCGCTGGGGTCCGCGATCCGTGCGGGCGAGCAGGGCAGGCTCGTGGCCCGGTGGTCACGGGTCTTCGGCCGGCTGGCGCCGCCCGCCGCCGTCGTGCTGGGCGCGACCCTGGTCATGACCTTCGTGCTGCTGCCGCCCTGGACCCGATCGCAGACCGTCGCCGAGATCATCTCGGCGGCGCTGTACCTCGAGAACTGGCAGCTCATCGGCTCGCAGCTCGCGTACGGCGCCGCGGGTCCGCTGACGAGTCCCGTGCAGCATTTCTGGTCGCTGTCGATCCAGGGGCAGTTCTTCCTCATCCTGCCGGCGGTCGTCGCGCTGGTGTGCGCGATGCCGGGCGTGAGGCACCGCCCGACTGTCGCGCTGTGGGCTGCCGCCGCCCTCGGGACCATCGCCTCGTTCGCCTACGCCGTGGTGCGCAATGCCGAGGGCGCCGCCGCGGCCTACTTCGACACTCTTGCCCGTGCGTGGGAGGTCGGTGCCGGCCTGCTCGTCGGCGGGATCATCGGTCTCGGTGCGGCGAAGCGGATGCCGGTGCCGGCGGTGTCGGGCTGGTTCGGGCTCGTGCTCATCCTCGCCAGCGGATTCGTGCTCGACGGGGCGGCGGCCTATCCCGGTGCCGCCGCGCTCGTGCCCGTCGGGGGCGCGGCCCTGGTGGTCCTCTCGGTCTCGGCGCGGGGAGACTCGAGCGCAGCGCGGGTGCTGCGCTCGCGAGCCCTCGCGGGACTGACCAAGATCTCGTACTCGCTGTACCTGTGGCACTGGCCCGTCCTCATCGGGTACCTCGCGCTTCGCGGGCGGGTCGACGGCCGGCTCGGTCCGGCCGGAGGCGTGCTGGTGCTGGCCTTGTCCGTCGCTCTGGCGGCGCTCACGTGGTGGGTCCTGGAACGTCCCCTGTCGGCCCGGACCGCCGCGCGCGGCCGGGCGCGCGGCCTCGCGCCGGCCCTGGCGGCGATCGCCGTCGTCCCGATCGTGGCGGCAGGGGTGCAGTGGTCCGCCCACGCCCTGCGCCCGACCGTGGAGGCCGGAGGCTGTCACGGGGCCGCAGCCGCCGATCCCGATCGCCCGGAGTGCGCCGATGCCTGGGATGCGACGTCGTCCCTCCTGCCCGCGGTCGAGTCGCTCGCATCGGACGACGCCAACCGCCCCGAATGCTGGGCGGGGCTGGGCTCCGAGGACTTCGCGATGTGCCGCGTCGGCCCCGAGAGCGGCTACACCAAGCACCTGCTCGCCGTGGGCGACTCGCACAGCAACGCCCTCATCGGCGCCTACGAGCAGATCGCCCGGGCCCACGGCTGGCGGATCGACATCGCCGGGCGGGCGGGGTGCCACTGGACGGACCTGCCGCGCGAACAGCCCAACCGCGCGCTGACCCGGCGGTGCGCGGACTGGAACGAGGACGTCGACCGGTTCGTCGCGCAGACTCCGCTCGACGCCATCCTGGTGACGAACTCGAGCAAGGCCGAGTACGTCGTCCCGCCCGGTGAATCCCTGCGCGACGCGCGGGCCGCGGGGCACGCCTCGGCGTGGGCGGCGCGCTCCGACCCGGCGACCCCCGTCATCGCCATCCGCGACAATCCTCTCTTCGGCGGCGACGCCCTCACGTGCGTCCTCGACCGGAGCGCCGTGACCGCGGGTGCCTGCTCCCTGCCGCGCGCAGATGCGCTCCGCGACGACGGGCTGGCCGACGCGGTCGAGCGGGATGCCTACGCCCACCTGGTCGACCTGAACGGCTACATGTGCGACACGGACCGCTGCCACATGGTGGTGGGCGGCGTGATCACCACGCGGGACGGCGCGCACCTGACGGCGACTTACGCGCGAACCCTGGCGCCGTACCTGGATCGCGAGATCGCGGCGGTCGTCGGCGGCTGAACTGGCGGGGCCGACAGGTGACGGTTGGTAGACTCGCCCGGTGCTGTCGCCCCTCGATTCCCGCTGGCCCGTCGCCCGTTCGGCGCCGCGCCGAGCGAGGGGAGCGCTCGCCGCATGAGTGACGACGCATCGGCCGTCGCGCCGTCGCGCCGTCGCCGCTGGCTGCGACGCGCCGTGCCCATCCTCTTCTACGCGCTGCTGCTGGCGTTCCTCGCCGTGGCGGTCCTGAGCATCGACTGGACTGCGCTGCGGGGCCTGACCCTGTCGTGGTGGCCGCTGATCGCGGCCACCGTGCTGAGCCTGCTCTTCCGCTATCTCGGGGTGTTCATCTGGCTGCGTCTGCTGCACCGCCTCGGCGGTACCGGGCTCCGCGGCCACTACATCGAGCTCACGTACATCTACGCGAAGTCCTGGCTCGGCCGCTACATCCCCGGGGCGGCGACGTGGATCCTGGGCAAGGTCTACTTCGCCGGAAGACATGGGGTGCCGCGCTCCAAGCTGGCGGTCAGCGGCGTCCTCGAAGGCGCGCTGCAGATCATGGCGACCCTCGTCGTGGGGATCGCGCTGGTCATGCTGGACTCCCGGGCGGCGGCCCTCGCGCCGTGGGTGCGATGGGCCATGGTGGCGGCGCTGGCTGCCGGGGTCATCGCCCTCGTCCCGCCGGTCTTCCACCGTCTGCTGGCGCTCGCCTTCCGCGTGCTCCGCCGCGGACAGCCGGATCCCAGCCTGTTCCCCGGGTGGGCCGCCATGCTCGAAGCGACGGCGATGTACGTCGGCGGAGCGCTGATCACGGGCACCAGCTACTACCTGGTCGCGGTGTCGGTCTATCCGCAGCTGCCGCTCACCGACGCGCTGTTCGTCATCGGCGCCGCCAGCCTCTCATCCGCCGTCAGCATGCTCGCCGTCTTCGCCCCCGGCGGCCTCGGCGTGCGCGAGGGGACGCTCGGGCTCCTTCTCGCCGTGGTCATGCCGGGTGCCGTCGCGCTCGTCCTGGTCATCGTGCTCCGCCTGTGGAGCATCGTGGTGGACCTGGTCTTCTTCGCGCTCGCCTGGGCCTCGCGCGGGCGCCGCAGGCCCGCCGCGATCGGAGCCGATCCCGCATGAATCGACCCGCTGCCGCCCGCCGCCATGTCCTCGTGGTGGCCTCGACCTTCCCGTCGGGCCCTCGGGACACCGTTCCGCGCTTCGTCCACGATCAGGTGGTCGCGCTGGCCGAGGCCCGCCCCGACTGGCGCTTCACGGTCCTGGCGCCGCACGACGCGCGAAGCGGCACAGCCGACCGGACGGTGCACGAGCGCTTCACCGAGCTCCGGTTCCACTACCTGCGGCCTCGTCGCTGGCAGTCGCTGGCCGGCCACGGCATCATGCCCGCCATCCGCCGGAATCCGCTCCAGCTGCTCGCCGTCCCGGCGCTGCTGTGGGGCGAATACCGTGCCGTCCGCCGCGTCGTCGCGCGCGACCGCCCCGACATCGTCTACGCCCACTGGTTCACGCCGCAGGCGGTCTGCGTGGCACCGGTCGCACGTCGCGCCGACATCCCCTTCGTCTTCACCACCCACGCCTCGGACGTGGCGGTGTGGGGCCGGTTCGGCGCCGCCGGGCGCGCCGTCGTCTCTCGCGTGTCCGCCTCGGCGCGCCGCTTCACCGCGGTGAGCGAGACGTCGCTGCAGCGCATGCGCCCCTTCTTCGACGAGGGCGCGTGGCGCGGGATCCGCGAGCGCTCGCGCGTCATCCCGATGGGCGTCGACGTCGCCTTCGCCGGTCCGGTGGAGGATGCGGGGTCCGAACCGCGTCCGGCGCGCACCGTGCTGTTCATGGGACGGCTGGCAGAGAAGAAGGGCGTTTCGCTGCTCTTGCGCGCCTTCGCCGACGTCGGGGACACGGTCCCCGACGCCCGGCTCATCGTCGCCGGCGACGGTCCGCTGCGTCCGCAGCTGGAGGCGCAGACCCGGGAGCTCGGGCTCGCGGACCGCGTCGCCTTCGTGGGGTATCAGTCGGGGCCCGACAAGGACCTGCTGTACCGGCAGGCGGACGTCTGCGTTCTGCCGTCGATCGTGACCGGTGACGGCGACGCCGAGGGCCTGCCCGTGTCGCTGCTCGAAGCCCTCGCCTACGGCGTGCCCACCATCGCCTCCGACGCCAGCAACGCCGGCGAGGTGGTCACCTCCGGGGTCGACGGCGTGATCACGCCGGCAGGCGACGTGCCGGCCCTCGCCCGCGACCTCGCCGACGTGCTCTCGTGGCACCCCGAGCGCCTGCGCGCCGTCGCGGACGCCGCGCGCGCCACCGCGGCCCGGTTCGACTGGCCTCGGATCGCGGAGGAGACCGCCGAGTTCCTGCTGGACCCCTTCCTGGGCGACCGCCCCGCCCCCGCCGCCGATTAGGAGCCCGACCTCATGCGTGTCCTCATCCTCAACAGCGACTCGCCGAAGAACCGCGGCGACCGCGCCATCCTCGCCGGTCTGATCGAGGTCGTCCGCCGCCGGTGGCCCGACGCCGACATCCACGCGCTCTCGCAGTTCGACGAGCGCGACGAGCGCTGGTTCGGGATCCGGTTCCTGCCGCAGTCGCCCTACAGCATCCGGCCGCTGGACTATCTGCGGCTGTTGCGTCACGCGCGCACGGCGGACGTCGTGCTGTGGGGCGGCGGCGAGATCCTGAAGGACTACACCAACCGCCTCGGGCTGCTGTACTGGGCTCTGAAGATCACCGGCGTCTCGCTCGTGAACCGCAACGTGTTCGGGGCGTTCCAGGGGATCGGGCCGACCTCGGCGCCCAGCAGCCGTCGGGCCATCGCGTACACCGTGGGCCGCACCCGCGGCTTCGTCGTGCGCGACGAGGAGTCCGCCGACAAGCTCCGCGCCTGGGGGGTCCGCATCCCGGTCACGGCGTCGTTCGACCCCGCGATCCTCGCGCCCGTCGCGCCCTGGTCCGATGACCTCGCCGGCCGGCTGCAGACGTCGCTGGACGTCGACGGGGCGTTCCTGGACGACGTCGTGGGGATGGGCGTGCGGCGCTGGTTCCACTACCGCAAGGGGGGCTGGCTGCCGTTCGCGCTGCGCGGCGAGAGCTCCGACACAGCGGACTTCGAGACGTATCGCGACAACCTGGTGAGGCTCGCCGACCGCATCACGGCGGAGTCGAGCGCGAATCTGCTGTTCTTCCCCATGCACATGGCCGCCTCAGAGGGCGACGATGCGCTCGCGCACGACATCATCTCGCGGATGAAGGAGCCCCACCGCGCCCGGGTCCTCGACGACGACCGCTTCTCGCCCGCCGAGCTCTCGGCCGTGATCCAGCGGTGCGACTACTTCGTCGCCTCGCGGCTGCACTCGGCGATCCTCGCCGCGTGCGCGCGCGTGCCGGCGCTGGTGCTGTACTACGTCGACAAGGGCCGGCTGTTCTACGAGCAGCTGGGCCTGCCCGAGCTCTCCCGTCCGATCGAGCGGATGCTGGAGCCCGACGCCGTCGACGAGGTCATGGGGCTCACGGCGCACCTCGCCGCCCACCGCGACGAGGTGATCGCGACGGTCGACACTCGGGTGGGCGAGATGGGCGACCGGCTCGTGGCCGACGCCCGCAGCGGGTGGCCCGGCGTCTGAGCCTGGGCGGTGCGGCGGTCTTCGCGGGCGGCGATCAGCCCAGCGCGGGCATGGGCGACCATGACCGGTCGCGCGAGATCGCGCGCCCGTCCCGCAGCCCGCGGAACAGGTGCGACGTGCCGCGCACCGTCCGCTCGACGAAGACCAGGCGGATGAGCTCCTTGCCGAAGGTCAGGGCGGTGCCGAGTCCGAAGAGCACCGGGCTGTAGACCCCGAGCGACCGATAGTACTGCTTGATGATCGCGCGGTTGCGCATGATGTAGTACCGGTAGGCGTTGCTCGAGGCGTTCATGTGGCGCACGCCCATGTCCCACTGCTTGATCTCGCGGGTGCGGCGCAGGACGAACTCGTCGACGATCACCGATGCGGTCTTGCGCGAGGCGAGCCAGCCGTACAGCTGGTCGTCCCAGTAGATGAAGAACCGCGGATCGGGCAGGCCGATCTGCCGGACGATGTCGCGGTGGATGAACATGCCCTCGAAGCAGCCGGAGTTCATGGGCTTGAAGCCGGACTCGTCGAACCCCGCGGGGGCGAACGGGATGGGGATGCCCATCCTTTCGGCGATCCGGTACTGCCAGTAGAACTCGCTGCCGTCGTAGTCGTAGCGCCGGCCCTGGATGCTCTGGAACCGGGGGGCCCAGCGGCCCATCTTCGCCAGGCCGTCGGGGATGACCTCGACGTCGTCGTCCATGAGCCAGATCCACTCCGAACCCAGCTCGTACGCCACGCGCATGCCTTCGCTGAATCCCCCCGACCCGCCGGTGTTCGTCTCGAGCCTGCGGTACACCAGCGTGGCGCCCAGCCGGTCGCGGAAGGACTCCACGACCGCGGTGGTGTCGTCGGTCGAGGCGTTGTCGACGATGACGACGTGCCCGGGCTGGGGCTGCATCCTCACCAGGCTCTCGAGCAGCCGCGTGAGCAGGTACGAGCGGTTGAAGGTGACGATCGCGATCGTCGCGGAGGCGGGATCGAACGTCGCTCCGGGCGTGGGCTCCGCCATCGTCAGCGGTCGCCCTCGCCGAAGATGCGAGCCCACGAGCCCGGCGACGTCATCTCGCCGAGGTGCGCGCGGTACTGCTTGGCCAGCTTCGGCCAGCGGCGCTGCAGCTGCCAGTGCAGGATCACCGTCTCGACGATCGCGCGGCGGAAGAACGCGCGGTCGCGGACGTAGATGTTCTTGCCGGAGCCGTCCGCCGCGCTCACCAGAGCGCTGTCGTGCAGCGGCAGGCGCCACCAGTTCGCGTCGCCTTTGCCGAACTCCACCTCGGGGGTCGCGACGTTCTCGGGCTTCGGGGTGTGCAGCCAGTGCGAGATCAGGGTGGTGGCGGTGAACCACCGCAGCGCGATGCCGGTGGGGCTGTCGAAGACGTTGCGCTTGAGCCGGCGGAAGGTCTGGCGGCCCTTGGTCGCGCGGAGGATCTTGTCGACGTCCTTGTGCACGACCGTCTCGGGGAACTCCTTCGCCAGCGCCCGGGCCGCGGGCATCGCGGTGGCGATGTTCTGGGCCATGTGCTGCGGGCCGCGCAGCACATCGCGGAGCGCCCGGTTGCGAAGCGCCACGGGGTAGTACTGCATCATCAGCAGGTGCTTGATGTCGATGCGACGGCTGTGGCGGATGAGCGTGCCGCCTCGCTTCTGCGTCGAGTGCAGGAGCGCCGCGACGAGCCGGTTGCGTCCGTGGAAGTAGGCCTGCCAGTCGATGGCGTCGTCCTTGCCCAGCCACGAGACGTGCCAGAGGGCGACGCCCGGCATCGACACGGTGGGATAGCCCGCCTTGCCCGCGCGGACGCAGAACTCCGCGTCGTCCCACTTGATGAAGGCCGGCAGGGCCAGACCCACCTCGCGGATGACCTGCTTCGGGATGAGGCACATCCACCAGCCGTTGTAGTCGGCATCCATGCGCATGTGAAGGATGCCGGTCTGGCGCAGGTTCGTCTCGCCGAAGTAGTGCGGCATCTTCTCCTGGAAGAGGTTTCGCCACATGAACGGCTTGTCGTCGACGACCTCGGCCCACGCGTGCAGCTTCGGGCGGTCGAGCAGATCGAACATGTGGCCGCCCACGAGCGTCGGCTCGGTGGTGAAGCGCCCGAAGACCACCGAGCGGCGCAGCGACTCGGGCTCGATGATGACGTCGTCGTCGAGGAGCTGGACGAAGTCGCTGTCGGGTCGCTCCAGGGTCTCGTACATCGCCCGCGCGAACCCGCCCGAACCGCCGAGGTTCGGCTGGGTGATGATGCGCAGCGTCTCGCCGAGCGATTCGGCCACCGCCGGGTACTCGGACTCGGCGTCCACGCGCTCGGTGCCCTGGTCGACGACGAAGATCCTGTCGATCAGCTCGACGACGTCGGGGTTGGCCGCGATGCTCTGCAGCGTCGCGATGCAGTAGTCGGGCTTGTTGTACGTCGTGATGCCGATGGACGCCTTGCCGGTGCGGGCGGGCTCCTCTTCGGTCGTCCATTCGGCGCCCTCGAAGATCGCGACCTCGTCGTCCGAGACGATGTCGAACCATATCCACCCGCCGTCGCTGTACTGGGTGAGGGTCAGGTCGAACGTGGTCGAGGCCTGGCCCGAGACCTCTTCGGTCGCCAGTCGCTGCGGCGTCCCGCCGCCGTTGGACCGGTAGACGAGGATCGTCGCGCGTCCCTTGGTGCGAACGGTGAGCTGGATGTTGCGCACCGAGGTCCAGTGCTGCCAGTACGACGCGGGGAAGGCGTTGAAGTAGGAGCCGAACGACACCCGCCGGCCCGCCTGGATGCGCGCGCGCTGCCGCCCGAGGACGTTGCCGATGTGCGCCCGGTTGGACACCCGGACGTGCTCCTCGTCGATGATCGACCAGGTCTCGGGGTCGACGTAGAGGGGCAGCAGGTCGGGGTCTCGTTCCTGGGGGAGGACGACTTTCTGCAGGACGTGAGGCAAGACAGCTCCGGGGTTCGGCGGAAGGGGCCGGGCGCGACCAAGAGTGCATCCTAGCGCGCCCGCATGAGCGCACCCCGGGTGGGCTCAGCCCAGCGTGGTGCCCTCGGGCCGGCGGTCCAGCCGCTCCCGCCACGCCCGGGAGGACTGCCCGGCTCGCACGGCGCACAGCACCAGCATCATCCAGCCGATGCCCGCCAGCGTGAAGCTCTCGAAGAAGGAGTCCACCAGCAGCGCGATGAGCACGAGCGGCGTCCAGGCGTAGATCACGCTCTGCCGTTCGCTGGCATCCAGCCACGACCGTACGAGGGCGACTCCCGCGAACGCGCCGAAGGCCAGCAGGCCGAACCAGCCCACCTGCAGAAGGACGTCGAAGTACGCGTTGAGCCCGGTGGCGTGGGTGGTGTCCAGGCGGAAGTTGATGACGTTGAAGGGCAGCTCGTCCGAGACCCACGGGCCGTACCAGCCCCAGCCCTGCACCGGTCGCGCGCGGACGAAGTCGACCATCGCGTTCCACAGGTCCACGCGGAGCGAGAAGTCCTGGCCGGCGTTGATGAAGGCGATGATCGGATGCCGCGCCACGTACCCCACGAGGATCGTCACCGTCACCGCCACCGCGAGGACCCACTGCAGGGCGGGGCGCCGCGCGGCCGAGGCGTGGCGCACGAGCGCGAGCGCACCGGTCGCCGCACCGACGGCGACGGCGAGGACGAGGACGGTGGGAGAGTCGCTCAGCGCCGCGAGGATGCCGGCGAGGCCGACCGACGCGACCGAGGTGCCCAGGCGCACCGACTGCGTCCGGTACTCGATGAGGAATGTAATGAGAGCGATGACGGCGACGAAGCCCAGCAGGTTGCGCGTGCCGAAGATCCCCTGGATCGGTCCGAGGTCGGCGATCGCGCCCTGGACCCCCAGAAAGCGCAGCGGGGTGTCCAGCAGAACCCCGGACAGGATCTCGACGCCGAGCGAGATCCCCAGGATCACGCGCAGCACGTCGCCGACCGCCCGGGCGGTCTGGAGGGTGTCCCGGACGTGGCCGATGACCACGGCGAGCAGGGCAACCCCGGCCGTGGACGCCCAGCTGCCCAGGGACAGTCCACGATCGGTGCTCCAGAACGTGCTCGCGAGCGTCCACCCCAGGAAGATGACGAGCGTGGTGGGCAGCAGCCGGATGAGCGAGATCTCCTCGCGTCGCGCGACGAGGACGCCGATACCCAGGCCGCACAGGGCGACGATGATCGTCACGTACGTCACGTGGCTGGTCAGCCGCTCGATCGCATAGGCGCCGAAGACCGCGCCGAGGACGGCACTGGTGTAGGCGCGGGCGAAGGCCGCCGAGGCCAGCACTCCGCCGAGCCAGGCCGAGAGGCGGTGATCTGCGGGGCTGCTCACGACGGCGGGCCGGCGGGCTCGCCGCGCTCGATGGCCGCGCTGTGCTCGGCCGGCCCCACCCCGATGTGCGGGGACTGCTTGATCTTGCCGCCGAGCATCACCACCAGCATCCACCCCCACAGCAGCAGCGGAGTGGACTCCGCGAGGCTCTGGACGAGGAGGATGGCGCCCACGAGCGTCGGCAGGAGCGTCAGCGGCGAGTACGGACGGTCGGCGCGCAGGTCCCAGCGCGGGCGGTCCACGGCGAAGAACCACGAGCGCCACACGTAGGCGGCGAAGGTGAGCGTCACCAGGACGACCCCCACCACTCCCAGCTGCAGGTAGACGTCGACCCACACGCTGTGGGCCTGCATGACCGTCTCGCCGTGATCGATGATCCACCCGTCGAACTGGGGCACCCACGGCAGCCACGGCGTGCTGAATCCCCAGCCTGCCACGGGGCGCTCGCCGGCGCGCTCGAGCACGGCGCGCCAGATGTCCTCCCGGCCGGTGAGATCGGCGCTGCGCCCGACGGCGCGGAAGATCGCCTCGCGCCCGAACCACAGCGCCGCCGCGCCGCCGAGGGCGACGACGGCGTAGCCGATGTAGTAGCGGGTGCGCGCGCCCGGGCGACGGGCGGTGCGCATGAGAAGCACGGTGATCAGCACCACCGCGACGCCGGCCGCGGCCAGGAACGCCGTCGCCGATGCGGCCCGCACGAACAGGAAGGCCGCCAGTGCGATCCAGCCGATCAGCAGCGAGCGGCGGGGAACCCGCGCGGCGAACCGGATCGCGAAGACGATGATCGCCAGCAGCGCCACCGGCGCCAGCAGGTTGGCGTTGCCCATGATGCCCTGGATCCGACCGCCGTCGAAGAGGTTCGCGCGGGACCAGTAGAGGATCGGGTCCACCGGCTCGTCGCGGGGGACGAACCCGGGCAGGACCGGCACCCCGACCACGAGGGCGACCCACAGCTCGAACAGCAGCGACAGGGCCATCGTCCACTTCAGGGCCGACGCGATCGCGCGGATGAGCTCGCGCCACGTCAGCACGGCGCCGACGAAGAGTGCCTGCAGGGTGGTCACGTACAGCAGGGCCAGCGTCACCGCCGTCGCCGCGGGCCACGCGGACCACAGCACCGACGCCGTCGCCCACGCGACGTAGCCGAGGGCGATCCACGGCAGGCGCTGCCAGTGCACCGGGGGGCGGACGAGACTCCACAGCACGAGGGACACCGCGCCGCCGCCGAGGCCGACGATCGCGCCGCCGATCTCGCCGAAGGCGAGCACCCAACCGACGCCGGCGAATCCCGTGAACAGGACGAAGATGCACCAGCCGCGCAGCAGCAGATGCCCCGTCTTCTCGCGCACCGGCGGAGTCGGCGGCGCGGACGCCGGATGCGTGGTGTGGACGGCCATCGTCACACAGGCTACTCCGCGCGCGGGGCGGCCGAGCCTCGCGACCGGATGCCGGGCGCCGGGGGCGCCCGGACCGTTACGTACCCGCGACACGCCGACGGCGAGTCGTGAAGGTTCAACAGGGAGTTGAGGTTTTAGTATCCGCGACTTGACCGCGCGGAACTACATGGGTGTAATTATCGGTACACGCGGACCGGCGTGGCGGGGGGAAGAAACAGGGGGAGGACGATATGGCGGGCTCACAATACCGTTCAGGCGTTCCCGACAATTGGTTCGTCGATCCAGTCCAGCTGGGGGTGCCGGGGTTACGGCGTCCCGCAGAGGGCGAGGACGACAATCCGCTTTCGTGGCAGACCGACGCGCTGTGCGCGCAGACCGACCCCGAGGCGTTCTTCCCCGAGAAGGGCGGCTCGACCCGTGATGCCAAGCGCATCTGCGGCACGTGCGACGTCCGGGGCGAGTGCCTCGAGTACGCGCTGCAGAACGACGAGCGCTTCGGGATCTGGGGCGGCCTGAGCGAGCGCGAGCGACGCAAGCTCAAGCGGCGCGCCGGCTGAGCGGTCCGGTCGGCGGATCCCGCGCCTCCGGCGCGTGCGGACTGCATCGCCGATCGCGCGGCTTAGGCTGACCGAGTCATGCCCGCCCGAGTACACGCCATCCTCGTCGTGCGCCCCGACGGTCGCACACCCGCCGCCTTCCACCTGCGGCGGACCCTGGCGGCGCTCGCCGCGCAGAGTCGCCCGGTCGACCACCTGACGATCGTCGTGTGCGGCGACGACCCCGGGGTCGCCGACGTCGTCGCCGCCGCGCCGGCCTCGGTGGTGACCGCCCCGGCGGCCACCACGTACGCGGCGGCGACGACGATGGTCGACCTGCATCCGGATGCCGATGCGGTGTGGCTGCTCGCGCAGGACACCGCGCCCGAGCCCGAGGCCCTCGGCCATCTCGCCGGCGCCCTGGAGCTCGCGCCGTCGGTCGCCTTCGTCGCGCCCAAGCTCGTGCGGTGGGACGACCGCACGGTGATCGTCTCGCTGGGCGTCTCCATCAACCGGTTCGGCCGCACCGTGGGGCTCGCCGACGGCGAGTTCGATCAGGGCCAGCACGACGGCCGCGACGACGTGATGGGGGCGGACGTGCGCGGCATCCTCGTCCGCGCCGACGCCTGGCGCACGCTCGGCGGCCTCGACGCGGGGCTCTCGGGCGCCGACGAGGGACTGGACCTCGGCATCCGGGCGCGGCTGGCGGGCGCGCGCGTGATCCTCGCCCCCGCGGCCCTCGTCGCCGTCTCGGGCGATGGTGTGGCGGGGATGCCCTCCCCGCTGTACCCGGCGCGCCGGCGCCGCCTGGCCTACGCCTCCCGCGTCGCGCGCCTGCACCGCCGGATGGCGTACGCCCCCGCCGCCGCCGTGCCGCTGCTGTGGCTCGCGATACTTCCGGCCGCAGCGGGACGCACGATCCTGCACCTCGTGCGCAAGCATCCGTCGCTCATCCTGCCCGAGTGGGGGGCGGCGGCCGTCGCCGCGGTCCGCATCCTCGCCGTCGCGCGGGCGCGCACCCGCATCGCCGCCACCCGCCGTGTGTCGTGGTCGCAGCTGGCAGGGCTCCGCGTCTCGCGCGCCGAGGAGCGCGAGCACGCCGAGGACGAGGCGGACGACTCCGCCGGCCGGCATCACCGCGGGGAGCTCCGCTTCTTCTCGGGAGGGGGTGCGTGGCTGGTGCTGGCGGCGCTCGTCGCCTCGGCATCCTTCTTCACGGCGCTCCTGGCGTGGCCGGTGATCGGCGGGGGTGCGCTGCTGCCGCTGCGCGCCACGGTCGGCCAGCTGTGGGCCGACGCGGCCTACGGCCAGCGTGCGCTGGGACTGGACAGCGCAGGTCCCGCCGACCCCTTCGCCGCGGTGATCGCCGTCCTCGGCAGCCTGACGGCCTGGCGGCCGTCGCTGTCGCTGGTGGTGCTGTGGGTGCTCGCCCTGCCGCTGGCCGCCCTGGGCGGCTGGTTCGCCGCGACGCGCGTGACCGATCGGTCCCTGCTGCGCTCCGCCGGCGGGGTGGTGTGGGCCCTTGCCCCCACCTTCCTCGTCGCGCTGGTGGACGGGCGCCCGGCGGGCGTGCTGGTCCACCTGCTGCTGCCGTGGCTGCTGTACTCGGGGTCCGTGGCCCACCGGTCGTGGTCGGGCGCGGGGACCGCCTCGCTCCTGCTCGTGGCCGTGCTCGCGTGCGCGCCGTCCCTCACCCCCGCGCTCATCGTGCTGTGGTTCACCGCGGTCGTCATCGCGATCATCACGCGCGGCGGCCGAGGGGTGAGCCGGCTGGTGTGGCTGCTGGTGCCCGCCGCCGTCATCGCGGTGCCGCTGGTGTGGAACGCGGTGGCCCGCGGCGCGCCCTGGAGCCTGCTGGCCGACCCCGGCCTGCCCTGGGCCGGTCCGCAGGTGGCCGCCGACGCCGCCGGGCGCGCGCTGCTGACCTCCGGCATCCCGACGCCCGACCTCGCGGGGTGGCAGACGCTGCTGCCCGGCGTCCCGCTGTGGTGGGTGCCGCTGCTGGCCGCGCCGCTGGCCGTGCTGGCGGTCATCGCCCCCGTGACCCAGCGATGGGCCGCCGGCATCGTGCTGCTCGTGGTGGCTGCCGCGGGCATCGCCACCGCCACCCTCGCGGTGGGGGTCAGCGTGGCCGCCGCGCAGTCGCAGGCCGTCGCGCTCTGGCCCGGCGCCGGCCTCAGCCTGGCGTGGCTCGGAGCCCTCGGCGGCGCCCTCGTCGCACTGGATGCCGGCCTCGCCCCGAGGCTCGAGCCCGTTCGCGCGCTGGTCGCGGTCGTGGTGTGCCTGGGTGTGGCCGCCCTGGCCGTCCCCTCGCTCACGTCGATGATCCGCGGCACCGCGGTCCTCACCAACGGGCCTGCCAGCACCCTGCCCGCCTACGTGGCTGCCGAGGGGCGTGACGACCCCGACCTCGGGACGATCGTCCTCACTCCCCAGAACTCCGGCGGCGTCGCCGCCCAGGTGGTGTGGGGCGCCGGCGAGACGCTCGGCGCGCAGTCCACGATCGTCGCCACGCGCACCGAGGTCGGCCCCGCCGACGTCCGGCTCGCCGAGCTCGCCGCCGACCTGCTGACGCCCGCCGCCGAGGACGTCGTGGCGGGACTGGCCGACGCCGGCGTCGGCTTCGTCCTGCTGGCACCCGCGGCGGCGCCCGAGTCCGACGCCGCGCGGACGATGCGGATCACCGCGGTCAACGCGCTCGACCAGCGGGACCGGCTGGACGCCGTCGGCGAGACCGACAAGGGCACGCTGTGGCGCGTGGACGGCGACCTCTCGCCGCGGGCGGACGCCGGTGCGGGGACGGCGGATCTCGCGACGCTGATCGCCGCCTCGCAGGTGGCGGTCATCGCCATCGCGCTGCTGCTCGCGCTGCCGACCGCCGCCTCGCGGCGGGCGGCCCGGCGCAAGCCCCGCATCGTGGGTCCGCACTGGAGGGAGGTCCGATGAGCGACGCACGCCGGTTCCGCTGGGCCCCCACGAGCACGCGCATGGTCGCGGGCACGCTGGTGTCGACCGCGGCCGTCGTCGCCGCCGTGACGGCGGTGTCGGTGCCCTGGCCGACCCTGACCCGCGAGCCGGTGCGGATCGCCGCGGTGCCCGCCCCCTCGGCATCCGTGCTCTCGTGCGCGGGCGGGCTGCTCGTCCTCGGCCGGGACGTGGAGGACGCCGCGAGCATCGCCGGCGCCACGTCGCAGAGCGTCACCTTCGGCGGCGAGCCGGGCGCTCCCGAAGCCGAATGGTCGCGACTGGCGCCGCCCGCGCCCGGTGTCGACGAGGGGGCGCAGGTGTTCGTCGCGGCCCCCGACGGCCGCTCGCGCACCGACATCGCCGCGGCGGGCTCGGCCACGATCCGCGACGAGGACATCGCGGGCTTCGCGGCGTCGGCGTGCCGCCCCCCGCTGCTGGAATCCTGGCTCGTCGGCGGCGCCGCCACCACGGGCGCCGCCGACCTGGTGATCCTCGGCAATCCCGGCACCGTGCCGGCGACGGTGGACCTCACCGTCTTCGGCGCCGAGGGGCCGGCCGTCCCCGCGGGCGGGGCAGGCCTCGTGCTCCCCCCGGGCACCCAGCGGGTGCTTCCGCTGTCGGGCCTCGCCCTGGGTGCCGAGAGCCCGGTCGTCCGCGTCACGGCCACGGGCGCGCCGGTGCAGGCCTCGCTGCAGGCCTCGATCACCCGGGTGCTCGAACCGGGCGGAGCCGATCAGGTCGGCCCCGTCGTCGAGCCCGAGGCCGTCCAGATCATGGAGGGGGTACGCGTGACCGCCTCCCCGGTGCGGGGTCAGGACGCCACGAGCCTCGTGCGCATCCTTTCGCCGTCACGGGACGCCACCGCGACAGTGACCGCGACCAAGGTGGGCGGCTCCGCGTCGGCCCTCACGATCGGGAACGTGCCGCTGACGGCGGGCGTCCCCACCGAGGTGAGCCTCGAGGGGCTCGCCGAGGGGCTCTACACGGTGCGTGTGGATGCCGATGCCCCGGTCGTCGCCGGGGCCCGGCAGGCTACGGGCTTCGACGCCGGCGACGACTTCGCCTGGTACGCGCCCGCGCCGGCGGTGGAGGCCCCGAGCCTGTTCGCCGTGCCGGCCGGCGCGGCGGCCACCCTCGTCGTGGGCAACGCCGGGGCGGAGCCCGTCGTGGCCGAGCTCACCGTCGCAGGCGGCGACGACCCGCAGCGGATCACCGTCGCCCCGGGGACGTCGGCCGCCGTGCCGCTGCGGGCGCAGACCGTCTACCGGCTGGACCCGGGGGAGGGGTCGGTGCGCGCCGGGATCTCGATGGCGGGGGACGGCGCGCTCGCCGGATACCCCCTCTGGTCTGCGGATGCCGCGGCCCGCCCGATCGTCGTCTATCCCTGACCGGGGCGCCCACCGGCCTCAGAAGAAGCGGAACCGTTCGGGGCCGAGGTCCCACGGGTCGCGGTCGAGGTATTCCGCCGCCGCGCGGAAGACGCTGCTCTCCACCATCATGCGGCGGTGCAGCTCGTCGTCGCGATGCGGATGGCCCAGGCGCTCGATCGGCAGCCGGTAGAGGATGATGCGCTTCGCCTCGGACTGGACCGACCATCGGGGGATGCCGTCCTCGTCGGCCCGCGACGGCATGTCGGCGATCTCGAAGCTCACGTCGCGCAGTTCCGGCCATGCCGAGCGCAGGAACTCCGCGGCCGTGCCCACGGCCAGGTCGAACCGGTCCACGCGCGTCTCCAGCGGCGGCAGCGGGGGCCGGACCACAGGGCTGCGCCCCTGCCGGCCGTGACGGCCGTGGCGGGACGGCCGGGCGGGCGTCCGCTCCGCCGAGGAGCTTCTCGTCCGTCGCCACGCCATGCCGCCATCCTATGCGGCCGACCGGCGCGGCTTCCGCCCGGTGCCGCACCGCGCGGGTAGCGTGAGCGGCGATGCGCGAAAGACTCTGCTCCAAGGTCGGGTGCGCCCGCGAGGCGGTGTCGACCCTGACCTACGACTACGGCGACCAGATGGCCGCCCTCGGCCCCCTCGGCCAGGCCGCCGACCCGCACGCGCACGACCTGTGCGCGATCCACACCGACCGCCTGTCGGTTCCCCGCGGGTGGGTCGTCGTGCGTCACGAGACGCTCCGCGCCTGAGAGCGCGGTGAGCGCCCCCATCCCGGGGGATGGGACAATGGCGGGATGACCATCGACACGCCCGCCCGTCCGCGCACGCTCGAGTTCGAGGTCGCCGACCTCGGCCTCGCCGCCGTCGGCCGCCACCAGATCCGCCTCGCCGAGAACGAGATGCCGGGCCTCATGGCGCTGCGCGAGGAGTTCGGGCCGTCCCAGCCGCTGAAGGGCGCCCGCATCGCCGGGTCGCTGCACATGACGGTGCAGACCGCCGTCCTCATCGAGACGCTCACCGCGCTCGGAGCCCAGGTCCGCTGGGCCAGCTGCAACATCTTCTCGACCCAGGACGAGGCCGCCGCCGCTGTCGTCGTCGGACCCCACGGCACCGCCGACCAGCCGGCAGGCGTGCCCGTCTTCGCCTGGAAGGGCGAGACCCTCGAGGAGTACTGGCGCCTGGCCGACCGCATCTTCGACTGGTCCGCCGAGGGCTTCGACGGTCCGAACCTCATCCTCGACGACGGCGGCGACGCCACGCTCCTGGTGCACAAGGGCGTGGAGTTCGAGCGTGACGGCGCCGTCCCCGAGCCCCGTTCCGAGGACTCGGCGGAGTACCGCATCGTCCTCGAGACGCTCCGGGCCAGCCTCGCCGCCGACCCGCAGCGGTTCACCCGCATGGCCGCCGGGCTGATCGGCGTCACCGAGGAGACCACCACCGGCGTCCACCGGCTGTACGAGCTCGCGGCATCCGGTCGTCTGCTCTTCCCGGCCATCAACGTCAACGACTCGGTCACGAAGTCGAAGTTCGACAACATCTACGGCATCCGTCACTCGCTGCCCGACGGCATCAACCGCGCCACCGACGTCCTGATGGGCGGGAAGGTCGCGTTCGTCGCCGGGTACGGCGACGTCGGCAAGGGCGCCGCCGAGGCGCTGCGCGGTCAGGGCGCCCGCGTGATCGTGGGAGAGATCGACCCGATCTGCGCCCTCCAGGCCGCCATGGACGGCTTCCAGGTCGCCGCTCTCGAGTCCGTCGTGGGCGACGTCGACATCGTCATCACCGGCACCGGCAACACGCGGGTCGTCACGGCGGAGCACCTGCTCGGGCTCAAGCACCTCGCGATCGTCGGCAATGTCGGCCACTTCGACGACGAGATCGACATGGCGGGCCTGGCGGCCATCCCCGGCGCCGAGCGCATCGAGATCAAGCCGCAGGTCCACGAGTGGCGCCTGCCCACCGGCCGCAGCGTGCTGGTGCTCAGCGAGGGCCGCCTGATGAATCTCGGCAACGCCACCGGCCACCCCTCGTTCGTCATGAGCGCGTCGTTCTCGAACCAGGTGCTCGCCCAGCTTGAGCTGTTCACGCGGCCCGAGGAGTACCCGACCGGCGTCTACACGCTGCCGAAGACCCTCGACGAGAAGGTCGCCCGTCTGCACCTTCCCGCCCTCGGGGTCGAGCTGACGACCCTCAGCGACGAGCAGGCGGCGTACCTGGGCGTCCCGGTCGACGGTCCCTACAAGCTGGACCACTACCGGTACTGAGCCATCCGGCGGGATGCCGGGACCTCAACCCGCCGAGGCGCCCGGGCCCGCCCTGCCCAGCAGTGCGCCGACGCGCGCCTGCTGCAGCTGAAGGGCGCGCAGCTCGCGGTCGCGACGGACGGCGACGACCGCGCGGACGAGCGTCTCGGGGTCCGCGGCCGGAATCGGCGAGACGAACGCCGCCGCCTCGCGGCCGAGGGCTGCCGCCAGGCGCGCACGGGCGCCCGGCTCCATGTGGGCTGCGTTCGCGGCGAACTGCGACAGGCGCCGCGCGAGCGCGTCCGGCAGGCGCGCAACGTCCGCGGTCTGCGCCCAGCCGGCGAGCTGAGGCGGGACGCCGGGCGACGCCGGGGGGAGATTCGGTGTGCGGGTGCGTTCGGAGTACGTGCCGGCGACCAGATCGCCGAGCCGCTGCGAGCGGGGGGTGAAGGCGCCCACGAGCGCGGCGACGGCGCCGAAGGTGAACCACAGCTCGAACACCCCGACGAGTGCACGGATCAGGGCGTGCCGGAACCCCGCTCCGCCGCCGTCGGTGCGCACGATCCGCCCGCCCACGGCCAGGCGGCCGAGGCTGCGGCCGCCGGTGCTGGTCTCGACCGCCGTCGGCAGGACGACGGTGACGAGCACGAGGACGACGATCGTGAGGATCGGGACGGTGCTCTCGGCGAGCAGACCGCCCTCGACCAGGCGCACCGCGACGATCGCGAAGACGATGAGCGCCGCGACGCCGATGACGATGTCGATCAGGGCGCCGAGCCCCCGCAGGAAGAACCCGAGCGGCTGGACGTCGAGGGCCACGGCTTCGCCGGTGAGCACCTCGTCCTGGTGGATCTCGACGAGGGCCCGCGCGGGGCGTGCGGGGGCGGGGCCGTCGACGGCGGGCATGGGTACAGTAAACCAAATGGACCTCGACGCCCTCACCGCAGCCCGCCGGGCGGAGTGGGAGCGACTGGACGCCCTCAGCCGGGCACGCCGGCTGACCGGTGAAGAGGTCGACGAGCTCGTCACCCGGTACCAGGCGGCGTCGGCGGATCTGGCCGACATCAAGACGTCCGCCGGCCGCACGCCGCACGGCGACCACGTCTCGACGATGCTCGGGCGGGCGCGGCTGCGCCTGACCGGCGCCCCCGAGAACGTCCTGCGCCAGATCCCGCGCTTCTTCGCCCTGCAGCTGCCGGCGGCCCTCTACCGCGTGCGGTGGACCACCGGCGCGGTGGCCGTCGCCTTCGTGCTGGTGGCTCTCGTGGTCGCGCTGTGGATCTCGGGGGATGCCGCTCTCATCGCCAGCCTGGGTCCGCAGGCGCAGCTCGAGCAGTACGCCGAGAACGACTTCACGCAGTACTACAGCGAGAATCCCGCCGCGGTGTTCGCCGGGACGGTGTGGACGAACAACGCCTGGATCGCGGCGCAGTGCGTCCTGTTCGGCGTCACCGGGATCTGGCCCCTGATGGTCCTGGTGCAGAACGCCGTGGGGGTGGGGACCGCCGCTGCGGTCATGCTCGCCTTCGGCCGCGGCGACGTGTTCGTGCTGTACATCCTTCCGCACGGCCTGCTCGAGCTCACCTGCATCTTCGTCGCGGGGGCGGCAGGGCTGCACGTCTTCTGGGCGTGGGTGGCGCCCGGACGGCGGCGGCGCGCCGAGGCGCTCGCAGAGGCGGGCAGGTCGCTGGCGGCGGTGGCCCTGGGCCTCGTGCTCGCTCTGGCGGTCGCCGGGCTGATCGAGGGGTTCGTCACCGGTCAGCCCTGGCCCTGGCTGGTGAAGATCGGCATCGGGGCGGCCGCGCTGGCGCTCTTCCTCGTCTACATGCTCGTCGTGGGGCGACGCGCATGGCGGCTCGGCGAGAGCGGCGATCTCACCGAGTACGAGGCGGGGACGCCCACGCTCGTCGCCGGGTGACGGCATCCGGGATTTCTTTTGAATTGTTCAAAACAAGGACTAGACTGGTCCGCATGACGTCCCCGCGCGCGCATGCCCCGGCAGATCCTGCCGCACGGCTGCGCGAGGCGGGCCTGCGCGTGACCGACCCCCGGCGCGCGGTGCTCGACGCCCTCGCGGCGCACCCCCACTCGAGCGCCGACGACCTGTACCGCTCGGTCGTCCGGAGCCTGCCGGCGACGAGCCTGCAGTCGGTGTACAACGCCCTCGCCGACTTCGTCGACGCCGGGCTCGCCCGCCGCATCGAGCCGGCAGGCCGCCCCGGCCTGTTCGAGCTGCGCGTCGCCGACAACCACCACCATCTGGTGTGCACGGGCTGCGGCCGCGTCGAGGACGTCGACTGCGCCGTCGGCGCCGCACCGTGCCTGGTGCCCTCGGACGACCGCGGCTTCACCGTCCAGGCCGCCGAGGTCACCTTCTGGGGCCGCTGCGCCGCGTGCGCCGCCGCCTGATCCCACCTGCCCGAACCCGCCCGCGAATGGAAGGACACCCATGACCGACAAAGAGAACGTCGTGCCCGAGATCGGCGAGAACCCGACCGACATCGACCACGCCGTCACCGACATCGACACCCCGGTCGACGAGCGCGAGGACGGCGAGGACCGCCCCCGCTCCAACGAGGACCTCGGCGGGTGCCCGGTCATCCACGGCGATGCCGCCGGCGTCGCGACGCCGGCGTGGTCGGGCGCGCAGCCGCACCCGACGGTGGGCTCGGCCAACCGCGTGTGGTGGCCCAACCAGCTGAACCTCAAGGTGCTGGCAAAGAACCCCGCCGTCGCCAACCCCCTCGCCGAGGACTTCGACTACAAGGCCGCCTTCGCACAGCTCGACCTCGCCGCGGTGAAGAAGGACATCGAGCAGCTGCTCACCGACTCGCAGGACTGGTGGCCCGCGGACTTCGGCCACTACGGGCCGTTCATGATCCGCATGGCCTGGCACAGCGCCGGCACCTACCGGGTGACCGACGGGCGCGGCGGCGGTGGCGCGGGCATGCAGCGCTTCGCCCCGCTGAACAGCTGGCCCGACAACGTCAGCCTCGACAAGGCGCGCCGTCTGCTGTGGCCCGTGAAGAAGAAGTACGGCCAGAATCTGTCCTGGGCCGACCTGATGATCCTCGCCGGCAACGTCGCGCTGGAGTCCATGGGCTTCAACACCTTCGGCTTCGGCGGCGGGCGCCCCGACGTGTGGGAGCCGGACGACGACGTGTACTGGGGTCCCGAGACCACGTGGCTCGCCGACGAGCGCTACAGCGGCGACCGGGAGCTGGAGCGGCCCCTGGCCGCGGTCCAGATGGGCCTCATCTACGTCAACCCCGAGGGCCCGAACGGCAACCCCGACCCGCTGGCGTCGGCCCGCGACATCCGCGAGACCTTCGGTCGCATGGGCATGAACGACGAAGAGACCGTGGCGCTCATCGCCGGCGGCCACACCTTCGGCAAGACCCACGGCGCCGCGCCCGACACCTACCTCGAGAGCAACCCCGAGGCGGCCGGCCTCGAGATGCAGGGTCTGGGCTGGAAGAACAACTTCGGCACCGGCAAGGGCGATGACACCATCACGTCGGGCCTCGAGGTGACGTGGACGTACCACCCCACCCGCTGGGACAACGAGTACTTCCACATCCTCTACGCCTACGAGTGGGAGCTCATGCGCAGCCCCGGCGGCGGCCACCAGTGGCGACCCGTCAACGGCGGCGGCGCCGACATGGTGCCGCTGGCGCACTCGGACGGTCGCCGCGAGCCCCGCATGCTGACCAGCGACCTCGCACTGCGCGTGGACCCGGAGTACGACCGGATCTCGCAGCGCTTCCGCGACGACCCGGTGGCCTTCGGCGACGCGTTCGCCCGTGCGTGGTTCAAGCTGACCCACCGCGACATGGGCCCGATCGCGCGCTACCTCGGACCCGAGGTCCCCGCCGAGGAGCTCATCTGGCAGGACCCGGTTCCCGCGGTCGACCACCCGCTGATCGACGCCGCGGCCGCGCGCGAGCTGAAGGACGCGGTCCTGGCCTCGGGCCTGAGCGTCTCAGAGCTCGTGCGGTTCACGTGGGCGGCGGCGTCCTCGTTCCGCGGCAGCGACAAGCGCGGCGGCATCAACGGCGCCCGCATCCGCCTCGCCCCGCAGAAGGACTGGCAGGTCAACGACCCGCAGCTGGTGTCGAAGGTCGTCGCGGTGCTGGAGTCGGTCAAGGCCGATTTCGACGCCGCACGCACCGACGGCACGAAGGTCTCGCTCGCCGACCTGATCGCACTCGCCGGCAACGCCGCGGTCGAGAAGGCGGCCAAGGATGCCGGCGTCGACGTCGAGGTGCCCTTCCACCCCGGCCGCACCGACGCCTCGCAGGAGCAGACCGACGAGCTGTCCTTCTCGTTCCTCGAGCCGGTGGCCGACGGATTCCGCAACTACTACGGACCCGCCGCCACGCTGCCGCAGGAGCACCACCTCATCGACCGGGCCAACCTGCTGACCCTGAGCGCCCCCGAGATGACCGTGCTGGTCGGGGGGCTCCGCGCCCTCGGCGCCAACTGGGACGGCTCGTCCTACGGTGTCTTCACCGATCGCCCCGGCGTCCTCAGCAACGACGTCTTCGTCAACCTGCTGGACCTGGGGACGACGTGGAAGCCGCTGGACAAGGGCGCCCAGGCCTTCGCGGGCACCAAGGACGGCTCCGGTGCGCCGGTGGGCGTGGGCACCCGCGTCGACCTGCTGTTCGGCTCGAACTCCGAGCTGCGTGCGCTGGCCGAGGTCTACGCCTCGGACGACGCCGGCGAGAAGTTCGTCCGCGACTTCGCCGCGGCGTGGGGCAAGGTCACCGAGCTGGACCGCTTCGACCTGCGCTGATCGCCCGCCGATCGCGAAGGCCCGTCCCCGACAAGGGGGCGGGCCTTTCCGCGTCAGCGGACGCGAGCCTCGCCGGCTGCGGGCGGGACGCCGCCGCGCTCGAGGAGCGCGCGGTGCACCAGGCCGCCGATGAGGCCGCCCACGAGGGGGAACACGATGAACGCCCACAGCTGCGCGAGCGCCATGCCGCCGCCGTAGAGGGCGGTCGCGAGGGACCGGGCGGGGTTGACCGAGGTGTTGTCGATGGGGATCGAGGCGAGGTGGATGACGGTGAGGGTCAGGCCGATCGCGATCCCGGCGAAGCCCGCGGTCCCGCGCTGCGGGTGGGTGACTCCCAGGATCACCAGCAGGAAGACGGCGGTGAAGAGGATCTCGGCGGTGACCGCCGCGCCGAAGCCGAAGCCGCCGGGGGAGAGCTCGTCCCAGCCGTTGCTGGCGAACCCGGCGTTCTGCGCGTCGCCGAGCCAGGAGCCCGGCCCGAAGACGCCGATGAGGACGATGAAGGTGGTCGCGACGACGCCGCCGACGACCTGCGCGACGACGTAGCCCGGGGCCTCGCGCCACGAGAAGCGCCCGGCCGCGGCGAGCCCCACAGTGACCGCGGGATTGAAGTGTCCTCCCGAGACCGGTCCCCACGTGTAGATCGCCGCCATCAGGGTGAGCCCGAACGCCAGCGCGACCCCCACGAATCCCACGCCGACGGACGTGCCGTTGGCGCCCGTGCCGGCATCCGAGGCGAACAGCGCGGTGCTGATCGATCCGAACACCAGGAGGAACGTCCCGAGGGCCTCGGCGACGAGCCTCTGCGTCATGGTGTGGGCGGTGACGGCATCCGGCATGGCGGCTCCTTCTCTCGTCGCGAGGATAGCGCGCGCGGCGCCGTCACAGCCGTCCTGCCGCCTTGAGCGCCAGGTACCGGTCGGCGATGCGGGGCGGCAGCTCATCGGGTGACGCCGCGATCGCCTCGCCCCCGGCCCGCACGATCGCCGAGGCGACGCTCGCCGCCTCGCGTGCGGTGCGCTCGCGTGCCGCCTCGCGGTAGACGTCCTCGGCGTCCGGGCGCTCGGGAAGGGGCTCGCGGTCCCCGGTGACGGTGCCCACCAGCACGACCGAACGCGCGGTGAGCGCGGGGAGCGACCCGAGGAAGCCGCGAGCGGCGTCCGGAGCGTCCTGCGCCGTCAGCAGCACCACGAGCGACGGGCGGGTCGTGAACCCGCGCAGCGCGGCGGTCGCAGCATCCCAGTCGGTGTCGATCAGCTGCGCGTGCACCGGGGCCATCGCGTCCACGAGCGCCGGCAGCAGCGACGGGCCGTCGGCGCGCGTGACGCGGGCGCGCGTGACGCGGTCGAACATCAGCAGGTGGACATGATCGCCGGCGCGTGTGGCGAGCGCCGCCAGCAGCAGGGCGGACTCCATGGCGGCGTCCAGGCGCACCCCGTCGCCCACGCGGGCCGCGGCGGTGCGCCCGGTGTCGATGAGGATCACGACGTGGCGATCGCGCTCCGGCCGCCAGGTGCGCAGCATCGTCGTGCCCGCGCGGGCCGTCGCCCGCCAGTCGATCGAGCGCACGTCGTCGCCGCGGACGTATTCGCGCAGGCTGTCGAACTCGGTCCCCTGGCCGCGCACCTGCACGCTGGTGTTGCCGTCGAGCTCGCGCAGCCGGGCCAGGCGCGAGGGCAGGTGGCGCCGGGACGTGAACGGCGGCAGCACCCGCACGGCGCCCGGGGCGTCCAGACGTCGCTGACGGCCGGCGATCCCCAGCGGCCCGGTGGCGCGGACGACGACGAACTCGCTGCGCAGCTCGCCCCGCCGGCGGGGGAGCAGCGGGATGGTCACCCGCCGCGCCTCGCCGGGCGGGATGTCGATGCGCGGACGCTCCGGCGGGGCTCCCGCCGTCGGCTGCCACGCGTCCCTGATCCGTCCTCGCAGGCGCCGGTCGCCGGTGTTGCGCAGGATCAGCGTGGACATCGCCGCCTCATCCCGGCGCACGCGCTGAGGAAGATCCCTCCGGACGACGAGCCGCCGGGGCTCCGGCGCGGCGGCGACGTCGGCGGCGGCGAGCAGCCCGCACACCGCGAGCCAGCCCGCCGCGGCGAGCCACGCGTCCGCTCCGGCGAGCGAGACCAGGATCACGGGCAGCGCGCCCGCGGCGACGAGGAGGGGAAGACGACCGGTGACGAACACGTGCGGCCGATCAGATGGGCACGCGCGTCTGCTGCAGCACCGAGCCCAGGACCGCGTCGACCGACACGCCCTCCAGCTCGGCGTCGGGCCGCAGCCGGATGCGGTGACGCCACGTGGGGACGACCATGGTCTGGACGTGGTCGGGGGTGATGGCGGGGTAGCCGCCGAGCCACGCCCACGCCTTCGCCGCGGCCAGCAGCGCCGTGGACCCTCGCGGGCTCACACCCAGCTGGACGGAGGGGCTCCGCCGCGTCGCCTGGGCGAGGTCGACGACGTACCCCAGCAGGTCATCGGACACGGTGACGGATGCCGCGGCCCGCTGCGCCGCGCGGATCTCATCGGCCGTCACCACCGGCGACAGGCCCGCCGCCGGCAGGTCGCGCGGATCGAACCCGCTCGCGTGCCGGCGCAGCACCGCGAACTCCGCCTCTCGCGGGGGCAGGTCGACGACGAGCTTCAGCAGGAACCGGTCCAGCTGCGCCTCGGGCAGGGTGTAGGTGCCCTCGTGCTCGATGGGATTCTGGGTCGCCGCCACGAGGAACGGGTCCGGCAGCGGCCGTGTGACGCCGTCCGCCGAGACCTGGCGCTCCTCCATCGCCTCGAGCAGGGCGGCCTGCGTCTTCGGGGGCGTGCGGTTGATCTCGTCCGCCAGCAGGACGTGGGTGAACACCGGCCCCGGGCGGAACTCGAACTCACCCGTCCGGGCGTCGTACACGAGCGAGCCCGAGACGTCGCCGGGCATCAGGTCGGGAGTGAACTGCACCCGGCGCGTCTCGAGCCCGAGGGCGGCGCTGAGCGAGCGCACGAGCAGTGTCTTCGCCACGCCGGGCACCCCCTCCAGCAGGACGTGGCCGCGGGCCAGCAGCGCGATGAGCAGGCCCGTCACGGTGCCGTCCTGCCCCACCACCGCCTTGCCCACCTCGGTGCGGACGCGGTTCATCGCCTCTCGCAGTGCTCGGTGGTCGGGCGCGCTGTCGTCGGGCCGGGGCTCGGTCATCGCGGGTTCCTTTCGTATCGGGTCGCGGCATGCACCGCGCGCTCCAGGTCTCGAAGCGCCGTGCTCAATCTCACGAGGTCGGCGTCGCCGGCGGGGGTGTCGTCCACGAGGACGCCGCGCACGGCGCGCGGGTCGGCGCCGGATGCCGCAGCCGCCGCATCGGCGACGGCGGGTGCGCTCGCGGTGGCGCCGAGCCCGAGCATCCGGGCGATGCGCTCCTGCGAGCCCCGGCGCAGCAGGCGGGCCGCGTGTGCGGTGTCGCGGGCTCGGGCATACAGACGCGCGCGACCCTCGGCGGTCTCGCCGGCGCGGACGGTGACCGGCAGTCTCTCGGCCACGAGCGGCCCGAACCGGCGCCCGCGCCAGATCGCCGCAGCGAGCCCGGCGGCCAGCAGCACGACGATGACGGGGCTCACCCACGGCGGGGTCAGCTCTCCGAGGGAGGGATCGGTGTCCTCGAGGTCGGAGTCGCCCAGGGTGGGGAGGTACCAGACCACCGTGGGGTGGCCGCCCAGGATACCGAGGCCAAGGGCGGCGTGACCCGATCGTGCGAGGGAGTCGTTGGCGATCACCGCGCGCGCGTCGAAGGCCCACGCACGCCTCGTACCCGACTCGTGTACGAGGAGCCCGGCCCCGCCGGCCGCCGGGAAGCACGCCGCGACGCCGGGCCCGGCCGAATACACCGCGCCGGGTTCGATCCGCGCCGCGCGGTCGGCCGCCGCGACGGCGCACTCGGCTGCCGCCGTCTCGTCGCCGGCGCGGCCGGCCGGGGCCGAGCCCGAGAGGAAGAGGTCCAGCGTCCGGGATCGGGGGTCGAGCACGACGAGGTCGGCGGCGTCCGCGGCGAGGGCGGCGAGCCCCTGGTCCGACAGCGCCGGCGCGTCGGGCAGCACCAGGGTGCGGGGCTCCTCCGACAGGAGCGCGGCGGCCTCGGCCCGGCTGCGCGTGAGGATCACCTCGACGCCGTTGCGCTCCAGGATGCGCACGATCGCGCGCGTGCCGCCGGGACCGGCGGACTCCGGGTCCAGGGTGCCGCGCTCGACCCGCTGGCCGAGGTCCGAGAGGGCGGCGCCCGCGCCGCCGACGAGTAGGAGCGCCACGCCGATCGCGACCCATGCGCCGATGCGGCGGGGACGAGGCCCGGCGAGGGTCGCCCGCGCCGTCGAGGACACGTCGACGCCGGTCATGCCGGCACGGTCAGGACGGGTCGGGCGCCGGCCAGCGCGTCGTCGGCCTCGGCCACGGTGCGGTAGAGCGCCTCGGTGCCGGGGCGGCGCAGGTAGCGCACGTCGTCGAATGCGGTCGCGGCGCGCTCGAGCCCCGCCGCCTGGGCGGGGAAGGCGCGGGCCGCCGCGCGGGCGAAGCCGTGCACCGTCGTCCCGGGCGGGGTGTCGACCACGCCCCGCTCGACGGTGCTGCGAGCGAGGGCCCGGAACCGCAGGACGACGGCGGCGTCCCACTCCCCTCGGGCGGCGCGGGCGGCGGCGTCCTGCCGGAGCTCGGCGGCGGTGCGGGCGTCGTCCTCGGCGAAGAGCAGCGCAGGCTGGGATCGCGCCCGGTGGCCGGCTCGGGGCACGCCCCAGACGACGAAGGCCGCCACGATGATGCCGGCGACCACGATCGCCGCCACGAGGGCGAAGGCCGGCTCGAATCCCGACGGCACCTCGGGCGAGAACAGGCTCGCGAAGAAGTCGCCCACAGCGCGCGCGATCCGGTCCCAGGCTGTCGGCTCGGCCGCCGCGTAGGCGGGATCGGCGAGCTCCTGCTCGGCCCACCGGCGCGCCTCGTCCGGGTCCGGGACGAGGGGCGGCCCGGACGCGCCGGGCACCCTCAGCGCGCTCACCGCGGCGGTGCCGGCGCGTCGGACGACGGCGCGCCCGGCGCCGCCCACGGTGCGTGGTCGCTGTCGGCCGCAGGCGGCGCGGCCTGCGCCGCCTGCTCCGCCGACGGCGCGGGGGCCGGAGGCGCGTACGCGGGCGGGGTGCCGTAGGCCGGGGGAGCGTACGCGGGCGGGGTGCCGTAGGCCGGGGGAGCGTACGCGGGCGGGGTGCCGTAGGTCGGGGGAGCGTACGCGGGCGGGGCGCCGTAGGTCGGGGGAGCGTACGCCGTTGGAGCGCCGTAGGCGGGGGGTGCGCCGTACGCGGTAGGCGCGTACGCGGGGGGTCCGTAGGCCGGCGAGGCGGGATACCCCGCCGGAGCGGCCGGAGGCCGGGCGAGCGCGCGGCCGATCCCCACGAGGTAGGGGTCGGCGAGGTCGGGCGCCCCGGCATCGCGACGCTCGACGTAGGCCAGCAGATCCAGGTCCAGCCCCTCGCGGCGCATCCGGCAGTCGATGTAGACGATCGCGGTCGCGGTGGACTGCACGACGACGGCGACGGACTGGATGAGCAGGGTGACGGCCTGGACGAGCACGAGGGTGACGACCGTCCCGATGACCGCTGCGATGTCGGGCGCTCCGGTCGGCGCGATGATCGTCGTGACCCCGGTCGCCAGGAACGAGAACGGCAGGCTCACCACCTGGGCGATCGCGCCGAAGGCCATCGAGATGATCACGATGATGCCGAGCGTGGACCAGAAGCGGCCGCGCACCAGGGTCCATGCCCGCACGACCGCTGCCCGGATCGTCGCGCGCTCGAGGATGATGGCGGCCGGCGCCAGCAGCAGCTTCGTCGTGAGCCACAGGGCGACGGGGATCGCGGCGAGGACGAGGAGGACCGTCAGCGCCACCGCGGCCGGGGGCGCCGTCACCCCGATCGCGAAGACGAGGGCGCCGACCGCGGCGATCACCGCGATCACTGCGCCCGCCAGCAGCATGGCGTAGCCCACGAGCCGCCATGCGACAGGCTTCACGCGCCGCCACAGCGCCCGCAGGGTCAGCTTCTCGGCGACGGCGGCGTGGGCGACCTCGGTGACGACGATCCCCTGGACGATGACGCCCAGCGCGCCGGCGCCGAGGCCCAGCACGAAGCCGGTGACGGCCGTGAGCGCCAGCGACCCCGCCGCGATCTGGTCGAACTCGTCCGTGCCGGGCGGCACGGTCTCCAGCCGCGCGAACGACGCGACTCCCACCGCCCCCACGGCGACGATCACCAGCAGATAGGCGGCGGTCTGGACGATCAGGGCGAACCCCAGCAGGACGCGCGGGTTCTGACGCAGCGCGGTGAACGAGCGCCCGAGGATCGTGCCGAAGGGCAGCGGATGCAGCGGGATGATGCCCGGGCGCGACGCCGGAGTCCAGGCGGGATAGGCGGTCACGAGAATCCCCCTCGCGGTCGTGTCCGTCGACCCGGGTGGCGCGCGCGGCCAGCGCGGACCGCCGGGAAGACCCCTATCGTGTCACAGCAGCGGGGGATCTTCGGTGAACGCACGGCGTGCGGTGGGCGGACCCCTCCGCCCCGTCGACTACTCTGTGGGAAGCGCACGGGGACCGGTGCCGTCATCGCCGTGTCCTCCTCCCGACGCAAAGGACGACGCGGCAGCATGACATCACGAATCCTGGTGGTCGACGACGACACCGCTCTGGCCGAGATGATCGGCATCGTGCTGCGCACCGAGGGATTCGACACCGTCTTCTGCGCCGACGGGGCGCAGGCCGTCGAGACGTGGCGCACCGAGCGTCCCGATCTCATCCTGCTCGACCTCATGCTGCCGGGGATGGACGGGATCGAGATCTGCACGCGCGTGCGGGCGGAATCCGGCATCCCGATCATCATGCTGACCGCGCGCACCGACACCGCCGACGTGGTGAAGGGGCTGGAATCGGGAGCCGACGACTACATCGTCAAACCGTTCAACCCCAAGGAGCTGGTCGCCCGCATCAAGACGCGGCTGCGCCCCGCCGGCAACCCCAGCGGCGATGTGCTGCGCATCGGCGATCTCGTCGTCGACGTCTCGGCGCACGAGGTCCGCCGCGGGGACACCCCCATCGGCCTGACCCCGCTGGAGTTCGAGCTGCTGGTGGCGCTGGCGTCCAAGCCGCAGCAGGTCTTCTCGCGCGAGATGCTGCTCGAGCAGGTCTGGGGCTACCACTACAAGGCGGACACGCGACTGGTGAACGTCCACGTCCAGCGTCTGCGCGCCAAGGTCGAGAACGACCCCGACAACCCCAAGATCGTCACCACCGTGCGCGGGGTCGGATACCGCGCCGGCGCCGTCGTGTGAGGTCGGGCGTGCTCTCGACCGGCACGGGGGTGACGGCGACGACGGCGTCGCTGGACTCGTGGCGCGAGTGGCGCAGCTGGCCGCGCCGCGTCGCGTGGCTGTGGCGGCGCTCGCTGCGCTTCCGCACCCTGGTGGTGACCCTGGGACTGACGTCCCTGGCGGTGGCGATCGCGTGCGTGTGGATGGCGCTGGCCATCCAGAACGACCTGTTCGATTCGCGCCTGCGACAGGTGCTCACCGACGCCCAGCGGGCCAACGCCGCGGCCCAGACGACGCTCGACAGCGCCGCCACGCAGGGCGACCAGGTGCGCCTGCAGAACGTCATGACGGCGGTCAACACCGAGCTGCGCCAGCAGGCGGCCGCCGACATGATCGCGGTCTTCCGCGTCGGTCCACCGACCGACAACGCGCCCCAGGACTTCGCCACGGCGCCGTGGGCGGAGGACATCATCACCGCCGGGCTGCGCGACCGGGTCCAGCTCGGGGCGGGTCAGCAGTGGTGGCAGTCCGTCGCGCTCCCCGTCGAGGGCGGCAGCGTCCCGGGTATCATGATCGGCCAGCAGCTCGAGGTGCCCGACGTCGGGCCCTACGAGCTCTACCTCGCGTACGACCTGGCCGGCGCCGCCCAGACGCTCGGCTTCGTGCACGGCACCCTGTGGTTCTCGGGCATCGCCCTGGTGCTGCTCATCGGCGGCATCTCGTGGTTCGTCCTGCGCTCGGTGACGATCCCCATCGCCGAGGCCGCCGAGACCAGCGCCCAGCTCGCGGCGGGCCGCCTCGGCGTGCGCCTGCCGGTGCGCGGCGAGGACGAGCTGGCCACGCTCGGGCGCTCCTTCAACGCCATGGCCGACAGCATCGAGTCGCAGATCAAGGAGCTCGCGGACCTGTCGCTCGTGCAGCAGCGCTTCGTCTCGGACGTCTCGCACGAGCTGCGGACGCCGCTGACGACCATCCGGCTCGCGGCGGACATGATCTACGACCAGCGCGAGGACTTCGACCCCACCACCGCGCGCGCCAGCGAACTGCTCAACGCCCAGGTGCAGCGGTTCGAGACGCTGCTGACCGACCTGCTCGAGATCAGCCGCTACGACGCCGGCTCCGTGCAGCTGGAGCTCGAAGCCACGAGCCTGGCGCACCTGGCCGAGGACGTCATCTCGTCGATGCACCAGCTGGCCGAGCAGCACGGCACCGACGTGCGCCTCGTCGCCCCCGGCGGCTACTCGCCCGTCGACATGGACCCCCGCCGCGTGCGGCGCGTCGTGCGCAACCTGCTCGGCAACGCCATCGAGCACGGCGAGGGGCGGCCCATCGTGGTCACCGTCGACAGCAACCAGCAGGCCGTCGCCCTGGGCGTGCGGGACTACGGTCTGGGCATGCGCCCCGAAGAGGCCGAGCGCGTGTTCGACCGGTTCTGGCGCGCCGACCCCTCGCGCACGCGCACGATCGGCGGCACGGGCCTCGGGCTGTCGATCGCGCTGGGCGACGCGCGCCTGCACGGCGGCGAGGTGACGGTGTGGAGCGAGCCGGGCCGCGGGTCCCACTTCGTCCTCACCCTGCCCCGTCGGGCGGGGACCGAGCCGGTGCCGTCGCCGATCGAGGCGCACCCCACCGACGACACCGGTGCCGGCGTGGAGGGGCTGGGGCTGACCCAGCCGATCCAGGTGCCGGAGTCCGATGCGGCCGCCGGGACCGCCCCCGCCGCGGGAGCGGCGACGTGACCGCGCGGCGCCGGATCGGAGCCGCGGTGGTGGCGTGCCTCGCCCTGCTGCTCTCGGCGTGCGCGGGGCTGCCGACCAGCGGGCCGGTGTACCCGGGGCAGGAGGCCGATGCCACCGATGCGCCGCAGGACACCATCTTCCTGCCCGACCGGCCGCAGCCGGGGGCGACCCCCGAGCAGATCGTCGAGGGGTTCATCCGCGCCGGCTCCGGACCCACCGACAGCTGGGGGCGTGCCCGGGAGTTCCTCGACGCCGGTTTCACCGCATGGCGCCCCGAGGCCGGGGTCACGGTGGTCCGCCCCGGCGACCGGGTGTTCGAGGCGACCGAGGAGGGCGTCGTGACGGTCTCGGTGGTCGCGATCGCCACCGTCGACGAGCGGGGCGCGTACGAACCCGTGGATGCCGGCACGACGACGCTGTCGTACCGGCTCGCGCAGCAGGACGACGGCGAGTGGCGCATCACCGAGGCGCCCGACGGCATCGTGCTGGACCGGGACGTCTTCCCCAGCGTCTACCAGCGCTACGCGGTGACCTACTTCGACCCGACATGGCAGTACCTCGTGCCGGACGTGCGGTGGTTCCCCACCACGAACGCGGCCACCCGCATCGCCGACGCCCTGGTCAACCGGCCGGTCGGCGAGTGGCTGGCGGAGTCGGTGGTGTCGGCCTTCCCCGAAGAGGTCACGGTGCGCGCCGCCGTGCCCGTCGAGTCGGGGGTGGCGCAGGTGGAGCTCAACGACGCCGCGCTCCGTCTCGACGCCGACACCCTCGACCGCATGCTGACCCAGCTGCAGGCGAGCCTGGCCTCCGCCGGGGTCTCCCGCGTGCAGATGTCCGTGGCCCAGGCGCCGCTGGATGCCGGCGTCCTGGCGACGCGGTCCACCCGCGTGTCCTCCCCGCCGCTCGTGCTCATCGAGGAGGGCTTCGGGTACTTCAGCGGAGACGAGCTCACCCCCGTCGAAGGGCTGTCGGCGGTCGTGCCCACGCTCGCCCCGACGGCCATCCAGCTCGGTCCCGACCGCGACCTCGCGACGCTTCGGGGCCGCAACGGCGTGGTGTACCGCGTCGCCGACGATGAGTCGATCGCGGTGGTCGACGAGCGCACCGGGCTCGCGGACCCCACCATCGACGGCTTCGGGACGGTGTGGTCCATCCCGCGGGGCGCACCGTCCGGACTCATCGCCGTCACCCTCGACGGCGTCGCCGTCCCGATGCCCGGCGCCTTCGCCGGCGCGGCGTCGGTGCCGGCGATGGCCATGTCGCGCGACGGGACCCGGCTGGCGGCGGTGGTCGAGGTCGGCTCCCGTCTGGAGATCTGGGTGTCCGGCGTCGTCCGCGACGCCGACGACGTCCCCATCGGGCTCGGCGACCCGCGCCTGCTCGGCACCGTCACCGGCACCGGCCGGAGCCTTGCCTGGCTGGACGAGGTCACGGTGGGCGTGCTCGTCGTCGACGGCGAGGCCGCGACGGTCCACGAGCAGATCGTCGGGGGGCCGTCGACGTCGACCGCGGCACCGGTCGCGGTCACCTCGATCGCGGGGGGCGCCGCGGCGGGGAACGTGCGGCTGCGCGCCGAGGACGGCACGCTCCTGGTGCGCCGCGGCGCCAACTGGCAGGAATCCGCCTCAGGCATCCTCGTGCTGGCGACCCAGCAGGGCACGCCCCGCTGACCCGCCCGCTCCTCCCCAGGCGGTCCGCCGCGGGGGACTGTGCACATCCTCGCCGCGGGACCCCGCGCCGCCGGCTGCGCGGGACAGGGTCGAAGTGTGACGCACCCGCCGGACCAGACCCCGCCCGCCGCCCGGCGCGAGGGATCCTTCGCCGCGCGGGTGGCCGCGGCGCTCGCCGACGCCGCGGCGCTGCTGCTCCCCGTGGAGTGCGCGGGGTGCGACGAGCCGGACGTGTCGCTGTGCGACTCGTGTCGCACGCGATTGGATCCACTCCCGCGCTCCGCCGTCGTCGACGGGCTGCGGGTGTGGTCCGCGCTGCCGTTCGAGGGCGTGCCGGCCCGCATCATCCGCGCGGTGAAGGAGGACGGGCGGACATCCCTGTGCCGATCCCTCGCCCCCGCGCTGGCGGCTGCGGTGAGCTCGGCCGCCGCCGAGGCGGGCGTCCCACTCGTGGCGGTGCCGGTCCCCACGTCGGCGGCCTCGTTCCGCCGCCGCGGCTACCGCGTGCCCGACCTCATCGGCCGGCGCGCGGGACTTCAGGTGCGCCGGCTGCTCGTGTCCACGCGCCCCACGCTCGACCAGCGGGGCCTGGATCGCGAGGCGCGCCGGGCGAACGTCGACGGCAGCATGCGCGCGCGCGGCGCGGCCGGCATCCGCGTGGTGATCATCGACGACGTGGTCACCACCGGGGCGACGCTCGCCGAGGCCGCCCGAGCCCTCACCGCCGCCGGGGCGGTCGTGGCCGGTGCCGCCACGGTCGCCGCCACCCCTCGCCGCGCCCCGGCACCCGTTTCGACACATCCCATTTCCCTACGTGACACCGGTGCGTCACGCGACTAGCGTGGGGGGTACAAGGCGACTGAAGGTCCGCCCTTGACCGGGAGGACCGGAACAAGGAGGTCAGGGATGGAAACCAGCATCGTCGGCGTGGGAGTGGGGATCACAGATCGCTTCCGCTCGGTCGTCGAAGAGAAGGCCACCCGCATCGCACACCTCGCTCCGCGCGCTCAGCGTGTCGACGTCAAGGTCACGCACCGCGCGTATCACAACGGCCGGATGGAGGACGAGACGGTCGAACTCACTGTCAACGGCAAGGGCCCGATCGTTCGGGCCGAGGCGACGGACGGCGACAAGTTCACCGCCCTCGATCTGGCGGTCGACAAGCTGTGCGAGCAGCTGCGCAGGGCGAAGGACAAGCGCGTCGACGCCCGCAACCACCCCCGTGGCGCGAAGTACGAGAAGGAGAAGGGCACGCTCGAGGGGATCGACGTCGAACCGGCATCCGTCGATGTGCTCCGTGCCGTCGCCACCGGCGAGGTGCCGGTCGTGGGCGGCTCCGAAGAGGAGGCCGAGTACACCCCCGTCGTCATCCGTACGAAGGAGTTCGACCCGGAGTGGATGACGGTGGAAGAGGCGGTGGACCGCATGGAGCTGGTCGGCCACGACTTCTTCCTCTTCGTCGATGCGCGCACCGATCACCCGAGCGTCGTCTACCGGCGCAAGGGCTGGGACTACGGCGTGATCTCGCTCACGACCCAGGCCGCGCCGGTCGAGCTGGCATCCTGATCTGACGAACGAGAACGCCCCGGTCCGAGGACCGGGGCGTTCTCTCGTGCGCGCCCTCACCCCCGGCGCGGTCGGCGGGTCAATCGAACATGCCGTCCAGCAGGCTCCCGATCACGAGTCCGCCGAGGATGCCGCCCATGACGTCGCCGCTGCCGCTGCGGCGTCCGCCGCCCCAGCCGCCGCCCCAGCCCCCGGGGCCGCCCCACTGATCGGGGCCCCCTTGGGGGCGGGAGCGGTCGATGTCGCGCTGGGCCAGCTGCAGCGCTTCGCTGGCGAGGAAGGCGGTGCGCCGCGCCATGTCCAGGGCCTGCTCGCGGTGGTCCTCGTCGATGTGCGACGCCGCCGCCACGGGGGTGCCGACATACCGGTCCAGGTCGAGCCGCACCCGCTCGGCCTCGGCCAGTCGGGTCCGCGCGTCGGCGCCGATCCAGCCGCGGTGGCCGGCGATGACGTCGCGCGCGACGGCGAGCTGGCGGTCGGCGTCGTCGACGGCGTGGCGCACATGGGCGAGGTCGGGGATCGGGCGGGCGGCGCGCTCGCGGGCGGCCGCGATGGCGGCATCCAGTGCCGAGTTCGCCTCGCGCAGTCGCGTCAGCTGCGCGAACGGGTCGGTGTTCACGCCCGCCGCGGGCAGGGCCGCCAGGGCCGCCTGCAGGTCCGCGATCGCGGCCTGCACGGCGGGCGTGTGCGGCTCGCGGAGTGCCACCACGAGGTCCTCCCGCGAGTCCTCGACCACCGCCGCGAGGGTGGATTCGGCACGCAGCGCCTCGATCTCGAAGGTCTCCACCGCTTCGATCAGGGTCTCGGCGCGCCGGACGGACTCGGTCGCCGCCTCCAGGGCGAGATTGGCCTGCTCGCGCTGGCCGGCGTCGCGACGGCGCTCGGCGATGCCGGCGCTGTGCTCGGCGAAGCCCAGCAGCTGATCGGCTTCGGCGGGGTTGGCGTCGATCTGGGCGAGCGCGGCGGCGGAGTAGCGCGCGGCCAGCCGGGACACCGCGTCGCGCGCGTGCGGAATGGCCGACCGCAGTCGCGCCACGTCGGTGCGCACCCCCTCGATGATCTGGGGTGCGCGCCGTGCGCGCTCGATGGCCGCGGCCAGCGTCTCGGTGCGGTCGTCGAGCAGATCCTCGGCCCACTCGCACAGCTGGACGATGCGGGCGTTGCGCGTGCGCAGCTCCTCGGCGGTGTCCGGGATCTCGTCGTGGTTCAGCTGGTGCAGGTGGAACGCCTCGCCGAGGTGCGTGCGCACCGCCTGCAGGGCCTCCCGCAGCTCGGACGTCGCGCCGGTGCCGAGCTCGGCCTCGGCGAAGACGAGCTCGTCACCGGTGAGCCGGATCCGCTCGTCCGCGGCCACGAGCGCCGACCGCGCCCGGCGCGCGAGGTCCTCGTCCTGCGCCTGCAGCTCTTCGTCGTCGCGTCTGCGTCTGCCCCAGAATCCGGCCATGCCTCGATCCTACGAGCGACGCCGGCCGCGGTCGCGGTCATCGCCGCGCCGCGGGCGTTCGTCCGACCAGGAGCGTCCGGGACGCTCGTCGCGGCCGGTGCGGCGGGACGGGCCGCCGGTGTCCAGCCGCAGCTCGATGAGCCGCCCCGAGATGCGCGTCTCGGCCAGGCGGTCGAAGGTCTGCGCGGGCAAGTCCGCGGGAAGCTCGACGAGCGAGAAGTCCGGCCGGATCTGGATCGCGCCGAAGTCGTCTCGGCGCAGGCCGCCCTCGTTGGCCAGGGCGCCGACGATCTGCCGGGGCTCCACGCGGTGCCGCTTGCCGACCGCGATGCGGTAGGTCGCCATGCCCTCGCGGGGCGCGCGGTCCCGGCGGGCGGGACGGTCGTCGCGATCGGCGCGCTGCGGCCGGTCGTCGCGATCGCGGAACGGCCGGGCCGCCGGCTCCGGATCGGGCGTGAGCAGCAGCGGCGACTCGCCCTGGGCGACCACGGCGAGCGCCGCGGCCACGTCCACCTCGGGCACGTCGTGGTGCCGCACGTAGTGGGCGACGATGTCGCGGAACCCGTCGATGCGCTCGGTCTCGGCGAGGGCCGCCGTGATCCGGTCGTCGAAGCGCGACAGCCGGGTCTCGTTGACCTCGTCGACGCTGGGCAACTGCATCTCGGTGAGCTCCTGCCGCGTGGCGCGCTCGATCGCGCGCACGAGTCCCCGCTCGCGCGGGGTCACGAAGCTGATGGCGTCTCCGGAACGGCCGGCGCGGCCGGTGCGGCCGATGCGGTGCACGTAGGACTCGGTGTCGGTGGGGATGTCGAAGTTGACCACGTGCGAGATGCGCTCGACGTCCAGACCGCGGGCGGCGACGTCGGTGGCGACGAGGATGTCGAGCTTGCCCGACTTCAGCTGGTTGACGGTCTTCTCACGGACCGGCTGGGCGACGTCGCCGTTGATGGCGGCGGCGGCGTAGCCGCGCGCCCGCAACTTCTCGGCGATCTCCTCGGTGACGCTCTTGGTTCGGCCGAACACGATCATCCCGTCGAAGTTCTCGACCTCGAGGATGCGCGTGAGAGCGTCCATCTTCTGCGCATACGACACGATCAGGTAGCGCTGGGCGATGCTGGCCGAGGTGGTGGTCTTGGCCTTGACGGTGATCTCTTCGGGGTCGTGCAGGTACTGCCCCGACATCCGCCGGATCGCCGCGGGCATCGTCGCCGAGAACAGGGCGACCTGCTTGGTCTCGGGGGTCTCGGCGAGGATGGTCTCGACGTCCTCGGCGAAGCCCATCTTGAGCATCTCGTCGGCCTCGTCCAGCACCAGGAAGCGCAGCTCCGACAGATCCAGCGTGCCCTTGTCGAGGTGGTCCATGATGCGGCCCGGCGTCCCGACGATGATGTGCACGCCGCGGCGCAGCGCCGACAGCTGCACGCCGTAGCCCTGTCCGCCGTAGACCGGCAGGATGTGGACGCCCTTCAGGTGCGCGGCGTACTTCTCGAACGCCTCGCACACCTGCAGCGCCAGCTCGCGCGTGGGGGCGAGGACGAGCGCCTGCGGCGTCTTCTGATCCAGGTCGAGGCGGTCGATGATGGGCAGCGCGAAGGCGGCGGTCTTGCCGGTGCCGGTCTGGGCGAGGCCGACGACGTCGCGGCCCTGCAGCAGCGTGGGGATGGTCGCGGCCTGGATGGCGCTGGGGGTCTCGTAGCCGACGTCTCGCAGTGCCTTCAGCACGGCGGCGCCCAGCCCGAGGTCTGAGAAGGTCGTCTCGGCGGGCGCTGCGGGGGCCTCTGCGTCGATGGGGGAGTCGGTTTCGGTCACGCTTCAGGGTAGTGCGCGGCGGCTGTGAGACGACAGGACGCCCTCACGCGCCCGAGCCCACGGGGCGGCCCCGGCGGGGGCGCTCGGTCGACAGGGCGAGCTGCAGGGCATGATCCGGATGCCGCGACAGCCGGTCCAGCGCCCGCTCCAGCCACCGGACCTCGGCTTCGGCGGCGCTGATGCGCGCGTCGTGGATGATCCCCCATGCCAGGGCCTCGGGGCTGTCGCCGGCACCGTGCGGCGGCTCCTCGGAGCTGACCCGCTCGAGGCGCGAGGCCGAGGTCCGCAGCTGGTCGGCGAGCATCGTCTCGACGTCGGCGCCGGGAAGGGTCGAGGCGAGGGCCGCCTTGATGGCCAGCTCGTCCCGCGGCACCCCCTGCTCGACGGGGTGGGTGAGCCACCGGCGGACGTCGGCGACGCCGGCATCCGTGATGCGCCAATAGACGTGCCCGTGCGCGTCGACGGCGTCCTTCGCGACCAGGCCGTCGCGCTCGAGGCGGTCGAGGGTGTTGTAGATCTGGCCGACGTTCAGCGGCCACGTCGCCCCGGTGCGGCGCTCGAACTCGGCCCGCAGCTGATAGCCGTAGCAGGGACCCTGGTCGAGGATCGCCAGCAGGCTCCGCCGTACCGACATCCGAACTCCTCGCTCCCGGTGATCCGGATGCCGAGTATATGCATACCCGGCAACGCCGGCGGCCGCGCCCAGCGCACATCAAGGTCACAGGTGGATAACATGGGCAGGTATGCCCGGGCGCTCCCCGCCCTGGCGGCAGCGGCGCCTGGACGCCTCACCCGACAGATGGAGACACTTCGTGGCCAACCCTCTCGAGAAACTGCTTCGCGCCGGCGAGGGACGCATCCTCCGGCGCCTGCAGCAGGTGGTGAAGGCGGTAAACACCCTCGAGGAGGACTACGCCCAGCTCACCGACGAGGAGCTGCGCAGCGAGACCGCGGAGCTGCGGGCCCGCCACGAGGCCGGCGAGACGCTGGACCGGCTGATGCCCGAGGCGTTCGCCGCCGTCCGCGAGGCCGCCAAGCGCACCCTCGGCCAGCGGCCGTACGACGTGCAGATCATGGGCGGCGCGGCGCTGCACATGGGCAACATCGCCGAGATGAAGACCGGTGAGGGCAAGACCCTCACCGCCGCCTTCCCCGCCTACCTCAACGCCATCGCGGGGCAGGGCGTGCACGTGGTCACCGTCAACGACTTCCTCGCGTCGTACCAGTCCGAGCTCATGGGCCGCATCTACCGCGCCCTGGGCATGACCACCGGCACGATCGTCTCGGGGCAGACCCCCGAGGTGCGCCGCGCGCAGTACGAATGCGACATCACCTACGGCACGAACAACGAGTTCGGCTTCGACTACCTGCGCGACAACATGGCCTGGCGCAAGGAGGACCTCGTCCAGCGAGGACACTTCTTCGCCATCGTGGACGAGGTCGACTCGATCCTCATCGACGAGGCCCGCACCCCACTGATCATCTCGGGGCCCTCGTCGGGCGAGGCCAATCGCTGGTTCGTCGAGTTCGCCAAGATCGCCCGCACCCTCGAGGCGGGCGTGGACTACGAGGTCGACGAGAAGAAGCGCACCATCGGCGTGCTCGAGCCCGGCATCGAGAAGGTCGAGGACTACCTCGGCATCGACAACCTGTACGAGTCGGCCAACACCCCGCTCATCTCGTTCCTCAACAACTCCATCAAGGCCCTCGCGCTGTTCAAGCGCGACACCGACTACGTCGTGATGAACGACGAGGTCATGATCGTCGACGAGCACACCGGCCGCATCCTCGTCGGCCGTCGCTACAACGAGGGCATCCACCAGGCGATCGAGGCCAAAGAGGCCGTGCCGGTCAAGGCCGAGAACCAGACGCTGGCCACCGTCACGCTGCAGAACTACTTCCGCCTGTACGACAAGCTCTCGGGCATGACCGGAACCGCCGAGACCGAGGCGGCCGAGTTCATGTCGACCTACCAGCTCGGCGTCGTCCCGATCCCGACCAATCGGCCGATGATCCGCAAGGACCAGTCCGACCTCGTCTACAAGAACGAGCAGGCCAAGTTCGCCCAGGTCGTCGAGGACATCGCCGGCCGCCACGCCGAGGGCCAGCCGGTGCTCGTGGGCACGGTCAGCGTCGAGAAGAGCGAGTACCTGTCCCGGCTGCTGGCCAAGAAGGGCATCAAGCACGAGGTCCTCAACGCCAAGAACCACGCCCGTGAGGCCGAGATCGTCGCGCGTGCCGGTCGCCTGGGCGCCGTCACCGTCGCCACGAACATGGCCGGGCGCGGCACCGACATCATGCTCGGCGGCAACGCCGAGTTCCTGGCGGTGCAGGAGATGCGCGCCAAGGGCCTCGACCCCGTCGAGACGCCCGAAGAATACGAGGACGGGTGGGATGACGTCTACCAGTCGACGCGCGACACCGTGGCCGCCGAGGCCGAGAAGGTCATCGCCGCCGGCGGGCTCTACGTCCTGGGCACCGAGCGGCACGAGTCGCGCCGCATCGACAACCAGCTGCGCGGTCGCTCGGGCCGCCAGGGCGACCCCGGCGAGAGCCGCTTCTACCTGTCGCTGACCGACGACCTGATGCGCCTGTTCCAGTCCGGTGCCGCCGAGGCCATCCTCGCCCGCACGAACTTCCCCGACGACGTCGCGATCGAGTCGGGCATGGTCTCTCGGGCGATCAAGAGCGCGCAGAGCCAGGTCGAGGCCCGCAACGCCGAGATCCGCAAGAACGTCCTGAAGTACGACGACGTCCTCAACCGCCAGCGCGAGGCGATCTACTCCGACCGGCGCCACATCCTGCAGGGCGACGACATCGCCGACCGCGTGCAGCACTTCGTCGAGGACGCGATCGAGGCCGTCATCGACGACCACACCGGCTCGGGTCACAATGAGAGCTGGGACTTCGATGCGCTGTGGACCGAGCTGAAGACCCTGTACCCGGTGGGCGTCACGATCGATGAAGTGGTGGCGGATGCCGGGGCCCGGGGCCGCATCACCCCCGAAGGCCTCAAGCGCGAGATCCTCTCGGACGCGCGCATCGCCTACGAAAAGCGCCAGGACACGCTGGGCGAGCCGGCGATGCGGGAGCTCGAGCGCCGCGTCGTGCTGCAGGTGCTCGACCGCCGCTGGCGCGACCACCTCTACGAGATGGACTACCTCAAGGACGGCATCGGCCTGCGCGCCATGGCCCAGCGCGACCCGCTGATCGAGTACCAGCGCGAGGGCTACCAGATGTTCCAGTCCATGATGGGCCAGATCAAGGAAGAGACCGTCGGGTACCTGTACAACCTCGAGGTCGAGGTGCGTCGCGCCGAGGGCGACCGCGCCGAGGTCGAGGCGAAGGGACTGCAGACGCCGGCCGTAGAGGGGCAGCGGCTTCAGTACACCGCGCCCAACGACGCCGGCGAGGTCGAGGTGCGCAACGAGCGCGGCCAGGTCCAGCAGGCCGCGACCTCCAAGCTCCGCCAGGCTGCCGCCGCGGCGGCCGGCACGACGCCCGAGGCTCCGGCCGAGGCGCCGCGCGGGGCGTTCGGCCAGCGTCAGGAGGCGCCGGCGGCGACGCCCGCGGCCAACCGGGCGCAGCGCCGGGCCGCCGACAAGCGCAAGTGACCCGGCGGGCGGGGTGCCGGCATCCGGACCCCGCCGCCGGTCCACGCGAGGGCCATTGGCCCTGCCGGTGCCCGGATATCCTGATCGGATGAGCCCGCTGCGCCCCCTCGATCAGTCCACCAAGCTCAAGGACGTCCTGTACGAGATCCGCGGGCGAGCCCTCGTCGAGGCCGACCGGCTGGAGTCGGAGGGGCACACGATCCTCAAGCTGAACACCGGCAACCCCGCCGCATTCGGCTTCGAGGCGCCGTATCAGATCGTCCGCGACATGATCGAGGCCGTCCCGCACGCGCACGGCTACAGCGACAGCCGCGGGATCATCTCGGCCCGCCGCGCGGTGGTGTACCGCTACGAGCAGGAGCCGGGGTTCCCGTCGTTCGAGCCCGACGACGTGTACCTCGGCAACGGGGTGTCCGAGCTCATCACGATGGTGATGCAGGCCCTGCTCGACGACGGCGACGAGGTGCTGATCCCCGCACCCGACTACCCGCTGTGGACGGCGATGACCTCGCTCGGCGGCGGGACGCCGGTGCATTACGTGTGCGACGAGGCGAACGGCTGGCAGCCGGACCTCGAGGACATCCGCGCGAAGGTGACCCCGCGCACGAAGGCGATCGTGGTCATCAACCCCAACAACCCCACCGGTGCGGTTTACTCGCGTCAGGTGCTGGAGGGGATCGCCGAGATCGCGCGCGAGCACTCGCTGCTGCTGCTGTCGGACGAGATCTACGACCGCATCCTCTTCGACGACGCGCGGCACATCCCGATGGCCACCATCGCGCCCGACCTGCTGTGCCTGACCTTCAACGGGCTGTCCAAGACCTACCGGGTGGCCGGCTACCGGTCGGGGTGGCTGGTGATCACAGGGCCCAAGAAGCACGCGTCCGGGTTCCTCGAGGGGATCACTCTGCTCGCATCGACGCGGCTGTGCCCCAACGTCCCCGCCCAGCACGCCGTGCAGGCGGCGCTGTCGGGCGTGCAGTCCATCGACGCGCTCATCGCCCCCACCGGCCGGCTCCACGAGCAGCGGGACACCGCGTGGGAGGGGCTGGAGGCGATCCCCGGGGTCTCGTGCGTCAAGCCCGCCGGGGCGCTGTACGCCTTCCCGCGCTTCGATCCCGAGGTCCACGAGATCCGCGACGACGCAAAGCTCGTCTACGACTTCCTGGTCGCCGAGCACGTGCTGCTCGTTCAGGGAACCGGGTTCAACTGGCCGACGCCCGATCACGTGCGCATCGTGACTCTTCCCGAGTCCCGCGTGCTCGCCGAGGCGATCGAGCGGCTCGGCAACTTCCTATCGTCGTATCGGCAGTGAGGCTCACAGGAGCGCGAGCGACGTCGCGCGCCAGCGGCCGTCCATGCCCTCCAGCCGCAGTGCAATCGCGCGGGTGCGGGCGGGGCCCTGCACGATGACCACACCCTCCACCACGCCGTCCGCCGGCGAGGAGTGCCGCAGTGACAGGATCGCGTGCACGGGGCGTTTGGCGGGGAGCCCCCGCGCGCTCCGGGCGCGCGCGGCCAGGTTCGAGCGGGCGACGAGCTTGCGGTAGGGGTCCTCGGTCAGCCAGCGCGCGAGCTGGTCGACCTCGCGAACCCCCGCGAAGACCTCGAGCACGCCGACGGTGAGGTTGCGAAGCAGCGGCTCGGGGTCCGGCAGGTCGGTCGCCGAGGTGCGCTGCGGAGCGAAGAGCGCGGTCAGCTCCTCTTCCGCGTCGAGCGTCGTGGAGTACGTGCGGGTGGTGCTCGTGGCCTTCGCTGCCATGAGGAGCCTTCCGTGTGGGCGGTGCCTTCCTTCGCCCCAGTACAACACACAGCCAACTCCCAGACCCAGCCGGGATCGGTTCTGTGGATAACTGCATCGCCCGCCGCGGACGGGTGCTCTACGCTCGCGGAGTGCGCTGGGAACGGTTCTTCGACGATCTCGAGGATCAGCTCGCCTCGGAGTGGGAGGCCGAGCGCGCGGCCCTCGACACCGAGGCCGAGCGGCTGCGGCTGTCGCGCGTCGAGCTGCGCGAGCGGCTGAGCGCCCTCATCGACCGCGACCGATCGGCGCCGTCGCCCACCCTGGAGTTCCTCGACGGCCAGAGCCTGGCCGTCGAGGTCGCGGGGGTGGGCGCCGACTGGGTCGCGCTCACGCCGGTCACCGCCGCGGGCGTCTCGCTGCTCGCGCCACTCGGGGCGATCCTGGGCGTGGGGCTCCCTCACGCCGATGCGCTGCGCAGCGCCCGGCCGGCTCCGCCGCGATCGGCGCTCACCGAGCGACTGACCTTCGGCTTCGCCCTTCGCGACCTCGTGCGCAAGCGCTCGGCGGTGACGGTGTGGCTGGCCACCGGCCGCACGCTGACCGGCACCATCGACCGCGCCGGGGCCGACCACTTCGACCTCGCGATCCACGACGCCGGCACCCCGCGCCGCGTCGAGTCCGTCACCGGCTTCCGGCTCATCCCCTTCGCCGCGGTGGCGCGAGTGCGCGTGGAGGCCGGGACCTCGCTGCTGTGAGCGCGGGCGGTCAGTCCGGGCGCCGCACCGAGCCGGTGCCCCACAGCTCGGGGAAGCTGGCGGCGTTGGACTGCCGCCACAGCGCCATGCGCCGCGCCTCCTCCGCCTGGTCGTCGAGGTAGTCGGCGACGCTGTTCTCCTCTACCCGCCACCGCGCGGGAGACCCGACGCGAAGGCCGCGCAGCCGCCCCTCGTGCACCAGCTCCATGACCTCCGACACGGACACGCCGAGGATCTCGCCCACCTGGGCGGGAGCCAGAAGGCGCAGGTCCGACGTCGGCAGCTCGGGCATGTGCCCATTATCGACCCGGGGCCGGGGAACGGAAGGGACCTCGCCGCGCGCTGTGGATAACGAGCCGGCGCCCGCGCGGCGGTGCGCCACCATGGGTGCCATGAACGCTTCCGCCCGCAGCGCACGTCGCCCGTTCTGGGCCGATGTGCGCTTCATCCTCGGCATCGTCCTCATCGCCGTGTCGGTCGGCGGTGTGTGGCTGGTGGTCGCCGCCGCGCGCGAGACCGATCCGGTCTACGCCGCGGCGCGCACGATCGTCGTCGGCGAGCCGGTGGAACCCGGCGACCTGCGCGTCGTCGAGGTCGGTCTCGGACCGGTCGCCGACCAGTACGTCTTCGCCGAGGAGCTCGCCGACGGAGCCGTCGCCTCCCGGACGATCGGCGAGGGCGAGCTCGTCACCCGCGCAGCGCTCGTCGATGACGAGGCGGTGCGCACCACGACGGTCGTGCTGCGCAGCTCGATCGACGTCCCCGCCTCGGTCGTGGCCGGAACCCCCGTCGAGGTGTGGTCCGCGCCGCTCGTCGAGGCGGGGGAGTACGCCACCCCGCGCATCCTCGTCGCCGACGCGACCGTCGTCGCCGTCGACCGGGACGACACCATGATCGGCGGCGGCGCGACCGCGCTCGAAGTGGTGATCCCGCGCGCGGACGTCGCCGCCGCGCTCCAGGCGATGGCCGACGGGTCCGCACTCTCGGTGGTTCCCGCCGCGGGAGGCCGGGGATGAGGATCGCCGTCGCGCTGTCGCCCGCGCTCGCCGGCTCCGTGATCGCCGGGATCGAGCGGGAGGGGGTGGCCGTCGAGATCATGGCGCCCGAGACGCTCGCCGCGGCCGCAGAGGACGCGCTGCCCGGCGACGAGGTCGAGGCCGCCGTGCGGGCGCTCGCCGGCTGCGACGCCGTCGTGCTCGAGCTCTCGAGGACGACCCTCACCGCCGCGGCGGTGGCGCTGTGCGACCGCGCGGGAGTGCGGATCCTGGCGTGGGGCGACGATCCGGAGCAGCGGCGCCTTGCGGCCGCGTTCAGGCTGGAGACCCCCCTGCCGGCGGACGCCGAGCCGTGGCGGATCGTCGAGCGACTGGCCGAGCCGCCCCGCGCGGCGGATCCCCCGGAGCCTGCGGGCGGTCCCCGCACGATCGTCGTGTGGGGAGCCCACGGGGCACCGGGAAGATCGACGGTGGCGATCGAGCTCGCCGTCGAGCTGGCCCGCGGCGGTCGTCACGCCGCGCTTGTGGATGCCGACACCCACGCGCCCTCCCTCGCCCTGGCGCTCGGGCTCGCCGACGAGGGTCCCGGGTTCGCCGCAGCGTGCCGGCAGGCGGAGCTCGGCGGCCTGGACGCGCGGGAGCTCGCGCGCATCAGCCTGCCGCTCGGCCGCACCGGCGTGGATGTGCTGACGGGCATCAACCGCCCCTCGCGGTGGCCCGAGCTGACCGAGACCCGGGTGACCCAGGCGCTGCAGACCTGCCGCGCGTGGGCCGATTACACCGTCGTGGACGTCGCGGCATCGCTGGAGCGGGACGAGGAGATCGTCAGCGACCTGACGGGGCTGCGGCGCAACGCCGCGACGATCGCCGCCCTCCGCAGCGCCGACGCCGTCGTCGCCGTCGTCGCCGCCGATCCCGTCGGCGTCTCGCGCTTCCTGCGCGGCTATGCCGAGCTGCGGGCGACCATCGGCGACACCGACGTGCACGTCCTCGCCAACCGCCTTCGACCCGGCGCCCTCGGCATCGATGCGCGCGGACAGGTCCGCCGTGCGCTGGACCGCTTCGGCGGCATCCGGGACGTCTGGTTCGTCCCGCACGATCCGCGCGCCGCCGACGCGGCGCTCCTGGCTGCGCGGCCCGTCGCCGAGGCCGCCCCGCGCTCGGCGATGACGACGACGCTGCGGCGCTTCGTGGGCGACGCGGTCGTCCCGGTGCCGGTGCGCCGCTAGCCTGGAGCGATGTCCACGCTCAGCGATCTCGTCTACGCTCAGGGCCGCTCCAGCGCGGCGGATGTGGAGTGGCTCCACCGGCTCGCCGGCGACGGCCAGCTGCTGGCCGATCTGGCCTTCGCGGACATCGTCATCTGGGTGCCGACCGAGGACGACTCCTTCGTCGCCATCGCCCACACGCGCCCGAGCGGTGCGGCGACGCTGTTCTACCGCGACATCGTCGGCGACCGGGTGCGGCCGCAGTGGCGAACCCAGGTGCGCGAGGCGTTCCAGACCGCCCGCATCGTCGACTCCGCGTCGCCGGACTGGTTCGAAGAGACGCCGACCCGCGTCCGGGCGGTGCCGATCGTCCGCGCCCGCGGCACGGAGCAGCCCCTGACCATCGGCGTCCTGACCCGGCACACCAACCTCGGCGAGGCGCGCATCCCCTCCCGGCAGCAGACCACGTTCAACGAGTGCGCGGACGACCTGTTCGGGATGATGTCCTCGGGGGAGTTCCCCGACATGACGGCGCCCACCTCGCCCCGCCGCGGTGCTCCCCGCGCCTCGGACGGGCTGGTGCGCCTGGACGTGGACGGCATGGCCACCTTCGCCAGCCCCAATGCGCTCTCGGCCTTCAACCGGCTGGGCTTCGAGGACGAGCTCGAGGGCGAGTCCCTCGTCGAGGTCGTCACGAAGATCCTGCCCAGCAAGCGCCAGTTCGACGAGTCGCTGCCGGTCGTCGTCACCGGCCGCGCCCCGTGGCGCGCCGATCTCGAGGCGCGCGGCGTGACGGTGTCGCTGCGGACGATCCCGCTGCGCGATCACGGCCGCCGCATCGGCGCGCTGGTGCTGTGCCGCGACGTCACCGAGATCCGGCACCAGGAGCAGGAGCTCATCACCAAGGACGCCACGATCCGCGAGATCCACCATCGTGTGAAGAACAACCTGCAGACGGTCGCCTCGCTCCTGCGCATCCAGGCCCGCCGCTCGCATTCCGACGAGGCGCGGGAGGCTCTGACGCAGGCGATGCGCCGGGTGTCGGCGATCGCCGTCGTCCACGACACCCTGTCGGAGGGGCTCGCGCAGAACGTCGACTTCGACGACGTCTTCGCCCGCGTCCTCAAGCTCGTGGCCGAAGTTGCCGCCGCGCCGAACACCCGGGCGCGCACCCGGACGACGGGCCGCTTCGGGACGCTGCCCAGCGAATACGCCACGCCCCTCGCCCTCGCACTCACCGAGCTCGTCACCAACGCCGTCGAGCACGGCCTGGCCGGGCAGGAGGGCGACGTCGAGATCGTCGCCGACCGCACCGACGACCGGCTCGAGGTGCGCGTGCGCGACACCGGGTCGGGACTCCCCGAAGGTCAGGTCGGACGCGGCCTCGGGACGCAGATCGTCCGCACGCTCATCCAGGGCGAGCTCGGTGGCACCATCGACTGGCACACGATCATGGGCAGCGGCACCGAGGTGACGATCGAGATCCCGCTGCGCTACATCGAGCGGGGGGAGCCCTGACCCGCCGGGGTCAGGACGCGCGGCGGGCGCGGGCCGCGCGGCGCTTCAGGGCGCGACGCTCGTCCTCGGACAGCCCACCCCACACGCCGGAGTCCTGACCGGTCTCGAGGGCGTACTGCAGGCACACCTCGGTGACGGTGCAAGTGGCGCACACGGCCTTCGCCTTCTCGATCTGGTCGACCGCGGGCCCCGTGTTCCCCACGGGGAAGAAGAGTTCGGGGTCGACGGTCAGGCAGGCGGCCTTGTCGCGCCAATCCATGGTGATGCTCCTTGTGATGGTGATGATCGAGTGTCGAGGGCCCGGGTCGGGTCCGATACCCTGGTGGGACGTGCGAGCTACTGCTCGCCCCACGGCACTGTGGGAGCACACGGCTTCACCAATGGTCCCACAGCCGTTTACCTGGATCAAGGGCGAATTCGCGCCCAGGAGGGATCGCCGCGCATGCGAACGGACGCTCTGGCCAGGACGACGGCGGTCCTGCTGGCGGCCGAGGGCCTCGGCATCCTGCTGGTCGCCGGCTGGGAGGCCGCCGCGCTGATCGGGGGCGACACCGGATCGGTCACGAGCTCGATCGCGCTGCTCGTGCTCACCCTCGTCGGCGCCGCCGCGGTCTTCGCCTTCGGCGTCGCCGTGTGGCGAGGGCAGTCGTGGGGTCGCTCGGGTGGTGTCGTGACGCAGCTGCTGATCCTCGCCGTCGCGCTGGGCGCCGCGACCGGCGCCTACGCCGCGCCGCAGGTGGCGCTCGCGCTCGCGGCGCCGGCGGTGATCCTGCTCGTCCTGCTCGTGATGGTCATGCGGCGGACCGCGCCCGCCCGCTCCTAGCCGAGCCCTACCAGGGAGCGGATGCGGGCGACGTGCCCGGTCGCCTTGACGTTGTAGAGCGCGTGGGCGATCCGGCCGTCCGGGTCGATGACGAACGTCGACCGCAGCACGCCCTGCACGATCTTGCCGTAGGTGGACTTCTCGCCCCACGCGCCGTACGCGTCGTGCACCGCGTGGTCGGGATCGCTCAGCAGGTCGTAGGTCAGACCGTCGTGCTCGCGGAACTCGCGCAGCTTGGCGGTGTCGTCCCGCGAGATGCCGAGGACCTCGTAGCCCGCCGCCTGCAACGGGGCGAGCGAGTCGCGGAAGTCGCACGCCTCGGTGGTGCACCCGGGCGTCATGGCCGCCGGGTAGAAGAAGGCGATCACGCTGCGGCCGCGCAGCGACGCCAGCGTCACCACCTCGTCGTCCTGGTTGACGAGGGAGAAATCGGGGGCGATGTCGCCGGGTTCCAGTCGCGCGTCGGTCATTCCGCCAGCCTATCGGCGTACGGGGGCACCGGCCGCCGGCCTCAGGCGCGTTCGGCGAAGGTCTCGAGCAGCCGCTGCAGCGAGTCCAGCCGCTCCGCACCACGGGCGCCCGCGCGTCCCTCGCGGACCGCCGCCGGGAGGGCGCAGTCGGGCGCGTCGGCGCGGTGGGTGCACCCGCGCGGGCACTCCAGGGCGAGCTCGGCGAGGTCGGTGAAGGCGCGCAGGATGTTCGACGGGTCCACGTGCCCGAGCCCGAACGAGCGAACCCCCGGGGTGTCGATCACCCAGCCGCCGCCGGCGGCGCCGTGATAGCGCAGCGACACGGTGGAGCTGGAGGTGTGCCGGCCACGGCCGGTGACCTCGTTGACGTGCCCGGTGGCCCGCCCCGCGCCCGGGACGAGCGCGTTGACGAGGGTGGACTTGCCCACGCCGGAGTGCCCGACGAACACCGTGGAGTGGCCTACGAGCGCCTCGCCGATCCGCTCCACGGGCATCTCGTCGCGCGCGCTGGTGAACACCACCAGGTCCAGGCCCTCGAAGTGGGACAGGAACGCCGTCGGGTCGGCCAGATCGGTCTTCGTCACCACCAGAAGGGGACGGATGCCGGCATCCAGCGCCGCGATCAGGTAGCGGTCGACGAGCCTCGCGCGCGGCTCGGGGTCGGCGGCGGCCACCACCACGAGCATCTGGTCGGCGTTGGCGACGATGACGCGCTCGACCTGGTCGGTGTCGTCGGCGCTGCGGCGCAGGAGCGAGGTGCGCTCCTCGATCCCGATGATGCGGGCGAGCGTGCCCTCCTCGCCCGAGGAGTCGCCGACGACGCGGGCGCGGTCCCCGGTGACGATGGGGGTCTTGCGCAGCTCGCGGGCGCGGACGGCGAGCACCTGGCGCTCCTCGGCGCCGTCCTCGTCCACGAGCACGGTGTACCGGCCGCGGTCGACGCCCAGGACCCGGGCGATCCGGGCGTCGGCGTGGGCGGGACGACGCTTGGTCCGCGGGCGGTTGGCCTTCGGGTTGGGTCGCACGCGGATGCGGGCCTCGTCGAACTCGGGTTCGTCGTCGTCGAGGTCGTCGAGCCAGCTCACGGTCGGGTCCGGGTCACGGTCGTCTCACGCGTCGGGGGCCGGCTCTGCCGGTGCGAGCCCGTCGCCGGCGAGCATGCCGTGCCACAGCTCGGGGAACTCGGGCATGGTCTTCGCCGTCGTGCCGATGTCGTCGACCTCGACGCCCGGGACGACCAGGCCCAGCAGCGCCCCCGTCGTCGCCATGCGGTGGTCGTGGTGCGCGCGCCAGAGACCGCCCTGCAGCCTGCGTGGCTCGATGCGGATGCCGTCGGCGAGCTCGTGCGCCTCGCCGCCGAGCCGGCGCAGCTCGCCGGCGAGCGCCGCGATGCGGTCGGTCTCGTGCCCGCGGATGTGGCCGATGCCGTAGAGGGTCGTCGGCGCGTCGGCGAGGGCGGCCAGCGCGAAGATCGTGGGGGTGAGCTCGCCCGCCGCCGACAGGTCCAGATCGACACCGTGGATGCCGGTGCCGGCGCTGACGGTGAGGGCGCCGCCGCGGCGGTGCACCTTCGCGCCCATGAGCGCGAGGATCTCGCCGAGCATCGCCCCGGGCTGCGTCGAGCGCGCCGGCCAGCCGGTGACGGTGACGGTCCCGCCGGTGACCATCGCCGCCGCCAGGAAGGGCGCGGCGTTGGACAGGTCGGGCTCGAGGGCGACGTCCTTGCCGCGGATGGGACCGGCGGGGACGATCCACTCGCCCGTCGAGGGCCGCTCGACGTGGACGCCGCGGTGCGCGAGCGTCTCGACGGTCATGTCGATGTGCGGCATGCTCGGCAGCCGCTCGCCGCGGTGCACGAGGTGCAGGCCGACATCGAACCGGGGTGCCGCAAGCAGCAGTCCCGAGACGAACTGGCTCGACGCGCTCGCGTCGATCGCGACCTCGCCGCCGCGGACGTGGCCGTGGCCGCGGATGGTGAAGGGGAGCGACCAGTGGCCGCCGTCGTCGATGTCCACCCCGACCTCGCGCAGCGCCGAGATCATCGCCCCCATGGGCCGGTGCAGCGCGCTCTCGTGCGCGGTCAGCGTCACATCGCCGGATGCGAAGCCGCCCAGGGCGGCGACGAAGCGCATGACGGTGCCGGCCTGGCCGCAGTCGACCTGGATCCCGCCGCGCAGCGGCAGGTGCGGGGTCACCACGATGTCGTCGCCGAACGGCCCGCTGCCGGGCTGGAACTCGACGCCGACGCCGAGGGCCCGGAGCGCCTCGACCATGCGGGCGGAGTCGTCGGAGTGCAGGGGGGAGTGCAGGGTGCTCGGTCCGTCGGCCAGTGCGGCCAGGATCAGCTCGCGGTTGGTGAGGGACTTCGATCCCGGGACCGTGACGGTGGCGTGCAGGGGTCCGGACGCCTGCGGCGCGGCCCACGCGCCAGCGCTTCCGGTGCTCTTGCGCCCCTGTCTCGGCGGCGCGGGGGAATACCCGTCGACTGTCATCGGTTCCTACCCTACTGAACGCCCCGAGGTCGACCCTCGCATCACTCGCCGGGAACGGAGCCCCATGATCGCCACGCTCGATCGCCTCGACGCCGCCCCCGGCGTCGCGCCCGACCGGCGGCATCCGGATGACGCCGCCGTAGACTGGCGCGTGATGAGCGAGCAGGCCGAGCAGGACGTCGATCAGGACCAGGACGCGAGCGCGCAGTTCGAGCAGCAGGCGCTGCCCTTCATGGACCAGCTGTACGCCGCCGCGATGCGGATGACCCGCAACCCCGCGGACGCGGCGGACCTGGTCCAGGAGACCTTCGTGAAGGCTTTCGCGTCGTGGTCGTCGTTCACGCAGGGGACGAACCTGAAGGCGTGGCTGTACCGGATCCTCACGAACACCTACATCAACACGTACCGCAAGAAGCAGCGGGAGCCGTATCAGGGCACGATCGACGAGCTCGAGGACTGGCAGCTCGGCGGCGCGGAGTCGACGACCGCCACCAGCAGCCGGTCGGCCGAGGCCGAGGCGATCGACCACATGCCCGCGTCGGCGGTCAAGGACGCCCTGCAGGCCATCCCCGAGGACTTCCGCCTGGCGGTGTACCTCGCCGACGTCGAGGGATTCGCCTACCAGGAGATCGCCGACATCATGAAGACCCCCATCGGCACCGTGATGAGCCGTCTGCACCGTGGCAGACGGATGCTTCGCGAACTGCTCGCCGATTACGCCACTGAGCGCGGCATCACCGCCGCCACGAGGAGCACGAAATGACCGACTGCGGCTGTGAGAAGGCGCGCCGCGACCTCGAAGAGTACCTGCGCGACGAGGTCTGCAAGACCAAGCACTCCGACATCACCGAGCACCTGGACAACTGCCCGGGATGCCGTGACGAGGCCCTGGTCGCCCGGACCCTGACCGATGTGATCGCGCGGGCCTGCAAAGAGACCGCGCCCGAAGAGCTGCGCGCCCAGGTGCTGGCCCGCTTGCGCGAGGCCCACCCCGCCCACTGAGTCCGCCCGCCGGGCCGGCCGGCTGAGCCCGTCGCCTACGGCGCGACGAACAACTCGAGCGCGCCCGGTCGCACCGTGACCTCGAACGGCGGCACGCCGACGGGGTCCCCGTCCGCGTAGCCCCGCGCGCCGGTGGTCGTGATGGTGACCGAGCGCACGCGCTGCGTGCGCACCTCGGGGACGCTCAGGTGGGTTCCGGCATAGAGGCGCGGCAGCAGCCGCAGCAGCCGCAGTCGCCCGAGCTCCGAGACGAGCACGAGGTCCAGCATCCCGTCGGCGTCGTCGGCGACGGGGCAGATCGGGATGCCGCCGCCGTAGGTCGACCCGTTCGCCACGGTCGCCATGATGAGCCGCTCCCGGCGGTGCTCGCGCGTGCCGTCGGGGTGCTCGATGCCCAGGTCGAAGTCCGTGGCGGCGAGGGTGAGGAACTCCCGCAGGATCGCGAGGGTGTAGCGGGAGTTGCCCCGCGGCCACCGCATCGCGTTCGCGCGGTCGTTGACGCGCGCGTCGAACCCGCACGCCAGCACGGTGGCGAACGGGACCTCGTCGCCGTCGGCGGTGGTGACCACGGCGAGGTCGAGGCGCCGGGTCCGGCCGCCGGCGATGGCGGCCACGGCGGACGCGGCATCCCGGGCTCTGACACCGGCCGACGCGGCGATGTCGTTGCCGGTCCCGGCGGGAATGATCCCCAGCGGGATGCCGGTGCCCGCCAGCAGGGGCAGGGTCAGCGCGACGGTGCCGTCGCCGCCGCACACCGCGACGGCGTCGACGCCGGCGTCGACCGCGGCCGCCACCAGCGCGCGGGACTCGGTGGCGCTGCCGCCCGACACCTGCGTCACACGCATCCCGCGTGCACGCAGGAGCCCGGCGGCCTCGTCGGCCGTGCGTCCGGCCGTCCCCGCGCGCGCAGCCGGGTTCGCCAGCAGCACGAGGTCCATCGGGCGAGGCTGCAGCGTCCCGCTACAGCGTGAGGGCCTTCTGCATGATCGTCGCCTGCTCCAGCGCGTGCACCTTCGGCGACCCGGTCGCCGTCGAGGCCGCCGACGGGCGCGAGACGCGCCGGATGGTGCGGCCGTGCAGGTGCTTGACGATCTCGAGGGCGATGAAGGGCCACGCTCCCTGGTTCTCGGGCTCATCCTGCACCCACACCAGGTGGGCGTTCGGGTAGCCGTCGATGATCGCGTTGAGCTCGTCGATCGGGGCCGGGTAGAACTGCTCGACCCGCACCAGCGCGATCTCGGGGTTCGGCTTCTTCTCGAGCTCGGCCTTGAGATCCCAGTGGATCTTGCCCGAGTGCAGCAGGACGCGCTTGACGGCGTTCTTGTCCAGCGGACGCTGGTCGTCGATCACCGGCTCGAACCGCCCGCTGAGGAAGTCCTCGACGGGGCTGGTCGCGCCGCGCAGGCGTAGCATGGCCTTGGGGGTGAAGACCACGAGCGGCCGTCGCGGGCGCTGGTAGGCCTGGCGCCGCAGCAGGTGGAAGTACGAGGCCGGCGTCGAGGGGCGCGCGACGGTCATGTTGTCCTGTGCGCACATCTGCAGGTAGCGCTCGATGCGGGCCGAGGAGTGATCCGGTCCCTGACCCTCGTAGCCGTGGGGGAGCAGCAGCGTGACGCTGGACTGCTGGCTCCACTTCTGGTCGGCCGACGAGATGAACTCGTCCACGACGGACTGCGCACCGTTGGCGAAGTCGCCGAACTGCGCCTCCCACAGCACGAGGGCGTCGGGACGCTCGACGGAGTAGCCGTACTCGAACGCCATCGCGGCGTACTCGCTCAGCAGCGAGTCGTACACCCAGAAGCGACCCTGGTCTTCGCTGAGGTTGGTCAGCGGGATCCACTCCTGCCCGTTCGCGCGGTCGTGGAGGACCGAGTGGCGCTGGACGAACGTGCCGCGACGGGAGTCCTGACCGGCCAGGCGCACGTTCTGCTTCTCGATCAGCAGCGACCCGAAGGCCAGAAGCTCGCCGAAGGCCCAGTCGATGCCGCCCTTGCGGCTCATGTCCAGACGGCGGTCCAGCAGCTGCTGGAGCTTGGTGTGGACGGTGAAGCCCTCGGGCTTGTTGACGAACGCGTCGCCGATGGCCTCGACGACCTCGCGGGACACCCCGGTCGACTCCGGCTCGCCGGCGGCGGGCTCCGGCTCGGCGTCGGGCTCGACGACGGCCGAGGCGCCGGTCTCTGCGGCATGCGTCTCGGCGAACGCGATCTCGAGGCGGTCCTGGAAGTCGCGCTTGGCCTGCTCGTATTCCTCTTCGGTGATGTCGCCGCGGCCGACGAGGGCCTCGGTGTACAGGCGGCGCACCGAGCGCTTGGCCTCGATGAGGTTGGTCATGAGGGGCTGCGTCATCGACGGGTCGTCGCCCTCGTTGTGCCCGCGGCGGCGGTAGCAGATGAGGTCGATCACGACGTCGCGGTGGAACTTCTCGCGGTAGGCGAAGGCCAGCTGCGCGACCCGCGTGACCGCTTCGGGGTCATCGCCGTTGACGTGGAAGATCGGCGCCTGGATCGTCTTGGCGACATCCGTGGCGTACACCGAGGTGCGCGCGTCCTGCGGAGTGGTGGTGAAGCCGACCTGGTTGTTCACCACGACGTGGACCGTGCCGCCGGTGCGGTAGCCGCGCAGCTGCGACATCTGCAGCGTCTCGACGACCACGCCCTGCCCGGCGAACGCGGCGTCGCCGTGGACGAGGACCGGCAGCCACGAGAACGAGCCGATGGGCATCCGGTCCTGCTTGGCGCGGACGATCCCCTCGAGGACGCCGTCGACGGTCTCGAGATGCGACGGGTTGGCCGCCAGGTACACCGGCAGCTCCTCGCCGCCGTCGGCGACGAAGGTGCCCTCGGTGCCGAGGTGGTACTTCACATCGCCCGAGCCGCTCTTGGAGCCGACGGCCACCGAGCCCTCGAACTCGCGGAACACCTGGCCGTAGGTCTTGCCGGCGATGTTGGTGAGCACGTTCAGGCGGCCGCGGTGGGCCATGCCGATCGCCGCGCCGTCCAGGCCCGCCTCGGCCGCACCCTGGAGGATCTCGTCGAGGAGGGGGATGAGGGACTCGCCGCCCTCGAGGCTGAACCGCTTCTGCCCGACGTACTTCGTCTGCAGGAACGTCTCGAAGGCCTCCGCCTGGTTGAGCTTCTCGAGGATGCGCAGCTGCTCGTCGTGGCTGGGCTTCTGGTACTTCACCTCGACGTTCTGCTGGAACCACGCGCGCTGCTCGGGATCCTGGATGTGCATGTACTCCAGGCCGATGGTCCGGCAGTACGAATCGCGCAGGACCCCGAGGATGTCGCGCAGCTTCATGATCCGCTTGCCGCCGAAGCCGCCGGTGACGAACTCGCGGTCCAGGTCCCAGAAGGTCAGCCCGTGGTTCTCGATCTCGAGGTCGGGGTGGGTGCGCTGGACGTACTCCAGCGGGTCGGTGTCGGCCATCAGGTGGCCGCGCACGCGGAAGGAGTTGATGAGCTCCTGCACGCGGGCGGTCTTGTCGACGCGCTCGGCGAGGTCGACGTTGATGTCGCTGGCCCAGTGGATGGGGGCGTAGGGGATGCGCAGCGCGGCGAAGATGTCGTCGTAGAAGCCGCGCGCGCCGATCAGCAGCTCGTGCACCTTCTTGAGGAACTCGCCCGACCCGGCGCCCTGGATGACGCGGTGGTCGTAGGTGCTGGTGAGCGTGATCGTCTTGCCGATGGCGAGCTCGTTGAGGGTCTTCTCGCTCGCGCCCTGGAACTGCGCCGGGTACTCCAGCGCGCCGGCGCCGACGATGCAGCCCTGGCCCTTCATCAGGCGCGGGACGGAGTGGACCGTGCCGATGCCGCCGGGGTTGGTCAGCGAGATGGTCGTGCCCTGGAAGTCGGCGGCGGTGAGCTTGCCGTTGCGCGCCCGCGTGACGAGGTCCTCGTAGGTGGTGAGGTACTCGTTGAAGGTGAGCTGGTCGGCGCGCTTGATGCTCGGCACCATGAGCGCGCGCGTGCCGTCGGGCTTGGGCAGGTCGATCGCGATGCCCAGGTTGATGTGCGCGGGGGCGACGACCGACGGCTTGCCCTCGATCTCGGCATAGAAGACGTTCTGGCTCGGGAACTCTTTGAGCGTCTGGATGATCGCCCAGCCGATGAGGTGCGTGAAGCTGACCTTGCCGCCGCGGGTGCGGGACATGTGGTTGTTGATCACGATCCGGTTGTCGATCATGAGCTTGGCCGGCACCGTGCGCACGCTCGTCGCGGTGGGGACGGTCAGGGACTCGTCCATGTTCGCCGCGAGGGTCTTCGGCATCCCCTTGAGGGTCGTCACCTTGTCCTCGGCGACCGCCTCGGACGAGGAGGGGGCGACGCTGGGCGCCTGCGCCGGGATCGGCTGCGGGGCGGCCGGGCGCGCGGTGGTGCGCGCGACGGGCTGCGAGCCGTTCGGGGCCGGCTTGTCCGCGTCGGCGTCCTTCTGCGCGGGGGCGGCGGCGGGAGCCGCGGCGGGTGCGGGAGCGGGGGCCGCGGGTGCGGGTGCGGGTGCGGGAGCGGGGGCCGCGGGTGCGGGTGCGGGTGCGCTCGGCTTGGCGGCCTCCGAGACCGGCTGCGTCGGAGCAGAGGGCACGCGGGCGGTCGCGGCATCGACGGGTTTGTAGGCCTCCAGGATCGGCCACCAGGCCTTGTCCACGGAGTTCTTGTCGTTCTTGAACTGCTCGTACAGCTCGTCGACGAGCCACTCGTTCGCTCCGAACTCGCCTTCGTTCGAAACCCCGACGCCCGTCACCTGGCTCGACACGCTCGATCGCCTGCTTTCATCGGTGAAGTCCTGACCGTGCGGGGCGTACGACGCCGGCACGCACGAACGTTAAGCGTAGCCCAGACTCGTCCCCGCGGTTTCGCTGAGACCTCCCGCGACAGGCAGAAAACGGCATTCCTCTCGCTGGGGGAGGAATCACTACCCTTGACGCGTGGAGTTCATCGGCGCGCGTCCCGACATCGACCTGACCTACTCCGACGTCTTCCTCGTCCCGCGGAGGTCGGGGATCGCCAGCAGGCTCGACGTGGATCTCGCTCCCCGCGACGGCACGGCCGCGACGATACCGCTGGTCTCGGCGAACATGAACTCCGTCACCGGCGCCCGTCTGGCCGCCACGCTGGCGCGCCGCGGAGGTCTCGGCGTGCTCCCGCAGGACATGCCGCTGCAGGAGCTGGACGCGGCGATCCGGTGGGTGAAGGCGCAGCCGGTCACGTGGGACACCGCGCTGGTCCTGCCGCCCGATGCGACGGTCGCCGACGCGCGCCGTCTGCTGCCGGCGACCGAGGGCCACGGGATCGTCGTCGCCCAGTCCGCCGCCACCGGCCCGGCCGACGGCATCCACGCCGATGACATCCTCGGCGTCGTCCCCGCCGTGCGGCTCGGGACCGCGCTCGCGGACGCGCGGCTCGGGGACCTCGCGCGCGGCCGGTCGGCGGCCATCGACGCGGACGAGGTCGGCGGTGCGCGGCAGGCGTTCGACGTGATCGCCGCGACCGGCGCGGACACCGTCTGCGTCCTGCAGCACGGCCGCCTGGCCGGCACCCTGTCCCGCCGCAGCGCGCTGCGCTCGACCCTGTACCGGCCCGCGCTGGACTCCGACGGCCGGCTGATCGTCGCGGCCGCGCTGGGGATCAACGGCGACGTCGCCGCCAAGGCCCGGGCGCTGGCCGCCGCGGGCGTGGACGTGCTGGTCGTCGACACCGCCCACGGCCACCAGGAGCAGATGCTCCGGGCGCTGCACGAGGTCGCGGCGCTGGACCTCGGCATCCCGATCGCCGCGGGCAACATCGTCACGGCCGAGGGCGTCGAGGACCTCGTCGCGGCGGGCGCGACGATCCTGAAGGTCGGCGTCGGCCCGGGGGCGATGTGCACGACGCGCATGATGACCGCCGTCGGGCGGCCGCAGTTCTCGGCGGTCCTCGAGACGGCCGAGGCGGCGCGCCGCCACGGCGCGCACGTGTGGGCCGACGGGGGAGTGCGCTACCCCCGGGACGTCGCGCTGGCGCTCGCGGCGGGCGCGGCATCCGTCATGATCGGCTCGTGGTTCGCCGGCACCATCGAGGCGCCCGGCGAGCTGCGCACCGACGCCGACGGGCGCGCGTACAAGGAATCGTGGGGGATGGCGTCGACGAAGGCCGTGCACGAGCGCTTCGGGCGGCTGAACCCCTACGAGCTCGCGCGCAAGGAGCTGTTCGCCGAGGGGATCTCGTCCTCGCGCATCTACCTCGACCCGCTGCGACCCGGCGTGGAGGACCTCGTCGACATGATCACCTCGGGAGTGCGGTCCTCGTTCACCTACGCCGGCGCGGCGACGGTGGCGGAGTTCCACGAGCGTGCGCGCGTCGGGCTGCAGTCCGCCGCCGGGTACGACGAGGGCAAGGCGCTCCCCGTCAGCTGGTAGCCCGCCCCCGGCCCCCCGCCCCACCTTCACGTCACTCCTCGCTCCTCCTTCCTCGCGACCAGATCACGTGATCGGCACGAGATCACCCGCAAGGGACGGTCCGCAACGGGTGATGTCGTGCGCATCACGTGATCTGGTCGCAGAAGGTAGGCGGGGCGGGGCGCCGGGCGCGGGCGGCGCGGGAGGCGCGGGAGGCGGGGCGGGGACGCGGACGGGGCGGGGGGCGGCTGACGTAAACTGGACGGACGATGGACGACCCTCCTAGTTGCAGACGCTCGCCCCACTGTCCCTTCTCCCGTCGGATCGGGGGTGACGTGTGATGGATTACGTCATGTTGGGCGTGGGGCTCCTGCTCACGATCGGCACCGGCCTGTTCGTCGCCAGCGAGTTCGCGCTGGTGAACCTCGACCGCGCCGACCTCGAATCGCGGATGGCCGCCGGTGAGTCCCGGCTCGCGCTGACGATCAGCGCCCTGCGCATCACCTCGACGCACCTGTCCAGCGCGCAGCTGGGCATCACGCTGACGACGCTGCTCACCGGCTACACGATGGAGCCGGCGATCTCGAACCTGCTGCGTCCGGTGTTCACCACGTGGGGGATGCCGGAGGGCCTGGTGACCCCCATCGCCGCGGTCATCGGCATCACCGTCGCCACGATCTTCTCGATGATCCTCGGCGAGCTCGTGCCGAAGAACTTCGCCCTGGCGGTGCCGCGGCAGACGGCGAAGCTCGTCATGCCGTTCCAGGTGGCGTTCACCACCGTGTTCCGCCCCGCGATCTCGATGCTCAACGGCAGCGCCAACGGCGTGCTCCGCGCCATGGGCGTCGAGCCGAAGGAGGAGCTCTCGGGCGCCCGCACCGCCGAGGAGCTGTCGAGCCTCGTGCGGCGCTCGGCCAGCGCCGGCGTCCTGGAGAAGGACACCGCCTCGCTACTGGACCGCAGCCTCACCTTCTCTCGCCTGACCGCCGCCGACGTGATGACGCCGCGGCCGAGCGTGCACGCCCTGCCCGCCGCCGACAGCGCCGAGGACGTCATCCAGCTCGCCCGTCGCACCGGCCACAGCCGCTTCCCCGTCTATGACGAGTCGATGGACGACATCACCGGCATCGTGCACCTCAAGGCGGCCATCAGCGTGCCGCGCAACCGGCGCGCCGACGTCCCGGCCGGAGCGCTGGCGACCGAGCCACTGCGCTTCCCCGAGGCGGTGCACCTGGACGCCCTCATGGCCGAGCTGCGCTCGCGCGGCTACCAGATGGCCGTCGTCGTCGACGAGTACGGCGGGACGGCGGGCGTGGTCACCCTCGAGGACCTCGTCGAAGAGATCGTCGGCGAGGTGCTCGACGAGCACGACCGCCGCCGCGCGGGCATCGTCCGCGCGCAGGACAGCGTGCTGTTCCCCGGTGAGCTGCGGCCCGACGAGGTGCTCGACCGCACCGGCATCCGCATCCCCGAGGACGAGGTGTACGACACCGTCGGCGGCTTCGTCATGAGCGTGCTCGAGCGCATCCCGGTCGTCGGCGACACGGTCGACATCGAGGACGGCACCCTCGAGGTGCAGCGCATGGACGGCCGCCGCGTCGACCGGGTGCGCTTCCGGCCCGCCCCGGTGCATCAGACCGATGTCTCGGCGACCGAGAAGGGAGGCGTCCGATGAGCGACTGGGCAGGACTTGCCTGGCTGTTCGTGCTGCTGATCGCGAACGCCTTCTTCGTCGGCGCCGAGTTCGCCGTCATCTCGGCGCGCCGGTCGCAGATCGAGCCCCTCGCCGAGAAGGGCATGCGCTCGGCCAAGACCGCGCTGTACGCGATGGAGCACGCCACGCTCATGCTCGCGACCAGCCAGCTCGGCATCACCATCTGCTCCCTGCTGATCCTGAACGTCTCGGAACCGGCGATCCATCACCTGCTCGCCGAGCCGCTGAAGCTCACGGGGCTGGCCGAGGGTGCCGTGGACACGATCGCGTTCGTCATCGCGCTGCTGCTGGTGTCGTACCTGCATGTGGTGTTCGGCGAGATGGTGCCGAAGAACCTGGCCTTCTCGCTGCCCGACCGCGCCGTGCTGATGCTCGCGACGCCCCTGGTGTGGGTGTCCAAGCTCTTCCACCCGGTCATCGTCACCCTCAACTGGATCGCGAACCACATCGTCCGGCTGTTCCGCGTCGAGCCCAAGGACGAGGCCGCCTCGACCTTCACGCTCGAAGAGGTGGCGACGATCGTCAACCAGTCGCGCATCGAGGGCGTCCTCGACGACACCGCGGGGACGGTGGCGGCGGTGGTGGAGTTCACCGACAAGAAGGCCGGGGACATCGCGGTGCCCCTCGCCGACCTCGTGACCCTGCCGGCGACGACGACGCCGCACCGCATCGAGCGAGCCGTGGCCAAGCACGGCTTCTCGCGGTACGTGATCGTCGACGACGCGGGCGCTCCCGTCGGCTACGTCCACCTCAAGGACGTCCTGCGCGCGGCGGAGGACCCGGACGCCGCGGCCGCCGGCGGCTCCTCGTCCGGCGGGGCGGCGGCCGACGTCGCCCGCCCGATCCCGCCCAAGCGGATCCATCACATGGTGCCGCTGCAGGAGACCACCGACCTCGAGGACGCCCTCGCGCTCATGCGCCGGGCCGGTCGTCACCTGGCGCAGGTGCGGAACGAGACGGGCGAGGTCACGGCGGTGCTGTTCCTCGAGGACATCATCGAGGAGCTCGTCGGCGAGGTGCAGGACGCCACCCGCCGGGGCCTGCGCTGACCCCGGGGCCCGCGCTGACCGCGGGTCAGCGCGGCCGCGGGCGGGCCCGCTCGTACTGGACGGGCCAGTAGGGCACGTCGACGCCGAGCTCGACGGCGGCGCGCAGGGCGTAGTGCGGGTCGCGCAGCCACTCGCGCCCGGACATCACCGCGTCGGCGGCGCCGTCGGCCAGCACGGACTCGGCCTGTGCGGCGTCGTCGATCATCCCGACGGCGGCGACGGGCAGGCCGGTGCGCTCCCGCACGGTCCTCGCCAGCGGCACCTGGTATCCGGGGCCCACCTCGATCCGCTGGTGGGCGACGAGCCCGCCGCTGGAGATGTCGAACAGGTCCGCACCGCGCTCGGCGGCCCACCCGGCGACGACGGCGACCTCGTCGACGGTGAGCCCGCCGTCGGCCCAGTCGGTCGCCGAGAAGCGCACGAGCAGCGGGGCGGCGGGCGCGGCATCCCGGATCGCGTCGACCACGCGCAGCAGCAGCCGTGCGCGATCCTCGAGCGACCCGCCGTAGCGGTCGTCCCGCCGGTTCGACAGCGGCGAGAGGAACTCGTGCAGCAGGTAGCCGTGCGCCGCGTGGATCTCGAGGACGTCGAAGCCCGCGGCCGTCGCGCGCGCGGCGGCCTCGCCGAACGCCTCGACGACCCGGTCGATGCCGGCGTGGTCTAGCGCGACGGGCGCGTCGAACCCCTCGAACGCGATCGCCGACGGGGCCACGGTCTGCCAGCCGCCGTCGGCCGCGGGCACGGTGCCCCTCTTGCCGGTCAGCGGCGACCACGTCGAGGCCTTGCGGCCCGCGTGGGCGAGCTGCACGCCGGCCAGCGCGCCGCGGGCGCGGACGGCGGCGACGATCGGTCGCCACACGTCCGCCTGCGTGTCCGACCACAGCCCGGTGTCCTCGGGCGAGATCCGCCCGTCGGGGGCGACGGCGGTGGCCTCGGCGACCACGAGGCCGGCGCCGCCCGAGGCGAACTGGGCCAGATGCACCTGATGCCACTCCTGCGGCATCCCGCCCACCGCGCTGTACTGGCACATGGGCGCGACCCACAGCCGGTTGCGGGCGGTGACGCCCCGGATCGTCAGCGGCTGGAACAGCATGCTCATGGTGGAGTCGCTCCCGGTGGGTAGGGTGTCGCCATGTCGGTGACATGGACGGCGGCGGATGCCGCGCGGGTCCTGCGGGTGCCAACGGCGGACGACGACAAGTATTCCCGCGGCGTCGTGGGACTGCGAACCGGGTCCGACCGGTATCCGGGTGCGGCGGTGCTCGGCGTCGAGGCGGCGTGGCGGACCGGGATCGGCATGGTCCGCTATCTCGGCGGCGACCGCCCGGCCTCGCTCGTGCTGGCCGCGCGCCCCGAGACGGTGTGCGCGCCGGGGCGCGTGCAGGCCTGGGTGATCGGCTCGGGCACGGACCCCGAGGAGCGAACGGATGCCGAGACCCGCGCGCTCCGGCAGATCCTCGACGGGCCGGTGCCCGTGGTGGTCGACGCCGGCGCGCTGGACCTGGCCGTCGGCGCGGCGGCGCCGCGGGTGGTGACCCCGCACGCCCGCGAGCACGAGCGCCTGCGGCGCCTTCTCGGACTCCGCGAGCAGGCGCAGGCGGCCGACGACGACGGCCGGGCCGCGCACGCGGGCGAGACGGCGCGGGCGCTCGGCGGCACGGTGCTGCTGAAGGGCTCGCGCACGATCGTGGTCGACGAGCGCGGCGACGCGGCCCTCGTGCCGGTGCGGACGGCGTGGCTGGCCACGGCGGGCACCGGCGACGTCCTCGCGGGGTGCGTGGGCTCGATCGTGGCCGCGACGAGCGAGCACGGCGTGTCGCTGCGGGACGCCGTCGCCACGGGCGCGTGGCTGCACGCCCGCGCCGCCGAGCTCGCCGCCGCGGCCCTGGGTCCCGAAGGCGGCCCGATCACGGCGACCGACGTCGCCGCTCGCCTGCCGGCGGCGGTGGCCGAGGTGGTCGCCGGCGCGCGGGGCTGAACGCGGCGTCACTTCCGCTGCCGGCGCCCATGCCTTCCGTAGCATGGGAGCGTGTCGAGGCGAGCGGCGTTGTGGACGGCCTTCGGCGTGGTCCACGCGGTGCTCATCGGCGTGGAGTTCGCCTTCGGCAAGGCCGCGTCGTGGGACGTTGACCAGCTCTACCGGTGGTGGGCGGGCACCGTCGTGGCCGGTGCCGGCATCCCCGGCATCACCGAGGACTGGGTGTACCCCGCGTTCGCGCTGGTGCCGATGCTGCTGGCCCAGGCCCTCGCCGTCGTGGACTACACCCTCGCGTGGGGCCTGGTGGTGACGGCGGCCGACGCGGCCGTCTTCGCGATGCTCGTCGGCTCCGCGCGCTCGCGCGGGCGGAGGGCGGCGGCGTGGTTCTGGCTGCTCGCGGCGACGGCACTGGGCGGCGTCGGCATGTTCCGCCTGGACGCCCTCACCGTCCCGCTGGCGATCGCCGGCGGTCTGTGGGCGGTCAGGCGGCCCTGGGCGGCGTCGGTGCTGCTGGCGGCGGCGACGTGGCTGAAGGTGTGGCCGGCGGCGGTCCTCGGCGCGGCGGTGATCGCCGCACGACGACGGATGCCGCTTCTCGGCGGAGCCGCGATCTTCTCGGCCGCCGTGGTCATCGCGGTCGTGGCGCTCGGCGGCATCGCGCACGTCTTCAGCTTCGTCGGCGACCAGACCGAGCGCGGCCTGCAGCTCGAGGCGCCGGTGAGCACCGTGTACCTCTGGGGGGCGGTCGCCGGGGATCCGGGCGCGTGGGTCTACTACGACGCGCAGATGGTGACCTTCCAGGTGACCGGCCCGAACGTCGACGTCGTCATCGCGCTCATGACACCGCTCATGGCGCTCGCGATGGCGGCCATCGCCGGCCTGGGTGCGGCGGCGGCGTGGCGCGGCGCGACCTTCGTGCGGCTGTTCCCGCCGCTCGGCCTCGCGCTCGTGCTGGCGTTCATCGTCTTCAACAAGGTCGGCTCGCCCCAGTACATGGCGTGGCTCATCGCCCCCGTCGTCATCGGGCTCGTCCTGGACCGGCGCCGCTGGCGGCGCACCGCCGTCTTCCTGATCGGGGTGCTCGCCCTGACGCAGCTGATCTTCCCGTGGCTGTACGACGCGCTCCTGCAGGTCTCTCCCGGCATGGTCGTCGTGCTCACCGCGCGCAACCTCGCGCTGGTCGCTCTGCTGGCTCTCGTGATCGCCCACCTGGTCCGGGTGCTGCGCGAGACGCGCGGGCGCTCCAGGCCCGCACCCGTGGTCCCGGCCCCGTCCGAACCCGCTGCCTGAACGCCCCGTCCGCGCAGCACCCCCCCCGAAGGAGAACCCATGCTGGTCGCATTCTCGGTCGCCCCCAGCGGCACCGGCCGTGCCGACGGATCCGTCCACGACGCCGTCGCGGCGGCCGTGCGCATCGTCGAGGACAGCGGTCTGCCGCACCGCACCACCTCGATGTTCACCGAGATCGAGGGGGAGTGGGACGACGTCTTCGACGTCGTCAAGCGCGCCACCGAGGCCGTGCTGCCCTTCGGCTCCCGTGTGTCCCTCGTGCTGAAGGCCGACATCCGCCCCGGCTACAGCGGCGAGATCGACGCCAAGATCCAGCGGCTGCGCACCGCCCTCGACGGCGACGCCGACCGGTAGCCGGGGCCGTCGGCATCCGCTCGTCGTCTTGAGCCGAATCGATTCGACGGATGCCGTCCCGCGGGCTAGCATGAAGCGGTGACCACCTCGACCCCGTCGAGGGGTGCGGCGATGAGGGCGCTCCTCTCGCTCGCCATCGGCAGCTTCGGCATCGGCATGACCGAGTTCGTCGTCATGGGCCTGCTGCCCGACATCGCGCGGGATCTGCTGCCGGGCGCCTGGGCGACGCGCCCCGAGGACGCCATCGCCCAGGCCGGCACCCTCGTGAGCCTCTATGCGCTGGGCGTGGTCATCGGCGCGCCGACCATCGCGGGCGTCGTGGCACGGTTCCCCCGGCACCGCGTGATGGTCGCCCTCGCCGTCGCGCTCACCGTCTTCAACGCCCTCACCCTCGTGATGCCGACGTTCGAGACCGTCGCCGCATCCCGCCTGCTGGCGGGGCTCCCGCACGGGGCCTACTTCGGCATCGGCGCCCTCGTCGCCGCGGACGTCCTGGGGCCCGGCATGCGCGCCAAGGGGGTGGCGTTCGTCCTGACCGGACTCACCCTCGCCAACGTCGTGGGGGTTCCGGCGGGCACCTTCCTCGGCCAGCAGTTCGGCTGGCGGGCCGCCTTCATCGTGGTGACCGCCCTCTTCGCGCTGGCCGCCGTGGCGATCGCGCTGTCGGTGCCGGCGCACGCGGGGGAGCCGGGTCGAACCCTGCGCGCCGAACTGCGCGTCTTCCGCATCGGTCAGGTGTGGCTGACCCTCGGCGTGGGCGCCGTGGGGTTCGGCGGCTTCTTCGCCGTCTACAGCTACGTCGCCCCGATGATCACCGACGTGGCGCTGGCCTCGGCGTGGGTCGTGCCCCTCGTCCTCGTCGTCATGGGCGTCGGGATGACGATCGGCAACATCGCCGGCGGCTTCCTCGCCGACCGCGACCTGCGGCGATCGCTCGTCGGGGGGCTCGCCGCCCTCGCGCTGATCCTGGCGCTGCTCGCCGTGACGGCCTCGTCGCTGTGGGCGCTCGTGCCGCTCGTCTTCGCCACCGGGTTCGTCTCGGCGGTGCTGAGCCCCACCATCCAGACCCGGCTGATGGACGTCGCCGGCGACAACCAGTCGATCGCGGCGGCGCTGAACCACTCCGCGCTCAACATCGGCAACAGCCTCGGCGCGCTCCTCGGCGGCGCCGTGATCGCGGCCGGCTGGGGCTTCGTCGCCCCCGCGTGGGCGGGCGTCGTGCTGGCTGTCGCGGGCCTGGCGATCGCCGTCATCAGCCTCGCCGCCGAGCGCCGCGCCGTCCCCGCGCCGCCCGCCGCGGAGCGGGAGCCGGTCCTCGCCCGGTCGTAGTCTGGGCGGGTGAGCCCACCCGCCGCCGATGACGCCGCCGCCCACGCCGCCGGCCACGCCCTCCCGGACGACGAGTCCCTGCCGGTCGCGGCGACGCTCGTCCTCGCCCGCGACGGGCGCGCCGGCGCCGAGGTGCTGCTGCTGCGCCGTCCCGATCGCGGGTCGTTTCCGGGCGGGTGGGTGTTCCCGGGCGGGCGCCTCGAGGCCGCCGACGAGGACCCCGCGGCGCCCGCCGACGTCGAGGCGGCCGCGCGACGCGCGGCGGTTCGCGAGACGTGGGAAGAGGCGGGCCTGATCCTGGATCCCGCGGCGCTGGTGACGCTGTCGCGGTGGCACCCGCCGACCGGCATCCCCCTGCGCATCCGCACGTGGTTCTTCCTCGGCCCCGCCCCGGCGGGCGAGCTCTCGCTGGCACCGGACGAGGCCGTCGACGCGGCGTGGCTGACACCCGACGAGGCGCTGTCGCGGCATGCGCGGGGCCGGCTCACCCTCTACCCGCCGACGTGGGTGACCCTCTACGACCTGCGCGGCGCGGCGGGCGCCGACGCGCTGCTCGCCCGGGCGCGGCGCGCGGGCGTCCGCCGCTTCGAGACCCGGCAGCGACCGGCCGAGGACGGCGCCATGATGCTGTGGCGCGAGGACGGCGAGTACGACCCGGATGCCGCGCCACCGGCATCCGGCGATCACCGGCCGCGGCACCGCCTGCGCATCGGCTCGCTGCCGTGGGTCTACGAACGCGACTTCTGAGTCAGCTCTCGAGCAGGCGCCGCACGTGGCCGCCGACGGCCGTGGTCTCGATGAGGAAGCCGTCGTGGCCGAAGTCGCTCGAGAGCACCACCGCGCGGTCGCCGTCGAGCGCGTGCGGCAGGCCCCGGGCGATGCGGTGCTGCCCGTCGATGGGGAACAGCCGGTCGCTGTCGATGCCGAGCACGAGCGCCGTGGCGCTCACGCGGGCGAGCGCGTCCTCGACGCCGCCGCGATCGCGGCCGACGTCGTGGGAGTTCATCGCCTCGACCAGCACGATGTAGCTGTTGGCGTCGAAGCGGCGCGTGAACTTGTTGCCGTGGAAGTCGAGGTAGCTCTCCACGGCGAACCGTCCGCCGCGCCCGAGGGGGCTCACGCCCGACTGCCACGAGCGCTGGAAGCGCTGGTTCAGCTCGGTGGGGGAGCGGTAGTTCAGCAGCGCCATGCGCCGGGCGAGGGCGAGGCCGCGCGTGGGGCCGTCGCCGTCCCCGGCGTCGTAGTACTCGCCGCCCGAGAAGCGGGGATCGATGCGGATGGCCTCGATCTGGACGGAGTTGAGGGCGATCTGGTCGGCGGTGTTCACCGGCGGCGAGGACAGCACCCCGAGGCGCCGGACGCGGTCGGGCAGGCCCACGGCCCATTCCAGGGCGTGCATGCCGCCCATCGAGCCGCCGATGACCGCCGCCCACACGTCGATGCCGAGGGCGTCGGCGAGGCGGACCTGCGCGGCCACCTGGTCGCGGATGGTGAGGTAGGGGAAGCGGGAGGCCCACTCGTAGCCGTCGGGGCCGATGCTGGCCGGACCCGTCGACCCCTGGCATCCGCCGAGCATGTTGGGCGCGACGACGAACCAGCGGTCGGTGTCGATCGGCCCGCCGGGACCGACGATGTCGTCCCACCAGCCGGACGTGGGATGGCCCGGCCCGGCGGGGCCGCGCACATGGCTGTCGCCGGTGAGCGCGTGGAGGACCAGCACCGCGTTGTCACGCGCGGCGTTCAGCTCGCCCCACGTCTCGTACGCCAGCCGGTAGCCGGGGAGCTCGCGCCCGCCCTCGGTGTGGAAGGCGCCGAAGGCGGCGAAGTGGCGCTCGCCGACCGGATCGCCGTCGCGCCACGCCCCCGTGGCGGGGGGACGACCCAGCAGCAGGCGCGCGTCCGCCTCCGTCACCGGTGCCGACGGCACGGTGTCCTCGGAGGTCTGCCAGTCCATCGGTCCATTGTCCTCGCCCGGACGGCGGCGGGTCCGCGTGTTACGCGCGGCGTCGAGCAGGCGGTCCCCTCCGGACGGCCCCCGGGGCGGTCGGGGCGGGCCACAATGGGGCCCATGGCGAGATACCTGGTGATTGCGGCATCCAGCGGGATCGGTTCGGCGACGGTCGAGCGGCTTCGAGCCGCCGGGCACGACGTGGTCACCACGGCGCGCGGGCGGGACGGCATCGACCCGGACATCGTGCTGGAGGCCACGGATTTCGAGGCCGTGGACCAGGCGGTCGAGAGCGTCGGCGACCTCGACGGCATCGCCGCGTTCGCCGGCTCCATGCTGCTCAAGCCCGCCCACCTGACCTCGCGCGAGCAGTACGACGACATCGTCGCCGCCTCGCTCACGACCGCCTTCGCCACGGTTCGCGCCGCCGGCCGCCACCTGCGGAGGGGTGGGTCGGTGGTGCTGGTGTCGTCGGCGGCCGCCCTGGCGGGCCTGCCGAACCACGACGCCATCGCGGCGGCCAAGGCCGGGGTGGTCGGGCTGACCCTCTCGGCCGCGGCCAGCTACGCCTCGCAGAACCTGCGGGTCAACGCCGTGGCCCCCGGGCTCACCCAGACGCCGCTGACGGCCGCGCTGACGGCATCCGAGACCTCGCGCAAGGTGTCCGAGGCGATGCACCCGCTCGGGCGGCTGGGGACGCCGGACGACGTCGCGCGGGCCGTGACCTTCCTGCTCGATCCCGAGAACGACTGGATCACCGGCCAGGTGCTGGGGGTCGACGGGGGGCTCGGCGGCCTCCGTCCCAAGATGCGCGCGTGAACGACGAAGCGGCCGGGCCCCCGAGGGGGACCCGGCCGCTCCGTCGTGCGTCAGGCGCGCGCGGCCTCGGACACGCGGCGCGCGGCGGCGAGTGCCTGCGAGAGGTCGGCCTTCAGGTCGTCGACGTTCTCGATGCCGACCGACAGTCGCACCAGCCCCGGCGTGACGCCGGCGGTGAGCTGCTGCTCGGGGGTCAGCTGCGAGTGCGTCGTGGATGCCGGGTGGATGACCAGCGAGCGGACGTCGCCGATGTTGGCGAGGTGACTGAAGAGCGCGAGGGAGTTCACGAACTCGCGGCCCGCCTCGACCCCGCCCTTGAGCTCGAAGGACAGCACCGCGCCGACGCCCTTCGGGGCGTAGGCGTTCGCGGCGGCGTACCACGGCGACGTGGGCAGCCCGGAGTAGTTCACGCCGGCGACGTCCTCGTGGTTCTCGAGCCACTCCGCGATCTCCTGGGCGTTCTGGACGTGCCGCTCCATGCGCAGCGACAGCGTCTCGATGCCCTGGATCAGCAGCCACGCGCTCTGCGGCGAGATGGCGGCGCCGAGGTCCCGCAGCAGCTGCACGCGGGCCTTGATGATGTAGGCCAGGCCGTCGCCGACGGCGGTGGTGTAGCTCGCGCCGTGGTACGAGGGGTCGGGCTCGGTGAGCCCGGGGAAGCGGTCGACGTGCTTCGTCCACGGGAACGAGCCGCCGTCGACGATGACCCCGCCGATGGTGGTGCCGTGACCGCCGAGGAACTTCGTCGCGGAGTGCACCACGATGTCGGCGCCGTGCTCGAACGGGCGGATGAGGTACGGGGTGGCGATGGTGTTGTCGACGATGAGGGGGACGCCGGCCTCGTGCGCGGCATCGGCGACCGCGCGGATGTCGAGCACGTTGATCTTGGGGTTGCCGACGGTCTCGGCGAAGAAGAGCTTCGTGTTCGGCCGCACCGCCGCGCGCCACTCCTCGGGGTCGTCCTGGTTCTCGACGAAGGTGGTCTGGATGCCGAGCTTGGCCAGGGTGTACTTGAAGAGGTTGTAGGTGCCGCCGTAGATCGAGCTCGACGAGACGATGTGGTCCCCGGCCTGGGCGATGTTGAGTACGGCGAAGCTCTCGGCGGCCTGGCCGCTGGCGACGACGAGGGCGCCGGTGCCCCCCTCCAGCGCCGCGACGCGCTGCTCGAGGACGTCCTGCGTCGGGTTCTGGATGCGCGTGTAGATGTTGCCGAACTCGGCCAGGGCGAACAGGTTCGCCGCGTGGGTGGTGTCGTCGAAGACGTACGAGGTCGTCTGGTAGATCGGCGTCGCCCGGGCCTTGGTGACCGGGTCGGGCTGAGCGCCCGAGTGGACCTGCTTGGTCTCGAAACGCCAGTTCTCGGGTGCGGACATCTCTCACTCCTGGGGGTTCACGGGGCCGGCGCTCGCGGCCGACCGGATCGAGGCTACGGGGGCCCCCGGCCCGCCTCAACGGGGCCGGACACGCGACGTAACCTGCGACCCCCGGTAGCGTGAGTGGCTATGACGACACGGGTTCCGGCGGGACGACGCGCAGTGGTGACGGGGGCGAGCTCGGGGATCGGAGCGGCCACGGTGCGGGCGCTGCGCGCCGGCGGCTGGGAGGTCGTGGCGGTCGCCCGCCGTGCGACCCGCCTCGAGGAGCTGCAGGCCGAGACGGGCGCCGTGGCGTTCGCCGCGGACGTCACCGCCGAGGCCGACGTCCAGGCTCTGGCGGAATGGCTCGCCGGGTCCGGCCCGGTCCACGCCCTCGTCCACGTCGCCGGCGGTGCGCGCGGGGCCGACCGCGTCGAGGACGGCGACCCCTCGGACTGGCGGTGGATGTTCGAGGTCAACGTCCTGTCGGCGCAGCGGATGACGGCCGCGCTGCTGCCGCTGCTGCGGGCCGCAGCGGCCGAGGACGGACACGCCGACACGCTGTTCGTCACCTCGACCGCCGCGCAGACCGCCTACGCCGGGGGGTCCGGCTACAACGCCGCCAAGGCCGGTGAGGCCATGGTCGCCCACGCGCTGCGGCTCGAGTTGAACGGCGAGCCGATCCGCGTGATCGAGATCGCCCCGGGCATGGTCCACACCGAGGAGTTCACCCTCAACCGCCTGGGCGGCGACCGCAACGCCGCCGAGCGGGTGTACGAGGACGTCGTCGCCCCACTGACCGCCGAAGACGTCGCCGATGTCATCGCGTACGCCCTCAACGCGCCCGGGCACGTCAACCTGGACCTCGTCACCATGCGCCCGGTCGCGCAGTCGGCGCAGCACCTGCTGGCGCGGGGGCCGCTGCGCCCGCGGCCGGCCGACGGCGCCTTCAGATGACCTGGGCCTCGCCCGCGGCGGCACGAGGCTCGTCCGCCGGGTCGGCGAAGGCGACGCGCGGGACGAACGCCAGCAGTCCCGCGGCGGCGAATCCGCCGGCCGCGCACACGATCCACACCGTCAGGTAGCCGCCGAGCGACGCGGCGGTCTCGGCCGCGACGATCCCCGCCCCGGCGGCGAGCACCACGCCGAACACCGCCGACGAGAACGTGCCGCCGATCGTCTTGGTCGTGTTGGTCAGGGCCGACGCCACACCCGTCTGGCCCCGCGGCGCCGCCGCCGCGGCGGCAGCGGGCATCGCGGCCACGAGCGCGCCGGATCCGAGCCCCGCGATCGAGAGGTTCAGCAGCACCTGCCAGAGCTCCAGGTGGAACGGCACGAACAGCAGGTAGCCCGCTCCGACCATCGCCGCCGCGGCGATGAGGACGAGGCGGGGGTTGGCGCGGCGGGACGTCACGGCGAACAGCACGGCCCCGACGATCAGCGACACCAGGTAGAGCCCGATGACGTTGGACCGGTCGGTGGCGTCCAGCCCCAGCCCGTACCCGAGCGCCGGATCGGTGCCGGCATAGGTCGACAGCGGCGCCTGGGCGCCGAGCAGGCTGATGCCGATGAGGAAGGCGGTGGCCTGCACCGGCCACATCTCGGGTCGGCGGAGCACCCGGATGTCGATCGCGGGGTCGTCCTGCCGCAGTTCGAATCGCACGAACCACCAGAACATGCCGGCACCGGCCGCCAGCAGCAGCCACACCGCGACGAAGCCCGGCCCGTTCAGGCGCAGGAAGGTCAGCGCGCTCGTGACCAGGAGCAGACCGAGGGCCAGCAGCACGAATCCGGGGGTGTCCAGTCGCCTCCCCGCCGTCGGCTCGGACTCGGGGACGGCCAGCCAGATGACCACCGCGATCAGGGTGACGGCGATCGCGGGCACGATGAGCGTGAGCGTCAGATCGCCGGTGGCGGCGAAGATGCGCCCCGCCGCGAGCGCCCCGGCGATCGCCCCCACCTGCAGGCCCACCACCAGCAGCCCCGCCGCGCGCCGCGTCGTGGACACGCCGCGGTTCTGACGGCGGCCGCGGTCGAAGATCAGCGCGATCTCGAGCGGCAGCCAGACGACGTAGAAGCCCTGCAGCGCCCACGCCGCCAGGAACGTCCAGAACGAGCCCGCGAAGGCCAGCCACCAGCTCGCGGCGGCGGTGAGCACCGTCGCGACGAGCAGGATGCGCTTGTGCCCGTACATGTCGCCGAGCTTGGCGAGAACGGGCACGACCAGGGAGGACAGCAGCAGCTGCGCGGCCTCGAACCAATTGACGTCGGAGTCGTGGATCCCCAGGTGCCGCACGATGTCGGTGAACAGCGGCACGTAGTACCCCTGCAGAATCCCGCTGGTGATCTCGACGAGGACGAACCACCCGATGAGGCCGGCGGTGATGCCGAGCGCCGACCCTCGCAGGCGGTCGCGGGCGGGGAGGAGGGGGCTCACGATCGCGACGATACCGGCACCTAGGGTGGAGGCGTGGCAGATCCGCACGCGCCCGTCCCCGCACCCTCGGCGGCCGCCCTCGCCGACGCCGGGCTCATCCACCCCACGTGGAGCGCAGCGCTCGCCCCCGTGGCCGAGGACATCGCCCGGCTCGGCGATCGCCTGCGGGCCGAGACCGCCGCCGGGCGGGCGTACCTGCCCGACGGCGAACGGGTGCTGCGGGCCTTCACCCTGCCGCTTCCCGACGTGCGGGTGCTCATCGTCGGCCAGGATCCCTACCCGACGCCCGGTCACCCCATCGGGCTGTCCTTCGCGGTCGACGCGCACGTGCGTCCCCTTCCGCGCAGCCTGGCCAACATCTACCGGGAGCTCGAGGCCGACCTCGGCATCGCCCCCGCCGCCCACGGCGACCTCTCGGCGTGGACCGGGCAGGGGGTCATGCTGCTCAACCGCGTGCTGACCGTCGCGCCCGGCGCGCCGGCCTCGCACCGGGGGTGGGGCTGGGAACGGGTCACCGAGCACGCCATCCGCGTCCTGGCCGCTCGCGACGCTCCGCTCGTGGCGGTGCTGTGGGGGCGGGATGCCGCGAGCCTGCGCCCCCTCCTCGCGGACACGCCCGTGGTGGAGTCGCCGCATCCCTCACCGCTGTCGGCGTCGCGGGGGTTCTTCGGCTCCCGGCCGTTCTCGAGGGTCAATGCGCTCCTCGAGGAGCAGGGGGCCGCGCCCGTGGACTGGCGGGTGCCGGCGGCGGTGTGAGGCGGACCGCTTAAGCTGACAGCATGCTGGAGGAGGAGTACGAGCGCGACCGCCGTCGCCTGCCGCTGCACCTGCGCCGGCGGGCGGAGCCGGAGCGGCCCTTCTCGTACCGCATCCGCCCGGTCGAGGACGCCGACATCCCCGACATCCGCGAGATCTACAACTACTACGTCACCAATTCCGTCGTGACGTTCGACGAGAAGAAGTGGACCGTCGCGCAGTGGCGGGACAAGGTCGCGCACCTGCGCAAGCTCGAGCTGCCGTTCCTGGTCGCCGAGTCCCCGTCGGGGCAGGTGCTGGGCTACGCCTACGTCTCGCCGTGGTCGGGCAAGTCCAGCTACCGCTACACGGTCGAGAACTCGATCTACCTCGGCCAGGCGGCCGCGGGCAAGGGCCTCGGCCGCGCCCTGCTCGAGGCGCTCATCGCCGCGTGCGAGCAGAAGGGCATCCGCGAGATCGTCGCCGTCATCAGCGACAAGGGCGCGGAGGCCTCGATCGCGCTGCACGAGAAGCTCGGCTTCACCGAGGTCGGCCGCATGGGGCGCGTCGGGTTCAAGTTCGGGCGGTGGCTCGGGACGATCTACCTGCAGAAGTCCCTCACCCCGGCCAAGAAGGCCAAGCGGAGCCTGTTCACCCGCTGACCGGCCGGTCCGCCGTCGCCGGCCACGCCCGCGCCTCGTCCACGAGGTCGCGCCACGCCCCCACCACCTGGGATTCGCCGAGGTCGGTCACGCGCTCCGGTTCGGCGTGACAGCGCGCGCGGATGCGCCACGTGAAGCGGTCGGCGCCGTCCGCCGCCGGCTTCTCGTCGACGCCGGCGTCCCACGGGCACCGGGCGACGAGCTCGGACCAGCGGGCGACGTCGGCATCGTCGGAGGCCACGACGTGCCAGGCGCGGCGGAGGCCGGCGAACCCTCCGGTGCGCACGACGTCCACCTCGACGGATGCCGCGGCATCCGTCGAGTCGTCATTCCCGGGTGTCGCCGGGTCGGTCATCGTCGATCACGCCCACCTCGCGCCACGCGGCGCGCACGGCGGCGGCCTCCTCCGACTCCTCACCGTACTCCGCCGCCGCGGCGCGCGCGGTGGCCAGCGCGAACGTCACGAAATCGGCGGTGGGGGGCAGCGTGCGGGCCGTGAGCGTGCGGTACCAGATGAGCCCCGCGCGCTCCCAGGCGTGCCCGCCGAGGGCTGTGGCCACCAGGTGGAACGCGCGGTTGGGGATGCCGGAGTTGATGTGCACGCCCCCGTTGTCATCGCGCGTGAGGACGTAGTCGCGCATGTGGCCCGGCTGCGGGTCGCGGCCGAGCACGTCGTCGTCGTAGGCGGTGCCGGGGGCGGCGAGGGAGCGCAGCGCGCGGCCCTGCACCTGGTCGGTGAAGATCCCGGCGCCGATGAGCCACGACGCCTCGTCGGCGCGCTGGCCGAGATGATGCTGCTCGGCGAGGGCGCCCAGGACGTCGGCGACGGACTCGTTGAGCGCGCCGGACTGGTCGCGGTAGACCAGGCCCCCCTCGTCCTCGATGACGCCGTGGCCGAGCTCGTGCGCGATGACGCTCAGCGACCGGGTGAAGCCCGTGAAGATCTCGCCGTCGCCGTCGCCGAAGACCATGCGCTCGCCGTTCCAGAACGCGTTGTCGTAGTCGGTGCCGTAGTGCACGGTCGCCCGCAGCTCGCCGCCCGCGCCGTCGAGGGAGTCGCGCCCGAACGCGTCCCACAGGAAATCGAAGGTGGCGCCCAGCCCGTCGAAGGCCTCGTCCACCGCGGCGTCCCCGGTCGCGGGCTCGTCCTCGCCGCGCACACGTGCGCCCGGCAGCGTCTCGCGGTGCCCGGCATCCGAGATGATCCGGTCCGGTGCCGGCAGCGCCTCGGCCAGCAGCGTCCCGGACTCCTCGATCGACAGCCGCAGCCGCCCGCGCACCGGCCGGTAGTCCCGCGGGGCGGCCAGCGTGGCCCTGGCGGCGTGCGCCGCCCGCGACCATGCGGGCTCCTGCACCGAGGCGATCCGGGCGAGCAGGTACGGGGGGACGATCGCGTGGGCCATGCTCCTCCTCGGGGACGGGCGACCAGGCTAACCCCGGCCGGCGACGGCGCGGGGCGCGCCGGCGGCGCGCTGCGACATGGGGCTACTGCGCGCGCGGGTCGATCGCGGGGATCGACGCCAGGAGCCGCCGGGTGTACGAGACCTGGGGCTGGAGCAGCACCTTCTCGGTCGGCCCCTCCTCGACGATGCGGCCGTCCTTCATCACCACGACGTCGTCGCACAGGCTCTGCACGACGCCGATGTCGTGCGAGACCATCACCAGCGTCAGCTCCTCGCGCGCGCGGAGGTCGCGCAGCAGGCCGAGGATCTGCGCCCGCACCGTGACATCCAGTGCCGACAGCGGCTCGTCGCCCACGAGCAGGCGCGGGCGGTGGACGAGGGCGCGGGCCAGCGCGATCCGCTGCCGCTGCCCGCCCGAGAACTCGTGCGGGAAGCGGTCGGCCATCTCGGCCTCGAGTCCGACCTCGACGAGCGTCCGGCGGACCCGCTCCCGGCGGTCGCCCTCGATGCCCAGGGCCCACAGCGGCTCGCCGACGATGCGTCCGACGCTCATGCGGGGGTCCAGGGAGGCGTAGGGGTCCTGGAAGACGATGCCGGTCTGGCGGCGGAGCCAGTGCAGGTCCCGCGCCCGGGCGGCGGCGTCGACCGGGCGCCCGTCGAACTCGACGGTGCCCGACGTCGGCGAATCCAGCCCCAGCAGCAGACGCACGAGGGTGGACTTGCCCGACCCGGACTCCCCGATGATGCCGACCGCGCGGCCGGCGAGGATGTCGATGTCGGCGTCCTCGAGCGCCGTCGTCGGACGCGGCCGCTCGAAGAGGGACCGCCGGGGCACGGCGAACCGGCGGGTGAGTCCCCGCCCCCGCAGCAGCACCCCCGTCATGCGGCACCGCCCGGTCGCCACAGCGTCGCCGTCGCATCCCGCAGCAGCCCTTGCGTCACCGGCGATCGGGGAGCGGTGAGCAGGTCGGCGACGGGGGCGGACTCCACCACCCGGCCGTCGTCGAGGACCACGCCGTGGGTGGCGATCTGGGACAGCACGGCCAGGTCGTGCGTGATGAAGACCAGCCCCATGCCGGCGTCGGCGACGAGTCCCCTGAGCAGGTCGAGGATCTCGGCCTGGATCGTCACGTCCAGCGCCGTGGTCGGCTCGTCGGCGATGAGCAGGCGGGGGCGGCAGGCGAGCGCCATCGCCAGGGCGACCCGCTGGCGCTGCCCGCCCGAGAGCTGGTGCGGGTAGCGGCCGACGATGCGCTCGGGGTCGGGCAGGGCGACCCGCCGCGCCTCGTCGACGGCCCGGGCCGCGGCATCCCGGCGGGTGACGGGCTGATGGATGCGGATGGATTCGGCGATCTGCCGTCCGACGGTCCGCAGCGGATTGAGCGCGGTCCGGGGCTCCTGGAACACGATGCCGATCTCGTCGCCGCGCAGGCGCGCGAGCTCGCGGTCCCGCATCCCGATCAGTTCCACCTCATTCCACCGGATGCTGCCGGTCGCCGTCGCGCCGTCCGGCAGCAGTCCGAGCACCGCGAGGGCGGTCAGGGACTTGCCCGAGCCGGACTCCCCGATGAGCCCGACGCGCGCACCGTCGGGGACGGCGAACGAGACGCCGTCGACGACGCGGCGCCCGGCGATCTCGACCACGAGGTCCTTCACGACCAGGCTCATGCCACCACCTCGGGCACGTGCGTGCGCGCCTCGCGGCGGCGGCGGGACAGCGTCGGGTCGGTCGCCTCGCGAAGCCCGTCGCCGAGCAGGTTGAGTCCGAGCACCGTGATGGTGATCGCCAGCCCGGGCCACAGCACCGACAGCGGGTGGACGCTGATGAACTGCTGCAGCTCGTCCAGCAGCAGCCCCCACGACGGCTCGGTCACCGGTGCGCCGAAGCCGAGGTAGGACAGCCCGGCCTCGGCGAGGACGGCGACGGCCATGCCCCAGGACAGCTGCACGATGAACACCGGCGCGACGTTGGGCAGCAGGTGGCGCCACAGGTTCTGGGCCGGGGTGAGCCCGGCCGCGCGACCGGCGAGCACGAAGTCGCTGTGCAGGACGCGGCGGAGCTCCGGCCGCGTGACGCGCGCGATGTTCACGCCGAAGCCGATCCCCACCGACCACACCACGACCCACAGCGACCCGCCCCACACCGCCGAGATCATCATGGCGATGATGAGCACGGGGAAGGCGATGAGGATGTCCACCGCCACCGCGACCGCCTCGCGGACGCCGCGGGCCGTGAGGGCGCCGAGGGCCGCCAGCCCGACGCCGAGGATCGTCGCGACGACGCCTGCTCCCACCGCGACGGCGACGGTCGTGCGGGCGCCGGCGATGAGCAGCGACAGGATGTCCCGCCCCGAGGCGTCCGTGCCCAGCAGGTGCGGCCACCCCGGCGGCGCCCAGCGGCCCGAGATGTCGACCTGCCGGGGGTCGAACGGCGTCCACACGAGCGAGAGTCCCGCGGCCGCGAGGACCACCGCCACCACGATCAGGCCGAAACGCCCCGTCGACAGCGACCACAGCCGCCCGAGCCACGCCCCGCGCCTCACGCCGCCTCCCGCTGCCGCGGGTCGATCGCACGGTGCAGCAGATCGACGGCGAAGCCCACCACGAGGACGAACCCCGTCAGCACGAGCAGCTCGCCCTGCACCTTCGGAAGATCACGGGCGCCGACGTCGGCCACCAGCATGCGGCCGATCCCGGGCAGGCTGAACAGCTGCTCGATCACCACAGCGCCGACGATGATGCCCGCGACCTGCAGCCCGAGGACCGTGATGACCGACAGGCCGACGTTGGGCAGGCCGTGGCGGATCAGCGCGGCGGTGCGGGTGAGTCCCTTCGCCGCCGCGGTGCGGACGTAGTCCTGCCCGATCGCCTGCAGCGTCGCGCTGCGCACGAACCGCAGCAGCATCGCGCCCTCGACGATGCCGATCGTGAGGGCGGGCAGCAGCAGGGCGCGCAGCGCCGCGCCCGGGTCCGACCAGCCCGCTCGCGGGAAACCCTGCGCGGGGAGCCACCCCAGGCCCACCGCGAACACCACGACGAGCATCATCCCCGCCCACACCACGGGCACCGCGGCGAGGGCCTGCGCGCCGACGCTGAGCGCGGTGCCGTCGGCCCGGCCGCGCCGGAGGGCCGAAAGCACCCCGAGCGGCACGCTGAAGGCGATCGCGATGGTCAGCGACAGGATGCCGAGCGGGATCGTCACCGCGGCCTTCTGGGTGAGCTCGTCCGCCACGCGGGAACCGGTCAGCAGGGACGTGCCGAGGTCGCCGCGCAGGACGCCGCCCACCCAGTCGAGGTACTGCACGGGCAGCGGCTGGTCGAGGCCCAGGCGCCGGCGGATGCCCGCCACCTGCTCGGGCGTGGAGTTCACGCCCGAGATCAGCTGCGCGACGTCGCCGGGCAGGACGCGCAGGGTGAGGAAGATCAGCGCGCTGGCGACGAAGAGGCCCAGCAGCAGCAGGGCCAGTCTCGTCAGCGCGTACCGGGTCACCCGTCGCTCTTGGCCAGCTCGGCGAGGTTCAGGCGCTCGTTGACGTTGACCGACGGCATCCCGGTGACGGTCGTGGCGACGGCGAGCACCGAGGCGCCGTTGTACAGCCAGTCCGCCGCGGCGTCCTCGGACACGATGCGGGCGGCCTCGGCGAGGAGCTCCGCCGCCTCGTCCTCGTCGGTGGCGGCGAGGGCGTCGGCGTACAGCTCCTGCACCTCGGGGCTGTCGTAGGTGAAGTAGTAGTCCGGGTTCGCCCAGTTCTCGAAGTCGCGGGCCTCGGTGTGCAGCACGAAGCTGAGCTCGTAGTCCTTGTTGATGTAGACGTCGTTGAGCCACGTCGAGAAGTCGACCGACTCGACGGTGAGGGTGATGCCGACCTCGTTGAGATCGGACACGAGGATCTGCGGGATCGTCGTGGAGTAGAAGCTCGGGATCGTCAGAGTCAGGTCGAGGTCCTCCGCCCCGGCCTCGGCCAGCAGATCGCGGGCGGCCTCGGGATCGTAGGGGGCGAGGTCCGACAGGTCCTCGTAGCCCGGGTCCAGCGACGGGATGGGTCCGTACTGCGTCTGCCCGGATGCCGCCGCCTCGATGAAGGCCTCGTGGTCGATGGCCTGGCGGATCGCCTGGCGGACGCGCCGGTCGGCGAGGGGGCTGCCTTCGTTCTGGTTGAAGGCGAGGGTGCCCTTGTCGGTGGATTCGCCGAGGACCAGGGTGAAGTCGCCGCCGGCCTCCACCTGCTCCTCGAGGTTCGCGTCGAACCCGGTGAGGACGTCCACCTCGCCTGCGAGCGCCGCGCCGAGCGCGGCCTGGGTGTCGGGGATGTACGAGAAGACGACCTCGGCCACCTGCGCCGGCTCGCCCCAGTAATCGTCGTTGCGCACGAACTGGATGCTGTCGCCCTGCCGCCAGTCCTGCAGCACGAAGGGCCCCGTGCCGTTGGCTGCGGTGGCGTAGTCCACCCCGTCGTCCTTCTTCAGGATGATGCCCGCGCGGCCGGTCAGGTTCCACAGCAGGCTGGAGTCGGGTTCGGCGAGGGTGAGCGTGATCTGCTGCCCCTCGGCCTCGATCGTCTGGATACCGGCGAGCCGTGCGGCATCCCGCCAGGTGTCGCTGCCCTTGCGGGTCTCGAGCGACCACACGACGTCCTCGGGGGTCAGCTCCTGCCCGTCGTGGAAGGTCACGCCCTCGCGGAGGGTGAAGGTGTAGGTCAGTCCGTCGGCCGAGACCTCGAAGTCGCTCGCGAGGGCGGGGACGACGTCCTGCTCGGGGGTGCGGGCGACCAGGCCCTGGTAGACGTTGTCGATCAGGATCTGGTCGAGGGCGGCGCCGGCGGTCTCGCGGATGTCGAGGTTGCCGGGCTCGAGCACCAGGCGGATCGCCACGGAGGCGTCCGGGTCCGGCTCGCCGGTCTGCGTCGGGGCGGGGGCCTCACCGGGCGCGCACGCGGCGAGGACCAGCGCGCCGACGAGGAGGGCGGCCGGGGCGAGGGCGGTGCGGCGGAGCATGGTGTCCTTTCACGGGACGTCCGCGGGGGGCGGACGCCGGGCTCGGGGGAGTGCGGGGGGCCGGTGCGCCCTCAACTCTAGGGACTCCCGGAGCCGGCTGCGGCGCACACTCACGTCAACGCAGGGGTGTCGCCGATCGTTCCCGCCCGCTCGCGGAGCAGGCGCCCGAGCGCCACCGGCTGCTCCTCCTGCACGTTGTGGCCCGACGGCAGGGTCACCACGGATGCCGCGGGCAGACGCCGGGTGAACTCCTCGGCGTCGGCGGGCGTGACGTACCCGCGGTCGCCGCGGATCAGGGTGAGCGGGCTGCGGATGCCGGAGAAGTCCTCCCAGCCGGTCGCGGCGAGCACGTTCGAGACCGCATCGGCGGGCCGTTCGCCGTCCGCGGCGGCGGCCGCGGCGAGGTGGGCGAAGTGGTGCTTCCACTCCACCCGGCCGTCGGCCCTCACGCGGGAGTTGAGGAAGACGCCGCGCTCGGCTGCGGCGCGCTCGCCGCCGAGCCCGAACGACAGCGCACGATCGACCATCTCGTCGCGGGTCGCCCACGAGGTGGGCCCCGCGAAGAACTCCCGGATCTGGGTGGGTCCGGCGTCGGGGTCGACGCCGGGGGTGATGTCGACGACGACGACGGCGGCCACCGCATCGGGGCGCATCGCGGCCACCGCCGCTGCGGTGAGGCCGCCGAGGGACTGACCGACCAGCAGCTGCGGGCGGTCGGTGTGGGCGTCGAGCGCGGCGGCGACGTCCGGGGCCAGCACGCGGGCGACATAGGCCGCGTCGTCCCGCCACGCGGAGTCGCCGTGACCGGCGAGATCGACGGCCAGGGCGGGCAGTCCGCACGCGAGCAGCGTGGTGTCCCACGTGTGGGCGTTCAGGCCCGCGCCGTGCAGCAGGGTCAGCCGCGGCGGCTCCTGGCCCCAGCGCAGCGCGCTCAGCGTCCGGCCGTCGGGCAGGTCCAGCGTCGTCCGCCGCACGACCGGCAGCGGTCCGGCCACGCCGGCGACCGCGGCCTGTGCGGGCAGGAACGAGAACTCGTCGGTGGGTTCGGGCACCGCCCCATTCTGGGGCATCCCCTCGCGGGCGGGTGACTTACCCTGGCAGACATGAGCGAAGAACGTCGCGTCCACCTCTCGCGCTCGGCGCCGCCGGTCTACCAGGCCCTCGCGGCGTTCTCGAAGACGGTCGGCGGCCTCGCCGACGAGGCGGGCATCGACGACCGGCTCAAGGAGCTCGTCCAGATCCACACCTCGCAGCTCAACGGGTGCGCCTACTGCGTGCGCGTCCACGTCGACCGCGCGACGGCGACGGGGGTCGACGCCGACGTCATCGCCCAGCTGGCCACGTGGCGCGATTCCGGGGTCTTCTCGGAGCGCGAGCGCGCAGGGCTGGAACTCGCCGAGGCGCACTGCTTCATCCACGAGGACGGCATCCCCGATGACGTCTACGACCGCGTCGGCTCCGTCCTCAGCGAGCGGGAGTACGTCGCGCTGAGCTGGATCCTCGTCTCGATCAACTCGTTCAACCGGGTCGCGATCGCCGGTCGCTACCCGGTCCCGCCCCGCACCGGCGACGGCGCGTGACACGGGAGTCCCTCGTCCCGGGGGCGATGAACTTCCGCGACGTGGGCGGTCTGCCCGCCGCGGGCGGGGTCACCCGTTCGGGGGTGCTGTACCGCTCGGGCAACCTGGCCGCCCTCGACGACGCCGGCGTCGCCGCGCTCGCCGGGCTCGGCATCCGGCGGATCATCGACCTGCGCGCCGACGACGAGGTCGCGTACGCGCCCAGCCGCACAGAAAGCCTCGACGTGGTGACCGCCCGCGTGCCGCTCTTCCCCGGCTCGGTGACGTCGCTGTTCACCCGGGACGTGAGCCTGGACGAGATGTACCGCGGGCTCGTCGCCGACTCCGCCGAGGCGGTGGTCGAGGTCGTGCGCGGAATCGTCGTCGACCAGCCGGTCCTCGTCCACTGCACGGTGGGCAAGGATCGTACGGGTGTCACCGTGGCCGTCGCGCTGGCCGCCGGGGGAGTGCGGGCCGATGCGATCGTCGCCGACTACGCGCTGACCGAGACGCTGCTGCCCGCCGAGCGCAACCGCGAGATCCTCCGCTTCCTGCGCCAGCGGCATCCCGACGCCCGCAACGTGGAGGAGGTGGCCACGCGTTCGCCCGCGCGGGTGATGGCGGGGATGCTGGCGGCCATCGACGAGCAGTACGGCTCGGCGGCCGGCTACCTGCGTGCCCATGGGATGCCCGACGACGAGGTCGCGGAGCTGCGGCGCGTGCTGGTCGCCCCCGCCGGCTGAGGGCGAGCCCGGTAAGGTGAGGCAACCCTAAGATGGCCGCTATAGTGGACGTGTCATGTCCACGACTGCAGAGCACAACGCCACCGCCTGCCGCGCTTCGCGGCACACCCGGGTGCAGCACCTGATCACCGCCGACGAGACCTCGCTCGACGAGCTCGAGGCGCTGCTGGCGACCCTTCCCCTCTGCTCCACGGGCCGCGTGTTCGTCGAGGTGCCCGACGCCGGCCACCGCGCCGACCTGCACGCCCCCGCGCGCATGACGGTGACGTGGCTGGACCGCTCCGCCCGCACCGGCGACCCGGGGTCCGGGCGCACGTGCGCTCCCGGTCAGGCGCTCACCCGCGCGGTCACGGCGTGGGCAGACGAGATGCTGTGCGCGGACGAGGACGAGACCCGCATCCGACTGCTCGGGGGCTGGCTGGGAACGGCCGACATCGTCGACCACCTGGTGTCACGCCGGGACGTCGACCCCGCCCGCATCTGGACGCCCGAGCGCTTCGGGCTGACGCCGTCGCGCTGAGCGCGGCAGGTAGTTCCCGTCCTCGAGGCCTGCCTCGATCTCGAAGCGGTTGCGCAGCGCGTCCCGCCCCTCGATGAGGTAGAGCACCGGCATGAGGAAGCCGTACCGGCGCCACTGCCGGCGGTGGACCGCCTCGTGGCGCAGCAGGCGGTCGTCGATGGGCCCGTCACCGGTGAGGAAGCAGGTTCCCGCGCACACCCCGCCGCGCGGGAACGTCCAGGCCGGCATGCCGCGGAAGACCCACAGCCCGCCGCGGCGCTCGATGCGTCCGGTGCTCCACAGCGACCCCCACACCCAGCCCACCGCCGAGCCGTACAGGTAGCCGGCGAAGCTCAGCGGCGAGTCCAGCAGCGCGGCCGGGATCCGGCGGTCGGTGCGTGCCGCGCGCTCAGCGGCGCGCGCCGCCTCGACGGCCACGGCCGCGGCGCGCGGATCGCTCACGCGAGGGCACCCACGATGCGCAGGATCGCGCCGAGGTCCTCCACGGCGGCATCCGGCGCGGCGGGCGCGAATCCGCTCAGGCTCGCGCCCACGAGCGGGGCCGCCTCGCGCGCCGCGGCGATCGCCGCCACGAGCTGGGCGACGGTCAGCCCGAAGGGCGCGGGGGCGGTCAGCCCGGTGAGGGCCGAGGGGTCCAGCACGTCCAGGTCGACGTGCACGTGGATGCCGGCGGCCCCCGTCGCGCGGACGGCCGAGGCGACCTTCTCCGCGGCGGCTGCGGCATCCGCGGGCAGCCACGTCAGGCCGAGCGCCCGCAGCTCCTCCTCTTCGCCGTCGTCGAAGGCGCGTGCGCCGACGAGGACGGCGCGCTGGGCGGCGATCGCGTCCGCGCCGAGCGCGAGACCCGGGGGGCCGCCGCCGAGGATCGCGCGCAGCGCCATCCCCGAGAACGCCCCCGACGGGCTGGTGTCGGGCGTGTGCAGATCGGGGTGCGCGTCGAACCACAGCACCGCGAGGTCGGGCTCGACCGCGCGGGAGTGCGCGACGGCGCTCACGGCGACCCCGCAGTCACCCCCGACGACGAGGGCCGGCCCGGTCGCGCCCTCCAGCTGCGTCCGCACGAGCTCGCGCGTGCGGACCAGGGAGCTGTGCCGCTGCACGCCGGTGGCCTGGGACTCGCCGGCCTCGAGCGGGACGTCCACGCGCACCGTGGCGGAGCGCGGCAGGTCGCCGGCGATCGCGTCGGCGCCGTCGACGAGCAGCATCGCGCGCGCCGACGGGGAGCCCTGCCATTGGGGCACGACGACGAATCTCGGCATCCGGTTCTGCTCCTTCGTGCATCGTCGCGCGGCCCTCCGGCTCGAGGCCGGAAGGCCGCGCGCCGGATCACTGGGTGATGGCGCCCGCCGAGCCGCCGGCCTTCAGCGCGGCCAGCCGCGCCTCGACCTCGGTGAGCTCGCCCATGTCCTCGAGCTGGGTGAACTGCGCGTCCAGCGACGACGCGGCCAGCTCCTGCTTGCCGGCGGCGAGGGCCTCCTGGCGGCGCACCTTGTCCTCGAAGCGGCCGAGTTCGCTGGTGGGATCCAGCACGTCGATCGACTTGACCGCGTCGTGGACCTTGACCTGGGCTTCGGCGGTCTTGGCGCGCGCGAGCAGCTCGCTGCGCTTGGCCTTGAGCTGCTCCAGCTTCTGCTTCATCCCGTTGAGGCCGTCCTTGAGCTTCTCGACGACCTCGGTCTGGGTGGCGATGGTCGGCGCGATGGCGCTGGCCTCGTTCTCTTCGCTGATCTGCCGCTGCAGCGCGATCTTGGCGAGATTGTCGAACTTGTCGGCGTCGACGGTGTCGCCCGAGGCGCGCAGCTGGTCGGCGCGACGGCTGGCGGCCAGCGCCTTGTTGCCCCACTCGGCGGCAGCCTTGACGTCCTCCTGGTGGTCGCGCTCGAGCAGGCGCAGGTTGCCGATCGTCTCGGCGATCGCCGCCTCGGCATCGGCGATGCTGTTGGTGTAGTCCCGCACGAGCTGGTCCAGCATCTTCTGCGGGTCCTCGGCCTGATCGATCAGGGCGTTGACGTTGGCCCTGATGAGGGTGGAGATGCGGCCGAAGATGGACTGTTTGGCCATCGTGGTTCCTTCCTTTCCGAGAAGTGGTGTGCGGCGGGCGGGCGCCCGCCGGGTCAGAAGCGTCCCCCGCCGCGACGGCCGCGGGATCCGCCGCCGCCGAACGAGCCGGGACTGATGCGGCCGCGGCTGCGGCCGCCGCCGGCCATGCCCCCGAGGCCGCCGAGACCGCCGAGGCCCCCGAGGCCGCCGGGGAAGCCCCCGCCCGACCGGCCGCCGCCCAGGACGGAGTTCAGGACGATGCCGCCGAGGACGGCGCCGAGCATGCCGCCGTCACCGCCGCCCGGGGCGGCAATGCCGCCGAAGGCGCCGACGTCGCTCTGCGCGAGCTGGATGGCGCGGCCGGCGAGCTGCTCGGCGCGCTGGGCCTCGGCGAGCGCCTGCTGCGGGTCGCCGGACTGCAACTGGCGGGCGCGCACGAGGCTCGCGCCGGCTTCGGCCAGGCGCGTGCGCGCCTCGGCACCGACGGCGCCGCGGCGCGAGGTGATGTAGTCCTCGGCCGCCGAGACCTGCGCCTGCGCCTGCGTCAGCACATGCGAGAGCATCTGCCGGGCGCGCTCGGCCTGCGCCTGCTCGTCCCGTACGCCGCGGATGAGCGCATCGATCTCGGCGTTGACCGCCTCGAGCGCCTGCAGGGCGGCGACGGGGTTCTTGGCCCCGCTGAGCTGTGCGCGGGCGCTGCCCACCTGCTGACGGGTGGCCGTGACGGCGGCGGCGAGCCGGCCGTCCGCGTCGGGCAGGGCGGCGGCTGCGGCGGCATCCTGCTCGAGATCGGCGATGAGGGCGGTGGCGTTCTTCTCGGCGACGGCCAGGTCCACCGCGAGCTTGTCGACCGCGGCGGCGAGGGCGCCCGCCTGTGCGACGGCGTCCTCGGCGGCGCGGATGCTCACCGCCGCCTCCCCGCCGTCGCCCGCCGTCAGCGCGGTCTCGGCCTCGGCGAGCTCCGCGTCGGCGAACTGCAGCCGGGCCTCGGCCTGCGCCGGATTGTCGGCGATCGTCGAGAGCGCTTCGGGGGAGTACTGCGAGCGCAAGGCCGCAAGACGTTCGGATGCCGGGCCCACCGCGGCCGCGGCCTTCTGCCGGTCGGTGCGGACGCGGGCGAGGGCCTCGGGGGCGTTCTGCTCGAGCTTGCGCAGCTCGTCGAACTCCGCCGCACGCTCATCGAGGCGCTCGTTGGCGCTGCGGCAGAGCGCGATGATCCGCTCGTTCCACTCCCGGATCTGCGCGTCGGTGTCGGGCTCGCCGTCATCGAGCTTCTGCTGCAGCGAGAACGCCTCGTCCAGCTCGGCGCGGGCCGCGGCGAGGGCCTCGACGAAGGAGGACGTCGCCTCATCGCCGAACTGCGCCCGGGCGAACCCGAGCTCCTGCTCGCTGGTCTTCAGGGCGTCGTCGGTCTGGACGAGCGCGGATGCGGCCTGCCGGCGCAGCTCCTCGAGGGGAACGGCGGGCGGTGCGCCGGGGACGGCGGGGCCCTGCGCCTGGCCGCCGGCGGCCCGCCGGCGCCGGATGAGCCACCAGGCCACGAGGGCGATGCCGCCGAGGACGACGACGAGGATGACCACGGTGATCGCGCCCGACCCGCCGGGCGCGCCGCCCGCGCCACCGCCGATGCGGCTCGTCATCGCGTCGGCGGCGGTGATGACCGCGCCGCCGTAGTCGCCGGCGCTGAGGTCGGGGCGGATGTCGGCCTCGATCTGGACGACCTGCTCCTCGGTGAGCGGTCCTGCGCTGTCGGCCGACAGGTAGTACTGCCGGCTCTCGGTGGCCACCGCCAGAAGGTACTGCGACGGGCCGAGCCCGTTCTCCTCGGCGACGGTGTTCGCCCACGACTCGCTGTCGGACGGATCGGTGAACTCGTCGACGAAGACCGCGTAGAGGTCTGCCCCGGTGTCGGCGGAGAGCTGCTCGAGCCGGGTCTGTGCGGCCGCCTCCGCGCCGGCATCCAGCGCATCGGAGGCATCCAGGAGGTAGCCCGCACCGAGTTGCACGGGCGGCGTGGCCGCAGCCAGCGCTCCACCCGCGAGTGTCGATGAGACCACCGCAGCGGCCAGCAGAGCTGCCGTCCCCCGTATCCGCACCGGCTCCCCCTCCCGGGCCGTCGCCGACCCCCTTCGCGAGTCTATTCAGCCATCGTGCGAGAGGGATAGGGGCGGCGGGTCGCGGCGGCGGGGCGCGTGCGGCCGGGTAGCCTTTGCGACCCGGAGGACCATATGGACGATCGATACGGCACGGATGTGCTGGCAGCGGGCTGGCGCGAGCGTACGGCGAAGCGGGTGCCGCGGGTGCCGGCATCCGGCGATCTGGTCGTCGAGGTCGCCGCCGACGGCTTCTGCGGCGCCGTGGTGGGGATCCAGTCGGGTCTCGTGGAGCTCGAGGACCGCGCCGGCAGGCGCCGCCTGTTCCCGCTGGGGCCGGGATTCCTCATCGACGGCGAGGACGTCGTGCTCGAGGCGCCCGAGCGACGCGCGCCGGCCGCGCCCCGCCGCACCGCGTCGGGGTCGTTCGCCGCCCCCGAGACGCGGGCGCGCGTGGCGCGGGCCAGCCGCATCCTCGTCGAGGGGCGCCATGACGCCGAGCTCGTCGAGAAGGTGTGGGGCGACGACCTGCGCGCCGAAGGCGTGGTGGTGGAGTACCTGCAGGGCGTCGACCTGCTCGCCGACCTGCTGGACGCCGAGCCGCCCTCGGCGACCCGCCGCTACGGCGTGCTCGTGGACCACCTCGTCCCCGGGGCCAAGGAGACCCGCATCGCCGAGGCGATCCGGCGCGGCCGCCACGGCGCGCACGTCCGCATCGTCGGGCACCCGTGGGTGGACGTGTGGCAGTGCGTGACGCCGCGCGCCCTGGGCATCACGGCGTGGCCGGACGTCCCTCGGGGCGTGGACTACAAGACCGGCGTCTGCCGCGCCCTCGGCTGGCGCGCCGATGACCAGGCGGACCTCGCGCGGGCGTGGCAGCGCATCCTCGGCGCCGTCTCGAGCTACCGCGACCTGGAGCCGGCGCTCCTCGGTCGCGTCGAGGAGCTCATCGACTTCGTCACCGAGCCCGCCGGCTGAGCGCTCCCGGCGCTCCGGGGCTCACTACCCTGGAGAGGTGACCGACTCTCCCGTCCACGACGTCCCTCGCCGGTTCCGGGATCGCCCCGTCTCGTTCGTGCGGCGAAGCGGCCGGATGTCCGAAGCACAGGAGCGGGCGTGGGCGGAGCTCTCGCCGCGCTTCGTCGTCGACGTGCCCCGGGATGCCGCGGCCACCAGCGTCCTGCCGGGGTCGGTGATCGATCCCGCCGCCGTCTGGGGGCGCGAGGCCCCGCTCATCGTCGAGGTCGGCTCGGGGCAGGGGCACGCGATCGTGAGCGCGGCCGCCGCACGGCCGGACGTGGACTTCCTGGCCGTCGAGGTCTTCAAGGCGGGCCTTGCCCGCACGATGCTGGATGCCGAGCGGGCCGGTGCCGGCAACCTGCGCCTGGTCGAGGCGAACGCGCCCGAAGTCCTGCAGCACCTGCTGCCGCCGGCATCCGTCGACGAGCTGTGGGTGTTCTTCCCCGACCCGTGGCACAAGAAGAAGCACACCAAGCGGCGCCTGGTGGCGGGGGAGTTCTCACCCGTCGCGGCCGCGGCGCTGCGCCCCGGCGGGATGCTGCGGCTGGCGACGGACTGGGAGGACTACGCGCTGCAGATGCGCGAGGTGCTCGACGCCGCGCCAGGCTTCACCCGGGCGTTCGAGGGGGAGTGGGCGCCGCGGTTCGAGGGGCGCGTCCTGACCGCCTTCGAGCGCAAGGGCGAGCGCGCCGGCCGGCGCATCCGCGACCTCGCCTACCGGCGGGCCGCCTGACATGCCCGCCCATCCCGCCGCCGCCCCGGTCCGCACGCACCCGGCGTGGCCGGGCGACCTCGTCCCCGCCCTGCTGGTGTGCCTGGCCGCCCCCGCCTTCTTCGTCCTGCTCGTGCCGTGGCTGGGCTGGGTGCTGCTGGCGGCCGGTCTCGTCGCGGCGTGGCTGCTCGAGCGACGCAGGCCCTCCCCGGACGAGGCCGCCGATCCCGCCGGCATCCGCCCGCCCTCGCTGGTGCGCGACCTGTCGCTGATCGCGATCGGCCTGCTCATCGTCAGCGTCATCCCCCTCAAGGCCGAGCTCGACGACCTCGCGATCCTGCGCTTCGCCCTCGCCCTGGGCGGCGCGGTCGCCGTGCCGTACGCGATCTCGCGCTGGGTGTACCGGGACCACGCCATCCGCTTCCCGTGGCGGGGCGGCGGGCGGTGGACCGCCTTCCAGTGGTCGTGGCTCGTGGGGGTGCTCGTCCTCGGCTGGCTGATCCTGCCGTTCTACTTCATCACCTCGGGCGTCTACCAGAACTGGCCGGTGGTGGACACCCCCGACCTCATCGCGCGGCTGTTCGTCGGCGTGGGGGCGGTCGGCATCTGGGACGAGCTGTTCTTCATCTGCACGTGCCTGGCGCTGCTGCGCCGCCACGTGCGCTTCTGGCAGGCCAACATCCTGCAGGCGATCGTGTTCGTGTCGTTCCTGTGGGAGCTGGGCTACCAGGCGTGGGGACCGCTCCTGACGATCCCGTTCGCGCTCCTGCAGGGCTTCATCTTCATGCGGACGAAGTCGCTCGCCTACGTCGTGACGGTCCACCTGCTCTTCGACGCCGTCGTCTTCCTGGTGCTCGTCCACGCCCACAACCCGGGACTGCTGGACGGCATCTTCCCGGTGTGAGTCAGCCCGCGGCCCGGCGAACGAGCTCCCGCACCGCTTCGTCGACCGCGGGCGTCCATTCCACGACCGCGTACGACGTCGCCCACATGGCGCCGTCATCCAGTCGCGCGTCCTCGCTGAAGCCGATCGTGGCGTAGCGCGTGCCGAACTTCGACGCCGGCTGCACGAAGACGACCACCTTGCCGTCACGGGCGTACGAGGGGAAGCCGTACCAGGTCTTCGCGTCGAGGTGCGGGGCCTCCTCGCCGACGACCACGTGGACGCGCTCGGCGATCGTGCGGTCCAGGCCCGACAGCGCCCCGACGGCGTCCAGGCACGCCTGCAGCTCCTTCTCCCTCTTCGCCGCGCCCTTGACCCCCTGCTGGGCCCGCAGCTCCGCCGCCCGCTGCTTCATCGCCGCGCGCTCCGCCTCGCTGAAGCCGTCGCCGTCCTCGCTCATGTCACCCCGTCCTGTCGCCGGCGGCCGATTCCGCCGCGCCTGCGGATTGTATGGCGGGCGCGAGGGCGGCGAAACCCCCGTGCCGGATCGGGCGGGGGTGATCGATGCTGGCGGCATGGTCAAGCTGCACTACGCGGACGGCTTCGTCGTCACCTCGGCCGGCATCGCCGAAGCAGTCATCGCCTACGCGCGGGCCCTCGCCGAGACCGGGACGTCCGCGGTGGTCAGGGTGCCGATCATCGGCGACAGCGGCGAGGTCGCCCGCTCGACCATGCTCATCGGTCCCGCCAGCCAGCTGTACACCACCCCCACGCCGGGCGGGGTCGAGGGGATCGAGGACGACCCGCTGGTGCAGGACCTGACCGAGCGCACCGCGGCGCTGCAGCCGGTCGCGATGGTGCCGGACGAGGAGGGCGGCCTGAACGGTCAGGCGGAGTCGTTCTGACCGGTCGCCGAGGCGATCCGGATGACGGTGATGATGTGCCCCCGACAGGAATCGAACCTGCGACCTTTGGTACCGGAAACCAACGCTCTATCCCCTGAGCTACGGAGGCGTACCGGTCGAGATTACCACTGACCGGAGGCCCTCCCGTGCGCTCAGCGCCGGACGCCCACCTCGGTGTCGGCCGGGGCGTCGGCGGCGACGTCGCTGCCGTGCCCGATCGCCGCCAGCGCCTCCGCCACGCGCGCGGCGAGGTAGCGGTGGCCCTCGGTCGAGGGGTGGTTGCGCCCCGCGCCGGAGTCGATGACGTGCGCGTAGTTGCCCGCGCCGATCCACTCCTCGGCGATCGGGGAGATGTACCACCAGCCGCGCAGGGCGGCCAGCTCCGCCAGATCCGCGTCGATGCGCACGACCGCCTCCTCCACCGGCAGGACGTGGGCGGCGGGCCCGAGGACGACGATGGACGCCGCGGGGTAGAGCGCCGACAGTGCGTCCCACGCGGCGGTGACGGCGTCGCGGTACCCGGCCACCGGCATCCGTCGGTCGTTGATGGTGCCCTCGACGATGATGAGGTCGGGGTCCAGCGCCGCGTCGAGCATCGCGATGCGCTCGCCGTAGGCGGGGCCGTCGATGCCGGGCTTGAGGTACCCGCTGCCGCGCACGCCGTCGACGACGACCTCGGCGTCCAGCAGCGGCGCCAGCCGGTAGGCGAACCCGAGGGTCGGGACGATGGCCGCCGAGCCGTACACCCACGAGTCGCCGAAGACGAGGATGCGGGGGTTCTCGGGCAGCGTGAGTGCGGCGGGGGCGATCGCCGCGGCGGGCGCCTCGGGCGGCGCGGCGGTCTCGGCGACGGGCGTGATCCACGGCCGCCACGCCGCGACGGCGCACACCAGCGCCACGGCGAGTGCGACGGCCCCCAGGGCCGCCCACGAACGCCGTGGACGACGGCGTCCTGACGCGGGCATGGATCGAGGGTAGATCATTGGCGACGGTGCGACGAACACCGCCCGCCCGGCCGTCGGAATCGGTGGTCCGAGGGGGCATCGCGGCGTGCGAGGATACTTCGGTGCAACGCGTCGTGACCGCCGAACTGGACCTGGAACTGGGGTCCTCCGTCGACCTCATCGTGCAGATCGCGGCCGCCCAGCAGGTGCCCGTCGCCGACGAGCAGCTCACCTTCACCCAGGGCGATCGCGTGTACACCCCGCTCGAGATCATCGACCAGTCCGGCAGCCGTCTGCACCGGCTCACCGGCGAGGCCGGACGGCTCGAGATCCGGTACGAGGCGCGGGTCGCCGGGCCGACCCCGGCGGGGCGGACGAGCGACCTCGAGGCCATCACGTACCTGCGGCCGAGCCGCTACTGCCAGTCGGACGAGGTGTTCCAGCAGGCGCGCCGCCAGTTCAAGGGCCTGCACGGCATCGAGCTCATCCAGGCGGTGTCGGACTTCGTGGCCACCAGCACGACCTACACGCCGGGGCTCAGCCACGGCACCGACAGCGCCGTGACCACGCTCATGACCGGCCAGGGCGTGTGCCGCGACTACGCCCACGTCGTGATCGCGCTGCTGCGGGCCATGGACATGCCCGCCCGCTACGCCGCGTGCTACGCGCCGGGACTGCGGCCGATGGACTTCCACGCGGTCGCCGAGGCCTACCACGACGGCGCCTGGTACGTCATCGACGGCACCCGCCTCGCGAACCGCCGCTCGCTCGTGCGCATCGCCACCGGCCGCGACGCCGCCGACTGCGCCTTCCTCAGCTACCACGGCGGCTACGTCGGGCTGCAGCGGATGCGCGTGGACGCCTGGGTCATGCCCGAGGCGGAGGACTTCACGGATGCCGCGATGCCGGCATCCGCCTCTGACGATGCCGCCGGTCCCGGCGCGGACGACTTCGTCGAGCTGGTCCAGATCGCCTGAGCCCGCGGGGCGCCCGCCGGGCGGCAACTAGACTCGACGGGTTATGACTCCCGACGCCCTCTCCGCCGCCCTGCTCGCCGTCATCGTCCCGCTCGCCGAGGCGCGACGCGCCGGTGCGAGCGAGGGGCTCACCCCCGCCGACCTGCCGCTGGAGCGGCCGAAGAACCGCGACCACGGCGACTGGGCGTCCAATGCCGCACTGAAGCTCGCCAAGGCCGTCGGCGCGCCGCCGCGCGAGTTCGCGGCCGAGATCGCGGCCGGCCTCGCCGCCGTCGACGGCATCGCCGGCGTCGAGGTGGCCGGGCCCGGCTTCATCAACATCCGGCTGGATGCCGCGGCCGCGGGAGTCCTCGCGCGCACCATCGTCGAGGCGGGGGCCGCGTTCGGCTCGAACGACTCGCAGGACGGCCGGACGATCAACGTCGAGTTCGTCAGCGCCAACCCCACCGGCCCGCTGCACATCGGCCACACGCGGTGGGCGGCGCTGGGCGACTCCATCGCCCGGCTGCTGCAGGCCAGCGGCGCCACCGTCGCCCGCGAGTTCTACATCAACGACGCCGGTGCGCAGATGGAGCGCTTCGGCCGCTCGGTGCTCGCCGCGGTCACCGGCACCCCCGCGCCCGAGGACGGCTACGTCGGCTCCTACATCGACGATCTCGCCCGGCGGGTGCGCGACGAGCGCCCCGACCTCGCGGAGCTCGACCCCGAGGAGCAGCTCGTCGTCGTGCGGGACCTCGCCTACGACTTCCAGCTGGGCGAGATCCAGGCATCCCTGGCGAAGTTCAACGTCGCCTTCGACGTGTGGTTCTCGGAGCGCGTGCTGCACCGGGCCGGATCCCACGGCGAGCCGAGCCTCGTCGACGAGGCGGTGGAGCGCCTGCGCGCGCAGGGGCACGTCTTCGACCAGGACGACGCGGTGTGGGTGCGCACGACCGACTTCGGCGACGACAAGGACCGGGTCATCCGGCGGTCCAACGGCGAGTACACCTACTTCGCCGCCGACGCCGCGTACTACCTCAACAAGGGCGACCGCGGCTTCGCCCACAAGATCTACCTGCTCGGCGCCGACCACCACGGCTACGTCCACCGCCTGAAGGCCCTCGCCGGCGCCGCCGGCGACGACCCCGACAAGGACATCGAGGTCCTCATCGGCCAGCTGGTCTCGGTCAACGGCGCCCGGCTGTCCAAGCGCGCGGGCAACATCATCGAGATGGACGACCTGCGGGAATGGCTGGGCACCGACGCGCTGCGGTACTCCCTCGCCCGCTACCCGGCGGACTCCCCGCTGACGCTCGACCCCGAGCTGCTGCGCAAGCGCACCAACGACAACCCGGTCTTCTACGTGCAGTACGCCCACGCGCGCACCCACAACGTCGCCCGCAACGCCGCCGCCAGCGGTGTCGACCGCTCGGAGTTCGAGCCGGCGCTGCTCCAGCACGAGACCGAGTCGGCGCTGCTGGGCGCGCTGCAGGAGTTCCCGCGCGTCGTGGCCTTCGCCGCCGAGGTGCGCGAGCCCCACCGCGTCGCCCGCTACCTCGAGGAGCTCGCCGGGCTCTACCACCGGTGGTACGACAACTGCCGCGTGATCCCGCAGGGCGACGATCCGGTCGAGGCGGTCCACCGCACACGGCTGTGGCTGAACGACGCGACCGGCCAGGTGCTGCGCAACGGCCTGGACCTGCTGGGCGTGGACGCCCCGGAGCGGATGTAGTCATGGCGGCACGGCGGCGGCGCATCTGGCCCTGGATCATCGCGATGGTCGCCCTGGGCGGGCTGCTCGCCGGCGCGGCCGTGATCGCCGAGGCGGTCGCCCGCGACATGGTGGTCGCCGGTGTCAAGGAGCGGGTGATCACCGACCTCGCCCTGCCCGCGGACCAGCCCATCGACGTCGACGTCCAGGGCGTCGTCCTCCCGCAGCTGATCGCCGGGAGCCTCGACGACGTCACCATCTCGTCCGAAGATGTCGCCCTCGACGTCTTCACCGGCGACGTCACGGTCCGCGCACGGGACATCCCGCTCCGCGGCAGCGGCGCCATCGGATCCGCCGACGCCGTCGTCCGCATGGACCAGGAGCAGCTGCGCACCCTGCTCGAGGCGGTGCAGGACTTCCCCGCCGACAGCCTCGCCCTCGAGGCGCCCGGGGTGGCGGTGACCGTCGACGTCAGCGTCCTCGGCATCGCGGTGCCCGTGGGGGTGTCGCTGACCCCCTCCGCCGCGGACGGCGACCTGATCCTCACCCCGACGGCCCTGCGGATCGCCGGGGGAGAGGTGTCGGCCGACGAGGTGCGCGCGCGCTTCGGCGACCTCGCCGACGGCGTGGTCCGCGACTGGCCGGTCTGCATCGCGCAGTACCTGCCGGCGGGCCTCACCCTCACCGACGTCGGCGTGGACGGTCGCACGCTCGTGGCCGAGTTCGACGTCGACGGGGCGATCGCCACCGATCCCGCGCTGCTCGAGGACGGCAGCTGCCGGTGACGCGCGTCGCCCTGTGACGCCCGCGCCGGGCGGCGGGCGCGAGGTGCCCTAGACTGCAAGCAACTGCTCGGCGCGTGAGTCCACCGGCCGTGCACGAGCCGCCGGCGTCGCCGGTCCCTCGAGATCCCCACCGATTGGTCCCACCCGTGTCCGCCGCCTCGCCTTCCCGCACGCCGGCCCCGGCCTGGCTCGCCGTGCCGGACGACGCCAACGACCTGGTGCCCGCGGTGTGGCCCGACGACGCCGTCCGCGATGAGGAAGGGCAGCTGGTGATCGCGGGGGTGCGGGCGAGCGAGCTGAAGGCGCGTTTCGGCACGCCGCTCTACGTCGTCGACGAGACCGAGGCCCGCCGAAACGCCCGCCGCGCGCGAGAGGCGTTCGCCGCGGCCGCCGCGCGGCACGGGGCACAGACCCGCGTGTACTACGCCGGCAAGGCCTTCCTCAGCACCGAGGTCGTCCGCTGGGTGACCGACGAGGGACTGAGCGTGGACGTGGCCTCGGGTGGCGAGCTCGCGGTGGCCCGCGCCGCCGGCACAGATCCCGCCCGCCTCGGCTTCCACGGCAACAACAAGAGCGTCGCCGAGCTCGACCAGGCCGTCGTCGCCGGAGTCGGCTCCATCGTCGTCGACAGCCCCGTCGAGATCGAGCGGCTCGCCGCCGTCGTCGCCCGCCGCGGGGCCACCCAGACGGTCCTCGTCCGGGTCAACAGCGGCGTCCACGCCGAGACCCACGACTTCCTCGCCACGGCGCACGAAGACCAGAAGTTCGGTTTCACGCTGACGGATGCCGCAGCCGCGGTCGCGCGGATCCGCGAGCTCCCGGGCCTGCGGTTCGCCGGCCTGCACTGCCACATCGGCTCGCAGATCTTCGGGTCGGCGGGCTTCGCCGAGTCCGCGGCGCGGGTCCTGGCGCTCCACGCCGAGCTGCGCACGGGCGGCGATGCGCCGGTGCTCAATCTCGGCGGCGGATTCGGCATCGCCTACACCCGCGCCGACGAGGCGACCCCGATCGAGGAGCTCGCCGCCGGAGTCGTCGACGCGGTCGCCGCCGAGTGCGCCCGGCGCGGCATCCCGATCCCGCTCCTGGCGTTCGAGCCGGGCCGGGCCGTCATCGGACGCGCCGGGGTCACGCTCTACGAGGTCGGGACCACCAAGCCCGTCGCCCTCGACGGCGGCGCCTCTCGCCTGTACGTGAGCGTGGACGGCGGCATGAGCGACAACGCCCGCCCGGCCCTGTACGGGGCGCAGTACTCCGCGCGGATCGCCTCGCGCACGAGCGACGCCGCGCCCGCCCTGGTGCGCGTGGTGGGCAAGCACTGCGAGTCCGGTGACATCGTCGTCGACCACGAGTACCTCCCCGGCGACATCGCGCCGGGCGACCTGCTGGCGGTGCCCGCCACCGGCGCCTACTGCTTCTCGCTGGCCAGCAACTACAACTTCGTCCCGCGCCCGCCGGTCGTGGCGGTGCGGGACGGTCAGGCCCGCGTCATCGTGCGCGGCGAGACGATCCAGGATCTGCTCGCCCGCGACGTGGGCGCCGCATCCTCCCCGACGGAAGGACACAAGTGACGGAATATCGCCGCCTGAGGGTCGCTCTGCTGGGCGCCGGGGCCGTGGGCTCGCAGGTCGCCGCGCTGCTGCGCAAGCACGGCGCAGAACTCGCCGACCGCGCCGGCGCCACGCTGGAGCTCGTGGGCATCGCGGTGCGCGACCTCGACGCCAAGCGCGACGCCGACCTGCCGCATGAGCTGTTCACCACGGATGCCGAGTCGCTGATCGTCAGCGCCGACATCGTCATCGAGCTGATGGGCGGCATCGAGCCGGCGCGCACCTACCTGCTGCAGGCGATCAACTCCGGCGCCGACGTCGTCACCGCCAACAAGGCGCTGCTGGCCACCCACGGGCCCGAGATCTTCGACGCGGCCGACCAGGTCGGCGCGCAGGTCTACTACGAGGCGGCGGCCGCCGGCGCCATCCCCATCATCCGCCCGCTGCGCGACTCGCTGGCCGGCGACCGCGTGCAGCGCATCATGGGCATCGTCAACGGCACCACCAACTACATCCTGGACCGCATGGACAAGGAGGGCGCGGAGTTCGCCGACGTGCTCGCCGACGCCCAGGCCCTCGGCTACGCCGAGGCCGACCCCACCGCCGACGTCGAAGGCTACGACGCGGCCCAGAAGGCGGCGATCCTCGCCAGCCTCGCCTTCCACACCGCCGTGCCGCTCGAGGCGGTCCACCGCGAGGGGATCACCACGATCGACAAGGCGATGATGGATGCCGCGCGTCACGCCGGCTACGTCATCAAGCTCCTCGCGGTGTGCGAGCGCGTCCAGAGCGACGCCGGCGAATCGATCTCGGTGCGCGTCTACCCGGCACTCGTCGACCGCGAGCACCCGCTGGCCACCGTGCACGGTGCCAACAACGCAGTGTTCGTGCAGGCCGAGGCCGCCGGCAACCTGATGTTCTACGGCGCGGGCGCCGGCGGGGTGCAGACCGCATCCGCGGTGCTCGGCGATGTCGTGTCGGCCGCGCGCCGCCACATCGCCGGCGGCGTCGGCGTGGGGGAGTCGACGCGGGCGAACCTGCCCGTCGTCGACATCGGGCAGGTCACCACCCGCTACCAGATCACCCTCGAGGTGGACGACCGGCCGGGCGTGCTCGCCACGGTCGCCGGCATCCTCAGCGACGGGCGCGTGTCGATCGCGACCGTCGAGCAGACCGTCGCCGGTGAGGAGTCCGTCATCGCGCGGCTCGTCATCGGCACCCACAAGGCACGGGAGCAGGACCTCAGCGAGACCGTCGAGCGTCTCGCCGCGAGCGGCGTCGTCGAGCGCGTCGTCTCGGTCCTGCGCGTGGAAGGAGACTGACATGGCACACCTCTGGCGCGGAGTCCTCCGCGAGTACGCCGACCGGCTGGGCGTCACCGACGACTCGACGGTCGTCACCCTCGGCGAAGGCGGGACGCCGCTTCTTCCGGCCCCGGCCCTGTCGCAGCAGACCGGCTGCGACGTGTGGGTGAAGTTCGAGGGCATGAACCCCACCGGGTCCTTCAAGGACCGCGGCATGACGGTCGCGCTCTCGCGCGCGGTCGAGCACGGTGCGAAGGCCGTCATCTGCGCGTCGACCGGCAACACCTCGGCGTCCGCGGCGGCCTATGCCGCGCACGCCGGCATCACCGCGGCCGTCCTCGTGCCCGAGGGCAAGATCGCCATGGGCAAGCTCAGCCAGGCCGTCGCCCACAACGGACGCCTCATCCAGATCCGCGGCAACTTCGACGACTGCCTCGAGATCGCCCGCGAGCTGGCCGACCACTACCCGGTCCACCTGGTCAACTCGGTCAACCCGGATCGCATCGAAGGCCAGAAGACCGCTGCGTACGAGATCGTCGAGGTCCTCGGCGACGCGCCGGACTTCCACTTCATCCCGGTCGGCAACGCCGGCAACTACACCGCCTACTCCCGCGGCTACCGCGAAGAGGCCGACCGCGGCGTCGCCACCCGCGTTCCGCGGATGTTCGGGTTCCAGGCCGAGGGGTCGGCACCCCTCGTGCGCGGCGAAGTCGTGAAGAACCCCGAGACGGTGGCCAGCGCCATCCGCATCGGCAACCCCGCGTCGTGGGAGCTCGCCCTCGAGGCGCGCTCGGCGACCGACGGCTACTTCGGGGCGATCGACGACGAGCGGATCCTGGCCGCGCAGAAGCTGCTGGCCGGCTCGGTCGGCATCTTCGTCGAGCCCGCCTCGGCGATCAGCGTCGCGGGGCTCCTCGATCGCGTCGAGGCCGGCGCCGTCCCGCGCGGCTCGCGCGTCGTCCTCACCGTCACCGGCCACGGCCTGAAGGACCCCCAGTGGGCGCTTCGCAACGCCGACGGCACGCAGGTCGAGCCGACCGTCGTCGACGCGACCACCTCCGAGGTCGCCGCGGTGCTCGAGCTCGCCCCCGTGGAGGCGACCGCGTGAGCGAAGCCCCCCAGTCCGGACCGGGGCGGCGGGTCGTCGTCCGGGTTCCGGCCACCAGCGCCAACCTCGGTCCCGGGTTCGACACCCTCGGGCTCGCGCTGAGCGTCTATGACGAGCTCATCGTCACCGCGCTGCCGGCCGGGCAGCTCGAGGTCGAGGTCGAGGGTCAGGGGATAGGCGATGTCCCGCGGGACGGCTCGAACCTGGTCGTGCGCTCGATCGCGTACGCCTTCGACGCGGTGGGAAGGGTCATACCGGGGCTGCGCCTGCAGGCGCGCAACGTCATCCCGCACGGCCGCGGCATGGGCTCCTCCGGCGCCGCGGTGGTGTCGGGACTGCTCGCGGCCAAGGGACTGCTCGCGGGCGACGTGGACCTCGGGGACGAGACGCTGCTGCGCCTCGCGACCGAACTGGAAGGCCACCCCGACAACGTCGCCCCGGCGCTGTTCGGCGGCCTCACCATCGCGTGGGTCGACGAGACCGGGCCGCAGCACAAGAAGCTGACCGTGCATCGCGGCGTCTCGCCGCTGGTGTTCGTCCCGGACTTCACGATGTCGACCGAGGTCGCCCGGAGCCTGCAGCCGCTACAGGTGCCCCGCGAGGACGCGGTGTTCAACGTCTCGCGCTCGGCCCTGCTGATCGCCGCCCTCACTCAGAGCCCCGAGCTGCTGCTGGCGGCGACCGAGGACAAGCTGCACCAGAACTACCGCGCCCAGGCGATGCCCGAGACCGACCGGCTCGTGCGCGCCCTGCGCGCCGAGGGCTTCGCGGCCGTCGTGTCCGGCGCAGGGCCGAGTGTGCTCGTCCTCGCCGACGGGCCCGGCCGTCGGGCCGAGGCCGCGCGCACGGCCGAGACCGCCGTCGACACCCCGTGGGAGGCGCTCATGCTCGCCGTCGATGTCAAGGGTGGTACAGTGAGGGAGTACGCGGAGGGTTCCACGTAAACACGTGAATCTGGCCTCCGTCGCAAATCTGCGAATCCACCGCACAGCCCCCTTCTGTCAGGGACTTTCGAGCATCCAGGCGGTCTTCGAGCCGCTCAGCGCTCCGCCCGCGCAGTAGGTATGGGCACGCGTGCCGCACTGCGAGCGTGCGATCGTGCATTTCCGTTCGTTTCACAAGGGAGTACTCGTGGAGTCCATCTCCGAGATCCACACCGACGCCTCGTCCGAGGAGCGCGCCGACGCGCCCGAGCAGGCCGAATCCGTCCAGACCACCGACCAGCAGGACACGCTCGACCTGCCCGCCGACGCGGAGTCGCCGGCCGCCGAGGCCGCGCCGGCCGAGGAAGCCGCGCCGACTGACGAGGCCGAGCCCGTAGACGAGGCCGAGCCCGTCGATGAGGTCGCACCGGTCGCGGACGCGCCCGCTCCGGTGGACGCCGACCAGGCGGCGCAGACCGAGTCCGCCGCCGAGGCCGCCGACGAGCCTGCGCCCGCCGAGGACGCGCCCGCGCCGGCCGCCGCCGAGGCCGCGCCCGTCAAGGCGCCCCGCAAGCGCGCCCCGCGCCGGGCGAAGAGCGGCGATGTCCCCGCCGCCGACGCGCTGAGCGCGGGCGGCGACGCGCAGGCCGCGGAGCCGGCAGGCACCGACGCGCCGCAGACCGCCGAGGCTCCGGCCGAGGCCACCTCCGACGCGCCGGCCGACGGCGCCGACGCCCCCGCGCAGTCCCGGCCCCGCCGCGGCACCAAGCGCGGTGCGAAGGCCGCCGAGCAGCCCGCGGCGGATGCCCCGGCATCCGCTTCCGACGATGAGAGCACCGCCGCCGCCGAGCCCGCCGCAGAGGCGGACGGCGCCGAGACCGCGGCGGAGCGCGCGCAGACCGACGGCGAGACCGAGTCCGCCGAGGGCGAGGGCACGACCGGCCGTGGCCGCAGCCGCAACCGCAGCCGCAGCCGCAACCGCAACCAGTCGGGCGGTCAGAACGGCCAGAACCAGAACGGCCAGAACCAGAACGGCGGCGCCCAGGCCGGCCCCGCCGCCGCCCCGGCAGACGAGGACGACCAGCAGGCCGGTGCGCGCGGACGCAACCGCAACAAGCGCCGCGGCACCGCGACCGGTGACGAGTTCGACACCGAGATCGGTGAGGACGACATCCTCATCCCGATCGCCGGCATCCTGGATGTCCTCGACAACTACGCCTTCGTGCGCACGACGGGCTACCTGCCCGGCCAGAGCGACGTCTACGTCTCGCTCGGGCAGGTCAAGAAGTACAACCTGCGCAAGGGCGACGCCGTCGTCGGCGCGATCAAGCAGCCGCGCGAGGGCGAGCAGTCCAGCCGCCAGAAGTACAACGCGCTGGTGAAGGTCGACGCGATCAACGGGCTGTCCGTCGAAGACGCGGCCACGCGGGTCGAGTTCGGCAAGCTCACGCCGCTGTACCCGCAGGAGCGCCTGCGGCTCGAGACGGCGCCCGAGAAGCTCACGCAGCGCATCATCGACCTGGTCGCCCCGATCGGCAAGGGCCAGCGCGGTCTCATCGTCGCGCCGCCCAAGGCCGGCAAGACCATCGTGCTGCAGCAGATCGCGAACGCGATCGCCCAGAACAACCCCGAGGTCCACCTCATGGTCGTGCTGGTCGACGAGCGACCCGAAGAGGTCACCGACATGCAGCGCACCGTCAAGGGCGAGGTCATCGCGTCGACCTTCGACCGTCCGGCCGAGGACCACACCACCGTCGCCGAGCTCGCCATCGAGCGCGCCAAGCGCCTCGTCGAGCTCGGTCGCGACGTCGTCGTCCTGCTCGACTCGATCACCCGCCTCGGCCGTGCGTACAACATCTCGGCGCCCACGTCGGGCCGCGTGCTCACCGGCGGCGTCGACGCGTCGGCGCTCTACCCGCCCAAGCGCTTCTTCGGCGCGGCGCGCAACATCGAGAACGGCGGCTCGCTCACCATCCTCGCCACCGCGCTCGTCGAGACCGGGTCCAAGATGGACGACGTCATCTTCGAGGAGTTCAAGGGCACCGGCAACAGCGAGCTGCGCCTGTCGCGGCAGCTCGCCGACAAGCGCATCTTCCCGGCCGTGGACGTCAACGCCTCCTCGACCCGTCGGGAAGAGATGCTGCTGTCGCCCGACGAGGTCAAGATCACGTGGAAGCTGCGTCGCGCCCTCGCCGGGCTCGACCCGCAGCAGGCCCTCGAGGTCGTGCTGGGCAAGCTGAAGGAGACCCAGTCCAACGTCGAGTTCCTCGTGCAGATGCAGAAGTCGATCCCGGCGCCCGCGCGTGACTCCCACGGCGGCGCGAGCAGCCACGGGCACGACAACAGCATCCGCTGAGCACGGGGGACTGCATGACCGAACCCGCGATGTTCGAGTCCGTGCGCAGCCTGATCGACGAGCATCGCGCCGTACAGGACGAGCTCGCCGACCCGGCCGTGCATGCCGACGCCGCACGCGCGAAGCGTGTGAACCGGCGCTACGCCGAGCTGTCGAAGATCGTGCACGCCCACGAGGCGTGGGTGGCGGCATCCGATGATCTGCAGGCGGCGCGCGAGCTCGCCCGCGAGGACGAGGCGTTCGCCGACGAGATCCCGGCCCTCGAGGCCGGGCTCGCCGACGCGCACGAGAAGCTGCGCCGGCTGCTGATCCCGCGCGACCCCGACGACGCCCGTGACGTGATCATGGAGATCAAGGCCGGCGAGGGCGGCGCCGAGAGCGCGCTGTTCGCGGCCGATCTGCTGCGGATGTACCTGCAGTACGCGGCGTCCAAGGGCTGGAAGACCGAGCTGCTGGAGCGCAACGAATCCGACCTCGGCGGCTACAAGGACGTCCAGGTCGCGATCAAGGGCTCCTCGAGCGATCCCGCGCAGGGGGTGTGGGCGCACCTGAAGTACGAGGGCGGCGTCCACCGCGTGCAGCGGGTGCCGGCGACCGAGTCGCAGGGGCGCATCCACACCTCGACCACCGGGGTGCTGGTCTTCCCCGAGGTCGACGAGCCGGACGAGATCGAGGTCAACCCGAACGACCTGAAGATCGACGTCTTCCGCTCGTCGGGCCCGGGCGGGCAGTCGGTGAACACCACCGACTCGGCCGTGCGCATCACCCACGTGCCGACGGGGATCGTGGTCTCGATGCAGAACGAGAAGTCCCAGCTGCAGAACCGCGAGGCCGGCATGCGCGTGCTGCGCGCCCGGCTGCTGGCCCGCCAGCAGGAAGAGCTCGATGCCGCGGCCTCGGACGCGCGCAAGTCCCAGATCCGCGGGATGGACCGTTCGGAGCGCATCCGGACGTACAACTTCCCCGAGAACCGGATCGCGGACCACCGCACCGGCTACAAGGCGTACAACCTCGACCAGGTGATGGACGGCGCGCTGGACCCGCTGGTGGAATCCGCGATCCAGGCCGACGAAGAGGCCCGGCTCGCCGCCCTCGGCGGCGACCCCGCCTAGCCCCTCGCCCCCGCCCGCCCCCCGCCCCGCCCCTCGCCCCCGCCCCGCCGCCGCGCCCGCCTCGCCGCGCCCGCCGCATCGTCCTTCCCGGTTCGCTTGCCCTGGATGTACGGCGACGCGCCCGGTGCGCGAGCATCCGTGACAACCGAACGCCGGGCTGTGTCTCACGTGCCGGTTGCCGTCTCCGTTCGCTTGCCCTGGATGTACGGCGACGCGCCCGGTGCGCGAGCATCCGTGACGAGCGAAGGGGCGACGGAGGTGCCTGTGGACAACGAGCCGGCGGTTCGAAGCGGCTGTGGCACATTGTCCGCGTGGAGTTCGACCCCGGAGACGCCTTCAGCGTCGGCGATGCGCGCCGTGCGGGGCACTCGCGTCGTGAGATCGACGACGCCTCATTCGCGCGTCCGTTCACGGGGCTGCGCGCCGTGCCCGCTCACGCTGAGGATGCCGATGACGCGCATCCTCTCGAACAGGCTCGGGCGGGGCTGCGCACCGCAGCGAGGTACTTCTCGGCGCACATGCACCCGCACGAGTTCTTCTCGCACGTGACGGCGGCGGTCCTCTGGGATCTGCCGCTGCCGTGGGTTCCGATGGATCGTGTCGATGTGTCGGTGCCTGCACCTCACCGCGCACCCCGCGGGCGCGGAGTCCGGGGGCATCAGCTGGCAGCCAAGCTCGTCACCGTCGTCGAGCACCCGAGCGGGCTACGTGTCACCCGGCCCACGTCGACGTGGGCTCAGCTGGCGCCCGTTGTACGGCATCCCTACGATCTCGCCGCGATCGCGGACGCCATCATCCGCACGCCCCGCATCGCCGGGCCCCACGGACGAGTCCTGCGGAGCGCGCATGCGACGCGCGCCGAGTTGGAGGCGGAACTTTCCAGGGGTCGCCGGATCGGAGTGGCCGCGCTCCGGGAATCCCTCGAACGTGCGCGCGGAGGGTCGTCGTCGCGCCCGGAGACGTGGGTCCGGCTCATCCTCGTGGATGCCGGTCTCCCCGAACCGGACCTCGATCACGACATCTACGACGACGGCGGGGAGTTCGTCGGATGCGTCGACCTCGCCTACCGGAAGGCGCGGATCGCGATCGAATACGAGGGTGACCATCACCGTACGGACGCGGAGCAGTGGGCGCGCGACATCGCGCGACACGACCGCATGGTCGAGCTCGGATGGCGGGTGATCCGGGTCACCCGCGGCGAGGTCTTCGAGCGGCCTTCCGACCTCGTCACCCGCGTGCAGACAGCTCTTCGCGACCGATCCTGACGGCATCCGCCCGGGTTCGCTTGTCGTGGATGTACGGATGCCGGGGCGAAGCCCGTGCATCCACGACAAGCGAACGGGGTGTGCAGGAAGGCAGGGGGACGGATGCCGGCGGCGCGGGTCAGATGATGTACTCGGGCGCGGTGAGCAGGGCGCGGGTGTCCTCGCCGCGCTTCCGCGACCGCGGCTTGGCGGGAACGCCGACCAGGACGCTGTCGGCCGGCGCGTCGCGCGTCACGACGGCGTTCGCGCCGATGACCGAGCCGGCGCCGATGGTGATCGGCCCGAGCACCTTGGCGCCTGCTCCCACGGCCACGCCGTCGCCGAGCGTGGGGTGGCGCTTGCCGCCCTCGCGCTGCCGTCCGCCGAGCGTGACGCCGTGGTACAGCATGACGTCGTCGCCGACCTCGGCGGTCTCGCCGATCACGACGCCCATGCCGTGGTCGATGAAGAAACGGCGCCCGATGGTGGCGCCGGGGTGGATCTCGATGCCGGTGATCCAGCGGGTCACCTGCGACCCCGCGCGGGCGAGGAAGCGCACGCGCCGCACCCACAGCGCGTGCCAGACGCGGTGCGCCCAGATGGCGTGCAGACCGGGGTACAGCAGCGCGATCTCGAGCGACGACCGCGCGGCGGGGTCGCTGAGCTTGGCTGCCGCGAGGTCCTCGCGGATGCGGGCGATGGGGTGCAGCGTGGTCACCGGGCGACCTCCTGGGGTTCGCGCAGATCGGCGTAGAGCGCCGTGGACAGATAGCGTTCGCCCGCGTCGGGCACGATGACGACGATGCGCGCGCCGGCCGCCTCGGGGCGGGCGGCGATCTGCAGGGCCGCCCAGACGGCAGCGCCGGCGGACATGCCGGCGAGGATGCCCTCGTCTGTCGCCAGCGCGCGGGCGATGCGCACGGCATCCTCGAACTCGACGTCGACGACCTCGTCGATGACGGACCGGTCGAGCACGGGCGGGATGAAGTTGGGGCCGATGCCCTGGATGCGGTGTCCGCCGGCGCGCCCTTCGGTCAGCATGGGGGAGTCCTTCGGCTCGACCGCCACGATCCGAACGCCGGGGTTCCGCTCCTTGAGCACCTGACCGACGCCGGTGATGGTCCCGCCGGTGCCCGAGCCGGCGACGAAGTAGTCCACGCGCCCCTCGGTGTCCGCCCAGATCTCCTCGGCGGTCGTGCGGCGGTGGATCGCGGGGTTCGCCTCGTGCTCGAACTGGCGGGCGAGGACCGCCCCGGGCGTCTCGGCGACGATGCGCTCGGCGGTGGCGACCGCCTCGGTCATGCCCTTGTAGGGGTCGGTGAGCACCACTTCGGCGCCGTATGCCTTCAGCAGAATACGGCGTTCCTTCGACATCGACGCGGGCATGGTCAGCACCACGCGGTAGCCGCGGGCGGCGCCGACCAGGGCGAGTCCGATGCCGGTGTTGCCGCTCGTGGACTCCACGATCGTCCCGCCCGGCTGCAGCTCGCCCGACGCCTCCGCCGCGTCGACCAGGGCGATGCCCAGCCGGCACTTCACGCTCGCGCCCGGGTTGTAGAACTCCAGCTTCGCCAGCACCTCCGCGCCGGTCGCGCGCGGCAGGGCGTTCAGGCGCACCAGAGGCGTGCCGCCGAACGCGGAGGTGATGTCGGAGTGGATGCCGGGCATGGCGATGCCGTAGAGGACGTCAGTCCTCGCGCAGGTCCTCGAACAGCGGCGTCGACAGGTAGCGCTCGCCGTACGACGGGATGATGACCACGATGTTCTTGCCGGCCGCCTCGGGGCGCGCCGCGATCTGCAGCGCGGCCCAGACGGCGGCGCCCGACGAGATGCCGACGAGGATGCCGTCCTTCGCGCCCACCGCGCGTGCGGTCGTGATCGCGTCGGCGAACTCGACGTCGACGACCTCGTCGATGACGCCCTGGTCGAGGATCGCGGGGACGAAGTTCGGTCCGATGCCCTGGATCTTGTGGGGGCCGGGGGTGCCCTTGGTCAGCAGCGGCGAGTCCGCCGGCTCGACGGCGACGACCTTCGCGCCGGGGACGCGCTCCTTCAGCACCTGTCCGACGCCGGTGATGGTCCCGCCCGTGCCGATGCCGGCGACGAAGTAGTCGACCTTGCCGTCGGTGTCGCGGATGATCTCCTCCGCGGTGGTCTTGCGGTGGATCGCGGGGTTCGCCTCGTTCTCGAACTGTCGTGCGAGGACCGCGCCGGGGATGCCGGCCACGATCTCCTCCGCCTTCGCCACGGCGCCCTTCATGCCGCCGGCGGGGTCGGTGAGGACCAGCTCGGCGCCGTAGGCCTTCAGCAGCAGGCGGCGCTCGATCGACATCGACGAGGGCATGGCCAGCACGACGCGGTAGCCGCGGGCGGCGCCGACCATCGCCAGGGCGATGCCGGTGTTGCCGCTGGTGGCCTCGACGATGGTCCCGCCCGGCTTCAGCTCGCCCGACGCCTCGGCGGCGTCGACGATCGCGATCCCCAGGCGGTCCTTGACGCTGGAGGCCGGGTTGTAGAACTCGAGCTTGACCAGGACGTTGGCTTCCAGGCCTTCGGTCACGCGGTTCAGCCGCACGAGCGGGGTGTTGCCGAAAGCGGCGGTGATGTCGGAGTAGATGCCGGGCATGTCGGGCCTTTCGGAAGAGGTCTGCTGACGGCCACCCAGCCTATTCGAGGCGGCGCCCCTCGGGCCCATTGTGACGCTCTGCGGCAGGGTGCCGGGCGCCGCCGGGCTCTATGCTGGGGCGCGCTCATGCCTCCCACCGAATCCGTCGCCACCGCCCTCGAATCCGCCGTAGCCCGCCTGGCGCGTGCCGGCATCCCCGATCCCCGCGTGGACGCCGAGCTCCTCGTCGCCCACGTCCTGGACACCGCCCGCGGGGGAGTGCAGGCCGCCGCCGTCCGCGGCGACGCGCTGCCGCCCGCCGCGCGGGCGCGGCTGGACGACCTCGTCGAGCGCCGCGCCGCTCGCGAGCCGCTGCAGCACATCACCGGCCTCGCCCCCTTCCGGCACCTGGAGCTGGCGGTGGGACCGGGGGTGTTCACCCCTCGTCCCGAGACCGAGCTGCTCGCGCAGATCGCGATCGACGCCCTGCGCGCGGATGCCGCACCGGCCCCCGTCGCCGTCGATCTGGGCACCGGCAGCGGCGCGATCGCGCTGGCGCTGGCCACCGAGGTCCCGCATGCCCGCGTGCACGCCGCAGAGAACTCCGTCGAGGCGTTCGTGTGGGCCAAGGAGAACTTCGCCCGCGTCGGCGCCGAGAACGCCCGGATCGCCTTCGTCGACCTCGAGCACGCCTTCCCGGAGCTGGACGGCACGGTCTCGGTCGTGGCATCCAACCCGCCGTATGTTCCGGATGCCGCCATCCCGCGCGATCCGGAGGTCCGCTGGTTCGATCCGCCCGCCGCGCTCTACGGCGGGCCGGACGGGCTGGACGTCGTGCGGATCCTGAGCGCGGTCGGGCTGCGCCTCGCGCGGCCGGGCGGGCTCATCGTGCTCGAGCACGGCGAGTGGCAGGGCGAGCAGATCCGCGGCATCCTGACCGCGGACGGCTGGTCGGCCGCCGCCACTCACCGCGATCTCACCGGTCGCGACCGCGTGACGACCGCGATCCGCCCGGCGGCGGCGTTCAGCGGGCCTGCGGCATCGTCGCACTAGACTGTCGGGCGTTATGTCCCCCCTCTTCGACTGCCGTGACGAAGCCCAGCTGCTGCCCGCGCTGCGCGCAGCCCGCCAGGCGATCGGGCGCGGCGAGCTGGTCGTGCTGCCCACCGACACCGTCTACGGCGTCGGTGCCGACGCCTTCGACCCGAAGGCCGTGCAGCGACTGCTCGACGCCAAGGGGCGAGGACGCCAGTCGCCGCCCCCTGTCCTCGTCGCCGGCGTGACGACGCTCCGCGCTCTCGTCGCAGAGGTCCCCGAGCCGGTCGAGCGCCTCGTCGAGGAGTTCTGGCCGGGCGGTCTCACCATCGTGCTGCCCGCCCAGCCCTCGCTGTCGTGGGACCTCGGCGAGACGCACGGCACCGTCGCCGTCCGCATGCCGGCCGAGCGGATCGCGCTCGAGCTGCTCGAGGACACCGGACCGCTCGCGGTCTCCAGCGCCAACCTGACCGGCAAGACGCCGGCGATCGCCGCCGACGACGCCGAGCGCATGCTCGGCGACAGCGTTTCGGTCTACCTGGACGGCGGCCCGTCGCGCACCGGCGTCTCGTCGACGATCGTCGACGCGACCGGGCTCGTCGGCGCGGACGGCAGCGGCGTCGTCCGCGTCCTGCGGGACGGCGCGGTCTCGCGCGACGAGCTGCGGCGCGTCCTGGGCGACCTGCTCGAGCCGGCCGCGGACGAGCCGGCCGCGGGCGAGCCGGCCGCCGGCGACTCCAGCGCCGACGAGCCCGCCCCGGGCGCGTGAAGCAGTACCTCTTCATCGTCCTGTTCACCGGGACGATCACACTCGCACTCGCGTGGGCGATCTGGCGGCTGAGCATGCGCTTCAAGCTCTATCCCGGCATCCGCGAGCGCGACGTGCACAAGACGCCGACGCCGCGCCTGGGCGGTATCGCGATGTTCCTCGGCGTGTGCGCCGCCTTCGCCGTCTCGGCGCAGCATCCGTTCTTCTCGATCATCTGGACCAACCCGCAGCAGCCGCTGTCGCTGCTGGCGGCCACCTCGCTCATCGTGCTGGTGGGGGTCGCCGACGACCTGTGGGACCTCGACTGGATGATCAAGCTGGGCGCCCAGTTCCTGGCCGCGGGCATCATCGCGTGGTTCGGCGAGCTGCAGATCTACGCGTTGCCCATCGGGGGCATGACGGTGTGGTCGGGCTGGGTGAGCTTCATCCTCACCGCCTTCGCGATCGTCGTCGTCATGAACGCCGTCAACTTCATCGACGGCCTCGACGGCCTCGTGGCCGGCGTGACCCTCATCGCCAACGGCATCTTCTTCGCGTACTCCTACCTGCTCGTCCGGGACACCGGGGCGAGCACGTACTTCAACCTCGCGTCCTTCATCGCCGCGATGCTGATCGGCGCGTGCATCGGCTTCCTCCCCCTCAACTGGAGCCCCGCGAAGCTCTTCATGGGGGACTCGGGCGCGCTCATGCTCGGTCTGCTGATGGCGTGCTCCGCGATCGCGATCACCGGCCAGCTCGACCCCGCGATCATCGGCGACAACGACGCATTCGGCCGGTCCCAGCTGCTGGGTGCCTTCATCCCGATCCTGCTGCCGGTCGTCATCGTCTTCCTGCCGCTGCTGGACTTCGGCCTCGCCGTCATCCGGCGCATGCGCGCCGGCAAGTCCCCGTTCTCGCCCGACCGCAAGCACCTGCACCACCGCATGCTCGACATGGGGCACAGCGACCGCGACGCCGTCCTGATCTTCTACGCGTGGACGGCCGTGGTGGGCCTCGGCGTGCTGCTGATGTACGTCGGCACGCAGCAGGACTGGCCGGGCCAGTACATGACCGGCGTCGTCTTCGGCGCGGTCGGCACCGCCGCCTGCCTCGTCGTCACGCTCCTGCCCTCGCGCCGCACCGCGGCGACCGCCCCCGCTCTGGAGGACCTGCCATGACCGCCAGCCCCGCCCCCGCCAGTCCCGTCTCGTCCAACCCGATCCTGCGCACGACGCTGGTCTGGTCCGCCGCCGTCACCGCCGGCCTGCTGGTCGTCGGGGGAGCCGCCGGGTTCCTCGCCGCCGGCACGCCGGGACTGTGGAGCGCCCTGGTCGGGGTCCTGGTGGCGGCGATGTTCCTCGCGATCACCGCTGCCAGCATCCTGATCGCCAACCGCTGGTACGGCGATCCGCTGTACGTGCCGCTGTTCTTCGGCATCGTCCTCGGCGGCTGGATCCTGAAGTTCGTGGTCTTCATCGTGGCCCTGCTGCTGCTCCGGGATGCAGCGTGGGTGCAGCCCACGGTCTTCTTCCTCGCCCTCGTGGCCAGCGTCCTGGCCTCGCTCGTGGTGGACGTCGTCGTGATGCTCCGCATGCGCATCCCGCACGTCAGCGACGTGTCCCTTCCCGCCACGGACCCCGACGATCCGAAGACGGGGGACTCGGGCGGCTCCCAGGTTTGATAGGCTGGTCCAGCGCCCGCCGGCTCGCATTCCGAGCGCCAGCGGAGTGACGCTCACCGACCATCGTCGCAACGGTCCTGCACCGATGCCCCGAAGCTGGAGTCAGCGCTGTTTACTCAAGCTGCGACCCTGATCGCCCCCCTCGCCGCCGACGCGCCGCCGGAGTTCCACGGCCCCTCGATCAGTGAGTTCTTCCCCGCAGCGGTCTTCCAGATCGGCGATCTGGTCATCAACCGCATCCACCTGATCCAGTTCATCTCCACGCTGGCGATCGTGCTGATCTTCTGGCTCGGCACCCGCCGCATGACGGTGGTCCCGGGCCGGTTCCAGAGCCTGGTCGAGATGGGACTGGACTTCGTCCGCGTCAACATCGCGCACGACCTGCTCGGCAAGAAGGACGGCGACCGGTTCCTGCCGATCCTGACGACGATCTTCTTCATGGTGCTGTTCATGAACATCACGGGCATCATCCCGTTCATGAACATCGCCGGCACGTCGATCGTGGCCGTCCCGCTCCTGCTCGCGGTGATCAGCTACGTCACGTTCATCTACGCCGGCCTCAAGAAGAGCCCGAAGAACTTCTTCAAGAACGCCCTGTTCCCCTCGGGCGTGCCGTGGCCGATCTACATCATCGTCACCCCGATCGAGCTCATCTCGACCTTCGTGATCCGCCCGGTGACGCTGACCCTCCGACTCCTCATGAACATGATGGTCGGCCACCTGCTGCTGGTGCTGTTCTTCGCCGCCACGCAGTTCTTCCTGCTCGACCTCGGCGGATGGTGGTCGGCGCTGGCCGCCGGCAGCCTCGCCTTCGGCTTCGTCTTCACCCTGTTCGAGATCCTGGTGGCCGTCCTCCAGGCCTACGTCTTCGCCCTCCTCACCGCGGTCTACATCCAGCTCGCGGTGGCGGAAGAGCACTAAGCGGGTCGGCTGCCAGCCGCCCACCAACCGAAAGGAAAACACCCCGTGGACGCAACTACGGTTCTCGCCGAGCTCAGCGGAAACGTCGCGACGATGGGCTACGGCCTCGCCGCCATCGGCCCCGCCATCGGCGTGGGCATCGTCGTCGGCAAGACGATCGAGGGCGTCGCCCGTCAGCCCGAGCTGGCCGGCCGCCTGCAGGTGCTCATGTGGATCGGTATCGCCTTCACCGAGGCGCTGGCCTTCATCGGCATCGCCACCTACTTCATCTTCGTCTGATCGCCTTCACCCAGTCCTAAGGAGACAGGATGCTGAACGCTCTTGTCGCGTACGCCGCGGAAGAGGGGGAGACCTACAACCCCCTGATCCCCGCGTGGTACGACATCATCTGGTCGGCGGTCTGCTTCGTCGTCATCCTGTTCGTGTTCTGGCGGGTCGCCCTGCCGCGCATGAAGAAGATGCTCGACGAGCGCTCGGCAGCCATCGAGGGCAACATCGCCAAGGCCGACGAGGCCCAGCGCAAGGCCGAGGCGGCGCTCGAGGAGTACACCGCCCAGCTCGCCGACGCGCGCAAGGAGGCGGGCGAGATCCGCGATGCCGCCCGTGAGGACGGCCGCAAGATCGTCGCAGAGGCGAAGGATGCCGCGTCCGCGGAAGCCGCTCGTCTGACCGCGTCCGCGCACGCGCAGATCGAGGCCGAGCGCCAGGCGGCCCTCGTCTCGCTCCGCTCCGAGGTGGGCACGCTCGCTCTGGACCTCGCCGGGAACGTCATCGGCGAGACGCTGTCCGAGGACGCCAAGGCGCAGGCGGTCGTGGACCGCTTCCTCGCCGACCTCGAGGCCTCCGAGGCTGAGAAGGCGTCCAACTGATGGGCAGCGCGACCACTCAGGCACAGGCGGCGACGACCGCGGCGCTGGACGCCGCGAGCGACGTCGACCTCGACGTCGCGCGCGAGCTGTTCGCCGCCGCGCGCGCCGTCGGCGGCTCTGGGCAGCTGAGCGGCGCGCTCGCCGACTCCGCGGCGGCGAGCCAGGCGCGGGCGAAGGTCGTGGCCGATGTCTTCGGTCCCGCCGTCCGCCCGACGACCCTCGGCCTGCTCACCCAGGCGGTCACGCAGCGCTGGTCGTCGGCGTCCGACCTCGTCGACGGGATCGAGGAGCTCGCGGTGCGGGCTGCCACGGTCGCCGAGCCGCACGCCGACATCGAAGGCGAGCTGTTCGGTTTCTCGCGCGCCGTCGCGCAGAACCCCGAACTGGAGCTCGCCCTCGGCAGCCGTCAGGGCGACCCCGCGGTCAAGGCCGAGCTCGTGCGCTCGCTCCTCGGCTCGCGGGCGAGTGCGGCCACCACGCTGATCGCGTCCTCGTTCGCGCAGCAGCCTCGTGAGCGCCGCGTGCGTCAGCTGCTGTCGCGCGCCATGCGCCTGGTGGCCGACCAGCGCGGCCGCAAGGTCGCCACGGTGTACTCGGCGACGCCTCTCAGCGCGGCCCAGACCGACCGTCTGGCCGGCGCCCTCGCCAAGCGCTACGGCGCGGGGGTCTCGCTGAACACCGTGATCGATCCGACCGTCGTGGGCGGCCTGCGCGTGCAGATCGCCGATGACGTCATCGACGCCAGCGTGTCGTCCCGTCTGGCGGATCTGCGCCAGCGTCTGGCCGGCTAGCGCAGCACGTGCCGCCGGACGGCGGAGTTTTCGGGGCCCGATGCCCCACCGACATGCATTGAAGACAAAGGGAAGACAATGGCAGAACTCTCTATCAGCCCCGACGCCATCCGGGACGCGCTGAAGGACTTCGTCGCCGCGTACGAGCCCACGGGCGCCGCGGCCACCGAGACCGGCACCGTCATCGACGCCGCCGACGGCATCGCACACGTCGAGGGGCTTCCGGGCGTCATGGCCAACGAGCTCGTCCGCTTCGCGGACGGCACGGAGGGTCTGGCTCTGAACCTCGACGAGCACGAGATCGGCGTGGTCGTGCTGGGCGAGTTCTCGGGCATCGAGGCCGGCCAGCAGGTCACCCGCACCGGTGAGGTCCTGTCGGTCGCCGTGGGCGACGGCTACCTCGGCCGCGTGGTCGACCCGCTGGGCAACCCGATCGACGGCCTGGGCGACATCGCCACCGAGGGTCGCCGTGCCCTCGAGCTGCAGGCTCCCGGTGTCATGCAGCGCAAGAGCGTGCACGAGCCGCTCCAGACCGGCATCAAGGCCATCGACGCGATGATCCCCGTCGGCCGCGGTCAGCGCCAGCTGATCATCGGCGACCGCCAGACCGGCAAGACGGCGATCGCGATCGACACGATCATCAACCAGAAGGCCAACTGGGACTCGGGCGACGTCAGCAAGCAGGTCCGCTGCATCTACGTCGCCATCGGCCAGAAGGGCTCGACGATCGCCGCCGTCAAGGGCGCGCTCGAAGAGGCCGGCGCGATGGACTACACCACGATCGTCGCCGCACCCGCGTCGGACCCCGCCGGCTTCAAGTACCTGGCGCCCTACACCGGCTCGGCCATCGGCCAGCACTGGATGTACGGCGGCAAGCACGTCCTGATCATCTTCGACGACCTGTCGAAGCAGGCCGAGGCCTACCGCGCCGTGTCGCTGCTGCTGCGCCGTCCCCCGGGCCGCGAGGCGTACCCGGGTGACGTCTTCTACCTGCACTCGCGCCTGCTCGAGCGCTGCGCGAAGCTGTCGGACGAGCTGGGAGCCGGTTCGATGACGGGTCTGCCGATCATCGAGACGAAGGCCAACGACGTCTCGGCGTACATCCCGACCAACGTCATCTCGATCACCGACGGGCAGATCTTCCTGCAGTCCGACCTGTTCAACGCCAACCAGCGTCCCGCCGTCGACGTCGGCATCTCGGTGTCGCGCGTCGGCGGCGACGCCCAGGTGAAGTCGATCAAGAAGGTCTCGGGCACGCTCAAGCTGGAGCTGGCGCAGTACCGCTCGCTCGAGGCGTTCGCGATGTTCGCGAGCGACCTGGATGCCGCGTCCCGCCGCCAGCTGGCTCGCGGCGCGCGTCTGACCGAGCTGCTCAAGCAGCCGCAGTACTCGCCGTATCCGGTCGAGGAGCAGGTCGTGTCGATCTGGGCCGGCACCAACGGCAAGCTGGACTCGATCGAGGTCGAGGACGTGCTGTCGTTCGAGCGCGAGCTGCTGGACTACCTGCGTCGCAACACGTCGATCCTCGACACGCTGCGCGAGACGAACGTCCTGGACGACGACACCGCGGCCGAGCTCGGCAAGAAGACCGACGAGTTCATCCTGGAGTTCCGTGCCGGCAAGGGGCAGGCCATCGGCAAGCCCGGTCACGAAGAGGTCGCCGCGGCCGAGGCCGAGGACGTCAACCAGGAGAAGATCGTCAAGGGCCGTCGCTGACGGCCCGGTCGGAATAGGACCATGGGCGCACAACTGCGGGTCTACAAGCAGAAGATCAGCTCTGCTCAGACCACCAAGAAGATCACGAAGGCGATGGAGCTCATCGCGGCTTCGCGCATCCAGAAGGCGATGGCGCGCGTTCGCGCGTCGTCTCCCTTCGCGCGTGCCGTGACGAGGGCCGTGTCGGCCGTCGCGACGCACTCCAACGTCGACCACCCGCTGACTGTCGAACGCGAGACGATCCGCCGCTCCGCGGTCGTGATCTTCTCGTCCGACCGCGGCCTCGCGGGCGCGTTCAACTCGCAGATCCTGCGGGAGGGCCTCGAGGTCGGCGAACTCCTTCGCCGGCAGGGCAAGGAGCCGGTGTTCTACCTCATCGGCCGCAAGGCCGTCGGGTACTTCCAGTTCCGGCGCATGCAGAGCGCGGCGGAGTGGACGGGTGACACCGACACGCCTCACTTCCACACGGCCGAGGAGATCGCGGCGACCCTGCTCGACGCCTACGACCGTGGCGGGGACGACGGCGGAGTGGACGAGATCCACCTCGTGTACAACCGCTTCGTGAGCATGATGACCCAGTCGCCGGAGCGCGTGCGCCTGCTGCCCCTCGAGGTCGTCGAGGCCGATGAGGACGCGTCGGCGCAGGTGTACCCGCTGTACGAGTTCGAGCCGGATGCCGAGACCGTGCTGGATGCCCTCCTGCCGGTGTACATCCAGAGCCGGGTCTTCAACGCCCTCCTGCAGTCTTCCGCGGCCAAGCACGCCGCAACGCAGAAGGCGATGAAGTCGGCCAGCGACAACGCCGACAAGCTCATCACCGACTACACCCGCCTGCGCAACAACGCGCGTCAGGCCGAGATCACGCAGCAGATCGCCGAGATCGTCGGCGGCGCCGACGCCCTGGCATCGGGCAAATAGACCATACGAAAGAGAAGAAGCCATGAGCCTCACCGCTGAGAAGACGGAAGCCCCGACCGTCGGACGCGTCGCCCGCGTCACCGGTCCGGTCGTCGACATCGAGTTCCCCCACGACTCGATCCCCGACATCTACAACGCGCTGAAGACCACGATCACGATCGAGGGCGAGTCCAGCGAGATCACGCTCGAGGTGGCCCAGCACCTGGGTGACGACCTCGTCCGCGCGATTGCTCTGAAGCCGACCGACGGCATCGTCCGCGGTCAGGAAGTCCGCGACACCGGAGACCAGATCACGGTGCCCGTCGGCGACGTGACCAAGGGCAAGGTGTTCAACGTCACCGGTGAGATCCTCAACGCCGAGCCGGGTGCGACCGTCGAGGTCACCGAGCGCTGGCCGATCCACCGCAAGGCGCCGAACTTCGACCAGCTCGAGTCCAAGACGCAGATGTTCGAGACCGGCATCAAGGTCATCGACCTGCTGACCCCGTACGTGCAGGGCGGCAAGATCGGCCTGTTCGGCGGCGCGGGCGTGGGCAAGACGGTCCTCATCCAGGAGATGATCCAGCGCGTCGCGCAGGACCACGGCGGTGTGTCGGTGTTCGCCGGTGTCGGCGAGCGCACCCGTGAGGGCAACGACCTCATCCACGAGATGGAGGAGGCGGGCGTCTTCGACAAGACCGCCCTGGTGTTCGGCCAGATGGACGAGCCCCCGGGGACGCGTCTGCGCGTCGCCCTGTCGGCCCTGACGATGGCGGAGTACTTCCGCGACGTGCAGAAGCAGGACGTGCTGCTGTTCATCGACAACATCTTCCGCTTCACGCAGGCCGGCTCCGAGGTCTCGACGCTGCTCGGTCGCATGCCTTCGGCGGTGGGCTACCAGCCGAACCTCGCCGACGAGATGGGCGTCCTGCAGGAGCGCATCACGTCCACGCGCGGACACTCGATCACCTCGCTCCAGGCGATCTACGTCCCCGCCGACGACTACACCGACCCGGCCCCCGCGACGACGTTCGCGCACCTGGACGCCACCACCGAGCTCTCGCGTGAGATCGCGTCGAAGGGTCTCTACCCCGCGGTCGACCCGCTGTCCTCGACGAGCCGCATCCTGGACCCGCGCTACATCGGTGAGGACCACTACCGTGTGGCCACCGCCGTGAAGCAGATCCTGCAGAAGAACAAGGAGCTGCAGGAGATCATCGCGATCCTCGGTGTCGACGAGCTCTCCGAAGAGGACAAGGTCGTCGTGTCGCGTGCGCGTCGCATCCAGCAGTTCCTGTCGCAGAACACGTACATGGCCAAGAAGTTCACCGGCGTCGAGGGCTCCACGGTCCCGATCAAGGAGACGATCGAGTCCTTCGACGCGATCGTGAAGGGCGACTTCGACCACGTCGCCGAGCAGGCCTTCTTCAACGTCGGCGGCATCTCGGACGTCGAGGAGCGCTGGGCGCAGATCCAGAAGGAGAACGGCTGATCATGCTCGTGCTGAGCGACCGGAGGGAGTCGAAGTGCCGCTGAAGGTGAGTCTGGTCTCCGCGGACGCGGAGGTCTGGTCGGGCGAGGCCTCGCTCGTGGTCGCCAAGACCGTCGAGGGCGAGATCGGCTTCATGCCGGGGCACGAGCCCGTGCTCGCGATCCTCGCCGAGGGCCAGGTGCGCATCACCCAGTCCTCGGGCCCGAAGATCATCGCCAACGCCCAGGACGGGTTCCTGTCGATGGCGGGTGACGAGCTGACGATCGTCGCCGGCAACGCTGCGCTGATCTCCTGACACCCCACGCGTGAAAGCGCCGCCCGGCATCGCCGGGCGGCGCTTTCCCGTCCCGTCCACGCCCCTCGGAGCCTCATGCTGATCCTCCTTCCCCCCTCCGAGACGAAGCGCCCCGGCGGCACCGGCGCCCCGCTCCGGACCGGCGAGCTCGCGCTGCCCGGGCTCGCACCCGTGCGCGACGCTGTCATCGAGGCGCTGGTGTCGCTGTCCTCGGATGCCGGGACCGCGGCCCGCGTGCTCGGACTCGGCCCCCGGTTGCACGGGGAGGTCGCCGTCAACGCCGCGGTGCGCGACGCGCCGACCATGCCCGCCGTGGACCGCTACACCGGCGTGCTGTTCGATGCCCTGGACGCCGCGTCGCTGGACGCGCCCGTGCGGCGGTGGCTCGGCGCGCACGCCATGATCCACTCCGCGCCGTGGGGCCCGGTCGGCGCGCTCGACGGCATCCCGGCCTATCGGCTCGGCGCCGGCGTGCGGCTGCCGTCCCTGCCGCCGCCCGCGCGCGTCTGGGCCGACGCGGTGACGAGCGCCCTCGCCGAGCTCGCCCCGCGGTTCGTGCTCGACCTGCGCTCAGAGGCGTACGTCGCGCTCGGGCCGGTGCCCGCCGGCATCCGGTCGTCGTATGTGCGCGTGGTGACCGAGTCCGCCGACGGCGCCGTCCGCGCGCTCAACCACTTCAACAAGCGCGCGAAGGGCGACCTCGTCCGCCGGCTCGCCCTCACGCGGCCCCGCGCGGCCACCGAGGCGGGCCTGCGTTCGTGGGCGCGGGAGCAGGGCGTGCGTCTGGAGCCCGGGGCCACGGGGGAGCTGCAGCTGTTCGCCTGACACGGGCGGCGCGCTTGCTGACACCGCGCGCACGCCGTCGCTAGCATGATGCCCAGCGGGGGCTGGCCTCGCGGCGCGGTCCCCGCGTCCTCGACTCTGGAAGGTCGATCCATGGACAACGATTACGGCGGCTACGGAGCCCTGCTGGCCTTCTGGCTGGTCCTCCTGCCGATTCTCCTCATCCTCTCCCTCGCCGCATACCTCATCGGCTCCTTCCTGTTGATGAAGATCTTCGACAAGGCCGGAGTCCAGGGCCGGTGGCGCGCGTGGGTGCCGGTGTACAACATGCTCGTGTTCGCCAAGCTCGGCGACCTGTCTCCCTGGGTGATGCTCGGTGCGATCGCCGTCTCGGCGCTGCTCGGGCAGATCCCCGTCCTCGGCCCGATCCTGTCGCTGGTGGCGATCGCGGCCGCCGTGATGGCGGCCTGGCGGGTGGGTCTGAAGCTCGGGAAGGACTGGCCGCTGCTCCTGCTGTGGCTGATCCCCGGCCTCGGCCCGCTCATCTGGCTCGGGATCCTCGCCTTCGGCACGGAATCGTGGAACCCGAACATCGTCCCGTCGCCGTGGCGGACGACGTTCCTGCGGGACACCACGGTCTGGCCGGGCATCCCCGTCCAGCCGGATGCCGGTGCCGCCGCGCCTGCTGCTCCGGCCGGCGCGTACCAGCCGCCCGCGGGCTACAGCGCGCCGCCCGCGCCGCCGGCCGGGTACACGCCGCCGCCCGCGGCGGCGACCCCGCCCCCGCCCCCGGCGCCGCCCGCTGCGACCCCGCCGCCCTCGAGCGAGCCGCCCGCGGCCGGACCGACCGAGCCCCCGCGCGCCTGACCGCCGACGAAGGCCTCCCCTGACCGGGGAGGCCTTCGTCGCGTCGGGGCGTCCGCGATCGGGTCTAGCGTTGTCCTCATGACCACTGATGTACCGCTTCGGCGCCTGGGCGCCTCGGGCCTGCTCGTATCCGCCGTCGGGCTGGGCTGCAACAACTTCGGCAGGGCCGGCACCCGCACCGAGACCCTGGAGGGCACGCGCGAGGTCCTCGACGCCGCCATCGACGCGGGCGTGACGTTCCTCGACACGGCGGACATGTACGGCGCCGACCCCGGCCAGTCCGAGACCCTCATGGGCCACGCGCTGTCGGGACGGCGCGACCGCGTCGTGCTCGCCACGAAGTTCGGGCACTTCGGGCGCGACATCGGCTACGGCGCGGCCGTCGGCGCGAAGGCCTCGCGCTCGTACGTCCGCCGCGCGGTGGAGGGGTCGCTCAGGCGGCTCCAGACCGACTGGATCGATCTGTACCAGCTGCACACGCCCGACCCGCGCACCCCCATCGAGGAGACCCTCGACGTGCTCGCCGATCTGGTCCGCGAGGGCAAGGTCCGCTACATCGGCCACTCCAACCTCGCCGGCTGGCAGATCGCCGAAGCGCACTACGTCGCCGCATCGCGCGCCGGCATCCCCTTCGTCTCGGCCCAGAACCACTACAGCCTGCTGGCGCGCGCCGCCGAGCGCGAGGTCCTCCCCGCCGTCGAGCGGTTCGGGCTCGGCTTCCTGCCCTTCTTCCCGCTGCACAACGGCCTGCTCACCGGCAAGTTCCGCCGCGACGAGGCGCCCACCGACACGCGCATCATGCGACAGCGCCAGCACGTGTGGCGGGACGCGCCGTGGGACGCCCTCGAGGCGTTCGAGGAGTTCTGCCGGGAGCGGGGGATCACCATGCTCGAGGCGACGTTCGGCTGGCTGCTCGCGCGCGCCTCGCTCTCGAGCGTCATCGCCGGGGCGACCAGCGCCGAGCAGATCCGCTCGAACGCCCGCGCCGCCACGGCGTGGAGCCCCACGCCGGCGGACCTCGAGATCATCGACGGACTGTTCCCGCTGCCCGAGGACCCCGGCGCCAAGGTCTGACCGTGCTCGGCGCCCTCCTCGCCCGGTACCTGCGCCCCGCCTGCCGCTGATCGTGGCGGTCGTGGTGTTCCAGCTGGCGCAGTCCTTCGCGGCGCTGCTGCTGCCCACCCTCAACGCCGACGTCATCGACGACGGCGTCGTGCGCGGCGTCATCCCCGTCATCTGGCGGCTCGGCGGCGTCATGCTGGGCGTCAGCATCGTCCAGGTCGCCGCGGCGATCGTGGCCGTCTACTTCGGCTCGCGGCTGGCGATGGGGGTCGGCCGGGACCTGCGCGCGGACCTCTTCCGGCGCATCGTGGCCTTCTCGCAGCGCGAGGTCGGGCAGTTCGGGCCGGCGTCCCTCATCACCCGCGGCACCAACGACGTGCAGCAGGTGCAGATGCTCGTGCAGGTCTCGGCGACCCTCATGGTCTCAGCGCCGATGCTCGCCGTCGGCGGCGTGATCATGGCCATCCGTCAGGATGCGGGGCTGGCGTGGCTGATGGCGGTGACCATCCCCGTCCTGCTCGTGATCGTGGGGCTGATCGTCTGGCGCATGGTGCCCGCCTTCGCCCGGATGCAGCAGCGGATCGATCGGGTCAACCAGGTCATGCGCGAGCAGCTGGCCGGCATCCGGGTCGTCCGCGCCTTCGTCCGCGAGGACCACGAACGGGCGCGGTTCGCCGCCGCCAGCGGGGATGTGATGTCGGCGGCGCTGCGCGCCGGGAACCTGATGGCGCTGATGTTCCCCGCGGTGATGCTGGTGCTGAACGTCTCGAGCGTGGCGGTGATCTGGTTCGGCGCCTTCCAGATCCAGGACGGCCGCGTCCAGATCGGCACCCTGTTCGCCTTCCTCACCTACCTAGGGCCTGGCATCGCCCATCTCGCAGGGGGGAACGAACGTCTCGGGCGGCCAGCGCCAGCGCCTCGCCAGCGCCCGGGCACTGGTGAAGCAGCCCTCCCTCTACATCTTCGACGACTCCTTCAGCGCCCTGGATCTGGGGACGGATGCCGCGCTGCGGCGCGCCCTGGACGACGCGCTGCCGGGCGCCACCCGCCTGGTGATCGCCCAGCGGGTGTCGACCATCCGCACCGCCGACCAGATCGTCGTCTTGGACAACGGTCGCGTCGTGGGGATCGGGACGCACGAGACCCTCGTGGAGGAGTGCCCGACGTACCGCGAGATCGTGGACTCGCAGCTCGCGGCGGAGGAGGCGGCATGAGCGGCGGACGGCCCCTGGGAGGTCCCCTAGCGTGGGGGAGCGCCAGCTCATCACCATCGCGCGGGCGTTCCTGGCCGATCCGCGGATCCTCATCCTCGACGAGGCGACCAGCTCGGTGGACACCCGCACGGAGCTGCTCATCCAGCGCGCCATGTCGCGCCTGCGGCGGGACCGGACGTCGTTCGTGATCGCCCATCGCCTGTCGACGATCCGGGATGCCGGTCTCATCCTGGTCATGGAGGACGGACGCATCGTCGAACAGGGCGACCACGCGGCCCTGCTCGCGCGGCACGGCCACTACCGCCGGCTGTACGACGGCCAGTTCGATGCGCCCGCCGACGCGGACGCCGACGGGGCGGATGCCGGGACGCCGACGCCGATGTCCGAGGGACGCGGCGCCTGACACACTAGGATGTGAAAACGCCGACCGGTCGAGCCGGACGGATCGATTCCCGGCTCAAGAGAGGACAGGCGTGCCCGAGGTAACCACCCAATCGCATGCGATCACCGCGCCCACCGGCGAGATGACGCTGTCGTGGGCGGCGGTCACGCACGAGGGTCGCCGCCGAGATGTGAACCAGGATGCCGTCTTCGCCGGCTTCCCCCTCTTCGTCGTCGCCGACGGCATGGGCGGTCACATCGGGGGCGAGATCGCCAGCGCCAGCACGATCGCGCGGCTGCGCGAGGTCGTGGACGGCGGTGAGGTGACCCCCGACGAGATCGAGAAGGCGCTCAGCCGTGCGGTCCAGGACATCGCCGACCACCCCGAAGCCACCGACGACGGCACCGGTACCACGCTCACCGGCGTCTACCTCGACCTCGCCGCGGAGGAGCCCCACTGGGTGACCCTGAACATCGGCGACTCTCGCGTGTACCTCGTCCGCGACGGCGCGATCGTGCAGATCACGACCGACCATTCCGTCGTGCAGGAGCTGGTCACGGCGGGCCGGCTGAGTCCCGAAGAGGCCGAGAACCACCCCTACGGCAACGTCATCACGCGTGCCGTCGGCCCCAGCGAGAGCGTCACCCCGGACTACGTCCGGATCGACCTGACCGAGGGCGACCGATTCGTCATCTGCTCGGATGGGCTGACCAAGGAGCTCACCGACTACGGCATCAAGCACTTCCTGACCGAGCACGGCGATCCGGCGGCCGCCGTCGAGGCGATGCTCGATGCGGCGCTCGAGAACGGCGGCCGGGACAACATCTCGATCATCGTGCTCGACGTGCACGGCTCTTCGCGGGCCGACGACGTCGCCTCCCCCGCCGGCGACGTCTCCTCCCCAGCCGAGGACTGACGCCCCTTCATCCACAGGCGCGCGCAGAACCCCCGTGTCGACTGCGGCGGGGGTCTTGGCTGGGGGCATGACCGACGCCGTCGCCGCAGCGCTTCGCGCCCCTTCCCGCGCCCCGGTCGTCGCATCCGACGAGCCGCTGGCTCTGCCCGACGCCTGGACCCCGCCGTCGCGGGCGGGCGTTCCGATCCTGGCCGCCGTCGTCCCGGTGGTGGGCGCAGTGGCGATCTGGCTCGTGACCGGGTCGGTCCTCGCACTGTGGCTCGCCGCTCTCGGACCCCTCGTGGCCGGTGCCACCATGCTCGATCACGCCCGGTCCACGCGGCGGGAGCGGCGCCGCGCCGCAGCAGCCGCCGCGGTCGCGTGCGAGGCCGTTGCGGCCGAGGTCGCCAGGCGGCACGACGCGGAGCGCCGTGAGCGCTGGTCGCTGCATCCGGATGTCTCCCGCTTCCTGACCGCGGAGGCCGAGCTGTGGCGGTCGGTGCCCGGCCGGGCGGGGACGCTCGTCGTCGGGGCGGGCGCCACCGGGAGCTCCGTGCGGGTCTCGGGCGGGACGGGCGACCCGCAGGCGGCGAGCATCCGCGCGGCCGCCGCGGTCCTCGACGGCGCGCCCCTGGTCGTCCCCGCCGACGCGGGCGTCTCGGTGGCGGGGGACGAGCTCGCAGCCGACGGCGTGCTGCGGGGACTCGTCCTGCAGCTGTGCCTCAGTGCGCCGCCGGGGACGCTGCGCATCGTCGGGCCGCTCCGAGGCGAAAACGCGTGGGCCGAGGCGCTGCCGCACCGCCGCGCCGTCACCGGGCGTGCGCTCGCGATCGTCGGTCCCGGGGAAGGAGTTCCCGACGATGCCGAGCTGATCCTGTGCCGCGGCGACGATGCGGCTCGCGCGCCGCACTGCGCGGTGTCGATCCGCGTCCGGGGGCTCGATCGCGGCTCCATCACCCGTGGGACCGGTGAGGAGGAGGCCTCCCTCGAGGCGGTCGGCCTCACGCAGGCGCGGGCGATCGCCTCGTGGCTCGCCGACCGGGCGGACGCGGTGCTGGGGCCGCCCGTGCCGCAGGAGCCGCTGGCGTTCGCGGACGTGTTCGCACAGTCGTCGCCGCACTCGACGGGCCTGCAGGCCGCGCTCGGGACGAGCGACGCCGGTCTCTTCGCGGTCGATCTGGTCGCCGACGGGCCGCACGCGGTGGTGGCCGGCGTCACCGGATCCGGCAAGAGCGAGCTGCTGACCACCTGGATCCTCGGGCTGTGCGCCGCGCATCCGCCTACCGCGGTCAGCTTCCTGCTGGCGGACTTCAAGGGCGGGACGGCCTTCGACGCCCTCGCCGGCCTGCCGCACGTGACCGGCGTCATCACGGATCTCGACGGCGCGGGCGCCCACCGGGCCATCCAGAGCCTGCGCGCCGAGGTCCGGTGGCGCGAGAGCGCGCTGGCGGCGGCGGGAGTCCGCGACATCGGCGACCCGAGAGTGGGCATCCCGCGCCTGGTCATCGTCGTGGACGAGTTCGCGGCGCTGCTGGCCGATCAGCCGGAGCTCCACGCCGTGTTCACCGACGTCGCCGCCCGCGGCCGGGCGCTCGGGATGCACCTCGTCCTCGGGACGCAGCGGATCGCGGGCGTCATCCGCGAGTCGCTGCTCGCGAACTGCCCGCTGCGCCTCAGCCTGCGGGTGACCGACCGCGGCGACAGCCGCAGCGTGGTGGGAACCGATGCCGCCGCCGAGATCCCCGGCGGCGTCGCGGGGCGCGGGGTGGCGGTCGTCCGGCGAGCGGCCGACCCGGCACCCACCCGCATCCGCGTCGCCCTCTCCCGCGAGGAGGACGTGGCCGCGGTGACCGCCGTCCATGCCGCGGCGCCCGCACCCCGACGACCATGGCTGCCGGCTCTGGCCGACCGCGTCGACCTCGGCGACCTCGCCGCCGCGCCTCGCCCCGAGGGCGCGCTGGTCCTGGGGCTGGCCGACGAGCCCGACCACCAGCGCCAGCCGGTCGCGGCGCTCGCGATCGAGGACCGCGGGCTCCTCATCGTCGGCGGACCAGGCTCCGGCCGCACGACCGCGGTGCGGTCGCTGGCGGCGCAGGCGGGGCGGCGCGCGCTCGTCATCCCCGCGGACCCGGAGGAGGCCTGGGACGTGGTCGCGGGATGGGAGGCGTCCCCGCCCGAGGCCGGGACGGTGGTCCTGGCGGACGATCTGGACGCGCTGCTGAGCCGGTACCCGACCGAGTACGCCCAGCAGCTCGCCGAGACGCTGGAGCGGCTCGCACGCGAGAGCGGATACCTCGGCATCCTCGTCGTCGCGGCGGTGCAGCGCCTCGTGGGTCCCGCGGCCCGCATCGCCGACATGCTGCCGCGCCGCCTCGTGCTGCGGATGCCGGCCCGCGCGGACCACCTCGCCGCCGGCGGCGATCCCGCCCTGTTCTCGCCCCACGCGCCGCCCGGCCGCGGCGTGCTCGACGGTACAGCGGTCCACGTGGCGGTCGGCCCGTCCGTCGCCCGGCCGCGGCGGCTGCCGCCGCCGGTGTGGGTCCCGGCATCCGCCGTGACCGGCTTCGTGACCAGACGCTCGCCGGCAGCGCGGGCGGCGGAGTCGGCGTGGCGGGAGTCCGGCCTCGACGTGATCACCGTCGAGGAGTACACCGGCGGCGGCGTCGGCGGCGCGGGGCCCGTCGTCGTCTCGGGCGACCCCGATGACTGGCAGCGCAGCTGGCGCGTGCTCGCGGAGTTCCGCGCCGAGCGGGACCTGGTCGTCGACGCCTCGTGCGGTGCGGAGCTGCGCATGCTCGCCGGCATCCGCTCGCTGCCGCCGTTCGCCGAGCCCGGCCGCGGTCGCGCGTGGCTCATCTCGGCCGGCGACACCCCCGTCCGCATCGTCCTCCCGGCGGCCGAATCAGGTCGTTCCGTCGCGCGGCGGGTGGTTGACCGCGCGGGGGAGCGCCCATAGCGTCGCACCACACCCACCCGCAGGAGACTCATGCGCATCCTCATCATCGGCGCCGGCGGCGTCGGCTCCGCCGCGGCCCGCATCGCCGCACGCCGCGACTTCTACGAGGCCGTCGTCGTCGCCGACTACGACCCGGCCCGTCCCGAAGCCCTCGTCGGCGCCCTGGCGGACCCCCGGTTCACGGCGGCGAGGGTGGACGCATCGGATGCCGGCTCGGTGGCGGCGCTCATCCGCGAGCACGCCTGCACCCACGTCCTCAACGCCGTCGACCCCCGGTTCGTCATGCCGATCTTCGAGGGGTGCGCGCGGGCGGACGTGACGTACCTCGACATGGCGATGAGCCTCTCGCGGCCCCACCCCGACAAGCCGCACGAGCTGACAGGTGTGAAGCTGGGGGATGAGCAGTTCGCGCAGCAGGACGCGTGGCGCGACGCCGGCCGCCTGGCGCTCGTGGGGATCGGCGTCGAGCCGGGGCTGTCCGACGTGCTCGCGCGATACGCCCAGGACGAGCTGTTCGACGAGATCGACGAGATCGGGGTGCGCGACGGCGCGAACCTGGTGGTCGCCGGCTACGACTTCGCGCCGTCCTTCTCGATCTGGACCACGATCGAGGAGTGCCTCAATCCGCCGGTGATCTACGAGCGTGACCGCGGCTGGTACACCACCGCCCCCTTCAGCGAGCCCGAGGTGTTCGACTTCCCCGAGGGGATCGGCCCGGTCGAGTGCGTGAACGTCGAGCACGAGGAGGTGCTGCTGATGCCGCGCTGGACCTCGGCGCGGCGGGTGACGTTCAAGTACGGGCTCGGCGACGAGTTCATCGAGGTGCTGAAGGTGCTGCACAAGCTGAGGCTGGACCGGACGGACCCCGTGAGCGTGAAAGGCGTGACGGTCTCGCCGCGGGACGTCGTCGCCGCGTGCCTTCCGGATCCCGCGACCCTCGGCGACCGCATGTCGGGCAAGACGTGCGCCGGCGTCTGGGTCACCGGCACGGGCAAGGACGGCGCGCCGCGCTCGACCTACCTGTACCACGTGGTCGACAACGAGCACACGATGGCGCTGGACGGATGCCAGGCCGTCGTGTGGCAGACGGCGATCAACCCCGTCGTCGCCCTCGAGCTGCTGGCGCGCGGCACGTGGCAGGGGAGCGGCGTGCTGGGTCCCGAGGCCTTCGACGCGCGGCCCTTCCTCGAGCTGCTCGCCGCCCCCGCGCCGGCCGGCTACGACTCGCCGTGGGGCATCCAGGAGAAGCCGCTGCCGTGACCGCAGGCCGCCGCGGGTCGCCGCGCGGTCAGCCCAGCGCGTCGGCCAGCGGCGCGCCCTCGACCCCGTGGGCGGTGGCCACGCCGGCGTTGACGACCCGGCCGCCGATGACGTTCAGGCCGCCCGCCAGCGCGGCATCCGCCCGCATCGCCTCACGCCAGCCCCGCCGGGCGATCTGGCGGACGTAGGGCAGGGTCGCGTTGGTCAGCGCCGAGGTCGAGGTGTTCGGCACGGCGCCGGGCATGTTCGCCACGCAGTAGAAGACGCTCCCGTGCACGGGGAAGGTCGGGTCGGCGTGCGTGGTGGGGCGGGTGTCCTCGAAGCAGCCGCCCTGATCCACGGCGATGTCGACCAGCACCGAGCCCGGCCGCATGCGCGAGACCATCTCGTTCGTGACGAGCTTCGGCGCCTTCGCGCCGGGGATGAGCACGGATCCGATGACCAGGTCGGAGTCGACCACGGCGCGATCGAGGTCGAACGGGTTGGAGGCGGCCGTCTTCACGCGGCCCTGGAAGTGATCGTCGAGGTAGCGAAGGCGCTGGATGTTGGTGTCGAAGACCGTCACATCGGCGCCCAGGCCGACGGCGATGACGGCGGCGTTCGCGCCCGCCACGCCGCCGCCGATCACGGTGACGCGCGCGGGCCGGGTGCCCGGAACCCCCGACATCAGCAGGCCCAGCCCGCCGGCGGACCGCATGAGGGTCGAGGCCCCCACGAGGGGGGCCAGCCGACCGGCGACCTCGCTCATCGGCGCCAGGAGCGGCAGCCCGCCGCCGGGCAGCTGCACCGTCTCGTACGCGATCGCGGTCACCCCGTCGGCCATGAGGCGCTCGGTGAGGGGCCGGTCGGCCGCGAGGTGCAGATAGGTGAACAGCACCAGGTCGTCCCGGAAGTGGCCGTACTCCGACGCGATCGGCTCCTTGACCTTGAGCAGCAGCTCGGCGCGGGACCACACCTCGGCGGCGTCGTCCAGCAGGATCGCCCCGGCGTCGTCGTACTCCGAGTCCGGCATCGACGAGCCCTCGCCCGCGCCGCGCTGCACGAACACCTCGTGGCCCGCGGCGACCAGGTCGTGCACGCCCGCGGGCGTGAGAGCCACTCGGAACTCGTTGTTCTTGACCTCGGAGGGGACGCTGATCCTCATGTGCGGTCCTTTCCGCTCCGCCGTTGGAGCGTTCATGCTCCTTCTGGGAGCGCTTCTAGAAGGCGGGGCGGATGGCCCCGACGTCGTGTCCGCCGCCGGTGACGGCCAGCGACAGGCCCGCGCGCGCGGCGGCGACCGCGGCAGCCGGCAGTGCTCCGGCGCGCTCGAGCATCGTCAGGGCGACGATCGTGCTCGCCCGGCTGCTGCCGTCGAGCATCTTCAGCGCCACCGTCGTGCCGTCGGGCGCGGTCATCACCATCACGCCCTCGGCGCCGGTCTTGGCGAAGACGCCCGCGCGCTCGATGGCCAGGGTGTCGGGTCGACCCGGCCCGTCGATGGTCCACGGGTTGTCGCGGACGGCCTGCACGAGCGCGCCGGCGCTCCGGTGGAGCGCGAAGGGCGACGTCGTCGACGCCGTCCCGATGCGGTGGATCGCCTTGGCCAGGCCGAACAGGGTCACGGCGTAGACGGGGGCTCCGCACCCGTCGACGGCCGTGGCCGGCGACTTCTCGCCGATCAGGCGCTCCACGACATCGCGGATGTGGACCTGCAGGGGGTGGGCGGGCGAGAGGTAGTCGCCGGTCGGCCAGCCGTTGACCACGCACGTGAGCAGCATGGCGGCGTGCTTGCCGGAGCAGTTCATGCGCACGCGGGCCGCCGTCGAGCGCTCGCGGATGAGCTCGTCCCGCGTCGCGGTGTCCGACGGCCATGCGGGCGGGCAGCCCAGCGCGTCCTCACCCAGACGCGCGGCGCCCAGGATGCTGCGCACGACGGCGACGTGGCGGTCGGTGCCGGAGTGGCTGGCGGTCGCCAGCCCCAGCTGCTCGCCTTCCAGCGGCGCGCCCGCGGACAGCATCGCGAGGGCCTGCAGGGGCTTGAGCGTCGAGCGCGGCAGGATGAGCGCCGACGCGTCTCCGTAGCGGGCGGCCACGCTCCCGTCGGGCGAGAGCACGATCGCCGCGCCGGCGTGCCGCGACTCGACGAAGCCGCTGCGTTCGACGACGGCGAGCTCCACGGCATCCGAAACGGCGAAGGTGTGGGGCACGACGAAAGCCTACCGTCGGGTCCCGGCGAGCCCGCGTGACAGACTGTGCACATGTTCGGCGAGCATCGATACTTCGTCCGGTCGGAGTGGACGGGCAACCGCGGAACCGGCACGAGCGGCTACCGCGACTACGACCGTGCCGTGCTCCTCGAAGTCGCGGGCAAGCCCGAGCTGCTCGCCTCCGCCGACAAGCCCTTCCGCGGCGATCCGTCGCGGTGGAACCCCGAGGACATGCTGCTGGCCGCCCTGAGCGAATGCCACCTGCTGTCCTACCTGCACGCGTGCGTCCGCGCCGGCGTGGTCGTCACCGCCTACCGCGACGAGGCCAGCGGCGTGATGGTCGAGGACGGGCGCGGCGGCGGGGCGTTCCGCGAGGTCGTGCTGCGGCCGCACGTCACCGTGGCGGAGGAGTCGATGAGGGATGCCGCCACCGCCGCTCACGCGCAGGCGCACGAGTGGTGCTTCATCGCGAACTCGGTCAATTTCCCGGTCCGCCACGAACCGGTGATCGAGGTCAGCGGCGCTCGTGGGGAAGCGCCTGCTTGATCCGCTCGATCGTGCCGTGCGCCGGAGCCTCGTTGTAGGCGTTGGCGAGCTCCTGCCCGGACAGGGCGTGGATGGCCGCCATGATGTCGTCGGTGGCCAGCCGTCGCGCGCGACCCGACGCGGCCGGTCCGTGGTGCGACAGATCGAGGGGCTCGCCGAACCGCACGGTCACGCGGTGCTTCATCGACGGCATGCGGGCCCCGACCGGCATCACCTTGTCGGTGCCGACGAGGCCGACGGGCACGACGGGTGCGCCGGTCTGGAGCGCGAGGAAGGCGACCCCGGTGCGGCCCTTGTAGAGCCGCCCGTCGAGGGATCGCGTCCCCTCGGGATACAGCGCGACGGCGCTTCCCTGCTCCAGCAGCACGCGCTGCTGGTCGAGGGCGTCCAGCGCCGCCTGCCCGGCCCCGCGCTTGACCGGGATCGCGCCGATCGCGGTGAAGAACTCGCGGGAGAGCATGCCGCGGAAGCCGCTGCCTTCGAAGTAGCTCGACTTGGCCAGGAAGTGCACCGGCCGGGGAGCGGCTACCGGGATGGCGATGGAGTCGATGAACGAGAGGTGGTTGCTGGCGAAGATCACCGGGCCGGTGCGCGGCACGTTCGCGCGTCCCTCGACGCGGGGGCGGTACATGATCCGGGCGAGCGGCCGGATCACGGTGCGCCCCAGCACGTAGGTCGCACCCATCCGCGTGGTCGGCTCTTCGGCGTCCGGTGCGGGACCGGCGGCGTCGGGAACGGTGTCGGTCGCCTGGTCGGAAGTCACCCGAAGAGGGTACTCCCGAATCCATACCACCCATGGCATAGCCCTTTCCCAGCGCGAGCGGAGCCGACATGGGGGAGGATGGAGTCTTCCGTCCCCGAACCACCGAGGAATCCTCTTGCGCGCTCGACCGCTCGTCGCCCTGTCCGCTGCCGCCGTGTCGGCCCTGCTGCTGGCGGGGTGCTCCGCCGGCGCCCCCGACGCGGAGCCGCAGCCGAGCTCCTCGGGCACCGCCGACCTGTGCGCGGCGGCGGCGTCCTCGGGCGCGGCATCCGACGCCGTGACCGTCGAGGGCGAGGTGGGCGAGGAGTCCACGGCGACGTTCGAGTCGCCGCTCGAGATCGGCGAGCTGCAGACCACCGTGATCGCCGAGGGATCGGGTGAGCCCGCGAAGGCCGGCGACCTGGTCTCGTACGCCCTGAGCGCCTTCAACGCCGAGACCGGCGAGCAGCTGGGCTCGTTCGGCTATGGCGAGAACACCGTGCTCCCGCAGCAGATCTCGGCCGACAACCCGCTGGGCCAGCTGCTGGGCTGCGCGACGCCGGGCACGCGCGTCGTGGGCACCTTCCCGCCGAGCGAGAACGCCGCCGGCGAGGTGTACATCGTCGACATGCTCGGCATCGTCCCGGGCGCCGCGTGGGGCGAGCCGCAGGAGGCCCCCGACGGGCTGCCCGCCGTCGAGCTCGCCGAGGACGGGTCGCCCACGGTGTCGCTGCCCGACGGCGACGCCCCCACCGAGTTCGCCAAGGGAACCCTGAAGAAGGGCGACGGCGAGGTCGTCGAGGCCGGCGACGGGGTGCTGGTGCAGTACCACGGCGTGTCGTGGGACACCGGCGAGGTCTTCGACGAGAGCTGGGGCAAGGCGCCCTTCACGTTCTCGACCGACGGCGGGGTCGTCCAGGGCTTCTCGGATGCCGTCGTCGGCGAGACCGTCGGCTCGCAGGTCGTCGCGGTGCTGCCGCCCGCGGTCGCCTACGGCGAGGGCGACATCAACGACCAGGACCTCACGGGCCAGACGCTGGTCTTCGTCATCGACATCCTGGGAGCCCAGCCGGCCGCGTGACCTGCGGATAGGCTGGCCGGATGCGGCGCGTCCTGGTCCTCGGCTCCACCGGCTCCATCGGAACCCAGGCGCTGGATGTCATCCGCGCCAACCCGCGCCGCTTCGACGTCGTCGGGCTGGCCGCGGGCAGCGATCGGACGACGCTGGCGGCCCAGGCCGCGGAGTTCGGCGTCGAGCACACGGCGCTCGGAGCCGTCGAGGCGGAGCAGCTGGTGCGCGACGTCGAGGCCGACGTGGTCCTCAACGGCATCACCGGCTCGGTCGGTCTCGGGCCCACGCTCGCGGCCCTCGAGACCGGGCGGACGCTCGCGCTGGCCAACAAGGAGTCGCTCATCGTCGGCGGCGACCTCGTCACGCGCGCGGCCGCGCCCGGGCAGATCGTGCCGGTGGACTCGGAGCACTCCGCGATCGCGCAGGCGCTGCGCGGCGGCGACCGCGCCGAGGTCCGCCGCCTGGTGCTCACCGCCTCGGGCGGGCCGTTCCGGGGCCGGGACCGGTCGCAGCTGGAGTCGGTGACCCCCGCCCAGGCCCTCGCCCACCCGACGTGGGACATGGGGCGCGTCGTGACGACGAACTCCGCGACGCTGGTGAACAAGGGCCTCGAGGTCATCGAGGCGCACCTGCTCTTCGGGGTGCCGTACTCCGAGATCGACGTCGTCGTGCATCCGCAGTCGATCGTCCACTCCATGGTGGAGTTCGTCGACGGATCGACCCTCGCCCAGGCGTCGCCGCCGGACATGCGGCTGCCGATCTCGCTCGGCCTGGACTGGCCGCACCGGATCACGGGCGTGGGGGCGCCGCTGGACTGGACCCGCGCGGCGACGTGGACCTTCGAGCCGCTGGACGAGACCGCCTTCCCGGCGGTGCGCCTGGCCAAGCGCGTGGGCCGTGCCGGTGCGACCTACCCCGCGGTCTTCAACGCCGCCAACGAGCAGGCGGTGGATGCGTTCCACGAGGGGCGGATCGGCTTCCTCGGCATCCTCGACATCGTCGAGCGCGTCGTCGACGCGCACGAGCCGCCGGACGCGCTCACCCGCGAGTCGCTCGCCGAAGCCGAGGCGTGGGCGAGGGCGCGCGCGGATCGCGCGATCGCCGCTGCATCCTGATCAGTCGATCGGACGCTCGGGGTCCGAGGCGATGATGCGGTCCTCGGGATAGGGGACCGGCCACTGCGGATCCGGCACCGGCCAGCCCGCCGCACGCAGGGCGCGCCGGGCCAGCTCGCGTGCCGAGTACGGCGCGCGCGTGCCGCGCACGTCGCGGTAGTCCTGGTGCCCGGGGCCTGCCCACAGGATCGCGTCGCCCTCGCCCACCAGCCGCACCGCCTCGACGATGGCGCGCTCCGGCGGTGAGAACTCGTGGATCTCGGCGTCCGGGCGGGCGCGCCGGGCGCCTTCGATGAGCGTGGCGCGGATGCCGTCCGGATCCTCGAAGCGGGGGTGGTGGTCGGTGATCACCAGGATGTCGCTGCCCTCGACGGCCGTGCGTCCCATGTCGTGGCGCTTGGTCGCGTCGCGGTCGCCGTCGGCGCCGACGAGCATCAGCACGCGCCCGGGCGTGACGTGGCGGATGGCGGCCAGCGTCTTCTCGAAGGCGTCGGGGGAGTGACCGAAGTCGACGTAGACGGCCGGTCCGCGGTCGCCCGAGACGCGCTGCGTGCGCCCGGGCAGGTAGGCCTCGATGCGGCCGCCGTCCAGCGCGCGCACCAGGTCGTCCCAGGAGTATCCGCCCTCGAGGATCATGACGATCGCGAGCCCCGCGTTGGCGGCCATGTGCCGGCCGATGACGGGGACGACGGTGGTGAGCGTGCGGCCGTCGCGTGCGGTCAGGGTGAACGCCGTGCCGTCCTGACGCTCCTCGACGATGTCGACCACCCAGTCCGCCTCGGCGGCGGGGTCTGCGGCGATGGCCGGGGTGATGATGGTCACCGCCGGCACCTCGCAGCGCTCGGCGACCTCGGCACCCGGAGCGGAGTCGAGCGAGATCACCGCCCGACGCGACCTGTCCGGACGGAACAGCGGCATCTTCGCCTCGAAGTACTCCCGCATGTCGGCGTAGTCGTCGAGGTGGTCGTGCGAGAGGTTGGTGAAGCCGGCGACGTCGAACACCAGACCGTCGACGCGGTGGCGGCTGAGGGCCTGGGCGCTCACCTCGACCGCGACGGCCTCGACGCCTCGTTCCCGCATGAGGGCAAGCAGAGCGTGGAACTCCGAGGCTTCGGGCGTGGTCAGCCGGGACACGATCACCTCGCCGGCGATGTGGCGCTCGGCGGTGGAGGAGAGACCCGTGACGACGCCGAGCTGACCCAGGATCCCCTCGAGCAGGTGCGACACGCTCGTCTTGCCGTTGGTGCCGGTCGTGCCGAACATCAGCGGCAGCCGGTCCTCGGGCCCGGTGCCGTACACCCACGCCGACAACTCGCCGAGGATCGCGCGCGGGTCGTCGACGACGACGACGGGCAGGGCGGCCCCGGCGGCGATCTCTGCCCCGGCGGCGTCGGTGATGACGGCCACGGCGCCCTTGTCGGCGGCGGTGCGGGCGAACTCGGCCCCGTGGCGGTTCACGCCGCGGATCGCCACGAACACCTCACCGGGGCGCAGGTCGGCGGTGGCCAGGGTGAGTCCGGTCAGCGTCACACCGGCGGCGTCGCCGCGCACGGTCGCGCCGAAGCGCTCGGCCAGAGCGCTGAGGGCGTGCGCCGGCGGATGCTGCGGCCGCAGCACGGGGGGAAGATTCGAGGGGGCGTCAGTCGGCATGGCGCCTCCATCCTCTCACCCGGGGCGCTCGCACCGTGTTCGCGGCGAACTCGGAGCGCGCCGCGGGTACCGTGTCCTCGTGGAAGTGATCGCGTTCGTCGTCGGAGTCGTCCTCCTGGTGGTGGGGCTGGCGCTGTCGATCGCGCTCCACGAGATCGGACACCTCGTCCCCGCCAAGAAGTTCGGCGTGCGCGTCGGCCAGTACATGATCGGCTTCGGCCCGACGCTGTGGTCGCGCCGCTACGGCGAGACCGAGTACGGCGTCAAGGCCATCCCCGCCGGCGGCTACATCTCGATGGCCGGGATGTACCCGCCCTCGCCCGCCGAGGGCGATCGTGCCGGGCGCGCCGGCGGCGGCTTCTTCGCCACGATGGTGCAGGACGCCCGCGCCGCCAACGACGAGACCGTCGAGGGCGCCGACGACGACCGGGTGTTCTACCGGCTCCCGGTCTTCAAACGCGTCATCATCATGCTCGGCGGGCCCGTCATGAACCTGCTGTTCGCCATGGTGCTCTTCGCGATCCTGCTGAGCGGGATCGGCGTGCAGACGGCCACGACCACCGTCCAGAGCGTCAGCGAGTGCGTCATCCCCGCGGGCGCCGGACGGACGGCGTGCACAGCCGACGATCCTCCGGCCCCGGCCGCCGAGGCCGGCATCCTGCCCGGCGACGTCTTGCGCAGCGTCGACGGCACCGACGTGTCCTCGTTCGCCGAGGCGTCGGCGATCATCCGCGAGTCGCCCGGCGATGCGCTGCAGATCGTCGTCGAGCGGGGCGGCGCCGAGCGCACGCTCACCCTCACCCCCGCGGCGGTGACCCAGCCGGTCACCGACGAGCGCGGACGCCCGGTCATGGGCGAGGACGGTGAGCCGCAGACCGCCGAAGTGGGCTTCGTCGGCATCCGTCAAGAGGTCGCCTACGTGCGCGAACCGCTGTGGGCGGGCCCGACGGCGGCGATCGAGAACGTCGGTGCGGTGGCGCAGGTGATCTGGCGTCTGCCGGTGCTGGTGTGGCAGACCGGCGTCGCGACGGTCACCGGTCAGGAGCGCGACCCCGACGGGCCGCTCAGCGTCGTGGGCGCGGGGGTCATCGCCGGCGAGGTCGCCGCGGCCGACGCGCCGGTGCTCAATCGGGTCGCCGGGTTCCTGTCGCTCCTGGCGTCGCTGAACGTCGCGCTGTTCGTCTTCAACCTCGTGCCGCTGCTGCCCCTGGACGGCGGGCACGTCGCCGTCGCGCTGTGGGACGGGCTGAAGCGGGCCTTCTCGAAGCTCTTCCGCCGGCCGCCCCCGCGCCCCGTGGACGCCACGCGGCTCGTGCCGGTGACGTTCATCGTCGTGGTGGGACTCATCGCGATGGGCGTCGTGCTGATCGTCTCGGACGTCGTGAACCCGATCTCGATCTTCGGGTGAGGCGGCCCCGTCAGGCCGAGACGGGGGTGAGGGCGTGCGCAACCAGTCGCTCGAGGGTGATCATGCCGTCGCGGGACAGGATCGACTCCAGGTGGCCCTGCACCGAGGCGTATCCGGGGCCGCGCAGGGCGTAGACGTCGCCGTCGGCGTCGGCCGAGACCTCGGTCGCCCCGACCCGCGAGACCCCGGGCGCGACGCGCGCGGTGAAGGTGTTGTAGAACCCGATCGAGGCGTCCTGCCCGAAGATGTCGACCGTCTTCTGCAGGCCCTGGTGGGGCGCGCTCAGCGAGGCCAGGCCGATGCCGACGGAATGGGCGAGGATCTGATGGCTCAGGCACACCGCCAGCAGCGGCCGGCCCGATTCGCGTCGGCGGCGCACGATGTCGCGCATGCGACGGATGCGGGGGAGTGACTCGTCGCGCGGATCCCCCGGCCCGGGGCCGGCCACGACGAGCTCCGCGGCGTCCAGCCGCGCGTCGTCCACGGCGTCCCACGCGGCGATCTCGACGTCCAGGCCCAGGTGGCGCAGCTGGTGGGCGAGCATCGTGGTGAAACGGTCCTCGGCGTCGACGACGATCGCGGAGCGGCCGGCGAAGGGACCGTGGCCGCCGGCATCCTGCGGATTGAGCCAGAACGCCGCGAGCCGGGCGTTGCGCGACTGCAGCAGCGCCGCCACGCCGGGGTCGTCCGCCAGGGCGCGGGGCGCGGGCGCCGGGGCGTCCTCGTCGATGGCGTCCGGGGCCGCCTCGGCGGCGACGTCGCGGGGGACGGCGCCGATCGCGCCGAGGACGCCGGCGGCCTTGCCGTGGGTCTCGCCGACCTCGCCGTACGGGTCGGAGTGCCGCACGAGCGTCGCCCCGACCGGAACGCGCAGCCGACCGTCGACGAGATAGGCCGTGCGGATGAGGATCGGCGCGTCGAGATCGTGCGTCGCGCCGGGTTCACCCGCCTGGGTGCGGGGCGTGAACAGGGCGGCGACCCCGGAGTAGTAGCCGCGCGGGGTGGTCTCGTGGCGGGCGATGACGGTGCAGGCGTTCTGCATGGGCGAGCCGGTCACCGTCGGGGCGAACATCGTCTCACGCAGGATGTCGCGGGGATCCAGCCGGCTGCGGCCGCGGAGCACGTACTCGGTGTGGGTCAGCCGCGACATCTCCTTGAGGTGCGGCCCCGTGATGCGGCCGCCGTCCGAGCAGACGGCGCTCATCATCTTCAGCTCCTCGTCGACGACCATGAAGAGCTCCTCGGTCTCTTTCGTGGACTCGAGGAACTCGCTGAGGGTCGCCACCGTGGCTCCGCCGGCGGGGTGGCGGAACGTCCCCGAGATGGGGTTCATCGTGACCACGCCGTCAAGGGCGCTCACGTGCGCCTCGGGGCTCGCGCCGACGGCGATGTGTCCCGGGGTGACGATCGCGAACGTCCAGTAGGCGCCGCGCTCGTGCTCGAGCAGGGCCCGGAACCACGTGAGGGCGGCGATCGCCGGGTCGGCGTCGACACCCGCGGTGAAGTCGCGGCGGATGACGAAGTTGGCGCCCTCGCCGCGGCCGATCTCGTCGGCGATGACGCGGCGGACGATGTCGGCGTAGTCCTCGTCGGCGATGTCGAACCCGGCGTCGGCCAACGGCACGGGCGCCGACGGCAGCTGTGCGAGGGCGTCGGAGCGCGCGAGGGTGCGGTGGTCGCCGACGACCAGGCAGCGCAGCGGGGCGCGGTCGTCGTGGCACGCGAACCCGCGTTCGCGCACCTGGCGGAACGGCACGAGGGCGAGGACTTCGCGGGGGATGCCGTCGGCGCCGGTGAGCGGGATGTCGGCCAGGTGCTCGACGTCCACGACGTCGCCGGTGAGCACCTCGACGGTGTCCGGCGTGCGGGAGATCAGCGCGAAGGGGGCGCCTGCCGCGGCGAGGCGCATCAGGTCGGCGGGGGAGGGTTCGGGCCCGGTCATGTCGGTCTTTCGTCGCGGGCCGGTCGCCTCACACGAGAGAAGACCGCCCCGAAGGCGGTCGTGGTCGCACGCTCCCACCGCCTATGCGGTGGGCCACCAGGTGGGGTGCGCGAACATGCGCCGAAACTATCACATGCCGCCGATGGGATCATCGCCGTGGGCCGGCGGCCCCGGCGTAGGCTGGGGATCGTGCCAGCCGTGAACATCGGGATGCCGAAAGTCCCCGAGACCCTCGCCCCGCGTCGCAAGAGCCGTCAGATCAAGGTCGGAAAGGTCCTCGTCGGCGGTGATGCGCCGGTGAGCGTCCAGTCGATGACCACGACGCCCACGACCAACATCAACGCGACGCTGCAGCAGATCGCCGAGCTCACGGCATCCGGCTGCGAGATCGTCCGGGTCGCCGTCCCGTCGCAGGACGACGCCGATGTGCTGCACATCATCGCGGCCAAGAGCCAGATCCCGGTGATCGCCGACATCCACTTCCAGCCCAAGTACGTCTTCCAGGCGATCGACGCCGGGTGCGCGGCGGTGCGGGTGAACCCCGGGAACATCCGCCAGTTCGACGACAAGGTCGGCGAGATCGCCCAGGCGGCCAAGGCCGCGGGGGTGTCGCTGCGGATCGGCGTGAACGCGGGGTCGCTCGATCGCCGGCTGCTGGAGAAGTACGGCAAGGCGACGCCCGAGGCCCTGGTCGAGAGCGCCGTGTGGGAGGCGTCGCTGTTCGAGGAGCACGACTTCCACGACTTCAAGATCTCGGTCAAGCACAACGACCCCGTCGTCATGGTGAAGGCCTACCGTCAGCTGGCCGAACGGGGCGACTGGCCGCTGCACCTCGGCGTCACCGAGGCGGGGCCGGCGTTCCAGGGGACGATCAAGAGCGCCACCGCCTTCGGCATCCTGCTCGGTGAGGGGATCGGCGACACGATCCGGGTGTCGCTGTCGGCGCCGCCGGCCGAGGAGGTCAAGGTCGGGCACCAGATCCTGCAGTCGCTGAACCTTCGCGAACGCAAGCTCGAGATCGTGTCGTGCCCGTCGTGCGGCCGCGCGCAGGTGGATGTGTACTCCCTCGCCGACAACGTCACCGAGGGTCTGAAGGACATGACCGTGCCGCTGCGCGTGGCCGTCATGGGGTGCGTCGTCAACGGTCCCGGCGAGGCGCGCGAGGCCGACCTGGGTGTCGCGTCCGGCAACGGCAAGGGGCAGATCTTCGTCAAGGGTCAGGTCATCAAGACGGTGCCCGAGGCGGACATCGTCCAGACCCTCATCGAAGAGGCCAATCGCATCGCCGACGAGATGGGTCCGGACGCCCCCGTGGGCACGGCGCAGGTCGTCACCAGCTGAGTTGCCGGGACATGCTGCGCCAGACGGGTCGGCGCGGCGCCGAGCGCGCGCCACAGTCGCGCGCGCATGACCATGCGGTGGAGCGCTACGGTGACGACGTGACCGCGCCCGACACCGCTCCGCCGGCGCCGGAGCGCGTTCCGCTGTCCCGGCCGATCATCGCCGGCGTCGTCACGGCGCTCGTCGGGGTGACGAGCTCGTTCGCGGTCGTGCTCACCGGGCTCGCGGCCGTCGGCGCGTCGCCCGCTCAGGCGGCCAGCGGGCTGCTCGCGCTGTGCGTCACGATGGGTCTGGCGTCGCTGGTCCTCTCGTGGCGGCTGTAGATCCCCGCGACCGCGGCGTGGTCCACGCCCGGCGCCGCGGTCCTCGCGACGAGCGGTGCCGTCGAGGGCGGGTGGAGCGCGGCCGTCGGGGCCTTCCTGGTCGCCGCGGCCCTGATCCTGCTCACCGCGCTGTGGCCGCAGCTCGGCCGCCTGATCGCGGCGATCCCGCCCTCCCTCGCCCAGGCGATGCTCGCGGGTGTCCTTCTTCCCCTGTGCCTGGCTCCCGTCGGCGGCCTCATCGGCAACCCGTGGGCGGTGGCACCCGTCCTCGCGACCTGGCTCGTCGCCGCACGCGTGGCGCCGCGATGGGCGGTGCCGCTGGCCTTCGTCAGCGCGGCGACGGTGAGCGCCGTCCACCTCGTCCGCACCGGTGCCCAGATCCCGCCCGCATCCCTGGTGCCGCGGCTGGAGATCACCGCGCCGACCGTGACGGCGGGCGCGGTGATCGGCCTGGCTGTGCCGCTCTTCCTGGTGACGATGGCATCGCAGAACGTCCCCGGTGTGGCCATCATGCGCAGCTTCGGCTATCGCGTGCCGTGGCGTCCCGCGATGCTCGTCACGGGTCTGGGGACGGCGATCGGCGCCCCCGCCGGGGGCCACGCGATCAACCTCACCGCCATCACCGCCGCGCTCGCCGCCGGCCCCGAGGCCGATCCCGATCCGAACCGCCGCTGGGTCGCCGGCGTGTCGACGGGGATGACCGCCGTCGCACTGGGCGGCCTGTCGGCTGGGCTCACCGCACTGGCCGTCGTGGCGCCCGCGGCCGTCATCCCGGCCGTCGCGGGCGTCGCGCTGCTCGGGGCGTTCGGGTCCGCCGTCCAGCAGGCCATCGACGATCCGGGCGAGCGGCTGCCGGCGGTGGCGACCTTCCTGGTCGCCGCGTCGGGAGTGCAGCCGGCCGGGATCGGAGCGGCGTTCTGGGCGCTGATCGCGGGGCTCGTGGTCCGGGGAGTGCTCCATGCGAGGCGCCCGGCCCGGTGACGAGGCCGCCCGGGGTCAGTGGATGGCGCCGGCCGGCACCCGCACGTCGTCGTCGTGGGCGATCGCGGTCTCGATGGCGACGGTGACCCCGCGCGCGACATCGAAGAACGACAGGGATGCCGCGTCCCGGGCCGGAGCATGCTCCGCCGTCCACGGCAGATGCAGGAATCCCGCGCGCACGCCGACGGGGGCGGCGTCGAGCGCGGTGTAGAACACGTGGTTGCACACGTACGTGCCGGCGGAGTGGGAGACCTCCGCGGGAACCCCGGCGGCGACGAGGTCGCGGGCGATGCGCTTGACCGGCAGCGTCGCGAACCTCGCCGCCGGAGCGCCGGGCACGCTCGGCTCGTCGACCGGCTGGGCGCCGTCGTTGTCGGGGATGCGGGCGTCGATGAGGTTCACCGCGATGCGCTCGACGCCGACCACCGCGCGACCGCCCGCGAGGCCGGTGGCCAGCACGACGTCGGGGGAGTGCCGCTCGATCAGCGCGCGCAGGCGCCGTCCGGCCTCGTCGAAGGCGACGGGCAGGACGTCGGCGACGATCTCGCCCGGGCCCGACCATGTCTGTGCGAGGAAGCGGACCACCTCGCGGGACGGGTTGAAGGCGTCGCCGCCGAAGGGCTCGAAGCCGGTCAGGAGCACGCGGGTCATCGCTCCAGGCTACGGCGGGGCCCGGCATCCGCCCGCCGTACACTTGACCCTCGTGGTCACACGTCTTTCGCACTACTTCGTCCGCACGCTCCGCGAGGACCCCGCCGACGCCGAGGTCACCAGCCACCGGCTGCTCGTGCGCGCCGGGTACATCCGGCGGACGGCGCCCGGCATCTTCACATGGCTGCCGCTGGGACTGAAGGTCAAGGCGCGGCTGGAGTCGGTCATCCGCGACGAGATGGCCGCCGCCGGCGCCTACGAGGTGCACTTCCCGGCGCTGGTGCCGGCCGAGCCCTACCGCGAGTCCGGCCGGTGGGAGGCCTACGGCAACGGCATCTTCCGCCTGAAGGACCGCAAGGACGCCGACTACCTGCTGGCGCCCACGCACGAGGAGCTCTTCACGCTGCTGGTGAAGGACCTCTACGCGTCGTACAAGGACCTGCCGCTGGCGATCTACCAGATCCAGGACAAGTACCGCGACGAGGCGCGTCCCCGGGCGGGCCTGCTGCGCGGCCGCGAGTTCACGATGAAGGATGCCTACTCCTTCGACCACACCGACGCCGGCCTCGACGCCTCGTACCAGTCGCAGCGCGACGCGTACGAGCGCATCTTCACCCGTCTGGGGCTGGAGTACGTCATCGTCGCCGCCGACAACGGGCTGATGGGCGGCGCGCGCAGCGAGGAGTTCCTGCACCCGACCCCGGTGGGCGAGGACACCTTCGTCCGCTCCGCGGGGGGCTACGCCGCCAACGTCGAGGCGTTCACCACCGTCGCCCCCGAGCCGCTGCCGATCGACGGTGCGCCGGATGCCGTCATCTTCGACTCGCCCGACACCCCCACGATCCAGACGCTCGTGGACCACTGCAACGCCCACCTGGACCCGCCGGCCCCCGGCATCGCCGGTCCCGCCACGGCGGAGTCGGCGGCCTGGACGGCCGCGCACACCCTCAAGAACGTCGTCCTCGCCCTCACGAACCTCGACGGCACCCGGGAGCTGGTCATCGTGGGCATCCCGGGCGACCGCGACGTCGACGACAAGCGCGCCGAGGTCGCCTTCGCGCCCGCTGCCGTCGAGGCCGCCACCGAGGCGGACTTCGCGCGCCACCCGGGCCTCGTGAAGGGCTACATCGGCCCCTGGTCGCCCGCGGGCCCGGTGCTCGGCGAGACCTCGGCCACCGGCATCCGGTATCTCGTCGACCCGCGGGTCGTGGACGGGACCGCGTGGGTGACCGGCGCGAACATCGACCAGAAGCACGTGCACTCCCTCGTAGCCGGTCGCGACTTCACCGCGGACGGTGTCGTCGAGGTCGCGAACGTCGTGGCCGGTGACCCGGCGCCCGACGGCTCCGGACCCGTGGAGCTGGCCCGCGGCATGGAGATCGGGCACGTCTTCCAGCTCGGCCGCTTCTTCGCCGAGAAACTCGGGCTGAAGGTGCTCGACGAGAACGGCAAGCTCGTCACGGTGACGATGGGCTCGTACGGCATCGGCGTGACCCGCATCCTCGCGATTCTCGCCGAGCTCAACAACGACGACCGGGGCCTCATCTGGCCCGAGTCCGTGGCGCCGTTCGACGTCCACGTGGTGGCCACGGGCAAGGATGCCGTCGCCTACGACCTCGCCGAGGCGCTGTCGTCCCGGCTCGAGGCCGCCGGACGCGACGTCCTGTACGACGACCGGCCCAAGGTCTCGCCCGGCGTGAAGTTCGGCGATGCCGAGCTGATCGGCGTCCCGCACATCCTGATCGTCGGACGCGGTGCCGCCGACGGCCAGGTCGAGCTGTGGGATCGCCGCACCGGCGAGCGGCAGGTCGTGCCGGCCGACGACGCGGTGGCCGCCCTCGGCGGGCGCTGACCCGTACGCCGCCCGTTCGGGCGGGCGTCGGCATCCGTTCACCTGACGGTGGGGTCGATGTCTTCCTCGCGGAGGAAGGTCGACTCCGATCCCTGAAGGAAGGATGTCCGGTGTCGTCCATCGAGAACCGTCGAGCGCTTCCCATGCTCGACCACGTGCGCGGAAAGCGCTCGGCCGTGACCTGTCAGTTCAAGTGCGCCAACGCGTGCCTCGGACCCGAGTGCAACACCTCGGCCAACGAGCACTTCCGCGACATCGTCGGCATGGCCCTGTCCCGGCGCGCGCTGCTGGGCATGGGGGCCGCGGCCGCCGTCGCCGTCGCCGTGACCGGGCTGCGCCCCGGCGCCCCCGCCTCGACCCCGGCGGCCGCGGGCGTCGCCGGACCGGGTGCCTCGTTCGCGCGACCCGCGACGAGCGGGCTGGCGTTCACGCCGATCGCCCCCGTCGCGAGCACCGTGGACGCGTTCACCGTCCCCGAGGGCTACACGTGGCGCCCGATCATCCGGTGGGGCGACCCGCTGTTCTCGTCGGCGCCGCTGTTCGACATCGACGCCCAGTCGCCCGAGGCGCAGGCCGGCCAGTTCGGTTACAACTGCGACTACCTCGACATCGTCCCCGACCCGAGCGGCAAGCGCGGCGTCCTGGTCAACAACCACGAGTACGTCAACCCCGGCATCATGTTCCCGCCGACCGCGGATGCGGCCGAGGTGCGGCGCCGCAGCGAGATCTACAAGGCCGCGCAGGGCATGTCGGTCGTCGAGGTCACCCGCTCCCGCATCGGCGAGCCGTGGACCTACGAGATCGACGGCCGCCGCAACCGCCGGATCACCGTCGAGACGCCGTTCGAGCTCACCGGTCCCGCGGCCGGCAGCGACCTGATGAAGACCGCCGGCGACCCGACGGGCCGCATGGTCAAGGGAACCCTCGGCAACTGCGCCGGCGGCACGACCCCCTGGGGGACGATCCTGTCGGGCGAAGAGAACTTCAACGGCTACTTCGCGTGGGACGCCACGACGGCGGGGCAGAAGCGCTACCAGGGCTCTTCGAGCACGTCGACCTCGACCGGCTGGGAGAAGTGGGACCCGCGCTTCAACAGCCACGACCCCGGCTACGTCAACGAGCCGAACCGCTTCGGCTACATCGTCGAGATCGACCCCGAGGACCCCACGTCCACCCCGCGCAAGCACACCGCGATGGGCCGCATGAAGCACGAGGGCGCCAACGTCATCGTCGCCGAGGACAAGCGCGTGGTGGCCTACATGGGCGACGACGAGCGCAACGACTACCTGTACAAGTTCGTGTCGAAGAACCGCATGTCCGGTTCACGCAAGAACAACCTCGGCCTGCTCGCCGAAGGCGACCTGTACGTGGCGAAGTTCTTCGGCGACTCCCCGGCCGCCGAGATCACCGGCACCGGCGCGCTGCCGGCGGACGGCGCCTTCGACGGCACGGGCATCTGGCTGCCCCTCACCCTGAACGGCCGCAGCGCGGTCGCCGGCATGAGCGTCGAAGAGGTGCTCGTGTACACGCGGCTCGCGGCCGACAAGGTCGGCGCCACGAAGATGGACCGGCCCGAGGACGTCGAGCCGAACCCGAAGACCGGCAAGGTGTACGTCGCGCTCACCAACAACAGCCAGCGCGGCAGCGCCGCGCCCGTCGACGAGGCCAACCCGGTGACCGGCAACCGCTACGGTCACGTCATCGAGCTGACCGAGACGGACGGACAGGCCGGTGCGACGTTCGGCTGGAGCATCCTGCTGCTGTGCGGCGACCCGAACACGTTCGAGAGCGCCTACTTCGCGGGCTTCCCCAAGGACAAGGTCTCGCCGATCTCGTGCCCCGACAACGTCGCGTTCGACTCCGAGGGCAACCTGTGGATCTCGACGGACGGCGCCCCGAGCACCCTCGGCCGCAACGACGGCCTGTTCAAGGTGCCGCTCGAGGGAGCGGAGCGCGGGCACGTGCAGCAGTTCCTGGCGGTCCCTCGGGATGCCGAGACGTGCGGCCCCGTCATCCGCGACGCCGAAGGCATCGTGCTGGTTGCCGTCCAGCATCCGGGCGAGGACGGCACGTTCGCCGCACCGAACTCGCTGTTCCCCGACTACGGCGCCTCCGGCCCGGGCGACGCCCCGAACGCGCCGCGTCCGTCGGTCGTGCAGGTCTTCCGGGGCTGACCCGATCCGCGGCCGAGCGCCCCGGTCCGCAGGTGCGGGCCGGGGCGCTCGTGGTTCGGGCGTCGGGGACGCGTCAGAGCCGGGTGTAGCGCGCGCGGGCGAACTGGAAAATGCCGTACGCGATCAGCCCGACGCCGATGGTACCGACGAGCCAGGGACCGAACGGCAGTTCGAGCAGGCTCTTGAGCGCCCCGTCGAACCCGCCGGCCTTTTCGGGGTCGCTGGTGACGGCGGCGGCGATGAGCAGGATGCCGATGATCCCCAGTGCGATGCCCTTGGCCACGTAGCCGACGATGCCGAGCTTGGTGATGCCGTTCGAGACGGTCCCGCCGGGCAGAGCCAGGTTCTCGAGGAACTTCTTCGTCACGCCCTTGTAGACGAAATACCCGCCGATCGCGAGGACGATGACGCCCCCGAGTCCCACCAGGAAGGGCCCGGCCGGCATCTGCAGCAGGCTCGCCGCGGTGTCTTCGGTGCTCTGCTCGCTGTTGGCGTTGCCGCCCATGGCGAAGACGAGCGCCACCCCGCCGAGGAACAGGTATGCGGCCGCGCGCCCGAAGCTCGCCAGCCGGTCGGTCCACTTGTCCTTGCCCTCGCCGGGCTCGAGGATCCCCTCGATGACGTACCAGAGCGCGAGCGCGAACAGTCCCAGCGCGAGGATCCACAGCAGCGCGATGCCGGCGGGGGCGTCGCTGATCGCCCGCATGGCGCCGGACTGGTCGCTCGAACCGGCACCGCCGAAGGCGATCGTGAGGGCGATGACGCCGATGAGGATGTGGACGAGTCCGTTGGCGGCATAGCCGATGCGGGCGAGGGCACGCAGCGCGGGTGAGGCGGACGCCTTCCGGGCCACCTGCTTGTGCGTCTGATTCATGCGCTCAGGATAGAAGCGGCACCGCGCCGGCGGAACAGATCTTGACCGCGAACCGCCGGATGTGCTTAGGGAGCCTCACTCCGGACGCGGCGCGTGGTGCAGGTGGTCGCGGTGCTTCTCAGCCTGCCGGCGCTTGACCGGCAGATCGATCGGACCGGTGACCGAGAGCTCGTCCTCCCAGACCTCGATGCCGCGGACATCCGGGAGCCGGTCCCGCGTGAAGACCGGGTCGCGCCCCTCGCGCCGCTGCTGGGTGTAATCGCGCAGCAGCCGGAAGGCGATCCCCGACAGCAGGGTGATGGCCACCAGGTTCACCAGCGCCATGAAGCCCATGGCACCGTCGGCGAAGTTCCACACCAGGTCCGCCGAGGCGAGCGCCCCGAGGAACACGGCCGCGACGGCGAAGATCCGGTAGCCGAGCAGCACGCCGCGGCGCGGGGTGATGAACTCGATGTTCGACTCGCCGTAGTAGTAGTTGCCGAGGATCGAGCTGAAGGCCAGCAGGAAGATCACGACACTCAGCAGCACGTTCGACCATTCGCCCAGGGCGCCCACGATGGCGCCCTGCGTCAGCGCGATCCCGCGCTCCGCGCCGGCGAGGTCTGGGACCGACACCAGGACGATGAACGCGGTGATGGAGCACACCAGGAACGTGTCGAAGTAGACGCCGAGGGTCTGGACGAGGCCCTGCTTGACCGGGTGGGTCACCGCCGCGGTCGCCCCTGCGTTCGGCGCCGAGCCGAGGCCCGCCTCGTTCGAGAACATGCCGCGCTTGACGCCGGTGAGGATGATGTAGCCCAGGGTGGCGCCGACGACCTCGTTGGGGCCGAAGGCCTGGGTGAAGATGGTGGCGAAGACCTCGGGCAGCCGCTCGATGTGGATCGCGACGATCACGAGCCCCAGGAGCAGGTACACCAGCGCCATCGCCGGCACGAGCGCCTGGGTGACCGAGGCGATGCGGCGGACGCCGCCGAAGATCACCAGAGCCATGAGCGCTGCCAGCACACCACCGACCAGCCAGGGCAGCCATGCCGCCGCGCTGTCGCCGAAGCTGCCGGCGATCGTCGCCTGGATGGTGTTGGCCTGGAGCGAGCTGAAGGCGATCGGGAAGCAGATGATGAGGATGACGGCGAAGACGATGCCCATCCACCGGGCGCCCAGCCCGCGCTGCATGTAGTACGCCGGGCCGCCACGGAAGCCGTCGGCGTCCCGCGTCTTGTAGAGCTGTGCCAGCGACGACTCGATGAACGCCGACGCGCCGCCGATGAAGGCCATCAGCCACATCCAGAACACCGCTCCCGGCCCGCCGATGGCGATGGCCGTCCCCACTCCGGCGATGTTGCCCACGCCGACTCGGGAGGCCGCCGAGATGGTGAACGCCTGGAAGCTGGACACCGACTGCGGCGCCCCGTCAGCGGTGCGCGGGGTCTTGTCGGTGAGGGTGCGGAACATCTCGGGCAGCAGCCGGAACTGCACCACGCCGGAGCGGATGGTGAAGTACAGCCCGAGCGCGACCACGACCGGCAGCACCGCCCACGTCCACAGGTTGTCGCCCCACAGCAGGATCCAGTCGTTCACCGCGTTCATCGCCCCAGTATGGCGGCGGGCGTACGCGTCGGCCAGCGCGGCGCGACCTAGCATGGGCGGGATGGCACACCGCAGCCCGCAGCCGCGCCGGTCCGTCCGGTGGAGCGTGCTGCCGCGCCTGGTCGAGGGAGCCCACCCCCGTGTGGTGCTGCTGGTGGGCCTTGCCCTCGCCGTGCTGGGCGCCCTCATGGCGCTGCGCCCGCTGACGTCGCTGTTCCTCCTGGCGCTGTACGTCGGCGTGAGCGCCATCGTCGCGGGCGTGTGGGAGCTCGCCTCGCCGCGGGGTGCCGTGTGGTGGCGGCGCGTCTTCGCCGCGGCGTGGGTGCTGGTGGGGCTCGCCGTCATCGTGTGGTTCGGCCGCAGCCTCGACCTCGCCCCCACCGCGCTGGCGGTGCTGCTGGTGGTCGGCGGCCTCGCCTCGCTGGGCGACGCGACGGCCGGAGGGCTCGTGAGCCAGCGGCTGCTCGGGGTGGCGTGGGGCGCCGCGCAGCTCGTCTTCGGCGTGCTCGCGCTGACCTGGCCGGACGTGACGGTGCTGCTGGTGGCCGCGGTGTTCGGCGTGCGCACGCTGCTGTTCGGCCTGACGCTCATGATCCGCGGGGGACAGGAGCTTTACGCGCGACGCGGGCCGGGCCGCCGCCGCGGCGCCTCGGGCGCGGCCCGTCGCTGGCTGGCGGCCGGACGCATCGCGCTGGCCGCGCTGCTCATCGCCACGGCATCCGGTGCATGGTGGGTGAACCAGTGGCTCGCCGAGGGCGCACCGGTCATCGACGCGTTCTACGATCCGCCGGCCGAGCTTCCGCGCGAACACGGGATGCTGATCCGCGAGGACGACTTCGAGGGCCGCCAGCCGGTGGGGGCGACGGTCCGCCGCATCCTGTACACGACCATCGACGCCCGCAGCGCCCCGGCCGTCGGCAGCGCGCTGGTGATCATCCCCGACGGAGTCTCGTGGCAGCCCCGCGACGTCATCCTGTGGAACCACGGCACGACCGGCGTCGCGCGCGGGTGCGCGCCCAGCCTGCGCGAGGCCTCGGCGACGAAGTGGGCGATCCCCGCGCTGGACGAGGCGATCGCGCGCGGATGGGTCGTGGTCGCTCCGGACTACAGCGGGCAGGGCGCTCCGGGTGTCTTCCCCTACCTGATCGGCGAGGGCGAGGCGCAGTCGGCGCTGGACGCCGTGCTCGCGGCAGATGAGGCGTTCGGCGTGTGGCTCACCGACCGCGTCGCGGTGTGGGGGCACTCGCAGGGCGGCCACGCGGCGCTGTGGACGGCGCAGCTGGCCCGCGAGTACACCCCGGATCTGACCGTCGTGGGCACCGCGGCGCTCGCCCCGGTGGCAGACCCCCTCGCCGTCGCGCGGGAACTGGCGGCGCCCGATCCTTCGCCGCTTCTCACCGTGCTCATCTCGTGGGTGCTCGTGCCGTACGCGGACACCTACCCGGACGTCGTCCTCGAGGATTACGTCGCCGCGGGCGCGCGCTCGATCGTGCGCGAGATGACGGCGCGCTGCCCCAGCGAGCCGGGCGTGGTGGTCTCGGTCCTCGCCGCCCTGGGCGTGTCCGAGGACCGCCCGCTCTACGTCGGTGATCTGACCGGCGGCGCGCTCGGTGCCCGGCTGGCGCAGAACGCCGCGACCGGGCCGTTCGAGCAGCCGCTGCTGGTGGCCTGGGGGACGGCCGACGAGGTGATCCCGCCGGCTCTGCAGCAGGGCTTCGTCGATCGCGCGTGCGCGGACGGCGCGCAGGTGCGGTGGGCGATCTACGGCGGCACCGACCACCTCGGCATCCTGCTGCCCTCCTCGCGATTCCTGCCGCTGCTGATCGGCTGGACCGAGGACCGCCTGGACGGCGGCGCCGGTCCCGTGGACGACTGCGAGCGCCTCGGCGCCGGCGAGTGACCTCGGCAGGGGCGCCATCGGGTAGCGTTGTATGGTTCCGGCGAGCACGACCAGCCGGTGAGAGCTGAATACGGAGGCAAGCGTGGACATCGATCTCGGACTTCTCAGGACCATCGAGCGAGAGAAGGAGATCCCGCTCGACGAGCTCGTGCGGATCATCGAGCAGGCGATCCTGACCGCCTACGCCAAGCACAGCTCCCCGGACGGCGAGCTCCCCGAGGGCGCGCGCGCCTCGATCGACCGCAAGACCGGTCACGTCGCCGTGTTCCTGCCGCTGCAGGACGAGGACGGCGCCGTCATCGGCGAGGAGGAGACCACTCCCGACGACTTCGGCCGCATCGCCGCCTTCGCCGCCAAGCAGGTCATCAGCCAGCGTCTGCGTGACATCGCCGACGACGCGGTGCTGGGGGAGTTCCGCGGCAAGGAGGGCGACATCGTCGCCGGCGTGGTCCAGCAGGGGCCCAATCCCCGCATGGTCCACGTCGATCTCGGTTCGGTCGAGGCCATCCTGCCGCCCGAGGAGCAGGTGCCCGGAGAGGAGTACTCGCACGGCTCCCGGCTGCGCGTGTACGTCACGAGCGTGGCCAAGGGCACGAAGGGCCCCGCGATCACCGTGTCGCGCACGCACCCGGGCCTGGTCCGCAAGCTCTTCGCGCTCGAGGTCCCCGAGATTCACGCCGGCCTGGTCGAGATCGTGTCGCTGGCCCGCGAGGCCGGCCACCGCACGAAGATCGCCGTCAAGGCCAACGACCCGGCGATCAACGCCAAGGGCGCCTGCATCGGCGAGCTCGGCCGGCGCGTGCGCGCCGTGACCGAGGAGCTCGGCGGCGAGAAGATCGACATCGTCGACTACGACCCCGAGCTTCCCAAGTTCGTCGCCAACGCCCTGTCGCCGGCGAAGGTGACGTCGAGCTTCGTCCTGGATGCCGGCACGAAGGCCGTCCGCGCGCTCGTCCCCGACTATCAGCTGTCCCTCGCGATCGGCAAGGAAGGGCAGAACGCGCGCCTGGCAGCGAAGCTCACCGGCGCCAAGATCGACATCCAGCCCGACAGCATCCTCGAAGAGAGCTGACCGGCCCGCCGAGTCCGGGGTGTACCATGGAACCCGTACGAACGTGCGTCGGCTGCCGCGCGCGTGCTCCCCGATCCGCCCTCCTGAGGGTGGTGTGCGTGGATTCCGTCCTCCTTCCGGATGAGCGGGCATCCTTGCCGGGGCGGGGCGCGTGGGTGCACGAGACGCCCGAATGCGTGGATGCCGCTCTGCGGCGCCGCGCTTTCGTGCGGGCGTTGCGTGTGTCAGGCCCGCTGAACACACAGACCATCGAAAAGCTCCTCCAGCGAAAAGGCTGAACGGCTATGGAAACAAAGTGAACGGCTCGAAATGAGACCCGTCCGCGACTGACGGTCTGCCCTGCCTTGGGGTGGACCCTGAGACAGGAGAATTGTGGCGAAACCACGCGTGCACGAGATCGCTTCCGAACTCGGCGTAGACAGCAAGCTTGCTCTGGCCAAGCTGAAGGAGCTCGGCGAATTCGTCAAGAGCCCCTCATCGACCATCGAGCCTCCGGTGGCGCGGAAGCTCCGCGCCGCCCTGCAGGCTGACGGCGCCGGCGCGTCGGCTCCGGCCGACGCCAAGCCGGCCACCCCCGCCCGCCCGGGCGGCGCCCGTCCCGGCCCGGCGCGTCCGGCGGCCAAGCCCGCCGCACCCGCGGCGGCTCCCGCGACCCCGGCTGCTCCCGCTCCGGCACCCGCCGCTCCGGCGGCGCCCGCGGCTCCCGCGGCGAAGGCTCCCGCCGCACCCGCGGCGCCTGCGGCTCCCAGCCCCGCCCCCGAGGCGCGTCCCGGTGACGCGTCCGGCGGTCAGGCGGCCCCCAAGCCCGGCCCGGGTGCCCCGGCACCTCAGCCGCCGCGTCCCGGCGGAGCGCCGCGCCCCGGCAACAACCCGTTCGCGTCCTCGCAGGGCATGGGCCAGCGTCCGGCCGGCCCGCGCCCGGGCAACAACCCGTTCGCCTCGGCGCAGGGCATGGGCCAGCGTCCGAACCCCGGCAACATCCCGCGTCCGCAGGCGCCTCGCCCCGGTGCCCCGCGCCCGGGCGCCCCGCGTCCCGGCGGCGCCGGTCGTCCCGGTGGCGGCGGTCGCCCCGGCGCCCCGTTCCAGCAGCGTCCCGGCGGTCCCGGTCGTCCCGGCGGCGCCGGTGCCGGAACCGGCTTCCAGCGTCCCGGTGGCGGCGGCGGCTTCGCCGGTCGTCCCGGCGGCGGAGGCGGCCGTGGCCGTGGCCCCGGCGGCGGCACCGCCGGCGCGTTCGGCAAGGGCGGCGGCAAGTCCAAGCAGCGCAAGTCGCGTCGGGCGAAGCGGCAGGAATTCGAGATGCGGGATGCCCCGCAGGTCGGCGGCGTCAACGTCCAGAAGGGCAACGGCGAGATCATCCGCCTGCGCCGCGGCGCGTCCATCTCGGACTTCGCCGACAAGCTCGAGGCGATCCGCGGCTACACCGTGCAGCCGGGCACCCTGGTGACGATCCTGTTCAACCTCGGTGAGATGGCGACGGCGACGGAGTCGCTGGACGAGGCCACCTTCGAGGTGCTGGGCGCGGAGCTCGGCTACAAGATCCAGATGGTCTCGCCCGAGGACGAGGACAAGGAGCTCCTCGAGGGCTTCGGTCTGGACCTCGAGGCCGAGCTGGAGGCCGAGAACGAGGAGGACCTCGAGATCCGGCCTCCCGTCGTGACCGTCATGGGTCACGTCGACCACGGTAAGACGCGACTGCTCGACGCGATCCGGCAGACCAACGTGGTCGCCGGTGAGGCCGGCGGCATCACGCAGCACATCGGTGCGTACCAGGTGTGGACCGAGCACGACGAGATCGAGCGTGCGATCACCTTCATCGACACCCCGGGTCACGAGGCGTTCACTGCCATGCGTGCCCGTGGTGCGCAGGTGACCGACATCGCCATCCTCGTGGTCGCCGCCGACGACGGCATCATGCCGCAGACGGTCGAGGCGCTGAACCACGCCCAGGCCGCCGGCGTCCCGATCGTCGTCGCGGTCAACAAGGTCGACAAGCCCGAGGCGAACCCCGCGAAGGTGCGCCAGCAGCTCACCGAGTACGGCCTGGTGGCCGAGGAGTACGGCGGCGACGTCATGTTCGTCGACGTCTCGGCTCGCCAGGGAACCGGCATCCAGGAACTGCTGGACGCCGTGCTGCTGACCGCCGACGCCGGCCTGGACCTGACCGCGAACCCGAACAAGGCCGCGCGAGGCGTCGCCATCGAGGCCAAGCTCGACAAGGGTCGCGGCTCCGTGGCCACCGTGCTGATCCAGTCCGGCACGCTGCGCGTCGGCGACGCCATCGTCGCCGGCACCGCGTACGGCCGCGTCCGCGCGATGATCGACGAGAACGGCGAGCCGGTCGACGAGGCAGCGCCCTCGCGTCCGGTGCAGGTGCAGGGTCTGAACTCCGTGCCCCGCGCCGGCGACACCTTCATCGTCACCGAAGAGGACCGCACCGCGCGTCAGATCGCCGAGAAGCGCGAAGCCGCGGAGCGCAACGCCCAGCTGGCCAAGGCCCGCAAGCGCATCTCGCTCGAGGACTTCACGCGCGCTCTCGAAGAGGGCAAGGTCGAGTCGCTCAACCTCATCATCAAGGGCGACGTGTCGGGTGCCGTCGAGGCGCTCGAGGAGTCGCTGCTCAAGATCGAGGTCGACGACTCGGTGCAGCTGCGGATCATCCACCGCGGCGTGGGCGCGGTGACGGAGTCCGACGTGAACCTGGCCACGATCGACAACGCGATCGTGATCGGCTTCAACGTCCGCCCCGACGCCAAGGCACGCGAGCGCGCCGCCCGCGAGGGCGTGGACATCCGGTTCTACTCGGTCATCTACAACGCGATCGACGATGTCGAGCAGTCCCTCACGGGCATGCTCAAGCCGGAGTTCGAAGAGGTGCAGTCGGGTGTCGCCGAGATCCGCGAGGTGTTCCGCTCCTCGAAGTTCGGCAACATCGCCGGTGTCATCGTCCGCTCGGGCACGATCACGCGCAACGCCAAGGCGCGCGTCATCCGCGACGGCGTCGTGATCGCCGACGGCCTGGCCATCGAGTCGCTGCGCCGCTTCAAGGACGACGTCACCGAGGTCCGCACGGACTTCGAGTGCGGTATCGGCCTGGGCAAGTACAACGACATCCAGATCGGCGACGAGATCGAGACGACCGAAATGGTGGAGAAGCCGCGCGGCTGATCCCCGTATCTGCGCTGCGGCGAGGGATGCACCACCGACAACGGGACCCCCAAGACCCCGACTGTCGGCGGCGCATCCCTCGCCTCCGCTCCCGTGGACGACCGCGGGCGGGCGTGGTGAAGAGCAAGGAGAGAAGATGGCTGGCGAACGGCAGGCGCGCCTGGCGGACCGCATCCGCGTCCTCATCGCGGAGCGTCTCGAGAAGGGTCTGCGGGACCCGCGGCTGGGCTTCGTGACGATCACGGACGTCCGGGTGACCGGCGATCTGCAGCACGCGTCGGTGTTCTACACCGTGCTCGGCACCGCCGAGGAGCGCGAGGCCTCGGGGCAGGCGCTGCGCGCGGCGACGGGGATGCTGCGCAGCGAGGTCGGGCGCAAGCTCGGCGTCCGCCTCACCCCGACCCTGGAGTTCATCCCCGACGGGATCCCCGAGAACGCGGGGCACATCGAGGATCTGCTGCGCGAGGCGCGGGAGCGGGATGCCGCCGTGGCGGGTCTCGCGGCCTCGGCCGACTACGCGGGCGAAGCCGACCCCTACATCACGCGCGAGGACGACGACGAGGACTGATCCCCGTCAGCCCTGCTGGACGAGCCTGGCCAGGCGGTGACCCCAGTCCCGTGCCCGGTCGGTCTCTCCTTCGGCGAGCGGCCCGGCAGTGTCGGTGACGTAGAAGCTCTTGGTGTCGATCACCCGCATGCGGTGCTCGCGCGCCTTGTGCGCGGCGGCCTTCGCCGCCGATCCCGGCATCCACTTCATCGTCACGTGCGTGTCGAACGTCGCGACGGCGGCGCCCCCGGCCGCCTCTGGCAGGTCGGTGATCCAGTCCCGCAGGCCGCGGTGGGTCGGGTGATCCGCCCCGCGCGTGACGGCATCCCGGCGCGTGGTCTCGCGCGACATCGAGAACGCGTGGGTCGGGCCGCCCGCGACCACCAGGTCGACGTCCGCCGGGACCTCCGCGGGCGCGTCGTCCACGCTCCGGGTGTCGACCTGCATGTGCTCGGCGAGCCCCGCGGCGATCGCGTCGGCGACCTCGCGGGTGTTGCCGAACATCGACTCGAAGACGATCAGTGCTCTCATGACGGCGACGTTACGTCGCTGCGCGTGCAGGCTGCAGGGCCGAAGGTCACATCGGCAGGCGCAGCAGGTCGCCGTCGGCTTCGACGAGGCCGTCCGCGATGAGGGAGTCGATGGCGCGGTCGCGCTGCCGCGCGTCCGGCCAGCCGGCGAGGACCCCGTCGATCGGGTGGGCGTGGCCGTCGGCATCCCGCAGGATCTTCAGCACGGCGCCCCGCGCCTGCCGGTCGCTGCCCTCGTAACGCGCCTGCCTGCGCCGTTCGTCGGGGGTGTCGGGGTGGCCGGCTGCGCGCCAGCGGCAGACGTCGGCGATCGGGCACCGCTCGCAGCGCGGGGCGCGGGCCGTGCACACCACGGCCCCGAGCTCCATCGCGCCCGCGTTGACGACGGCTGCGTCGGCGTCGTCCGCGGGCAGCATGCCGGCCATGGCGGCCAGATCCCGTCGCGAGGGCGGGCCGGGCTGCGCGCGCCCGTCCACCGCGCGGGCCAGCACCCGGCGGGTGTTCGTGTCCACGACCGGGTGGCGGTCGCCGTAGGCGAACACCGCTACCGCGCGGGCCGTGTAATCGCCGATGCCGGTCAGCGCCAGGAGCGCATCGACGTCGCGCGGCACGACGCCGCCGTGACGATCGCGGATCTCGGTCGCGGCCCGGTGCAGCCACAGCGCGCGCCGCGGGTAGCCGAGGTTCGCCCATTCCCGGACGGCGTCGCCTGGGGCGGCTTCGGCGAGCGCGGCGGGGGTCGGCCAGCGTTTCAGCCAGGCCTCCAGCCGCGGGATCACGCGGGCCACGGGCGTCTGCTGGAGCATGAACTCGCTCACGAGGATCCCCCACGCACCGAATCCGGGATGCCGCCAGGGGAGCGGGCGGGCATGCTCGCGGTACCACGCGGCGATGGGCGCGGCGATGTCGGGCATCCGTTCAGCGTACGCGGGGGCGCGCAGGAGGCGGCCCTAGGCTGGAGCGGTGACCTCCGGCATCCTTCTCGTCGACAAGCCAGGCGGCATCACCAGCCACGACGTCGTCGCCCGCGCGCGCCGCATCCTGGGCACGCGCAAGATCGGGCACGCCGGCACCCTCGACCCGATGGCCACCGGACTGCTGGTGCTGGGCGTGGACGGGGCCACGCGCCTGCTGACCTTCATCGTCGGCCTGGACAAGACCTACCTCGCCACGATCGTCCTGGGGGTCTCGACGGACTCGGACGACGCCGACGGCGAGGTCGTCGCGCGCGCGGACGCCGCGCACGTCGACTCCGACGACATCGCGCGGCAGATCCGCGCCCTGACCGGCCGCATCTCGCAGATCCCCAGCCGGGTGTCGGCCATCAAGGTCGGCGGGCGCCGGGCCTACGACCTCGCCCGTGCGGGGGAGGAGGTGGTGCTGGCAGCCCGTGAGGTGACGGTCGCCCGCTTCGACGTCCTCGACGAGCGCCGCCGCGGCGCCACCATCGAGCTCGACGTCGTCGTGGACTGCTCCAGCGGGACGTACATCCGTGCGCTCGCCCGCGACCTGGGTGCCGCGCTCGGCGTCGGCGGGCACCTGACGGCGCTGCGCCGCACCCGGATCGGGCCGTTCGACGTCGCCGACGCCGCCTCCGTCGACGGCCTGGGCGACGCCGCGCCCCTCTCGCCCGCCCACGCGGCGGCCGCCGTGCTCGGCGTCCTGCCGGTCTCGGCCGACGAGGCGCGTGATCTGCGCCACGGGAAGCGGCTGACCGGAGCGGCCGTCCGGCTGGGTGATGCCCGCGGCGTCGTGGCCGCGGTAGATCCCGAGGGGCGGCTCGTGGGCGTCGTCGAGCGCCGGGGCGCCGATGTGAAGAGTGCGATGAACATGCCCGAGGAGGACGCGCGATGATCCTGTGGTTCGCCGTGGTGCAGGTGGTGGTCGCGACGATCGCGGGCGTGCTCGCGATCGTCCTGGGGCTGGCCGGTCGCCGGCCGAGCGACCTGAGCGTGGGGGGACTCGCGCTGGTGGAGCTGCTGCTGGTTGCGCAGATCGTCGTCGGGATCGTCTCGCCGCTCGCGGGCAACCCGCCGACGGGCAGCCTGCTGGAGTACTGGGTCTACCTCGTCTCGGCTGCCCTGCTGCCGCCCGCGTCGGTGTTCTGGGCGCTTCTCGAACGCAGCCGCTGGAGCACCGTCATCATGGGGATCGCGGGGCTCGCCGTAGCGGTCATGGTGTGGCGGATGCAGGTCATCTGGACCGTGCAGATCGCCTGAGCACGCCCGCGCCGCGGCTCAGCGCTTCACGAGGTAGGCGGAGTGCACCCAGCCGGTGCGGCTCTTGTACGTCACCTTGAACCACACGCCGCTCTTGGCGAGCACGGAGCCGACGCTCGCTCCCTTGGGGATGATCAGCAGGCGCGCGCTCGCGGTCGACGGGGCCTTGCGCAGATTCAGCGACGTGGTCGTGGCGTACGTCGCGGGCTTGGGTGCGGTCGCCGCCGTCGCCGTCCGCAGGTAGCCGGAGTGGACCCAGCCGGTGCGGCCCTGGTAGACGACCTTGCGCCACACTCCGGAGGTCGCGAGCACCTTGCCGACGTTCGCGCCCTTGGGGATCAGTCGCAGCACCGTGCCCGACAGCGACGGAGTGCCGCGCAGGTTGAGCGCCGTGGTGGTGACGTAGGTCGCCGCCGGTGACGTGACCGGCGCCGGGGCCGGGGCCGGCTTGACCGTGGGTGTGGGCGTAGGCGTCGGCGACGGCTTCACCGTGGAGGTCGGCGTAGGCGTCGGCGACGGCTTCACCGTGGGGGTGGGGGTCGGTGACGGCTTGACGGTCGGGGTCGGGGTCGGGGTCACCGTCGGGGTCGGCGTCACGGAGGGCGTGGGCGTCGGCGCCGTGAGCGCGGCGGGCCGCAGGAAGTCCGACGACACCCAGCCGGTCGTCCCCTCGTAAGTCACCTGATACCAGATGCCGTCCACGGCGAGCACGCGCCCGACGTCCGCGCCGCGCGGGATGATGCGAAGCACGCTCGCTGTCGTCGAGGCGGCCGCCCGCAGGTTGAGGGGGGCGGTCGTCTCGAACGTGCCGGACGGCGTGACGGCCGGAGCCGGGGCCGGGGCCGGGGTCGGGGTCGGGGTCGGTGTCGGGCTCGGGGTCGGAGTGGGAGTCGGTGCGACGACGGGCTTCACCGGCGAGACGTACGACGACGAGATCCATCCGGACTGCGACCCGATCTTCACCGGGATGAACCCGGAGCTGATCTGACCAGGGACGTGCACCATCTGGGTGGCCGGCGGCAGCAGGCGGATCACCCCGGAGGCCAGCGAGGCGGCGCTGCGGAAGTTGACCTCGGCGGTGGTGTAGTACGTGCAGGTGGCGGGCGTGTCGCGGGCGGTGACGCCCGAAGACGCCGTGTACAGGTCGACGTCTCGTGCCGACATGAAAGCGCGGGGATCCTGCGGCTGGGCGGCGCCGCTGGTCGCGCGCCACACCTCGAGGTGCAGGTGGTTGCCCGTGGATCCGCCGCTGGTGCCGACCTCGCTGATGCGTTGACCGGCCTTCACGACGTCCCCCACGCGCACCTGCGTCGTCGCCGACCACACGTGCATGTACATCGAGGTGTACTCGGCGCCGGCGATGTTATGCCGCACGGCGACGTAGCCGACGCGGGAGCTCGTGCCGCTGACGGTGGCGGTGACGACACCGGCGGCGATCGCGTAGATCGGCGCGCCGGCCTTGGCGGCCATGTCCGTGCCGAGGTGGAACGTGGATGCGCCGGGCAGCGGGATGCAGCGCGGACCGTAGTGCGAGCTGATCCAGTAGGTCTTCGCGGTCAGCGGATTGCGGAACGTGGTGGCCAGCGGGACCGTCGTAGGGACGGATGCCGCGACGGGCACGCCTGCGGCCCCGGGGACGGTGGCGGCGACGGCGGGTGCGGGAGCGAGCGCGCCGGCGAGGAGGGCGAGGGTCGCGAGAGTCGCCGCGAGAAGGGAGCGCGTGGATCGCATGAGGGCACTTCGAGTCTGGAGCGGGAGTGGGCAGGATGCGGTCGGGTGCCGTCTGTGAATATTGACACTTTTCGGTGTGTCTGTCTACTTCTGTGGCGGATGTGATCTATGTGATTCGCTCGCCATCGGCGTGTCGCGGTCGAGAACTAGGATGGGAAGGTCATGACCTCCCCCGACCGCCCCCGCCGTCGCATGAGCGGCATCGGCCGAGTCCTCGTGATCGTCTACGCGATCATGGCGCTCGCCGCCACCGGCCGCTCCTTCGTCCAGATCGTCGAACGCTTCGACGAGGCACCCCTGGCATACGCGCTGTCCGCGCTGTCCGCCGTGGTGTACATCCTCGCCACGGCAGCCCTCGTCTTCGCGGGGAACAGGGCCTGGTACGTCGTGGCATGGGCGGCCATCGTGTTCGAACTGGCCGGCGTGCTCGTCATCGGATCGCTGTCGCTCCTGCTCCCCGAGCTCTTCGCCCACCCGACGGTGTGGTCGTGGTTCGGCCTCGGGTACCTCTTCGTCCCCCTGGTCCTGCCCTTCTTCGGGCTGTGGTGGCTCGTCGTCCATCGCCCCCGTGCGAGCCCGGCCCTGCCCGCCGCGGCGGTCGCGCAGTGATCGTCTTCGACGACCCCGAGGCCGTTCCCGCGGACTTCGGCCCGTCGGTGGTCGCGATCGGCAAGTTCGACGGCGTCCACAGCGGGCACCGCGCCGTCATCGACCGCGCGCGCGTGGACGCGGCGACCTCGGCGGCCAAGGTGGTCGCCGTGACCTTCGACCGCAACCCCCTCGCGCTGCTGCGCCCGGAGCGGTGTCCGGACAGTCTCATCGGCCTGCACCAGAAGCTGGCGCTGCTGGCCGACGCCGGCGTGGACGCCACGCTCGTGCTGCGATTCGACGAGGCGCTCGCCTCGCTCAGCCCGCGCGCGTTCGTCGAGCACGTGCTCGCCGACCGGCTCGGCGCGCGCGTGGTGCTGGTGGGCGCGGACTTCCGGTTCGGGCGCGGCGGCGCCGGCACCCCCGAGACCCTCGCCGAGCTCGGCGCCGAGTTCGGCTTCGACGTCCAGGTCGTGGGCGACATCCGCGCCATCGAAGGGCAGCGACGGGTGTCGTCGACGTGGATCCGGGAGCTGCTCGCCGACGGCGACGTCGCCAGCGCCGCACGGCTCCTGGGCAGGCTCCCCTCGGTGTGGGGAGAGGTCGTCCACGGCCTCAAGCGCGGACGCGCCCTCGGCTTCCCCACCGCCAACCTGTCGGCCGACCTCGAGGGGTTCGTCCCCGCCGAGGGCGTCTACGCCGGCTGGCTCGTGGACGAGGGGCTCGGCGACCCCGATCGGACCGAGGGACCGGGAAGCAGCATCCGGTACCCCGCCGCGATCAGCATCGGCACCAATCCGACCTTCGACGACGTGCTCGTCCGCCAGGTCGAGGCCTACGTCCTCGACGAGACCGATCTCGACCTGTACGGCCACCGCGTGCAGGTGCAGTTCGCCGAGCGGATCCGCGGGATGGTGGCCTTCGAGGGCATCGACGCGCTCATCGCGCAGATGACCGACGACGTCGAGCGGGTGCGCCACACCCTGAGTCGGTAGCGCCAGGGCCCCGATCGCCGCATACGATCGAGCGTGGACGGCCAGCGCCGGACCGTCCGGAACGAGGAGCCATGAGCCGAACCGATCTGCAGACGCTTCCCGAACGCGCCGTCGACCTGCTGGGCGGTCAGCCCGACGACACCACGCTCCGCCGGTACCTGCACGGGCTCCCCGGCGTGGACGCCGTGGGCCTGGCGCAGCGCGCGGCCGACCTCGGCACCCGCTCCATCAAGACGTCGTCGAAGGCGTGGGCGCTGGACACGATCATCCGGCTCATCGACCTGACCACCCTCGAGGGCGCCGACACCGCCGGCAAGGTGCGCTCGCTCGTCGCCAAGGCGCTCGTGCCGGATGCCGCCGACCCCACCTGCCCGCGCGTGGCGGCTGTCTGCGTCTACGGCGATATGGTGCCGCACGCCATCGAGGCGCTCGGCGAGGCCCACGGCGACCCCGATGACGGCGGCGTCTCGGTGGCGGCCGTCGCCACCGCCTTCCCGAGCGGCCGCGCATCGCTGGCGATCAAGCTCGCCGACACCGCCGAGGCGGTGGCCGCCGGGGCCGACGAGATCGACATGGTCATCGACCGCGGCGCCTTCCTCTCGGGCAGGTACGGGGCGGTGTTCGACCAGATCGCGCAGGTGAAGCAGGCGTGCCGCCGCGAGGACGGGTCGTACGCGTCGCTGAAGGTGATCCTCGAGACCGGCGAGCTGGCCACCTACGACAACATCAAGCGCGCATCGTGGCTGGCGATCCTCGCCGGCGGCGACTTCATCAAGACCTCCACGGGCAAGGTGCAGCCGGCGGCGACCCTGCCCACCACCCTCCTCATGCTCGAGGTCGTGCGGGACTGGTACCGCGCCACGGGCGAGCGCATCGGCGTGAAGCCCGCCGGCGGCATCCGCACGTCGAAGGACGCGATCAAGTACCTCGTCACGGTCGCAGAGATCGCCGGCGAGGAATGGCTGCAGCCCCACCTGTTCCGCTTCGGAGCCTCGAGCCTGCTCAACGACGTGCTGCGGCAGCGTCAGAAGGTCTCGTCCGGGCACTACACCGGCACCGACTACGTCACGATCGACTGAGGACACGATGAGCTTCCTGGATTACGCACCCGCACCCGAGTCCCGCAGCATCCTGCAGCTGCGCGACGAATACGGACTGTTCATCGACGGCGAGTTCCGTCCCGGGCAGGGCGAGACGTTCTCGACGATCTCGCCGGCGGACGAGACCCACCTCGCCACCGTCGCCGCCGCGAGCGACGCCGACGTCGCCGCGGCCGTGGCCGCAGCGCGCCGCGCCTACGACAAGACGTGGTCGAAGATGCCCGGCCGCGACCGCGGGAAGTACCTCTTCCGCATCGCCCGGCTGGTGCAGGAGCGCGCCCGCGAACTCGCCGTGGCCGAGAGCCTCGACAACGGCAAGCCCATCAAAGAGAGCCGGGACGTGGACATCCCGATGGTCGCGGCCTGGTTCTTCTACTACGCCGGCTGGGCCGACAAGCTGGAGCACGCGGGCCTCGGCCCGGACCCCCGCGCGCTCGGCGTGGCCGCGCAGGTGATCCCGTGGAACTTCCCGCTGCTCATGCTGGCGTGGAAGCTCGCCCCCGCGCTCGCCGCGGGGAACACCGTCGTGCTCAAGCCCGCCGAGACCACTCCGCTGACGGCGCTGCTGTTCGCCGAGATCCTGCAGCAGGCCGATCTGCCGGCCGGCGTGGTGAACATCATCACCGGGGCCGGCGCGACCGGTGCGGCACTGGTCCGGCATCCGGACGTCGACAAGGTGGCCTTCACCGGGTCCACCGCCGTCGGCCGGGAGATCGCCAAGGCCGTGGCCGGGACGAAGAAGAAGGTCACGCTCGAGCTCGGGGGCAAGGCCGCGAACATCATCTTCGACGACGCTCCCATCGATCAGGCGGTGGACGGCATCGTCACGGGCATCTTCTTCAACCAGGGTCAGGTGTGCTGTGCGGGCAGCCGCCTGCTCGTGCAGGAGGCCATCCACGACGAGGTCGTCGACCGGCTGAAGGCCCGGCTGTCCACCCTGCGCCTCGGCGATCCCCTCGACAAGAACACCGACATCGGTGCGATCAACTCGCTCGAGCAGCTGGAGCGCGTGCGCGCGCTCAGCCGCATCGGGGACGAGGAGGGCGCCGAGCGGTGGACGGCCGACTGCGCGATCCCCGACCGGGGCTTCTGGTTCGCCCCCACGGTCTTCACCAACGTCCAGGCGAGTCACCGCATCGCGCGAGACGAGATCTTCGGTCCCGTCCTGTCCGTGCTGACCTTCCGCACGCCGGACGAGGCGATCGCGAAGGCGAACAACACCCCCTACGGATTGTCGGCGGGCATCTGGACCGAGAAGGGATCGCGGATCCTCGCGGTGGCCGACAAGCTCCGCGCGGGCGTGGTGTGGGCGAACACGTTCAACAGGTTCGACCCGACGAGCCCCTTCGGCGGCTACAAGGAATCCGGATACGGCCGCGAGGGCGGCCGGCATGGCCTGGCGGCCTACCTGAAGGGCGGTGCGGCATGAGCGAGCGACTCACGGTGCCGAAGACCTACAAGCTGTTCATCGGCGGGGCGTTCCCCCGCAGCGAATCCGGCCGCACCTACGCGGTCGAGGGCGCCGACGGGCGGTTCCTCGCGAACGCGGCGAAGGCGTCCCGCAAGGACGCGCGGGATGCCGTGGCCGCCGCCGCGGGCGCCCTGAAGGCGTGGTCGGGTGCGACGGCCTACAACCGCGGTCAGGTCCTCTACCGTGTGGCCGAGATCCTCGAGGGCCGTCGCGCCCAGTTCGCCGCCGAGATCGCCGCGCTCACGGGCGTCAAGCCCGCGCGCGCCGCCGACGAGGTCGACGAGGCGGTCGACCGGTGGGTCTGGTACGCCGGGTGGTGCGACAAGTACGCGCAGGTCGCCGGCAACGGCAACCCGGTGGCGGGGCCGTACTTCAACATCTCCGTCCCCGAGCCCACGGGCGTGGTGGGGATCGTCGCGCCGCAGGACACCGGCCTGGTCGGCCTCGTCTCGGCGGTGGCCCCGGCCCTCGTGTCGGGCAACACCGTCGTGGTCGTCGCGTCCGAGCGCCACGCGCTGCCGGCGATCAGCCTCGCCGAGGTTCTGGCCACGAGCGATGTGCCCGCGGGCGCGGTGAACGTGCTCACCGGATCGCCGGCCGAGATCGCCCCGTGGCTCGCCTCGCACCCCGATGTGCACGGCCTGGACCTGGTCGGCGCGGGTGATCTGGACTGGGTCGACCTGCAGATCGCCGCCGCCGAGACCCTCACGCGGGTGCTGCCCCCCGAGCAGGGCGCCGACGCGACCGCGCCGCGGCTGGACCGGATCACGGCGTTCACCGAGACCAAGACCGTCTGGCATCCCAAGAGCCTGGTCTGATCGCGCGGATCAGCCGGCCGTCTCCGCGGTCGCCGCTCCGGCGGCAGCCGCGGGGCGCGGATTGCGGATGCCGGCGAACGACATCACGCCGCCGGCGGCCATGAGCACCGCGGTGACGACCGCGGCGCGGTGGAAGCCGTCGAGGTCCAGCTCGCCGCCGACGATCGTCGCGAGCGCGGCGATGACCAGCAGCCCCGCGACGCGGCTGACGGCGTTGTTGACCGCTGAGGCGATTCCGCTGCGCGACGGATCGATCGCGCCGAGGATCGCCGAGGTGAGGGGCGCCACCGTGAGGCTCAGCCCCAGCCCGAACACGATCGTCCCGGGCAGCACCTGGGCGATGTAGGAGAAGTCGGACGACACCGACAGCAGCATGAGGGAGCCGACCGCCATGACCAGCGGCCCGGCGGTCATGAACAGCCGCGGGCCCACGCGCCCGGCGAGGGTCCCCACCCGCGCGCTGAAGAGGATCAGCAGCACGGTCGCCGGCAGGGTCGCCAGCCCGGCGAGCGTGGCCGGAAGCCCGGCACCCTGCTGCAGGTAGACGCCCAGCACGAAGCCGTTGAGGGCGAGGGCGGCGTAGATGAACGCCGTGGCGACGTTGCCCGTCCAGAAGTTGCGCACGCCGAAGAGCGAGAGGGGCATCATCGGATGCCGTGCGGAGCGCTGCCGCACGAGGAATCCCGCGAGGGCGGCCAGGCCCCCGGCGAAGCTTCCCCAGATGGCCGGTGAGCCCCAGCCGAGGTGGGGCTGCTCGATGAGGGCGAACACCGTCGCGCCCAGCCCCACCGTGCAGAGCGCTGCTCCGGGCCAGTCGATCCCGACGCCCTCGCGCCGGACGTCCCGGCGCCGCAGCGCGCCCAGCATCCACATGGTCGCCGCGATCGGGAGCACGTTGATGAGGAAGGCGAGCCGCCACGACGCGAAGTCGACGAACAGTCCGCCGAGCACGGGTCCCACCAGCATCGCCGCGGTCGTCAGCGCCGTCCAGACGCCGATCGCACGGGCCTGGGCGGCATCGCGGAAGGTCGATGTGATGAGCGCGAGCGAACTGGGCACGAGGAATGCTCCGGCGACCCCTTGGGCCGCCCGTGCCACGATGAGGAACTCCGCCGTGGGGGCGGCTGCGATCGCCACCGAGGTGAGGCCGAAGCCGATGACGCCGATCCGCAGCACCCGGATCCGCCCGAAGACGTCCGACACCGATCCCGCCACGAGGATCAGCGCGCCCAGGGTGATCAGGTACGCATCCACCACCCACTGCTGGGTGGCCAGCCCGCCGCCGAGCTCGGCGCGGATGGCGGGGAGGGCGACGTTGACGACGGTGCCGTCGAGGAATGCGACGAACGAGGCGAGGATCGCGATCCCCAGGACCAGCCGCTCCTCACGCGCCATCTGCGCCATGGCTTCAACCTAGACCCTGGGCGCCGCGCCGCGACCGGCCGATCCGAGGTAACGGAAAGGTAACGGTGCTGTGTAGGGTGGTCCGAACCGCGTCGACGAGGACGCGGTGAATCGGAGGACCCCGCGATGCCCGACCCCCTCGCCCGACCCGCCGACCGGATGCAGGCGCTCGCCGTCGTCTGCGTGCTCGCCGTGGCCAGCGCGATCATCGCGACGCTGGGCGCCACGCCCGCCCGCGTGAGCGCCACCGAGGCGCTGGGGGCCGAGCGTGCACCCGGTCAGGCCGCGTTCATCGCCAGCCATCGCGGGGGAGCGGCCACCGCGCCTGAGAACACCCTTCCCGCCGTCGTCGAGGCGCTGCGCCACGGGTTCGACCACGTCGAGGTGGACGTCGCCCTCACCGCCGACGGCCACGCGGTGCTGATGCACGACGAGCGCGTGGACCGCACGACCGACGGACGCGGCGCGCTCGCCGATCTGGACCTCGCCCACGTCCGCCGGCTGGATGCCGGCTCGTGGTTCTCGCCCGACTACGCCGGGACCGGCGTGCCGACCTTCGAGGAGTTCCTGGACGTGCTCGGCGCCGAGGACGGTCGGGCGATCGTCGAGCTGAAGGGCAGGTGGGATTCCGCGGCCGTCGGCGGCCTGATCGACGCCGTCGTCGCGCGCGGCCTCGAACGGCGGGTCACCGTGGCGAGCTTCGACGCCACGCTCCTCGCCCTCGTCGAGGCGCGGACGAGCATCGTCGCGCGGCTGCTGATCCTGCGTCACCTTCCCGACGACGTCGTCCGCGCCGCCTCCGACGCCGGCGTCCGCGGGATCATCGCCGACCGCCGGGCGGTGCTCGAGCGCCCGGGGGTCGTCGACGCCCTGCACGACGCCGGCATGCGGATCGTCGTCTACACCCTCAACTCCGACGACGAGTGGGGCGAGGTGACCGATCTCGGCGTGGACGGCATCGTCACCGACGACCCCAGGACGCTCTCGGACTGGCAGCGGACCCTGCCCGAGCCCGGCACCCCGCCCGCCGACGGCTGATCGCGCGGCGGACACGCCGCGGGCGCCCCGGGACTGCGGCATCCCTCCGCTACCGTCGAGGGGAGCCAACCGGAGGAACCCATGCGCGCCGCACCCCGACTCGCCCTGGTGGCGGGCCTCGCCGTCGTCCTGAGCATCGCCGCCGCGGGATGCCGCCCCGAGCCCTCGCCCAGCGCGACGGGGTCGCCCGAGCCGACGCCGAGCATCGCCGAACCCACGACCGGTCCCTCGCCGACACCCATCGAGACGAACCTGCCGCAGGACGACGCGCTGCCCGAGCGGTGCGAGGACGTGTACTCGCTCGACATGCTGGATCTGCTGGATGCCGAGAACCCGCCGCTGAACGACCCGGGCGTCACGATGCTGTCGACCGAGTACGTGCCGCTGATCGAGGTCATCGAGTCCGGCGCGCCCACGCTGCGGTGCACGTGGGGGGCGCCCAGCGAGCGGGGACTGTCCACCAACATCACCGTCGTCGACCAGACGCAGGAGCAGGCCGTCCTGGACACCCTGCGCGCCGAGGGCTTCGGCTGCTCCGAGCAGCTGGGCGGTCAGCTGTGCGAGATCGAGCAGCGCGGCGTGACCTTCGACGACGTGGAGTACGTCCGCGGTGAGACCCACCACGTGGCGGAGGGCCTGTGGGTGGCGACGTCCTGGATCAACTTCATGCCCGACGGGTACACCACCGACATCGTCGCGCACCTGCAGGAGGCCGCGGCGAAGGGCTGACCGGAGCTTCTGCGCCGCGTCCGGGGCCCGGGCGCGCTAGACTGGCCCGCGGAGACGCCCTCCCCGGCGCCGCGGCTCGCAGAAGCGAGTGCCAGCGGCAGGAGTCGGCGACATCCGATCCCGCGTCCGTGACGGCGCACGCGCCGCCCGCGGGAGCACGCTGCACGCACCGCTCGCCCCGATCAGGGACGTACCGGCAGACACGCTCAGGAGGAGCATGCCGACCACGGCACCCACCGCTCAGACCGGCTCCGGCCGCCAGCGCCGCCGACCCTCATCGGCGCGTCGCGACGACGAAGCGCCCATCATCCCGATCCTCGCCCGCAAGGTGCGCGAGGTCGAGGCCAAGGCCCAGCGCGGCAAGCTGGGGCCCACCAACCGCGTCAAGTTCCAGGTGATCGCCTTCCTCGTCCGCGAGGAGCGCGCCCGGGTGAAGGAAGAAGGCGCCGTCCCCGACAACGCCCGCGCCGAGCTGCTCAAGCGCTTGGACGGCGTCGCGACGATCCTCGCCAAGACGGCGGCGCGCGACACGTCCCTCATCCAGCTGCTCGAGGTCGACCAGGCCGCGTCCCCGGTCGCTCGCCGCATGCGGCGGGACTGGCTGCTGGAATCGGGCGCCGAGCTGCAGCCGGACGAGCTGATCATCACCGACGTGGCGCCCGCACCGGCGACCGTCGTGCCGCCGGCGCTCGCCGAGCGCCAGGTGGTACCGGCCGCCATCGAATCGCGCCAGCTGGCCAACCCGTTCCTGGCTCCCGACCTCGCCCTGCGCGCACCCAAGCCCACGCCCCGCCGCCGCCTCGACGGCTGGGAGCTCATGGGGCCGCTGTACAAGGCGTTCGAGACCGGCGCCGGCGGCGGCTCGGCCACGATGGACCTGCCGCCCGTCCCCGAGTTCGACCGGGTCTCGCCCAAGGGCCTCGAGATCATGCCGCACCAGTCCCGCTTCATCGAGGCCGTGCGCGAGGGGCACCGATCCTTCCTGCTCGCCGATGAGCCGGGCCTGGGCAAGACCGCCGAGTCGGTGATCGCGGCATCCGTCGCCGATGCCTACCCGCTGCTGGCCGTCGTGCCCAACGTGGTGAAGATGAACTGGGCGCGCGAGGTGCAGCGGTGGACCCCGCACCGGCGCGCGACGGTCATCCAGGGCGACGGCGAGAGCATCGACGCGTTCGCGGACGTGTTCATCGTCAACTACGAGATCCTCGACCGCCACCTGTCGTGGCTGAGCTCGCTCGGGCTGCGCGGAATGGTCGTCGACGAGGCGCACTTCATCAAGAACCTCACCTCGCAGCGCTCGCAGAACGTGCTGGCCCTGGCCTCCCGCATCCGGGAGCAGGTGCGGGACCCGCTGATGCTCGCCCTCACCGGAACGCCGCTGATCAACGACGTCGAGGACTTCGACGCGATCTGGCGCTTCCTCGGCTGGACGAACGGCGAGAAGCCCGGGCCCCTGCTGATGGAGAAGCTGGACGAGACCGGGCTCACCCCCGCCGACAAGGCCTTCTACCCGGCCGCGCGCGAAGCCGTCATCTCGATGGGCATCGTCCGCCGCCGGAAGACCGACGTCGCCGCAGACCTGCCCGACAAGCTCATCGCCGACCTCCCCGTCGAGCTCGACGACGAGTACGGCCGCTCGATCCGGCAGGCCGAGAAGGAGCTCGGTGCCCGCCTGGCCGACCGCTACCGCCGCATCATCGACGCCCGCGGCGACCGCGGGCTCGCCCACGGCGAGGTCGACGAGGACATCGTGCGCCTGGTCGCCCGGCACGAGCTCGACGAGTCCAAGGCCGCCGGCACGGGCTCCGAGAACGTGTTCACCATGGTCCGCCGCATCGGTCAGGCCAAGGCGCTGCTGGCCGCCGACTACGCGCTGCAGCTGCAGCGCTCGGTGGGCAAGGTGGTTTTCTTCGCCAAGCACATCGACGTCATGGACGCCGCCGAGGCGCACTTCGCCGCTGCGGGCCTTCGGACGGTGTCGCTGCGCGGCGACCAGACGACTCCGGTGCGTCAGCAGGCGATCGACGCGTTCAACAGCGACCCCGATGTGGGGATCGCGGTCTGCTCGCTCACGGCCGCCGGCGTCGGCGTGAACATGCAGGCGTCCTCGAACGTCGTCCTCGCCGAGCTGTCGTGGACGGCCGCCGAGCAGACGCAGGCCATCGACCGCGTGCACCGCATCGGACAGGACGAGCCGGTGACGGCGTGGCGCATCATCGCCGCCCACACCATCGACACGAAGATCGCCGAGCTCATCGACTCCAAGCAGGGGCTGGCGCAGCGCGCGCTGGACGGCGAGGCGGTCGATCCGCAGTCCAGCGACTCGGTCCAGCTGTCGGCGCTGATGCACCTGCTGCGGCAGGCTCTGGGCGCCGCCTGAGCGAACGGATGCCGCACCGCGCCGTTGTGGCAGGGTGCGGCATCCGCCGCTAATGTCGGGTGAGGCAGCGTCGCCGATTCGTCACGAGACAGCCCCGTACCACCCAACGCAAGGACCCCCCATGAAGATCGGCATCCTGACCAGCGGGGGCGACTGCCCCGGCCTCAACGCGGTCATCCGCGGCGTCGTCCTCAAAGGCACGACGACGTACGACCTTGAGTTCGTGGGCATCCGCGACGGGTGGCGCGGCGTCGTCGACGGCGACTTCTTCCCGCTGACGCGCCACGAGGTGAAGGGCCTGTCCAAGGTCGGCGGGACGATCCTCGGCACGAGCCGCACGAACCCCTACGAGGGCCCGCGCGGCGGCGCCGAGAACATCGCCAAGACGCTGTACGGCCACCGCATCGACGGCATCATCGCCATCGGCGGCGAGGGCACCCTCGCTGCGGCCAACCGCCTGGCGGGCGACGGCATCAACGTCATCGGGGTCCCCAAGACCATCGACAACGACCTGCGCGCCACCGACTACTCCTTCGGCTTCGACACCGCCGTGAACATCGCCACCGACGCGATGGACCGCCTGCGCACCACCGGCGACTCCCACCAGCGCTGCATGGTCGCCGAGGTCATGGGCCGCCACGTCGGCTGGATCGCCCTGCACGCCGGCGTCGCCGCGGGCGCCCACGTCATCTGCATCCCCGAGGTTCCGATGTCGATCGACGAGGTGTGCGCGCAGGTCAGCAAGGCGCACGACCGCGGTCGCGCGCCGCTGGTCGTGGTGTCCGAGGGCTTCACCCTCACGGGCATGCAGGAGGCCTACAGCGACAAGGGCCTCGACGCCTTCAACCGTCCTCGCCTGGGCGGCATCAGCGAGGTGCTCGCCCCCGAGATCGAGCGGATCACCGGCATCGAGACCCGCGCCACCGTGCTCGGGCACATCCAGCGCGGCGGTTCGCCGTCGGGCTTCGACCGTGTGCTCGCGACGCGCCTGGGGCTCCACGCCGCCGATGCGGTCGTCGAGGGCGCATGGGGCCAGATGGTGTCCCTGCGCGGCACCGACATCGTGCGCGTGCCGTTCGCCGAGGCGCTGGGCGAGCTCAACACCGTCCCGCTCTACCGCTACGAAGAGGCCGCCGCACTCTTCGGCTGACCCCGCGCCGCCCGCGCGCCGGCATCCGGCCGGCATCGTCGAGCCAAGGGATTCACCGCGAGCCGCGGGGCGTCGCCCCCGGTGTCGCGGCGGATCCCTTGGTTCGCGGAGCGAACGAGCGCGGATGGCTCGTGAGGGTCGCCAGGAATGCGGCCTGCCGTCTGTGCCCGGGCGTGAGCCCCGCGGCTGCGAGCTTGCTCCCCAGCGAGTCGCCGCCCATCGCATCGCTCCAGTCCCACCGCGCGAACCCTCCTTCGTGCCGGCGCAGCCGGTCCTCGCGCTTCTTCTCGGCGATGAAGTGGGCCTTGCTCGCCTCGGCGTCGGCGGCGTCGTACTTGCCGTAGCCGTCGGACTCGCCGACGATCCGCAGCCGCCGGAAGAAGAAGTCGGCGCGGTCCACCGCGCCCTCGTGCCGGAACTCGCGCTGCATCTCGGGCTCCTCGAACCCCAGCCACTCGATGACCGCCCGGCTGACCGACTCTCCGACGGATTCCGGAACCGCGGACGCGCGGGCTCCGACCCAGTCGAGCTGGCGCAGGCCGCGGCGGTCGGCGCGCCCCCGACCCGTCGCGGCGACATCGAGCCGCGCCCCCTGTGCCGTCGCGGCGCGCAGGGCGGCATCCGCCACGGCGAGGGCGAAGGCCGGGGGAAGCACGCGGCACAGGTCGACGGTGGTCTCTGCGATCGAGGTGGCATGGATGCCGTCGCGCGCCACGATCTCGCGCTCGTCGCGTGACCCGTGGACCACGACGTCCCCTCGCGCCACGAGCGGTTGTTCGGGCTCAGCAGGTGGATGTGGCGCGGCTCCCCGAAGATCGGCAGCCCGGCTTCGACAGCCGCGGACTCCAGGCACAGCACGGGTGCCGTCCACGTCATGGTGACGGCGCGCACCCGCACCCGGTACCGTTCCCACGGCGCCAGCGAGTCCCACACGGCCTTCGCCACGTAGACCCCGGGGCGGACCCGGTGCAGCGCGCCGGAGCGATCGAGGCGCGCAACGTCCGACGGGCGGTCCCGGGCGAGCAGCAGCGGCGGCAGGGCGGCGGACTCCATCGCCCCAGCCTCGCGTGCGGCAGGCGGGCTCGGCCCGGCCGGCGTTCGCCGGTGGACAACCGCGCGCCCGCGCCCGCCTGGGGAGGACCGGATGCCGCGCCCGCCGGCATCCGTTCATCGCGGCATCCGTTCCCGCCGCCGAGCCGCGGGGATCCGCGCGAGACCGGGGGTGAGGCCCCGCGGTTCGCGGCGATCCCCCTGCCTCGACGATCGACCGACGGATGCCGGCAGGTCAGGCCTCCGCGACGCCGAGGACGTCCAGCAGCCAGGCGAGCTCGAACGCGCGCTCGCGCCAGGCGTTGTACCGCCCCGAGACGCCGCCGTGGCCGGCGGCCATCTCGCACTTGAGGAGCGCGTCGGCGCCGGCTTCGCGCAGGCGCGCGACCCACTTCGCCGGCTCGGCGTACAGCACGCGAGTGTCGTTGAGCGAGGTCACCGCGAGGATCCGGGGGTAGCGGACGCCCTCCCGCACGTTCTCGTACGGCGAGTAGGACTTCATGTAGGCGTACACCTCGGGGTCGTGCAGGGGGTCGCCCCACTCGTCCCACTCGATGACCGTCAGCGGCAGCGAGGGGTCGAGGATCGTGGTGAGCGCGTCGACGAACGGCACGTCCGCCAGCACGCCGGCGAACAGCTCCGGGGCGAGGTTGGCCACCGCGCCCATGAGCAGTCCGCCCGCCGACCCGCCCTCGGCGACGAGGCGGTCCGGGAGGGTGTAGCCCTCGGCCACCAGGTGGCGGGCGGCGTCGACGAAGTCGGTGAACGAGTTGCGCTTGCGCAGCAGCTTGCCGTCCTCGTACCACTGCCTGCCCATCTCTCCGCCGCCGCGCACGTGCGCGACGGCGAAGATCACGCCGCGGTCGAGCTCCGACAGGCGCGCGATCGAGAATCCGGGCTCGATGGAATGCTCGTACGACCCGTAGCCGTACAGGTGCAGGGGTCGCGGCGACTGCCCGGGTTCCCCGAACGAGCGTCGCCACACGAGCGAGACCGGGATGCCGGTGCCGTCGGCCGCGGGCGCCCACACCCGCGCCTGGCCGTAGTGCGCCGGGTCGTAGCCGCCGAGCACCGGCTGGCGCTTGCGCACGTGGAGCCGGCGGTCGGCGATGTCGTAGTCGTAGACGGTCCCGGGGGTCACGAAGGAGCCGTAGGAGAGCCGCAGCACGGGCGGTGCCCACTCGGGGTTGCCGCCGCTGCCGACGGCGTACAGCGGCTCGTCGAAGCCGATCTCGTCGACGCCGCCGGTGGCGTAGTCCAGCAGCCCCAGGCGCGCGAGCCCCTCGCGGCGGTAGCCCACGACACCCCAGTCGCGGAAGGTCGAGACCCCCAGCAGGCGCTGGCCGGGGCGGTGCGGGATCACGACCTGCCGGTCGCCCTGCGGGTCGGCGGCGTCGACCTGCACGAGCTCGAAGTCCAGGGCGCCGTCGTTGTGCAGGATCAGCAGCACGTCCTCGCCGTCGATGACGGCGTGCTCGGATTCGTACTCCACCCCCTCCTGACGGGGCCACACCACGCGCGGTTCGGCGCGCAGGTCGTCGGCGTCGACGAGCCATTCCTCCGAGGTGATGGACGAGCCCAGACCGATGATCAGGTAGCGGTCGCTGCGGGTGAAGCCGGCGCCCACCCAGTACCGCTCGTCCGGCTCGTGGAAGAGCTTGGCGTCGTCCTCGACGGCGGTGCCGAGCTCGTGGAGCCACACGGTGTCCGGACGCCACGCGTCGTCGACGGTGGTGTAGACGATGTGGCGTCCGTCGGGCGAGAAGCCCGCCCCGGCGAAGGTGTCGGGGATCTCGTCGGGGAGATCTTCACCGGTGACGAGGTCGCGCACGCGGATCGTGTAGCGCTCGTCGCCGGCGACGTCGACGCCGTACAGCATCCGGTTGCCGTCGTTGGAGACCTCGAAGCTGCCCAGCGAGAAGAACTCGTGGCCCTCGGCTTCGACGTTGCTGTCGAGCAGCACCTGCTCGCCGGGCACCTCGACCTCGGCGCTCAGCTCCGGCGGGGTCCAGTCGTCGGGTGAGGCGAGGGGGGCGCGGCACTGGATGCCGTACTGCTTGCCCTCGACGGTGCGGCCGTAGTACCACCACTGCCCGCGCCGCACGGGCACCGAGAGGTCGGACTCGAGCGTGCGGCCCTTGATCTCGTCGAAGATGCGGGTGCGCAGCTGCTCGAGGTGGGCAGTGCGCGACGCGGTGTAGGCGTTCTCGGCTTCGAGATGGGCGATGACGTCGGACTCGTCCTTGCCGCGGAGCCACTCGTACGGGTCCGTCACCTCGTCGCCGTGGTGGCTGCGGACGGACGGGCGGGTGGCGGCGACGGGCGCGGCCGGGACGGCGGGGGAGTCGGTCACCCGTTCACGCTAGCCGAGCCGCGGCGGCGCGGGGCGGTCACCTCACCGTCAGCAGCACGCGCTGCCAGCCGGTGGAACCGTCCGGGGCGATGGGTGCGCGCTCACGCACCTGCACCCGTCCCTCGCGGTCCACTGCGCGGACCACGACGTAGTGCGTGCCGGGCTCGGCGCGCCACGGCATCCGCCACTGCACCCACGTGTCGTCGTTGATGGGGGCGGACAGCTCCGCCCGCTGCCACGGCCCGTCGTCGACGGACACCTCGACGCGGTCGATGCCGACCGTCTGCGCCCACGCCATCCCGGCGAGGGTCACGTCGCCGGCATCCACCGCCGTGCCCGCCCGCGGGGTGTCGAGCCGCGACGACATCTTGATCGGCGCCTGTGCGCTGTAGCCGCGCGGCGTCCAGTAGGCCTCGTCGCGGTCGAACCGCGTCACCGTCAGCTCGGTCACCCATTTCGTCGCCGACACGTAGCCGTAGAGCCCCGGGACGACCATCCGCACCGGGAAGCCGTGTTCGACGGGCAGCGGCTCGCCGTTCATCGCGACGGCGAGGATCGCATCGCGCCCGGGGTCGGTGAGCGCCTCGAGCGGGGTGGATGCCGTGAATCCGTCGGCACTCCGCGAGAGCACCATGTCGGCGTCCGCCTGCGGTGACGCCAGGGCCAGCAGATCGCGCACGGGCACGCCCTGCCACACCGCGTTTCCCACGAGTCCGCCGCCGACCTCGTTCGACACGCACGTCAGGGTGATCGAGTACTCGTCGAGTCCGCGGCCGACCAGGTCGTCGAACCCGATCTCGAACGGGGAGTCCACCATCCCGGTGATCCGCAGCCGCCACGTGGCCGGATCCACCTCGGGCAGGGTGAGCGCGGTGTCCACGCGGTAGAAGTCGGCGTTCGGCGTGATGAGCGGGCTGAGGCCCGGCACGTCGTCGAAGGCCGCGCCGGCGGGGATCGTCACCGTCGACCGCGGCGCCGGCAGCCGCAGAGCATCCCTGATCGCCTCGATCGACGCCGTGACCGCGGTGAGGGCCCGGGTACCCGCGCCGATGAGGATCGCCGCCCCGGCGCTCACGACGGCCATCGTCAGGAACGCGCGCCGACTGGGCGCCGCCGCGGACGGCTCGCCCACGGCATCCCGCCATCGTCGAAGCCGGCCGACGAGCAGGGTCATCACGATGACGCCGGCGGCGCCGCCGACGACGCCGGGCAGCGCCCACGACGCGTCCGCGCCGGAGCGGGTGATGGCGGCGGTCACGGCCACCACGGCCCCGGCGGCGATGACGAGCGCGCCCGACGGCGGGCGCAGCAGCTGCAGGATGCCGGCACCGGCCGCCGCGAGGAGCGCTGCGACGCCGACCGAGACCAGAAGCACGATCTTGTCGTTCTCGCCGAACGCGGCGATCGCGAACTCCTTCACGGGCTGCGGCACACCGTCGACGATCACCGACCCCACCGCGACGAGGGGACCGGCCGGCCGGGCGACGACGAGCGCGACGAGCTCGGCGACAGCCAGAACGGATGCCGCGGCCACCGCCCCGGCGGCGGCGGCGAGCAGGGCGAACCGGACATGGCGACGTCGTTCCACCGGCTGTGCTCCCTTCGCCGTCGTGCGGTCCAGGTTGTTCGGCCCGGCGGGCGCATCGGATTGCGGGGTCGCGGGATTGACCCCGGGCCGCCGCGATGTAAGGATTCTCAACGGCCGGTTGCCGGTTCATGAACTCCAGGTGAACTCTTCGTTCGTCGCGCCGATCCCGTCGGCACCTTCCTTCTCGGCCTCACGGAAAGCGAACGTGGAAACCGCAGCCCTCATCATCGTGCTCGTCGTCGCCCTGGCGCTGTTCTTCGACTTCACCAACGGCTTCCACGACACCGCCAATGCGATGGCGACGCCGATCGCCACCGGCGCCCTCAAACCACGCACGGCCGTCCTGCTGGCCGCGGTGCTGAATCTCGTGGGCGCGTTCCTGTCGACCGAGGTCGCCAAGACGATCTCGGGCGGCATGATCCGAGAGGACGAGATCTCGGCGACCGTCTTCCCCGCGGTGATCTTCGCCGGGCTCATCGGCGCCATCACCTGGAACATGCTGACGTGGCTGCTGGGTCTGCCCTCCTCGTCCTCCCACGCCCTGTTCGGCGGGCTCATCGGTGCGACGCTCGTCGGCGTCGGCGCCGCCGCGATCGACGTCGGCGTCGTCATGAGCAAGGTCGTGCTCCCGGCGCTCGCCGCGCCCCTCACCGCCGGGCTCATCGCCTTCATCGCCACCAAGCTCGCCTACGCCGTCACCCGCCGGTACGACGGCCGGCCGGATGGACGCGACGGATTCCGCTGGGGGCAGATCTTCACGTCGTCCCTGGTCGCCCTGGCCCACGGCACGAACGACGCCCAGAAGACGATGGGGGTCATCACGCTGGCTCTCATCACCGTCGGCTGGCAGTCGGCGTCGACCCCCGATCCGCAGCTGTGGGTGATCGTGGCGTGCGCGGTGACGATCGCGCTCGGGACCTACATGGGCGGCTGGCGCATCATCCGCACCCTCGGAAAGGGACTGACCGACGTCAAGCCCGCGCAGGGCTTCTCGGCGGAGTCGTCGACGGCGGCGACGATCCTCGCCTCGAGCGCCCTGGGCTTCGCCCTCTCGACCACGCAGGTGGCATCGGGTTCGGTCATCGGCTCGGGCCTCGGCCGCCGCGGCTCGCAGGTGCGCTGGCGCACGGCGGGGCGCATCATGATCGGCTGGGTGATGACGCTGCCCGCCGCCGGGATCGTCGGCGGGCTGGCCGCGCTCGTCGTGGTCTGGCTGGGCACCCCCGGCGTCGTGATCGACGCGGTGATCGCCGTCGCGATCATCCTGGGGATGTTCCTGCGCTCGCGCCGCAACGCCGTCAACGCCGCCAACGCCATGAGCGAGGTCGCCGACTCCGGCGCGGCCGTGAAGGTGACCCCGACGCCCCCGCCGACCCGTCGTCAGCGCGCGCTCGAGCGCCGAGAGGAGCACAAGCGATGACCATCGACTGGCTGGCCTTCGGGCAGGTCTTCACCGCGGCTCTCCTGGGTGCGGGCGTGGTCGTGACCTTCTACGCCCTTGGCCTGCGCCTGCTCGTGGCTTCGGGGCACGCCCCGGTGGTGGCTCCCGCCGAGTTCACCGACGCGATCGCCGTGATCACCGAGAAGCAGGCCCGGCGTGCCGAGAAGGCGGCCGCCAAGGCGGCCCGCAAGAATCCGCTGACGCCCTTCCAGAAGCGCGCGGCACTGCTGGGGGCGATCGCCTGCTTCGCAGTGTGCGCGGCGGCGGTGCTGAGCGGCATCCTGCTCATCGTTCTCAATCACTGACCCATCGCCGCCCGAGCCTCGGCATAGTCTGGGGCGATGGACGCGTCCCCTCCGCAGTTCGGGCAGTACGCCCCGCCGCGGCGCACCCTGCTGCACCTCAGCGACACGCACCTGCTGGCAGGCAACCCTCGGCTGGGCGGGCGCTACGACACTGCGGCGAACCTCGATCGGACGCTCGCCGCGGTCGAGGCGCTCGAGCTGCGCCCCGACGCGATGGTGTTCACCGGCGACCTCACCGACCTCGGCGAGGCCGATGCGTATCGAGCGCTCCGGGATGCCGTCGAGCCGGTCGCCGAGCGGATCGGCGCCCAGCTGGTGTGGGTGGCCGGCAATCACGACGAGCGCCCGGCGCTGCGCAGCGCCCTGCTGGACGTCGACGCCACCGAGCAGCCCGTCGTCTCGGTGCACGACCTCGCCGGGCTCCGCCTGATCGCGCTGGACACCTCGGTCCCCGGCTGGCATCACGGCGAGCTCGACGACGCCCAGCTGGCCTGGCTCGGCGAGCTGCTGGTCGCCCCCGCCGAACTCGGCACGATCGTGGCGATGCACCATCCGCCGCTGCCGAGCCACATCCCGCTCTTCGACATCCTCGAGCTCCGGGACCAGCCGCGCCTCGCCGAGGTGCTGCGGGGCAGCGACGTGCGCGCCATCCTCGCCGGCCACCTGCACTACTCGACGTCGGGGAGCTTCGCCGGCATCCCGGTGAGCGTCGCGGCCGCGACGTGCTACACGATGAACCTCGCCCGGCCCGCCGTCGAGGTCAACGGCATGGACGCCGCGCAGTCCTTCCACCTGGTGCACGTCTACGACGACACGATCACGCATGCGACGGTCCCCGTCGTGCAGGCCGAGACCGGGGACTACTTCGACGCCGCGTGGGTGTCGCGCATGGCGGCGCTCACACCCGCCGAGCGCCTCGAGCACTTCTCACGCAAGCGGTGACGATCGCTCCCGCCACGCTGTACAAGCCCCGCGCGCGACCGTACCCGGTGGACACCGGAGCGGGCGGGCTGCGCGACTAGGCTCGAGGGTGACACACCGCCGTGATCGACCCACGAGGACACCTGCACATGGCTACGGACGCAACGACGCTCACCCGCACCGAGACCGACTCCCTGGGATCCATGGAGATCCCCGCCGACGCGTACTGGGGGATCCACACCGCCCGCGCGCTGGAGAACTTCCCGATCTCGAAGCGGCCGATCTCGGTCTACAAGGACCTCGTGCGGGCCCTGGCCATGGTGAAGCAGGCCGCCGCCCGCGCGAACCGTCAGATCGGCGTGCTGGACGCCGAGCGGGCGGAGCTCATCGACCGTGCCTCGCAGCTGGTCATCGACGGGGAGTACCACGATCAGTTCGTCGTCGGCGTCATCCAGGGCGGCGCGGGCACGTCGACGAACATGAACGCCAACGAGGTGATCACCAACATCGCCCTCGAGCTGGCCGGTCGCGAGAAGGGCGATTACGCCTTCCTGTCGCCCATCGACCACACCAACCGCAGCCAGTCCACCAACGACGTCTACCCGACGGCCATCAAGGTGGGGCTGAGCCTGGACCTGCAGACGCTGCTGGAGGAGCTGGATCTGCTGCGCCGGGCGTTCCTGGCCAAGGCCGTGGAGTTCCACGACATCCTCAAGGTGGGGCGCACGCAGCTGCAGGATGCCGTGCCGATGACCCTCGGGCAGGAGTTCCACGGATTCGCGACCACCCTCGGCTACGACCACCAGCGGCTCACCGAGAACGCCTACCTGCTGTTCGAGGTCAACATGGGGGCGACGGCGATCGGCACGGGGATCACCACCCACCCCGACTACTCCAACGCGGTGGTCCGCCACCTCCGCGAGATCACCGGGCTCGACCTCGCTCTCGCGGGCGACCTCGTCGAGGCCACGAGCGACACCGGGTCGTTCATGTCGTTCTCGGCATCCCTCAAGCGGAACGCCATCAAGCTGTCGAAGATCTGCAACGACCTGCGACTGCTGTCGTCGGGGCCGCAGGCAGGCTTCGGCGAGATCAACCTGCCTGCGCGCCAGGCCGGGTCCAGCATCATGCCCGGCAAGGTCAACCCCGTCATCCCCGAGGTGGTCAACCAGATCGCGTTCGCCGTCGCAGGGGCCGACACCACCGTGACGATGGCGGTCGAGGGCGGCCAGCTGCAGCTGAACGCCTTCGAGCCGGTCATCGCCCACTCGATCTTCCAGTCGATCACGTGGATGCGGCGGGGGATGCACACCCTGCGGGTCAACTGCGTCGACGGCATCACCGCCAACCGCGAGCGACTCGGCGCGATGGTGGGCTCATCGGTGGGCGTCGTGACGGCGCTGACCCCCTTCATCGGCTACGCCGCGTCGGCGGCGCTGGCCAAGACGGCACTGCTCACCAACCGGAACGTCGCCGACCTCGTGGTCGAGGCGGGGCTGATGTCGCGTGAAGAGGTCGCCAAGCAGCTCTCGCCGGCCCGGCTGTCGGGCCTTGAGGTCGTGACCGCGGCCATCCCCACCGTCCAGCCTGCCGAGAACGTCGTGGCGGTGACGCGGGACTGACGTCGGGGCGGGCCCCGCGCGTCGATCCCGGCGCGCGGGCGGAGGCGTCGATAGGTTCGACGCGTCCGCGATCGACCACAGAAAGGCCGACATGACAGACCCGCTCACCCCGCCGTCCAGCCAGCCGACCCCGCCGCCGGCCCAGCCCACGCCGCCGCCCGCCTACAGCTCGGCGCCCCCGCCGCCCGCGTACACCGGCGCGCCGGGCACCGGCCCCGTGCCGGGCAGGACCCTCGGCATCGTCGCGTTCGTGCTGTCGTTCTTCGTGCAGCTGGTCGCCCTCGTCCTCGGCATCGTCGCGCTCGTGCAGAGCCGCAAGGCGGGGGTCAAGAACGGCTGGGCCGTCGCGGCGATCGTGATCAGCGCGGTCCTGATGGTCGTCGGCGTCGTCGTCGTCATCACCGTGCTCACCTTCGCCATTCCCGCCGCCGAGGATCTCGCGCGCATCTGCGCCGAGCTCGGACCCGGCATGCACACGCTCGACAGCGGCGTGACGATCACCTGCGGCTGACACCGGCATCCGTTCGAGCGGGGCGTGCACCGGAAGGTGCGCGCCCTTCTCGCGTCCGGGCTCAGTCGAGGATCCGGCAGTGGGTGGTGAGCTCGCCGATCCCGTCGATGCCGACCGTCACGGTCGACCGGTCACGCAGGAACACCTGCGGGTCCCGAGAGTACCCGGCCCCGCCCGGGCTGCCGGTCGAGATGAGCGTCCCCGGCAGCAGCGTGGCCGACTTCGACAGGTGCGAGATCAGCGTCTTCACCGGCCGCACCATCTGCGCGGTCGAGGCGTCCTGCAGGGTCCGGCCGTCCAGCACCGTCCAGATATGCAGGTCCTGCGGGTCGGGCACCTCGTCGGCGGTCACGACGAACGGGCCCGCGGGCGTGAAGCCGTCGAAGGACTTGCACCGCGACCACTGCGCCTCGGAGTACTGGATGTCGCGGGCGGTGATGTCGTTGACGACGGTGTATCCCCACACGTGGTCCAGCGCCTCGTCGGGCGAGACGTCCTTGGCGGGGCGGCCGATGATAACGCCCAGCTCGGCCTCGTAATCCACCGACTCGCTCAGGCTCCGCGGCCACGTCGTCGTCGCGCCGTGGGCGGTGAGGGAGTTGGGCCACAGGACGAACACCGTCGGCGTGCTGTCGGTCTTCAGGCCCAGCTCGCTGGAATGCGCGGCGTAATTCAGCCCGATCGCGAGGATCACCGGCGGCGCGAGCACCGCGGGGGCGAAGTTCTGCGAGGCCAGCGGATGCCGGGCGCCGCCGTCCGCGGCGGCGTCGCCGACGCGCGCGAGCAGGCTGTCGCCGCCGGCGATGAGCTGCTCGAGCGTGCGGGGGGCGCCGTCGAAGAGCTCGTCCACGAAGACGGCCTCGTCGCCCTGCACCAGCGCCAGACGTGGAGCGGGATCGGCAGGCGAGGTGACGTGGGCGAAGCGCATCCCTTAACGCTACCGGGGGCGGCGCCCCGTCGCGGCGGACGGCGGCCCTAGGCTGGCCTCCATGACGCACCCCGACGCCTCGGGCAGGCCCCGTCCCTCGCTCGTGCCTCCCGCGTTCCCGTCGCCGTTCGCCCAGGCGCCCCACGCGCCGGCCGCGACGATCGCCCCCGCCGCACCCGCCGAGGCTCACGTCGCGGTGCCGCCGAAGGCCGTGTCGCACCGGGCCGGGCGTTCCGCGCCGATCTGGGTCATCGGCATCCTGCTGCTTCTGCTGGTCGCGCTCGTGGCGTACTTCCTCACTGCGATCGGTCCCGGCGCGTCGGTGATCGGTGCGGTGCTCGCCCTGATCCCGCTGGTCGGTGTCGTCATGGCCGTCCGCATCGTCGACCGGTGGGAGCCCGAGCCGCGCGGCCTGCTGATCCTCGCCGTGGCGTGGGGGGCGATCGCGGCCGTCGGGATCGCGCTGGGCGTCGACCTGCTGCTGACGATCGCGTTCGGCGTGCAGGACTCCGCGGCCGCCGAGGCGCTGTCCTCGGTCGTCCAGGCACCCGTCGTCGAGGAGATCGCCAAGGGACTCGGGGTCTACATCATCTTCGCCTCGGCCCGGCGGGCGTTCGACGGTCCCGTCGACGGCGTCGTGTACGGCGCACTGGTCGGAGCGGGGTTCGCCTTCACCGAGAACATCCAGTACTTCGCCATCAGCCTCATCGAGGGCGGCGTCGCCGACGCGTCCGCCACTTTCTTCGTCCGCGGCATCCTGTCGCCGTTCGCGCATGTGATGTTCACCAGCGTGATCGGCTTCGCGCTGGGCCTCGCCGCCCGCCGAGGGGCGACCGCCGGACAGGCGTTCGGACCGTGGCTGCTCGGCCTCGCCGGCGCCACCGCCCTGCACGCCTTCTGGAACGGCTCCGCGGTGTTCGGCGACTTCTTCGCCCTGTACATCGCCCTGCAGGTCCCGCTGTTCGTGCTGTTCATCGTCGGTGTGCTGGCGCTTCGCCGCGAGGAGTCGCGCCTGACGCGCACGCGGCTGGGGGAGTACGCCGCGATGGGCTGGTTCACGCCGCAGGAGGTCGACATGCTCGCGACCCGGCAGGGGCGCCGAGCCGCTCTGGCGTGGGCGCAGACCCTGCGCGGCGACCGGCGACCGCTCATGCGCGAGTTCATCTCGGACGCCACGGCGCTGGCGGCCGCGCGGCAGCGTGCGCTCACCGGCCGGGACCCCCACGCGGCCGCCGACGAACGGCAGCTGCTGGCGAAGACCGCAGCCGCGAGGGCGGGGCTGTTCGCGCCGTGATCGGCGGCGCACCCTTGACACCCGTCCGGCGCGCGGGCATCCTCGAAGAAGACCAACTCAGCGCTCGGGAGACCTGCAGGCATCGCCGCGGCACCGGGCGCTGAGTCTTGTCACGGGCGGTCCGCCGCACGCGCGACGTGCTTGGATGGGACGCATGAGCGACAACACCAAGCCCGAGATCGACGCGCCAGCCGGCCCCGCGCCCCAGGACCTCGTCATCCGCGACATCACCGTCGGCGACGGCGCCGAGGCCAAGCCCGGCGACACCGTGACCGTCCACTACGTGGGCGTCGAGTACGAGTCCGGCGAGGAGTTCGACTCGTCGTGGAACCGCGGCGAGAGCATCCAGTTCCCCCTCCGCGGCCTCATCCAGGGCTGGCAGGACGGCATCCCCGGCATGAAGGTCGGCGGTCGCCGCGAACTCGTCATCCCGCCGCACCTGGCCTACGGTCCCGCCGGCGGCCACTTCCTCGGCGGCAAGACCCTCATCTTCATCATCGACCTGCTCGCGGTGGGCTGACCCCTCACCCCGCCTCGGATGCCGCCCCCGGTCCGCCGGGTGGCGGCATCCGTCGTCTCAGCCCTCGTCGCCGCGTGGCAGCCGTTGACCCGCGCCCGCGGTCCGCGCCCGCGGTCCGGCATCCGCAGTGCTGCACTTCGCCGTTGCGGCGCCATGTTCCTGCTGGGGCGCCCCGATCCTGCACGCCTCGCCGCCGATGGTTGCACTTTTCTGCTGGGGCGCATCAGATTCCCTGCGCCGCAACAGATTTCGACCCGCGGCTCCAGCCCCGCGGGGTGAGTCCCAGAGCGCGTCATCGCGACCCCGCGTCCGCTCCTCCCCAGGTGCCCGATCCCCGCGCTTCGTCCCCGGATGCCGGCACGCGGCGCACAGTCAGCGCCGCCGGCCGCATCGTGGGTGGATGAATCCGCGATCCGAGCCGTCGATCCCGATCCACCGCCGCCGCGACCGGGACGGCAGGCCGACGAACGACCGCCGCCTCGCCCGCGAGATCGAGCAGGGGACGTACGTGCGCGTCGCGCCTGGATCGTTCGTGCCCGGAGACGCGTGGCGGAAGCTTCGCCCGATCGACCGGCATCACCTGCGTGTGGTCGAGGTGGTCGACCGAGTGCGCTCGCCGCTTCTCATCTCGCACTTCGCCGCGGCCGCGGTGTGGGGGATCGACCTCATCGGCACCTGGCCGGACACCGTCGACGTGCTGGTCTCGCGGAGCAGCGGCGGTCGCTCTTCGGGTTCCTTCCGCCGCAGGACGACGACGCGCCGTGCCGAGGTCGCCACCGCCGAATGGCGGTGCCACGCGATCACGACGCCCGCGCAGACCGCGCTCGATCTCGCGCGCGTCGGCACCTTCACGCGCGGCGTGATCGCGCTCGACCAGGCGCGCTGGGCGCGGCGCCCCGACGGCGCGCTGGCGACCCGCGCCGACCTCGAGGCGATTTTCGACGCCGACCCGCGTGCGCGCGGCCGGGGCAATGCGGCGGCCGCCCTGGAGTTCTCGACCGACCTTTCCGATTCGGTGCGGGAGTCCGAGGGGCGCGTCCTGATCGACCGCCTCGGCTTCCCCGCGCCGGTGCTGCGGCGCCTCGTCGCCGCGTTCTCGCGGTGGCGGACGCCGGCCCATAAGGACCCGCGCCGCCTGTACGACATCCTCACCGGGGCGGGACTGCCGTCGCGCCTGTCCCGGCCGCCTGCGGGCCTCACCTGGGGCTGAGGGCAGAATCAGCGGGTAAAGTTTCCATTCATGGGAATAGATGCGCGTGACCCGCGTTGAACCCCGTATGCCGGCAACGCGGCACCCACACCGACCCCACCACAGAAGGACCACCATGACCGACACCACCACGATCGACGTCCCCGGCTACAAGGCAGGCACCTGGGTGCTGGACCCCTCGCACAGCGAGGTCACGTTCAGCGTGCGCCACATGATGATCTCCAAGGTGCGCGGCACCTTCGGCGTCAAGAGCGCCACGATCGTCGCCCCCGAGAACCCCCTCGAGGCCAAGGTCGAGGCCAGCGTCGACGTCGCGTCGGTGGACACCAAGGACGAGGGTCGCGACAACCACCTTCGTTCGGCCGACTTCTTCGACACCGAGAGCCACCCGACGATGACCTTCGTCTCGACCGGCGCCCGCGTGCAGGACGGCGACTTCCTCGTCGACGGCGACCTGACGATCCGCGGCGTGACCAAGCCCGTGACCTTCGAGGTCGAGTTCGGCGGCTTCGGCACCGACCCGTGGGGCAACTACAAGGCCGGCGCGACGGCGAAGACCGTCGTCAACCGCGAGGACTTCGGCCTGACCTGGAACGCCGCCCTCGAGACCGGCGGCGTGCTGGTCGGCAAGGACGTCACCATCACGCTCGACCTGCAGGGCGCGCTGCAGGCCTGATCGCCCGCAGCACCGCATCGCTCGCGAACGAGGGGCGGATGCCGTCGGCCACCCGGCCGGCACGGCATCCGCCCCTTCGTTCTGGTGCGAAGCGGATGCTGGTAGACTCTGGAGGTTGCCGTTTGATCGGCCGCGGATAAAGAGAGCTCGCGCATCAGGCGTCGGGCACCGCGCAACGACGAGAAAGGGGATCACTTTATGGCACTGGATGCAGAGGTCAAGAAGGCGATCATCGACGAGTACGCGACGCACCCCGGTGACACCGGATCCCCCGAGGTGCAGGTCGCGATGCTGACGCAGCGCATCAAGGACCTGACCGAGCACCTGAAGCAGCACAAGCACGACCACCACTCGCGTCGTGGGCTGTTCCTGCTCGTCGGTCAGCGCCGTCGTCTGCTGGGTTACCTGCAGGACATCGACATCAGCCGCTACCGTTCGCTCATCGAGCGTCTCGGCCTGCGTCGATAACGACCGAGCGTACATCGCACTTCTTCGAAGCCCGTCCCACGGTGTGGGGCGGGCTTCGTCGTGGGCGGATGCCGGTGCTCAGCCGTTCTGGCGAGGGTCCGGCCGCGTCGTGGCGCGGGGCAGCTCGCGCGGCCGCCGGGATCCGGTGGGGTCCTCGCGACGGCCCTCGCGTCCTGCCAGGCCCGGGTCGCGGAAGAGCCAGCTCGGCCGCGGCTCGATGAGCGGCCGCAGGAGGCGGCGCACGGGGGACGTGGCGAGCGCGAGAGCGATGAGCACCGAGAGGACGACGACGATCGGCAGCCACAGCCATGTCGGGTCGAGCCCCCGCAGCACGCCGGACTCGCGGAACGGGTAGAGCACGAAGGAGTGCAGCAGGTAGACGTACATCGTGTACTGGCCGAAGTGGGTCCACCAGTGGCGCCCGAGGGGGACCAGGGCGAAGAAGGCGATGCTCAGCACGAGGGCCACGGTCATGAGCGCCAGGCGGACGCCGCCGGCCCACCACTCCGTGCCGCCGATCGCGGCGTAGTTCTCGTCGTAGAACAGCCAGTTGCGCAGGTTCATCTCGCGCCAGACGTCGACGAAGAACCATGCGGCCCACCCGGCGACGGCGAACACGCCCAGTGCCGTCGCGGGCACCCACCACGGCCTGTCGCGCAGCAGGTCGAGCCGGTCCACGATCCGCCGCTCGCGCAGCCACCAGCCCAGCGCGAAGAACGGCAGCAGTCCGAGCGTGCGCGACAGCGAGAACGTGGAGTCGATGTTGGGGAGGTACCCCGCGCCGATCGACACCGCCACGGTCCAGGCCAGCGGCCAGTGCAGCAGCGCCAGGTACGGCAGGATCAGGCGGAAGATCCCGAGGGCGAGCAGGAACCACAGCGTCCAGGACGGGCGCGTGAGGTTCGGATCGGCCTGTCCCTCGACGGCGAGCTTGGTCAGGAACCACAGGCCCTCGAAGATGACGTAGGGGACGAGGATGTCGGTGATCACCCGCGCCATCTGGCGTCGGTTGGGGGATTCGGACTTCGAGAAGTACCCCGAGATGAGGGCGAACGCGGGCATGTGGAACGCGTACACGAGCAGATACAGGCCCAGGGCGATGTCGCTGTCGTAGGTGAGACGCTGGACCGCGTGGCCGAGGACCACGAGCACGATGCAGGAGAATCGCGCGTTGTCCCAGAAGGGCATGCGGCGCTTGGGCTTGGCGGTGGAGACGGCGCCGGTGGCGGGGGTGGGCTCGTTCATGGGCGATCGCCACACTATCCGACCGCATCATCGGGCACAGCGGCATCGCAGGCGTCGGGAATAGTGTGGGGCCGCACGCGTTTCACCAGATACATTCATACGAATGAATCTGACGGACACCCCGCGGATTCGGAATCGAGGAGCAGCGTGAGCGAGATCACCACCTGGCCGGCGATGCAGTTCGGCATCTTCACGGTGAGCGACATCACCCAGGACCCCACGAACGGCACGACGCCCAGTGAGGCCGAGCGGATCCGCAACACCATCACCATCGCCAAGCACGCCGAAGAGGTGGGCCTCGACGTCTTCGCCCTCGGCGAGCACCACAACCCGCCGTTCTGGTCGTCGTCGCCGACGACGACCCTTGCCTACATCGCCGCCCAGACCGAGCGCCTGGTGCTGTCGACGGCCACGACGCTCATCACCACGAACGACCCGGTGAAGATCGCCGAGGACTTCGCGATGCTCCAGCACGTCTCGGGCGGACGCACCGACGTCATGCTCGGCCGCGGCAACACCGGTCCCGTCTACCCGTGGTTCGGCAAGGACGTGCGCGAGGGACTCCCGCTCGCGATCGAGAACTACAACCTGCTGCACCGCCTGTGGCGCGAGGACGTCGTGGACTGGCAGGGCAAGTACCGCACGCCGCTGCAGGGCTTCACCTCGACGCCGCGCCCGCTGGACGGGGTCGCCCCGTTCGTGTGGCACGGCTCGATCCGCACGCCCGAGATCGCCGAGCAGGCCGCGTACTACGGCGACGGGTTCTTCGCCAACAACATCTTCTGGCCCAAGGAGCACTACCAGCGTCTCATCACGCTGTACCGCCAGCGCTACGCGCACTACGGCCACGGCACGCCCGAGCAGGCGATCGTGGGCCTCGGCGGCCAGGTGTTCATGCGCGCCAACTCGCAGGATGCCGTGCGCGAGTTCCGTCCGTACTTCGACAACGCGCCGGTGTACGGCCACGGGCCGAGCCTCGAGGACTTCAGCGAGATGACCCCCCTCACGGTGGGGTCGCCGCAGCAGGTGATCGACCGGTACGCGGGCATGCGGGACCACTTCGGCGATTACCAGCGCCAGCTCTTCCTCATCGACCACGCCGGGCTCCCGGTGAAGACCGTTCTCGAGCAGCTGGACATCCTCGGCGGCGAGGTCGTCCCGGTGCTGCGTCGCGAACTGGCGAAGAACCGCCCCGCCGACGTCCCGGACGCGCCCACGCACGCCAACCGCGTCGCCGCCGCCTACGGCGACGGTCCCGCTCGCGAGGCGGTGCCCGGCGCGAACCGCGGTGACAACCTCACCGCCGGATCCCCGTACCAGGACTCCCGTCCGGCGGCCGGGTCGGCCTTCGGCTCGGCGGCGACCGCGGCTGGTGCGCGATGAGCGCCGCCCGTCGCATCGCCGTCGTCTCGGCCGGCCTGTCCAGCCCGTCCTCGACGCGGATGCTCGCCGATCGCCTCGCGTCGGCGACCGTCGCCCAGCTGGCCGAGCGCGGCATCCTCGCCGAGGTGGACGCGTTCGAGCTGCGTGACGTCGCCCACGACATCACCAACAACCTGCTCACCGGTTTCGCGCCGCCGGCGCTGGAGTCGATGATCAACACGGTCGTGTCGGCGGATGCCGTCATCGCCGTCACCCCGATCTTCTCCACGAGCTACTCGGGGCTGTTCAAGTCGTTCATCGACGTGCTCGACCCCGACGCCCTCACCGGCAAGCCGGTCCTCATCGGCGCCAACGCGGGCACGGCTCGTCACTCCCTGGCGATCGACTACGCCATCCGGCCGCTGTTCACCTACCTGCACGCCGAGCCGGTCTCCACGGGGGTGTTCGCCGCCTCGAGCGACTGGGGCGGCGACGCCGACCGCGTGGCGCCCCTCGCGGCGCGCATCGAGCGCGCGGCCCGCGAACTGGCCGAGGCCGTCGGCCGGCGCGAGCCGCAGCTGAGCGCCGACCCGTTCGATCCCGCCAGCTATCTCGGCGAGGGCCGCAGCTTCGGCCACCTGCTCGGGGGCCTCGCGGGCGAGTAGTGTGCGCCCTCACGCGCGCGGCGGACGCGTCGCGCGCGTGAGGCTCGCGTCCAGCGCGATCCCCAGCGCCACCGCGACGAGGATCGACACGCCGACGGCCACGAGCGGGCCGCCCGGCACGACCCGCGCGACGATCGCTCCGACGAGCGCCTGGTAGGCGGCCCACGCCGTGGCGGCGAGCCCGGCGATGGCGAGGTGGCGGGATGCCGGCATCCGCGTCGCGCCGGCGGTGAGGTTCACCGCCAGCCGCGCGAACGGGATGAAGCGCGCCGTGAACAGCACGGCGCCGAGACGGGCCTGCATGCGTGATCGCGCCCACGCGAACGCCCGCTGCGTGCGGGCCGCGCGCATCCAGCGCCAGCGGTGCAGGCCCACGGTGCGCCCGAGGACGTAGCACGCGGCGTCACCGGTGAACGCGCCGACCGCGGCGACGGCGATCACGGCGACGAGCGCCGGATCCCCGACTGTGACCGCCAGCGCCCCGAACGCCGTCACCGCCGCCTCGCCGGGCAGGACGACGAGCAGGGTGTCCCCGACGACGAGCGCGTACAGCAGGGGGAGGGCCCAGGGGCTCGCGGCGATGTGGGCGAGCGCGTCGTCGATCACCGCTCCTGGGTAGCACCCGGGCGTGAACGGCGACCGAACGGCACCCGACCGGTGACGTCCGGCGGTGCATCGGGTGAACTCTCGGCGATCCGGCCCCCGATCGGGGCGGCCGACCGCCCGCGCAGGTCACGCTGGAGTCGTGAGAGTCGCGGTGCTGGCTGAATCCTTCCTCCCTCACATGAACGGCGTGACGGGATCGGTGCTCCACGTCCTGCGGCAGCTGGCCGCGGGCGGACACGAGACGCTGGTCATCGCGCCACGCGGCGGCGAGGCGCCGGATGACAGCGACGTCCACGGCGCGAGCACGTCTCTGCTGCGCTCGGTGCCGCTGCCGTCCTACCCGCAGGTGCGGGTGGTGTTCGCCCGCGCGGCGCACCTCGCCGGCATCCTGCGCCGATTCGCGCCGCATGTCATCCACCTCGCCTCGCCGTTCGTCCTCGGCTGGCAGGGGCTCGCCGCGGCGGACGCACTGCGCATCCCCGTCGTCGCCGTCTACCAGACCGACGTGGTGGCCTACACCGAGAAGTACGGGATGCCGCGGGCCACCGCCCTCGTGTCCTCCCACGTCGCCCGCCTGCACCGGCGCGCGACCGTGACCCTCGCCCCGAGCCGCGCCTCGCTCGAGCAGCTGAGCGGGCTCGGCGTGGACCGGCTGCGCCTGTGGGGCCGCGGCGTCGACGCGGAGCGGTTCACGCCCGACCGCCGCAGCGAGCGCTGGCGTGCGGGCGTCGCCGCCGACGGCGAGGTCGTGATCGGGTACGCCGGGCGCCTCGCGCCCGAGAAGCAGGTGGCCGACCTGGCCGCGCTCGCCGGCATCCCGGGGACGCGCATCGTCGTCGTCGGCGACGGGCCCTCGCGGCCGATGCTGGAGCGACGCCTGCCCGGCGCCGTCTTCACCGGGCACCTGACCGGCGCGGCCCTGGCCGAGGCGATGGCAGGCTTCGACGTCTTCGTCCACCCGGGCGAGAGCGAGACCTTCGGCCAGACGATCCAAGAGGCCCTCGCCAGCGGCGTGCCGGTGGTCGCCACGGGTGTCGGCGGGCCGGTGGACCTCGTCCGCTCCAGCATCGACGGCTGGCTCTACCGCCCCGGCGACCTCGACGATCTGCGCTCGCGGGTGCAGGACCTCGTGGGCGATCCCGCCAAGCGCGCCGCGTTCGGCGCCGCCGCACGCGCCGCCATGCTCGACCGGTCCTGGCAGCGCACCGTGGAGCGCCTCGTCGGGCACTACCGCGAGGCCATCGAGCTGCGCGCGATCGACGACGCCCTGCGGGTGAAGACCGCTCGGCGGCCGGATCCGTCGCTCCCGCTCCCGACGCCACCGCGCGGGCACCGTCGGTACGTGGCGCTGGGGGACTCGCTCACCGAAGGACTGTGCGACTCCTCCCGGATGGCGCCCGGCGCGTTCCGCGGCTGGGCCGACCGGCTGGCGGAGCTGCTGGCCCACGCGCAGTCCGCGCAGCTGCGCTACGCCAACCTCGCCGTCCGCAGCCGGCGCGTGGGCGACCTCGTCCGCGTCCAGCTGCCGGCCGCGCTGGAGCTTCGTCCCGACCTCGCCTCGATCCTCATCGGCGCCAACGACCTGGTGGGCCTGCGACCCGACCCGGCGGCGCTCGCCGCAGAGGTCGAGGACGCCGTCCGGCGGCTGCGCGAGGCCGGCTGCGACGTGCTGCTGGTGACGACCTTCCTGCCGCGGCGCCGGGCGGCGATGCTGTTCGCCCGCCGCTTCGCGGTGTACAACGCGCACCTGCGCCGCGTCGCGGCGGTCACCGGAGCGCGGCTGCTCGACCTCGACGCGCACCCCGGGATCACCGAGCCGGCGCTGTGGGCGGACGATCGCGTCCATCTGCGGTCCCGTGGGCACCGCTTCCTCGCGTACCGGGCGGCGGCGGCCCTGGGCGTCCCCGACGCCGCGGCGCTCGCCGAGCTCGACGAGTCGCTGCATGCGGCGGAGGATCCCGCCGCGGTCCCGCGGGGGTGGGTGCGCCGCGACGCGCTGCCGTGGGTGTGGCGGCGACTGCGCGGCCGCACGGCCGGCGACGGCGTGACCGCCAAGCACTCCGGGTACATCGTCGTCGGCGGCGGGGGAGTGCCTGCGCCCTCGCCCGCCGCCTGAGGCGACGCCGCGGTCAGCCGCTCTTGCGGCGGAACTCCCGCTTGGTCATCGCGCCGTGCGTCCCGTGGATGGCCGAGTCGGCATCCAGGTGCGACTCGCCTTCCCGGTGGTGGGCGTTCTTCTTCTCGAGCGCCTCCTTGAACTTGCGCTTCATCTCATCGGATGCCGCGCCCTGCGGCTTGTCGTCGGTGCTCATGGGCATCACCCTAGGCGACGCTGATAGCATCGTGAAGGTTGCCCTTGCGGCATCCGCTCAATTCAACATGAGCTCACGGAGCAGGCCGGCAGCTAGCTGGTCCCCTGTGGTGGTCTCCTCGTCGCGTCGCGCCGGGTGGATTTCTACTGGTGGCCAGTGCTGGCGCACCGCGGCTTCCGCCGCGCGCCGAGATCTGCCTGTTCCTGCTCCTTCGCTTGCGACTCGCGCGTCACACGGACGTGCGAGCCTAAACAAAGAAGGAGGGACCTCTTGGAAGGTCCGGAAATCACCGCTGCTGAAGCCGTCCTCGACAACGGCCGCTTCGGCACCCGCACCGTCCGGTTCGAGACCGGACGACTCGCCCAGCAGGCGCAGGGCGCCGTCGCGGCGTACCTCGACGAGGAGACGATGCTGCTGTCGGCCACCAGCGCCGGCAAGCAGCCCCGCGAAGGCTTCGACTTCTTCCCGCTGACCGTCGACGTCGAGGAGCGCTCGTACGCCGCCGGGAAGATCCCCGGCTCGTTCTTCCGTCGTGAGGGCCGTCCCTCGACCGAGGCGATCCTGGTGTGCCGTCTGATCGACCGCCCGCTGCGCCCGTCGTTCGTCGACGGCCTGCGCAACGAGGTCCAGATCGTCGTCACCGTCCTGTCGATCGCGCCGGGCGAGTTCTACGACGCCCTCGCCATCAACGCCGCCTCGGCGTCGACCCAGATCTCGGGTCTGCCGTTCTCGGGCCCGATCGCCGGCGTCCGCCTGGCGCTCGTCCCCGGCCACGGCGAGCACGCCGACCAGTGGGTCGCGTTCCCGAACGTGAAGGTCCTCGAGGACGCCGTGTTCGACATCACCGTCGCCGGCCGCGTGCTGCCCGACGGCGACGTCGCGATCATGATGGTCGAGGCCGAGGCCACCGAGCACAGCTGGCACCTCATCAAGGGCGGCGCCACCAAGCCGAGCGAAGAGGTCGTCGCGCAGGGCCTCGAGGCCTCGAAGCCGTTCATCAAGCAGCTCGTCGAGGCGCAGGCCTCGATCGCCGCGAGCGCTTCGAAGGAGCCCGGCGTCTACCCGGTCTTCCTGCCCTACAGCCAGGAGGTCTACGACTTCGTCGCCGGCCGCGCGTACGACGAGCTGGTGGGCATCTACCAGATCGCCGACAAGCAGGAGCGCCAGAACGCCGACGACGCGGTCAAGGACCGCGTCAAGGCCGAGCTGATCGCGGCCGTCGAGGCGGAGCAGCTCCCCGCAGCGGCGACGCTGGAGTTCTCGGCGGCGTACAAGTCGGTGACCAAGAAGATCGTCCGCGGTCGCATCCTCACCGAGGGCGTGCGCATCGACGGTCGTGGCCTCGCCGACATCCGCCCGCTGGATGCCGAGGTCCAGGTCATCCCGCGCGTGCACGGCTCGGCGATCTTCCAGCGCGGCGAGACCCAGATCATGGGCGTCACCACGCTGAACATGCTGAAGATGGAGCAGCAGATCGACTCGCTCTCGCCCACGACGAGCAAGCGGTACATGCACCACTACAACTTCCCGCCCTACTCGACCGGTGAGACCGGCCGGGTCGGCAGCCCCAAGCGCCGCGAGATCGGGCACGGCTTCCTGGCCGAGCGCGCCCTCGTCCCCGTGCTGCCGGGCCGCGAGGAGTTCCCGTACGCCATCCGCCAGGTCTCCGAGGCGCTGGGCTCGAACGGCTCCACCTCGATGGGCTCGGTCTGCGCGTCCACCCTGTCGCTGCTCAACGCCGGTGTGCCGCTGCGCGCGCCGGTCGCCGGCATCGCGATGGGCCTGGTGTCGGACGAGGTCGACGGGCAGACCCGCTACGCGGCGCTGACCGACATCCTCGGCGCCGAGGACGCCCTGGGCGACATGGACTTCAAGGTCGCCGGCACGAGCGAGTTCGTCACGGCGATCCAGCTGGACACCAAGCTCGACGGCATCCCGTCGTCGGTGCTGTCCGCTGCCCTGCAGCAGGCCCGCGACGCCCGCCTGACGATCCTCGGTGTGCTCAACGCCGCGATCGACTCGCCCGACGAGATGGCGCCGACCGCGCCCCGCGTCATCAGCGTGCAGATCCCGGTGGACAAGATCGGCGAGCTGATCGGCCCGAAGGGCAAGACGATCAACGCCATCCAGGACGAGACCGGCGCCGATATCTCGATCGAAGAGGACGGCACCGTCTACATCGGCGCCGTGGACGGCCCGTCGGCCGAGGCCGCGCGTGCGCAGGTCAACGCCATCGCCAACCCCACCAACCCCGAGGTCGGCGAGCAGTTCCTGGGCACGGTCGTGAAGATCGCCACCTTCGGCGCCTTCATCTCGCTGCTGCCCGGCAAGGACGGCCTGCTCCACGTCAGCGAGGTCCGCAAGCTCGCCGGCGGCAAGCGCGTCGAGAACGTCGAGGACGTGCTCTCGGTCGGCCAGAAGCTGCTCGTGCGCATCACCAAGATCGACGACCGCGGCAAGCTGTCGCTCGAGCCGGTCCTCGAAGAGGCGGCCGATCAGGATGGTCGCGCGGCGGCCAACCCCGGCCCCGAGGCGCCCGCCGAGGGCTGACCCCGCAACGATCGGCGCCCGCCCCCTTCCAGGGGGGCGGGCGCCGTCGTATTTCGTGATGAAAGCGTTATACGCATTCTCGTCACGTGCCGACGCAAAAGGCGGACGCACAGGTGGCAGGACGTACCCTGTGAGTACGTGCCGGGGGGCGCGAGAAGGCCAGCAGTCCGGCGCAAGCGGAACGCAGGGGGTGGAGACATGGGACCCATCGGCGTAGAGACCGACACCCGCTCCGCCGGCGCGCCGACCACCGGGCCGCACCTCCACCCGTCAGCCCCGATCCCGGTGCAGGGGCCCTCCCTCGGGTCCGCTGTGCGGGTCCCCCTGGGCGACGCCGGGTTCTCGATCTTCCCGCTCATCCTGGGGGCCGCGGAGTTCGGCTGGAACGTCGATCTGGAATCCAGCCACCGCATCCTCGACAGCTACGCCGAGCTCGGCGGCAACGTCGTGCACACCGCCGACAGCTACTCCGGCGGGCGCAGCGAGCACATCATCGGTCAGTGGATCCACTCCCGCGGACTCCGCGACGACATCGTCCTGGTCGACCGCATCGGGGGACACCCCGACAACCCCGGGCTCGGACCGGTCAATCTCGTGCGCGCGGTCGAGGCCGCCCTCACCCGCCTGCGGACGGACCGCCTCGATGTGCTCTACCTCGACGCCGTCGCAGACTCGTCCGCCTCGCTCGAGGACACCCTCGCCACGGCCGAGTGGCTCGTCGAGGCCGGCAAGGTCCGCGCGGTGGGTGCGGCGGGCTACAGCGCCGCCCAGCTCGTCGAGGCCCGCATCCTGGCGTCGGCCGGGTACCCCCGCATCACCGTGCTCGACGTGCCCTACAACGTCCTGCGCCGCCACGAGTTCGACGCCGATCTGCGGCTCGTCGCCGGAGCGCAGGGGATCGCCGTCACCCCGTCGCACGCCCTCGAGCACGGATTCCTGTCGGGGCGCCACCGCACCCGGCAGCGCGGAAGCCTGTCGTACCGCGGCGCGCAGCTCGCGGCGAACCTCAACCGGCGTGGCAGCCGGACGCTGCGGGCACTGGACGCGGTCGGCACGCAGCTCGGGGTGCCGGACGCCGCCGTGGCCGTGGCGTGGCTGCTCGCGCAGAAGCTCGTCACCGCGCCGATCGTCAACGCCTACGCTCCCGAGCACGTCGAAGAGCTCGTCAAGGGCGTCGGTATCCGGCTGAGCCGCGCGCAGCTCTCGGACATCGCCCGCGCCTCCGAGTGACCGTCCACACCTGACCGATCGCGTCGGCGACGTCACGTAGGGTGGAACAGGCGCTTTGCGCGCCTCGGATTCCCCATCGACGACGAAGTGAGCTCTGTCCTGTGACGCACTACATCTACCTCGTGCGGCATGGTGAGCACCAGGATGCCGAGCACGGCGTCGACGACGGGCCGCTGTCGCCGCGCGGCCGCCGGCAGGCGTCGCTGCTCGCCGATCGGCTGGGCGGCGTGCCCTTCGACGCGGTGTGGCACTCGCCGCTGGAGCGGGCGAGTCAGACGGCACGTGCCGTCGCCGAACGGATGCCGTCGCTCGCGCCTCAGCCGACCGCGCTGCTGTTCGACTGCGTGCCCACGGGCATCACACCCGAGACGCCGGCGGCCTTCGAGCCGTTCTTCGGCTCGGTGACCGAGGCCGAGATCGAGGCCGGACGCGCCCAGATGGCCGATGCGGTCAGCGAGTTCCTGGCGCGGCGCGGCGGCGAGGTCCACGAGCTGCTCATCACCCACAACTTCGTGATCGCGTGGTTCGTGCGCGAGGTCATGCAGGCGCAGGAGTGGCGCTGGATGACCCTCAACCAGGCGCACTGCGGGCTCACCGTCATCGCGCAGCGGCCCGGGCGGCCGTGGACGCTGCTGTCCCACAACGACATGGCGCACCTGCCCGTCGAGATGCGGACCGGCCTGCCCGAGGTCTACCCGGTCTGAGCGGGGCCTAAGCCCCCGGATCGGCCGCCAGCGGCTTGCCGTACCACCTCGTGGCGTTGGGGTTGTCGTTGTAGCGGTCGATCGCGGCGAAGCCCGTGCGGGCGTAGAGCGCGGCGGCCGCCTCGAGCGAGTGGTGGGTGTCGAGCACCAGCTCCCGGGCGTCCCACTGCCGTGCCCGCCGCTCCAGCTCCGCCATGAGCAGCCGGCCCCACCCGAGCCCGCGCGTCTCGGGACGCAGGTAGAGATGCTTCACCTCGTAGCGCCGCCCGAGGGGCCCGTCGGCGATGAGGCGGATGCCGCCGCATCCCACCTCCATCCCCTCGTCGTCCTCGACGACGAGGAAGACGCCGGCGGGCGGCGTGAACACGGCGGCATCGGGGAGGACCGGCGTGTAGGCGATGCCCTGATGGGCGAAGCCGATCTCGCGCGAGCGGAAGTATTCCTCGAGCAGCATGCGGGCCGCGGGGGAGTCGGCGGGAGCTTCGCGCAGGGTGACCACCAGACCAGGGTATGCGCCGCGATGCCGGGGATGCCGCGCCTAGGATGGACCCCATGACAACGCGCGTGGCGATCGTCGGCGGCACCGGCAAGCTCGGGGCCATCATTCGGGACGTCGTCGACGCCGAGCCCGGGTTCGAGGTGTCGGCGGTGCTCACCTCGCGCTCGGACCTGGCCGAGCTCGACGGCGCCGACCTGGTCGTCGACGCGTCGACCCCCGCGGTCTCGATCGACGTCGTGCGCGCCTCCATCGAGCGCGGGCTCAACGTCCTGGTCGGCACGTCCGGCTGGTCGGCCGAGCGCATCGCTCTCGTGCGGCCGCTCGTCGAGGCCGCCGGCACCGGCGCGGTCTTCATCCCCAACTTCTCGCTCGGCTCCGTGCTCGGGTCGGCGCTCGCCGCCGTCGCCGCGCCGTTCTTCCCCTCCATCGAGATCGTCGAGGCCCACCGCGAGACCAAGGTCGACTCGCCGAGCGGCACCGCTGTGCGCACGGCCGAGCTGATCGCGGCGGCACGCTCCGAGGTCGGCCCCGTCGCCTCCCCCCACGTCGACCAGCGTGCGCGCGGACAGCAGGTCGCAAGCGTCCCGATCCACTCGCTCCGGCGGCCGGGGGTCATCGCCCGGCAGGAGACGGTGCTGTCGGGCCCGGGGGAGTCGCTCACGATCGTCCACGACACCGTGGAACCGGCGCTCGCCTACGGCCCCGGCATCCGCCTCGCCCTCGGCGCGGCGCGCGACGCGCGCGGCGTCGTGATCGGCCTGGACAGCCTGATCGACATCGGGGTGCGCCCCAAGGATGCGCCGACGGGCCCGCGCACGACCGAGCGCGGCGGGTCCGGGCAGGTCGCGCGCAGCACCGGCGCATGACCGCGCGGCTCGGCGTCGCCCTGATGGCGGTGCTGCTCGCGCTGTACATCGCCCTCGTCGGCCAGCGCGCGTGGCTGCTGCTGTCCTCGGGTGACGCCACCGCGGTGGCGATGGGCGCCGCGCTGGTCGTCCTGCCGGTCATCGGACTGTGGGCGCTCGGGCGCGAGCTGTGGTTCGGCGTCCGTGCGCAGCAGCTCGGCCGCAGGCTCGAAGCAGAGGGCAATCTTCCTGTCGATCCGGTGACGGTGCGCCCGAGCGGCCGCGCCGTGCGGGACGAGGCGGCGGCACTGTTCCCCGCCTACCGGGCCGACGCCGAGCAGAATCCCGACGACTGGGCGGCGTGGTACCGCCTGGGTCTCGCGTACGACGCCGCGGGGGACCGCCGGCGCGCCCGCGAGGCGGTGCGCCGGGCGATCCGCCTCGAGGCCGGCCGCCGCTGACCCCGGGTCAGCGCGCGGGCACCGCCTCGGCGACGGCCTGCTCGACGGTCGGGTGGGCGAAGGTGAAGCCGCTGTCCTGCAGCACGCGGGGCGCGACGTCGGCGTCCGAGGTGAGCAGGGCTTCGGTCGCGTCGCGTCCGAGCACGAGGCGCAGTCCCCATTCCGGCGCGCGGACGAGGAAGGGCCGGTTCATCCGCCGTGCCAGGGCGAACCCCAGGTCGTTCGCGGTGGCCCGCTCAGGGCCGGTGAGATTCACCGGCCCCGTGATGCCGTGATCGATGACGTGCCGGATCGCCCGAACCTCGTCCGGCAGCGAGATCCACGGCCACGTCTGGGTGCCGCGTCCGATCGGACCGCTCACCCCGAGGGCGGTGAGCGTCATGAGCGGCTTGAGCACGCCGTCCCGGTGGACGATCGGCGCCGTTCGCAGCAACGCGACGCGGGCGGCGTCGCCGGCGCCCCGTGCCGCCGCCTCCCACTCGACGCAGAGATCCGCGAGGAACGTCTCGCCGCGCGGCGATCCCTCGTCCAGGCGCCTGCCCGGTGCGCTGCCGTAGTAACCCACCGCCGACGCCGACACCAGCAGCGGGGCGTCGGCGCCGAGCTCGCGCACCGCGCGAGCGAGGGCGCGGGTCGGGGTGACGCGCGACCACAGCAGGGTGTTCTTGTACGACGGCGTCCAGGGGAAGCGGCCGATCGTCGCGCCGTTGAGGCCCACGACGGCATCCGCCCCGTCGAGCACCGCCGGGTCGAGGGTCTCGGCCGAGGTCAGCCACTCGACCTCGTCCGGGCCGCGCGCGGGGCGGCGCACCAGCTGGGTGACGCCGATGCCGTCGGCGCGCAGGCTCGCCACGAGGGCGCGGCCGATGAGGCCGGACGCGCCGACGACGACGACGCGCCCGCGCGCGCCGTCGCCAGCGGTCCTGTCACTCGGCGCCGCGGCGCCGTCAGGCAAGCGTGGCCTCGAGGGTGATCTCCACGCCGGCGAGCGCCTGCGAGACCGGGCAGCCGACCTTGGCCTCCTGCGCGATGCGCTCGAAGTCCTCGGGCTCCAGGCCCGGGACGACGGCGTTGACGTTGAGGTGGCTGCCGGTGATGCCGGTCCCCGGCTTGAAGGTCACCGACACGTCGGTCTCGATCGACTCCGGTGGGGTGCCGTTCTGGGCGAGCATGTTCGACAGCGCCATGCTGAAGCACGCCGAGTGCGCCGCGGCGATCAGCTCTTCGGGCGTCGTGACCGAGCCGGAGCCCTCGCTGCGCGCCTTCCAGTTCACGGGGTAGGTCCCCAGGCCCGACGACACGAACGTCACCTCGCCGGATCCGTCGGTGAGGCCGCCCTTCCAGGCGGTGGTGGCTTCGCTCGTCACAGTCATGTGGGGGACCTCCCGGCTCGGTGGCCCGCGGCGCGGACCTTCGGCGTCAGCCTAACCAGCGCCCCGGACCGCTGAGAAGGCTTGACATCGCCCCTCGATCCACGGATGCCGCCCTCAGGCCACGCCGGGCCGCTCGCGGCCCACGATCCCGGCGCGCTGCAGCACGAGGTAGAGCTGGCAGCCCAGGCACAGCCCGAACACGGCGTTGAGGAAGGCCGCGACGAACGCCATCGCGGCGGCGATCGGCAGCGCCCAGGGGACCCCGGCGAGGTGCAGGACGAGCCCGACGGCGCTGACGAACAGGCCGACGCCCTGGGCGAAGCGAGGCGGGCGCGGATCCTCGAGGTCGGTCGGGGGCGACAGCCGGGGCTGCACGAGGGTGCGGTAGAGCACGCCCCAAGGCGCCGTCCGGGGCGCGGCGACGCCCCACACGAACAGCAGCGCGATCACCAGCAGCAGCAGGAAGGCCGGGTCGAGCACCCGCTCGCCCAGCGACGCCGCCTGGATGGCCCAGCCGCTCCCGCGGTCGGTCGACAGGCCGACCAGGCCCAGAGCGACGTCGATCAGCAGCAGCACCGCGGTGATGGCGGCGGCGAATCGGGGGCCGCGCGGGTCGATGCCGCGGCGGGCGGGCGTTTCAGGCATGGGCGGGCGATCCTGTCAGCCGGGTGAGCTCGAGCTCGAGGACGTCGCGGGTCGGCGCGCCGCCGAAGCGGGTCTGCACGACGCCGTCGCGGTCGAGGACGAGGGTGGTGGGGGTCTGCAGCACGTGGAAGTGCTTGGCGATGTCGGGGCGGTGGGTCACGTCGATGTCGAGGTGGCGCACGCCTTCGCGGCCTTCGGCGACGCTCGAGAGCAGGCGGTGGACGCCGGGGCACTTCGTGCACATCTCGGTGCTGAACTGCAGCAGGGTCGCCGATTCGCCCAGGGAGTCGGCTCCCAGCCGCTGGGGTTCGATCACCTCGTGCGGGATGTGCCGCTGCGGCCGGCCCTGACGCCAGCGAAGCAGCAGACCGAGTCCGACCGTCACCGCCAGCAGGGCGGCGAGGCCGATGAATGCGCTCAACAGATCCACAGCACTCCAGCCTAAGTGCATTCGGCTGAACGGACTCGGAATGTCGCCGTATGACGGCATCCGTGGGTCTTCGTCCCGCCCGCCGCGGGCGGGGTAACGTGTGAGCCGTGACGACCACCGCGATCGCGACCCCGTACGAAGACCTGCTGCGCGACGTGCTGGCGCACGGCACGCGCAAGGGCGACCGCACCGGCACGGGGACGACGAGCGCGTTCGGGCGGCAGATCCGCTACGACCTCTCGCAGGGGTTCCCGCTGATCACGACCAAGCGCGTGCACTTCAAGTCCATCGCGTACGAGCTGCTGTGGTTCCTGCGCGGCGACTCCAACGTCTCGTGGCTGCGTGAGCACGGCGTGACGATCTGGGACGAATGGGCGGATGCCGCCGGCGAACTCGGCCCCGTGTATGGCGTGCAGTGGCGGTCGTGGCCGACACCGGACGGCGGGCGCATCGACCAGATCGCCCAGGTCGTCGAGCAGATCCGCGCGGATCCCGATTCCCGCCGCCTCATCGTCTCGGCGTGGAACCCCGCCGACATCCCCGACATGGCGCTGGCTCCCTGCCACGCCCTCTTCCAGTTCTACGTCGCCGACGGGCGGCTGTCGTGCCAGCTCTATCAGCGCAGCGCGGACCTCTTCCTCGGCGTGCCCTTCAACATCGCCTCGTACGCGCTGCTGACGATGATGATCGCCCAGCAGACGGGCCTCGAGCCGGGCGACTTCGTGTGGACGGGCGGGGACTGCCACATCTACGACAACCACCGGGAGCAGGTCGCCGAGCAGCTGACTCGAGAGCCGTATCCGCTGCCGACGCTGACGTTCGCGCGGACCCCGGCCTCGATCTTCGACTACGCCTTCGAGGACTTCGTGCTCGAGGACTACCGGCATCACCCGGCCATCCGCGGAGCCGTGGCGGTATGAGCCGCGTCGGCCTGGTGTGGGCCGAGGCCCGCGGGGGAGTGATCGGCGCCGGCGGCACGATGCCGTGGCATGTGCCCGAGGACCTCGCGCACTTCAAGGCGGTCACGCTGGGCTTCCCGGTCGTGATGGGGCGCCGGACGTGGGAGTCGTTCCCCGACCGCTTCCGCCCGCTGCCCGGCCGGCGCAACATCGTCGTGACCCGCCGCCCGGACTGGTCGGCCGAGGGCGCCGAGCGCGCCGGCTCGCTCGACGAGGCCCTCGCGCTCGCCGCGGACGGCGAGCCCGAGTGGGTGTGGGTGATCGGGGGCGGCGAGCTCTTCCGGCCCGCGATTGCCATGGCCGACCGCCTCGAGGTCACCGAGCTCGACCTCGACGTCGACGGCGACACCTTCGCCCCGGACCGCTCGGCGTGGACGGCGGAGTCCGCCGACCCCGCCGACGGCTGGCTGACCTCGCGCACCGGCATCCGCTACCGCTTCCTGCGGCTGACCCCCGCCCCTGACCGGCCCCTCCCTGCCTCTGACCCCGCCCCACCGGGCCCAGCCCCCGCCCCGCCCCCCATGCCCCGGCATCCGTCACGGATCACGTGATGCGCACGACATCACCCGCTGTTTCCGGTTCGCAACGGGTGATCTCGTGCGCATCACGTGATGTGGACGAGAAGTGATGTGGACGAGACGGGGGCCGGCAACGGCGGGAACCGCCGAGCAGATACCCTGAAGGCATGACGCATACGGGCAATCCTTTCGGGCAGGTGCTCGTCGCGCTCGTCACTCCGATGACGGCCGACGGCGAAGTGGATTGGCTCGCGGTCGAGAAGCACATCGACGACGTCATCACCGCCGGTGCCGACGGCATCGTCGTCACCGGCACCACCGGTGAGACCTCCACCCTCACCGACGCCGAGAAGCTGCGCCTGGTCGAGGTCGGCAAGGACGTCGCCGCCGGCCGCGCGTCGATCATCACCGGCGGCGGGTCGAACGAGACCGCGCACGCCATCGAGCTCTACAAGGCGAGCGAGCGCGCGGGCGCGGACGGCATCATGATCGTCACCCCGTACTACAACAAGCCCACCCAGGCGGGCATCCTCACCCACTTCCGCCTCGTCGCCGACGCCACCGACCTGCCGGTGATCCTCTACGACATCCCGGGGCGCACCGGCGTGCCGATCAAGTACGAGACGATCCTGCGCCTGGCCAAGCACCCGAACATCCTGGCCGTCAAGGACGCCAAGGGCGACTTCAGCGAGGTCAGCCGCGTGCTCAACCAGACCGACCTGATGTACTTCTCGGGCGATGACGCCAACGTCCTGCCGCACCTGTCGATCGGTGCGACCGGCCTCATCGGCGTGACGGCGAACATCGCCGCCCAGCCGTATCGAGTGATCGTGGATGCTGTGAACCGCGGCGACCTGAAGGCGGCGACGGCCGCGCACATGCAGCTGGAGCCCCTCGTGCGCGCCGTCATGACGCACGTGCCCGGCACCGTCTCGGCGAAGTACATCCTGCACGGCCTCGGGCGCATCGGCAGCCCGCGCGTGCGCCTGCCCCTGGTGGGACCGGAGGAGTGGGAGGCGGCGATGATCGAGGACGAGCTGGCGCTGGTGACCGACGTGCCCGGTGTCGACTTCTCCAACTTCCGCCCCGACCGCAACGCCGCCGCCGGCGGCGCGCTGCCGAAGGTCTCGGGCACGACCAGATGACCCACGTCCCGCCGCCGACACGGCCGCGGGACGACACGCGAACGGATGCCGCGGCATCCGAAGGAGGCTCACAATGCCCACCACCCCGTACGATCCCCCCGCGCTGGCCGCAGGCACCCTGCGCGTGACGCCGCTCGGCGGCCTCGGCGAGGTCGGCCGCAACATGACGGTGTTCGAGTTCGACGGCAAGCTGCTCGTCGTGGACTGCGGCGTGCTCTTCCCCGAGGAGCACCAGCCGGGCGTCGACCTGATCCTGCCGGACTTCGAGCCCATCAAGTCGCGCCTGGACGACATCGTCGGCGTCGTGCTCACGCACGGCCACGAGGACCACATCGGCGCGGTGCCCTACCTGCTCAAGCTCAAGCGGGACATCCCGCTCGTCGGCTCCGGGCTCACGCTCGCCCTCACCGAGGCGAAGCTGAAGGAGCACCGCATCAAGCCCTTCAGCCTGACGGTGGCAGAGGGCCAGCGCGAGCAGCTCGGCCCGTTCGATCTGGAGTTCGTCGCCGTCAACCACTCCATCCCCGACGCGCTCGCCGTCGCCATCCGGACGCCCGCCGGCATGGTGCTGGCCACCGGCGACTTCAAGATGGACCAGCTGCCGCTCGACGGCCGCCTCACCGACCTGCGCGCGTTCGCGCGCCTCGGCGAGGAGGGCGTGGACCTGTTCATGGTCGACTCCACCAACGCCGACGTGCCGGGCTTCACGCCGCTCGAGCGCGAGATCGGCCCCGTCCTGGACCAGGTCATCGGCAAGGCGCCGCGCCGCGTCATCGTCGCGAGCTTCTCGAGCCACGTCCACCGCGTGCAGCAGGTGCTGGATGCCGCTGCCGCCCACGGCCGGCGCGTCGCGCTGCTGGGCCGCAGCATGCTGCGGAACATGACCATCGCCGAGGACCTGGGCTACCTCAAGGTCCCCGAGGGCGTCCTCATCGACTACAAGAAGGCGCGGGACCTGCCCGACGACCGCATCGTCTACATGTCGACGGGCTCCCAGGGCGAGCCCATGGCGGTGCTCAGCCGCATGGCGAACCTCGACCACGAGATCGAGCCCGGGCCGGGGGACACCGTCATCCTCGCCTCGAGCCTGATCCCCGGCAACGAGAACGCCGTGTACCGCGTCATCGACGGCCTCACCAAGCTCGGCGCGAACGTCGTGCACAAGGGCAACGCCAAGGTGCACGTGTCCGGCCACGCCGCGGCGGGCGAGCTGCTGTACTGCTACAACATCCTGCAGCCGCGCAACGTCCTGCCGATCCACGGCGAGTACCGGCACCTCATGGCCAACGCCCGGCTCGCGCAGGACAGCGGCATCCCCTCCGATCGCACGATCCTCGGCGAGAACGGCACCGTCGTGGACCTGCGCGACGGCGACGCGACGGTGGTCGGCCAGCTCGACCTCGGCTTCGTCTACGTCGACGGATCGACCGTGGGCGAGATCACCGATGCGGACCTCAAGGACCGCCGGATCCTCGGCGAGGAGGGCTTCATCTCGGTGATCGTCGTCGTCGACGCCGCGACCGGCCGCATCATCACCGGCCCCGAGATCCACGCGCGCGGCTTCGCCGAGCAGGATGCCGTCTTCGACGACGTCAAGCCCAAGATCGCCGCCGCCCTGCACGAGGCGGCCCAGTCCGGCGTGCGCGACCAGCACGCGCTGTCGCAGGTCGTCCGCCGGACGATCGGCCGCTGGGTCAACCAGCGGCTGCGCCGCCGCCCGATGATCGTGCCGCTGGTCATCGAGGCGTAGTCCGGGCGGTGGGTGCGCCGCGGCGGGCGGCCGTATGATCGCGGCATGCCCCCCGCATACCGGGTCCGCCCGGCCGCCCAGGCCGACGGCGCCTTCCTCGGCGACATGGTCGTCGAGGCGGCGAACTGGCGTGCGGGCGCCGAGCGGCCCAAGCATCAGGTGCTCACCAGCCCCGAGCACAGCCGCTACGTCGCCGGGTGGATGAGGCCGGGGGATGCCGGCTTCGTCGCCACGGCGCCGGGCGGCGAGCCGATCGGCGCGGCCTGGTACCGCATGTTCCCCCGCACCGACCCCGGCTTCGGCTACGTCGGCACGGGTGTGCCCGAGCTCATCATCGGCGTGCGCCCGATGTGGCGGGCCCACGGTGTGGGCAGGGCGCTGCTGCAGCAGCTGTGCGATCACGCTCGCGCGAGCGGGTACGGCCGGCTGAGCCTGAGCGTCGAACGCGACAACTTCGCCGTCACGCTCTACCGCAGCGAGGGGTTCGCGGTGACCCGGTCTGGCCATGGGCGGGACACCATGGTCAAGCGCCTCAACTGAGCCCGGCAGGGCGCTCGTCCCGCGTGGTTGCGGGCGAAAGTCCGATGCCCGGCCTACCGTGGAACCATGCCACGCAGTTCCCGTGCGCCCGCCGCCGCACCCGCGAAGGGGTCGTCGTCGCGGTCCCGCAAACCCGAGCCGGCGCCCAAGCGCTACGTCGGCGAGGCCGAGCGACCGCCCGCCGCCGTGCGGGCGTGGCTGGGTCTCGCCCACGCGGTCGGCGGCGCGTTCCGCGCGTTCGGCCCCGAGACCCTGAGCAAGGACGAGCGCCGCGACGGCTTCCCGCTGCTGCTGGTGATGCTGGCGGTGGCCGGCGCCGTCGTCGAGTGGTTCTTCATCGGCACGGATGCCGCGGCGGCGATCAGCGCGTACTCCGTGGGCGGCCTCCTCGGCCGCGAGGCGTTCATCCTCCCCGTCCTGCTGCTGATCCTCGCCGGCTGGATGTTCCGCCACCCCTCGTCCGTCCACGACAACGGGCGGATCGGCATCGGCTTCGGCATGTTCGTGCTCACCGTCGCCGGCTTCTGCCACGTCGCCGGCGGCCGCCCTCAGCCGAACGAGGGGCTCCCGGCCCTCAGCGGCGCCGGCGGCCTGTTCGGGTGGATGGCCGGCGAGCCGCTGGCCATGCTCCTCACCGACGTCGGCGCCTACGTGGTCCTGACGCTGCTGACCGTGCTGAGCATCCTGATCATCACCAAGACGCCCCCCAACCGCATCGGCCGGCGTCTGGGCGAGCTCTACACGTGGATGTTCGACGCCGAGCCGCGTCCGCGATTCGAACCGGATGCCGGGTCCGCCGCCGGCGGCGGCGACGACGACACCCTCCCGTGGTGGCGGCGCAACAAGACCGGGCGCGAGAAGGACTCCGACGGCGTCCTCGGCTCGCAGGACCTCACCGAGCTGCTCAGCCCCGTCCACTCCGAGGGCGGCTTCGAGAAGGCGATCGAGCCCGTCCCGGCCGCAGCCCCCGCGCCGACGGCATCCGAGGCCCTCACCGAGGTCATCGACCCCGCCGTCCTCGCCGGGGCGGCGAAGGCCGCGCGCAAGGGCGGCACGACCCTGCAGGACGACTCGGCGCACGAGCCCGTCGATGACGGCGCGCTGCCGGGCCTGTCCGGCCTCGGCAGCGACGGCCCCCACGACGCGCCCCACTCGCCGTACCGCCTGCCGTCGGTGCAGGCGCTGGCCGCCGGCACGCCGCACAAGGCGCGCTCGCAGGCCAACGACGACACCGTCCGCGCGATCACCGGGGTGCTCGACCAGTTCTCGGTGGACGCCCGCGTGACCGGCTTCTCGCGCGGCCCGACCGTCACCCAGTACGAGATCGAGCTGGGGCCGGGCGTCAAGGTCGAGCGCATCACCGCGCTCACCAACAACATCGCCTACGCCGTGGCGTCCAACGAGGTGAGGATCCTCGCGCCGATCCCCGGCAAGAGCGCGATCGGCGTCGAGATCCCCAACACCGACCGCGAGATCGTCACCCTCGGCGACGTCCTGCGCTCGCAGGCGGCGAGCAGCTCCACACACCCCATGACGATCGGCGTCGGCAAGGACGTCGGGGGCGGGTACGTCGTGGCGAACCTCGCCAAGATGCCCCACCTGCTGGTCGCCGGCTCCACCGGGTCGGGAAAGTCGAGCTTCGTCAACTCGATGATCACGAGCCTGCTCATGCGCGCCAAGCCGTCAGAGGTGCGCATGGTGCTCATCGACCCCAAGCGCGTCGAGCTCACCAGCTACGCGGGCGTCCCGCACCTCATCACCCCCATCATCACGAACCCGAAGAAGGCCGCCGAGGCGCTGCAGTGGGTCGTGAAGGAGATGGACATGCGCTACGACGACCTGGCGTCGTTCGGCTTCCGCCACATCGACGACTTCAACCGCGCGGTCGTCGCCGGCGAGCTGAAGCTGCCCGAGGGCAGCCAGCGCGTGCTCAAGCCCTACCCGTATCTGCTGGTCGTCGTCGACGAGCTGGCCGACCTCATGATGGTCGCGCCCCGAGATGTCGAGGACTCGATCGTCCGCATCACCCAGCTCGCCCGAGCGTCGGGCATCCACCTGGTCCTGGCGACGCAGCGCCCGAGCGTGGACGTGGTCACGGGTCTGATCAAGGCCAACGTGCCGTCCCGGCTCGCCTTCGCCGTCACCAGCGTCACCGACTCGCGGGTCATCCTCGACCAGCCGGGCGCCGACCGCCTGATCGGCCAGGGCGACGGGCTGTTCCTGCCGATGGGCGCCTCCAAGTCGCTGCGGGTGCAGGGCGCGTGGGTGAGCGAACCCGAGATCGAGAAGGTCGTCTCGCATGTCACCGCGCAGGCGCGGCCGGAGTACCGCCCCGATGTGGCGGCCGTGGCCGAGAAGAAGGAGATCGACGCCGACATCGGGGACGATCTCGAGCTGCTGCTGGCGGCGGCCGAGCTCGTGGTGTCGACCCAGTTCGGCTCCACCTCGATGCTGCAGCGCAAGCTCCGCGTGGGCTTCGCCAAGGCCGGGCGCCTGATGGACCTGCTCGAGTCCCGTGAGATCGTCGGGCCCTCCGAGGGGTCGAAGGCGCGGGACGTGCTCGTCACCGCCGAGCAGCTGCCCGGCGTCCTCGCCCGCATCCGCGGCGACGACGCCGCCGATGTGCCGCCGGCGCCGTCGGCGGAGCCCGCCGATCCCTACGCCGCCGATCCCGTCGAGCAGCAGTTCGAGGGGTACCCGGTCGAAGAGGTCGACGAGGACGAGGACGCCTGGGGACTGACGGGACGCGACCGATGAGCGTCCCGCGGCAGCTGCCGAACGTCATCACCGTCGTCCGCATCCTCTGCGCACCCGTCTTCGTCTGGATGCTGCTCGCCGACGGCGGGGCGGACGGCGCGCTGCGGTGGTGGGCGGCGGTGCTGTTCATCGTCGCCATCGCCACCGACGGGGTGGACGGCTGGATCGCCCGGCGTCACGAGATCGTGACGGATCTGGGCAAGCTCCTCGATCCCATCGCCGACAAGGTCCTCACGGGCGCGGCGTTCGTCGGGCTGTCGATCCTGCTGGAACTGCCGTGGTGGGTGACCGTCGTCGTCCTCGTGCGCGAGATCGGCATCACCGTCTACCGGCTCGCCGTCGTCAGCGACCACGTGCTGGCCGCCGCCTGGATGGGCAAGCTCAAGACCGTGGCGCAGGGCGTCGCGCTGTCGCTGTCGCTCCTGCCGCTGTGGACCGTCGTGGGCGAGTGGATCTGGTGGGTGAACGGCGCGGCGATGACGGTCGCGGTGATCCTGACGATCGCCAGCGGCATCGACTACGTGGTCGCCGAAGTCCGCGGCGCCCGGCGGGCCCGGCGCGGCGAGTGACCGACGCGCAAGAGGTGCTCGCCGCACTGGCCGAGCGCGGCTGGAGCGTCGCCGTCGCCGAGTCGCTGACCGGCGGACTGCTGGCCGGGGCGTTGACCGCGGTGCCGGGGGCGTCCGCGCACGTCCGCGGGGGAGTGGTGGCCTACGCGACCGATGTGAAGCAGTCCGTGCTGGGGGTGGCCCCCGACCTCCTCGCGCTCCGCGGCGCGGTGGACCCCGAGGTGGCGCGGCAGATGGCCTCGGGGGTCCGGCGGGTCCTCGGCGCCGACGTGGGCCTGGCGACGACCGGTGTCGCCGGACCCGATCCGCAGGACGGCCGGCCCGTGGGCACCGTATTTGTCGCGGTCGAGACGCCGGCCTCGGCCGAGGTGGTGGAGCTTGCGCTGTCGGGCACCCGCGAGCGGATCCGTCAGGACACCGTCACCGGCGTCCTGCGCCTGGCCCTCGGGCACCTCCAGGGCTGACGCGGGCCCGGGAACAAGCGGTGTTTCGTCGCCGTTACATTCGGTGATTCCCACCCATTGCACAGCGCGCGGGTTTAGATTGGGCACCAGCACCGTTGTACTGTTGTCCACCCGGACAGCAAGGGAATCAGACGTGAGGAGGGGACCCATGATCCTGGTTCGACAAGAGATCGGCGAAGTGCTTCGTGACTTCCGCCAGCAGAAGGGCCGTACCCTCCGTCAGGTGGCAAGCCGCGCCAGCGTCGCCCTCGGTTACCTCAGCGAGGTCGAGCGGGGCCAGAAAGAGGCCTCGAGCGAGATCCTCGCCTCGGTCGCCGAAGCCCTCGACATCCCCATCTCCACGATCATGCGCGAGGTGGGCGACCGCATCTCGGTCCTCGAGGGGCTGCAGACCTTCCCCGACGTCGTCCCGGACGAGCTGGTCGCCTCGGTCGACGCCGAGCTCTCGCTGCGCTGATCGCGCGCTCCTTCACCCACGTATGCGTCGCAGCGAGTTCGAGCGCGCCGTCGCCGAGGAGTTCGGTCCGAGGGCGTCCTCGCTCCTGGCCGACCTCATCCTGACCGCCGTCGGCGGCCGCACGGCCGCCGAGGCGATGGCCGCCGGCATCCCGCCGCGCGACATCTGGGATGCGCTGTGCGTCGAGGCGGACGTGCCGGCGGAGCGCCGGTACGGCGTGGGGCGACTCGATCCGAAGAAGTAGCCGCCGCGCGGCGTGTCGTCTCGAAGATGTGTTCGAGGTGCATAGGCTCCTGCACAGCGGGTGTCCAGGACGATTCTGTCCACAGCGCGGGAGTGGCGACGACGGATGTCGGAGCCCCCTCGTAGCGTGAGCAGCGTCGAAAGACACCCCAGCCTTGTCCCAGCATCCGCCCCACCGGTGGGCGGAGCGGGACAGCCTACAGGCGACCGGATCTCCGTCCGCGGATCATCCGCTGACGGGAAGAGTGCAGAAGGAGCACGCGATGCCATCACCCGCCGACCGCGAGAAGGCCCTCGAGACGGCCCTCGCCCAGATCGACCGGCAGTTCGGGAAGGGCTCGGTGATGCGGCTCGGCAGCGACGAGCGTGCGCCCGTCGAAGTCGTCCCCACCGGCTCCATCGCACTGGATGTGGCCCTCGGCATCGGCGGACTCCCGCGCGGCCGCATCATCGAGATCTACGGGCCGGAGTCGTCGGGTAAGACCACCCTGACCCTCCATGCCATCGCCAATGTGCAGCGCGCGGGCGGGATCGCGGCGTTCGTCGACGCCGAGCACGCGCTGGACCCCGACTACGCGCAGAAGCTCGGCGTCGACATCGACTCGCTCCTGGTCTCGCAGCCCGACACCGGTGAGCAGGCGCTCGAGATCGCCGACATGCTCGTGCGCTCCGGCGCGATCGATCTGGTCGTCATCGACTCCGTCGCCGCGCTGGTGCCCAAGGCCGAGATCGAGGGCGAGATGGGCGACTCCCACGTCGGACTGCAGGCGCGACTGATGTCGCAGGCGCTGCGCAAGCTGACCGGTGGTCTGAACCAGACGAACACCACGATGATCTTCATCAACCAGCTGCGCGAGAAGATCGGCGTGTTCTTCGGCTCTCCCGAGACCACGGCCGGCGGCAAGGCGCTGAAGTTCTACGCCTCGGTGCGGTTGGACATCCGCCGCATCGAGACCCTCAAGGACGGCACCGAGGCGGTCGGCAACCGGACGCGTGTGAAGGTCGTGAAGAACAAGATGGCTCCGCCGTTCAAGCAGGCCGAGTTCGACATCCTCTACGGCGTCGGCATCTCGCGCGAGGGCAGCCTCATCGACTTCGGGGTGGAGCACGGCATCGTCAAGAAGTCCGGCGCGTGGTACACCTACGACGGCGAACAGCTCGGTCAGGGCAAAGAGAACGCCCGCAACTTCCTGATCAAGAACGTCGACGTCGCCGCCGACATCGAGTCCAAGATCAAGGTCAAGCTGGGCATCGGCCAGCCCAAGGCCGAGACGCCGGCGAAGGACGAGCTGGCGGCGCGCCGCCCGGCCTGATGGTCCGCTTCATCGACGCCGGCGACCCGCCGCCCGAGGACGACTTCTCGGGCGGGCGGGTCGCCCCCGTCATCCCGCTGTTCGGCGCAGCGAGCGCGCCGCCGCCACCGGACAGGGACGGCGGTCCGGTCGAGCACGATCGGTTCGGCCCGGACGAGACGGACGCCGGCCAGGCGGGCTCCTGCGCCGACACCGAGCGCGAGCTCGCCGAACGGACGCTCCTGCGCAAGCTCCGCACCCGCTCGCTGTCCGTCCGAGAGGCTCGCGCCGTCGTCGCCGAGCGGGACGTCGGGCCCGAGGACGTCGAAGCCGTGATCGACGACTTCCTGCGGCGCGGCTACCTCGACGACGCGGCGCTGGCCGACCAGCTCGTCCACGCGGGCACGGGCCGGCGAGGGCACGGACGGCGGGCGATCGCGCAGACCCTCGCCAAGCGCGGGGTTCCGCGGGACGTGGCCGACGCCGCCCTGGGCGCGCTCCCCGACGACGACGAGGAGCGCGCGCTGGAGTTCGCGCTGGCGAAGGCGCGGTCGATGTCCGGACTCGAACCCGAGACCGCCCTCCGGCGGCTGACGGGGCAGCTGGCGCGCCGCGGCTACGGCGGTCATGTGGCGATGTCGGCGGCCCGCCAGGCGCTGGCCGCGCACCGCCCGACGCCCCGTTCGGGCCCGGGCGGGGGAGTGCGGTTCGACTGAACGCGGGCGGGGCCTGGGCTGCCAGCATCCGCTCGTAGAATGGCACCCATCATGTCGACCCCCTCCAGCTCTCCCACCCTCATCGCGCCCTCCGACGCGGCAACGGGTACGGACGGCCGCGCGCGCACGTACGACGTGCGCACCTTCGGCTGCCAGATGAACGTCCACGACTCCGAGCGGCTCTCGGGGTCGCTCGAGAGCGCCGGCTACGTCCGCGCCGCCGACGGCGACGAGGCCGACGTCGTCGTCATCAACACGTGCGCGGTGCGCGACAACGCCGCCGGCAAGCTCTACGGCACGCTCGGCCACCTGAAGTCCCGCAAGGACAAGCACGAGGGCATGCAGATCGCCGTCGGCGGGTGCCTCGCGCAGATGGACAAGCAGGCTGTCCTCGAAAAGGCGCCGTGGGTCGACGTCGTCTTCGGCACGCACAACATGGGGTCGCTGCCCAGCCTGCTCGAGCGCGCGCGGCACAACGGCGAGGCCGAGCTCGAGATCCTCGAGTCGCTCGAGGTCTTCCCCTCCACGCTCCCGACCAAGCGCGACAGCGTGCACAGCGGCTGGGTGTCGATCTCGGTGGGCTGCAACAACACCTGCACGTTCTGCATCGTGCCGAGCCTGCGCGGCAAGGAGAAGGACCGCCGACCCGGCGACATCCTCAGCGAGATCCGCCTGCTCGTGGACGACGGTGCCGTCGAGGTGACCCTCCTCGGCCAGAACGTCAACTCCTACGGCGTAGAGTTCGGCGACCGGCAGGCGTTCGGCAAGCTGCTGCGCGCCGCCGGCGAGATCGAGGGTCTCGAGCGGATCCGTTTCACCAGCCCCCACCCCGCGGCCTTCACCGACGACGTCATCGAGGCGATGGCCGAGACGCCCGCCGTGATGCCCCAGCTGCACATGCCGCTGCAGTCGGGGAGCGACCGGGTGCTGCGGGCCATGCGCCGCTCCTACCGTAGCGACCGGTTCCTCGGCATCCTCGACCGTGTGCGCGAGCGCATCCCGCACGCGGCGATCTCGACCGACATCATCGTCGGATTCCCCGGCGAGACGGACGAGGACTTCGAGGACACGCTGCGTGTCGTGGAGCAGGCGCGGTTCGCCAGCGCCTTCACCTTCCAATACTCCATCCGCGAGGGCACCCCGGCCGCGACCATGCCTGACCAGGTCCCCAAGGCGGTCGTGCAGGAGCGCTACGAGCGGCTCGTCGCCCTGCAGGAGCGGATCTCGCTGGAAGAGAACCACGCCCAGCTCGGTCGCGAGGTCGAGGTGCTGGTGTCGACCGGCGAGGGCAAGAAGGATGCCGCGACCCACCGCATGACCGGCCGCGCAGAGGACAACCGCCTGGTTCACTTCGAGGTGCCGGAAGGGTCCGACGTGCCCCGCCCGGGCGACATGGTGACGGTGACGATCACGCACGCCGCCCCCTTCCACCTGCTCGCCGACGCGCCCGCCGGTGAACTGCTGCGGATCCGCCGCACCCGGGCCGGGGACGCGTGGGACCGGTCGCAGGCGGAGTCGTGCGCCGTGCCCGCTCCGGCAGGCGACGGCCCGCGCGCGGTCTCGCTCGGGCTGCCCACGCTCCGCGTCGGCGAGTGAGCGGCGCCCGGCCGCGGCTGTGGGCGGTCGTGGGGGCGACCGGCACCGGCAAGACGGCGCTGTCGCTGGATCTCGCCGAAGCGCTGTCGGCGAGGGGGACGCCGGCCGAGATCGTCAACGCCGACGCCATGCAGCTGTACCGCGACATGGACATCGGCACCGCCAAGCTCCCCGAGGCCGAGCGGCGCGGCATCCCGCATCACCTCCTCGATGTGCTGGACGTCACCGACGAGGCCGCCGTCGCCTGGTATCAGACGGCCGCGCGCGAGGCGATCGGGGCGATCCACGCGCGCGGCGCCGACGCCGTCCTGGTGGGCGGGTCGGGACTGTACGTCTCGAGCGTCGTCTTCGACTTCCGCTTCCCGCCGCACGATGACGAGCTTCGCGCGCGGCTCGAGGCGGAGCTCGACGCGGCCGGTCCCGGAGCGCTGTACGCACGGCTGCGCGAGAAGGACCCGGCGACGGCCGCCCGCGTCGATCCGCGCAACGGCCGTCGCATCGTCCGCGCCCTCGAGGTGCTCGCGCAGGGGTCGGCCACCCACGGCGCCGCCCTTCCGGACGTGCCGCTGCTGTGGCATCCCGACACGACCCTCGTGGGCGTCGCCGTGCCGCGCGAGGAGCTCGTGCCCCGCCTCGACGCGCGCGTCGAGCGGATGTGGGCGGACGGGCTCGTCGACGAGGTGCGCCGGCTGCGGGCGCGCGGGCTCGAGCAGGGGGTGACCGCCCGCCGCGCCATCGGCTACGCGCAGGCGCTGGACCAGCTCGACGGCCGGTCGAGCGAGGGCGAGGCCATCGCGCAGACGCAGGCCCTCACGCGACGCTACGCCCGTCGCCAGGTGGCGTGGTTCCGGCGGTATCCGGGACTGCGGTGGATGGATCCGGGATCGGATGCCGGGAGCCTGGCAGACTCGACGGCATGACCGTCGAGATCCGGGCCTTCTCCGTCGCAGACACCGAAGCCGTCGTCGCCCTGTGGCAGGCGAGCGGGCTGACCAGACCCTGGAACAATCCGTACCAGGACATCAGCCGCAAGCTCACCGTGCAGCCCGAGCTGTTCCTGGTCGCGGTGGCCGAGGACGAGGTCGTCGGATCGGTGATGGCCGGCTACGACGGCCATCGCGGGTGGATGTACTACCTGGCCAGCGACCCGCGCCGGCGCGAGCAGGGCATCGGGCGGCGTCTCGTCCGCGAGGCCGAGGAGCGACTGCTGGCGATGGGCTGCCCCAAGGTGCAGCTCATGGTGCGCCCCGACAACGGCATCGCCCAGGGCTTCTACGAGGCGCTGGAGTACGAGCCGTTCGAGGTGTGGGCCACCGGCAAGCGCCTCATCGCCGACTGAGAGGCGGTGCCGGGCGCGGTCCTAGACTGGGGCGATGCCTCAGATCTCGTTCACCAAGGGCCATGGCACCGGCAACGACTTCGTCATCGTGCCCGACGCCGACGGGGTGCTCGAGCTCAGCGACGATCAGGTCGCGGTGCTGTGCGACCGCCGGTTCGGGATCGGCGGCGACGGCATCCTGCGTGTCGTGCGCGCCGCCGCGATCGACGAGGGTGCCGATGCCGCAGCCGCCGGTGCCGAGTGGTTCATGGACTACCGCAACGCCGACGGCTCGAAGGCCGAGATGTGCGGCAACGGCGTGCGGGTCTTCGTCCGCTACCTGCTCGAGGCCGGGTTGGCCGTCATCGGCGACAGCCCGCTGCCGATCGGCACGCGCGCCGGAGTGAAGACCGTCACCACCAGCGATCTGGGCTTCGAAGTCGACCTCGGTCCCTGGCGGGTCGAGCCGCAGGACGTCCTCGTGCGGGCGCGCGGCATCGGCGCGCCGCGTCCGGGCCTCGGGATCGACGTCGGCAATCCCCACGTGGTGGTCGCCCTCCCCGAGGAGCGCGAACTGGACGCCCTCGACCTGACCGCCCAGCCGCAGCTGCACCCCGAGCCGCCCCACGGGGCGAACGTCGAGTTCGTCGTCCCCGCCGACCCGCTGGTCAAGGACGGCGTCGGCAGCATCCGCATGCGGGTCTTCGAGCGCGGGGTCGGCGAGACCCTCTCGTGCGGCACGGGCGTGGCCGCCGCGGCCCTCGCTGTCCGGGAATGGGCGGGCCGGGCCGCGCCCGACCGCTGGAGCGTCGCGGTGCCGGGGGGTGTGCTGGGCGTGCGGATGCCGGAGGTCGACGGCGAGCGGCACGTGCTGCTGTCGGGCCCGGCGACGTTGGTCTACTCCGGCGAGGTCGCCCTCGCCTGACGCGTCACGGAAGGTCGATCGCCGCGGTCGCCGGAGTGCCGTGACGGCGGACCTTGAGGACCCGGAACCCGCGACCGGTCGCCGCGCGGTGGACGCTGTAGCCGCGGTCGAAGGTCGCCGCGAGCCAGCGCTGCAGGCTGTCGGAGCCGAGGTTGCGCTGGACGACGAGCCAGGCGTCCGAGCGCTCGTCCAGGCGGGGGATCCACTCCTCGAGCAGGCCGTGCAGCACGTTCTTGCCCACCCGGATCGGCGGGTTGGACCGGATGGTGCGGAACGAGATGTCGTCGGGAACATCCTCGGGCAGCGAGGCGTTGACGTTCGAGAGCCCGAGGGCCTCGGCGTTGCGGCGTACGAGGTCCAGGGCCCGCTCGTTGACGTCGACGGCCCACACGGTCGCGCGCGGGGACTGCAGGGCCAGCGTCAGGGCGATCGGCCCCCAGCCGCACCCGAGGTCGAGCAGGTGGCCGCCGGGCGGTGGGGGAGGCGTGTTGGCCAGGAGCACCTCGGTGCCCGAGTCGATGTGACCCGGACTGAACACTCCGCCCGCGGTCGTCACCTCGACATCGCGGCCGTCCAGGGTCACCGGCACACGACGGAGGTTCTCAGCGCTGGCGGGCGACGCGCTGAAGTAGTGGTCGTCCCCCATGGCTGTCGAGCGTAGCCGACGAGCGGGCGGGCGCGGGAGCGTAGAGTTTACGGGCGTCGCGGGCCTGCGGCATCCGGTGAAAGGAACACATGACAGACACGACCACCCCCGGCAGCACCGACGAGACGCCGGTGGACCCGGTGGATCGGGTGCTTTCGCGCGCCGAAGCGCGAGCGGGACGGCGCGTCAGCACGTTCGGCGACCGCGGCGAGGAGCGCCGGCTGGGCGCTGCGCAGGCGCTGCAGGATGCTGCGACCATCGGGGCGGGCGACGCCGACGGCGAGCAGTGGGATCGCGAGGAGCGTGCGGCGCTCCGCCGCGTCCCGGGGCTCTCCACCGAGCTCGAGGATGTCACCGAGGTCGAGTACCGGCAGCTGCGACTCGAGAACGTCGTCCTCGTCGGCGTCCACCCGCAGGGCGAGCAGGAGGATGCCGAGAACTCGCTGCGCGAGCTCGCCGCCCTCGCCGAGACGGCGGGCGCGGTCGTCCTCGACGGCGTGCTGCAGCGACGTCCGCACCCGGACCCGGCGACCTACGTCGGCCGGGGCAAGGCCGAGGAGCTGCGCGACATCGTCGCCGCCGTCGGCGCGGACACCGTGATCGCCGACACCGAGCTCGCCCCCAGCCAGCGTCGTGCTCTGGAGGACGTGGTCAAGGTCAAGGTCATCGACCGGACGACGGTCATCCTCGACATCTTCAGCCAGCACGCCAAGAGCCGCGAGGGCAAGGCCCAGGTCGAGCTCGCGCAGCTGGAGTACCTGCTGCCGCGCCTTCGCGGGTGGGGTGACTCCATGAGCCGCCAGGCCGGTGGCCAGGTGGGTGCGGGCGGCGCGGGCATGGGCTCGCGCGGTCCGGGTGAGACCAAGATCGAGCTCGACCGCCGTCGCATCCGCACGCGCATGGCGCAGCTGCGTCGCCAGATCCGCGACTTCGCGCCCGCGCGCGAGGCCAAGCGCGCGGAGCGCAAGCGTCACACGATTCCCTCGGTCGCCATCGCCGGGTACACCAACGCCGGCAAGTCGAGCCTGCTGAACCGGCTCACCAGCGCCGGGGTGCTCGTCGAGAACGCGCTGTTCGCGACGCTGGACGCCACCGTGCGGCGGACCGAGACCGAGGACGGCCGGGTGTTCACCCTGACCGACACCGTCGGCTTCGTGCGGAACCTGCCGCACCAGCTGGTCGAGGCGTTCCGCTCCACGCTGGAAGAGGTGGGCGATGCCGACGTGATCGTCCACGTCGTGGACGGTTCGCACCCCGACCCCGCCGCCCAGCTGGCGACGGTGCGCGACGTCATCGGCGACGTGGGGGCGCGCGACATCCCCGAGATCGTGGTGTTCAACAAGGCCGACCTCGTCGACGACGACACGCGGATGCTGCTGCGCGGGCTCGAGCCGCGGGCGGTGTTCGTCTCCTCCCGCACCGGCGAGGGCGTGGCGGAACTCCGCGCGGCGGTCGAGGCCGCGCTGCCGCTGCCCGCGGTCGAGGTCCGCGCGCTGGTCCCCTACGACCGCGGCGACCTGGTCTCGGCCATTCACGAGCAGGGCATCATCCTGGCGCAGGAGCACGAGGAGGGCGGCACAGCGATCCACGCGCACGTGTCGGAGCACCTCGCGGCCAAGCTCGCCGACTTCCGCAGCTGAGTCGCCTCCCGCGCCTCAGTCCAGTTCGAGGCGCGGGATGCCGGCCGGTTCGAAGCCGAATACCTGACCGAGGAAGGACACCTCCGCCTCGAGCGTCCTGATGACCGTCTCGGCGCGGCGGAAGCCGTGGCCTTCGCCCTCGAACGTCAGATACGCGTGGGGGATGCCGCGTCCGGCCAGCGCGTCGCGCACCGCTTCGGACTGCGAGGGCGGCACCACCTGGTCGTCCAGCCCCTGTTCCAGGAGCATCGGCGCCGTGAGCGCCTCGAGGCGGGTGAGCGGCGACCGCCGGCGGTAGACGTCTTCGGCCTCGGGGAGCGGGCCGACGAGCCCGTCGAGGTAGTGGCCCTCGAAGTCGTGGGTGTCCTCGGCGAGGCGCAGCAGATCCGCGACGCCGTAGCGGCTGATGCCCGCGGCGAAGGCATCCGACCGCGTGAGCGCCGACAGGACCGTCCAGCCGCCGGCTGATCCTCCCGCGATGGCGATGCGCCGCGGGTCGGCGCGTCCCACCGCGGCGAGCCCCTCCGCGGCCGCGACGACGTCGTCGACGTCGACGAGGCCCCACGTCCCGAGCAGGCGTTCGCGGTAGCTGCGGCCGTAGCCGGTCGAGCCGCCGTAGTTGACGTCGAGCACGCCGATGCCGCGGCTGGTGAAGTAGGCGATCTTCCCCGACGGAGCCCCGCCGACGTGCGCGGTGGGGCCGCCGTGGACGAAGACGACGTAGGGCGGCGTCTCGCCCTCGGGTCCGGTGACGCGGGGATTCGTCGGGGCATAGGCGAAGGCGTGCACCGGCCCGTGCGGACCGGCGAAGGACAGCGGCTCCGCCCGCGGCATCCATTCGTCGCCCGCCGGTGAACCGGCCGCGCGCACCGTCCGAAGCGCCGCGGCGTCGTCCACGTCGATGACCCAGAGTCCCGTCCCGCCCGACTCGCCGGCGCCCGAGACGAGGGCGCGGGTGCCGGCGGTGTCGTGCACCTGCACGTCCGCCACCGCGGGAAGAGACAGCGGATGCCGGTCGCCGCTGCCCGGGTCGATCAGCGCGAGCAGGTCGGAGCCGTCCGTGAGGCACGCCACCACCCGCCCGTCCGCCAGCGAGCCGTACCAGCGCATGCCGAGGTTCCACAGCGCGCCGCCGGTGTCGGCGTCGACGGGGTGGACGCACGCCGTGGGGAGGTCGGCGGACAGGTGCACGCGGTGCAGGTTCCAGCGACCCGACGGATCGTCGAGGTAGAGCAGATCGTCGGGGCCCCGCCATTCCGGCTGGAGCGGCGCGGTGCGCCCGCCGCCGGCCACCGTGGTCCACTCCGCGACCGTGCCGTCCTCGAGCCTTCCCACGCGCAGCTCGGTGCGGTCCCACGGCATGTCAGGGTGGTCCCACGCGACCCAGGCCAGGTGGGTCGCCCCCGGCGACAGCGCGGGCTGGGCGACGAAGTCGCTGTCGGACACGAGGTCGCTCGGCCCCTCGCCGTCGAGGTCGATCGACACGAGGTCGCGGCGGGGGCCGTCGGCGCCGCCGATCTCGCGGACGGCCAGCAGCACCCCGTGCTGGAACCTCAGCCCGCCGTACGAGGTGCCGGGGCGCTCGGGCGTGAGTGCCCGGGGCTCGTCACCGGGCGCCATGATGCGCACCCGCTGATCGCTCTTGTCGACGAAGACCAGCCGGCCGTCGGGGGTCGCCGTCCAGGCTCCGCCGCCGTACTCGTGCACCCGCGACCGGGCGCTCCACGGCTCCGGCAGCACCTCGTCGACGCCGTCCGCGGTGGCGCGGCGGATCGTGGTGCGTCCGCCCTGCGAGGGCACGGTCTCGGCCCACCACACCTCGTCCCCGACGAACTGTGCGCCCTCGAGCCGCGGTGAGGAGGCGGCGACCGCCGCGGCGGTGACGGGTGAGGGCCAGGAGCCGTAGGGAAGCACATCGGGCATGGCCCTTACGCTACGCCGCCCGCAACAGACCGTCACACCGCTGATGGGCGCGGGGCGGTCGGCTAGCGTGGACCCATCGTCGCCCGGTCGTCCGCACGGACGGTCCCCTTCGGGGGCCGGGCAGGAGCGACAGCCGAGCCCGGCACCCGCCCGCGATGACACCGCCCCGTCAGGCTCGCCCGGGGGCGCGCGTCCGCGGCCGCCCGGCCTCGTACATCCCCGTCCACGGAGAGCTCGCCATGTCGATCGACCTGACCGCACCGCCGGTCCCGTTCTCGTTCGAGGTCTATCCGCCTCGCACCGACGCGTCCACGCGCGCGCTGCACGAGACGATCGCCCACCTCGCCGCCGCCGGTCCGCGCTTCATCTCGGTCACCTACGGCGCGGGCGGCTCCACCGCGGGCCGGTCGCTGGACCTGCTGCGGCACATCCTGCACCACACCGACATCGAGCCGCTGGCGCACCTCACGTGCGTGGGGAGCACCTACGCCGACGCGACGGCGCTCATCCGCGAGTTCCTGGATGCCGGCATCCGCTCGTTCCTCGCGCTGCGCGGCGACCCCCCGGCCGGCATGAGCGAGGACGACGCGTTCCTCGGCGACCTCGAGTCCGCCGCGCAGCTCGTGCAGCTGATCGACCGCGTGCAGGCCGAGCGGGCGCCGTACACCGAGGCGCCCATCCCGGGCGTCCCCGGCGCCGCGCGCGTGGCCCGCGGGCAGAAGGTCGACATCGCCGTCGCCGCATTCCCCAACGGGCATCCGCGTTCGCGTCACGCCACCGAGCACATCGACGCTCTGCTGGCCAAGCAGGCGTCGGGGGCGACGCTGGCGATCACGCAGCTGTTCTTCCACGCCGACGACTACCTCTCGTTCGTGCAGCGCTCGCGGGAAGCCGGGGTCACCATCCCGATCCTCCCCGGGGTCATGCCCATCACCTCGCCCCAGCGGCTGCGACGCACCGTCGAGCTCAGCGGCGAGGCGCTGCCGGGGGAGCTCGCCGTCGCTCTCGAGGTCGAGCCCCGCCCCGAGGCCCAGCGCGAGATCGGCATCGCCCACGCCGCCGGCCTCGTCCGCGAGGTGCTCGACGGCGGAGCCCCCGGCATCCATCTGTACGCCTTCAACTCGCATGACACCGTCTTGGCGGTCCTGCGAGAGGTCGGCATCCTCGCCCCGAACACCCTCCAGGAGACCTCACGATGAACGCCCCTCGCCCCACGTTCCCGCACGGCACGATCCTCGGCTATCCGCGCCTCGGTGCGCGCCGCGAACTCAAGCGCGCGCTCGAAGCCCACTGGTCGGGCGCGCTCGACGAGGACGGCCTCGAGGCCGCCGCCGCCGAGCTGCGGCGCACCACCCGGCGGCGTCTGCTCGAGCGGGGCCTGGGCGCCACGGACTCCTCCATCCCCGAGACGTTCTCGTTCTACGACCAGGTGCTGGATGCGGCGCTCGCCGTCGGAGCGCTGCCCGAGCGCTTCGCCGCCTACGCCCGCGAGGGCGGCCCCGCCGGCCTCGCCGCGCTCTTCGCCGCCGCGCGCGGCGACGGTCAGAACCCGCCGCTCGAGATGACCAAGTGGTTCGACACCAACTACCACTACCTGGTTCCCGAGATCGGCCCCGAGACGGTGTTCGCCTACTCCGGCGGTCGCTTCGCCCGTCAGGTGGCCGAGGCGCTCGCCGACGGCGTGGTCGTCCGCCCGGTCCTCGTCGGTCCGGTGACGCTGCTCGCCCTGGCGAAGGCGACGGATGCCGCGCCCGACGGCTTCGATCCGCTGACCCGCCTGGACGACGTGGTCGCCGTATACACCCAGATCCTGAGCGCACTGCGGCAGGCGGGCGCGCAGTGGGTGCAGCTGGACGAGCCGGCGCTGGTGTCCGAGAACCTCGCCGCCGCGCCCGGGGATCTCGCCGACGCCGCCCGGCGGGCGTACGCGTCCCTGTCGGCCGCCTCGGACCGCCCCGCGATCCTGGTCGCCGCCGGATACGGCCGCGTGTCCGACAAGGCGTGGCAGGCACTCGCCTCGACGGACATCGAGGGGATCGCCCTCGATCTCCATCGCGCCGACGTGCCGCCGGCCGTCGACGGTCTGGGCGACAAGGTCCTGGTGGCGGGGGTCATCGACGGGCGCAACATCTGGCGCGCCGATCTGGACCGGGCGTGGCGGTCGCTGACCCATGCGCGCGAACTCGGCGCCGCGCACGTGGCGGCGGGCACCTCGACCTCGCTGCAGCACGTGCCGCACGACGCCGACGACGAACCGGACCTCGCGCCGCGGCTGCGCTCGTGGCTGGCCTTCGCGGATCAGAAGGTCTCGGAGATCGCGATCCTCGCGCGCGGCCTGGCCGACGGCCGCGACGCCATCGCCGCAGAGGCGGCCGAGGCCGGGGCGGCGATCGCGGACCGCCAGAGCGCGGCCGGCGTCCGCGTGCCGGCGGTGCGCGAGCGGACCGCCGCACTCTCGGACGCCGACCGGCAGCGGGGCGACGCGGCCGTGCGCCGCGCCGCGCAGCAGGCCGCCCGGGATCTGCCGCTGCTGCCCACGACGACGATCGGCTCGTTCCCGCAGACCGCCGAGATCCGCCGCGCCCGCGCCGCGCACGTGCGCGGCGACCTGACGGCGGGGGAGTACGACGGCTTCCTACGGGACGAGATCCGCCGAGTGGTGTCGCTGCAGGAGGACCTCGGCCTGGACGTGCTGGTCCACGGCGAGCCCGAGCGCAACGACATGGTGCAGTACTTCGCCGAGCACCTGGACGGCTTCGCCGTGACCCGCAATGGCTGGGTGCAGTCCTACGGCTCGCGTGCGACGCGACCGTCGCTGCTGTGGGGCGACGTCTCGCGCCCTGCCCCCATCACCGTGGACTGGGCGCGATTCGCGCAGTCGCTCACCCCCAAGCCCGTCAAGGGCATGCTCACGGGGCCGGTCACCATCCTGGCGTGGTCGTTCGTCCGCGACGACCAGCCGCTCGCCGACACCGCCGCGCAGGTCGCGCTCGCGCTGCGTGACGAGATTGCCGACCTCGAGACGGCGGGGATCGGGATCATCCAGGTGGACGAGCCGGCGCTGCGCGAGCTGCTGCCGCTGCGGCAGGATGCCCACGAGGACTACCTGGCGTGGTCGGTCGGCGCGTTCCGTCTCGCCACGGCCGGGGCCACGCCGGCGACGCAGATCCACACCCACCTGTGCTACTCGGAGTTCGACACCGTCATCGACGCGATCGCGGGCCTGGACGCCGACGTCACCTCGATCGAGGCCGCGCGCAGCCGCGGCGACGTGATAGACGACATCGCCGCCTCGGGTTTCCCCACGGCGGTCGGACCCGGGGTGTGGGACATCCACTCGCCCCGCGTCCCCGACGAGGCCGAGATCGCGGCGCTGCTCGACCGCGCCGTCGCGGCGCTTCCGCTCGCGCAGGTATGGGTGAACCCGGACTGCGGGCTGAAGACACGCGGGTACGACGAGACGGTCGCATCGCTGCGGAACCTCGTGGCCGCCACCGCGACCGCACGGGCCGCCGCGGCGTCGTTCGCCGGCTGAGCCGCCGGCCGGGCCCCCGGCCGACTCGCCGGCCGGGGTCCGCCACGCGGGTCCCGGCCGGTCCGTTCAGACCGCGCGCAGGACGGCGACGACCTTGCCGAGCACGACGGCGTCGTCGCCGAGGATCGGCTCGAAGGCCGAGTTGCGGGGCAGCAGCCACGTGTGCCCGTCCCGCTGCCGGAAGGTCTTCACCGTGGCCTCGCCGTCGAGCATCGCCGCGACGATCTCGCCGTTGTCGGCGGTGGCCTGGGAGCGGACGACGACCCAGTCGCCGTCGCATATGGCGGCGTCGATCATGGACTCGCCGCTGACCTTCAGCATGAACAGCTCGCCCTTGCCCACCAGCTGGCGGGGCAGGGGGAAGATCTCCTCGACCTGCTGGTCGGCGGTGATCGGCACGCCGGCGGCGATGCGGCCGACGAGCGGGACGAGCGCGGCATCGCCGACGGCGGGCGCCTCGTCGGCGGGATTCTCGCCGGCGCTCCCGGGCAGATCGATCAGCACCTCCATGGCGCGCGTCTTGCCCGGGTCCCGACGCAGGTAGCCGCTGAGCTCGAGCTGGTTGAGCTGATGGGTCACGCTCGACAGGGACTTCAGGCCCACGGCATCCCCGATCTCGCGCATGCTCGGCGGATAGCCGTGGCGGGCGATCGAGCGCTGGATCACCTCGAGGATCGCCAGCTGCTTGTCGCTGAGGCTCTTGCGGCGACGCGTCTGCGGCTTCTCGCTCATCGGGGACCTGCATTCTCGCTCATGTCGGCTCCTGTCTCGCGCCTGCGTCGGCAGCGGTCTTCGAATGTCGGAGGCCCATGGTGGGCTGTCGCTATCGAAACGGTATCCCGTCCGCCGGAGCGCCGGAGGCACCATCGCCCGCGTGTCGCTTCGACGGTCGGCTTCCCGATTCGTCGCTTGACACCTGACTATATCGAAGATAGCTTCGGAAGAGAGGTTCGCATCCGCTGGTCCCGGCCGATCGGCGGATGCGAACTCTTCCCCACAGGAGGAGACATGACCGCACTGAGCGTCACCGACATGGGCTTCGCACAGATGGGCTTCCCCGCCCCGGCCCGCACCCGACTCCGGCTGACCGTGCGCGGTCGCCGCGTGCTGGCGTTCCTCGCCGCGCTGCCTGCCGCGTCCCTGCTGGCCGCCGCTGTGCTGAGCGGCGGCGCGGCGCTGGCCGGGCGCGAGGACGGCGCTCCGGCGGGGTCGTTCGCGACCGTCACCGTCGAACCCGGCGATTCGCTGTGGTCGATCGCCCAGTCCCTCGCGCCCGAGGCGGACCCGCGTGACGTCGTCGCGGCGATCGCCGACCTCAACGCGCTGCACGGTGCGGCACTGCAGTCGGGGCAGTCGCTGGCGATCCCCGCCGAGTACGCGCCGTCCCGCTGACGACGCTCGGGCCCGGGACGTCCTCCGAGGCGGAGCCCGCGGCCCGGGCTCTACGATGGTGGGGATGAGCGCTCGACTCGACGACCTTCCGCTTCGCGACGATCTTCGGGGTCGCACGCCGTACGGCGCCCCGCAGGCGCCCCTGCCGGTGGCGCTCAACGTCAACGAGAACACCCACCCGGTCCCGCAGGACGTCGCCGACGACATCCTCGACGCGATCGCGCGGGCCCTTCGCGACGTCAACCGCTACCCCGACCGCGAGTTCACCCCGCTGCGCGAGGCCTTCGCCGACTATCTCGGGCACGGCCTGTCCCGCGACCAGATCTGGGCGGCGAACGGCTCGAACGAGGTGCTGCAGCACATCCTGCAGGCGTTCGCGGGCCCCGGCCGCACCGCCTTCGGCTTCACCCCCACCTACTCGATGTATCCGCTGCTGACCCGCGGCACGGGTGCCACGTGGGTCGAGGGCACACGCGGGTCGGACTTCACGGTGGACCCCGACAGCGCCGCCGAGCAGATCTCGCGCGCACGTCCGGACGTGGTGTTCCTCTGCACGCCCAACAATCCCACCGGCACCCCGATGTCGCTCGAGACCATCGAAGCGGTCTACGAGGCCACACCCGGCATCGTCATCGTCGATGAGGCGTACCAGGAGTTCGCGCCCCACGACCAGCAGTCCGCCCTGACCCTGCTTCCCGGCCGCGAGCGTCTCGTGGTCTCGCGCACCATGAGCAAGGCCTTCGCCTTCGCCGGCGCACGCGTGGGCTATCTCGCCGCCGACCCGGCGTTCATCGATGCGCTCCGCCTCGTGCGGCTGCCGTACCACCTGAGCGCGCTGACGCAGGCGGCGGCGGTGGCCGCCCTCGCGCACGCCCCCACGATGCTCGGGATGGTCGACGAGATCGTCGCCCAGCGCGACCGGATCTCGGCGACGCTCGAGGCTCTCGGATACGCCCCCTACGAGTCGTGGGCGAACTTCGTGCTGTTCGGCGACGTCGACGACCCCGCACGCACGTGGCAGGCCCTGTACGACCGCGGCGTGCTAATCCGCGACGTCGGCATCCCGCACCACCTGCGCGTGTCGGCGGGGACCGAGGCCGAGACGACGGCGTTCCTCGACGCCCTCGCCTCGATAGACTCGCACGCATGACCGAAGCGCACCGCACCGCGTCCGTCCGCCGTGCCACGAGCGAGTCCACGGTCGAGCTCGAACTGGATCTCGACGGCACCGGGCGCAACCGCATCGACACCAGCGTGCCGTTCTTCGACCACATGCTGACCGCGTTCGCCAAGCACTCGCTCACCGACCTGACGGTGCGGGCCAGCGGCGACACGCACATCGACGCCCACCACACCGTCGAGGACATCTCGATCGTCCTGGGCCAGGCCATCCGTCAGGCACTCGGCGACAAGTCCGGCATCTCGCGCTACGGCGACGCGCTCGTCCCGCTGGACGAAGCTCTCGCGCAGGCGGTCATCGACATCAGCGGTCGCCCCTATCTCGTCCACACCGGCGAGCCCGAGGGCTTCGAGCAGCACCTCATCGGCGGGCACTTCACCGGCAGCCTCGTGCGGCACACCTTCGAGGCCATCTCATTCCAGGCGGCGCTCACCGTCCACGTCCGCGTGCTCGGCGGGCGTGATCCGCACCACATCGCCGAGGCGCAGTACAAGGCGTTCGCGCGCGCGTTCCGACAGGCCAAGGCCCTCGACCCGTTCGTCGAGGGGATCCCGAGCACCAAGGGCGCCCTGTGAGCTCGAAGCCGCTGGTCGCGGTCCTGGACTACGGGTCGGGCAATGTGCACTCGGCGGTCAAGGCTCTCGCCGCGGCGGGGGCGGATGCCCGCCTGACCGACGACCGCGAGCTGATCCTCGCCGCCGCCGGCCTCGTCGTGCCCGGCGTGGGGGCGTTCGAGGCCGTCATGCAGGCGCTGCGGGCCAGCCGCGGCGACGAGCTCATCGGCCGCCGTCTCGCCGGCGGCAGGCCGGTCCTGGGGATCTGCGTCGGCATGCAGATCCTGTTCGAGCACGGTGTCGAGCGCGGCGTGGACACGCAGGGCATGGGGGAGTGGCCAGGGGCCGTGACCCAGCTCGAAGCGCCGGTCCTGCCGCACATGGGCTGGAACACCGTGGAGGCCGGCGCCGGGTCCCGCCTGTTCGCCGGCATCGAGGACGAGCGGTTCTACTTCGTCCACTCCTACGGCGCCCAGCACTGGTCGCTGGACGTGCAGCCGCCCTTCCCCGAGCCGGTGCTGACGTGGTGCACCTACGGCCGGCCGTTCCTCGCGGCGGTCGAGAACGGGCCGCTGTCGGCGACACAGTTCCATCCCGAGAAATCGGGGGAGGCCGGCATCCGTCTGCTCGCCAATTGGATAGACGGGCTCAGCGGGGCTACTCTCTGAGATCGTGCCAACCGCGGGAGCGTCCGCTTCCGTGATCTTCCCGCACGAGGAGCCATGAACGATTTCGCGTCCACGCCCACATTGACCCTGCTTCCGGCCGTCGACGTGGCCGGCGGCAAGGCCGTCCGCCTCACGCAGGGAGAGGCCGGCACCGAGACCAACTACGGCGACCCCGTCGACGCGGCGCTGGAGTGGGCGCGACAGGGCGCCGACTGGATCCACCTGGTCGACCTCGACGCCGCGTTCGGACGCGGCAGCAACGCAGGTCTGCTGCGCAAGGTCATCAAGCAGGTCAAAGGCGTCCAGGTCGAGCTCTCGGGCGGCATCCGCGACGACCGTTCGCTCGAGGCGGCGCTGGAGTCGGGGGCCGCCCGCATCAACCTCGGCACGGCGGCGCTCGAGAACCCCGAGTGGGCGGCGGACGTCATCGGCCGCTACGGCGATCTCGTCGCGGTCGGCCTGGACGTGCGCGGGACGACCCTCGCCGCGCGCGGCTGGACGCAGGAGGGCGGCGATCTGTGGACCGTCCTCCAGCGGCTCGAGGCCGCCGGCTGCAGCCGCTACGTCGTCACCGACGTCACCAAGGACGGCACGCTCAAGGGACCGAACCTCGATCTGCTGCGCGAGGTGACCTCGCGCACGCCGAAGCCCGTCGTGGCCTCGGGCGGCATCTCGAGCCTGGACGACATCGCGGCGCTCCGCGAACTCGTGCCGCTGGGCGTCGAGGGCGCGATCATGGGCAAGGCGCTCTACGCCGGCGCGTTCACGCTGGCCGAGGCGCTGGATGTCGCCGGATACTGATCCTTCCGCCGGGCAGACTCCCGCCGACTCCGCGGGCGTGCCCTGGGAGGGCCGCCGTTTCCACGCCAACCCGCACACGGGTGACGACGGCTCGGCCGATCCCGCCCTCCTCGCCGCGCTGACGGCGTTCCGGGCAGGCGACGGCGGTCAGGACGCCGTGGTCGACGCGTATCGAGCCGCCCGGCTGCTGATCCCCCTCGTCGCCGAGCGGGGGGACGAGGGCACCGCTCCCAGCGGGCTGACCGTCGACAAGACGCAGGAGCTGTCGATCGTGACGGTCGCCTCGCCTGACGGCCGCCGCGTGCTGCCGGTCTTCACGTCGGTCACCGCGATGGCCGCGTGGGATCCCACGGCCCGGCCCATCCCCGCCGACGGCGTGCGGACCGCGGCTGCCGCCGTGCAGGACGACACCGACCTCATCGTCGTGGACCCGGGCAGCGAGACCGAGTTCGTCATCCGCCGCCCCGCGGTGTGGGCCATCGCGCAGGGCGAGCGCTGGGAGCCCAGCTTCGTCTCTCCCGAGGTCTTCGCCGGGCTCCAGGCGAGCATCGGATCCGAACTCGCCGTCCTCGACCTCTCGGTGCAGCCGGGCGATCCCGCCGCGCGCCTGCGCGGACCCGAGCTCGTCGTGCGGCTCGAGCTCGTGGAGGGGCTCGAGAAGGACGCCCTGGATGCCGTCCTCTCGCGCCTGGCGCAGCGGTGGGCCGCCGACGACCGCATCGCCGTGCTCGTGGACTCGCTGACGGTCAAGCTCGTCCGCGCCCGCTGACCGCGCCCTCTTGCCCCCGCCGCCCGTTGGGCGGAGGATCGGCGATCGGAGGCCCACGATGCACGAGGACACGGTCGGCGAGTACACAGCGGCACTGGACGCCGCCCACCGCCATGCGGCGGCGTGGCTGCGCGGGCTGCCCGACCGCAGCATCCGTCCCGATCAGGATGCCGATCAGCTGCGGGCGCGGCTGCCCGCCGCGCTGCCCGACTCCGGCCGCGATCCCGAGGCGGTGGTCGATGAGCTCGCCGCGGCGGTCGAGCCGGGGCTCATGGCGATGGGCTCGCCGAGGTTCTACGGCTTCGTGATCGGCGGCGCCTACCCGGCGGCCCTCGCCGCGGACTGGCTCGTCTCGGCATGGGACCAGAACACCGGGTCACGCCAGCCCACCCCCGGCACCGCCGCCGTCGAGGAGGTCGCCGCGGGCTGGCTGCTCGACGCGCTGCACCTGCCGCCCGAGAGCGGTGTGGGGTTCACCACGGGGGCCACCAGCGCCAACCTCTCGTGCCTGGTCGCGGGCCGCGATGCCGTGCTCCGTCGCGCCGGTCACGCGCCGGAGCGGGGGTTGTCCGCAGCCCCGCCGGTCCGCTTCTTGGCGGGCGACGCCGTCCACACCTCCGTCGTGCTCGCCGGGCGCATCTGCGGCCTCGGCGCACCGCGCACCGTCGGGGCCGACGACCAGGGGCGCATCGACGTGGCGGGCCTGCGGCGGGCGCTGGCGGACGGCGAGGGGCCGGCCGTGGTCGCCCTGCAGGCCGGGGACGTGCACTCGGGAGCGTTCGACGACTTCGCCGCGGCCGTCGCGGTCGCCCGCGAGGCGGGGGCGTGGGTGCACGTGGACGGGGCGTTCGGGCTGTGGGCGTGCGCCGTCCCCCGGCTGGCGCACCTCGTCGCGGACATCGCGCAGGCGGACTCCTGGGCGACCGACGCGCACAAGACGCTCAACGTCCCGTACGACTGCGGCGTGGCGATCGTGCGGGACGAGGCGGCGATGTCCGCGTCGCTCGGCGCGCACGCGGCCTACCTTCCGCAGGTGGCGGACATCGCCGACCCGTACGACCACGTCCCCGAGCTGTCGCGGCGTGCGCGGGGCGTGACGGTGTGGGCGGCGCTGCGGCAGCTCGGCCGCGCCGGTGTGATCGAGCTGGTCGACGGGCTCGCGACGGCGGCGGCCGGCATCGCGGCGGGGGTGGGCCGGACGCCGGGACTGCGGGTCCTCAACGACGTGGTGTTCACGCAGGTGTGCGTCGCCGCGGCCGACGACGAGCGCACCGCCGCGCTCGGCGAGTGGCTGCGGGCCGAGGGGACGGTGTGGGCGTCGTCCTCGCGATGGCAGGATCGCGTCGTGGTCCGCTTCGCGGTGTCCAACCGCCTCACCGACGCCGACGCCGTGGAGCGCACGGTCGATGCGATCCGGCGCGGCGCCGCCGCCGTCGGAATCGCCTGACGGGCGTCACTCGCCCGTCAGGTCACCGGCCCCGTCCACTTCTCGCCCGGTCCCTTGCCGATCGGGTCCGGGATGGTCGAGGCCTCGCGGAAGGCCAGCTGCAGGGAGCGCAGGCCGTCGCGGAGCGACCGCGCGTGCATGTCGCTGATCTCGGGTGCGCCGGCGGTGATGAGGCCGGCGAGGGCGTTGATGAGCTTTCGCGCCTCGTCGAGGTCCAGCTGGGTGGCGGAATCGTCTGCGAGCCCCGTCTTGACCGCTGCCGCGCTCATCAGGTGCACGGCCGTCGTGGTGATGACTTCGACGGCGGGGACGTCGGCGATGTCGCGGGTGGCCGCGGATGCGGCGCGCTCCTGCTCCTCCCAGCGGGCCTCGCGGGCGGCGTCGCGGCGCGCCTCGTCGGCGGCTTCGGGGGTCCCGGCATCCGGAATCGTGTTCACGTGTCGCTCTCTGCTAGACTTCAGCGGGCTCCGGGGCATCTGCCTCGGAATCGAAAGAGGATCACATCCCACCCGCGCTTGCCGCTCCAGGCTACCGGGTCACGCACCCCGCCCCGTCCGCTCTGCGGCGGGGTGGCCAGGGTGCAGCCGGCGCAGGGCGCCGTGCGGGTGGAATGACTCCTCTTCCACCCGCGATGCACACCGTGTCGCGGTGGTACACCGTCACGTCAGAGGAGTTCCGCATCAGCGATCCCCGCACCAACGAGCGCATCCGCGCGTCGGAGGTCCGACTCGTCGGCCCGAACGGCGAGCAGGTCGGCGTCGTCCGCATCGAAGTCGCCCAGCGTCTGGCCCAGGAGGCCGATCTCGACCTGGTCGAGGTCGCGCCCAACTCGAAGCCGCCCGTGGTCAAGATCATGGACTACGGCAAGTTCAAGTACGAGGCTGCGCAGAAGGCGAAGGAGGCCCGTCGCAACCAGGCGAACACGGTCCTCAAAGAGGTGCGCTTCCGCCTGAAGATCGAGGCGCACGACTACATCACCAAGCTCAAGCGCGCCGAGGGGTTCCTGCAGGCGGGCGACAAGGTGAAGGCGATGATCCTGTTCCGCGGTCGCGAGCAGTCGCGGCCCGAGCAGGGCGTGCGCCTGCTGCGGAAGTTCGCCGAGGACGTCGCCGAGTACGGCACCGTCGAGTCGAACCCCACGATCGACGGCCGCAACATGACGATGGTGATCGCCCCGCACAAGAACAAGTCCGAGGTGAAGACCGAGCAGAACGCCCAGCGGGCGGCGAACAAGGAAGCCGCACGCTCGGCTCGCGCCGGCGAGGAGCCGGTCGAGGCTCCGGCCGAATAGGCCCCACGAACTCCCGCGACGCGGGGATCCGACTCCCGCACGGCGGGATGCACACCAGCCCACTGGGCGATATCGATAAAGGAACGAGAAGATGCCGAAGCAGAAGACGCATTCGGGCGCCAAGAAGCGCTTCAAGGTCACCGGCAGCGGGAAGCTCATGAAGCAGCAGGCGAACCTTCGTCACAACTTCGAGGGCAAGCCCACCCGCCGCACCCGCCGCCTGTCGCAGGAGCAGGTCCTCGCCCCGGGCGACGCCAAGGTCGCCAAGAAGCTCCTCGGCCGCTGAGCGCGCCGACGCACGAATAGGAACGAAACGAAATGGCTAGAGTCAAGCGGGCCGTCAACGCCCACAAGAAGCGTCGCGTCATCCTCGAGCGCGCCTCGGGTTACCGGGGTCAGCGTTCGCGTCTGTACCGAAAGGCGAAGGAGCAGGTCACCCACTCGCTCGTCTACGCGTACCGCGACCGTCGCAAGCGCAAGGGCGACTTCCGCCGCCTGTGGATCCAGCGCATCAACGCCGCGAGCCGCCAGAACGGCCTGACCTACAACCGCTTCATCCAGGGCCTGGGCCTGGCGGGCGTGCAGGTCGACCGCCGCATGCTGGCCGAGCTCGCCGTGAACGAGCCGGCAGTGTTCGCGTCGCTCGTCGCGACCGCCAAGAAGGCGCTCCCCGAGAACGTCAACGCTCCCAAGAGCGCCTGACCCGATCTCGCGTGACCGAAGGCGTCCTCCGACAGGAGGGCGCCTTCGGTGTCTCTAGACTGGTCGGGTGCTCGAGAACCCCCGGTCGCCGCGCGTTCGCGCGGTCGCGAAGCTGACCAAGCGCACCGCCCGTCAAGAGACGGGCCTCTTCCTGCTCGAGGGGCCGCAGGCCGCCCGCGAGGCGCTGGCATACCGTCCCGACACGGTCGTGGAGCTGTTCGCCACGCCGACGGCCATGGACAAGCATCAGGACGTCCGGGATGCCGCGCAGGATGCCGGGCTGGACATCGTCTTCGCCGCCGAGGCGGTCATCGACGCCATAGCCGACACCGTCACGCCGCAGGGGATCGTCGCCGTGGCCCGGCAGTCGCCGACCTCGGTGCGGGACGTCTTCGCCGCCTCGCCGCGCCTGGTGGCGATCTGCGAGGAGGTGCGCGACCCGGGCAACCTCGGGACCATCATCCGCGCCGCCGACGCGGCGGGCGCCGACGCCGTCGTGCTCACCGGGCGCACCGTCGACCTCTACAACCCGAAGGTCGTCCGCGCGACCACCGGCTCGCTGTTCCACCTGCCGGTCGCGGTGGGCGTGGACCTCGCCACCGCGGTCCAGCGCGCCCACGGCGCCGGCCTGCGGGTCGTGGCCGCAGACGTCGGCGGGGAAGACTTCCTCGCCGCCCGCGAGAGCCTCGCCGAGCCCACCGCGTGGCTGTTCGGCAACGAGGCGCGGGGCCTGGACGAGGACGCGCTCGCGCTGGCCGACGCGGCGCTGAGGCTCCCGATCTACGGCCGGGCCGAGTCGCTCAACCTCGCCACGGCCGCCAGCGTGTGCCTGTACGAGACGGCGTTCGCCCAGCGGGCGGCATCCGTCTGAACCGCCGTCGCGTTTGTCTCAGAACGGTAAAGAGGTGCGTGGGGCTCCTGCGCCCGCCGCGGTCGCCGTTCTAGGGTGATCTTCATGGCGACTCCTGATGCACCGGCGGCTTCGCCGCGCACGTCGAACATCAACGTCCGGAGGGGCGAGCCGCTCGTCGTCGTCGAGCACGTCGACAAGCACTTCGGCGCGCTGCACGTTTTGCGCGACATCAACACCGTCGTCAACCGCGGTGAAGTCGTCGTCGTGATCGGACCGTCCGGTTCGGGCAAGTCGACGCTCTGCCGCGCGATCAACCGCCTCGAGACGATCGATTCCGGTGTCATCACCATCGACGGCGAGCCGCTGCCCGCCGAGGGCAAGGACCTCGCGCGGTTGCGGGCCGACGTCGGCATGGTGTTCCAGTCCTTCAACCTGTTCGCGCACAAGACGGTGCTCGAGAACGTGACGCTGGGGCCCATGCGCGTGCGCGGCATGAAGAAGAAGGATGCCGAGCAGAAGGCCATGCAGCTGCTGGACCGGGTGGGCGTGGCCAACCAGGCGCAGAAGATGCCGAGCCAGCTCTCGGGCGGTCAGCAGCAGCGCGTCGCGATCGCCCGCTCGCTGGCGATGAACCCGAAGCTCATCCTCATGGACGAGCCGACGAGTGCGCTGGATCCCGAGATGATCAACGAGGTCCTCGACGTGATGGTCGGCCTCGCCGCCGACGGCATGACGATGATCGTGGTCACCCACGAGATGGGCTTCGCCCGCAAGGCTGCCGATCGCGTGCTCTTCATGGCGGACGGCGCCATCGTCGAAGAGGCCACCCCCGAGGAGTTCTTCACCAACCCGAAGAGCGAGAGGGCGAAGGACTTCCTGTCCAAGATCCTCGAGCACTGACCGCAGACGCCCGTCGCCACCAGCGGCGGGAGACCAGAGGAGGGCCGCCACGCGTGGCCCGAGCACAGCAAAGGACGAAGACATGAAGCGACTCAGACTGCCGCTGATCGCGCTGGCCGCCGCCGGCGCGCTCGCGCTGACGGCATGCGCAGGCGGCTCCGACACCCCGGGTAACGACGCCGCCCCCGATCCCGAGGACGTGACGTTCGAAGAGGGAACCACGATGGCCGAGCTCAACGAGGCCGGTGCCATCACGATCGGCACGAAGTTCGACCAGCCGCTGTTCGGCCTCATGGGGCCCTCGGGCACGCCCGAAGGCTTCGACGTCGAGATCGGCAAGATCATCGCCTCGGAGCTCGGCATCGCCGAGGACGACATCGAGTGGGTCGAGACGGTGTCGGCCAACCGCGAGCCGTTCATCGAGAACGGCCAGGTGGACATCGTCATCGCGACCTACACGATCAACGACGCCCGCAAGGAGGTCGTCTCGTTCGCCGGGCCGTACTACATGGCCGGTCAGTCGATCCTGGTGCTCGCCGACAACGACGACATCCAGAGCGAAGAGGACCTCGTCGGCCAGCCCGTCTGTTCGGTGACCGGATCCACTCCGGCCGCCAAGCTCGAGGAGATCGGGGCTGAGCCCGTCCTCACCGACACCTACTCGAACTGCCTCGAGCCGCTCCGCAACGGCACCGTCGTGGCCGTCTCGACCGACAACGTCATCCTCGCGGGCCTCGCCGCCCAGAACGAGGGCGAGTTCAAGGTTGCCGGCGAGCCGTTCACCGAGGAGCCCTACGGCATCGGCCTCGCGCTGGACGACACCGACTTCCGCATGTGGATCAACGACGTGCTCGAGAAGGCGTACGAGGACGGCCGCTACGAGGACGCATGGAATGCCACCGCCGGCACCGTGCTGCCCTTCGTCGACCCTCCCGCTCCCGACCGCTACTGATCGGACGGTGACCCCGCGGCCACACGTGCCGCGGGGTCACCGCCCCGCATCCCCTCGTCCCCCGCGAAAGGAGCCCGCATGGACTTGCTGTGGTCGCTCATGCCGGAGTTCTGGGAGGGCTTCCGGGTCACGCTGCTGCTGCTGGCGGTCTCGGGCATCCTCGCCCTGATCCTCGGCACGCTCATCGCCGCCATGCGTATCTCGCCGGTGCCCGTCCTGCGGGGCTTCGCCGCCTTCTGGACCGAGATCGCCCGCAACACCCCGTTGACGCTGGTGTTCTTCTTCACCGCGTTCGTCATGCCCATGCTGGGCGTTCGCGCGCCGTACCTGCTGCTGGCGTTCATCGCGCTGACCTACTACACGTCGCCGTTCGTCGCCGAGGCCCTGCGCTCGGGGATCAACGGCGTGCCGGTCGGCCAGGCCGAAGCCGCGCGCAGCATCGGACTCGGGTTCGGGCAGACCGTCTCGCTCGTCGTGCTGCCCCAGGCCTTCCGCATGACGATCCCGCCGCTCATCAACGTCTTCATCGCCCTGACGAAGAACACCTCCGTCGCCGGAGGCTTCTTCGTCGTCGAGCTCTTCGCCAGCACCCGGCAGCTCGCCAACGACAACGGAAACATCGTGATCCCGATCCTCGTGGTGGCCGCCGCCCTCTACCTCGTCGTCACCGTCCCGCTCGGCTTCGCCGCCAGCCGGCTCGAGAAGCGCTGGGTGGTCAGCCGATGACCGGCGCGAGCGTCCTCTTCGACGCCCCCGGTCCCCGCGCGCGGCGCATCTCGCTCATCGCCTCGATCGTCTCGCTCGCGCTCATCGCCGCCGGCGGGGTGTGGGTGTACCTGCTCCTGGCCGCGCCGCGACAGTCCGGCGGCATCAGCCTGCCGGGCATGTTCGACGGCAGCCGGTGGGACATCTTCCTCGACCCCGAGGTCTGGAGCTTCATCGGACGCGGCGTGATGGGCACGCTGCAGGCAGCGGCCGTCGCCGCGATCGGCGCGATCGTGCTCGGCGTGGTCTTCTCGCTGCTTCGCAGCTCGCTGATCCCGTGGGTGCGGATCCCGACCGCGTGGGTGCTGGAGTTCTTCCGCGGCATGCCCGTGCTGCTGATGATGCTGTTCATCCTGCTCGTCGCGTCGACCGGCGCGTTCTGGGCGGTCGTGATCGCGCTCATCATCTACAACGGCACCCTCATCGGCGAAGCGCTGCGCGCGGGCCTGGCCGCCCTTCCGCGCGGCCAGCGCGAGGCGGCGCTCAGCGTCGGCATGCGCGAGTTCCAGTCGAAGATGCTCGTGGAGTTCCCGCAGGCGTTCCGCCAGATGCTCCCGATCATCGTCGCGCAGCTGGTCGTCCTGCTGAAGGACACCTCGCTCGGCTACATCGTCGGGTACAACGAGCTCATCCGCACGAACATGAACAACCTCGGCAGCTACTACGGCAACCGCTACCTGTTCTCGCTGTTCGTCGTCACCCTGCTGATCTACCTCGCCATCAACCTGTCGCTGTCGTGGTTCGCCCGCTGGCTCTCACGCCGGACGGCGAGCGGCGGACGCCGCGTGCGCGGCGGCGGCGTGGCAGACGACCCGACCAACCCGGCGGCGCTGCTCAAGGCCGAGGCGACCGCCGACGCCCGGGCATCCGAGCACCGCGGCGGGCTCTGACCCTGTGATCAGGGGGCGCCGTAGGCGAGGGCGCCGCCCGACACGCTGAGGCGGACCCGGCTGCCGGGGGGAGTGGCAGAGGGCGACGCCACCCGCGCGTGCAGGATGGCGCCGTCGTCGAGGGCGATCTCGAGCAGCGCCGAGTGCCCGGTGAACCGCGCCCGCCGGACGACGGCGGTGCCCGCAGGATCCGGTGCGACGGCGAGCTGCTCGGGGCGGAGCATCGCCGTCACGGCAGCGCCGGCCGGCGGGACGGGCACCTCTTCGGCGCCCGACTGCTCGGCCCACTGCGCCGGCACGCGGCCGAGCGCGGTCTCGACCACGTCCTCGTGCCACTCGCCGGGCAGGAAGACGGCGTCGCCGACGAAGCCGGCGACCCACGCGGTCGCGGGGCGGCCGAACACCGCCACGGGGGAGTCCTGCTGCAGCACGCGGCCGTCCTGCATGACGGCGACGCGGTCGGCGAGCGAGAGGGCCTCCTCCTGGTCATGGGTGACGAGCACGCCCGTCACGCCCTCCTCGCGGAGCCACGCCGGGACCGACTCCCGCAGCTCGTGCCGCAGCAGCGGGTCGAGGGCGGCGAACGGCTCGTCCAGCAGCACGAGGGCCGGCCGGGACGCCAGCGCACGGGCCAGCGACACGCGCTGCGCCTGTCCGCCCGACAGCTGCGCCGGCATGCGGTCGGCGAAGCCGCCGAGGCCCACGAGGTCCAGGATGCGCCGGATCTCGGGGTCCTGGGCGCGGCGTCGCAGCCCCACCCGGCGGCCCGCCGGCGACGGCATCCCGAACGCGACGTTCTGCGCGACGGTGAGGTGGGGGAAGAGGGTGGCGTCCTGCGGCACCCAGCCGATGCCGCGGCGCTCGGGCCGCAGGTGCAGTCCGTGCGTGGCGACCAGCCGCGTGCCCAGCCGGATGTCCCCGGATGCCGCGCGCACGAGTCCCGCGATCGATCGCAGCAGCGTCGTCTTGCCGCAGCCGCTGGGGCCGACCACGGCGAGCAGCTCGCCGTCGGCGGCGCTCACGTCGACCTGGCGCAGGACGTCGCGCCCGCCCAGGCGCACGGTGAGGTCGTCGACACGCAGCGAGGTCATCGTCACACATCCTTCGGATCGCGGTGGCGGGAGAGCAGGAACGCCGGCACGCACGCCACGGCCAGCAGCGCCAGGGCGTAGGGGGCGGCGGCGCCGTAGGCCGAGACGTCGGTGCGCGACCACAGCTCGGTGGCGAGGGTGTCGGTGCCGGTGGGACGCAGCAGCAGCGTGGCCGGCAGCTCCTTCATCGCCGTGACGGCCACCAGCAGCGCGGCCGCCAGGACGCCCGGGCGCGCCAGGCGCACCGTCACCTGCCACCACGTCGCCAGCGCCGAGCGGCCGAGGGTGCGCGAGACGTCCTCGAGGGCGGGTGGCACCTGGCCGATCGCGCTGCGCACGCCGCCGAGGGCCTTGGGTAGGAACATGACGCCGTACGCGAAGGCCAGCACGAGCGCGCTCTGGTACCACCACGGCACGACGGCCAGCGAGAAGGACACCAGCGACAGGCCCACCACGACGCCGGGGATGCCGAGCGGCAGCAGCGCGGCGGCCTCGGCCACGCGCACGCCGCGGCCGCGGTGACGGGCGACGAGCACGCCGATCGGCAGGGCCAGCGCGACGGCGATGAGGGCGCCCGCGCCGGCGAAGGCGAGGGTGCCGCCCAGGGCCGAGGCGAACTCCGCCGGATCGAACGCGCGAAGGCTCGTCGCCTCGAGGGCGCGGGCCACCAGGATCGCGGTGGGGACGCCCGCGGCGAGGAGGGCCGGAGCCAGGAGAAGGGCGAAGGCCGCCGGCATCCACCCCCGCAGCCGCACCGGCGCGGTACCGGGGCCGGTCGCGGCGGGCACGGCCGCGCGGCGGCGGAGCAGCTGCTCGGCGACGACGACGGCGAGGGCGATGAGGACGAGGACGCTCGACAGGACCAGGGCGTAGTCGCGGTCGAAGCTCGCTCCGAACGCCTGGTGGATGGCGGTCGTCAGCACGGGGTAGCGGAAGAGCGCCACGCCGCCGAAGTCGCTCAGGGTGTACAGGAACGTCAGCAGCGCGCCGGCCGAGACCGCCGGTGCGATCTGCGGCCAGGTGCCCGCGACGAACGCCCGCAGCGGAGAGCGCCCGAGCGTCCGCGCCAGATCGTCGAAGCGGGTGGATGCCGCGCGCATCGCCGCAGCGGCGGGCAGGGTGACGTAGGGGACGCACACGCAGGTCAGGACGAACCACGACGCCCAGAACCCCTTCAGCTGCGGGATCGCCGCGAGCCAGCCGTATGCGGCGAGGTAGGACGGCACGGCAAGGGGGAGTGCCGCCACCGCGGCCCACACGCCGCGGAAGGGCAGTGCCGCGCGCGACAGCAGCCAGGCGGCGGGGATGCCGACGGCCACCGCCGCGGCGGTCACCGATCCCGCCAGCAGGAGCGAGTTGCCCACGAGCTCGGGCACGCGCGGGCGCAGCAGGGCGGCCGCGATCTGCTCGGCACCGCTGCCGGTGATGCGCACCGCGAGGTACAGCAGGGGGACCGCGGCCAGCACGCACGCGACAGCCGCCGCCGCCCACAGGGCGGTCGGCGGCCGGCGCGTCGCGGTCGGATCAGGCACGGGTCATCGCGGCGCGGTGCTCAGAGAAGGCCCGCCCTTGCCAGGAGCGCCTGCGAGTCGGCGACGGAGTCCAGATCGCTCAGATCCAGCTCCGGGTTGACCAGCGTGTCCAGCGCCGGAAGACCCTCGGGCGCCTCGATCCCCGGCAGCAGCGGGTACTCGTACGTCTCGTCGACGAAGTACTGCTGCCCCGCCTCGGACACGAGGTACTCGACCAGGGCGAGCGCGTCGGGGTTGTCCTCGGCGCCCTTGAGGATCGCGGCGCCCGTGACGTTGACGATGCCGCCGGCGTCGCCGGGCAGGAACTTCAGCTGCGCGCGCATGGCGTCCTGGCCCTGCTCGGCGGCGCGGCGGTACCAGTAGTAGTGGTTGATGAGGCCGACGTCGACCTGGCCGGCGTTGACGAGCTCGAGGGTGGCGTTGTTGTTCTCGGTGAGCACCGGGTCGTTGGCCGCGATCGCCGTCGCCCACTCCTCGGCGGCCTCTTCGCCCTCGAGCACCCGCAGCGCCGTGATGAAGGACTGGAAGCTGGCGTTGCCCGGGGCGAAGCCCACCCGTCCCGCCCACTCCGGGTCGGCGAGATCGTCGACGGTGTCCGGCACGTCCGCCTCGTCGAGGCTCTCGGCGTCGTAGGCGATCACCCGCGCGCGCCCGGTCACGCCGATCCAGCTGCCGTCCTGCGAGGTGAAGCCCGCCGGGATCTTCTCGGCGAGGTCGGACGGCAGCGGGGCGGCCAAGCCCGCGTCGGTGACGGCGCCGAGGGCACCGGCATCCTGCGAGAGGAACACGTCGGCAGGGGTGCGCTCGCCCTCCTCGATGAGCAGGGCCGTCAGCTCGGGGGTGCCCGCGTAGCGCACGTCGACGTTGATGCCGGTCTCTTGCGTGAACTGCGAGATGAGCGGGCCGATCAGGTCCTCGGCGCGGCCCGCATAGAGGGTGACCGTCGCGTCGTCGCCCGACGCGTCCGAGCCCGGGGCGGCGGTGCAGCCGGCGAGCAGGCCGGCAACGGCGAGGGCAGCGGGGACCAGAATGCGATGGGTGCGCATGGGGGAACTCCGGGGGTGGGGGATGCCGCGACTCGGGCGGCGAGGTAAGGCAAACCTAACCCAGCGGGCGGGGGGATGCAAAGCGGCGGCACCGGGAGCGACACGCAGGATCGGTAGACTCCTCTCTCGTGTCTGACGCTCCCGAAATCACGCCCGACGCGGTCTCTGCGGCGGTCGCCCAGGCGCTGGCGGCCATCGCCGGCGCCGGTGACACCGCCGCACTGAAGGCCGTCCGGTCCGCGCACACCGCCGAGGGGTCGCCGCTGGCCGCCCTCAACGCCCGCATGCGCGACGTGCCCGAGGACCGCAAGGCCGAGTTCGGCAAGCTCGTCGGACAGGCCCGCGCCGAGGTCAACCAGGCGCTCGCCGCCCGCGAAGAGGCGCTCGCCGCAGCCGAGACCGCCGCGAAGCTCGAGGCCGAGCGGGTGGACGTGACGGCTCTGGCCCACCGCGCCCGCGTCGGGGCGCGGCATCCGCTCACCCTTCTGCAGGACCAGATCGGCGACATCTTCACGGGCATGGGATGGGAGGTCGCCGAGGGTCCCGAGCTCGAGCACGAGTGGTTCAACTTCGACGCGCTCAACCTCGACGAGGACCACCCCGCGCGCCAGATGCAGGACACGTTTTACGTCGACCCGGTGCAGCGTCACCTCGTGATGCGCACCCACACCAGCCCCGTGCAGGTGCGCTCGATGCTCGAGCGCGACCTGCCGGTCTACATCGTGTGCCCGGGGCGCGCGTACCGCACCGATGAGTTCGACGCGACGCACCTGCCGGTCTTCAGCCAGTTCGAGGGCCTCGTCGTCGACCGGGGCATCACGATGGCCCACCTCAAGGGCACGCTCGATCACGTCGCCAAGGCGCTGTTCGGCGCCGAGGCCAAGACGCGCTTCCGCACCAACTTCTTCCCCTTCACCGAGCCCTCCGCCGAGCTCGACCTGTGGCACCCGACCTTCAAGGGCGGCGCCCGGTGGATCGAGTGGGGCGGCTGCGGGATGATCAACCCCAACGTGCTGCGGGCGGCGGGCATCGACCCCGAGGAGTACTCCGGCTTCGCGTTCGGGATGGGGATCGAGCGGACGCTGATGTTCCGCTCGGACGTGCAGGACATGCGCGACATGGCCGAGGGCGATGTCCGCTTCAGCGAGCAGTTCGGAATGGTGGTCTGATGCGCGTCCCGCTTTCGTGGTTGCGTGAGTTCGTCGACGTCCCCGAGGGGGCGACCCCCGAGGACGTCCTGGCGGCTCTGGTGTCGGTCGGTTTCGAAGAGGAGGACGTGCACGGCTTCGGGCTGACCGGCCCCATCGTCGTGGGCGAGGTCGTCGACTTCGTCGAGGAGCCGCAGGCCAACGGCAAGACGATCCGGTGGTGCCGCGTCGACGTCGGCGAGGCGGAGTCCCGCGGCATCGTGTGCGGTGCCCGCAACTTCTTCGCCGGCGACAAGGTCGTGGTGACCCTGCCGGGCGCCGTTCTGCCCGGCCCCTTCCCGATCGCCGCGCGCAAGACCTACGGCCACATCTCGGACGGCATGATCGCCTCGGCCAAGGAACTCGGCCTCGGCGACGAGCACAGCGGCATCCTGCGCCTTGTCGAGCTCGGCATCGACGCCCCCGTCGGCACCGACGCGATCGCGCTGCTGGGCCTGGACGACGTGGCCGTCGACGTCAACGTCACCCCCGACCGCGGGTACGCGCTGTCGCTGCGCGGCATCGCGCGGGAGTACTCCCACGCCACCGGCGCCGCCTTCCGCGACCCCGGCCTGCGCCCGGCGGCCGAGGTCGCCGCCGGCACCGGATTCCCCGTGGCCGTCGACGACGTCTCGCCCATCCGGGGCCGTGTGGGGGCGAGCGAATTCGTCGTGCGCGTCGTCCGCGACGTCGACCCGGGCAAGCCCACGCCGGCGTGGATGACCGCGCGGCTCACGCTCGCCGGCATCCGCTCCCTCGGCATCCTGATCGACATCACCAACTACGTCATGCTCGAGCTCGGGAACCCCATCCACGGTTACGACCTCGACACGCTCACCGGCGGCATCACCGTGCGCCGTGCGATCGCGGGCGAGCAGCTCGAGACCCTCGACGGAAAGACGCGGACGCTGCACGCCGACGACCTGCTCATCACCGACGAGTCCGGGCCGATCGGCCTGGCGGGCGTCATGGGCGGCGGCAAGACCGAGATGAGCGCGGCGACCCGCAACGTGCTCATCGAGGCGGCGATCTTCGACACCGTCTCGATCGCCCGCACCGCGCGCCGGCACAAGCTGCCCAGCGAGGCGTCGCGCCGCTTCGAGCGCGGCGTGGACCCGGCGATCCCGTACGTCGCCGCCCGCCGCGTGGCCGACCTCATGGTGCAGTACGCCGGCGGCACGAGCGACGAGTCCTTCGGCGGCTCGCTCGGCACCGAGGTCACCCGCACCGTGATCGACCTGCCCGCCGGATTCGCCGCGGGGCTCATCGGCGTCGACTACACCCCGGAGCAGGTCCGGGCGGCGCTCGTGCTGATCGGCTGCGACGTCGACTCCTCGGGCGACGTGTGGCGCGTCACCGCCCCGACGTGGCGGCCCGACCTCACCGACAAGTGGACGCTGGCCGAAGAGGTCGCGCGCATCGACGGTCTCGACAGGATCCCGTCGGTGCTCCCCGTCCCGCCGTCGGGGCGCGGCTTCACCGCCGCCCAGCACGGCCGGCGCCGCGTGGCCAACGCCCTCGCGGCGGCCGGGTACGTCGAGACGCCGTCGTTCCCCTTCACCACCGAAGAGGCCAACGACCTGCACGGCTCGGCGTCGGGCTCGCACCTGCCGAGCGTCAAGCTCGCCAACCCGCTGGACGGTCAGGCGCCGTTCCTGCGCCGCTCGCTCGTGCCGGGGATGCTGCAGGTCGCACACCGCAACGTCTCGCGCGGCTTCACCGACCTCGCCCTGTTCGAGACCGGTGCGGTGTTCCTGCCCGCGACCGGGGTGTCGTACGGCACGACCTTCGTGCCGCCCCTGGCGGTCAGGCCGGATGCCGCCACCCTGGCGGACCTCGACGACGCCATCCCGCCGCAGCCCCGCCATGTCGGGGTGCTGCTCACCGGCAACCGCGTCGCCAAGCAGCCCGGGCAGCCGGCGGTCCCGGTCGATGTCGCCGACGCGCTGGATGCCGTGCGGACCATCGCCGCGGCGGCGGGCGTGAGCGTCGAGGTCGCCCAGGGGCGCCGCGCAGCGCTTCACCCGGGACGCACCGCGGTGCTCACCGTCGCGGGCGACGAGGTCGGCTACGCCGGCGAGCTGCTGCCGACCGTGGCCGCCGAGGCGGACCTGCCCGGCCGCGTCGTGGTCGCCGAGCTCGACCTCGACCGTCTGCTGGAGCTCGCGGGCGAGCGTGTCGTGGCGTCCTCGCTGTCGGGCTATCCCGCCGCGACGCAGGACGTCTCGCTCGTGCTCGACGAGGCGGTCCCCGCCGCCGAGGTCCGCGACGCGCTGCGATCGGGCGCGGGCGAGCTGCTGGAATCCCTGCGGCTCGTGGACGACTACCGCGGCCAGGGGCTGCCCGAGGGCGCGAAGAGCCTGACCTTCGCGCTCCGCTTCCGGGCCGCCGACCGGACGCTCACCGCCGCCGAGGCGACCGAGGCGAAGCTCGCCGGCGTCGCGGTGGCACGCGAGCGCTTCGGCGCCACCCTGCGCGAGTAGCCCCCGGCATCCGTCGCCCTTCTCTTCTCTTCTCTCGTCGCGTCGCTTCGCCCCGCCTGGCCTTCTTTCACCAGATCACGTGATCTGTACGAGATCACCCGTTGCGAACCGGAAACAGCGGGTGATCTCGTGCGCATCACGTGATCCGTGCAGGGTGCGGGGGGCGCAGGGGCGGGGGCGATTTGCGGATGCCGGAGGCGCGGGGCTAGGGTCGCCCCATGCCGTCGGCGATCCAGGGTTCCGCGCAGCTCCTCGCGAGCTCCGCACCCGCGCGTCGACGCCGTCTGGACGGGCGCCGACTCTAGGCGACCCCGCGGGTCCGCCGGGACCGCACGCGGGCGTCGCCGTCTTCGTCCCCGACGTCCAGACTCTAAGGTGGAATCCATGACCTATTCGGTCGCCGTCTCCGGCGCCTCCGGCTACGCGGGGGGCGAGATCCTGCGCCTCCTCGCCGATCATCCCGACGTCGAGATCCGCACGGTCACCGCGCACTCCAACGCCGGTCAGCCCCTCATCGACCACCAGCCGCACCTGCGCTCGCTATCGCACCTGATGCTGCAGGACACCACTCCCGAGGTCCTCGCCGGCCACGACGTGGTGTTCCTGGCGCTGCCTCACGGGCAGTCGGGGCAGTACACCGACGCGCTCGGCGATGCCGCCCTCGTCATCGACGCCGGCGCCGACCACCGCTTGACGTCGCCCGAGGCGTGGCAGGCGTTCTACGGCGGCGACTTCCACGAGCCGTGGGTCTACGGCGTGCCCGAGCTCCCCGTCGCGGGCGGCCGCCAGCGCGATCACCTGAAGACCGCGACGCGCATCGCCGCGCCGGGCTGCAACGCCTCGACGGTGAGCCTCAGCCTCGCCCCGGGAGTGGCGGCAGGCGTGATCGATCCGGGCGACATCGTCTCGGTGCTGGCCGTCGGGCCGTCGGGGGCGGGCAAGAGCCTCAAGCCGAACCTTCTCGCCAGCGAGATCCTCGGCACCGCCAACCCGTACGCGGTGGGGGGCACCCACCGCCACATCCCCGAGATCCGCCAGGCCCTGGTCGCCGCGGGCGCGACCGGCGACGTCCGCATCTCGTTCACGCCCGTCCTCGTGCCGATGTCCCGCGGGATCCTCGCCACCTCCACCGCGCCGATCGCGGAAGGGGCGACGGATGCCGACATCCGGGCCGCCTGGCAGGACGCGTACGGCGACGAGACGTTCGTGCAGCTGCTCCCCGAGGGCCGCTTCCCCCGCACGGCCGACGTGCTGGGCGCCAACACCGCGCTGATGGGTCTCGCCGTGGACCGCGCGGCGGGACGCGTCGTGGTCGTCACCGCGGTCGACAACCTCGTCAAGGGCACCGCCGGCGCCGCCATCCAGTCCATGAACCTCGCGCTCGGTCTTCCCGAGGGCCGCGCCCTCAACGTGAACGGAGTCGCCCCGTGACCGTCACCGCCCCACAGGGATTCGAAGCCGCCGGCGTGGCGGTCGGCCTGAAGTCCACCGGCAAGCCCGATGTGGCCGTCGTGGTCAACCGCGGCCCGCTCAAGGTGGGCGCGGCGGTGTTCACCAGCAACCGGGCCAAGGCCAATCCCATCCTGTGGTCGCAGCAGGTCATGCACGACGGCACGGTCGAGGCGATCGTGCTGAACTCCGGCGGCGCGAACTGCTTCACCGGGCCCTTCGGCTTCCAGACCACGCATCAGACCGCCGAGAAGGCGGCCGAGCTGCTCGGGGTGAGCGCCGGCGACATCCTCGTGTGCTCCACGGGCCTCATCGGCACCGGCGACGAGGTGTTCCGCGGCAAGGTGCTCGAGGGCACCGAGCGCGGGATCGCCGAGCTCTCGACCGACGGCGGCGACGCGGCATCCCTGGCGATCATGACGACCGACTCGGTGCCCAAGACCAGCACCTACACCGGCGACGGCTGGATGATCGGCGGCATGGCGAAGGGCGCCGGGATGCTGGCACCCGGCCTCGCGACGATGCTCGTGGTGCTCACCACCGACGCGGTCCTCACCGCCGACGAGGCCGACGCCCACCTGCGGGCGGCGACGCGGGTGAGCTTCGACCGGCTGGACTCCGACGGCTGCATGTCCACGAACGACCAGGTCTCGCTGCTGGTGAGCGGCGCGTCGGGGGTGACGCCCGATGCCGACGCCTTCCGCTTCGCGCTGATCGACGTGTGCACGAACCTCGCGGTGCAGCTGCAGGCCGACGCCGAGGGCGCCAGCCACGACATCACGATCCAGGTCGTGGGCGCCGCCACCGAGGACGACGCGGTCGAGGTCGGCCGCTCGGTCGCCCGCAACAACCTCTTCAAGGCCGCCGTGTTCGGCAACGACCCGAACTGGGGACGCGTGCTCGCCGCGATCGGCACCACCGGCGCCGCCTTCGATCCGTACGACGTGGACGTGTGGATGAACGGCGTGCGCGTGTGCACCGCCGGGGGCCCGGACCGTCCGCGTGAGGACGTCGACCTCACGCCCCGCGCCACGAGCGTCCTCATCGACCTGAGGGTCGGCGCCGAGCAGGCGACGATCTTCACCAACGACCTCACCCACGACTACGTCCACGAGAACAGCGCCTACTCGTCATGACCGACATCCAGGACACCGATCCCGCCGCTGCCAGCGCCCAGGCCGAGACCCTCATCGAGTCGCTGCCGTGGGTGCGCCGCTTCCGCGACCAGGTGGTGGTGATCAAGTACGGCGGCAACGCCATGGTCAGCGACGAGCTGCAGGATGCCTTCGCCGCCGACATCGCCTACCTGCGCTACGTCGGGGTCAAGCCCGTCGTCGTCCACGGCGGGGGCCCGCAGATCTCGTCGATGCTGGACCGCCTGGCGATCCCCAGCGAGTTCAAGGGCGGCTACCGCGTGACCTCGACCGAGGCGATCTCGGTGGTGCGGATGGTCCTCACCGGCCAGATCAACCCGCAGCTGGTCGCCAAGATCAACGCGCACGGGCCGCTGGCCACGGGACTGAGCGGCGAGGACGCGGGCCTGTTCGGCGGCCGCCGCCGCGGGGTCGTCGTCGACGGGGTCGAGCACGACCTCGGCCGCGTGGGCGACGTCGTCGAGGTGGACCCGCAGCCGGTGCTGGATCAGCTGGCCGCCGGCCGCATCCCCGTGGTCTCGAGCATCGCGCCCGATCTCGACCATGCGGGGCACTCGCTGAACGTCAACGCGGATGCCGCGGCCTCGGCCCTCGCGGTGGCCCTCAAGGCGTCGAAGCTCGTCGTCCTCACCGACGTGCCGGGCCTGTACGCCGACTGGCCGGACCGCACGTCGCTGGTATCGCATCTGACCTCGACCCAGCTGAGAGAGATGCTGCCGCGCCTGGAGTCGGGCATGATCCCGAAGATGACGGCCTGCCTCGAGGCGGTCGAGGGCGGGGTGGACACGGCGGCGATCATCGACGGCCGGGTGCCGCATTCGGTGCTGGTCGAGATCTTCACGAGCAAGGGAATCGGAACAGAGGTGGTGCAGGGATGAGCTGGCAGGATGACGCGGGCCGGGACCTCGTCCGCAGCTTCGGCGACCGGATGGCGATGTTCGTCCGCGGCGAGGGTGCGTACGTGTGGGATGCCGACGGCAAGCGCTACCTCGACTTCCTCGCGGGGATCGCGGTCAACTCCCTGGGTCACGCCCACCCCGCGTTCGTCGAGGCGATCACGCGGCAGGCCGCAACCCTCGCCCACGTGTCGAACTACTTCGCCACGCCGCCCCAGCTCGAGCTCGCCGCGCGCCTGAAGCGCCTCGCCGGCACCGGGCCGGACGGCCGCGTCTACTTCGGCAACTCCGGCGCCGAGGCCAACGAGGCCGCGTTCAAGCTCGCGCGCCTGCACGGCGGGGCCGAGCGGCCGCTCATCCTGTCGCTGCGCGACGCCTTCCACGGCCGCACGATGGGCACGCTCGCCCTCACCGGCAAGCCGTGGATGCAGGAGCCCTTCCTGCCGATGGTCGGCGGCGTCGAGTTCATCGACTCCACGATCGAGGCCCTCGAGACGGCCCTCGACGACCGCGTCGCGGCCCTGTTCGTCGAGCCGATCAAGGGCGAGGCCGGCGTGGTCGACCTGCCCGAGGGGTACCTGCGCGCCGCGCGCGAGCTCACCGAGCGTCACGGCGCGCTGCTGATCGTGGACGAGATCCAGACGGGCGCCGGCCGCACCGGCGAGTGGTTCGCCTTCCAGCACGCCGGCATCACCCCCGACGCGATCACCGTGGCCAAGGGGATCGGCGGCGGCTTCCCCATCGGGGCGCTCATCACCTTCGGCGCCGCGAGCGACCTGTTCTACCCGGGGACGCACGGGTCGACGTTCGGCGGCAACGCCCTCGGCACCGCCGTCGCCAGGGCGGTGCTCGAAGAGATCGAGGCCGCCGGACTCGTGGAAAACGCCGCCGAGCGCGGCCGGCAGCTGCGCGAGGCGATCGTACAGTCCGACTCGACGCTCGTCAGCGGATGCCGCGGCCAGGGCCTGCTGCTGGGCATCGCCCTGCGGCATCCCGTCGCCAAGGCCGTCGTCGCCGCCGCGCTCCAGCACGGCCTGGTGATCAACGCGCCCAACGACGAGACCATCCGCCTCGTGCCGCCGCTGACAATCGGCGACGTCGAGGTCGATGAGTTCCTGCAGCTGTTCACCGCCGCGCTGCGCACCGTGGAGGATGCGCTCGTGCTCGATGCCCCCTCGGAGGCCTCCCTGTGACCCGCCACCTGCTCCGTGACGACGACCTGACCGCCGACGAGCAGGCCGAGATCCTCGACCTGGCCGTGGCGCTGAAGAAGGACCGCTGGAAGCTCACCCCGCTGGCGGGCCCGCAGACGGTCGCGGTGATCTTCGACAAGTCCTCCACCCGCACGCGCGTGTCCTTCGCGGTGGGGATCGCCGACCTCGGCGGCTCGCCGCTGGTGATCTCGACGGCCAACAGCCAGCTGGGCGGCAAGGAGACCCCCTCCGACACCGCGCGTGTCCTGGAGCGCCAGGTGGCGGCGATCGTGTGGCGCACGTACGCGCAGGCGGGGCTGGAGGAGATGGCGCGCGGCACCCGCGTGCCCGTCGTCAACGCCCTGAGCGACGACTTCCACCCGTGCCAGCTGCTGGCGGACCTCCTCACCATCAAGGAGCACAAGGGCGAGCTCGCGGGCCTGACCCTGGCGTTCTTCGGCGACGGCAAGTCGAACATGGCCCACTCGTACGTGCTGGCGGGCGTGACCGCCGGGATGCACGTGCGTGTGGCGTCGCCCGAGGACTACTCCCCGCGCGACGACGTGATCGCCGACGCCGACCGCCGCGCCGCCGAGACGGGCGGGTCGGTGACGCTGTACACCGACCCGAACGAGGCGGCCGCCGGGGCCGACGTGATCGTGACCGACACGTGGGTGTCGATGGGCAAAGAAGAGGAGAAGCTCGCGCGCCTGCGCGATCTCGGCGCCTACAAGGTGACCACCGAGCTCATGGGCCTCGCCCGTGAGGACGCGATCTTCATCCACTGCCTGCCGGCCGACCGCGGCTACGAGGTCGATGCCGAGGTCATCGACGGCCCGCAGAGCGTCGTGTGGGACGAGGCCGAGAACCGCCTGCACGCCCAGAAGGCGCTGCTGGTGTGGCTGCTGCGCCAGGACTGACCCGGCTCGACGGACCCGGGCGCGTCGCCGGCGTCGACCTCGCGCGGGGCCTGGCGGTGGTCGGGATGCTGGCGGCCCACCTGCTCGTCACCGATGAGCGGGTGGTGCTCACTGACCCGGCGACGTGGGACGGCGTGGTCAACGGCAACTCCTCGATCCTGTTCGCGACCCTCGCCGGCGTCTCGATCGGGCTGACCACCGGCGGAGCGACGCCCCTGGCGCGGGACCACCGGGGCGCGCCGCAGGGTCGCCTGCTGCTCCGGGCGGCGGCGCTGTGGGTGATCGGCGTGCTGCTGGTCTTCACCGGGGTGCCGGTCTTCGTCATCCTGCCCGCCTACGCGGTGCTGTTCGCCCTCGCCGTTCCGCTGGTCGGTCTCACCGCGCCCGCCCTGTGGGCGATCTCGGCGCTCACGGCGCTGGTGATGCCGTGGGTGCACGCGGTCCTGGCCGCCTGGCCGGGGTGGGCCACGCCCGCCGGCAGCGACCTGTCGCTCCTGATCGGCTGGCACTATCCCTTCGAGGTGTGGATCGGGTTCGTCGTGGCCGGGCTCGCCCTCGCCCGCTCCGACCTCGCGCGACCGCGCACTCTCGCGACCGCAGCGGTCGCGGGGGCCGCCGGAGCGGCCGCCGTCTTCGCCCTCGACGCCGCGACCGGAGCGCGGGCTCTCACTCCGGCATCCGAGCCGACGCTGCTGGCGCGGGTCTGGACGGCCGAACCCCACTCGAGCGGCCTGCTCGAGGTGTGGGCGTCGGGCGCCCTCGCGATCGCCGTCATCGCCGCGGCGATCCTCGTCTGCCGGCCGGGCGGTGCGGTCGCGCGGGTGCTCCTGCCGCTGCGGGCGGTGGGGGCGATGCCGCTGACGGCGTACATGGCCCAGATCCTGGTGTGGGCGGTGGCCTCGGCCCTGCTCGGCGTCGCCGGAGACCTCGCGGGCTTCCGGGCGTTCGACCCCTTCTGGCCCCTGACGATCGGGCTCGTCGCGGCGTGCACGCTGTGGGCGCTGTTCGTCGGGCGGGGTCCGCTGGAGTCCCTGCTGGCGCGCCTGTCTCGCGCCGCGGTTCGTGAGAACTGATTCATCCGCACCCCGGAGCCCTTCCGAAAATGCGCGGCGGATGCTTAGGCTTCCCGGACACCCCACACGAAGGAGTCGACGTGTCTCGTATGCGCAGATGGACCGCCCTGATCGTCGGAGCGGGGGTGGTGGCGGCCGGCTGCATCGCCCTGCCGACCGCCGCGGGTGCCGAGGGGCCGCCGGAGCGGTTCATCGTCGCCTACTCCGAAGGCTCCGCGGCGTCCGCCAAGGCGGCCATCGCCCGCCAGGGCGGCGAGATCGCCCGCGAGCTGGGCCCGCAGAACGCCGTGGCCGCCTACCTGCCGGCCGCGGCGGTGTCTGCGCTGGCCTCGCAGGGCGGCATCCGCTATGTCGAACCCGACGCGAAGCGCTACCTGCTGGCCGACTCCGCCGGCGACCCCTCGCTGACCGAGGTGGTCCCGTACGGCGTCCCGATGGTGCAGGCCGACCAGTTCGATGAGGGCGCCACGGCGATCACCGTCGGCATCATCGACTCCGGTCTCTACGACGCGCACGTCGACATCGGCCTGGCCAGCGGCCGCGACCTGAGCGGCACGGGCCGGTGGAACACCGACGCGTGCGGCCACGGCACCCACGTCGCTGGCACGATCGCCGCCACCGACAACACCACCGGCGTGATCGGGGTGTACCCGGGCGCGCCGCTGGTGATCAGCAAGGTGTTCGGCGACGACTGCGCGTGGAGCTACGCCTCCGACCTCGTCGGCGCCCTCAACGACAACGTCGCGCAGGGTGCCAAGGTCGTCAACATGAGCCTCGGCGGGTCTCGCTCGAACCGCACGGAGCGGCAGGCGATGGATGACGCGTACGCCTCGGGCGTACTGCTGATCGCCGCCGCCGGCAACGACGGCAACACGCGCACCAGCTACCCCGCCGGGTACTCCTCGGTGATGTCGGTCGCCGCGGTGGACGACACCAAGACGATCGCGAGCTTCTCGCAGCAGAACAGCACGGTCGAGATCGCCGCGCCCGGTGTCAGCGTCCTCTCGACGGTGCCGTGGAAGAGCACGGCGACCTTGAGCGCCGGCGAATCCACGTGGTCGGGGTCGGTCATGGAGGGCTCGGCGACGGGTTCCGCCACCGGCACGGTGGTCGACGGCGAGCTGTGCGCTCCGACGCGCACCAAGGGCAAGCCCGGCACCGCCGCCCCCCGCGACTGGACCGGCAAGGTCGTGCTCTGCCAGCGCGGCACCTACACCTTCGGTGAGAAGGCGGATGCCGTGGCCGCCGCCGGCGGCGTCGCCGCGGTCATCTACAACAACACCTCGGGCGAGTTCTCGGGCACCCTCGGGGCGCAGAAGGCGATCCCGGTGATCTCGCTGTCACAGGCCGACGGCGTCGCAGCGCTCGGTCAGGTGGGGAAGTCCGGCACCGTCACGGCGCAGCTGGCCAAGCCCGCCGACGGCTACGAGAAGTGGGACGGCACGTCGATGGCCACCCCGCACGTCGCGGGCGTCGCTGCGAAGATCTGGAGCCACAACCCCGGGTGGACGGCGTCGGAGATCCGCCAGGCGCTGACCTCGACCGCTCAGGACCTCGGAGCCGCCGGCCGCGACAACGCGTACGGCTACGGGCTGGTGCAGGCCCAGGCGGCGCTGACCGCCCTGCGCGGATGACGACAGCCGTCGGCGGCTGAGGCCGTCGCGCACCGCAGGCTCCCGGGAACGGATCCCGGGAGCCGGCGGCGTTCACGCCCGGGCGGTCCTCGGTAGGCTGGTGCGGTGAGTGATCCGAAGGGCGACGGGACCAACGAGGGCGCGCTGTGGGGCGCCCGATTCGCGACGGGGCCGTCGCCGGAGCTCGCCGAGCTCAGCCGGTCCACCCACTTCGACTGGGACCTCGCGCTGTACGACCTGGCGGGCTCGCACGCCCACGCCAAGGCGCTCGCCGCCGCCGGGTATCTCACCGCCGACGAAGAGGCTGCGATGCATGCCGGGCTGGACGCCCTGGCGGACGGCGTCCGCGACGGCAGCCTTCGCCCGTCGGCCGGGGACGAGGACGTGCACGGCGCGCTCGAGCAGGCGCTCATCGCCCAGGTCGGTCCCGAACTCGGCGGCAAGCTGCGCGCCGGGCGCAGTCGCAACGACCAGATCGCCACGCTCGTGCGGATGTACCTGCTCGATCACGCGCGCACCATCGCGCGAGATATCCTCCGCCTCGTCGACGCGCTCGTCGCGCAGGCCGAGGCCCACCCCTCGGCGGCCATGCCCGGCCGCACCCATCTGCAGCACGCCCAGCCGGTCCTGCTCGCCCACCACCTGCAGGCGCACGCGTGGCCGCTCGTGCGCGATCTCGAACGACTGCGCGACTGGTCGGTGCGGGCGTCGGTGTCGCCGTACGGCGGGGGAGCGCTCGCCGGCTCGACGCTGGGGCTCGACCCCCAGCTGGTGGCCGACGAGCTCGGGCTCGCCCGGCCCGCCGAGAACTCCCTCGACGGCACATCGGCGCGCGACGTGGTGGCGGAATTCGCCTTCATCGCCGCGATGATCGGTGTCGACCTCTCGCGCCTGGCCGAAGAGATCATCATCTGGAACACCCGCGAGTTCGGCTTCGTCACCCTCGACGACGGCTACTCCACCGGGTCGAGCATCATGCCGCAGAAGAAGAACCCCGACATCGCCGAGCTCGCCCGCGGCAAGTCGGGCCGGCTCATCGGCAATCTCACCGGGCTCATGGCAACGCTCAAGGCGCTGCCCCTGGCCTACAACCGCGACCTGCAAGAGGACAAGGAGCCGGTGTTCGACTCCGTCCGCACGCTCGAGGTGCTGCTGCCGGCGTTCGCGGGCATGGTCGCCACCCTGCGGTTCGACACCGAGCGGATGGCGGCGCTGGCGCCGCAGGGCTTCTCGCTCGCCACCGACGTGGCCGAGTGGCTCGTCAAGCGGGGCGTGCCCTTCCGGGACGCCCACGAGATCTCGGGGCACATGGTGCGGGCGTGCGAGGAGCAGGGGGTCGATCTTCACGAGCTCGACGACGTCGCCCTCGCCCGGATCTCGCCGGACCTCACGCCCGAGGTGCGTCAGGTGCTGACCGTCGAAGGCTCGGTGGGGTCGCGGACGGGTGCCGGCGGCACCGCCCCCGAACGGGTGGCCGAGCAGCGGTCCGAGCTCATCGCGCGCGTCCAGCAGGTCGTGCACGCACTCGGCTTATAATCGCGATAAATAAACTTTTCGCTTATGTTCTCAGGATATAAGCGCTACACTGCCGGCATGAGCAGTCCTCACTCGGTCGCCGTGATCGCCGACATCGTCGGCTCTCGGCGCCTGCCCGACCGCGACGGCGCGCAGCTGGCGATCGATGACGCCGTTACGCGCGTGGAGTCCAGCCAGCCCTCGGTGCAGGCGCTCCGGCCCACCGCCGGCGACGAGCTCCAGGGGGTCTATCCCGATCTCCCCGCCGCGCTCCGCGCGGTCCTGCTGCTCCAGCTCACCCTGCCCGAGGGGATCGAACTCCGCTTCGGTCTCGGCGTCGGTCCGGTGCGCACGCTCGCGTCACGCTCCGGTGACGTCCCCGAGGGGCCCGGCTGGTGGGCCGCGCGCGAGGCGATCGGCGCGGTGTCGGCGATGCAGAAGCGCACCGCGCCGCACGCGCGGACCTGGATCGTCGGTGCCCCGCGAGAGGATGAGGCCGTGTCCCACAGCATCCCGTTCGCCAACGCCTATCTGCTCGCCCGGGACGAGCTCGTAGGCCAGATGTCCGAGCGGTCCCGGCGACTGGTCCTCGGCCGGTGTCTCGGAGCCACGCAGGCCCAGCTCGCGCGGTCCGAGGGCATCACCCAGCCCGCCGTCTCGCAGGCGCTGAGCGCGGCGGGCGCATCCGCGGTGATCGCCGGCTTCGCCGCGCTCGGCAGAGGGGCGCCGGCGTGATCGGCGCGGGACTGGCGCTGCTGACCATCGGCGTCGCCGACCTCGTCCGCCAGTACCTCACCGGGGTCCGCCGAGCCGTCGGGCTGGCCGTCGCCGCCGTCCTGCTGTTCGTGGCGTCGGCGGGTGTGGATGCTGCGCTGTGGGCCCTCGCCGCGATCGGCGTGGCCGCGCTGTGGCTGCTGACGGTGCCGCTCACCGGGCGCGTCCGGGCGGGACTCTGGCCGGTCGGGGTGCTCGGCGTCCTCGTCGCGGCCGCGGTGGTCCTCGTCGGCCCCCGCACCGGAACGGCGGCGGTCGAGCGGCTCTGGACCCTGCCCGGCCCCGGGGCGGACGTGCCCGTCGACGTCGTCGTCCTCGTGGTGGGGTGTCTGGCCTTCCTGCTCGAGTCGGCCAACAACGTCGTCCGCACCGCCCTGCGCGCCGAGCACGTCGCCGTCGCCCCCGCAGGCGAGCCCGGTCCGGCGCTCAAGGGCGGCCGGCTCATCGGCCCGCTCGAGCGGGCGCTGGTGTTCGCCCTCATGCTGGCGGGGGCGTACACCCTGATCGCGGCGGTCTTCGCAGCCAAGGGCATCGTCCGCTTCCCCGAGATCTCGCGCGACTCCGCCGCGGGGGACCGCGCCGAGTACTTCCTCATCGGCAGTCTCGTCAGCTGGGCGATCGCTTTGGCCGCGGCGTTCCTGGTGTGGTGGGGCGTGCGCTGACACCTTGACCGCGCCCGCGGGTGATGCGAGCGTGAAGGTATGGCCAAGGTCGAGCACTTCGAGATCCCCGTCGACGACATCGCGCGAGCGCAGCGTTTCTACGAGAAGGCGTTGGGCTACCGCTATGAACCGTGGAGCGAAGAGATGGGCATGCTGATGCAGCCGGACGGCGAGGGCATCAACGGCGATCTCTCGCTGCGGGGCGCGTTGCCGCACCCCACCGTCGTCTTCAGCGTCGATCGCATCGAGGACGTCCTCGAGCTCGTCCGCGAGAACGGCGGCGAGCAGATCGGCGTGATCCAGCCCCTGACCGGAGCATCGCGCTGGATCTTCATCAGGGATTCCGAGGGCAACATGGTGGGGCTCTACGACGAGGCGGGCGCCGCCTGACGATGAGGTGCCTCCCCGCCCGCTGATAGCCTGAAACGCGTGTCTGAACCCGTCGTGAGCGCGACCGCGCCCGCCAACGATCCGACGTTCGAGAACGTCTGGGACGAGATCGTCTGGCGCGGACTCGTGCATGTGTCCACCGATCAAGAGGCGCTGCGCGCCCTTCTCGGGGGGGATCCGATCACGTACTACTGCGGCTTCGACCCGACGGCGCCGAGCCTGCACCTCGGGAATCTGGTGCAGCTGCTGCTGATGCGCCGGCTTCAGCTCGCCGGCCACAAGCCGCTCGGGCTCGTCGGGGGATCGACCGGTCTCATCGGCGACCCGCGTCCGTCGGCCGAGCGCACGCTGAACACGAAAGAGACCGTGGGGGAGTGGGTCGGCTACCTGCGCTCCCAGGTCGAGCGGTTCCTCAGCTTCGAGGGCGACACCGCCGCCCGCATCGTCAACAACCTCGACTGGACGGCGCCGCTGAGCGCCATCGACTTCCTGCGCGAGATCGGCAAGCACTACCGCGTGGGGACGATGCTGAAGAAGGACGCGGTCGCCGCGCGGCTGAACTCCGACGCCGGCATCAGCTACACCGAGTTCAGCTACCAGATCCTGCAGGGCATGGACTACCTCGAGCTGCACCGCCAGTACGGCTGTGTGCTGCAGACGGGCGGCAGCGACCAGTGGGGCAACCTCACCAGTGGCACCGATCTGATCCACCGCGTCGAGGGCACGCACGTGCACGCGATCGGCACGCCGCTGATCACCAACAGCGACGGCACGAAGTTCGGCAAGAGCGAGGGCAACGCCATCTGGCTCGACGCCGAGATGTGCAGCCCGTACCGGATGTACCAGTTCTGGCTGAACACCGACGACGCCGACGTGATCGCGCGGCTGAAGATCTTCACGTTCCTCAGCCGCGCCGACATCGAGGACTACGAGCGTCTCGTGGCGGACGAGCCCTTCCGCCGCGCGGCGCAGAAGCGACTCGCGCTCGAGGTGACGACGTTCGTGCACGGACCGGATGCCGCCGCCGCGGTCGTCGCGGCCTCTGAGGCCCTCTTCGGGCAGGGTGATCTGACGACGCTGGATGCCGCGACCCTGCGGACCGCCCTCGACGAGCTGCCGCACGCCGACGTCGCCGTGGGGACCCCGGTCGTCCAGGCGCTCGTGGACACCGGCCTCGTGGCGAGTCTCAGCGAGGCGCGGCGCGCGATCGCGCAGGGCGGGGTCTCGCTCGACGGTGAGCGGGTGACCGGCGACGACGCGGTGGTGACCGGCTCGCTCCCGGGCGGAGTGTCGATCCTCCGCCGCGGCAAGAAGACCCTCGCCGGGCTCTTCGTCGGCATCGGCGGCTGACCCGGCGCGTCCGGACGACGCATGCCGTTCACGCCGAGCCACGCCGTCGTCGCGCTGGCCTTCCGGCGCACTCCGCTCGTCCCCGCCGCCGTCGCGATCGGCGCGATGACCCCGGATCTGCCGCTCTTCGTCCGGGGAACGCCCTTCTCGTACGCGGTGTCGCACGATCTTCGGTGGATGCCGGTGACGATGATCGTCGCCTTCGCCCTGCTCCTCGTGTGGCGCTGTGTCCTGCGGCCGAACGTGGCCGAGCTGTCCCCGCGACCGATCGCCGCCCGGGTGCCCCGGGTGTGGGACGCCGGCATCACGCGCGCGTTGCGTGACACGGTCGTCGACACGTCGCCGGCTCTGCTGGCGGTGTCGCTGGCGATCGGGGTCGTCACCCACGTCGTGTGGGACCTGTTCACCCACGAAGGGCGCGCAGGCGTGGCCGCGGTACCCGCGCTCGAGGAGCAGTGGGGTCCGCTGCTCGGCCTGAAGTGGCTCCAGCACGGATCCAGCGTCCTCGGTGCGGTGATCCTCGCCGCCTGGGTGGTGACGCGGCTGCGCCGCGCCGCCCCGCACGAACTCCGCCGTCTGCTGCCCGCCGTCGTGCGGTGGGCGTGGTGGGCGTCGCTGCCGGTCGCGCTGACCGTGGCGTGGGTGTGGGGGATCACGCACTACGGCGGCCTGGACGAGTCGTTCACCGCCGCGCATCTGGCCTACCGGGTCCTGCCGCCGACGACCGCGGCGTGGGGCGTCGCGACCGTGGCGCTGTGCGTCGCGCTCGTCGTGATCCGCCGCGTGAAGACGGGCGACACGCCCGGGGTGCGGTCCTGATTTGCCGGGCCGGTGGAGTCCACGTAATGTTCTTGTTGTTCGCCCCAAAGGGAAGAGCGGAGAGGCCGAAGGCCCCGCCCCTCAAGCGGAGAACACATCCCCTTCATCTTCAGTAGCGGACTCGCGTCCGTCTGATCTATGATGGGGTGCCCCCACCGGAACCGCGGTCATCGGCTGCGTCCTCGATCTGAAGATCGCGGGATGTCGATTTGACAGACGGAGCGGCAGGGGTAAGATAGTGAAGTTGCCCTTCGGGGGAGGCCTGGTGGTCTTCCTGGGGGAGCGTCCGATCCTTGAGAACTCAACAGCGTGCACTTGTCAAATGCCAAATAACCTCGTCCAGCTTCGGCTGGTTTGAGATTCCTTTGGATCAATTCATGGATGTCAGTGACATTCGTTTTTGGTCAGGTTGAACTCGCTGCTTTCTGCCTTATTCCGGTGGTTG
>NZ_BAAGWW010000003.1:0-93308 GCF_054780155.1 Microbacterium aureliae
CCGATGACGTCATCGCCCACACCCGCACCCTCGCCGAACGTGCCGCCGAAACCCGGGCGGTGTGGCAGTCCTCGTTCGATGCGTGGGCGGCGGCGAACCCGGACCGCAAGGCGCTGCTGGACCGGCTGCAGGCCGGCACCCTGCCCGACGACGTCGCGGACGCGCTGCCCTCCTTCGAGGCCGGGAAGGACGTGTCCACGCGGGCGGCGTCCGGGGTGGTCATCAACGCCCTCGCCGGGGTGCTGCCGGAGATGTGGGGCGGGTCGGCGGACCTCGCCGAGTCGAACCTGACCACCATCAAGGACGCCAAATCGTTCATCCCCGCCGACTGGTCCACCCACGAATGGTCCGGCGACCCGTACGGGCGGGTGCTGCACTTCGGGATCCGCGAGCACGCGATGGGCGCGATCATCAACGGGATCACCCTCCACGGCCCCACCCGCCCGTTCGCGGGCACGTTCCTGATCTTCAGCGACTACATGCGCCCCGCCGTGCGGCTGGCCGCGCTGATGGACATCCCCTCGATCTTCGTGTGGACCCACGACAGCGTCGCGCTCGGCGAGGACGGCCCCACCCACCAGCCCATCGAACAGCTCGCCACGCTCCGCGCGATCCCGAACTTCACCATGGTGCGCCCCGCCGACGCCAACGAGACCGCCGCCGCATGGCTCGAGATCCTCCGCCGCCCCACCGGCGGGCCCGTCGGCATCGCCCTCACCCGCCAGAACATCCCCGTGTTCCCCCGCGGCGACGGCGACGCCACCGGCGACACCTTCGCGTCCACCGACGGCGTCGCCAAGGGCGCGTACGTCCTCGCCGAAGCACCCGGCGGCACCCCCGACGTGATCCTCATCGCCACCGGCAGCGAGGTCCAGCTCGCCGTCGAGGCCCGCGAGGTCCTCCACGCCGAAGGGATCAACGCCCGCGTCGTGTCCGCGCCGTCGCTGGAATGGTTCGCCGAGCAGGACCAGACCTACCGCGACCACGTCCTCCCCCCGCACGTGAAGGCGCGCGTGTCCGTCGAAGCCGGCTCCGCCCTGACGTGGGCGGGCATCGTGGGAGACGCCGGACGCTCGGTCGCGATCGACCACTTCGGCGCATCCGCCGACTACAAGACCCTCTTCACCGAATTCGACATCACCACCGACGCCGTCGTCACCGCCGCCCGCGACACCGTCGCCGCCGCCAACAGCACCAAGGAGAACGCATGAGCACCCCCACCGAAACGCTCGCCGCCCACGGCGTCAGCATCTGGCTGGACGACCTCTCGCGGGACCGCATCACCTCGGGGAACCTCGCCGAGCTGATCCGCAGCCGGAATGTGAGCGGCGTGACGACGAACCCGACGATCTTCCAGAGCGCGATCGGCAGCGGTGCGGCCTCGTACCAGGGCCAGATCGCGGAGCTCGCGTCCGCCGGCGCGGGCGTGGACGATGCCATCTTCGCCGCGACGACCGACGACGTCCGCGACGCCGCCGACATCTTCCGGCCCGTGTTCGACGCGACGGGCGGTCTCGACGGGCGCGTCTCGATCGAGGTCTCGCCCGACCTCGCTCACGACACCGACGCCACCATCGCCTCGGCCAAGCAGCTGTGGGCGAAGGTCGACCGGCCGAACGTGCTGATCAAGATCCCCGCGACCAAGGCCGGGCTGCCGGCCATCACCGCCGTGCTGGCCGAGGGCATCTCGGTCAACGTCACGCTGATCTTCAGCCTCGAGCGATACGGCGAGGTCATCGACGCGTACCTCGCCGGCATCGAGCAGGCCCAGGCGAACGGCCACGACATCTCGACGATCCATTCGGTGGCGTCGTTCTTCGTCTCGCGGGTGGACACCGAGGTCGACAAGCGCCTCACGGCCGTCGGCACGGACGAGGCGCTCGCACTGAAGTCGCTGGCTGGTGTCGCCAACGCCCGCCTGGCCTACGAGCTGTTCGAGGAGCGCTTCGGGACTCCCCGCGCGAAGGCCCTCACGGACGCCGGCGCCAACGTGCAGCGTCCGCTGTGGGCGTCGACCGGCGTGAAGGACCCGGCGCTGCCCGACACGCTCTACGTCACCGAGCTCGTCGCACCGGGCACCGTCAACACCATGCCCGAGAAGACCCTCGAGGCGACCTTCGACCACGGCGAGATCGCCGGTGACGCCATCACGGGCACGTACGAGGCCGCGCACAAAGTCTTCGCTGACCTCGCAGCCGCCGGCGTGGACTTCGCCGACGTGACGCAGGTGCTCGAGGACGAGGGCGTGGCGAAGTTCATCGACTCGTGGCACGACCTGCAGGCGACCGTGAAGGCCGCGCTGGAGGGCGCCGCTCGATGAGCTTCGCGATCCACCTGACCGGCCACGTCAAGACGGTCGTCGACGAGACCCTCCCCGGGCTCGTCGCCGACCTCGTGGCCTCGGGCCTCACCGCCGGCGACGCCGGGCTGTGGGGACCCGAGGCAGAGGACGAAGCGTCGCGACGCCTCGGCTGGGTCCAGGCCGTCAGCGTCTCCCGGCCCCTCGTGGACGAGATCCGCGCCCTGCGCGCGGACCTCGTCGGGCGCGGACTGACGCGCATCGTCCTGGCCGGCATGGGCGGATCCTCGCTCGCACCCGAGGTGATCGCGCAGACGGCCGGCCTGCCGCTGACCATCCTCGACTCGACGGCACCCGGTCAGGTGCTGGCCGCCATCGACGGCGATCCCGAGGCCGGCGGCCTCGAGCGCACCGTCCTCGTGGTGTCGTCGAAGTCCGGCTCGACGCTCGAGACGGACTCGGCAAAGCGGGCGTTCGAGGCGGCGTTCCGCGACCTCGGCATCGACCCGCGCGAGCGGATCGTCGTCGTCACCGATCCGGGATCCCCGCTCCACGAGGCCGCAACGGCGGACGGATACCGGGTCTTCACGGCCGATCCCACCGTCGGCGGCCGCTACTCCGCGCTCACCGCGTTCGGCCTGGTCCCTGCGGGGCTCGCCGGTGCGGATATCGGCGAGCTGCTCGACGAGGCCGAGGCGAGCCTGCTGGAAGTCGCGATCGACAGCCCCGACAATCCCGCACTCGTGCTCGCCGCGGCCATCGCCGGCGGTTCGCCCCGACGCGACAAGCTCGGTCTCATCACCGACGGCACGCACGTCGTCGGGCTCCCCGACTGGATCGAGCAGCTCGTCGCCGAGTCCACCGGCAAGAACGGCACCGGCATCCTGCCCGTCGTGCTGCTCCCGGTGTCCCCCGAGGTCGAGAGCCGTCCGGACGACCTGCAGCTGCTGCGGCTCGTCGACGACGCCGCCCAGTTCCACCTCTTCGAGCACCACCGCGGCGAGATCCTCGTCAGCGGATCGCTCGGCGCGCAGTTCGTCGTGTGGGAGTTCGCCACCGCCATCGCCGGTCGTCTGCTCGGGATCAACCCGTTCGACCAGCCGGACGTCGAATCGGCCAAGTCCGCCGCCCGCGGCCTGCTGGACACCCCGCCCGCTCCCCCTGCACCGGCATTCGTCGAGGACGGCGTCGAGGTGCGCGTCTCCGACCCTGCTCTCGCAGCATCCGGCACGATCGCCGGCGTCCTCGACGCGCTCTGGTCCCGGCTGGACGCCGACGGCTACGTCGCCGTGCAGGCGTACGTGGACCGGCTCACCCTTCCTCAGCTGCAGGGCCTGCGCGAGATGGTGGCAGCGGATTCCGGCCGGCCGGCCACGTTCGGCTGGGGTCCGCGCTTCCTGCACTCCACCGGCCAGTATCACAAGGGCGGTCCCGCGCAGGGGGTGTTCCTGCAGATCCTGGAAGCCACCGACGTGGACCTCGAGATCCCCGGCAGGCCGTTCACCTTCGGCCAGCTGATCGGAGCGCAGGCCGCCGGAGACGCCGCAGTGCTCGCCGCACTCGGCCGACCCGTCGTGACGCTGACGCTCACCGACCCCCCGATCGAAGTGCTCTCGCTCTTCGAAGCCGCCCAGTAGGAGCTTTCTCCCCCATGACCGACCAGACCCCTGTCTCGACGCGCGCCGGCGAGCGGCCGCCCGTCGAGATCGCGCGCGGACGCAACCCGCTCCGCGTGCCCGAGGACCGCCGTCTCAACCGGATCGCCGGCCCCAGCGCACTCGTGATCTTCGGCGTGACCGGCGACCTGTCCCGCAAGAAGCTGATGCCCGCCGTGTACGACCTCGCCAACCGCGGGCTGCTGCCCCCCGGCTTCGCGCTGGTCGGCTTCGCCCGGCGCGACTGGGAGGACCAGGACTTCGCCCAGGTCGTCCACGACGCCGTGCGCCAGTATGCGCGCACCGAGTTCCGCGACGAGACCTGGCAGCAGCTGCTCGAGGGCATCCGCTTCGTCCCGGGCGAGTTCTCGGACCCGGCCGCGTTCGCGCGGCTGCGCGACACCGTCGAGACCCTCGACGCCGAACGCGGCACGATGGGCAACCACGCCTTCTACCTGTCGATCCCGCCGCGGGACTTCCCCGTCGTCGCCGAGCAGCTCAAGGCGTCCGGGCTCGTCGACGACACCGCCGACCGTCCCGAGCGGTGGCGACGCGTCGTGATCGAGAAGCCCTTCGGTCACGACCTCGCCTCGGCGCGCGACCTCAACGACGCCTTGCGGTCGGCCTTCCCGACCGACTCGATCTTCCGCATCGATCACTACCTCGGCAAGGAGACGGTGCAGAACATCCTGGCGCTGCGCTTCGCCAATGAGCTGTACGAGCCGATCTGGAACCGCAACTACGTCGACCACGTGCAGATCACGATGGCCGAGGACATCGGCGTCGGCGGCCGCGCGGGCTACTACGACGGCATCGGCGCGGCGCGGGACGTCATCCAGAACCACCTGCTGCAGCTGATGGCGCTCACCGCCATGGAGGAGCCCATCAGCTTCGACGCGAAGGACCTCCGCGCCGAGAAGGAGAAGGTGCTGGCGGCGGTCACGCTGCCCGAGGACCTCGCCCGCTCCACGGCGCGCGGGCAGTACGCCGGCGGCTGGCAGGGCGGCGAGAAGGTGCTGGGCTTCCTCGAAGAGGACGGCATGAACCCGGAGTCGACCACCGAGACCTACGCCGCGATCACCCTCGAGGTGAACACCCGCCGCTGGGCGGGGGTCCCCTTCTACCTGCGCACCGGCAAGCGGCTCGGGCGGCGCGTCACCGAGATCGCCGTGGTGTTCAAGTCGGCGCCCGAGATGCTGTTCTCGCGCAGCCAGACGCTCGGCCAGGGGCAGAACGCCCTCGTCATCCGTGTCCAGCCCGACGAGGGCGTCACGATCCGCTTCGGCTCGAAGGTGCCCGGCGCCGGCGCGCAGGTGCGCGATGTGACCATGGACTTCGGCTACGGCCATGCCTTCACCGAGGCCAGCCCCGAAGCCTACGAGCGGCTGATCCTCGACGTCCTCCTCGGCGACCCGCCGCTGTTCCCCCGCCACGAAGAAGTCGAGCTCTCGTGGAAGATCCTCGACCCCATCGAGCAGTTCTGGGCCGCCCAGGGCGGCCCCCTCGAACAGTACGACCCCGGATCATGGGGTCCCCCGTCCGCGCAGCAGATGCTCGCCCGTGACGGCCGAACCTGGAGACGCCCGTGATCGTCGACCTGCCCGACACCACCGTCAGCAAGATCTCCCGCGCGCTGGTCAACGTCCGCGAAGAGGGCGGCGCCGTCGCCCTCGGCCGCGTGCTGACCCTCATCATCATCACCCGCCAGGGCGCGATGGAAGAGGTCATCGAGGCGGCCAACGACGCCTCCCGCGAGCACCCGATGCGCGTCATCGTGCTGATGATCAACGGCCGCGACGAGGAGTCCTGCCTGGACGCCCAGATCCGCGTGGGCGGCGACGCCGGTGCCAGCGAGGTCGTCACCCTGCACGTGCGCGGCGAGGCGGGCAACTCGAACCTCGAGTCGCTGGTCACGGGCCTGCTGCTGCCGGACGCGCCGGTGGTGGTGTGGTGGCCCAACGACACCCCCGCCGACCCGGCCGGCACCTCGATCGGCAAGATCGCCCAGCGACGCATCACGGATGCCGCCACGAAGGCAGATCCGTCGGCGTTCGTGGCCGCCCTCGGCGAGAGCTACGCGCCCGGCGACACCGATCTGGCGTGGACGCGTCTGACCCGGTGGCGCGAGCAGCTGGCGGCGATCCTCGATCAGCCGCCCTACGAGCCCATCACCGCCGTGACCGTGCACGGCGCCGCCGACTCGCCGTCGACCGCGCTGCTGGCGGCCTGGCTGCGCCTGGCGCTGGATGCCCCGGTCGAGTGGGGCTACCTGTCTGCCGAGGAGTGGCCGCACGGCATCAAGTCGGTGACCCTCACCCGCGCCAGCGGAGAGGTCCGACTCGAGCGCCCGGCGCCCGGCGTGGCGATCCTCACGCAGCCCGGTCAGCCCAGTCACGACCTCGCCTTCCCCCGTCGCTCGCTCCGGGAATGCCTCGCCGAGGAGCTCCGTCGCCTCGACCCGGACCTCCTGTATGGTCGAGTGATCACAGAGGGGTGGGCGAAGCTGGACCCGCCGACGAGCCAGGAGGCGCGGAGCTAGCACATGGTCGAGGAATGGGCGGAAAAGCGGGTCGTCGTCGTCTCGGATCCGATCGCGCTGGCCGACTCGGTCGCTGATCGGTTCCTCGCCCGGGTCGCCAAGCGCGTCGGGCGCGGCAACGTCGCGCACATCTCCCTCACCGGCGGCAGCATGGGCGCGGCGGTGCTGGCGGCCGCGGCGAAAGATCCCCGCATCGACGACATCGACTGGTCGCAGGTCCACTTCTGGTGGAGCGACGAGCGGTTCCTCCCGCGCGGCGACGCCGAGCGCAACGAGACCCAGGCGCGTGCGGCCCTCCTGGACCGCCTGGACATCCCCGCCGGCAACATCCACCCGGTCGCGGCCAGCGACGACGGCGTGGATCTGGATGCCGCGGCCGCCGCCTACGCACGTGAGCTCGCCCGCTTCCCCGACGAGGACCGTGCGTGGCCGACGTTCACGGTGTGCTTCCTGGGCGTCGGCCCCGACGCCCACATCGCCTCGCTGTTCCCCGACCGGCCCGAGATCCGCATCGTCGACCGCGCGGTCGTTCCGGTGCGCAACTCCCCCAAACCGCCGCCGGAGCGGGTGACGATGACGCGTCCGGTCATCAACTCCTCGCGGCGCGTGTGGATGGTGCTCTCGGGCGAGGACAAGGCATCCGCGCTCGGCCTGGCACTGGCCGGGGCGAGCTATGCGAGCGTCCCCGCCGCGGGCGCGAAGGGCACGCGTCGGACGGTGTTCTTCGTCGACGAGTCCGCCGCCTCGAAGGTGTCACCAGAGCTCATCGACCGCGAGTACTGACGGCGTGCAGACATGAGAAGAGTGGATGCCGTCGGCATCCACTCTTCTCATGTCTATGGGGAGTCTCACTCCGAGGTGGTCTGTCCCCGGCGCTCGCGCAGCTGGGCGAGCGCGTCGCCGAGCAGAGCCTCGGCCTCGTCCTCGGAGCGGCGCTCCTTCACGTAGGCGAGGTGCGTCTTGTACGGCTCGGTCTTGGCCAGGGCGGGCGGGTTCTCTTTGTCGCGGCCGGCCGGCAGCCCGGAATGGGGCGAGTCGATCGTCTCGGGGATTTCGTCGTCGGGGATCCCGGCGGCGAAGTAGCGCACCGTCTCGTTGCCGAGAGCATCCCAGTACGAGATCGCGATGCGGTCGGCGTGGAAACCGTGGTCCTGCTCCCCCATCGGTCCGGCGCCCACACGGGTGCCTCGGATCGCGTTGCCTCCGGTTGCCATTACAGTCCCTGGAATTTCGTGATCAGGCCGAGCGCGACGATGGCGACGAACCACACCAGCGCAAGCACGATCGTGAAGCGGTTGAGGTTTCGCTCGGCGAGACCGGACGAGCCGAGGGCCGAGGTCATGCCGCCGCCGAACATGTCCGACAGGCCGCCGCCGCGTCCCTTGTGGAGCAGGATGAGAAGGGTCAGCAGGAGGCTCGTGATGCCCAGGAGCACCTGCAGGACGAACTCGAGGATCTGCACAGTGGTGAAAGCCTTTCGCGGCGATCCGGCGGATCGCACAAGGTTCGAGTATACCGGGCGGCCTCGCGGCCGCCCGGCTCGGCGCGGACTCAGACGCCGACGTGCTTCTGGTACCGGATGATCGCGGCGAACTCGTCCACGACGAGGCTCGCACCGCCGACCAGCGCGCCGTCCACGTCGGGCTCGCGCATGAAGGCCGCGATGTTCGCCGACTTCACCGATCCGCCGTAGAGGATGCGGGTGCGGGCGGCGGCGTCCTCGCTCAGCGACGATGCGAGGACCTCGCGAAGCTTCTGGCACACCTCCTGGGCCTGCTCGGGCGTGGCCGCCTGGCCGGAGCCGATCGCCCAGACCGGCTCGTACGCCACGACGATGTCGGCATCGGCCGGCACGTCCGTCAGCGCCTTCTCGAGCTGGCCGACCGGGACGGCGCTCGCGCCGAAGCGCTCGAGGTCCTCGGCGGTCTCGCCCACGCAGATGACGGGCACGAGCCCGTGCTTGAGCGCGGCGGAGACCTTCGCGGCGACGAGGTCGTCGCCCTCGGAGTGGTACTCGCGACGCTCGGAGTGGCCGATGATGACGTACCGGCAGTCGAGCTTGGACAGGAACGCGCCCGAGATCTCACCGGTGTAGGCACCCGAATCGTGGGTGGACAGGTCCTGCCCGCCGAGGGCGAACGGGATCTTGTCGGCATCGAGGAGCGTCTGCACGGTCCGCAGGTCGGTGAAGGGCGGGAAGACCGCGACCTCTACCGAGCCGTCCTCGTGCTTGGCGTCCTTGAGGGTCCAGTGCAGCTTCTGGACGAACGCGACCGCCTGCAGGTGGTCGAGGTTCATCTTCCAGTTGCCCGCGATCAGCGGGATGCGCGTCATTGCCATCCGAGGACCTCCAGTCCGGGGAGCTTCTTGCCTTCGAGGAACTCCAGGCTGGCGCCGCCGCCCGTGGAGATGTGGCCGAATCGGTCGTCCGAGAAGCCCAGCTGCCGCACCGCGGCCGCCGAGTCCCCCCCGCCGACGACACCGAGGCCGTCGACCTCGGTCAGCGCCTGCGCGACGGTCTTCGTCCCGGCGGCGAAGGCCGGCATCTCGAAAACGCCCATGGGGCCGTTCCAGAACACCGTGCGGCTGCTGCGGACGGCGTCCGCGAACAGCTCCGCCGTGCGGGGGCCGATGTCGAGGCCGAGACCCGAGTCGCCGAACGGGGTGTCCTCGAGCTTGTCGGCGTCGGCCACCACGTGGTCGGCGTCGGCGGCGAACGACGCCGCCACGACGGCGTCCACCGGCAGCACGAGCTCGACGCCGTTCTCTTCGGCCGTCTTCATGTAGCCGCGGACGGTGTCCAGCTGGTCCTCTTCGAGAAGGCTCTTGCCCACCGGGTGGCCCTGAGCGGCGAGGAAGGTGAACATCATGCCGCCGCCGACGCACAGCTTCTGCACGCGCGGGAGCAGGTGGGCGATGACCCCGAGCTTGTCCGACACCTTCGACCCGCCGAGGACGACCGTGTAGGGCCGCTCGGGATTCTCGGTGAGCCGGTCGAGGACCTCGACCTCTTTTTCGATGAGGAAGCCCGCCGCGGACGGCAGGATCTCGGCGAGGTCGAACACCGACGCCTGCTTGCGGTGCACGACGCCGAAGCCGTCCGACACCAGCGCGTCGCCGAGCTCGGCGAGCTGCGCGGCGAAGGCGCCCCGCTCGCCGGCATCCTTCGATGTCTCGCCCGGGTTGAACCGGAGGTTCTCGATGACGGCGACGTCCCCGTCTTCGAGGGCCGCGACCGCCTCGCGGGCCGACTCCCCCACCGTGTCACGCGCGAACGCGACCGGCTTTCCCAGCAGCTCCGACAGCCGCTGAGCCACGGGGGCGAGGCTGTACTTCGGATCAGGCGCCCCGTCCGGGCGGCCGAGGTGCGAGCAGATGACCAGTCGCGCGCCCTGGTTGATCAGGGCGTTGAGGGTGGGCAGCGACGCACGCACGCGGCCGTCGTCCGTGATGACCCCGTCCTTGAGAGGGACGTTGAGGTCACAACGGACGACGACGCGCTTGCCTGCGAGCGAACCCAGCGAATCCAGGGTGCGCAGAGTCATGTCGGTGTCAGAGCTTGCCGGCGACGAGCTCGGTCAGGTCGACGAGGCGGTTGGAGTAGCCCCACTCATTGTCGTACCAGCCGACGACCTTGACCTGGTTGCCGATGACGCGGGTCAGGCCGGCGTCGAAGATGCAGGAGTGGTCGTCGGTGACGATGTCGCTCGAGACGATCTCGTCCTCGGTGTACTTCAGGATGCCCTTGAGGGGACCCTCGGCCGCGGCCTTGTACGCGGCCTTGACCTCGTCGAGGGTGACCTCGCGGTCGAGCTCGACGGTCAGGTCGGTGGCGGAGCCGGTGGGGACCGGGACGCGCAGCGCGAAGCCGTCCAGCTTGCCCTTGAGCTCGGGGAGCACGAGGCCGATGGCCTTGGCGGCGCCGGTCGAGGTGGGGACGATGTTCAGGGCGGCGGCGCGGGCGCGACGCAGGTCGCTGTGCGGACCGTCCTGCAGGTTCTGGTCGGCGGTGTAGGCGTGGATCGTGGTCATGAGACCCTTCACGACGCCGAACTCGTCGTTGAGGACCTTGGCCAGCGGCGCCAGGCAGTTCGTGGTGCACGACGCGTTCGAGATGATGTGGTGGTTCTCGGGGTCGTAGGTGTCCTCGTTGGCGCCGATGACGAACGTGCCGTCCTCACCGCTGGCGGGGGCCGAGATCAGGACCTTCTTCGCACCGCCGGTGATGTGCTTGCCGGCGTCCTCGGCCTTGGTGAAGCGGCCGGTGGACTCGATGACGATGTCGACGCCGAGCTCGCCCCAGGGGAGGTTGGCGGGGTCGCGCTCCTCGAAGACCTTGATGGTCTTGCCGCCGACGGTGATCGAGTCCTCGCTGTAGGTGACCTCGGCGTCCAGGCGACCGAGGATCGAGTCGTACTTCAGCAGGTGGGCGAGGGTCTTGTTGTCGGTGAGGTCGTTCACCGCCACGATGTCGAGGTCCGCGCCCTGCGCGAGAGCCGCGCGAAGGTAGTTGCGTCCGATTCGGCCGAAGCCGTTGATGCCGATCTTGACAGCCACGGAATTTCTCCTGAGTGTGTCGTGCGCGAGTGCGCGGTTTGGTGCGATTCAGACGATGGACGACGGCGTCCCGGCGGGCGTACCCGCCGGGACGCCGCGCCGGTTATGACAGTACCAGCAGGCCAGATGCGTTCTCACGGGCGGCGGTGAAACGCTGCGCAACGTTGGACCAGTTCGCGATGTTCCACGCGGCCTTGACGTAGTCGGCCTTGACGTTGAGGTAGTCCAGGTAGAAGGCGTGCTCCCACATGTCCAGCTGGAAGATCGGGATGGTGCCCTGGGCGGTGTTGGACTGCTGGTCGAACAGCTGCTGGATGATGAGCTGCTGCCCGATCGGGTCCCAGCTCAGCACGGCCCAGCCCGAGCCCTGGATGCCGGTGGCGGCGGCGGTGAAGTGGGCCTGGAACTTGTCGAAGCCGCCGAAGAACTCGTCGATCGCCGCGCGCAGCTCGCCCTCGGGCTCGCCGCCGCCCTCGGGCGACAGGTTGGTCCAGAAGATCGAGTGGTTGACGTGGCCGCCGAGGTTGAACGCCAGGTCCTTCTCGAGCTTGTTCACGTTCGCGAGGTTGCCGCTGTCGCGGGCCTCGGCGAGCTGCTCGAGGGCGGTGTTCGCGCCCGTGACGTACGCCTGGTGGTGCTTGGAGTGGTGGAGCTCCATGATCTTCGCGCTGATGTGCGGCTCCAGCGCGGCGTAGTCGTAGGGGAGGTCGGGCAAGGTGTACTTCGCCATGTTCTCTTCTTCCTGTCGGCGCTGCGCCGAAGCCTCGGCGCAGCGAGGGGACGACTGTCATCCTACTGACGACCAACACGGCCGAGCGGGGGTTGCTTCCCTTCGTGACGACGGGGAAGAATGCCGCGGCGGCTACTCCTCGACGCCGGCCGGGACGGCCGACTCGGTGCCGGGGATGCCGTCCGCCTCGGCCTTCTTGTCCGCCATCGCCAGCAGGCGCCGGATGCGTCCCGCGACGGCGTCCTTGGTCAGCGGCGGGTCCGCGTGGTGGCCCAGCTCGTCCAGGCTCGCGTCGCGGTGCGCCAGGCGCAGGTCGCCGGCCTGGCGCAGGTGATCGGGCACCTCGTCGCCGAGGATCTCGAGGGCCCGCTCGACGCGGGCGCACGCGGCGACGGCGGCCTGCGCGGAGCGGCGCAGGTTCGCGTCGTCGAAGTTCACCAGGCGGTTGACCCCGGCGCGCACCTCGCGGCGCTGGCGCATCTGGTCCCATTCCGCCGCGGCGCGCTCGGCGCCCATCGCCGCGAGAGCCGCGCGGATCGCTTCGCCCTCGCGGACGACCACACGGGGGATGCCGCGGACCTCGCGCGCCTTGGCGGCGATCCCCACGCGGTGAGCGGCGCCGACGAGGGCCATCGCCGCCTCCGACGACGGGCACGTGATCTCCAGCGCGGCACTGCGGCCGGGCTCGCTCAGGGTGCCCGCGGCGAGGAATGCGCCGCGCCACACCGCGGCGAGGTCGCCGCGGGAGCCGGTGGTGAGCTTGTTCGGCAGGCCGCGCACCGGGCGACGGCGCTGGTCGAGCAGACCGGTCTGGCGGGCCAGCGTCTCGCCGCCCTCGATCACGCGGACGGCGAAGTGCCCGGCCGAGCGGCCGCCGGAGCCCTGCACATGGTGCAGCTCGGGGCGCACGCCGTAGATCTCCACGAGTTCCCGCGCGACGCGGCGGGCGAGGACGTCGGAGTCGAGCTCCGCCTCCACGGCGACGCGGTTGGCGATCGAGTGCAGCCCGCCCGAGAAGCGCAGCAGGGCGGTCAGCTCCGCGACACGGGCGGTCGGACGCGGATCGCGCACGGCGATGAGCTCGGCTTTGACGTCGGCGGTCAGCGACACGGGACTCCTTGTGGGATCGGGGACGATCGTCCAGCCTACCCGCGGGCGGGCCGGCGCTCAGATCACTCGCGTCCGAGATCGCGGTGGGCGACCCGCACGGCGACGCCCGGGGCCGCGCTCAGCCGCCGGGCCAGCTCGCGCGCCATCACGACGGAGCGGTGCTTGCCGCCGGTGCAGCCGACGGCGACCACCGAGTGGCGCTTGTTCTCACGCTGGTAGCCGTCCAGGACGGGGCGCAGCGCCGCGGCGTACGCGTCGATGAACTCGACGGCGCCCGGCTGGGACAGCACATACTCGCGCACGGCGTCGTCCTGCCCGGTGAGCGAGCGCAGGCTGTCGTTCCAGAAGGGGTTCGGCAGGAAGCGCATGTCTGCCACCAAGTCCGCGTCCGGGGGAAGCCCGTACTTGAAGCCGAAGCTCACCACGGTGAGGGTGTGCCGCGCGTCCCCCTCGTCCGCGAACAGGTCCACGATGCGCGAGGCCAGCTGGTGGACGTTGAAGTGCGACGTGTCGATGATGACGTCGGCGTCCTCGCGGACGACCCGCAGTCTTTCGCGCTCGCGCACGATGCCGTCCAGCAGGGTGCCGTCGCCCTGCAGCGGATGGGGCCGGCGGACGGCCTCGAACCGCCGCACCAGGACGTCGTTGGACGCGTCGAGGAACACCACCCGGAGTTTCGAGCGCTCGCGCAGCGCCTGGACGGTCTGCGGCAGCTCCGAGAAGAGGTCGCGGCCGCGGACGTCGACGACGACGGCGATGCGCGGCAGGGACTCGGCCGCGAGACCCGTGAGATCCAGCAGAGGCCGCAGCATCTGCGGCGGCAGGTTGTCGACGACGTACCAGTCGAGGTCTTCGAGGGCGTTCGCGGCGGTCGACCTGCCGGCACCCGACATCCCCGTCACGATCAGGATCTCGCCCGGTTCCCGGCGCTCCTCCTCGGTCATGACCCTCCCCGTCGTCGGCCCCAGCCTAGCCGCTCGCGAGATGCGCGTGGATCGTCGCGGCGAGCTTCGGGCCGACGCCGGGGAGCGCCTCGATCTCCTCCGCCGAGGCGCGCTTGAGCGCCGCGACGGACCCGAAGTGCCGCAGCAGCGCCTTGATGCGGGTCTCGCCGAGGCCGGGGATCTCGGCGAGCACGCTCTGGATGTCGCGCTTGCGCCGCCGGCGCTGATGCGTGATCGCGAAGCGGTGGGCCTCGTCACGCAGGCGCTGCAGCAGGTACAGCGCCTCAGAGGTGCGAGGCAGGATCACGGGGTACTCCTCCCCCGGCATCCACACCTCTTCGAGCCGCTTGGCGATCCCGCACAGCGCGATCTCTTCATGGCCGGCCTCGCGAAGCGCGCGCGCGGCAGCCTCGACCTGCGGGCGTCCGCCGTCGACGACGAGCAGCTGCGGCCGGTACGCGAAGCGGGGTCGCCGCCGCTCGGTGACGACCTCGCTGCCGGCGTCCAGCGCCGCGTCGAGCCCGGCATCCGGATCCCCCGGCTCATCGCCGGGATCGGGGCGGTCGAGGTAGGCCAGCCGGCGGGTGAGGACCTGGTGGAGCGAGTCGGTGTCGTCCGTGGTCTCGGCCACCGAGAACGAGCGGTACTGGTCCTTGCGCGGCAGGCCGTCCTCGAAGACCACCATCGAGGCGACCACGTTGGTGCCGCCCAGGTGCGACACGTCGAAGCATTCGATGCGCAGGGGCGCCTCGTCCAGGCCGAGCGCCTCTTGCAAGTCGGTCAGCGCCTGCGACCGGGCGACGTAGTCGCTCGTGCGGCGGGTCTTGTGGAGCATGAGGGCCTGCTGGGCGTTGAGGGTCGCGGTCTTCATGAGGTCGGCCTTGCGCCCACGCTGGGCGACCTGGATGACGACGTTGCGGCCGCGGCGCTCCCGGAGCCACTCCTCCAGCTCCGCGACGTCGTCGGGCAGGGTGGGCACGAGCACCTGCTTGGGGATGTCGGCGGCGACGGCGTCGCCGTAGGTGCGCTGGAGGACCTGGTCGACCAGCTCGGCGGGGGTGATGTCGAGCTCCTTCTCGATCGTCGTCGCCCGCACTCCCCTGACGCGTCCGCCCCGCACGACGAAGTGCTGCACGGCGGCGGCCAGCTCGTCCTCGGCGATGCCGAAGAGGTCGGCGTCGGTGTCGGGCGACAGCACCAGGGCGCTCTTGCCGAGGACCGCCTCGATCGCCTGCAGCTTGTCGCGGTAGAGCGCCGCGGACTCGTAGTCCATCGCGGCAGAGGCCTCGCGCATGCGCGCGGTCAGCTCACGCGCGAAGCGCTGGTCGCCGCCGGACATGAACGCCACGAAATCGTCGACGATCGCCCGGTGCTCCTCGATCGTGACCTTCATCGAGCACGGGCCGCCGCAGCGTCCGATCTGCCCGGGGAAGCACGGCCGGCCGGTGGCCATCGCCTTCTTGTACGACGCATCGCTGCACGTACGGATCGGGAAGACCTTGATCATCAGGTCGATCGTGTCGTGGACGGCCCACACCTTCGGGTAGGGGCCGAAGTATTTCGCGCCCCGGATGCGGCGGTTGCGCGTGACGATCACCCGCGGAGCCTCGTCGGCGAGGGTGACGGCCATGAAGGGGTAGGACTTGTCGTCGCGGTAGCGGACGTTGAAAGGCGGGTCGAACTCCTTGATCCACTGGTACTCCAGCTGCAGCGAGTCCACGTCGGTGGCCACGACCGTCCACTCCACCGACGTCGCGGTGAGCACCATGCGGCGCGTGCGCTCGTGCAGCGTGCGCAGCGGCGCGAAGTAGTTCGACAGCCGCGCGCGCAGGTTCTTGGCCTTGCCGACATAGAGGACGCGCCCGTCGGCGTCGCGGAACCGGTACACGCCCGGGTTCGTGGGGATCTCCCCCGGCTTCGGCTTGTACGGGAGCTGTTGTGCCATCGCGGCCGGCCTCAGCCGGCCTTGCGCCGCTCGCGCGCGGCGCCGAGGATCTCGGCCAGGAAGGCGCCGGTGTGGCTGCCCTCGGCACCGGCCACCTGCTCGGGGGTGCCGGTCGCCACGATCTGCCCGCCGCCGGAGCCGCCCTCGGGCCCGAGGTCGATGATCCAGTCGGCGGACTTGATGACATCGAGATTGTGCTCGATGACGATCACCGTGTTGCCCTTGTCGACCAGTCCGCCCAGGACTTCGAGCAGGCGCTGCACATCCTCGAAGTGCAGGCCCGTGGTGGGTTCGTCGAGGACGTAGACGCTGCGGCCGTTGGAGCGGCGCTGCAGCTCGGTGGCAAGCTTCACGCGCTGCGCCTCGCCGCCCGAGAGCGTCGTGGCCGACTGGCCGAGCCGCACGTAGCCGAGCCCGACGTCCACGAGCGTCTTGAGGTAACGGTGGATGGCCTGGATCGGCTCGAAGAACTCCGCCGCCTCGGCGATCGGCATCTCGAGCACCTCGGCGATGTTCTTGCCCTTGTAGTGGACGGCCAGGGTGTCGCGGTTGTAGCGCTTGCCGTGGCACACCTCGCAGTCGACGTAGACGTCGGGCAGGAAGTTCATCTCGATCTTGATCGTGCCGTCGCCCGAGCACGCCTCGCAGCGCCCGCCCTTGACGTTGAAGCTGAACCGCCCGGGCAGGTAGCCGCGCGCCTTCGCCTCGGGGGTCTCGCTGAACAGCGTCCGCACCCGGTCGAACACTCCCGTGTAGGTCGCCGGGTTGGAGCGCGGGGTGCGGCCGATGGGCGCCTGGTCCACGTGCACGACCTTGTCGAGCTCTTCGAGACCGGTCACGCGGGTGTGCTTGCCGGCCACCCGGCGGGCACCGTTGAGGCGCGTGGCCAGCACTTCGTACAGGATGCCGTTGACCAGGGTCGACTTGCCCGACCCGCTCACGCCGGTCACCGCGGTCAGCACGCCCAGGGGGAAGTCGGCCGTGACGTTCTTGAGGTTGTTCTCGCGCGCGCCGACGACGGTGATCTGGCGCTTGCGGTCGATCCGCCGCCTCCGGGCGGGGATGGCGATCTCGCGCCGGCCCGAGAGGTAGTCGCCGGTGATGGAGCCGCTGTCGGCGAGCAGCTGGTCCAGTGGCCCGGAGTGAACGACCGAGCCGCCCTCGACGCCCGCGCGGGGCCCGATGTCGACGATCCAGTCGGCCGCGTGGATGGTCTCTTCGTCGTGCTCGACGACGATGAGGGTGTTGCCGAGGTCGCGCAGCTTCACGAGCGTCTCGATGAGTCGCCGGTTGTCGCGCTGATGCAAGCCGATCGACGGCTCGTCCAGGACGTACAGCACGCCGGTGAGGCCCGACCCGATCTGCGTGGCCAGGCGGATGCGCTGCGCCTCGCCGCCCGAGAGGGAGCCGGCCGAGCGGCTGAGGCTGAGGTAGTTCAGGCCGACCTGGATGAGGAAGTCCAGGCGGGCCCGGATCTCGCGGAGCACCGCGGCGGCGATCTTGGCCTCGCGCTCGGTCAGCTGCAGCCGGGCGAAGTACTCCTGCGCCTCGGCGAGGCTCAGCCGCGAGGCGTCGGCGATGGAGTGGCCGTGGACCTTGACCGCGAGCACCTCGGGCTTGAGGCGCGCGCCGTCGCACACCGGGCACGGGACCTCGCGGAGGTATTCGGCCCAGCGCTGGCGCTGGGTGTCGGTCTCGGCCTGCAGGTACTGGCGCTCGATGTAGGGCACGACGCCCTCGAAGCCCGACGCGTAGCGCATCTCGCGGCCGTACCGGTTGCGCCACTTGACGGTCACCTTGTAGTTCTCGCCGCGGAGCACCGCCTCGCGGACGTCCGAGTGGAGCTTGTTCCAGGGCGTGTCGAGCGAGAAGTCCAGGTCGTTGGCGAGTCCCTCGAGCAGGCGCTCGTAGTACTGGAAGAGTCCCTTGCCCTGGGTCGTCCACGGGATCAGCACGCCCTCGCGGATCGAGAGCTCCTCGTCGCCGAGCATCAGCTCGACGTCCACCGACATGCGCGTGCCCAGGCCCGAGCAGGCGGGGCATGCGCCGAAGGGCGCGTTGAACGAGAACGTGCGCGGCTCGATCTCGGTCAGCTGCAGGGGGTGGCCGTTGGGGCAGGCCAGCTTCTCGGAGAAGGACTGCCAGGCGTCGTCGCCCTCTTCGTCGACGAAGTTGACCTGCATGATGCCGCCGGCCAGGCCCAGCGCCGTCTCGACGGAGTCGGTCACGCGGCTGAGGATCTCGGGGCCGGCGACCAAGCGGTCCACGACCACGGCGATGTCGTGCTTGTAGCTCTTCTTGAGCGTGGGCGGCTCGGCCAGCTGCACGAGGTCGCCGTCGACCACGGCGCGCGCGTAGCCCTTCGCCGAGAGCTCCTTGAAGAGGTCGACGAACTCGCCCTTCTTCTGCGTCACCACCGGCGCCACGATCTGGTACCGCGTGCGCTCGGGCAGCTCCATCAGCTGGTCGGCGATCTGCTGCACCGTCTGCCGCTGGATCACCTCGCCGCACTCGGGACAGTGCGGCACGCCGATGCGGGCCCACAGCAGTCGCATGTAGTCGTGGATCTCGGTGATCGTGCCGACGGTCGAGCGCGGGTTGCGGTTGGTGGACTTCTGGTCGATCGAGACGGCGGGGCTCAGGCCCTCGATGAAGTCGACGTCGGGACGGTCGACCTGACCGAGGAACTGACGCGCGTACGCGCTGAGCGATTCGACGTAGCGGCGCTGCCCCTCGGCGAAGATCGTGTCGAACGCCAGGCTGGACTTGCCCGACCCGGACAGCCCGGTGAAGACGACGAGCGAGTCGCGCGGGATGTCGAGGTCCACGTTCTTCAGGTTGTGGACGCGGGCGCCGCGGACGCTCAGCTGACCGCTGGTGTGGGCGTGCGAAGAGACGGGGACGATGGGCACCCGTCAAGTGTAGGTGGGGCCTCCGACATCGGCTCCGGGGTTCGTCCCCGGCGAAATTCCGGCTACGCGTGCCCCGCGCGCTCCATGGCGCGCAGCTCTTTCTTGAGGTCCTGGACCTCGTCGCGCAGGCGCGCGGCGAGCTCGAACTTCAGCTCCGCCGCGGCGGCCAGCATCTGGTCGCTCAGGTCGGCGATGGTCGCCTCGAGCTGCTGCGCCCCCTCGGCGGCGATGCCCTCGCGGCGCAGCTGCGGCGTCGGCGCCCTGCCCTTGCCGGACTTCGACCGCGCGGCATCCTTCTTCGACATCATCGCGGCGGTGTCCGACGCCTCGCGGGCGAGGACCTCGGTGATGTCGGCGATGCGCTTGCGCAGCGGCTGCGGATCGATGCCGTTCGCGAGGTTGTAGGCGACCTGCTTCTCGCGGCGGCGATCGGTCTCTTCGATCGCGTTGCGCATCGAGTCGGTCATCTGGTCGGCGTACATGTGCACCTGGCCCGAGACGTTGCGCGCCGCGCGGCCGATCGTCTGGATGAGCGACGTGCCCGAGCGGAGGAAGCCCTCTTTGTCGGCGTCGAGGATCGACACCAGCGACACCTCGGGAAGGTCGAGGCCCTCGCGCAGCAGGTTGATGCCGACCAGGACGTCGTAGACGCCGGCGCGCAGCTCGGTCAGCAGCTCCACGCGGCGCAGGGTGTCGACGTCGGAGTGCAGGTAGCGCACCCGCACCCCGTGCTCGCCCAGGAAGTCGGTGAGCTCCTCGGCCATCTTCTTCGTCAGCGTCGTGACGAGGACGCGCTCGTCGCGCTCGACCCGCAGCCGGATCTCTTCGAGCAGGTCGTCGATCTGCCCCTTGGAGGGCTTGACGATGATCTCGGGGTCCACCAGACCGGTCGGGCGGATGATCTGCTCGACGACGCCGTCGGCGACCCCCATCTCGTAGCGGCCGGGCGTCGCGGACAGATAGACCGTCTGGCCGACGCGCTGCTTGAACTCGTCCCACCGCAGCGGGCGGTTGTCCAAGGCGCTGGGCAGCCGGAACCCGTGCTCCACCAGGGTGCGCTTGCGCGAGGCGTCCCCCTCGTACATCGCGCCGATCTGCGGCACAGTCACGTGCGACTCGTCGATGACCATGAGGAAGTCGTCGGGGAAGAAGTCCAGCAGGGTGTGCGGCGGCTCGCCCGGCATCCGGCCGTCGAGGTGGCGCGAGTAGTTCTCGATACCGGAGCAGAACCCCAGCTGCTGCAGCATCTCGAGGTCGAAGGTGGTGCGCATGCGCAGGCGCTGCGCCTCGAGCAGCTTGTTCTGCGACTCCAGCTCTTTCAGGCGCTCCTCGAGCTCGTGCTCGATCGTGCCGATCGCGCGCTGGACCGTCTCGGTGCCGGCGGCGTAGTGCGTCGCGGGGAAGATCGGGACGGAATCCATGCGCTGCACGACATCGCCGGTGAGCGGATGCAGCATGTACAGCGCCTCGATCTCGTCGCCGAACAGCTCGATGCGGATGGCGTACTCCTCGTACACCGGGATGATCTCGATGGTGTCGCCGCGCACGCGGAAGTTGCCCCGCGAGAAGTCCACGTCGTTGCGGTTGTACTGCATGGCGATGAACTTGCGGATGAGGGCGTCGCGGTCGTAGCGCTCCCCCACCTGCAGCGCGACCATCGCGCGCAGGTACTCCTCGGGCGAGCCGAGGCCGTAGATGCACGACACGGTGGAGACCACCACCACATCCCGGCGCGAGAGCAGGGAGTTCGTCGTCGAGTGGCGCAGCCGCTCGACCTCGGCGTTGATCGAGGAGTCCTTCTCGATGAAGGTGTCCGTCTGCGGGACGTAGGCCTCGGGCTGGTAGTAGTCGTAATACGACACGAAGTACTCGACGGCGTTGTGCGGCATGAGCTCGCGGAACTCGTTGGCCAGCTGCGCGGCGAGGGTCTTGTTGTGGGCGAGCACGAGCGTCGGCCGCTGCACCGCCTCGATGAGCCACGCGGTCGTCGCGGACTTGCCGGTGCCGGTGGCGCCCAGCAGCACGACATCGGTCTCGCCCGCGTTGATGCGGGCGGCGAGCTCGGCGATCGCCTGCGGCTGGTCACCCGACGGCTCGTACTCGCTGATGACCTCGAACGGCCGGACGGATCTGGTGGACTGCACCTCTCAAGGGTAGGCGGGTCCTCCGACACCGGGGCCGCGGCGTCAGCCGGCGGTGAGCCGCCGCCAGAGCTCGTCGGTCTGGCGGATCGTGTCGTCGAGCGATCCGGAGGTGTCGATGACGACGTCCGCGACGGCGAGCCGCCGGTCGTCGGGCACCTGCGAGGCGATGCGCGCGTCGGCCTCCGCCGGAGTCAGCCCCCGCAGCGAGACCAGTCGCTCGCGCCGGACGGATGCCGGGGCGTGGGCGACCACGATGAGATCCCAGGGGTCGTCGACGCGGGCCTCCACCAGCAGCGGCACGTCGTACACGACGACGGCGCCGGGGTCCCGCGCGAACGCGGCCCCGAAGCGCGCCGCGGACTCCTGCCTGACCGCGGGGTGGACGACGGCGTTGAGGCGGGCGACGGCGCCGTCGTCGCCGAACACCCGCGCCGCCAGAGCGGCGCGGTCCAGCGACCCGTCGGCGAGGATCACGTCCTGCCCGAACTCGTCGGCGATCCGCGACAGCACGGCGGACCCAGGTCGCTGGACGTCCCGCACGATCGCGTCGGCGTCGACGACCACGGCGCCGTGCCCGGCGAGGCGGCGGGCGATCGTGGACTTGCCCGAGGCGATCCCCCCGGTGAGTGCGACCAGCGGCATCCCTCGAGCATGGCACGACGAAGACCGGCGGGAAGCCTTGGCTGTTGCTGAGGGAGGGCTGAGTCGGGCCTGAGCATACGGCGATAGCGTCTGTGCACGCCGAGAAAACCGAACAGCCTTTCCTGGGGAGGACGAAGTGATCGACCCGAACGACGCGACGTCGCCGGGTCGTGGCAGCCGGACAGGACGATCCGAGTCCCGTCACGGTGTTCGGCGCTCTCGTCGCGGTGCGGTGGCGATCGTGGGGGCGATCGCCGCCGACACCCGCGCGGCGACGGCGTGCGGGATCCGGAGGCCGGGGAATCCTCCGCGAACCCGCGACGCCTCGCGCACCGGTGAGGCGGACGGGTCGGCGCTCCGCGCGCGACGGGCCCGTCCCCTCCCGCGTGCCGCCGATGCAGGCTCGGACCGACGTCCATGAGCGCGCGCTCGCGTCCGTTCGAGGCGGCGTTCTGGGATATCCTGACCGACATCCACGCCCCGGCGCTCGATGCGCCGGCTTCGGGGGGTGCATCGGTGGAGGAAACACGTGTCGCCGTCGTCATCGAGGACGAGTCCGACATCAGGTCATTGCTGTCCGCTGTGCTCTCGCAGGCGGGCTTCACGGTGCACGGCGCGCCCGATGGCGAGGCCGGGCTGGAGCTCGTGCGCACGCATCAGCCGCTGGTGACGACGCTCGACGTCAACATGCCCGGCATGGACGGCTTCGAGACGGCCAAGCGGATCCGGCTGCTCAGCTCCACGTACATCGTGATGCTCAGCGCCCGCACCGAAGAGATCGACGCACTGCAGGGCCTGGAGGCGGGGGCGGACGACTACATCGCCAAGCCCTTCCGGCCGCGTGAGCTGCGCGCGCGGATCGACGCGATGCTGCGCCGCCCGCGCCATCACGCCGCCGTTCCGGCCGCGGCTCCTGAGCCGCAGCCCGAGCCGGCCGAGGGAGGCTGGATCGAGCACCGAGAGCTGCGGGTCAATCCGCAGATGCGCATCGCCACGGTGGAGGGCAAGGACCTGGAGCTGACCAGAAGCGAGTTCGACATCCTCGTCGACCTGCTCACGTCGGGACGCCGAGTGCGGGCGAAGTCGGAGCTCGCGCTCATGCTGCGCGGCGAGACCTTCACCGGCGCCGAGTACGTCAGCGACAGTGACGCGCGGGCGATCGAGGTGCACGTGGCGAACCTGCGCCGCAAGCTCGGCGAGTCGCCGGCGACGCCGCGCTGGATCGAGACGGTGCGGGGAGTCGGCTATCGCCTGACCGCGGCCTGATCGTCGCCGTCGCGGCGCTCCGCGAACAGCACGGACGCCTCGACGTTGGACGCGGATGTCGCCGCCGCCGCGCGAGCGTCGGCGATCAGGCGCTCCGGATCCCATCCCGACACCGCGGTCAGGGCGATGCCGACGCCGAGGACGGGGATCACCCCGCCGGCGACCGCGCCCAGATCCTCGAAGAGCCCCCGGTAGATCTCGGCGCCCTTCATGCCCGCCTGGGCGTCCGAAGAGACGAGCCCGGCGACGAGCAGCCGGGCAGGTCCGTCATCCCCGACGAGGGCATCCGACGGGGCATGCCGCCGCACCCCCGCGCGCCACGTCTCGGTCACCGCACGCGCCACCTCGCTGCCGAACGCCGTCGAGATCTCGTCGAGATCCTCGATGCGCACCGCCGTCACCGCGACCGACTCGCGCTTGGCCGCCGCCCGCTCCACGAGGCCCGCCAGGCCCCGGCGGAAGACATCGGCCGCGACGATCCCGTCCACGCTGCGCCCCGCAGGGGTCAGCCGCAGGTGCCCGCGCATGGGTGCCCGCCCCGCGCGCAGCACCGAGGCGACGACGACCGCGACGATGGTCAGGACGACGGTCAGGAACGCGGTCGGGACCGTGCCGAACGCCTCGCGGAACAGCGCGCTGTCCGGTCCGGAAGTGAGGAACGCCGTCGTCCGCGACACGTAGTACAGCGACTGGAGCCCGAGCACCGCGCCGAGCACCCACGCCGACCGGGAATCCCGCAGCGCCCCGCGCCCGCACTCGACCGCGCCGGCGGCGGCGAAGACGACGAGGGCCGCGAACATCCACTCCGCCCCGGCCCACGGGTCGCCGCTCGGGCCCTCGATCGCCGCGGCGACCGCTGCCGCCAGGACGCCCGCGACGACGACGGCCGAGGCCACCGGCATCCGCCTGTCGTTGAATCGGCGGCACCCCAGCCACATGCACCCCGTCGCCCCCACGAAGGCGGCGTTGCCGACCGCGATGGCGTACCAGGCGCCCGGCGTCTGGATCCACACGAGGTAGGACAGCGTCGTCAGCATGCCGGCGAGGAACGCGAGCGTCCACACCCGGCCCGCCCCCTCGTCCCGGCGCAGCAGCGTCTCCACCACGAACACGATGCCCGAGACGTTGACCACGACCGCGGCCATGGTCATGATGCTGAACAGGTCGAACATCATGCGTCGTCCTCCTCTCGAGGGGACGGGGCGTCGCCCGTCATGACCCGCTCCCACGGCAGGGCCGGCAGCTTGACGATGAAGGTGGAGCCCACGCCGACCGTGCTGTGCAGCGCGATCTCACCGCCGTGCGCCCGCACGAGGTCGCGGGTGATGGCGAGCCCCAGTCCGGTGCCCGTGCCGGCGCGCGCACCGGCCCGGTAGTAGCGCTGGAACAGCCTCGCACGATCGGACTCGCTGATCCCCGGCCCGGTGTCGCGCACGAGCACCCATGTCGAGGTCCCGTCGCTCGTGGTGCCCAGGTGCACGGTGCCGCCGTGACGGTTGTAGGAGATGGCGTTGGCCAGCAGGTTGTCCACGACCTGGCGCAGCCGCAGCGGGTCGGCGCGGACGGGCGCGGGCTCGAGGCCGGTCACGTCGATCGTGACGGACCGCGATCGCGCGCGCGGCAGCGCCGCCTCGGCGGCTTCGCGGACGACGTCGGCCGCATCGAGGTCCTGCGGGGTGAGTGAGGCCTCGATCGTCGTGGACGACGAGCTGGATGCCGCCATGATGCCCGCGACGATCCCGAGCAGCCGTTCAGCGTTGCGCTCGGCGACGTCGAGGTCGGCCCGCACGGCATCCGGCACGTCGGGGTGCTCGATCGCGAGGTCGAGGTACCCCAGGATCGACGTGAGGGGCGTGCGCAGCTCGTGCGACACCGAGGCGACGAGGTCGTCGCGGGCGCGGAGCGCCGACAGCTCGGCGGTGACGTCGCGCGAGACCAGCACGGCGCCGGCATCCGTGCCGTCGGGGGCGGTCAGGCGGCGCGCCGTGAGCGACAGCGCCTGACGGGCGTCGCCCGGCTCGCCGAACCACACCACGACGTCGTCGAACGCCTCGCCGCCCAGCGCCCTCGCCAGCGGCGTCTCGTCGGGCGGCAGCGGCGTGACCCCGTCGTCGCGGAACATCGGGATGGCGGCGTCCTCGTCGTCCCACCGGGCGATCATCTGCAGCCTCGCGTGGGCCTCGTTGGTGACGGCGACCTCTCCCCCGGGCCCGATCCGCACGACACCGAAGTCCACCGCGTCCAGCACCTCGGTCAGCTCCTGCTCCTGCCGCCGGGTCCGCTCCAGCACGCGGCTGAGGAGCACGGACTGCTTGGCCAGCAGGATGCGCTGCGCCTCGGTGCGGCGGGCGTTGAGGTAGCTGGTGGCGGCTCCGGCGAACAGCACGAGGGGCAGCAGGAACGTCGAGAAGGTCACCTCGCTCTCGCCGACGGGGAGCAGGATCGCGATGATCCACGCGATCGCCACGGTGACGGCGAACAGGCCCAGCAGGCCGAACCCGCCCGCCAGCCACGTCGTCGGGAACACCCACAGCAGCCCGAGCGCCGACCCCGGCGCCGACATCTGCAGCAGCGCCACGGCGACGAGGTCGATCGCGGGGATCACCGCGACCCAGCCGAACGGCAGGCGGTTCCACGGCACCACCAGGGTCGCGCCGGTGAGGACGAAGATCAGCACGACGCCCGAGAAGAACAGCACCGGGTCCCCGCCGAAGGGGGCGACGGCCACGAGCACCGCCAGCACGAACACCACCGCCGCCAGCAGCAGCTGGTTGAGGGTCGCCGCACGCTCACGCGTGCTGTCGGCGAACTGGCGGCTGATCCACAGACCACGCACGCCCGCCGCGGCCGGATCGCGGCCCGGGGGCGCGTCGGCGGGCGTGGAGCTCATACCGTGACGCTAACGGATGCCGGCCCCCTGCCCCCCTTAGAGTGGGGGCGTGCTCGAATTCCTGGCGGGGACCGGACTGGCCGCGGCCGCGGGCCTGAACGCGTGGATGCCGCTGTTCGTCCTGGGACTGGCCGACCGCCTGCTGCCGGCCGTGGAGCTGCCCGCCGCGTGGGCGTGGGTCTCCAGCGACATCGCGCTGTGGATCACCGGCATCCTGCTGCTGGTCGAGATCGTGGCCGACAAGGTGCCCGCCGTCGATTCGATCAACGACGTCATCCAGACGGTGATCCGGCCCGCGGCCGGCGGCGTCGTCTTCGGGGCCGGCTCGAGCGCCCAGACCGTTCAGCTGAACGACCCGGCGAGCTTCTTCGCCGACAACGCGTGGGTCCCGATCGTCGTCGGGGTCCTCATCGCGCTGGCCGTCCACGGGGTCAAGGCGGTCGTGCGGCCCGCCGCGAACGTCGCCACGGCGGGCGTCGCCGCCCCCGTGGTCAGCACCGCCGAGGACGTCATGTCCTTCTCGCTGGCGGCGCTGGCGATCTTCTTCCCCCTGCTGGTCGTGCTCGTCCTCGCCGTCCTCGTCGTCGCGGCCGTCGCCCTGCTGCGGCGCCGCCGGCGCACGGTCAGCCGCGGAGCGCCAGAGCCTCGCTGACCCAGCGCGCGTGCAGCTGCCACGGATCGGGCTGGCCGGCGGCGACGACGTCGATGTGCGCGCGCAGCGCGTCCGACAGCCGGAACCACTCCGTGCGCGGCCAGCGGTCGTCGGCGAACTGCGCGTGCCGGCGGCGCTCGAGCCGGCGGTCGCCGCGCTCGAACGCCAGCAGCTCGTCGTGGCGGATGACGGCGAGGCGGGATGCCGGGCGGGCGCTCGTGCCGATCTTCACCCGGTCGGCGTAGCGCAGGTAGTAGACGACGTCGACGCGCGGCGACGGCAGCTCTCCGTCGACGGTGTCGCCGTGGCGCCACTCGCACACCCCGCACAGCCAGCCGGAGCGGTAGCGCACCCCCCAGCGACTGCCGCACAGGCGGCAGGGGGCGGGCAGGACGTCGGTCACGCCGTGCGCCTGGTCGACCCACTCGGCGGTCGCGCCGAGGTGCGCCGCGCAGAGCGGCACCGGCGCGTCCGGGGGCACCGGGCCCCGGCATCCGTCATCGCCCACGAGGCACGCGCGTTCGAGCGTCACGCTCGCACGGTACCCGCCGGCTGCGACATCCCCGGGAACGCGGAACGGGCCGCCACCCGAAGGTGACGGCCCGTTCCGGCGTGGATCAGCGACCCGAGAGCTTCTCGCGGAGCGCCGCGAGAGCCTCGTCGTCGGCGAGGGTGCCGACGGGGCTGCTGTCCGAGGTGAAGGACGGGGCGGCCTCTTCGGGCGCGTTGGCCTCGGCCTCCATGGCCTTGAGGACAGCGGCCTTGTGGGCCTCCCAGCGAGCCTGGGCGGCAGCGTACTCCTGCTCCCACTTCTCGCGCTGCTCGTCGAAGCCTTCCTTCCACTGGTTGGTCTCGGGGTCGAAGCCCTCGGGGTACTTGTACTCCCCGTTCTCGTCGTACTCCGTGACCATGCCGTAGAGGGCCGGGTCGAACTCGGCGCCGTAGGGGTCGACCGACTCGTTGGCCTGCTTCAGCGACAGCGAGATGCGGCGACGCTCGAGGTCGATGTCGATGATCTTGACGAAGACCTCTTCGCCGACCGACACGACCTGCTCGGCGAGCTCGACGTGCTTGCCCGACAGCTCCGAGATGTGCACGAGGCCCTCGATGCCGTCGGCGACGCGGACGAACGCACCGAAGGGGACGAGCTTGGTGACCTTGCCCGGCGCGATCTGGCCGATCGCGTGCGTGCGGGCGAAGACCTGCCACGGGTCCTCCTGGGTGGCCTTCAGCGACAGCGAGACGCGCTCGCGGTCCAGGTCCACCTCGAGGATCTCGACGGTGACCTCCTGGCCGACCTCGACGACCTCGGACGCGTGCTCGATGTGCTTCCACGACAGCTCCGACACGTGGACGAGACCGTCGACGCCGCCGAGGTCGACGAACGCACCGAAGTTGACGATCGACGAGACGGTGCCCTTGCGGACCTGGCCCTTGTGCAGGTTGTTGAGGAAGTTCGAGCGCGACTCCGACTGGGTCTGCTCCAGCAGCGCGCGGCGCGAGAGCACCACGTTGTTGCGATTCTTGTCCAACTCGAGGATCTTGGCCTCGAGCTCCTGGCCGAGGTACGGGGTGAGGTCGCGGACGCGGCGCAGCTCGATGAGCGAGGCGGGGAGGAACCCGCGCAGGCCGATGTCGACGATGAGGCCACCCTTGACGACCTCGATGACGGTGCCGGTGACGACACCGTCGTTCTCCTTGATCTTCTCGACGTCGCCCCAGGCGCGCTCGTACTGGGCGCGCTTCTTGGACAGGATCAGGCGGCCTTCCTTGTCCTCCTTCTGGAGGACCAGGGCCTCGACCTCGTCGCCGACCTTGACGACCTCGTTGGGGTCGACGTCGTGCTTGATCGAAAGCTCGCGCGAGGGGATGACGCCCTCGGTCTTGTACCCGACGTCGAGGAGGACCTCGTCGCGGTCGATCTTCACCACGGTGCCCTCGATGAGGTCGCCGTCGTTGAAGAACTTCAGGGTCTTCTCGACCGCGGCCAGGAAGTCCTCAGCAGATCCGATGTCGTTGATGGCGACCTGCTTGGTGGCCGGGGCGGTCGTTGCGGTAGTCATGTAGTGGGTTGTCCTTGTTGGTTGGGTGTCTCGGGCCCCGGCACGCGGTCGTGCCGATTCCGATCGCGGAGCGATGGACGGCACGGATGCAGCCGGAGCGAAGCGGATTGTTCGTGCGATGCCACCCGGGGATCCGGCGTGAACCGGCGTCCAGGCGTGGCGGTATGGCCACACGGGTGACGGTCCAGGGTAGCACGCCTGGGCGACGCTCCGCGGGGTGTGCGAGAGGTGTGCGCGGGTCAGCGTCCCGAGCGCACGGCTTCGGCGATGGGGGTCGTGCCGGCACCGAACCTGAGCGTACGTCCGACGGATGCCGGTTCGGCCAGGGCGGCCGCGACCACGGCGGCGACGTCGGCGCGCGAAACCTCGCCGCGGCCGGACGGGTCGACCTCGATCGCCCCCGTCGGCTCGTCCAGGGTCAGCGTCCCCGGCGCCAGCACCGTCCACTCCAGGTCGCCGGCCCGCAGGTGCTCGTCCGCCGCCCACTTCGCGTCGGCGTACGGGAAGAACGCATCGCCCTCGGGGACGCCGTGATCGGCGCGCGAGCCGAGCCACGACACCATGACGTAGCGCCGGACGCCGGCGGCGGACGCGGCATCCATCGTCTTGATCGCCGCATCGCGGTCCACCGCGTAGGTGCGGCGCGGGTCTCCCCCGCCGGCGCCGGCCGACCACACGACCGCGTCGTTGCCGGCGACGAGGTTCGTCAGCTGTTCCCGGTCCAGCGTCTCGACGTCGGCGACCACCGGGGTGGCGCCCGTGGCCGCCACGTCGGCCTCGTGGGCGGCGTTGCGGATCACCGAGGTGACGGTGTGGCCCTGAGCGACCAGCAGCGGGGCGGCCCGCAGGGCGACCTTGCCGTGTCCGCCGAAGATCATGATGCGCGCCATGGCACGTCCTCTCGTCCGGCCCGCGGTGCGGGCGCTCTCACCAGCCCATCGATCCGGGGCCGCCCTTGAACGGGCCGGCGACCCGCGAGGTGATCCAGCCGCCGTAGAACCCGCCGGGCTGCGGGGTCACCGTCTCGCCGTCGACGGTGCAGGCGTCCATCGGCCGCGGATACACCGCGACGCGGTCCGCGAGGGATGCGAAACCGGGCGACGGGTCGGGGTAGGTCCACGCGGCGCGCTCGGCGACGTGGTCGCCCGACACGACGTCGAAGTAGCGGGCCGCGCCCTTGAACTCGCAGAACGACGACCCCGCCGCGGGGCGGAGGGACCCCTCGGCGAACGCCGAGCGCGGCACGTAGTAGACCGGCGGGTGGCTCGTCTCGAGCACCCGCACCACGTCGTCGGTGTCGACGATGCGCCGGCCGCCGAAATCGATGGTCACCCGCGAGGGGACCTGCTCCGCCCGCGGCGGGCGCGGGTAGTCCCACACCGACTCCTGACCGGGGGCGACGGGATCGGGGGATGGATGCCGCATCCCTCCAATGTATGGGCGCTGCGCGCAGCGGGCTCCGATCCGGCGCAGATCGCCCTCGCGCGCGGAGGCGCTGGTTGACTGGGGACATGACGGCGATCGCGATGTTCCCGCTCGGGGCGGTGCTGCTGCCGCACATGCCGCTACCCCTGCGGATCTTCGAGCAGCGCTACCTCATCATGCTGGGCCGCCTGCTCGAGGAGGACCGGCCGGAGTTCGGGGTCGTCCTCATCGAGCGAGGCTTCGAAGCCGGCGGCGGCGACGAGCGGTTCGCCCTCGGGACGCTCGCCCGCATCACCCACGTCGTGCCGCGCGCGGACGATCTGCAGCTAGTGGCCGTCGGCGGGCGCCGGTTCGAGGTCACGGCGTGGCTCGAGGACGACCCGCACCCGGTCGCCGAGGTTCGCTTCCTGCCGGATCTGGCGTGGAGCGCGGGCCTGGAGGGGCTGCGGGCCGACGCCGAGCGGACGGTCCGGCGGGTCCTCGCGCGGTCGGCGGAGTTCGCCGACACGGTGTGGGATCCCGACATCGAGCTCTCGGACGACCCGATGGAGGCCAGCTGGCAGCTGGCGGGGATCGCGCCCCTCGGCCCCATGGATCAGCTGCGGCTGCTGCGCTCGCGCAGCGCGTGGGAGCTGCTGTCGCAGCTCATCGAGCTGACCGAGGCCGCCGAGCCGGGGCTGACCGCACCGGTCGACGCCGACATCGACGCGGAGCTCGAACGGATGCTGGGCGGCGGCGCCCCCGGCACGGACGACGGCGGCGGGGTGGACGGCGGCGGGGCGGACGGCGGCGGGCCCGACGTGGACGGCGACCCACCGCGCGGAGCATAGTCGCGGCCGCCCGCCGCTGGTAGCGTTCGGACCACCTACGGGCGAGGAGGCACCGCGATGAGCGACACCAGCAGGGCAGGGGCGACGGCGAGGCCGCGCGAGCAGTGGACCGGTCAGGTCGGCTTCATCCTCGCCGCCATCGGCTCGGCCGTCGGCCTCGGCAACATCTGGCGGTTCCCCGGGGTGGCCTATGAGAACGGCGGCGGCGCGTTCCTCATCCCCTACCTCGTGGCGCTCATCACCGCCGGCATCCCGATCCTCTTCCTCGACTATGCGATCGGCCACCGCTTCCGCGGCGCCGCCCCCACCGCGTTCCGCCGCCTGGGCGGCAGCCGGGGCCGGTGGCTGGAGTCCCTCGGGTGGTTCCAAGTGGCCATCGCCTTCGTCATCGGCCTCTATTACACGGCCGTCATCGCTTGGGCGCTCAGCTTCTTCGTCTTCTCCTTCGACCTGCGCTGGGGCGACGATCCCGAGGGCTTCTTCTTCGGCGAGTACCTGCAGAGGGGCGACCCCGGCATCAGCTTCGAGTTCGTCCCCGGCGTCCTGATCCCGCTGGCCCTGGTGTGGCTGGCCGCGATCGTCGTGCTCGCCCTCGGCGTCGCGAAGGGCCTGCAGCGCGTCAACGTCGTCTTCCTGCCGCTGCTTGTCGTGGCGTTCCTGATCCTCGTGGTCCGCGCCCTCTTCCTCGACGGCGCCGCCGACGGCCTCAACGCCCTGTTCACGCCGGACTGGGCAGCGCTGGCCGACCCGAACGTGTGGATCGCGGCGTACAGCCAGATCTTCTTCTCGCTGTCGATCGCCTTCGGCATCATGATCACCTACGCGTCGTACCGCCGCCGCCGCTCGAACCTCACGGGGCCGGGTCTCGTGGTCGCCTTCGCGAACTCGTCGTTCGAGATCCTCGCCGGCATCGGCGTGTTCGCGACCCTCGGGTTCCTGGCGTTCCAGCAGGGCGTCGCCGTCGGCGAGCTCGGCGGGATCGCCGGCGTGGGGCTGTCGTTCATCACCTTCCCCGCGATCGTGGCCCAGATGCCCGGTGGGCCGCTGTTCGGCATCCTGTTCTTCGGCTCACTGGTGATGGCGGGCTTCACGTCGCTGATCTCGGTGCTGCAGGTGGTCTCGGCCGCCATCCAGGAGAAGTTCGGCCTGTCGCCTCGCTCCGCGGCACTGTGGCTCGGCATCATCTCGGCGGTGCTGTCGATCTCGCTCTTCTCGACGACCACCGGCATCCTGGCCCTGGACGTCACCGACAACTGGGCGAACAACATCGGCATCGTCCTGTCGGCCATCGTCATGACCGTGCTGGTCGTGTGGGTGTTCCGCCGCGGCGACGAGCTGCGCGCCCACCTGAACGCGGTGTCGACGTTCCGGGTCGGCCGCGTGTGGGTGCTGCTGGTGGGCCTCCTCGCCCCGATCGTCCTCGGCTACATGCTGATCGCGCGCATCATCACCCTGATCGTCGACGGCTACGGCGGCATGCCGGGCTGGTACCTGGGTCTCTTCGGCTGGGGAACGGTGGCCTTCCTCATCGTCGCCGCCGTGGTGATGTGGCTCATCCCCTGGCGGCGCACGCCCGATGACCTGTCGGAGTGGCCCGCGTACGACCACCTCGCGACATCGTCCCGCCGCGGAGAGGAGCGTTCGTCATGACCGGCGTCGCCATCGCCTTCCTGATCCTCGCGATCGTCGTCGTGTGGGGCGGTCTCATCGCCAGCGCGATGTACCTGCGTCGCCGTCCCGAGGTCGCCGACTACCCGCCGGGCGGCGTCGACGACCACCGCGAGGACATCGCCCCCATCGAGCACGACACCTGAGCGGATGCCGGCGGGCGGTCAGTCCGACACGACGCCGTCGAGGTACCACCAGCGGTCGCTCTGCCGGACGAACCGGCTGCGCTCGTGCAGGTTGCCGCTGTGACCGCGCTCGCGCCAGCCGGCACGGAACTCGACGATGCCGCGCTTGTCGTCCGGGCCTCCCTGGACGGTGTCGAGGATCTCGAGCCCCGTCCACCGCAGCGCGCGGTCGAGGTCGACCGCCTCGGGCGCCGTCCCCGGATGCCACGTCGCCATGAGGTGCGCGGCATCCCCGACGACGAACGCCGTGTAGCGGGAGCGCATCAGCTGCAGCGCCGTCTGCGCGGGCTCGCCCGCGAGGACCGGCCCGCAGCACGCACCGAAGGACTCGCCGCTCCCGCAGGGGCAGCGGCTCTCACCGCTCACCTCGACGAAGCTCGCCATCCGGCACCTCCGATGCCGACAGTAGGGTGCGGGAGCGCGCCCCGCCGCGACCGCTCCGGCGTTTCGGCCCGGAGTGTCGCGGGGTGACGCTGTTCGCGGTCTCCCGCGCCGATGACGGCACCCTGTGGTGCGGCGGCCGTCCTGGGTTGACGGCATCCGTCACTACGAGCGCCGGTAACCGCAGATGGCGTCAACCTGTCGCGGGGTGGCCCGCCGGAGTTGACGGCATCCGTCACCACCGCCGCCGATAACCGCAGACGGGGTCAACCTCGCGGCGGACTTAGGTGGCCGTGCCGCCGCCGGCGTCCGGAGTTGACGGCATCCGTCACCACCGCCGCCGATAACTTCAGATGGCGTCAACCTGTCGCGCTGCGGCCCGCAGGAGTTGACGGCATCCGTCACTACCGCCGCCGATGACGACGATCAGCGTCAACATGGGCCGGATGCCGCGGGTGTGGATAACCGGAACGACTCCCGCGGCCGGCGGTTACGGTGGTCGGGTGACCGTACGACTGGCCTCGACATTCCTGGCCCTGGGCCTCGCGGCGGCTGCTCTCACCGGGTGCGACGCGGATCCCGCTCCCACGGAGACTCCGCCGCCCTTCGCGACCGAAGAAGAGGCCTTCGCCGCCGCCGAGGCGACCTACCGCGCCTATGTCGACGCGGTCAACTCTGTCGACCTCGCTGATCCAGAGAGTTTCGAGCCAGTGTTCCGTCTATCGACGGATGAACTGAATGCGAACGATCGCCACGGCCTCAGTAAGTATCATGCGGACGGCGTTCGCGTCGAAGGAGAGTCCGTTGTCGTCCTCATTCAGCCTTTGGAATACGAGGACGGTGACGTCACTCTTGGGGCGTGCCTCGATGTCTCACAGATCTCGGTGACTTCTGCCCAGGGGGAATCTCTCGTTGACCCCGACCGAGTCGATGTGCAGTCCTACGAAGTAAGACTCAAGCCAGCCGCGGACAGCGAGACACGCATGAAGATTAGCGGAATCGGGCCGCGAGAAGGCGAACCCACATGTGGCTGAGTGTCACGTTGGTCCTATTTGGAGTCCTCGCGCTCGGCTCGTCGTCCAGCGGCTGCACTGATTTCGGTGGCTGGACGACGACCTGTGAGAACACCGGCACGCAGGTCGACCTGTCCGCCGGAGGCACGGTTCCCGGCACGCCCACCCCGGGCCAGGACCGGCACCGGAATCAGGCTCCCCCGTCCGCGGGCACGACTCCCCCCGCTCCGGGTGCGGGTGTGAGCCAGCCGGAGGACTGCGGTCCGCTCAACCGCTGCGGCGGGTACACCGTGGTGATGATCCCCGACGTCACGGTCGCCGATCTCGCGTCCTTCCGGCCGGCGGCGCCCACGCTCGACGGGGAACCGGCGGGCTTCGGCGTGGTGGGGATGCCGACCAACCTCATCGCCACGGCATCCGTGCAGCAGATGTCGGGCACGCTGCTGGACTGGGACGTCGTCGTCCGGTTCGAGCCCGCGGCCTACGTCTTCGACCACGGCGACGGCACATCGGCGAGGCACACCTCGGGCGGAGCGACGTGGCAGGCGCTCGGTGCCGGCCAGTTCAGCCCGACCGAGACCTCGCACGTCTACCGCGCGCGGGGCGCGTACACGGTCGGCGTAACGGTGCAGTACTCCGCCTCCGTCGACTTCGGCGACGGGCGGTGGCGCCCGGTGCCGGGCTACGTGACGGCGACCGGCGGCGGCTACGACGTCCGCGTGGTCGAGGTGCGGACGGCGCTCGTCGACGAGACGTGCTCCGAGGACCCGTCGGGCCCCGGCTGCTGACCAGCACCAGCAACCGCACCAGCACCAGCACCAGCACCCCCACCGCCGACAACCGCACCCCACCCCCAGCGGCCCCGTACCCGCCGCAGCGCGAGCACCGCACCCCGGGCCGGCTCGCCGACGAGCAACGCCACCCGGCCGATCATCGACCGGTCCTCGCGGCCCAGCACGCGCTTGCGCTCCCACGCGTCGCGCAGCCGTCCGCCGGCGCCGGGTCGGGGCGCCCTCGCCGGCAGCAGGCCCGCGCGGCGCTCGCCGACGAGCGCGGTGAGGACATCGACCCAGTCGTCGAAGACCTCTTCGTGGAAGTAGTTCTCGCGCAGCCAGTCGGTGTCGGGATGCCGGAACCATCGGGCGACGACGTCGCCCTCTCCCCCGTACAGCCCGCTGCCCTCGAACACGCGGTTGAGGAGCTCGTCCGAGACCCCGAACGAGTCCAGCGCGATCACGGGCACGCCGCGCGCGATGGCCTCGATCGCGCTCGTCGAGCTCACGGTCACGAGACCTTCGGCGCGGTCGAGCGCGCGCGCCATCGGCTCGTACGAGATGACGAGGTTCGCCGGGGCTCCTCCGGCCGCATCGATGAGGGCAGGGTACGGATGCAGCTCCTCATGCGTCTCGCGTTCGCCGGTCTGCGCGCGCAGCTTCAGCACGACCCGGCGGGTCGGGTTCGCCTCGGCCGCGCGGATCAGCATCCGGGCGATGGTCTCGCGCTCGGCGCGCTCCCGGGGGACGATCGCCTGCGCCGCGAACACCAGGTCGGTCGCCCCCGGCGAGCGGTGGCCGATCCTCTTCGCGGCAAACGGCAGGCGGGACAGTGCGAACCGGTGCGGGATGCCGACCCGCCGGGTGAGCTCGCCGAACTCCTCGATCTCGCGCTGCGAGTGCAGGATGAACAGGTCGCACTGGGCTCGGTAGATCACGGCGGCGCGGCGGGCGGGCAGCGAGATCCCGGGCAGGCCCGTCACGATGATGGGCCTCGGCGACACCGCCGCGACGACCTTCGCCAGCACACGCACGAGGGGTCCGCGCGCGCCGAGGACGACGGCATCCGGCCGGTGCCGTTCGAGCCACGCGCGCAGGTCGTCCAGCGCGACCCGGTGCACGACGTCGGCGGTCAGGCCGCTGCCGGCGAGGGCCTTGGCCTGCTGCGCCTCGCTGACGGTCAGCGGGGTCGTGACGAGCACGAGAGCCGCATCTGCGTCGGGGACCGACCCGACGAGGGCTGCCGCCCACTTGACGTACGAGTCGCTGTCGGCGATCGCGACGAGCCCTACGGCCGCCGGCCCGGCATCGGTCACGCCGGAACCCGGCGGAGCTTGGCCATGGGCGCCAGCTCACCGGGGAAGACGCGCTTGACGCCGTCACCCATCGCCGCCTCGACGATGCGGATGTCGCGCACGAGGTGCGCCAGACCCGTGGGCTCCAGCGACGCGGCGTGGTCCGAGCCCCACATCGTGCGGTCCAGGGTGATGTGACGCTCGACCGCGACCGCGCCGAGGGCAACGGCGGCGAGCGAGATCTGCAGCCCGCGCTCGTGCCCGGAGTAGCCCACGGGCACTCCGGGGTAGCGGTCGCGGAGCATGGGAATGACCCTGAGGTTCGCCTCGCTGGGCTCCATCGGGTAGGTGGAGGTGGCGTGCAAGAGCACGACGCGGTCGGTGCCGAGCACCTGCAGCGCGCGATCGATCTGCTCGACCGTCGACATGCCGGTCGACACGATCAGCGGCTTGCCGGTGTCGCGCAGCGCCTCGAGCAGCTCGACGTCGGTCAGCGAGGCCGAGGCGACCTTGTGCGCGACGACCTGCAGGTCCTCGAGGAAGGCCACGCTCGGCACGTCCCACGGCGAGGCGAACCACTCCAGGCCCCGCAGCAGCGCATGGTCACCGACCTCGATGTACTGGTCGCGGTCGAACTCGACGCGGTGGCGGTACTCGAGGTAGGTCATGGTGCCCCACGGCGTCTCGCGCGGGATGTCCCGCATGTGCTCGGGAGTGCAGATCTCGGGCGTGCGCTTCTGGAACTTCACCGCGTCGGCGCCGGCATCGGCGGCGACGTCGATCAGACGCTTGGCCAGCTCGACGTCGCCGTTGTGGTTGAGGCCGATCTCGGCGATGACGTAGGCGGGACGCCCCCCGCCGACGACGCGGTTTCCGATGGTGACGGTCATGGCTTCTCCGATGCTGCAGGGATGGACGGGACGGATGCCGGCGGCCGGGCGGCCAGCACGCGATCGGCGAGCTCGCGCACGGCGCCCCGGCCGCCGGGCCGGGTGAGCACGACGCGGGCCGCGGCGAGCACGTGGGGGTGGGCGTCGGGCACGGCGACGGGGTAGCCGACCGCCTCGAGGCACCCGAGGTCGTTGACGTCGTTGCCGAGGTAGGCCACGCGCGAGAGCGGCAGGTCGTGCTGCGCCGCCCATTCCCGAAGCGCGGCCCCCTTGTCGGCGAGCCCCTGATGCGCTTCGATGCGGAGCTTGGCCGCACGGGCCGAGACGACCGGGTTGTGCTCGGTCGAGAAGATGGCGACCCGGATGCCGGCACGCCGGAGGGCGGCGATCCCCCAGCCGTCCGAGCGGCTGACGACGACGGACTCGGCGCCGTCCTGGGTGACGGCGGCGGTGTCGTCGGTGTGGACGCCGTCGAAGTCGGTGACGACGGCGTCGACGTCGAGGGGCGGTGGGATGTCGATGAGCGGGGCGAGGGCGCGGGCGACCTCGAGCTCGGCCTCGGTGTCGATCTCGATGGCGGTGCGCTCGGGCACCTCGGCGACGCCGACGCTGCCGAAGAAGCGGTGGCCGCCGGCGCGGAACCCGGCCGCGCGCAGCACGTAGAAGGCGCCGGTCTCGAGGTAGTGCGCCTCGCGGTCCTGGCGGCGGGGCCGGTGGTCGGCGTCGTGGTTGATGGCCGCCGCGGCACCGCCCTGCGACTTCCGCCACAGGAACCCCCACGTCGGAACCGCCGAGAACACGCTGTCGCGCCGCCGCGAGCGGACCGTGCGGATGGCCTCGTCGAGGGCGTCGCTGTCGATGAAGGGCGAGGTCGCCTGCAGGAAGGCGATCACTCCGACGTCGACGCCGCGCGCCTCGAGGACGCCGAGGGCGTGCAGGAGGGCACTCTCGGACCCGGCGGTGTCGCCGGCGAGGGGGGCCGGACGCTCGACCACTTCGGCGCCCCATTCCACCGCGACGGCGGCGATCGCCGGGTCGTCGGTCGAGACGACGATGCGGTCGACGTGGGCGGCGCGGCCGGCGGCGAGGATGGCGCGCGCGACCAGCGGGACGCCGCCCACCCGTCGCAGGTTCTTGCGGTGCACCCCCTTGGATCCGCCGCGTGCCGGGATGATGGCGACCGTCTCGCTCATGCGCGAGCCCCCGAGCGGGAGGGCCGCGTGCCGACGCGGGGTGCGGTGCGGATGACCGAACCGGTTCCGGCGAGCACGTGGGCGAGGGTCGTCGTCGTGCTGGAGGGCTGGGTGTACAGCTCGAGGGCGCGGGCGTGGCCGGCCAGCACCAGCTCGGCCGGCAGGCCCGCGTCGATCACATCGACGCCGTCGATGCGCGCGACCAGATCGAGCTGCGCGCGGGGCTCGCGGCGGTGGGGCAGGTACACGGCGTCACCGGTCTCGACGATGCGCGCCACCCAGTCGAGGTATTCCTCGTGCGGCATGCGTCCGTCGATTGGCCGCGCCGAGCCCAGGATCACCCGGTCCGCGGCGAGCCTGCCGCCGCCCGCGGTCGCTCGCGTCCACTCGAACCGGTGCTCCGCGATCCGGGCGCCGCGGGCGGTGAGTCCGGCGACGCGATCGGGCCCGAGGGGGAAGGCGGTGAACACGTCCGCCCGCTCGCATGCGGCGAGGCGCAGCACGTGGTCCAGGGCGAAGGGCGACACCAGGGTCGACAGCGGGCCCTCGGCGATGCCCGGCCGCCGGTAGGGGCGCCGGCCGAGCAGGGTGTCGGCGAAGGCGACGGCGTTGGCGCCGTCGTCGAGGAACGTCACGCGCGAGGGACGCAGGACGGCGGCAGCGAGGCGGAACTGACCCGAGTACCCGTCGCCGACCAGCCAGTGCCGGTGCTGCGCGAGCAGCGTCCACGGGATGCCGACGAACGGCTCGCAGGCGCCGAAGCGGGCGCCGCGGGCGATCAGCTCGTCAGCCGTCGCGCCCATCTGCGGCGTGAGACGGCCCGCGACGGGCACCGTGCGTCCGTGGGCGTGCGCCCATTCGGCGGCGCCCAGCAGCTGCAGGGGCGACTCCACCCACGCGATGACGTCGTCACGCTGCATCGGCGCCTCCCGGCCTGTCGTGTGTGGCTACACGATGGCCGGTGCGGGTGAACGCGCCGCGTCACGAAAGGCGACCGGGGGGCGACCACCCGGTGAACGGTGGGCGCCGGCATCCCGAGATCGAAGGATGCCGGCGGCGCCTCAGTTCAGCGGACGCATCCAGCCGGGGATCACGCCGTCGCCGTACAGGTCGATGGCGAGGTCCTGCAGGGCGGTGAGGGCGACACGCTGCGTCGTCGGGCCGTACGAGATGCGCGCGACGCCGAGGGCTTCGTACTCCGCCGCGGTGAGGGCACCCGGCACGCCGACGACGCTCAGCTTGCGCTCGCCGAGCCCGTCGACCAGCCGGCGCGTGGTCTCGGCGTCGAGCACCGCGGGCACGAAGACCAGGTCCGCTCCGGCGTCGAGATACGCGCGCCCGCGCTCGACGGCCTCGGCCACGGCGTCGTCCAGCGGCCGGTCGCCGCGTCGCCACAGGGCGTCGGTCCGCGCGTTCAGGACGAAGGGCACGCCTTCGGCGTCGGCGGCTCTGATGACCGCCTCGACCGCGGCGACGGACTCGCCGAACGGGCGCATGCCGTCCTCGACGTTGCCGCCGACGATGCCTTTCGCGATCGCCAGGCGCGTGGTCTCGCCGGGGTCGCCGAACCCGGAGTCCAGGTCGGCGGTCACCGGCAGATCCCCCACGGCGTCGACGATGCGGCCGACCATGTCGAGCATCAGCTCGACGGGGATGCGGTCGCCGTCGCCGTAGCCGAACGTCGCTGCGATGGAGTGCCCGGCGGTGGCGATGGCGCGGGTCTGCTCGAGATCGGCGACGGCGCGGGCCGAGATGACGTCCCAGACGTTCACGACGCGCAGGATCTCAGGGGCGGAGTGGAGTGCGGCGAGCTCCTTCGCTCGCTCGACCAGGGTGCTCACGGGCACACGATACGACAGCCTCCCTCGCCCCCGTCCGTCGATGTCGGCGAATGTCCGTGCCCGGCGTGACAGGATGAGCCCCGTGCCCGACCGCCTCATGCTCCTGGATTCCGCGTCGCTGTACTTCCGCGCGTTCTACGGCGTGCCCGACTCGGTGAGGTCCCCCTCGGGGATGCCGGTCAACGCGGTGCGAGGGTTCCTCGACATCATCGCCAAGCTCGTCACCACCTACCGTCCGACGCACCTGGTGGCCTGCTGGGACGACGACTGGCGCCCGCAGTGGCGCGTGGACCTCATCCCGTCGTACAAGACGCACCGCGTGGCCGACGTCGTCGACGGCGGTCCCGACGTGGAGGTCGTGCCCGACCCGCTCGAGGCTCAGGTGCCGCTCATCCGCGAGGCGCTGGGCACGCTCGGCATCCCGATCGTCGGCGCGGCCGAGCACGAGGCCGACGACGTCATCGGCACCCTCGCCACGCACGCGACGATGCCGGTCGACGTCGTCACGGGCGATCGCGACCTCTTCCAGCTCGTCGACGACGGGCGCGACGTGCGGGTGGTCTACACCGCACGCGGCATGAGCAACCTCGAGGTCGTCACCGACGCCGTCGTGGTGAAGAAGTACGGCGTGCTGCCGTCGCAGTACGCCGACTTCGCCACCCTCCGCGGCGACTCCTCGGACGGGCTGCCGGGCGTCGCGGGCGTCGGCGACAAGACCGCGGCGAGCCTGCTGGCCGCCCACGGCGATCTGCCCGGCATCCTGTCGGCCGCGTCGGCGGGCCACGGCATGTCGGCGGGCGTGCAGGCGAAGATCGCGGCAGCCGGCAGCTACCTCGCCGTCGCACCGAGGGTCGTCGGCGTCGTCCGCGACCTCGACCTCGAGCCGGTGGAGTCGCGGCTCATCCCGCCCGGCGACGACGTCCGCCGGGCGGCGGCCGCGCTCGCCGAGCGCGAGGGCCTCGGCGGCGCGATGGATCGCGTGCTCGCCGCCCTCGACGGGGTGTGACCGGCGGTCAGCCCGTCGCGCGCCGAGAGGCCCGCACGGCCGCCAGCAGCAGCACGCAGTAGACGCCCGAGAGCCCGAGCAGCCCGGCGAGCGGCAGGGTCCACGCTCCCGCGGCCTGGAAGAGGGCGCCCATGACCGGGCCGCCCGAGGCCCCCACGAGGTAGCCGCCGCCCTGGACGAGGGCCGACATCCCCGCGGCCTCGCCGTCGGACCGCGAGACCTGGACGAGCGCGGCGAAGATGACCACGAAGCCGCCCGCGTGCCCGATCGCACCGAGCGTGAGCCACAGCCACAGCAGGCCGGGCGCCGCCAGCAGCCCGACGGTGAGGACGAGCCACGACGCGCAGATGACCAGCGGCGCCAGCAGCCGCGGACCCACGCGCGCGAGCAGCGGGACGACGAAGGCGCCGAGGATGCCCGCGCCCTGGTAAAGCGATGCGACACCCCCGGCCGCCGAGCGCGACAGCCCCAGCTCGTCGGCGGCGAAGGCGGGCAGCCACGTCGACAGGGCGTAGTACATCGTCGTCTGCGCCGCGAAGGCGCACACGAGCAGCCAGGTGACCGGCCGCCGCAGCATCGACCCGCTGGTGCGCTCGACCACCGGCAGCGGCCCGGTCAGCGCGTCGGGGCCGAATTCGCCGTCGGATGCCGCGACGGCGGGCCGCCGCACCGGTGCGGGCGCCCCCGAGAACCGGTCACGGCCCCTCGCTCGCCGCACGTGCAGGCCCCACAGCACGACCCCGGCGATGCTCAGCACCGACCACGCGGCGATCGCCGCCGGCCACCCCACGAGCTCGGCCAGCGGCGCGGTCAGCAGCGAGGTGACCAGCGATCCGACGTTGAGGGTGGCGGTGTATGCCGCCGTCACCAGCGCGACGCGCGCGGGCGGGACCTCGCGGCGGATGATCACGGGGATCACGACGTTGCCGATCGTGATCGCGGCGCCGATCACCAGCATCCCGGCGAGCATCGCGCCGAAGCCCGGCAGCGCCCGCACGAAGGTGCCGGCGAGCACCCCGGCGAGCGACGCCATCAGCGCGGTCTCGGCGCCCGCACGCCGGATGAAGAGAGCGGCGAGCGGCGTGAGCACGGCGAACATCAGCACCGGCGCGGTGGTGAGCAGCCCCGCCGTGGCCGACCCGATGCCGAGGTCCCGCTCGATGTCGCGCAGCACCGGGGTCACCGCGAGGATCGGTCCTCGCAGGCTGAGCGAGGCGACCAGCACACCAGCGACCACCAGCAGCGGGACGCGTGCCCCGGCGAGGCCCCCGGGCCCGCTCAGCGTCGCCGCTCCGTCCACTCGCGCAGCCGCTCGAGCGGCCATGTCGTCACGATGCGCTCCGCGGGCACACCCGCCCGCTCGGCTCTTGCCGCCCCGTGGTCCAGCAGCGAGAGCTGTCCGGGAGCGTGCGCGTCGGAGTCGATCGAGAACAGGCAGCCGGCCTCGAGGGCGAGCGCCAGCAGGTCGTCGGGCGGATCCTGCCGCTCCGGGCGGGAGTTGATCTCGACGGCCACGCCGTGCGCGGCGCACGCGGCGAAGACCGCCTCGGCGTCGAACGTCGACGGCGGCCGCGTGCCACGCGAGCCCTCGACCAGGCGCCCCGTCACGTGACCCAGGACGTCGACGCGCGGGTGGGATGCCGCCGCCACGAGCCGCCGCGTCATCGGCGCGCGCTCCATGCGCAGCTTCGAGTGCGCCGAGGCGACGACGATGTCCAGCTCCGCCAGCAGCGCGTCCTCCTGGTCGAGGCCGCCCTCGTCGAGGATGTCGACCTCGATGCCCGAAAGCAGCGTGAAGGAGTCGTCGCGGAATCCGGCGACCACCTCGAGCTGCTCGCGCAGGCGCTCCGGCGACAGCCCGCGCGCGACGGTCAGGCGGGGCGAGTGGTCGGTGAGGGCGAGGTACTCGTGGCCGAGGGCCTTCGCCGCGTCGACCATGGACCCGATCGGCGTCAGCCCGTCGGACCAGTCGCTGTGCGAGTGCAGGTCGCCGCGCAGCAGGGGCCGCAGGGTCGAGGCCTCCGGCACGCCCGCGCGCTCCCGCAGGTCGGCGAGATAGGCGGGCACGCGCCCCGACAGCGCTTCCTGGATGACCGCGAGCGAGGACTCCCCGACGCCCTTGCGGCGGCGCAGGGCCGCGGCATCCCGAAGCTGTTCGTCGCTCAGCCCGGCGATGGCGCCCGCGGCGGTGCGGAACGCCTGCGACTTGTACCGCGACGCGCGCTCCCGCTCCAGCAGGGTGGCGATCTCGAGGAGCGCGTCGTGCGGATCCACGGCCTACGCCAGCCGGCGCGTGGCGGACGCCCAGGCCTCGAGCTTCGCCGCGGCCGCGCCGCTGTCGATGGCCTGCGCCGCCTCGGCCATGGCCTCGGCGAGACGCTCCAGGATCGGACGCTGCGCCTGCCCGGCATCCCGGAACAGGCGATAGGCCACCATTCCCGCGGCGGCATTGAGCAGGACGATGTCGCGGACGGGCCCCGCCTCGGCAGCGAAGACGCGGTGCACCACGGCGGCGTTGTCGGCCGGCTGACCGCCGAGCAGGTCGCCGATGTCGGCCAGCGGGATGCCGAGATCCCGGGGATCCAGATCGTGCTCGTGGACGTCGCCGCGGCTGACCTCCCAGATGCGGCTGTGACCGGTGGTGGTCAGCTCGTCCAGGCCGTCGTCGCCGCGGAAGACCAGCGCCGTCGCGCCGCGCGTGCGGAAGACGCCCGTGATGAGCGGCACCCGCTCGAGCTGGGCGACCCCGACCGCGTTGGCCTCGGCGCGCGCGGGGTTGCACAGCGGCCCGAGGAAGTTGAACACCGTCGGCACCCCGAGCTCGCCGCGCGTCGGCCCCGCGTGCCGGAAGCCCGGGTGGAACGCGGCGGCGAAGGCGAACGTGATGCCGACCTCGGCGAGGGTGGCGGCGACGGCCTCGGGCGTGAGGCTCAGGTCGACGCCGAGGGCCGACAGGACGTCGGAGGATCCCGACTTGCTGCTGGCGGCGCGGTTGCCGTGCTTGACGACGGGGACACCGGATGCCGCGGCCACGACAGCCGCCATGGTCGAGACGTTGACCGTGCCCCAGCGATCGCCCCCGGTGCCGACGATGTCGAGCACCGCGGCGTCCACCGGGAGCGGCAGCGCGGCCTCGAGGATCGCGTCGCGGAAGCCCACCACCTCGTCGATCGTCTCGCCCTTCGCGCGCAGCGCGACGAGGAATCCCGCGAGCTGCGAGGGGGTGGCTTCGCCGGCCATCACCTTGCGCATCGCCCACGTCGATTCCGACACGCTGAGGTCGCGCCGCTCGAGCAGCGAGGTGAGCAGATTGGGCCAGGTGTAGAGCTCCGCCATGACTGCAGAGCCTACTCGGCGAGTTCGAAGCTCCCTTCCAGGCTCCTCAGGGCCGGGTCAAAGACCGAATCGAGGCGAATCGGTGACCTTCGATGCGAATCTCCCCCTCGGGAATCGGCCATAATGGTCAGCGTGACGACCTCCACTGCGACCTACTCTCAGGCGATGCGGTCCGTCAAGCGGCCCGATCCGGTCGCCGTCGGCACCATCGTCTGGCTCGGCAGCGAGGTGATGTTCTTCGCGGGCCTGTTCGCGATCTACTTCACCCTCCGCAGCACCTCCCCTGAACTGTGGGCGGACCGCACCGAGCTGCTGAACGTTCCCTACGCCACCGTCAACACGATCATCCTCGTGCTGTCGTCGGTGACCTGCCAGATGGGCGTCTTCGCCGCCGAGCGGTTCCAGCCGTACTCGACCGGCAAGCGCGGCTGGCTCGGCTGGGGCATGGTCGAGTGGTTCTGGCTCACCTTCGCCCTCGGCGCGGTCTTCGTGTCGGGTCAGGTGTGGGAGTACGCCCAGCTCGTGTACGAGGGCATGCCGATCTCGGCCGACTCGTACGCGTCGGCGTTCTACCTCACCACCGGCTTCCACGCCCTGCACGTCACCGGTGGCCTCGTGGCCTTCCTGCTCGTGATCGGGCGCGCGTACGCCGTCAAGAACTTCGGGCGCAAAGAGATGACCTCATCGATCGTCGTGTCGTACTACTGGCACTTCGTCGACGTCGTCTGGATCGCCCTGTTCCTCGTCATCTACTTCCTGAAATAAGAGCGGAGCTGATTCCCGACATGGCACGAGCAACGACGCGCCGCTCGAACGGGCGCCGGAGCCCCTGGGCCGCCGCAGCACTCATCGGCGTCGGCCTGCTGATCACGGGAGGCGCCTACGCGGGCGCCTCGGCCGCGATGGCAGCCACCGAGGAGCCCACGGCGGTCACCTCCGCACTCACCGTCGACGACGGCAAGAAGCTCTTCCAGGCCAACTGCGCCACCTGTCACGGTCTCGACCTGCAGGGCACCAACGACGGCCCGTCGCTGTACGGCGTGGGCGAGCTCTCGGTGCACTTCCAGGTGAGCACCGGCCGCATGCCGCTGCAGATGCAGGGCCCGCAGGCCCCGCAGAAGCCGGTGCAGTTCACCGAGGAGCAGACCGCCGCGATCGGCGCCTACGTCCAGAGCGTGGCCCCCGGCCCCAGCTACCCCGCCGACGAGGTGCTCGACGGCGAGGGCGATGCCGCTCACGGCGGCGAGCTGTTCCGCATCAACTGCGCCATGTGCCACAACGTGGCCGGCGCCGGCGGTGCGCTCACCGAGGGCAAGTACGCTCCCGCGCTGCACACCACCACCCCACTGAACATGTACGCGGCGATGGTCACCGGCCCGCAGAACATGCCTGTGTTCAACGACATGACGCTGACGCTCGAAGAGAAGCGCGACATCGTCACGTACCTGCTGTTCCTGCAGGAGAACGAATCGGCCGGCGGCTTCAGCCTCGGCTCCCTGGGCCCGGTTTCCGAGGGCCTGTTCATCTGGATCTTCGGCATCGGCTCGCTGATCGCCATCACCGTGTGGATCACGGCGAAATCCAACTGATGAGCCCCCGACACACGCAGAAGAACTAGGAGCACCATGGCACACGAGGAAGACGCACTCGTGCACGAGCGGAATTCGTGGAAGCCCTCTCCGGGTCTGGCCGTCGCCGTCAGCGACCCGGTGCTCGCACCGGGGATGCCGCCGCACCGCGAGCGGATGACCGACAAGGACCCGGCCGCGATGAAGCGCGCGGTGCGCACCGTCTACACGCTGTTCTACATCTCGGTCGCCGCCAGCATCTGGGCCATCGCCGCCTACATGCTGTTCCCGATCGAGAGCGGCCTGATCGTCGACATCCGCTCGAACAACCTCTTCATCGGCCTGGGCATCGGCCTGGCCCTGCTCGCGATCGGCGTCGCCGCGATCCACTGGACCAAGGCGATCATGTCCGACAAGGAGCACGTCGAGGCGCGTCACGCCACGCGCGGTCGCGACACCGTCCGCGCCGCGGCCATCCAGGCGTTCTCCGACGCGAACGAGGAGTCCGGCTTCGGACGCCGCGTGATGATCCGCAACTCCCTGATCGCGGCGCTGGTCGCCTCGGTCGCACCCGGAATCGTGCTCTTCCGCGGTCTCGCCCCGCACAGCACCGCCGCCAGCCCCATGGCCGGTGACCCCGTCGCCCTGCTTCGGCACACGATGTGGGAAGAGGGCATGCGCCTGGCCCACGACCCGACGGGCAAGCCGATCCGCGCCGCGGACCTCACCCTCGGCTCGGCCGTGCACGTCATCCCCGAGCCGCTCGCGGAGCTCTCGCACGAGGACGGCTACCTCGAAGAGAAGGCCAAGGCCCTCGTGCTCCTGGTCCGTCTGCTCCCCGAGCAGCTGATCGAGCCGGACGACCGCAAGGACTGGTCGTACAACGGCATCGTGGCCTACTCCAAGGTCTGCACGCACGTCGGCTGCCCCGTCGCGCTGTACGAGCAGCAGACCCACCACCTGCTGTGCCCCTGCCATCAGTCGCAGTTCGACGTCACCGACCAGGCGAAGGTCATCTTCGGCCCGGCCGCCCGGCCGCTCCCGCAGCTGCCGATCACCGTCGATGACGAGGGCTACCTCGTCGCTCGCAGCGACTTCACCGAGCCTGTCGGCCCGAGCTTCTGGGAGCGTCATTGAGCACCTCGACCGTCACCGACGACACCAACAGCGCGTCCTCGACGCGTGAGAAGCCGCTGGGCGGCCGCTTCGTCGGCGCGACCGCCAACTACATCGACGAGCGCACGAGCCTGTCCGGCTTCGTCAAGGAGCTCGGCCGCAAGGTCTTCCCCGACCACTGGTCGTTCATGCTCGGCGAGATCGCGATGTGGAGCTTCGTGGTCGTGCTCCTCACGGGCACGTTCCTGACGTTCTTCTTCCAGGCCTCCATGGCCGAGGTGCACTACACCGGCGCCTACATCCCGATGCGTGGCATCGAGATGTCGGCGGCCATGGCCTCGACCCTCGAGATCTCGTTCGACATCCGCGGCGGCCTGCTGGTGCGCCAGATCCACCACTGGGCCGCGCTCGTGTTCGTCGCCGGCATCGGCGTCCACATGCTGCGCGTGTTCTTCACCGGCGCGTTCCGCAAGCCGCGCGAGCTCAACTGGGTCATCGGCTTCGTGATGTTCATCCTCGCGATGGGCGAGGGCTTCACCGGCTATTCGCTGCCGGACGACGTCCTCTCGGGCAACGGCCTGCGCATCATCGACGGCATGATCAAGGGCATCCCGCTCATCGGCACGTGGACCTCGTTCCTGCTGTTCGGCGGCGAGTTCCCCGGGACCGCGATCGTCGGACGCCTGTACGCCCTGCACATCCTGATCCTGCCCGCGATCCTCGTCGGCCTGCTGGTCGTGCATCTCATGCTGATGATCATCAACAAGCACACGCAGTTCGCCGGCCCCGGCCGGACGAACAGCAACGTGGTGGGCTTCCCGATGATGCCGGTCTACATGGCCAAGATGGGCGGCTTCTTCTTCATCACCTTCGGCGTGCTGGTCCTGATCGCGTCGCTGTTCACGATCAACCCGATCTGGAACTACGGCCCGTACGACCCCTCCCCCGTCTCGGCCGGCACCCAGCCGGACTGGTACATCGGCTTCGCCGACGGCGCGCTTCGACTGGTGCCGCCGCACCTGGAGTTCGTCTTCCTCGACCGCACCTGGTCCTGGAACATCCTGATCCCGCTCGTCGGCCTCGGCGTGTTCATCGTCATCGTCCTGCTCTACCCCTTCATCGAGGCGTGGATCACCGGTGACAAGCGCGAGCACCACATCGCCCAGCGTCCCCGCAACGCCGCCACCCGCACCGCCATCGGCGCGGCCGGCGTGACGTTCTACGCGGTGCTGTGGGCCGCGGCCTCGTCCGACATCATCGCCACGCACTTCATGCTGACGATGGAGGGGGTCATCCACACGCTGCAGGCGGCCCTCATCCTGGGCCCGATCATCGCCTACTTCGTCACCAAGCGCATCTGCATCGCGCTGCAGAAGAAGGACCGCGAGATCGCCCTGCACGGGTACGAGTCGGGCCGTATCGTCCGGCTGCCCGGCGGCGAGTACATCGAGGTCCACCAGCCGGTGGACGAGTACGAGCTCTACAAGCTCGTCGACTTCGAGACGTACGAGCCCCTGGTCGTCCGCCCGAACGCCCGCGGACGCATCGCCTGGCACCAGAACCTGCGCGCGTCGATCTCGCGCTGGTTCTTCGAGGACCGGCTGACCCCGCTCACGCAGGCCGAGCTCGTCGAGGCCCGTGCCCACCAGCACCACACGCTGGAGCACATCGCGGCCGAAGAGGACGTGGAGCTGCAGGGTGCCCACGAGCGCGCCGGTGTCCCCGACGCCCCGCACGTGCCGATCGACGACGGCCACAACTCCGAGACGGCCAACCGCCCCTCGAACGTGATCGTCCCCGAGCCCGAGGCCGGCAAGAAGGCCCCGCGCAACCGCGAGAAGGAACGCGATCAGTAACCGCTGACGCGATCCGGCAGAAAGACGACGGCGCCTGGCGCTCCTCCCCCGCGAGGACGCCAGGCGCTTCGTCGTACCGTGGGGGCATGACCGACGCGCTCACCTACTTCACCGCCAAGCTCACCCACGAGACCGACGCCTCGGACGTCTATGCCGCGCAGAAGGCCGGAGACGCCTTCGTGCTCGTCGACGTGCGCAGCGACGAGGCGTGGCACCAGGGTCGGATCTCCGGGGCCGTGCACATGCCTTACCGCGACATCGCGCGCCGGGCGCCTCAGGAGCTGGATCCCGGCATCCCCGTGGTCGTCTACTGCTGGAGCCCGGGGTGCAACGCCGGCGCCAAGGGCGCGGTGGAGTTCGCCCGGCTGGGATACGCCGTCCGCGAGATGATCGGCGGCTACGAGTACTGGATGCGGGAGGGGCAGCCCGTCGAGAACGACGAGGGACCGCTTGCCCGCACGTTCGACCCGCAGGTGATGGTCGTGAGGGCGCCCGCGACCTCCTGAGGCCGGTCACGCCGCGCCTGAGGCGCCGAAGACGAACCGCCCCTGTCCCGGGAAAGGACAGAGGCGGTTCGGGCGTTCTGAGGGCGCTCAGCGCGCGAAGTACCCGCGGTAGTACTCGTAGACCCAGCCGACGATCGCGACCACGAAGACCGCGATGCCGATCGGCATCATCCAGGCGCCGACCGCGAGGCCGATCATGCCGAGCGCGGCCGAGAAGGCCAGCACGATCGGCCACCACGACCACGGGCTGAACTCGCCGAGCTCGGGGTCGCCGTCGTCGATGTCCGCCGTCAGGGTGTCCTCGGGCAGCTCGCCGCCCTGCGCCTTGTGCACCTTGCCCACATAGAAGGCGATCAGCGCCGACATGAACGCGGTGAACAGCAGCGCGACCGTGCCGACCCACTCGATCCGGGTGACGAAGTCACCGCTGTGCGAGATCAGGTTCCACACTGTGTAGATGGCGAAGACGAGTCCGAAGAATCCCGCCAGCAGCCACCACAGACCGGTGTTGGTGCGCACTTACTTCACCTTTCCATCAGCGGCGTCGACGACCGGAGCCTCGGGGGCGTCCTTCGCCGGGCCGACGCCCACCGGGATGCCGGCCTCGGGGTGGTTGAGATCGAACGCCGGGCGCTCGCTGCGGATCCGCGGGATCGACGTGAAGTTGTGGCGCGGCGGCGGGCACGAGGTCGCCCACTCGAGCGACGCGCCGTAGCCCCACGGGTCGTTCACGGTCACCTTGGGCGCCTTGCGCGAGGTGATCCAGACGTTGAACAGGAACGGGATCATCGAGGCGCCGAGGATGATGGCGCCCACGGTCGAGACCTGGTTCTGCCACGTCCAGCCGTCCGCCTCGGAGTAGTCGGCGTAGCGGCGGACCATGCCGTCCACGCCCAGCCAGTGCTGGATGAGGAAGGTCATGTGGAAGCCGATGAACAGCAGCCAGAAGTGCACCATGCCGATGCGCTCGTTGAGCATGCGACCGGTCCACTTGGGCCACCAGAAGTAGAAGCCGGCGAACATCGCGAACACGACGGTGCCGAACACCACGTAGTGGAAGTGCGCCACGACGAAGTACGAGTCCGAGGTGTGGAAGGTCAGCGGCGGCGAGGCCAGGATGACGCCGGTGAGTCCGCCGAAGACGAAGGACACCAGGAACCCGAGGGCGAAGACCATGGGGGTCTCGAAGGTGACCGACCCTCGCCACATCGTGCCGATCCAGTTGAAGATCTTCACGCCCGTCGGCACCGCGATGAGCATCGTCATCAGGGCGAAGAAGGGCAGCAGCACCGCGCCCGTGACGTACATGTGGTGGGCCCACACCGCCACCGACAGCGCCGCGATGGCGATCGTGGCGTACACCAGCGTCTTGTAGCCGAAGATCGGCTTGCGGCTGAAGACCGGGAAGATCTCCGAGACGATGCCGAAGAACGGCAACGCGATGATGTATACCTCGGGGTGGCCGAAGAACCAGAACAGGTGCTGCCACAGCAGCACGCCGCCGTTCGCGGGGTCGTAGATGTGCGAGCCGAGGACGCGGTCCGACGCGGCGGCGAGGATCGCGGCCGCCAGCACGGGGAACGCCATCAGGATCAGGATGCTGGTGACCAGCGTGTTCCACGAGAAGATCGGCATCCGCCACATGGTCATGCCGGGAGCGCGCATCGTGATGATCGTCGTGATGAAGTTCACGGCGCCGAGGATCGTGCCGAAACCGCTCATGCCGAGGCCAAGCATCCAGAGGTTCCCGCCCGCTCCGGGCGAGAACGAGGCGTTGGCCAGCGGCTGGTACGCGAACCAGCCGAACGCCGCGGCGCCCTGCGGGGTGAGGAAGCCGGCGACGGCGATGGTCGAGCCGAACAGGAACAGCCAGAAGGCGAACGCGTTCAGACGCGGGAACGCGACGTCGGGGGCGCCGATCTGCAGCGGCAGGATCGCGTTGGCGAACCCGGCGAACAGCGGCGTCGCGAACATCAGCAGCATGATCGTGCCGTGCATCGTGAACAGCTGGTTGTACTGATCCTTGGTCGGGATGATCTGCATCCCCGGCTCGAACAGCTCAGCGCGGATGATGAGGGCCATCACGCCGCCGAGCATGAAGAACACGACGGACGAGATCAGGTACAGGTAGCCGATCGTCTTGTGGTCGGTGGAGGTGATCCACTTGACGATGATGTTGCCCTTGTTCTCGACCCGCGAAGCGCTCAGCAGCGCCGCCTGGCGAGGCGGAAGGGTCGTGGGCCGACCCGAGGCCTTCTCTTGCAGAGGAAGCGTCGTCGCCATGATCACTCGTTCCCTTCGGACGCGGCGCCCGTTCCGGGCAGATTCTGCAGACGGTCGTACGCGTCGTCGATGTCGCCGGTCTGGCCGGCGGCCTCGAGCGAGGCGAGGTAGTCCTCGTACTCGGCTTCGCTGACCACCTCGACGTTGAACAGCATCATCGAGTGGTACTCGCCGCAGAGCTCGGCGCATTTGCCGGCGTACGAGCCCTCGCGGGTCGGCGTGAAGGACCAGTAGTTGTCCTTGCCGATGTACATGTCCTTCTTGTACAGGAAGTCGATGATCCAGAAGGAGTGGATGACGTCACGCGACTGCAGCTTGATCTGCACGGTCTTGTCGACCGGCAGGTACAGGGTGGGCAGCTCCGAGACGACGTCGCCGCGCTCGTTGGTCTGGGCCTGGACGCCCATCGACCACACGGTGTCGGACTCGGACTCGCCGTTGTACTGGAAGTCCCACGCCCACTGCTTGCCGATCGCGGTGATCGACACGTCCGGGTCCTCGTACTGCGTCTCGAGAATCGTCTGGTCGCGGGCGGTGAACGCGAAGAAGCCGACGACGAGGATCAGCGGCACGACCGTGTAGAAGATCTCGATCGGCATGTTGTACCGCAGCTGCACCGGCAGGCCGCTCTGGCCGCGGCGGCGACGGTAGGCGATCGCGGCCCAGGCCATTAGACCCCAGGTGATGAGGCCGACCACCAGCAGCACGATCCAGGAGTTCGTCCACAGACCCGACACCATCTCGGTGCGGTTGGTCGTGGGCTCACCGTCCTCGACGAATCCGGGCAGGTACCCGTTCAGCTCGGTCGGCGTGCAGCCGGCGAGGGCTACGGCCGTGGCGATCCCGACGGGAATCAGGGCCCAGCGGAGACGGCGTTTCGAGGGCACGGGCGCACCTTTCCAGTTTCGAAATGTGACTGTCGCCAGTCTAGGGCAACCTCTCACGCATCTCTGGCCAACCACCCAGGTTCGCCGCGCGTTGAGAGGGCAGAAAGACGGCCCGGATCCCTGCGAATGAGCGGGATCCGGGCCGCATGGATGCAACTCAGTGGAAGCTGTCTCCGCAGGCGCAGCTGCCGGCGGCATTCGGGTTGTCGATGGTGAAACCCTGTTCCGAGATGGTGTCCTTGAAGTCGATCGTGGCGCCGTCGAGGTACGGCACGCTCATGTCGTCCACGATCACCTCGACGCCGCCGAAGTCGACGGCCTTGTCGCCGTCGAGGAAGCGCTCGTCGAAGTAGAGCTGGTAGATCAGTCCGCTGCATCCGCCGGGCTGGACGGCCACGCGCAGACGAAGGTCGTCGCGCCCCTCCTGCTCGAGCAGGCTCTTGACCTTCTGGGCGGCGGCATCGGTCAGGGCGACGCCGTGCTCGCGGACGGACGGGTCGGTCGTCAGTGCGGTGTCGGTCATGGCACTCCTCTTCCGGGCCGCGTGGGAACGCGGCGATGCGACGATTCTACGCGCCGTGCCGGGATCCGGCGCGGCGCCGCGGCCGCCGGCCCGATTCCGCCCCGAGCGCCGGCCGGATGGGCCGGGGCCACGGCCCCGCGTGCAGAACTCCACCGATCCGGTGCACTGGGGCGCGCCCACCCGCACCCGCGTCACTCCCGCACCCGGTCCCGTGGAGTTCTGCACGGGATCGGGGGCGGGCCGGACCGACCGCCTGCCCGGGCGGCAGGGGGGGGCGGCGTGCGGCTAGGCCTCGCGCGCGTCCAGGCGCTCCAGCAGCAGCGCCTCGGCGACCAGGGCGTTGCGGAAGGTCTCGAGGTGCAGCGACTCGTTCGGGCTGTGGGCCCGTGCGTGCGGGTCCTCCACCCCCGTCACGAGGATCTGCGCGCCGGGGAACTCCCGCACGAGGTCCGCGATGAAGGGGATCGACCCGCCGACGCCCATGTCCACCGGCGCGGGCCCGTAGGCCTGCTCGAGGGCGGCGCGTGCCTCTTCGATCGCCCACCCGCCGGTGTCGACGAGGAAGGGGTTGCCGAAGTCCTGGTCGAAGAACTCCAGTTCCGCGCCGAACGGCGCGTGGGCGCGCAGATGCGCCTCGATCGCCGCGTACGCGTCGCGCGCCTGCTGGCCGGGCGCCACGCGCGCGCTGATGACGACGGTGATCTCGGGCGACAGCGTGTTGGACGCCTCGCGCACGCTGGGCGCGTCGATCCCGGTCACGGTGATCGACGGCTTGTTCCAGATGCGGCTGAGGATGCTCCCGCGGCCGATGGGGCGCACGGCATCCGGCAGGCCCGCCTCGTCGCGCAGGGTCTCCTCGGAGTAGTCGGGGGTCTCGGCATCCCGCTCGGTCAGGCCCTCGACGGCCACCGCCCCGTCGGCGTCCCACAGGGTCGACAGCAGCGTGACGGTGGCCATCATCGCGTCGGGCACTGCACCGCCGAACATCCCGGAGTGTGACGCGTGCTCGAGGGTGCGCACGCGCATCGTGAACCGCGTGTTGCCGCGGAGCGACACCGTGAGCGCGGGCGTCCGGGCATCCCAGTTGCCGGAGTCGGCCACCACGATGACGTCGGCGCGGAGGACGTCGGCGTTGTCGCTGAGGAACCGCGCGAAGGATCGCGAGCCCGCCTCCTCTTCGCCCTCGAAGAACAGCGCCACGCCGAGGTCGAAGTCGTCGCCGAGCGCCTCGCGAAGCGCGCGCAGGGCGCCGATGTGCACCATGATCCCGGCCTTGTCGTCGGCCGCCCCCCGGCCGTACAGCCGGCCGTCGCGGACCGTCGGCTCGAACGGCGGCGACTCCCACAGCGACTCGTCGCCGACGGGCTGGACGTCGTGGTGGGCGTAGAGCAGGATCGTCGGCCGGCCGTTGCGCGCGGGCCGGCGGGCGATGACGGCGGGCATGCCGATCTCGTCGGTGTCGTCGACGGCGGCCCGGCGCAGCTCGACGGTCTCGAACAGCCCGGTGCCGCGCACGAGCTCGGCGACCGCCTCGGCGCTCTGCGCGACGGCGGCCGGGTCGAAGCCGGGGAACGCGATCGAGGGGATGCGCACGAGCGACCCCAGATCGGCCAGCGCGGTGGGGATGCCGCCGGCCGCGGCTTCGCGGACGGCGTCGGGGCGGGAGAGCTCGGATGTCATGCGGGTAATCTTAAGCACACCCCGTCCCGCACCCCCGAGGATCATCCGTGGCCAAGACACCTGCCTCCCCCACCCCCGAGGACGCATCCGGCGCTGTCGCCGGCGGCGCCGGAGGCAAGGGGCGCCCCACCCCGACGCGCGCCGAGCGCGAGGCCGCCCGCAAGCGTCCGCTGGTCGCGGACACCAAGGAGGCCAAGGCGCGGGCCCGGGCGGAGCTGACCGCGCAGCGCGAGAAGGCGCGCGTGGGTCTCGCGGCCGGCGACCCCCGCTACCTGCCCGCGCGCGACCAGGGGCCGCAGCGCAAGTTCGTGCGCGACTACGTCGACTCCGGCTTCCACCTGGGCGAGCTGGTCATGCCCGCGATGATCGTCGTCATCATCGCCACCTTCATCCCCGTGGCCGAGGTGCAGTTCTACTCGTTCGTGGTGCTGTGGGTCTTCATCTTCTTCGTCATCGGCGACATGATCCTCACCGCGATCAACGTCAAGCGCGCGGTGAAGGAGCGCTTCGGCGCCGAGCGGATGGAGCGCGGCCTCGGGTGGTACGCCGCCATGCGCTCGATCCAGATGCGCTTCCTGCGCCTGCCGAAGCCTCAGGTCAAGCGCGGTCAGAAGCCCTGAGGGGCGGCAGGGCGGCGAGCCCGCGGTTGATCTGCCGGGCCCACAGCGGCCCGCGGTAGAGGAAGCCGGTGTAGCCCTGGACGAGGTCCGCGCCGGCCAGCTGCCGTTCGCGCACGTCGGCGGCCGTCTCGACGCCGCCCACCGAGATGACGCAGAAGTCCGCGGGGACGACGGCGCGCACCAGACGCAGCACTTCGAGCGATCGCGCCTTGAGCGGCGCGCCCGAGAGCCCGCCCTCCCCCGCCGCGGCGACGACGGCCGGGTCGGTGGTGAGCCCCTCGCGCGAGATCGTCGTGTTCGTCGCGATGAGTCCCGCAAGGCCCAGGTCCACCGCGAGTGCGGCGATCGCCTCGATCTCGTCGTCCGGCAGGTCCGGGGCGATCTTCACCAGCAGGGGCGTCGCGCCGGCGGCGGCGTGGACGGCCGACAGCAGCGGGCGCAGCGTCTCGACGGCCTGCAGTCCGCGGAGCCCCGGCGTGTTCGGCGATGACACGTTGACAACGAGGTAATCGGCGAGCGGCGCGAGCAGCGTCGCACTGCGGACGTAGTCGGCGGCGGCGGCGGCGACGTCCACGACGCGGCTCTTGCCGATGTTCACGCCGATCACCGCGCGGCGCTTCGCCGACCGCAGCGCGCGAAGCCGCGGCGCGGCGGCCTCGGCACCGCCGTTGTTGAACCCCATGCGGTTGACCACGGCGCGGTCGGGGATCAGGCGGAACAGCCGCGGCCGCGGGTTGCCCGGCTGAGGGACGGCGGTGAGGGTGCCGACCTCGACGTGGCCGAAGCCGAGCGCGTGGAGGCCTCGCGCCCCGTGGACGTCCTTGTCGAACCCCGCGGCCACGCCGAACGGGGAGTCGAAGGCCAGCCCGAGCGCCGTCGTGCGCAGGGACGGGTCGGGCCGGGTCGCGGCGCGGGCGATCCACGACAGCGGCGCCCTTCCCAGCATCCGGATGACGGTCATTCCCGCGTGGTGCGCGGTCTCGGGATCCATGCGCGAGAGCACGGTCCGGAAGAGGAGGGGATACATCCCTGCCAGATTACCGGGCGCCGTCCTCGCCGGCGGACGGGCGACCGGCATGGTCGGCGCGCAGCTGCGCGATCGACGCCTCGAAGTCCTCGAGCGAGTCGAAGGCCTGGTACACGCTCGCGAAGCGCAGGTAGGCGACCTCGTCGAGCTCGCGCAGCGGCCCGAGGATCGCCAGGCCGATCTCGTTGGTGTCGATCTGCGACGCGCCGGTCTGCCGCACGGACTCCTCGACGCTCTGGGCGAGCATCGCGAGGTCGGCCTCGGTGACCGGTCGTCCCTGGCACGCCTTGCGGACGCCCGACATCACCTTCTCGCGGCTGAACGGTTCGATGACCCCGGACCGCTTGATGACGTTCAGGCTCGCCGTCTCGATCGTCGAGAAGCGTCCGCCGCACTCGGGGCACTGCCTGCGGCGACGGATGCTGAGGCCGTCATCGCTCGTGCGCGAGTCGATGACGCGGGAGTCGGGGTGGCGGCAGAACGGGCAGTGCATGGGCGCTCACTCCTCGAATCGCACGGTGACGGCCTCGCCGTGCGCCGGCAGCGCCTCGGCCTCGGCGAGGGTCACGATGGCGTCGCGGACCTGCGCGAGCGCGTCACGGTCGTACTCGATGACCTGCTGGGGGCGCAGGAAGGTGGATGCCGACAGGCCCGACGCGTAGCGCGCCTGGCCGCCGGTGGGCAGGACGTGGTTGCTGCCGGCGAGGTAGTCGCCGAGGCTGACCGGGGCGTGGGCGCCGACGAAGACCGCGCCGGCGTGGACGAAGTCCTCGGGACGCGGGTCGGCGAACTGAAGCTCGAGGTGCTCGGGCGCATAGGCGTTGCTGAACGCGGTGGCCGCGGCGAGGTCGTCGACGAGGACGGTGGCGGACTGCGGTCCCGACAGGGCGGTCGCGACGCGCTCGGCGTGGCGCGTGCGGGGCGCCCGCGCGGCGAGCTCGTCGGCCACCGCCGCGGCGAGGGTCTCGGACCACGTCACGAGCACCGCCGAGGCCTGCTCGTCGTGCTCGGCCTGGCTGATGAGGTCGGCGGCGACCAGTCGCGGGTCGGCGGTGCCGTCGGCCACGATCAGGATCTCTGTGGCGCCGGCCTCGGAGTCCGTCCCGACGAGTCCGGCGACGGCGCGCTTGGCCGCCGCGACGAAGTTGTTGCCGGGCCCGGTGACGACGTCGACGGGCTCGAGGCCGAGCTCGGGGACCCCGTGCGCGAACGCTCCGATGGCACCCGCCCCGCCGACCGCGTAGACCTCCGAGACGCCCAGCAGGCGTGCCGCGGCGAGGATCACCGGGTGCACGCGACCGTCGAACGCGCGCTGCGGCGGCGATGCGAGGGCCACCTCGGTGACGCCAGCGACCTGAGCCGGGACGACGTTCATCACGACGCTCGACGGGTAGACCGCCTTGCCGCCGGGGACGTACAGGCCCACGCGACGCACCGGCTGCCAGCGCTGCAGCACCCGGGCTCCGGGAGCGAGGATCGTCTCGCGCGCGGGCGGGACCTGCGCGGCCGAGGCCTCGCGGACGCGGACGATGGCCTCGTCGAGCGCGGCCCGCACCGCCGGGTCGAGGGATGCGAGGGCCTGGTCGAGGTGCGCGTCGGGAACGCGCAGCGCGTGCCCGGTGACGCCGTCGAACCGCTCGGCCTGCTCGCGCAGCGCGGCCTCGCCCCGCTGCGCGACGTCATCCACCAATTGCGCGGCGGCGGCGTACGCCTCGGCGCGGGCGGCCGTGGCGCGCGGGACGACGCCCAGCAGCTCGGCGGGCGAGAGCGCGCGTCCGCGCAGATCGATCGTGCGAAGCATCCTTCTAAGGTATCGGCTGCAGCCTGAGCGCCCGCCTCAGCCGCGGGTGATGCCGTCGACCTCGTGCAGGTAGCCGATGCGGCCGTCGTCGTGACGCACGACGAACACCTCGCCACGGTCTTCGATGACGAGCGCCCATGCGGTGGGCCCGATGCGGAAGAGGGGGATGCCGACCTCGTCGACCACGTCCCGCTCTTCGGGCGCGAGGGCCCAGAAGGCCTGCCGCCGGGCGGCGGGCTGCTGCTCGGCGACCGGCTCGGCCGAAGCGTCCTCGACGGGCTCGTACGTGCCCCGGGTCTGCTCGGGCGCCCACGCGACGGTCTCGACGGATGCCGGGTCCGCCGCGGCGGCGTCCTCGGGTCGCGCACCGGTTCCCGCCGGCGCGGACCCCTCGAGGGCGGTCCCCACGTCGGAGGGGCGCTCGTCGCCCGGCAGGACGGTCGTGGCCGCGGTGGGGGCCGTGCGGCGGGACTCGATCGTGTCGTCGAGCGAGGGGGCGGCCTCGTCCGCGGCCTCGGGCGCGACGGGCGCCGGGGTCGGGGCGGGGCGCGGGGTGACGGCGCGGACGGGGCGGGCGTTGCGGTGGGCAGCGACCTCGCGGCGACCGGCGAAGTCCTGCGAGAACGGCGGGATGAACGGCCCTGCGACGGTCAGCAGCACGCCCGCGAGCATCAGGAAGAACTCGACCCACGCCACCCACGTCGCCAGGAACACGCCGTTGGCGGCGAGGGTGAGGAAGGAGTTCCAGATCATCGCGAGCCACAGCACGGCGGCGACCGAGAAGGCCACCGAGGCGAACTGGTCGATGCCCAGGGAGCCGACACGGCGGATGCCGTCCGGCGACAGCCGGCGCAGCGCGAGCAGGAACACCGCGACGGTGGGCACGCCGATGGTGAGCACCCAGTCGATGCCGCTGGCCCACACCGACGGACCGCTGCCGATGCGGCCGTAGACGGGGAAGAACGACACCACGAGCGCGAGCACCCAGATGCCGCCCAGGACCACCTCGCGGAGAGTGAACGGCCCCACGCCGTACAGCGGGGCGTCCGTGCGGGACGTCGCGTCCTGGTCCGTGCGGGGGTCTTCGGCGTTCTGCTGATCGGTCACGGTTGTCCTTCCCGGTCGCGGGCTCGCGACGCGCGTCGTCGATGATACCCAGGCCTCATGAGACCCGGATGAGATGGCTCAGCCCAGGCACTGCGGTCCGAGCAGGCCCTTCAGCTCGCCGTAGAGGTCTGCGGTCACCCGCACCGGCATCGGCACCTCGAAGACCTTCGCGGCCGAGCCGCGGTGCAGCCGGAGGGTCACCTCGGTGTCGCCGCGGTGACGCGAGAGCACCTCGGCGAGCTCGCCGACCACCCGCTCGGTGGCGCGGCTCTCGGGCAGCAACAGGGTCAGCGGACCCGACGTCTCGACGTTGCCGAGGTCGGGGGCGAAGGCCGACTGCGCGTGCAGGTTCATGCCGTCGTCACGGCGCGACACGCGGCCGCGGACGACGAGGATCGAGTCCGCCTGCAGCATCGACGAGAACTCGGTGTAGGTCTTGCCCATGAACATCACGGTGATCTCGCCGTCGAAGTCCTCGACGGTGATCATGCCGTACGGGTTGCCGCTCTGCTTGGCCACGCGGTGCTGGACGCTCGTGACGAGGCCCGCCACGGTGACCTGGTCGCCGTCCTCGACGGTCTCGCTCGCGAGCAGGTCGTGGATGCTGGTGGAGGCGTGCTTGGCCAGGGGGATCTCGAGTCCGGCGAGCGGGTGGTCCGAGACGTAGAGGCCGAGCATCTCGCGCTCGAAGGCGAGCTTGTCCTTCTTCGTCCATTCCGGGCGCGGCGGGACCTTGGGCGGCACCGCCTCTTCGGCTTCGTCGTAGAGGCTGTCGAAGTCGAAGCCGATGGCGCCCTGGGCCTCGTTGCGCTTGCGGTCGACGGCCGCTTCGGTGGCATCCTCGTGCACTTCCAGCAGCGCCCGGCGGGTGTCCCCCATGGAGTCGAAGGCGCCGGCTTTGATGAGCGACTCCAGCGTGCGCTTGTTCGCCACGTGGAGGGGCACTTTGTCGAGGAAGTCGTGGAACGAGGCGAAACCCTGTTCCTGGCGGGCCGCGATGATGCCATCGACGACGTTCGCGCCGACGTTGCGGACCGCGCCCAGGCCGAAGCGGATGTCTTCGCCGACGGCGGCGAAGTAGCGGATGGACTCGCGCACGTCGGGGGGCAGCACGCGAATGCCCATGCGGCGGCACTCGTTGAGGTAGACCGCCATCTTGTCCTTGGAGTCGCCGACGCTCGTCAGCAGCGCCGCCATGTACTCCGCCGGATAGTGCGCCTTGAGGTAGGCCGTCCAGTACGACACCAACCCGTAGGCGGCGGAGTGGGCTTTGTTGAAGGCGTAGTCCGAGAACGGCAGCAGGATGTCCCACAGCGCCTTGATGGCGTCGTCGCCGAAGCCGCGCTCCTTCATGCCGCCCGAGAAGCCCTCGTACTGCTTGTCCAGCTCGGACTTCTTCTTCTTGCCCATCGCGCGGCGCAGGATGTCGGCTTGACCGAGCGAGAAGCCCGCCACCTTCTGCGCGATCGCCATGACCTGCTCCTGATAGATGATCAGGCCGTAGCTGATGTCGAGGATGTCGCGCAGGGGCTCTTCGAGCTCGGGATGGATGGGCGTGACGTCCTGCTGGCCGTTCTTGCGCAGGGCGTAGTTGATGTGCGAGTTCGCCCCCATGGGACCGGGCCGGTACAGGGCGATGACGGCCGAGACGTCTTCGAAGTTGTCGGGCTTCATCAGTCGCAGCAGCGACCGCATCGGCCCGCCGTCGAGCTGGAACACCCCGAGCGTGTCGCCGCGGGCCAGCAGCTCGTACGCGGCCCGGTCATCGAGCTGCAGGTGCTCGAGATCGAGCTCCTCGCCGCGGTTGAGGCGGATGTTGTCGAGCGCGTCCGAGATGATCGTGAGGTTTCGAAGCCCCAGGAAGTCCATCTTGATCAGGCCCAGCGTCTCGCACGACGGGTAGTCGAACTGGGTGACGATCTGGCCGTCCTGCTCGCGGCGCATGATGGGGATGATGTCCAGCAGCGGCTCGCTGGACATGATGACGCCGGCGGCGTGGACGCCCCACTGCCGCTTCAGCCCCTCGAGGCCCAGGGCGCGGTCGAAGACCGTCTTGGCCTCGGGATCGGTGTCGATGAGCGTGCGGAACTCGCTCGCCTCTTTGTAGCGCGGATGCTGGGGGTCGAACATGCCGCTGAGCGCCATGTCCTTGCCCATCACCGCGGGGGGCATGGCCTTGGTCAGGCGCTCCCCCATGCTGAACGGGAAGCCGAGCACGCGGCCGGCGTCCTTGAGGGCCTGCTTGGACTTGATGGTGCCGTACGTGACGATCTGCGCCACGCGCTCGGAGCCGTACTTCTCGGTGACGTAGTCGATGACCTCGCCGCGGCGGCGGTCATCGAAGTCGACGTCGAAGTCGGGCATCGAGACGCGGTCGGGGTTGAGGAAGCGCTCGAAGATCAGGCCGTGCTCGAGCGGGTCGAGATCGGTGATGCGCATCGCGTAGGCGACCATCGAGCCCGCGCCCGACCCGCGGCCGGGGCCCACGCGGATGCCGTTGTCCTTGGCCCAGTTGATGAAGTCGGCGACGACGAGGAAGTAGCCCGGGAACCCCATCTGCAGGATGATGTCGGTCTCGTACTCCGCCTGCTTGCGCACCCGGTCGGGGATCCCGCCCGGGTAGCGGTAGTGCAGGCCCGCCTCGACCTCTTTGACCAGCCAGCTGTCCTCGGTCTCGCCCTCGGGCACCGGGAAGCGGGGCATGTAGTTGGCCGAGGTGTTGAACTCCACCTCGCACCGCTCGGCGATCAGCAGCGTGTTGTCGCACGCCTCGGGGTGATCGCGGAAGATCTGGCGCATCTCCTGCGCGGTCTTGATGTAGTACCCGTCGCCGTCGAACTTGAAGCGGTTGGGGTCGTCGAGGGTCGAGCCGGACTGCACGCACAGCAGGGCGGCGTGCGCGTCGGCCTCGTGCTGATGGGTGTAGTGCGAGTCGTTGGTGGCCACGAGCGGGATGCCGAGGTCCTTCGACAGGCGGATGAGGTCGGTCATGACGCGGCGCTCGATGGACAGGCCGTGGTCCATGATCTCGGCGAAGTAGTTCTCTTTGCCGAAGATGTCCTGCAGCTCCGCCGCCGCGGCCCGCGCGGCGTCGTACTGGCCGAGCCGCAGGCGGGTCTGCACCTCGCCCGACGGGCACCCCGTCGTGGCGATGAGCCCCTTGCCGTAGGTCTCGAGCAGCTCGCGGTCCATGCGGGGCTTGAAGTAGTAGCCCTCGATGCTGGACAGCGAGCTGAGCCGGAACAGGTTGTGCATGCCCTCGGTGCTCTGGCTCCACATCGTCATGTGGGTGTAGGCGCCCGCGCCCGAGACGTCGTCGCTCTTCTGCTCGGGGCTGCCCCACGCCACGCGCGACTTGTCGCTGCGGTGCGTGCCGGGGGTCACGTAGGCCTCGAGGCCGATGATCGGCTTCACGCCCGCGGCCTTGGCCGCGTTGTAGAACTCGAAGGCGGCGAAGGTGTTGCCGTGGTCGGTGACGGCGATCGCCGGCATCCCGTAATCGGCCGCAGCCTGGGTCATCGCGCCGATCTTGGCCGCGCCGTCGAGCATCGAGTACTCGCTGTGCACGTGCAGGTGAACGAAGGAGTCTGATGCCACCCGTCGAGTCTACGAAAGGCCGGCGACATCGCTCAGCCGGCGCGCAGCACCTCGAGCGCGTGGGCGAGATCGGCGGGGTACTCCGAGGTGAAGGTGACCCACTCCCCCGTGGCGGGATGGGTGAACGAGAGCTCGCGGGCGTGCAGCCACTGCCGCGTGAGCCCGAGGCGCGCGGACAGCGTCGGGTCGGCGCCGTACAGCGGATCCCCGACGCACGGATGCCGGTGGGCGGCCATGTGGACGCGGATCTGGTGGGTGCGCCCCGTCTCGAGGTGGATCTCGAGCAGCGACGCGCGCGGGAACGCCTCTAGCGTCTCGTAGTGGGTGACGGAGTCCTTGCCGTCGGGGATGACGGCGAACTTCCACGAATGCGACGGATGCCGGCCGATGGGCGCGTCGATCGTGCCGGCGAGCGGGTCGGGGTGGCCCTGGACCACCGCGTGGTAGATCTTCTCGACCTCGCGCGCCTTGAAGGCGTGCTTGAGCGCGGCGTAGGCGCTCTCGGTCTTGGCGACGACCATGAGCCCGCTGGTGCCGACGTCCAGGCGGTGCACGACGCCCTGCCGCTCGGCGGCGCCGGTCGTGGCGATGCGGAAGCCGGCCGCCGCCAGCGCGCCGAGGACCGTCGGGCCCTCCCAGCCGAGCGAGGGGTGGGCGGCCACGCCGCTGGGCTTGTCGACCACCACGATGTCGTCGTCGTCGTGCACGACGCCGAGGTCGGGCACGGCGACCGGCACCACCTCGGGACCGGACTTCGGCTGCCACGACACCTCGAGCCACGCCCCGCCGCGGAGCTTGTCGGACTTGGTCAGGTCGCGGCCGTCCTGCCGGACGCCGCCGGCGTCGGCGACGTCGGCGGCGAAGGTGCGCGAGAAGCCCAGCATCTTCGCCAGCGCGGCGTCGACGCGCGTGCCGTCCAGGCCGTCGGGGACGGGCAGGCTGCGGTGCTCCACGGTCAGTCCCGCTCGGCGGCCGCGTCCGTCGCCGCCGGCTCCGCGCGTCGCTCCCGCGATCCGTCGAAGCCGATACCGATGAGGACCAGGAGCGAGACCCCGATCATCATCGTGACGATGAAGATGTCGGCGACGTTGTAGATCGCCGGCATCATCCAGGGCGTGTTGATGAAGTCCACGACGTGGCCGACGGGAAAACCCGGCGCGCGCAGCAGGCGATCGGTGAGGTTGCCCAGCACGCCGCCGAGCAGCAGCCCGAGCGCGACCGCCCACAGGCGCGAGCGCACGCGGGTCGCGGCCAGCCACACGATCACCACGGCGACCGCAGCAAGGGCGAGCGTGAAGATCCACGTGACCTCTTCGCCGAGCGAGAAGGCGGCGCCGGGGTTGCGCACGAGGTAGAAGATCAGGAACTCGCCGATGATGGGGACCGGCTCCTCGGAGGGCAGTCCCTGGATGGCGAGATGCTTGGTGAACTGGTCGGCGGCCAGCACCGTCACCGCGAGGATCGCGATGAGGATGCTGGCCGCCGCCCGATGCAGGGGGTTCCGGCCCGTCAAGGACCGGCCTTACAGACCGATGGCCGAGACCGGCGTGGCGCCCGAGGAGGTGCCGGTGGTCTCGAGGTCGCGGAGCTTGCCCTCGATGTAGCTGCGCAGCTGCGCCCGGTAGTCGCGCTCGAAGTTGCGCAGCTCCGAGATGCGGGTCTCGAGGTTGGTGCGCTCGCGCTCGAGGCGGGCGACCTCTTCGCGGCCGCGGCTCTCGGCGTCCGAGATGATCGACGCGGCCTGCGCCTTGGCGTCGGCGATGAGCTGGTCGCGCTGCGCGCGGCCCTCGGCGACGTGCTCGTCGTGCAGGCGCTGGGCGAGCTCGATGATGCCGGCGCTGGCGGCGGGGGCTGCGGCGTCGGTGGCGGGCGCCTCGGCGACGGGGGCCGGAGCGGGAGCTGCGGCCGTGGGGGCGGCGGCGGGGGTCTCGCCGGACTCGTACGCGGCGAGCTTCGCCTTCAGCTCCTCGTTCTCGGCCAGGGCCTTGCGCCACTCGACGACGATCTCGTCGAGGAAGTCGTCCACCTCGTCGGGGTCGAAGCCCTCCTTGAACCGGACGTGCTGGAACTGCTTGGTGACGACGTCATCGGGGGTCAATGCCATGGTGATTCCTCTTTCGGGCGCTCAGGGGGCTGGCCGATGTCGGGGGGCGACCGCGTCGGCGGGCGCCTCGTATCTGGAAAGCATAGTCGGGGGTCAGGGGCGTGTCGAAGACGCCGCGGCGATCAGGCGAGGGCGCGCGTGATGCTGAGCAGGATGAACACCAGCAGCATCGTCAGCGCGAAGCCGAAGTCGATCGCGATCGCGCCGACGCGCAGCGGCGGGATGAACCGCCGGAAGAACTTGATGGGAGGGTCCGTCACCGTGTACACGACCTCGGCGGCGACGAGGCCGGCCCCGCGGGGCCGCCATTCCCGGTTGAACAGCGGCACCCACTCGAGCACGAGGCGTGCGAACAGCACGAAGACGTAGATGAGTAGCGCGAAATTGAGTATCGACGCGATGAGTCGGATGATGTCCACGTTCTAATGCTGGACGAACGGGACCGCTTCGGGGTCGGCGTGGGCGACGGCGCCGTCGCCCGAGACGGCGACGTTCTCGGGCGAGAGCAGGAACACCTTGCTGGTGACGCGCTCGATGCGGCCGTAGAGGCCGAGCGACAGACCGCTGGCGAAGTCGATCAGACGCCGCGCGTCGGCATCCGACATCTGCGACAGGTTGATGATGACCGGCACGCCGTCGCGGAAGTTCTCGGCGATGACCTGCGCGTCGCGGTACTGCTTGGGGTGGACGGTGAGGATCTCGCTGATGGCGCTGGGCGCGGGCTGGCGGACGACGGTGGGGCGATGCAGGGGGGTCACGGGCGCTGCCTTCTCGACGGTCTTCTCCTTGCGGACGGACTGCTGGGGCGCGGGCTCCTCGTAGACCTCTTCCTCGTCGGCGAGGCCCAGGTACACCATGGTCTTCTTGAGCGGGTTCGACATCGCATCCTCCGGTCTGCTCATCTGTTCCGAGGCTAACGGCGCTCGGGCCGCGGGCCTGTGATTGCCGAGCCGATCCGCAGGTGTGTCGCACCCGCCGCGATCGCCTCGGCGTAGTCGGCGGACATGCCCGCCGAGATCCAGTCGGCGCCCGGCTCGACCGTGCGCAGCCGCTCGGCGCACTCGGCCAGCCGGGCGAACGCCGACGCGGGCGGCTCGTCCAGCGGCGCGACGGCCATGACCCCCCGCAGCCGCAGCCCGGCGGCGCCGGCGACGTGCTCGGCGAGGGCCTCGACCCCGGCCGGTGCGACGCCGCCGCGGGCCGGGTCGTCGGTGAGGTTCACCTGCACCAGGACGTCCAGCGGCGGGTCTGCGGCATCCCCCGCCTTGGCGAGGGCGTCGACCAGCCGGCCTCGGTCGACCGAGTGCACGACGGATGCCGCCTGCCTGACGGCGCGCGCCTTCTTGGTCTGGACCTGGCCGACGAAGTGCCAGCGCAGCCCCTCGGGGCGGCCGAGCTCGGCGACCTTCTCGGTGAGCTCCTGCTGGCGGTTCTCGCCGACGTCGCGCACACCCAGCTCCACGAGGTCCCGCAGGAGCGAGACCGGGTGGAACTTCGTCACGACGATGCGCGTGATCGTCGCGGGGTCGCGCCCCGCGGCACGCGCAGCGCCCGCGATGGACGCGTCGACCTCGTCGAGACGGGCGGCGAGTTCGGCGTCCACGCGGGCGTGCGCTCCTGCTTCGGGATTACTTCAGGAAGTCGGGGATGTCGAGGTCGTCGTCGCCGAACGCGGAGTCGTAGCTGGACTCCAGCGGCGCGCCGACGCTCACTCGCTCGGGCTCGGCCTCGACGCGCGGCTCGCGCGCGGCGTCCTCGGCCGGGGTCGCGGGGATCACCGGCGGGGCGATCACGCGCGAGGTCGTCACCGGGTCGATGCGCAGCGACGGCTCGCCGCCGTCGAAGCCGGCCGCGATGACGGTGACGCGCACCTCGTCGCCGAGGGTGTCGTCGATGACCGTGCCGAAGATGATGTTCGCCTCGGGGTGGGCCGCTTCCTTCACCAGCTGCGCGGCGTCGTTGATCTCGAAGATGCCGAGGTTGGATCCGCCCTGGATCGACAGCAGCACGCCGTGCGCACCCTCGATCGAGGCCTCCAGCAGGGGCGACTCGACGGCGAGCTCGGCCGCCTTGATCGCTCGGTCCGCACCGCGGGCCGAGCCGATGCCCATGAGGGCCGACCCCGCTCCCTGCATGACGGATTTCACGTCCGCGAAGTCGAGGTTGATCAGCCCCGGAGTGGTGATGAGGTCGGTGATGCCCTGCACACCGGCGAGGAGCACCTGGTCGGCCGTGGCGAAGGCCTCGACCATCGAGATGCCGCGGTCGCTGATCTCGAGCAGGCGGTCGTTCGGCACCACGATGAGGGTGTCGACCTCTTCCTTCAGCCGCGCCACGCCGGCCTCGGCCTGGCTCTGCCGGCGACGGCCCTCGAACGAGAACGGCTTGGTGACGACACCGATGGTGAGCGCGCCGATCGACTTGGCGATCTTGGCGACGACGGGCGCGCCGCCGGTGCCGGTGCCGCCGCCTTCGCCGGCGGTGACGAAGACCATGTCCGCGCCGCGCAGGGCCTCTTCGATCTCTTCGGTGTGGTCCTCGGCGGCACGACGGCCGACCTCGGGGTCCGCGCCCGCACCCAGGCCGCGCGTGAGCTCGCGGCCCACGTCGAGCTTGACGTCGGCGTCGCTCATCAGCAGCGCCTGCGCATCGGTGTTGATCGCGATGAACTCCACCCCGCGCAGACCCAGGTCGATCATGCGGTTGACGGCGTTGACTCCGCCGCCACCCACGCCGACCACCTTGATCACGGCGAGGTAGTTCTGGTTCTGGCTCATGCCGGCCTCCGTCTTCCCGAACCTGAAACCTTCAACCTCTACTAGAGGTATAAAGAATTGCTCGGTATGCAATTCCTGGATTGAAGGTATGCGGACCGGGGGCGGCGGCACGCCAGGCCGTGGGCGTGTCGCGACATCGAATGTGCGAGGTCGTCGTCAGCGCACGACGACGGCGTCCGGCGAGGACACGTCGTACACGCTGACGTCCTCGGGAGCGCGCGCGGCCATCGTCGTCTCGAGGACGAGGGCCTTCATCGCCGACTCCTCGGCACTCCCCCACACCACCCGGGTGCGGGTCTGGCCGAGGGTGAGGGTGACGTCGTCGGCGGTCGAGGCAGACACCTCGGTGACGCGGCCGCGGATGCTCTCGGGAAGGGCGCGCATCACCTGCCCCACCGCCTCGAAGGCGGCCGAGGACCGGCCGCCGGCGATGTCGAGCAGGGGTCTGCCGGGCGCCGGCTGCTGGCTGGTCGAGAGGGCCACGCCGGCGGCGTCGACGAGGGTGTAGCCCGCCGCCGAGCGGAACAGGCCGATGGGCGTGCGCTCCACGATGCGCACGACGAGCTCGTGCGGCGGCCGGGCCTCGAGGGTGTAGGACTCCACGAGCGGGAAGGCCACGAGCGCGGCCTTCACCTCGCTCTCGTCCACGCGCGGGAGCGGCGTCCCCCGCTGCCCCGCCAGCGCCTGCTCGACGGCGGCCGCGTCGAGTTCGCGCGCGCCGACGACGGTGATCTGCTCGACGGCGAACAGCGGGCTGTACGCCGCCCCCAGCGTGCCCAGGATGAGGAGCACGAGGGATGCCCCGACCCCGGCCCACAGCATCCGTCGCCGTCGCTGGCGGCCGGTGAAGCGGCGGATCTCGCCCCGCAGGGCACGCCGGCGCGCCCGCGCCGCCTGCCACACCGCCAGGATCCCGACGTCGGAGCCGGGCGTCGCGGGTGAGGCGTCCGCTGCCGCGCCGGGGGTCTCGCGGTCGTGGTCGCCGGGAGCGTCGAGCGGGATGACCGGCGCGAGATCCTCGTCCTCGGACGGGTCGGGCGGGGGCACCGCCGCCTTGCCGCTCGGCGGCGGGAGCGGGCTCGGACGGCGCATCGGCCGCTACGCCCCGGCGGCCGGAGCGTCGCCGGGGGCGCCGGCGGGCTGGGCGAGGGCGTCGAGCACCTGCGGGATGATCAGGTTGACGTTGCCGCAGCCGAGCGTGATGACGTAGTCGCCGGGGCGGGCGACGGCCGCGGTGTAGTCCGCCGCGGCCTGCCAGTCGGCGACGAAGTGCACGTGGGACGGGTCCTGGAACGCGCCGCTGACGAGCTCGCCGGTGACACCGGGAACCGGGTCCTCGCGGGCGCCGTAGACGTCGAGGACGACGGTGTGGTCGGCGTGCTGCTCCAGCACCTCGGCGAACTCGCGGAACATCTCCTGGGTGCGCGAGTACGTGTGGGGCTGGTGCAGGGCGATGATGCGTCCCTCGCCCACGACGGTGCGTGCGGCCGACAGCGCCGCGGCCACCTCGGTGGGGTGGTGGGCGTAGTCGTCGTACACGCTGACCCCGCGCTCCACGCCGTGCAGCTCGAAACGGCGGACGGTGCCGGCGAAGCCCTCGACGGCGCGGACGGCGTCGGCCAGGGACTGCCCGAGGGTGAGCAGGACCGCGACGGCGCCGGCGGCGTTGACGGCGTTGTGACGGCCGGGCACGGGCAGCCGCGCCTCGACGGTCCGGCCGCCGTGCGAGATCGTGAACGCCACGGGACCGTCGGTGACGATGTCCCCCACCCGGACGTCGGCGTCCGCAGCCTCGCCGAAGGTGACCACGTTCGGGTGGGTGACCGATCGCGCGACGCGCAGCGCGCCCGGGTCGTCCGACGAGATGACGACCGCCTCGCGGGCCTCGTTCGCGAAGCGGGCGAACGCGTCGTAGAACGCCTCGCGGGTGCCCCAGTGATCCAGGTGGTCGGGGTCGACGTTGGTGATGAGGGCCACCGAGGTGTCGTACAGCAAAAACGTGCCGTCGGACTCGTCGGCCTCGATGACGAAGAGCTCGTCCGAGCCGGTTCCGCTCGAGGTCCCGAGCTGGGCGATGACGCCGCCGTTGACGAACGTGGGGTCCTGCCCGAGATCTCGCAGCGCGGTGACGATCATGCCGGTCGAGGTCGTCTTGCCGTGGGCGCCGGCGACCGACACCAGGCGGCGTCCGCCGATCAGCCAGTGCAGCGCCTGCGAACGGTGGATGACGTGCAGCCCGCGCTGCTTGGCCAGGACGAACTCGGGGTTCTCGGGCCAGATGGCGCCGGTGTGCACGACGGTGTCGGCGTCGTCCGGCAGGTTCGCCGCGTCGTGCCCGACGTGGACGTCGGCGCCGAGGGCGGCGAGGGCCTGCAGACCCGGGCTGTCGGCGCGGTCGGATCCCGAGACGCGGATGCCGCGCTCGAGGAACATCCGCGCCAGTCCCGACATGCCCGATCCGCCGATGCCGATGAAGTGGGCGGCGGTGATGTCGTCCGGAATGGGGAGGGAGAGGTCGGGTCTGATCATGACCCGTCAATCCTAGATCGGCCCCCGCGCGCGGCGACTCCGGCGCGCTGACCCGGGCCGCGTCTCAGCGGGCGAGGGCGTGGTCGATCATCGCCAGCAGGTTCTCGGAGCCCGAGCGGGTGCCCACCCTTGCGGCGGCGGCCTGCATCTCGCGGCGGCGGTCGGCGTCGGCCAGCAGCGGCAGCACGTCGGCGCGCACGCGGTCGCCGGTGAAACCGGCATCCGGGATCAGGATCGCCGCGCCCGCCCGCACGGCCGCGGCGGCGTTGAGCGCCTGCTCGCCGTTGCCGACCGCGTACGGGACGTAGACGGCGGGGATGCCGAGGGCGCTGATCTCGGAGACGGTCGCCGCCCCCGCGCGCGAGACGATGAGGTCGGCCAGGGCGAAGGCGAGATCCATGCGGTCGACGTAGCGCCGGACGGCGTACCCGGGGACGCCGGGATCGGCGAGCTCGGAGCGCTCCCCCGTGACGTGGACGAGCTGCCACCCGGCGTCGAGGACGTCGCGCCACGCCGCGCCGTGCCCCTCGCCGAACGCCTCGTTCAGGCGCTGCGCCCCCAGGGACCCGCCGAAGACGAGGAGCGTGGGCCGGGCGGGGTCGAGCCCGAAGTGCGCGGCGGCCTCGGCGCGACGCGCGTCGCGGTCGAGCGTCACGATCTCGCGGCGCAGCGGCATGCCCACCATGTGCCCGCGCGCGAGCCGCGTGCCGGGGAAGGCGACGCCGACGCCGGCGGCGCGACGCGCCCCGAGCACGTTGGCGAGGCCCGGCTTGGCGTTGGCCTCGTGGACGACGAACGGGATGCGGGCACGCGAGGCCGCGACGTACGCCGGCGCGGCCGCGTACCCGCCGAAGCCGACGACGATGTCCACGCCGCGCTCGCGGATGTGGGCGCGGACCTGGGCGATCGCCCGCTGGAACCGCGCGGGGAAGGCCGCCGCCGCGCGATCGGGCCGTCGCGGGAACGGGACCTTGTCGACGAAGAGCAGCTCGTAGCCGCGCTCGGGCACGAGCCGTGCCTCGAGGCCCTCACGCGTCCCGAGCACCAGCACCCGGGCCTCGGGGTCGCGGGCGCGCAGGGCGTCGGCGATCGCGAGCAGCGGGTTCACGTGTCCGGCGGTCCCGCCGCCGGCCAGGAGGTACGTCGTCACTCAGGCGAGGTTACCGGGTCGCCGCCGCGTCGTCGCCGGAGCGGCCGTCGCCGGAGCGCGCATCGCCGGGACGCGCACGGGCAGCGAGCGGGCGAAGGCCAGCAGCACGCCGCACGCGACCAGCACCGACAGCAGCGCCGTGCCGCCCTGCGACATGAACGGCAGCGGCACGCCCAGCACCGGGAAGACCCGCAGGACCACGCCGATGTTGATGAGCGCCTGGCCGACGATCCAGATCGTGATGGCCCCGGCGACGATGCGCACGAAGGGGTCGTCGGTCTTGCGGATGACGTGGAAGGCGCCGACGGCGAAGAGGGCGAACAGCGCCAGCACGACGATGGCGCCGATGAGGCCGAGCTCCTCGCCGACGATGGCGAAGATGTAGTCGTTGGCGGCGGCGGGCAGCCAGTCGTACTTCTCCTTGGAGTTGCCCAGGCCCAGGCCGAAGATCCCGCCGCCGGCGAGCCCCCAGATGCCGTGCAGCGGCTGGTAGCAGTCGCCGTAGTAGTCGGCGAGGCAGTCGGCGTTGAGGAAGCTCATGATGCGCCGCATGCGGTCGGTGCTGGTGACGGCGAGCACGCCGACGGCGCCGATCACCAGCAGCGCCGGCAGGGCGAACAGGCGCAGCCGCACGCCCGAGAAGAACAGCGCCCCCAGGACGATGAGGAAGAGCACCATCGCGGTGCCGAGGTCGTGGCCGGCCAGGACCGTCGCGATCACGAGCCCCGCCACCGGCACCACGGGGATGAACACGTGCTGCCACTTGGTCAGCAGGCTGCGCTTGCGGAACATCACGAACCCGAGCCACAGCGCGAGCGAGAGCTTGAGGAACTCGGCCGGCTGGGCCTGCAGCCCGCCGATCATGATCCAGTTGCGGTTTCCGTAGGCCGAGACGCCCAGCGGCGTGAACACCAGCAGCTGGAAGATCACCGTGCCGATGAGGACCGGCCACGCCATCCGCTTGTAGAAGCGCACCGGCAGGCGGCTGGCGATGAACATGATCGGGATGCCGAGCACGGCGAACACGCCCTGCTTGACCATCGCGTCCCACGGCGCCTCGCCCGCGGCGGTCGAGGTGGCCGTCGTCGCCGACAGCACCATCACCAGGCCGAAGCCGGTCAGCAGCAGCGCCGTCGAGGCGATGAGCAGGAACTCGCTGGGCACGGGCGCGAACACGCGCCCCAGCGACACGCGGGCGGCGAGCCCGCGCCGGTCCCCGTCGTCAGCGGGGGCCGGGCCCGGACGGGTCGGCGGGTGCGTCGTGGTCACCGCGTCCCCTTCCGATGCGTTCCCTCACCGCGGCGGCGAAGCGCCGGCCGCGGTCGGCGTAGGACGAGAACTGGTCGAACGACGCCGCGGCGGGGGCGAGCAGCACGACGTCCCCGTCACGGGCGACCCCGGCCGCGAGCTCGACGACCTGCGCCATGACCTGTTCAGTCTCGACGGCGTCGACCTCGAACACCGGCACCGCCGGCGCGTGTCGTGAGAACGCGGCGACGACGGCCGCGCGGTCCTCGCCGAGCACGATGGCCGCGCGCACGCCCGCGCCGCGCTCGGCGACGAGGGGGGCGATGTCGACGCCCTTCAGCAGCCCGCCCACGACCCACACCGCGCCGGGGTAGGCGGCGAGCGAGGACGCGGCGGCGTGCGGGTTGGTGGCCTTGGAGTCGTCCACCCACGTGACGCCCTGGTGCCGGGCGACGACCTCGATCCGGTGCGGGTCGAGCCGGAATCCGCGTAGCGCATCCCGGATCGCCGCCGGCGTGACGTCGAGCGAGCGGGCGAGGGCGGCGGCGGCGAGGATGTTCGCGGCGATGTGCGGGGCCGAAAGGCCCCGCTCCGCCAGCTCGTCGACGGTGGTGAGCTCGAGCGCGCTGGTGCGGCGGTCCTCGAGGAAGGCGCGATCGACGAGGATGCCGTCGACGACGCCGAGGTCGCTCGGCCCGGGAACTCCCAGGTCGAACCCGATCGCACGGGCGCCCTCGACGACGTCGGCGTCCTCGACCATCGCGCGGGTCGCGGCATCCGCCTTGTTGTAGACGCACGCCACGCGCGTGTTGTCGTAGACGTGGGCCTTGGCGTCGCGGTAGGCGTCGAACGAGCCGTGCCACTCCAGGTGGTCGTCGGCGAGGTTGAGGCACACGCTCGCGTGCGGCGAGACCGGCTCGGGTCCGCTCTGCCGGCCGAGGTACCACAGCTGGTGGCTCGAGAGCTCGACGACCAGCGCGTCGAAGCCCTCGGGGTCGCGGACGGCGTCGAGCACGGGCGTGCCGATGTTGCCGACGGGGGCGGCGCGCAGGCCGCCGGCGACCAGCATCGTCGCGGCCAGGCGCGTCGTGGTCGTCTTGCCGTTCGTGCCGGTGATCAGCAGCCACTCGGCGGGCGTGCCGTCGGGGCGCACGACCTTGTCGCGCACGCGCCAGGCCAGCTCCACGTCGCCCCACAGGGCGGTGCCGCGCTCGAGCGTCCATTCGACGAGCGGATGCCGGGGCGCGAAGCCCGGCGAGGCGATGACGACCTCGGGGTCGAAGTCCGCAAGCTCGCCCGGCACCGTCGAGAGGTCCCCGGTCCACAGCCGCGCGCCGATGACCGGCAGCAGCCGCTCGTACTCCTCGTCGGCCTTCTCGGTGACGACGAGGACCTCGGCGCCGAGCTCGGTGAGTGTGTCGGCGACGGCGAACCCGGTGACCGAGAGCCCGAGGACGGCCACCCGCAGGCCCGTCCAGTCGGCGTGCCAGCTGGTGAGGGCGTCCAGGCGATCGGCGCTCATGTGGCGATGAGCCATTCGACGTAGAAGAAGCCGATGCCCGAGACTGCCAGCAGTCCCGCGATGATCCACATGCGCACGACGATGGTGATCTCCTGCCAGCCGCGCATCTCGAGGTGGTGGTGCAGCGGGCTCATCAGGAACAGGCGCTTGCCGCGCGTGAGCTTGAAGTACAGCCGCTGCAGGATGACCGAGCCTGAGGCGATGACGTAGACGCCGGCGACGAGGACCATGAGCAGCTCGGTGCGGGTGAGGATCGCCATCGAGGCGAGCACGCCGCCGATCGCCATCGAGCCGACGTCGCCCATGAAGACCTTGGCCTTGGGCGCGTTCCACCACAGGAATCCGACGAGCGCGCCGACGAACGCGGCCGACACGATGGCGAGGTCGAACGGGTCGCGCACGGCGTAGCAGGCGGGCTGGACCCCCGAGGCCAGTGCCTCGATGCCCCAGCACGCCTGGTTGAACTGCCAGAACGCGATCAGGCTGTAGGCGCCGACGACGAAGATGCCGGCGCCGGCGGCGAGCCCGTCCAGGCCGTCGGTGACGTTGACCGAGTTGGACGAGGCGACGCCGATGAACGAGATCCACGTCATGTACAGGATCCAGCCGATGACGGGGCCGAGCGCCATGAACGACAGCATCGGCACGTCGCGGAAGATCGAGATGTAGGGCGAGGCGGGGGTCTGGTCCCATGCGTTGGGGAAGTTCAGCGCGACGATCGCGAACGGCACGGCGACGAGCACCTGGCCGACGATCTTGCGCCACCCCGACAGGCCGAGGCTTCGCTGGGAGCGCACCTTCATGTAGTCGTCGACGAAGCCCACGGCGCCGAAACCGACCATCATCCACACCACGAGCCAGCCCGAGATCGTGGGCGGGTTGTTGCCGGTGTACGCGCCGACGAGGTAGCCCACGATGGTGCCGGCGATGAAGATCGTGCCGCCCATCGTCGGGGTGCCGCGCTTGGCGCCGTGCGACGGGTTGTGGATGTTCTCGGGCGTGCGGATCACCTGCCCCCAGCCCCACGCGCGGAACAGGCGCAGGAACACCGGGGTGAGGAAGAGCGTGAAGGCCAGCGAGATCGCCGCCGCGGTCAGAAGGGATCTCACGAGAAGGATTCTCCCAGACGATCGCCGAGGAACCGCAGGCCCGCGGAGTTGGAGGATTTCACCAGCACGCGGTCACCGTCGCGCAGTTCGGTCATGAGGTAGTCGTAGGCCTCGTCGGCGGTGGCGAAGAACACCGCCTCGCCGTCCCAGGACCCCTGGGCGACGGCTTCGAGGAACATGCGGCGGGCGTCGGCGCCGATGATGACGATCCGCTGGATGCCCAGGCGCACCGCCAGCAGGCCGACGCGGTCGTGCTCGTCTTCGGAGTGCTCGCCGAGCTCGCTCATCGCCCCGAGCACCGCGACGGTGCGCTCCCCCGGCCCGGTGATCTGGGCGAGGGTGCGCAGGGCTGCCGCCATCGAGTCGGGGCTGGCGTTGTACGCGTCGTTGATGATCCGCACGCGTTCCGAGCCGAGGGGCTGCATGCGCCAGCGCTCGGCGATCTGCACGGTCTCCAGACGCCGGATGCAGTCCTCCAGCGTCACCCCGAGCGCCGTGGCCGTCGCGATGGCGGCGAGAGCGTTCATGACGTGGTGCTCGCCGAGCACGTTCAGCCGCAGCGGCACGGATTTCCCGTCGGCGGTCACCGTGCACGTGGTGCCGGCGGCGGTGACCTCGACGTCGTCGGCGCGGACCTCGGCGTCGGGGCCGCGCCCGAACCAGCGGACGCCGGCGCCGCGCTCGGCGGCGATGGCGGCCATCGTGGCCACGCGGGCGTCATCGGCGTTGAGGACGGCGAGACCGCCGCGGCGGACGGCGTGGATGAGCTCGGACTTGGCCTTGAGCGTCGCCTCGATGCCGCCGAAGCCGCCGGCGTGGGCCATCCCGACCATGAGCACGACGCCGACGTCGGGGGTCACGAGGTTCGCCAGGTGGGCGATGGCGCCGGGGGCGCTCGCGCCGAACTCGCTGACGAGGTAGCGGGTGTCCGCGGCGACGCGCAGCATCGTCAGCGGAGCGCCGACCTCGTTGTTGAACGACGCGCGGGGCGAGACCGTGGGTCCCTCGTCCTCGAGGATCCGCGCGAGCATGTTCTTCGTGGTGGTCTTGCCGTTGGATCCGGTGATGCCGACGACCTTCAGTCGACCGCCTTCGCGCACGCGGGCGACGACCTCGCGGGCGAGGTCGGCCAGCGCGGTCACCGCGTCGGGGACGACGACCTGGCTGACGGCCGCCTCGAGCGGCCGCTCGACGATGGCGAGAGCGGCCCCCGCCTCGACCGCGGCGGGGACGAAGTGGTGCCCGTCGGTGGTCTCGCCGGGCTTGGCGACGAAGATGTCGCCGGGGCCGACGAGGCGCGAGTCGGTGTCGACGGTGCCGGACACGACGGTGTCGGGCGTGTCGCCGGCCGCGAGGCGGAGCTCGCCGCCGATGGCGTGGGCGATCTGGGTCAGGGTGAGGACGATCATGGTGTCTCCGGCCGGGTCTGAGCGCTCACCCGAACTTGGGGAGCTTCTCGGGTGCCGACGTCGCCGGCATCACCCGGTACGTCTTCAGCACCTGGGTCATCGCCTGCTGGAACGCGGTCGCATTGGCCGCTGACGACTTTACCTTCGTCGGCTCGTCGAGCGTGACGACGACGAGGTACTCGGGGTCGTCGGCGGGGGCGAATCCGATCATGGTGGTGTAGTACGCGCCGGACTTGTACCCGCCCTGCCCGTTGGCCTTCTCGCCCGTCCCCGTCTTGCCCGCGACGCGGTAGCCGGGGATCTTGACGGCGTCGGCGTACAGCGCCTGCAGGAAGACGTTCTCGAGGATGCCGCGCATCTGCGTCGAGGTCTTCTCGCTGATGACGCGCTCGGGCTCAGGCAGCTCCGGCTGGACGACGGTGCCGTCCGCGCGCGTGCAGGACTCCACGAGCGAGAGGGGCATGCGCACGCCGCCGTTGGCGATCGCGGCGTAGGCGCCGGCGAGCTCGGGCATCGTCGTGGTGAGGCCCTGGCCGTACGAGGTGTTGTAGCTGGTCTGGGCGTCCCAGTTCTCGGCGGGGTAGACGAGCCCCGACTGCTCGCCCTGGAAGTCCACGGCGCTGCCGTCGCCGATGCCGAACTTCTTGAAGTACTCGTACCGGGTCTTCGGACTCACCTTCTCGCTGAACTTCGAGATGCCCGCGTTGGAGGAGTCGATCAGGACGCCTGCCAGGGTGTACTCGAACGCCGGGTGCACGAACGAGTCGCGCACGCGCGCGCCGTTGGCGAAGGTCTCGCTGCTCGAGGCGGTGACGGTGGTGCGCAGGGTCGCGCCCCCGGCATCCAGCACGGTCGCCGCCGTGAGCGCCTTGAAGGTCGAGCCGGGCTCGAACCACCCGCCGAAGATGCGGCTGCCGCGGTCGTCGGGGTCGCTGGCGGTGACGTCGTTGGGGTCGACCGTGGGGTACTCGGCCGCCGCGCGGATCTTGCCGGTCGCCGTCTCGACGACGAGGATCGCGCCGCTCTGCGCGCGCATCGCCTGCGACTGCTCGGCGATGAGCTGCTGCATGTACCACTGGAGGTCGCGGTTGATCGTCAGCTCCAGCGTGCCGCCGTCCTTCGCACCCTCGCGCACCTCGGTGCCGGGGATGACGACGCCGTCCTTGCCGCGCTGGTAGGACACCCTGCCGTCGGTGGCGGCCAGGCACGAGTCCTGGGTGAGCTCCAGCCCGGCGAGGGCCCCTTCCGACCCCATGTAGCCCACGAGGTTGCCGCCGACCGCGCCGTCGGGGTACGTGCGGGCGGGATGCTGGTCGAAGGTCAGGTACGGGGCGCCGATGGCGGCGAGGTCCCGGTACTGCTCGGTGGTCAGTCCGCGGTCGAGGTAGGCGAACTGGGACCGCTCGTCGGCGGCGAGCGCGTCCGAGACGGCGCGGCGGATCGAGGCGGCCTGCTGTCCGGTGATCTCGGCCATCTCGGCCGCCGCCTGCGCCCACGGCACGCGCTCGGGCTCGCCGTCCTCGCCCTCGCGGACGAAGCCGCCCTTCTCCTCGTAGCCGGTGATGTTGAGCGGGTCCAGCACGCCGTCGTACATCAGGACGCTGCCGGCGAGGGTCTGGCCGGTCTCGTCGACGATCGCGCCGCGCGTGCCGTAGACCGTGCGGGATCCGGCGAGGGCGTGCGACATCGAGTCGTCGATGTGCTCGCGGGCGTTCACGACCTGTATGTCGACCAGGCGCACGATGAAGCCCGCGAGGATCGCGAGCACGACGGCGAGGGCGACGACGGTGCGGCGGCGGGGGCTTCGGGTGCTGGCCGACGTCATGGGATCAGTGTGTGCTGGGGGTGGGCAGTCCGTCGGTCAAGGGCACCGGTGTGTCGAGTGTCGGGTCCACCGCGGTGCCCGCGCCGGCGGGGCCGCCGACGCTCGCGCCGGGGTCGGTGACGAGGGGCGTCTGCGCGATGAGGGCGTTGGGCACCGAGCCCCGCCCGAGGGCGTTGACGGATGCCGCGGCCTCGGCCGCGCCGGAGCTGCCGAGGATCTTGCCGTCGCTGAGCCGCAGGTAGCTGGGCGACTCGTCGATCACCATTCCGAGGGCCGTGGCGTTCGCGGCGAGGTACTGGGGCGAGCTGAGGCCCGCGACCTCGTCGTAGAGGATCTGCGCCTGCCAGTCCAGTTCGCGCTGCTGCTGGTTCAGGGCCGACATCTCGTACGAGGTCTGGGTGGTGAGGATCGACAGCGTCATCTGGGCCGCGGCGATGGCGACGGCGCCGACGACCGCGACGATGCCGTAGGCCAGGCGGGGGCGACGCCGCGGGCGGGGCGCTTCGACGACCTGCAGGCGGCGGGCCGGAGCGGCCTGACGCCGGGGCGCGGGCGCGGTCGCGATGGCCGTGATGCTCATGAGCTCTCCCTCACTCGCTCGGCGGCGCGCAGCCGCACAGGGGTGGCGCGCGGGTTGCGCGCGCGTTCGTCGTCGGTGGCCAGCTCGGCGCCCTTGACCAGCAGGCGGAACCGGGGCGCGTGCTCGGGCAGCTCGACCGGCAGGCCGGCCGGTGCGGTCGAGGCCGAGGCCTCGGCGAAGGCCCGCTTGACCAGGCGGTCCTCGAGGGACTGGTAGGACAGCACCACGATGCGCCCGCCCACGGCGAGGATGTCCAGCGCCGCCGGCACGGCCCGCTCGAGCACCGACAGCTCGCGGTTGACCTCGATGCGCAGCGCCTGGAATACGCGCTTGGCGGGGTGACCCGACCGCTGCGCAGCGTAGGGGGTCGCGGCGACGAGGATCTCGACGAGGCGTCCGGACCGCTCGATCGGCTCCTGCGCGCGGGCGGCGATGATGGCCCGGGCGTAGCGCCCCGCGAGCTTCTCTTCGCCGTAGCGCTCGAAGATGCGGCGCAGGTCGCCCTCGCCGTAGGTCGCGAGGATGTCGGCGGCGGTCGTGCCCGCCGACTGGTCCATGCGCATGTCCAGCGGCGCGTCCTGGGCGTAGGCGAAGCCGCGGTCGGCGACGTCGAGCTGCAGCGACGAGACGCCGAGATCGAACAGGATGCCGTCGGCCCGGGCGAAGCCGGCGCCGGTGACGGCCTCGGCAATGCCGTCGTACACGGTGTGGACGAGCGTCACGCGCCCCTCGAAGCGGGCCAGCCGCTCCCCCGCGATGCGCAGGGCGTCCTGGTCGCGGTCGAGGCCGACGAGGTGGGCCTCGGGGAAGCGCTCGAGCAGCGCCTCGGAGTGCCCGCCCATGCCGAGGGTGGCGTCGACGAAGACCGCGCCGGGGCGTTCCAGTGCGGGGGCGAGCAGCTCGACGCAGCGCTCGAGCATGACGGGGGTGTGGATGTCGCGGAGGCTCATGATGCTTCGGGGTGTCCCTCGGTCCTGATCCCCATCCGCTCTGACCTGGCGCCGGGGAAGTGCGTCAGGGCGGGAGCGGCTGGGAGTCAGGATCGAGGGCTCAGAACAGGCCCGGGATCACCTCCTGCTCCAGCTCGGCGTAGGTCTCTTCGTTGCTCTCGGCGTAGGCGTTCCACGCGTCGGCGTTCCAGATCTCGGCGTGCGCGCCGACGCCGGTCACGACCAGCTCCTTCTCGAGGCCGGCGTACGCACGCAGCGGCGCGGGGATCGTGATGCGGTTCTGGCTGTCCGGCTTCTCGGCGCTGGCACCCGAGAGGAACATGCGCAAGAAGTCGCGGGCCTGCTTGTTGGCCAGCGGCGCTTCGCGGATGCGCTCGTGCACGCGCTCGAACTCCGCGGTGCTGAAGACGTAGAGGCAGCGGTCCTGGCCGCGGGTGACGACCACGCCGCCGGCCAGATCGTCGCGGAACTTCGAGGGCAGGATGACGCGGCCCTTCTCGTCGAGCTTGGGAGTGTGCGTACCGAGCAGCATGTGCGGGCCACCCCATCCCTCGCGTCCCCCGACGGCATGCCGCCACTTTACTCCACTTTCCTCCACTTTGACACCCCTGGCGAGGCATTTCCTCCCCGCGGGCTCCCCCGGGCACAAAAAAAGCACCGACCCGGAGGTCGGTGCTTGACGGTGGTGGAGGGAAGCGGGTCAGCGCTCTTCTTGGCGGCGATCCCAGCGGTCGTTCATGCGGTCCATGAAAGAGGAGCGGGATGCCGGGCGACCGGCCGGCGCGGCCGACGAGGTCGGAACGGCCTTGAGCGACCCACGCGTGGGGGTGACGGCGAAGACGACGCCGCCGAGCATGACGACGAAGCCGATCACCCCGACCACGATGAGCGGGATCGAGACGCCGACGAGCAGCCCGCCGAGCCCCAGCAGCACGAGGATCGTGCCGTAGACGATGTTGCGATAGCTCAGGCTGCGGCCGTCTCTGGGCGCGGTGACGACATCGGCGTCGTTGTGCATGAGATGGCGTTCCATCTCATCGAGCAGGCGCTGCTCCTGTTCGGAGAGTGGCATGCGTCCCCCTCAGAGTCCTCGGATATCGCACGATTCTACGCGTGCGTCTGATCACTAGGCTAGGCCCGTGCACCCCTCCCCTGCCCCGATTCGAGCGATTTCCCAGCGACTGGACACCTTCATCGAGGCGCAGCGCACGCACGTCGCCGAGCTCGGCGCCGAGGCGCGTCTGATCGTCGATGCCGGGGCGCTCGCGCTCAGCGGGGGCAAGCGCCTGCGCGGCCGGTTCTGCCTCGCCGGCTGGCGCGCGGTCGCGGGCGCGGTGCGACCCCGTGCCGAGCCGGACGAGACCGCGATCACCGCCGCGGCCGCCCTCGAGGTGTTCCACGCCGCCGCCCTCGTGCACGACGACCTCATCGACAACTCCGACACCCGGCGCGGGCGTCCGGCCGCGCACCGCGCTCTGGAGTCCGCCCACCGGGATGCCGGCTGGACCGGGGACGCGGCGGCGTTCGGGCGATCGGGCGCGATCCTGCTCGGCGACCTGCTCGTGGCCTGGAGCGCCGACCTCTTCGACGAGGCGCTGGCCGCGGCATCCGTCGGAGTGACCCCTGCCGCCCGCGCGGAGTACACCGTCATGCGGCGCGAGGTCACGATCGGGCAGTTCCTGGACATCGCCGAGGAGTCGGCGTTCGTGACCGAGCCCGACGAACGGCACGCCGAGCGCGCGCTGCGCGTGGCCTCGCTGAAGTCCGCCCGCTACAGCGTGCAGCAGCCGCTCGCGATCGGCGCGGCCCTCGCGGGCGCCGACGCGGAGCAGGCGGCGGCGCTCGCCCGGTTCGGGCATCCGCTCGGGATGGCCTTCCAGCTGCGCGACGACGTGCTGGGCGTGTTCGGCGACGAGAGCCAGACCGGCAAGCCCTCGGGCGACGACCTGCGCGAGGGCAAGCGCACGGTGCTCATCGCCTACGCGCGGGAGTCGCTGTCACCCTCGGCCCGCCGCGTGATGGACGAGCTGCTCGGCGACCCGACGCTGGATGCCGGGCAGGTCGCCGCCCTGCAGCGCACGATCGTCGACAGCGGCGCGCTCGAGCGCGTCGAGCAGCTGATCGGCGACTACGCGCGCGACGCGCATCGCGCGCTCGCCGGCGCGCGGCTGGAGAACACCGCGGTCGGCCAGCTGCGCGATCTGCTGCGCGAGGCCACCGAGCGGGTCACCTGAGCGGGCGACCCCGCCGAGCGCCCGGCGCCCGCAAGCGCGCGCATCGGTCACCGGAGCGGACGAGCGCGGCGGCAACGCGCCAGCGGGCAAGCCTGGAGATGACCGCGTTCGTCGTCATCCCCAGCGGAAACCGCGGATGCCGTCAACACGCCCACCGCCCGCCCGACGCAGATGACCGCATTCGTCGTCATCCCCAGCGGAAACCGCGGATGCCGTCAACATGCCCACCGCCCACCCAACGCAGATGACCGCATCCGTCGTCATCCCCAGCCGTAACCACAGATGCCGTCAACACGCCCACCGCCCGCCCAACGCAGATGACCGCATCCGTCGTCATCCCCAGCGGAAACCGCGGATGGCGTCAACAGCCCAACGCCCACCCGACGCAGATGACCGCATCCGTCGCCATCCACGGTCGAGATCGCGGATGCCGTCAACTTCTGGGCCGCCACGGCCCTCTCGGCCCGCCCCTGCCACGCGTCCGCAGGCGAGTCGACGTGCGCGTCGCCGAGCGCAGTGGCGACGAAGGGTCGTGTGAGCGTGAAGTTCAATGGCGAATTGGGAAACTATCGACCCGTTTTCGGGGGCGAAGAACGCAGGCACACCGCCGTTCGCCCGACGGCGCGCCGCCGGCGATTGGCGCGGGACGAGCGGCACGGCGCCGGGGCGGCTGGGCGGTACGGCTCGGGGCGGCTGGGCGGCGCGGACTGGCGGGGCGGCGCGGACTGGCGGGGCGGCGCCGGGCCGGACCCGGCGGGCTCAGGCGAGGGTGCGCGCGACGCGCCGCACCTCGCTCTTGCGACCGGCCCGCAGCGCCTCGATGGGCGCCGCGCCGATCGTGTCCTCCTCGGTCAGCAGCCAGTCGATCGCCTCGTCGTCGTCGAACCCGGCGTCGTGCAGGGCGATGACCGTGCCGCGCAGCGACGGCAGCGGACGCTCGTCTTTGATGAACAGGGCCGGGATCCGGAGCGACCCCCCGCGGCGCGAGCCGATCAGGTGGTGCTCGTCGAGCAGTCGGTGGACGCGGCCGGGGGTCTCGCCGAGAGCGGCGGCGACCTCGGCGAGAGAGAGCCAGGGGGTGTCGATGCGAGGCGCGGAGTCAGCGGTCACCCTGCCACTATCGCATCTTCGCGGGGGTCCGTCGCCCCGTCACTCTGTTCACACCAGTCACAATCTCCTCTTTGGTTGACACCTGCATTCATCCGTGACACCGTTCTGGCACGGCCATCGAGGGGGATCTCTTGCGAAGCGACAGCCACCGGACCCTGCAGACGACCCTTGCCGCCCGGCTTCCCGCCGTGGTGGCGGGTTCGCTCGCGCTGGCCATGAGCACCGGCACGGCCGCCGTCGCGGCCGAGCCCCGACCGCAGCAGGAGCGGATGCAGCGGGGCGCGGGCGCCGCATTCGCGCCGGCTCCCGCGCACGCGCTGCCCACTCCCCGCCAGGCGGCCGCGCGTCCCACCAGCTACACGGTGCGCCCGGGCGACACCGTCAGCGGCATCGCGGCGAGGCACGGCCTGCGCACGCAGGACGTGCTGGCCCTCAACGGCCTCACGTGGCGGTCGGTGATCCACCCCGGCCAGGTGCTGAAGCTCGCCGCACAGGCCGCCGCGCCCGCGCCCGCGCCGACGGCATCCGCCCCCGCCCGCGTGCACACCGTCGTCGCCGGCGACACCGTCACGGCGATCGCCGCGAAGCACGGCACGACCATCGCCGCGGTGCTCGCCGAGAACAAGCTGTCGCGCTCGTCGATCATCTACCCGGGGCAGAAGCTGCGGATCCCCGGTGCACGGGCGGCAGCGCCCGCGGCGGCGCCGGCCGCCCCCGCCGCCCCCACGATGACCCACGCGGCCGCGACCGCTCCCGCCGGATCCCACACCGTCGCCGCCGGCGACACCGTCTACGCCATCGCGGCCCGCTACCGCACGTCGGTCGCCGCGATCCTGGCCGCCAACGGCCTGGGGTCTTCGGCGATCATCTACCCCGGCCAGAAGCTCGCGATCCCCACCGCCTCGGTCGCGGGGCTCGACGCCGAGCAGATCGACAACGCCCGCCTCATCATCCGGATCGGGCGCGAGATGGGCGTCCCCGACCGCGGCATCGCGATCGCCCTCGGCACCGCGATGCAGGAGTCCTGGATCCGCAACCTCGACTGGGGCGACCGCGACTCCCTCGGGCTGTTCCAGCAGCGGCCGAGCACCGGGTGGGGCACCGCCGAGCAGGTGCGCGACCGCGCGCGATCGATCCGGACGTTCTTCGGCGGCTCCGGCGACCCCAACGGCGACAGCACGCGCGGGCTGCTGGACATCCCCGGCTGGCAGGACATGTCGTACGCGGATGCCGCGCAGGCGGTGCAGATCTCGGCGTACCCCGAGCGGTACGCGCGGTGGGAGAAGCCGTCGTTCGCGTGGCTCGCGGCGCTCGGGTGAGGCCGACGGCGGCGTCCCGCACGGGTGAGCCGCTCCCGGGGCTCGGCGTCCGGCATCCGTAGACTTCTGCCGTGAGCACGAGCCAGCAGACGGACCCGCTGATCGGCCGTCTGGTCGACGGCCGGTACCGCGTCCGTGCTCGCATCGCCCGCGGCGGCATGGCGACGGTGTACGTCGCGACCGACCTGCGCCTGGAGCGGCGGATCGCCCTCAAGGTCATGCACGGGCACCTGTCGGACGACAGCGTGTTCCAGAGCCGGTTCATCCAAGAGGCGCGCGCCGCCGCGCGCCTGGCCGACCCGCACGTGGTGAACGTCTTCGACCAGGGCCAGGACGGCGACATCGCCTACCTCGTGATGGAGTACCTGCCGGGGATCACGCTGCGCGAGTTGCTGCGCGAACAGCGCCGGCTCACCGTGCCGCAGTCGATCACCATCATGGATGCCGTGCTCTCGGGCCTCGCGGCCGCGCACCGCGCCGGGATCGTCCACCGCGACGTCAAGCCCGAGAACGTACTGCTGGCCGAGGACGGCCGCGTGAAGATCGGCGACTTCGGCCTCGCGCGCGCCACGACCGCCAACACCGCCACCGGCGCGCAGCTGCTCGGCACCATCGCCTACCTCGCCCCCGAACTGGTGACGCGAGGAACCGCCGACGCGCGCAGCGACATCTACGCCCTCGGCATCATGCTGTACGAGATGCTGACCGGCGAGCAGCCCTACAAGGGCGAGCAGCCGATGCAGATCGCGTTCCAGCATGCGACCGACTCGGTCCCCCGCCCGAGCGTGAAGAACCCCGGCGTGCCCGAGCAGCTCGACGAGCTCGTGCTGTGGGCGACCGAGAAGACGCCGGACGACCGGCCGAGCGACGCCCGCGAGATGCTGGACCGGCTGCGCGAGATCGAGCGCGAGCTCGGTGTCACGCCGCAGGTCACCCGCACCGGGGCGACCCATGTCGTCCGCGAGCCGGGGATCACCGACGAGCTCACCGCCGTGCTGCCGCTGCTGCCGACCGGCCCGGTGGCCACCGTCGACGACGGCGACAACGCCTCGCGCCTGCGCCGCGCGACGAAGCGCCGGTCGGTGCGCGGCGCCTGGCTGGTCACCCTCGTGCTGGTGCTCGCCGGCGCGGCCGCGGGCGTCGGCTGGTGGTTCGGCTCGGGCCCGGGCTCGCTCGTCGCGGTGCCGGGCGTCGACGGCCTCAGCTTCGCCGAGGCGCAGGCGGTGCTCGCCGACGAGGGCCTGCTGGCCAAGGAAGAGGGGCGGACGAGCCTCGAGGTGCAGCCGGGCCTGGCCATCGACTCCCGCCCGAGCGAGGGCGCCCGGGTCGACAAAGAGACCACGGTCACCGTCTTCATCTCGCTGGGCCCAGCCGAGGTGCAGGTCGCGGCCCTCATGGGCCGCAGCGAGGACGAGGCGCGCCGCGCCCTCGAGGGCTACCGCATCACGGCCGAAGAGAAGACGACGAAGTTCTTCCGCCCCGAGGCGAACGGCACCGTCGTCGGCGTGCTGATCCAGCCGGCGGCCGGGGGCGAGGCTATCGCGTGCGGCGACGGCTGCACCGCGAACGAAGGCGACTCCGCCACGCTGTGGGTCTCGGTGGGGCCGGTGCCCGATGTCGTCGGCGACAGCGAGGACGGCGCGAGGGCGGAGCTCGAGGGCGTGGGCCTGAAGGTCGCGGGCGAGAGCATCCGGCAGACCAGCGAGTCCATCGGCGCCGGCCGCGTCATCGGCATCGCCGAGCGCGACGGCGGCGGCAGCTGGCGCCCGGGCGAGACCGTCCGCCTGATCGTCTCGACCGGTCCGCCGCTGTTCGCGGTGCCCGACGTCGTCGACCTCACGCGCGACGAGGCGATCGCCACGCTCGAGGCCGAGGGCTTCCAGGTCGACTACGCCGTGTTCTGGGCGGCGATCCCGAATTCGCTGACTCGCGTGACCGGCTCGGATCCCGAGGCAGGCGCGATGGTCGTCCGCGGCACGCGGGTGTACATCTCGATCACCGCGACCGGTTGACCCGGCGGGCGGCCGGCCTCGCGGCCGGCGCGCCGGTCAGCGCTTCTCGAGCTCCTCGGCGACGAGGAACGCCAGCTCGAGCGACTGCATGTGGTTCAGACGCGGGTCGCACAGCGACTCGTAGCGGGTGGCGAGGGTCGCCTCGTCGATCATCTCGGAGCCGCCGAGGCACTCGGTGACGTCGTCGCCGGTGAGTTCGACGTGGATGCCGCCGGGGAAGGTCCCCACGGCGCGGTGCGCCTCGAAGAACCCGCGCACCTCGTCCACGACGTCGTCGAAGCGGCGCGTCTTGTAGCCGGTGGGCGTGGTGATGCCGTTGCCGTGCATGGGGTCGGTGACCCACAAGGGCAGCGCCCCCGAGTCGCGGACGGCCTCGAGCAGCGGCGGCAGGGCGTCGCGGATCTTGCCGGCGCCCATGCGCGTGATGAAGGTCAGGCGGCCGGGCTCGCGCTCGGGGTCGAGCTTGTCGATGAGCGCGAGGGCGGTGTCGGGCGACGTGGTCGGGCCGAGCTTGACGCCGATGGGGTTGCGGATCTTCGAGAAGTAGTCGACGTGCGCGCCGTCGAGCTCGCGCGTGCGCTCCCCGATCCACAGGAAGTGCGCCGAGGTGTTGTACGGCGTGCCGGTGCGCGAGTCGATGCGGGTGAGGGGGCGCTCGTAGTCCATGAGCAGACCCTCGTGGCCGGTGTAGAACTCCACGCGCCGCAGTTCGTCGAAGTCCGCACCGGCGGCCTCCATGAACTTGATGGCGCGGTCGATCTCGGTGGCCAGGCGCTCGTACTGCTGGTTGGCGGGGTTCTGCGCGAAGCCCTTGTTCCACGAGTGCACCTCGCGCAGGTCCGCGAAGCCGCCCTGTGTGAACGCGCGGATCAGATTGATGGTCGACGCGGCGGTGTGGTAGCCCTTCAGCAGCCGCTGCGGGTCGGCCTGGCGCGAGCCCTCGGTGAAGTCGTAGCCGTTGACGATGTCGCCGCGGTAGGCCGGCAGCGTCACCTCGCCGCGGGTCTCGGTGTCGCTGGAGCGGGGCTTGGCGAACTGGCCGGCCATGCGGCCCATCTTCACCACGGGCATCGAGGCGCCGTAGGTCAGGACGACGGCCATCTGCAGCACCGTCTTGATGCGGTTGCGGATCTGCTCGGCGGTGGCGCCGGCGAACGTCTCGGCGCAGTCTCCGCCCTGCAGCAGGAACGCCCGTCCCGCGGCCGCGCGAGCCAGCCGGTCGCGCAGGTTGTCGACCTCGCCGGCGAACACCAGCGGGGGCAGCGTCGCAAGCTCTGCGGATGCCGCGGCGACGGCATCCGCGTCGGGCCACTGCGGCTGCTGCTTGATGGGCAGGGTCCGCCAATGGTCGAGCGCGTCGATCTGCTGGAGCATCCCTCGATTCTAGCCGTGGCGGAGGGGGCTCCCTGCCGTTGTGACGGGGGTCAGGCCCGGGCGCGCACCGGCTTCTTCAACCGGTCTTTCACGGTCGAGGCGTAGACGTCCTCGTACTCCTGCTCGCCGAGCCGCTGCAGGGCCACCATGATCTCGTCGGTGATGGAGCGCAGGATGTACCGGTCGGACTCCATGCCGGCGAAGCGCGAGAAGTCCAGGGGCTCGCCGATGACGACGCCGACCCGCACGACCCGCGGGATCCGCTGGCCGATCGGCATCATGGTGTCGGTGTCGACCATCACCACCGGGACGACGGGGACCCCCGCCTCGAGCGCCATGCGCGCGATGCCGGTGCGCCCGCGGTAGAGCTTGCCGTCGGGCGAGCGGGTGCCCTCGGGGTAGATGCCCAGCAGCTCTCCCCCGCCCAGCACCTGCAGGCCGGTGTTCAGCGACGCCTCGGACGCCTTGCCGCCGGAGCGGTCGATCGGCAGCTGCCCCGTCGCCTTGAAGAAGATGCGTGTGGCCCAGCCCTTGAGGCCCTTGCCGGTGAAGTAGTCGCTCTTGGCGAGGAAGGCCACGGGCCGGTCGATCATGAGCGGCAGGATCACCGAGTCGATGAAGGACAGGTGGTTGCTGGCGAGGATGGCGCCGCCGGTGGCGGGGACGTTCCTGCGGCCGACGATCCACGGGCGGAAGATCGCCTTGACGATCGGTCCGATGACCACGTATTTCATCAGCCAGTAGAACATCGTCAGCCCTCCACGACCGCCAGGTCCGCCGCACCGATGAGCCCCGCGTCGTTGCCGAGCTGGGCGATGGCGAACTCGGCGACCGGCCGGTCGCCGTAGCCGGGCAGCGAGGTCTCGTAGGCGAGGCGGACGGGCGCGAGCAGGTCCTCGCCCAGCTGCGCCACTCCCCCGCCGATCACGAACAGCTCGGGGTCCAGCGCGGCCTGGAAGCCGCCGCAGGCCTCGCCGAGCGCCGTCGCCACGCGGCGGAGCGCCTCGATGGCGCCCTCGTCCCCCGCAAGCACGAGGCGCGAGATGGCGGGACCCGGGATCGACCCCTTCTCTTCGCGCAGCTGGGCGAGGCGGGCGCCGATGCCGCCGGCATCCGCGATGGAGTTCGCCTCGCGCTGGAGCGCGCGGCCGGATGCATACTGCTCCAGGCATCCGTTCTGGCCGCAGCCGCACGGCAGCCCGTCCCGCGTGAAGCGGACGTGGCCGAGCTCGCCGCCGATGCCGTGGCCGCCGCGGTAGAGCTTGCCGTCGAGGACGACCGCGCCGCCGACGCCGGTGCCCATCGTCAGCATCATCATGTGCTCGACGTTGCGGCCGGCGCCGAAGCGGAACTCCGCCCAGCCGGCGGCGTTGGCGTCGTTCTCGATGATGACCGGCATGTCGACGCGGCTCTCGATGACGGCCTTGAGCGGCTCGTTGCGCCACGCGATGTTGGGGGCGTGGATGACCGTGGCCCGGTCGCGGTCGATGAAACCGGCGGCGGCGACGCCCGCGGCCTCGACCTCGTGGTGCAGCGCGAAATGGCGGATCATGTCCACGACGGCATCGGCCAGAAGAGTGGTGTCGACGGGAGTGTCGACCCGGAGCTTCTCGACGATGTGGCCGGACTCGTCCACCACGCCGCCGGCGATCTTCGTTCCACCGATGTCGATGCCGACCCTGAGCACTGCACTCCCTCCGGCCGGCGCGGGCGCGACGGCGCCTTGCAGTCTAGCCGCGGCATGCCCGCGCGACCCGCGCTGTGACGCGAAGTGGTGTGGTTAGACTCGCTTCACGACCTCCCCCGCCCGACCGGTACCGAAGGAGTTGCCGTGGTCCAGTTCGAAGTCCCTGCCGTCGTCCCCGCCGATCCCGAAGCGGGAGTGGGTGACCTGCTCGCCGAACGCGTGAAGGCCACGCCGCAGCTCGCCCTGTTCGCGGTCCCCGACGGCGACGGCTGGCGCGACATCACCGCCGCCGAGTTCGAGAAGCAGGTCGTCGCCCTGGCGAAGGGCCTCGTCGCCGCCGGCATCGAGCCCGGCGAGAAGGTCGGGTTCATCGCCCGCACCACCTACGACTGGACGCTGGTGGACTTCGCGCTGTTCTATGCCGGCGCCGTCATGGTCCCGATCTACGAGACCAGCTCCGCCGACCAGATCTCGTGGATCCTGTCCGACTCCGGCGCAGTCGCCGTCATCACCGAGTCCGGCGACCACACCGCGCGCGTCGAAGAGGTCCACGGCGACCTGCCGCTGGTGCGCAAGGTGTGGCAGATGCAGCGCGGCGACCTCGACACCCTGGTGTCCGAGGGCGCGTCCGTCGGTGACGACGAGATCGAGCGCCGGCGCAAGCTCGCCGTGGGCTCCGACATCGCCACGCTCATCTACACCTCCGGCTCGACCGGCCGCCCGAAGGGGTGCGTGCTGACGCACGGCAACTTCGTCGAGCTGACGCGCAACTCCGCCAAGGCGCTGCACGAGGTGGTCTCGACGCCCGGTGCGTCGACGCTGCTGTTCATCACCACCGCGCACGTGTTCGCGCGCTTCATCTCGATCCTCGACATCCACGCGGGGGTGAAGACCGGCCACCAGCCCGACACCAAGCAGCTGCTGCCGGCGCTGGGGTCGTTCCAGCCGACGTTCCTGCTGGCGGTCCCCCGCGTCTTCGAGAAGGTCTACAACTCCGCCGAGCAGAAGGCCGAGGCCGGCGGCAAGGGCCGCATCTTCCGCGCCGCGGCGCAGACGGCGATCGACCACTCCAAGTTCGAGCAGGAGGGCAAGAAGATCCCGCTGAGCATGGCGCTGAAGTTCCGCCTGTTCGACAAGCTCGTCTACAGCAAGCTGCGGACGGCCATGGGCGGCCGCGTCGTGTACGCGGTGTCGGGCTCGGCCCCGCTCGGCGAGCGGCTGGGCCACTTCTTCCACAGCCTCGGCGTGACGATCCTCGAGGGCTACGGCCTGACCGAGACCACCGCGCCCGCGACGGTGAACCTCGCCACGAAGTCCAAGATCGGCACCGTCGGTCCCGTCCTCCCGGGTGTGGGCATCCGCCTCGCCGAGGACAACGAGATCGAGGTGCGCGGCATCAACGTCTTCAAGGAGTACTGGCGCAACCCCGAGGCCACCGCCGCGGCCTTCGACGACGGCTGGTTCAAGACCGGCGACATCGGGTCGTTCGACTCCGAGGGCTTCCTCACGATCACCGGTCGCAAGAAAGAGATCATCGTCACCGCCGGCGGCAAGAACGTCGCCCCGGCCGCGCTCGAGGACCCGATCCGCGCCAACCCGATCGTCAGCCAGGTGGTCGTCGTCGGTGACCAGAAGCCGTTCATCTCGGCGCTGATCACCCTCGACCCCGAGATGCTGCCGGCGTGGCTGTCGAACCACGGCCTGCCCGCCGACATGTCGCTGGCGGATGCGGCGAAGAACGACGCCGTCCGCGCCGAGGTGCAGAAGGCCGTCGACGTCGCCAACAAGCGCGTCTCGCGCGCCGAGTCGATCCGCAAGTTCACGATCCTCCCCACGGAGTGGACCGAGGCGAGCGGGCACCTGACGCCCAAGATGAGCATCAAGCGCAACGTCATCCTGAGCGACTTCGCCGGCGACATCGACGAGATCTACGCCTCGCCGGTCAACACCACCAACGTCTCGCTGCCGTAGTCCACGGCGAGCGGATGCCGGAGCCCCGGGCCTCATCGAGGTCCGGGGCTCCGTGCGTCCGGGTCAGTACCAGTCGGCTTCGCGGATCTCTCTCATCGCCGCCCGGCGCTCCTCGGGGGTGAGCCGCTGCAGGTAGAGCATGCCGTCGAGGTGGTCGGTCTCGTGCTGGAGAGCCTGGGCGAGGAGCCCTTCGCCCTCGAGGACGACCTCGTCGCCGTCGAGGTCGATGCCGACGACCTTCGCCCACGGGTGGCGCAGCGCGTCGTGCCACAGTCCCGGCACCGACAGGCAGCCTTCGCCGGTGGGCACGGGCTCGCCGCGCACCTCGACGAGGACGGGGTTGAGGACGTACCCGATGTCGCCGTCGATGTTGTAGCTGAAGGCGCGCAGGTTCACCCCGACCTGCGGGGCGGCGACACCGGCGCGCCCGGGCAGGGCGACGGTGTCGAGCAGGTCGCGGACGAGGGCGCGGATGCCGTCGTCGATCTCGTCGATGGGGGCGCTGGGTGCGCGCAGGACGGGGTCGCCGAAGACGCGGATGGCTCTGACGGTCATGTCGGCGCTTACGCCGCGGAGGTCATCGCGCGAAGACCCTCGACGACGACGGCGGCCAGCTCGCGGGCGGCCTGGCGCGTCTCGGGCGCGAGGTCGCGGTAGACGATGGCGCTGCCGGCGGCGATGTGCGGGTCGTACGGCATCCGCACCACCGCGCGCACGCGCGAGCGGAAGTGGGCCTCGAGCTCGTCGGGGCGCACGAGCGGCGCGCCGGGACGGGCGTTGTTGAGGACGACGACGGCGCTGCGCACGCGGTCGCCGTACCCGTGGGACTCCAGCCACGTCAGTGTCTCGGACGCCAGCCGCGCCTCGTCGACACTCAGGCCCGAAACGATGACGAGCTGGTCGGCGCGCCCCAGGGTCGCCGACATCACCGAGTGGACGATGCCGGTGCCGGTGTCGGTGAGGACCACGGAGTAGTAGTGCGCGGCGAGCGAGGCGACGTCGTCGTAGTCGGTGTCGCTGAACGCTTCGGCCACGTGCGGGTCGGTGTCCGAGGCCACGACGTCCAGGCGCGTCTCGTCGCGCGCGACGATCGCCGACAGGTCGTTGTAGCCGACGACCTTGTCGCGGGTGCGGACGAGGTCGCGCACCGTCTTGCCGCTCGTGCGCGAGATGCGCTCGGCGAGCGTGCCCCGGTCGGGGTTGGCGTCGATGGCGATGACGCGGTCGTCCCGCGCGTCGGCCAGCGCCTGCCCGAGCAGGGTCGTCACGGTGGTCTTGCCGACGCCGCCCTTGCGCGAGAGCACCGGCACGAACCGCGCGACGCCGTTGAGGGGCGCCGCGATGCGGCGGTCGAGCTCCTTGCGGGCGCTGGCCCGCTTGCTGTCGCCCAGGTTGATGCGGTGCGCCGAGAGGCGGTACACGAGGTTCTGCCACGTGCCCTCGGGCTCGGGCTTGACCAGGTGGTGCGGGTCGAGCAGCCGGTCGGGGGTCAGCAGATCCGCCGTCTCACGGTCGGCCTCGAACTCCCCCAGGCGCTTGGACTGCAGCGTCACGTCGGGGCGGGGTGCCACGACGCGGGTGGGCTGCGGCAGCGGCGGAGCGGCGGGCACGGCGACGGGCGCGGCCGCGGCGGGCGCGGGGCG
>NZ_BAAGWW010000003.1:93405-149816 GCF_054780155.1 Microbacterium aureliae
GGTGCGCGGCGGGCGCGGCGGCCGCGACGGGCTCCTCGGCGACCGGGGCGAACGCGGCGAAGGGATCCTCGGGCTGCGCGGCGGCGAGCTCCTGCGCGGGCTCCTCCTCCGCGGGCTCCTCTTGCGCGGGCTGCTCTTCGGCCGCAGGCTCCTCGGCGGCAGGCTCCTCGGCGACGGCGTGCGCCTCTTCGTCGTCGGCCGGCTCGTCGGTCACCTCGATCGCGTCGAGGATGTCCTCGACGGTGAAGCTGCGGTCGGCGGCGGGCTCGATCGGCAGCTCGGGCTCGACGATCTCGGCCTCGGCGGTGATCTCGTCGGGCTGCGGCGGCTCGTACGAGACCTCGTCGCCGAGGTCGTCCAGGTCGTCCTCGTCGTGGTGGGTCGGGAAGATCACCGCGACGTGCTCGGTCGTGCCGCCGGGGAAGCCGAGCGAGGCGGCATCCAGTCCGCCGGTCTCGCCCAGGACGGCGTTGTCGTCGTCGTCGGACGCGTGGTGGTCGGGTCGGTCGAGGCTCACTGCGGGCATCTCCAAAGGGAACGGGGCGTGTCGGCATATCGGCACGCCGCCCCCCAGGCTAATGCGCGGGGCGGATCACGACCAAAAGGTCACCGGCGTCGACCTGCTGGGTCGCGCCGATCGCGACGCGCTCGACGACTCCGTCGACGGGTGCGGTGATGGCCGCCTCCATCTTCATCGCCTCGATCGAGGCGACCGGCTGGCCGGCCTCGACGGTGTCGCCGACCGCCGTCTTCAGCGTCACGACGCCCGAGAACGGCGCGGCGACCTGGCCGGGCTTCGAGGTGTCGGCCTTCTCGGCCTGCCGCGCCTCGACCTCGATGCTGCGGTCGCGCACGAACACCGGGCGGAGCTGCCCGTTGAGGGTCGTCATGACCGTCCGCATGCCCTTGTCGTCGGCGGCGCCGATCGCCTCGAGCCCCACGTACAGCTGCACGCCCCGCTCGATCTCGACCACGTGCTCCGACCCGGCGCTGATGCCGTACAGGTAGTCGGCGGTGTCGAGGACGCTCAGGTCGCCGAACACCTCGCGGGTCTGCTGGAAGGCGCGCGTGGGCGCCGGGAAGAGCAGGTGGTTCAGCGTCGAGCGGCGGGTCGCCGAGTCGCCCGCGAGGGCGGCGGATTCCGCATCCGTCAAGGGCGTCACCTCGATGTCGACCTGACGGCCCCGCAGCACCTTGGTGCGGAAGGGCTCGGGCCACCCGCCGGGCAGGTCGCCGAGCTCGCCGGCCATGAAGCCGACGACCGAGTCCGGCACGTCGTAGGTGTGCGGGTTCTGCTCGAAGTCGTCGGGGTCGGCCTTGACGGCGGCGAGGTGCAGCGCCAGGTCGCCGACGACCTTCGAGGACGGCGTGACCTTGGGCACGCGTCCGAGGATCCGGTTGGCGGCGGCGTACATGTCCTCGATGAGCTCGAAGTCCTCGCTGAGGCCGAGCGCAATCGCCTGCTGGCGCAGGTTCGACAGCTGCCCGCCGGGGATCTCGTGGTGGTACACCCGGCCGGTGGGGCCCGGCAGACCCGACTCGAACGGGCGGTACAGGTGGCGCACCGCCTCCCAGTACGGCTCGAGGTCGCTGACGGCGGCGAGGTCGATCCCGGTGTCGCGCTCGGTGTGGGCGAGGGCGGCGACGAGGGCCGACAGCGACGGCTGGCTGGTGGTGCCCGACATGGGGGCGGATGCCGCGTCCACGGCGTCCGCGCCGGCGGCGCTCGCGGCGAGCAGGGTGGCCAGCTGTCCCCCGGCGGTGTCGTGGGTGTGGACGTGCACCGGCAGGTCGAACCGCTGGCGGAGCGCGGACACCAGGCGCGCCGCGGCGGCCGGCCGCAGCAGCCCCGCCATGTCCTTGATGGCGAGGACGTGCGCCCCGGCATCCGCGATCTGCTCCGCCAGACGCAGGTAGTAGTCGAGGGTGTAGAGGTCCTCGGCGGGGTTGAGCAGGTCGCCGGTGTAGCAGACGGCCACCTCGGCGATCGAGGTGCCGGTGGCGAGCACTGCGTCGATCGCGGGCCGCATCTGCGAGACGTCGTTGAGGGCGTCGAAGATGCGGAAGATGTCGATGCCCCCGGCGGCGGCCTCGCGCACGAACGCGTCGGTGACCTCGGTGGGATACGGCGTGTAGCCCACGGTGTTGCGACCGCGCAGCAGCATCTGGATCGCGACGTTCGGCAGCGCCGCCCGCAGCTTGTCCAACCGCTCCCACGGGTCCTCGCCGAGGAACCGCAGCGCGACGTCGTACGTCGCCCCGCCCCACGCCTCGACGCTGAGCAGCTGCGGCGTCATGCGCGCGACGTACGGCGCGACGGCGACGAGGTCCTTGGTGCGCACGCGCGTGGCCAGCAGCGACTGATGCGCGTCGCGGAAGGTGGTCTCGGTGACAGCGAGGGCCTCTTGGTCGCGCAAGGCCTTGGCGAAGCCGGCCGGGCCGAGCTCGAGCAGGCGCTGGCGGGACCCGTCGGGCGCGGGCGCGTGCAGGTCGATGAGCGGCAGCTTCGCCCGCGGGTCGACGGTGACGGGGTTCTCGCCGTGGGGCTTGTTGACGGTGGTGTCGACGAGCCAGTTCAGGATCTTGGTGCCGCGGTCCTTCGACGGGCGTCCCTTGACGAGCTCGGGGCGCTCGTCGATGAACGAGGTGCTCAGGTCGCCGGCGACGAACGCGTCGTCGTCGAGCACGGCCTGCAGGAACGGGATGTTCGTCGAGACGCCGCGGATGCGGAACTCCGCCAGCGCGCGGCGGGCGCGCAGCACCGCCGCGCCGAAGTCGCGGCCGCGGCACGTGAGCTTGGCGAGCATCGAGTCGAAGTGGGGGCTCACCTGCGAGCCTGCGGCGGTCGTGCCGCCGTCCAGGCGGATGCCGGCACCGCCGGGCGAGCGGTAGGTGGTGATCTTGCCGGTGTCGGGCCGGAAGCCCTGCGTGGGGTCCTCGGTGGTGATGCGGCACTGCAGCGCGGCGCCCCGCAGGCGGATGTGGTCCTGCGTCAGGCCGAGCTCGGCGAGGGTCTGCCCCGCGGCGATCCGCATCTGCGACTGCACCAGGTCGACGTCGGTCACCTCTTCGGTCACGGTGTGCTCGACCTGGATGCGGGGGTTCATCTCGATGAAGACGACCTCGCCCGCGCGGGGACCGGCGGTCTCGAGCAGGAACTCCACGGTGCCGGCGTTGACATACCCGATCGACTCCGCGAAGGCGATCGCGTAGCGGTGCAGATCTTCGCGGATGCCGTCATCCAGGTTGGGCGCGGGCGCGATCTCGATGACCTTCTGGTGGCGGCGCTGCACCGAGCAGTCCCGCTCGTAGAGGTGCACGGTGGTGCCGGCGGCGTCGGCGAGGATCTGGACCTCGACGTGCCGGGGGCGCTGCACCGCCTGCTCGAGGAAGACGCGCGAGTCGCCGAATGCGCTGCCGGCCTCACGCATGGCCTCGGCCAGCGCCGGCGGCAGCTCGGCGGGGGTCTCGACCCGCCGCATCCCTCGCCCGCCGCCGCCGGCGACGGCCTTGACGAAGATGGGGAAGCCGATGTCGGGCGCCTGCGCGACGAGCGCGTCGACGTCGTCGGACGCCTCGGTGGAGCGCAGCACCGGCACACCCGCGGCGATCGCGTGCTGCTTGGCGGTGACCTTGTTGCCGGCCATCTCGAGGACGGCGGCGGGCGGGCCGATGAAGGCGATGCCGTTGGCGGCGGCCTTCTCGGCGAGCTCGGGGTTCTCCGAGAGGAATCCGTAGCCGGGGTAGATGGCGTCGGCGCCGCTCTCGAGCGCGACGCGGATGATCTCGTCGACGTCGAGGTAGGCCCGGACGGGATGCCCGATCTCGCCGATCCGGTACGCCTCGTCCGCCTTCAGGCGGTGCAGCGAGTTGCGGTCCTCGTAGGGGAACACCGCGACCGTGCGGGCCCCCAGTTCGAACGCGGCTCGGAAGGCGCGGATCGCGATCTCACCGCGGTTCGCAACCAGGATCTTCGAGAACATGCTCACCTCGCGTGCAGCGTCGGGGGGCGGCTGAGTGTGCTCTCAGCCTAGGGGACGGTAACGTGGACGATTGTGCACGTGCTCTCGGTCAGTTCTCTCAAGGGCGGCGTCGGCAAGACGACCGTGACGCTGGGTCTCGCCTCGGCGGCCTTCGCCCGCGGCGTGCGCACTCTCGTGGTCGATCTCGACCCGCAGTCGGACGTGTCGACAGGCATGGACATCCAGGTCGCCGGGCGCCTGAACATCGCCGACGTCCTCGAGAACCCGAAAGAGAAGACGGTCCGCCAGGCGATCACCACGAGCGGCTGGGCGAAGGTCCATCCGGGCACGATAGACGTCATGATCGGGAGCCCGTCGGCGATCAACTTCGACGGCCCGCACCCCTCGGTGCGCGACGTGTGGAAGCTCGAAGAGGCCCTCGCGACCATCGAGTCCGAGTACGACCTCGTCCTCATCGACTGCGCCCCGTCGCTGAATGCCCTCACGCGCACGGCGTGGGCGGCCAGCGACCGCGTCATCGTCATCACCGAGCCGGGCCTGTTCTCGGTCGCCGCCGCCGACCGCGCACTGCGCGCGATCGAAGAGATCCGCCGCGGCCTCTCGCCCCGCCTCCAGCCCCTCGGCATCGTGGTCAACCGCGTGCGCCCGCAGTCGATCGAGCACCAGTTCCGCATCAAAGAGCTGCGCGACATGTTCGGCCCGCTCGTCCTCTCGCCGCAGCTGCCCGAGCGCACGTCGCTGCAGCAGGCGCAGGGCGCGGCCAAGCCGCTGCACATCTGGCCCGGCGATTCCGCTCAGGAGCTCGCGGCCGACTTCGACGCGCTGCTGGACCGCATCATCCGCACCGGCCGCATCCCCGTCGCCGGCGAAGTCCGCGCCTGACCCGGCCCCCGCCCCGCGCCGTCCCTCCCGCGCCTCGCCCCGCCTTCACCCGCGAGACTGCATCTCTCTCCCGAGACGGTGGGATGAGACCGCGGTCTCGGTACAGAGATGCAGTCTCGCGGTCGTGGGGCGCGAACGGCGGGCACGACGGATGCCGGTGACGGCGGCGGCGGAAAGGCCGGGGCGTCAGGCGGTGCGGGCGGCGCGGCGAGCGGCGAGCTCGTCCATGGCGTCGGGGGCCTCGGGCGAGAACTCCACCAGCGTGGACTCCACTTCGCGGAGCACCTTGCCCACGGCGATGCCGAAGACGCCCTGACCGCGACTGACCAGGTCGATGACCTCGTCGTTCGAGGTGCACAGGTACACCGACGCGCCGTCGCTCATGAGGGTCGTGCCGGCGAGGTCGCGGATGCCGGCGGCACGCAGCTGGTCGACGGCGACGCGGATCTGCTGCAACGAGATGCCGGTGTCGAGCAGGCGCTTGACGAGCTTGAGCACGAGGATGTCGCGGAAGCCGTAGAGGCGCTGGGATCCCGAGCCGGACGCACCGCGGACGGTGGGTTCGACGAGTTCGGTGCGTGCCCAGTAGTCCAGCTGCCGGTAGGTGATGCCCGCGGCGCGGGCGGCGGCGGCGCCGCGATAGCCGACTTCGTCGTCCATCTGCGGCAGCCCGTCGGTGAAGAGCAGGTCTGCGACGAACGGCTGATCGTCGGCCGCTTCTCGAGCAGTCATGCTCTCTCCCCTCCGAATGCGGACATTCCCACGCTAGATGAGCCGGGCCCCTCCGGCAACGACATCCGCCGTTCGGGTCCCGGCGTGTCGCCGCGGACCCCCGGCGCGCTCATCCGAGCAGGCGGTCCAGCGCCGTGCGGATGAAGATCGCGCGCACCTCGTCCAGCCGCTTGGCGAGCTCGGTGCCGACCTCGCCGGCGCGGCCGCGAGAGGCGGCATCCGTCCGGCGCAGCACCGGCGCGATGGCCTGCTCGATGAGGGCGACGTCGCGCTCGGCGTTCTGGCGCAGCGCCCGCACGTGCCGCGGCTCGATGCCGTGACGGTCCAGGGCCACGAGCGCGCGCAGCAGCTGCACGTGCTGGTCGGTGTACGAGTCGCTGCCGGCGAGGATGCCGACGCTGATGGCGTCGTTGAGCAGTTGGGGGGCGGCGCCGGCCGCCGTCAGCAGCTCGGGCCGGCGGTAGCGGCGCGGCGCGGGCACGATCGAGGGCGGCGGGACGGCGGCCTGCGGCGCCGGGTCGCGGCCGGCGTCGACGTCCTCGAGGTAGTCGCGGATGACGCCCAGCGGCATGTAGTGGTCGCGCTGCAGGGTGAGCGCGAGGCGCAGCCGGTCGAGGTCGGCCTGCGAGAACTTGCGGTAGCCCGACTCGGTGCGGGTGGGCGAGACGATCCCCTGCACCTCGAGGAAGCGCAGCTTGCTCGAGGTGAGCGTGGGGAATTCGGGGGTGAGCCGGGCGAGCACCTGGCCGATACTCAGCAGCCCCGCGGACGCCGAGCGTTCGCGGGCGGTGGCCGGCGCCATCAGGCGACCGGGGCGTGGCCGAGGTCGGCGGGCGAGACGAAGAAGTTCAGGCGGAACTTGCCCACCCGCACCTCGGCCCCGTTGGTGAGGACGGCGCGGTCCACGCGCTCCCCGTTGACGTAGGTGCCGTTGAGCGAGCGCTGGTCGACGAGCTCGAAGTTCGTGCCGGCACGGGTGATCTCGGCGTGACGGCGAGAGACGGTGACGTCGTCGAAGAAGATGTCGGCCTCGGGGTGGCGCCCGACCGTGGTGACGTCGCTGTCGAGCAGGTATCGCGCGCCCGCCGTGGGGCCCGAGCGGACCAGCAGCAGCGCGGCGCCCGACGGGAGCGCCTCGATCGCGTCGAGCTCGGCGGTGTTCAGCTCGCTGCCGAAGGGGACGAACGACAGGTCGGAGTCGTGGCCGAAGGTCTGCGTGACATCGGACCCGCGCTCGAAGCTGCGGGTCTCGTCGGCGTCGCGGCCGCGCCGGATGTCACCCGGCTCGGGTCGGCGATTGTCGTCCACGGTGGACCTCCTCTAGCGGTTGCAAGCCTAACGGACCGACTCGCCCCTGTGCGCCCGTCGATGACGGTCGCGGGGATGCGGCATGTTTCGCCCCGTTTCGGCCGGCGTGCCCTGGGGCGGCACGCCTCGTAACCTGACTGGACATCGAACCTACTGACTGGGAGTCCACCGTGTCGAGTCCGCAGAGCCACATCCCGCCCCTCCAGGTGCGTGAGCGTGCGATCTGCATGTGCGCCACGGACGGACCCTGCACCTCGTACGCTCCCGGTCACGCCCTGCACCTGATCCAGGCGCGGCTGGCCTCGGCGACCCCGTCCGAGTGGGTCGACGGCTTCGTCGAGCAGGCGGATGCCGCCACCGGCGTCGTCGTCATCGCGCCGCTGGCCGGCGGCGAGGCCCGCACCGTGTGGAGCGGCGCCGGCGCGGCGCGGCGGGTCGAGGCGGGCACCCCGGTGGCCCTGCACGGACGCTACGACGTGCTGGCGGTCGGCACCGCCCGGTATAACATCCTGCCGCTCTGACCGGTCGGCGACGGCGTCACGCCATCATCGACTCCTTCATGGCCTGGCACGCGTCCATGCACGCCTGGCACGACTGAGCGCACATCTTGCAGACCTCGCTGTGGTCGGCGTGCTGCATGCACTCGTCCATGCAGGTCTGGCACATGGCGATGCAGGCGTCGAGCATCGCCATCATCGACGCGGGCGTCATGCCCTGCATCCGCATCATCGATCGCATCATCGTGTTGCACATGTCGGCGCAGTTCATGCACGCCGGCGCGCACGACATCTCCTGCGTCGAGCAGACTACGCATGCCTGCTCGCAGGCCGAGCAGGCATCCATACACGCCTGCATCGCGGCCATGTCCATCGTGTCCATGCCGGGCATCTTCATGTCCTTGGACATGGCGTCCATCATCATGGCGTCCATCGCTCCGCCTCACTCTCGAATAGGTGACGGCGGGCGAGGAACCCGCCTGACGGCCAGGCTAGACGCGGCCGGGCGCCGAGGGAAGACCCTGCTACGCTGGACCGGGTGCGCTCCCCCGGTTCTCGCCCCCGCTCGCTCCGCCTCGCTCTGATCGCCGCCGCGACGATGCTGCTGGCCGGGGCGCCGGCATCCCCCGCCCTCGCGCACGACGCGCTCGTGGCGAGCGACCCGGCAGACGGGGCCGTGCTCGAGACGCTTCCCGGCGAGATCGCGCTGGACTTCAGCGCGCCGATCTCGTCCGAGCCGGGTGCGACAGAGCTGCAGGTGACGGATGCCGCGGGCACGAGCCTCGTCGACGGCGAGCCGTCGATCGACCAGGCGCGGCTGACCCAGGCGCTCGCGGGTCCTGCCGCGGGCGAGGTGACGGTGCTGTGGAAGGTCGTCTCGAGCGACGGGCACCCGATCTCGGGGCAGTTCGCGTTCACCGTCGAAGAGCCCGCGCCCACCGCCGAGCCGACCCCCGCCGAGACCGCCGCGCCCACCCCGTCGGCGACCGCGACGCCCGTGCCGGCGCCCGCGCAGCCGGTGGTCGACGACACCCCGTGGGTGATCGGCGGCATGATCGGGGCGGGCGTGCTCGGGGCGCTGTCGTACCTGGTCGTCGCACGGCTACGCCGTGCGTCACGCGGCGGCGCACAATAACGCGCCGGGCGATAGGCTGAGGGCCATGCCCCACTACGACGTCGCCATCCTCGGCGCAGGCCCCGGCGGGTACGTCGCGGCCGTCCGCGCCGCCCAGCTCGGCCTTCAGGTCGCGATCATCGAAGAGAAGTACTGGGGCGGTGTCTGCCTCAACGTCGGCTGCATCCCCTCGAAGGCTCTGCTGAAGAACGCCGACCTCGCCCACACGTTCACCCACAAGGCCGAGCTGTTCGGCATCTCGGGTGATGTGTCGTTCGACTTCGGCGCGGCGTGGGATCGCAGCCGCAAGGTGTCCGAGACGCACGTCAAGGGCATCCACTACCTGATGAAGAAGAACAAGGTCACCGAGTACGAGGGTCGCGGCACCTTCGTCGACGCGAACACCATCCAGGTGACCAAGACCGACGGCTCGACCGACTCGGTCACCTTCGACAACGCGATCATCTCGACCGGCTCGAAGGTGCGCCTGCTGCCGGGCGTGCAGCTGAGCGACAACGTCGTCACCTACGAGGAGCAGATCCTCACGCGCGAGCTGCCCTCGTCGCTCGTCGTCGTCGGCGCGGGCGCCATCGGCATGGAGTTCGCCTTCGTCATGGCCAACTACGGCGTCAAGGTCACGATCATCGAGTTCCTCGACCGCGCCCTGCCGAACGAGGACGAAGAGGTCTCGAAAGAGATCGCGCGCCACTACAAGAAGCTCGGCGTCGACATCCTCACCTCGACCAAGGTCGAGTCGGTCACCGACTCGGGCGACAAAGTCACCGTCGCCTACACCGCCAAGGACGGCTCGCAGAGCTCGATCGACGCCGACAAGGTGCTCATGTCGATCGGCTTCGCCCCGAACGTCGAGGGCTTCGGGCTCGACAAGACCGGCGTCAAGCTGACCGAGCGCGGCGCGATCGACATCGACGACCACATGCGCACGAACGTCCCCCACATCTACGCGATCGGCGACGTCACCGCCAAGCTGCAGCTGGCGCACGTCGCCGAGGCGCAGGGCGTCGTGGCGGCCGAGACCATCGGCAAGGCCGAGACGATGCTGCTGGGCGACTACCGCATGATGCCGCGCGCGACGTTCTGCTCGCCGCAGGTGGCCTCGTTCGGCCTCACCGAGCAGCAGGCGCGCGACGCCGGCTACGACGTGAAGGTCGCGAAGTTCCCGTTCTCGGCCAACGGCAAGGCCAACGGCCTGGGCGAGCCGGTCGGCTTCGTGAAGCTGATCGCCGACGGCGAGCACCTCGAGCTCCTCGGCGGCCACATGGTCGGCCCGGACGTGTCGGAGCTGCTGCCCGAGCTGACCCTCGCGCAGAAGTGGGACCTGACCGCCCTCGAGGCGGCCCGCAACATCCACACCCACCCGACGCTGTCCGAGGCGGTGCAAGAGGCGTTCCACGGCCTCGCGGGTCACATGATCAACCTCTGAGTCGTTCCTCGACTCGACGAACGGAGCCCCGGGATCTTCCCGGGGCTCCGTTCGTTGTCTAAGTGCGGCGTCAGTGGCCGAGTGCCCGGGCGAGTTTCGAGGCGGATGCCGCCGGCCGCGCCCCCGCGGACTCCACCGCCGCGGCGACCGCGGTCAGCAGCGCGTCGCGTCCGGCGTCGTCGTCCGGGGCGCCGGGGCCGAGCTCGACCTCCCACTCGCGCCAGCGGCGTTCGATGCCGGAGCGCTCGTCGCGCGTCTGGACCCGGTCGTCGGCGAACTCGGCGACGAGGGCTCCCCCGGCATCCCGCAGCGCATATGCCGTGCGGGTGTTGCGGATGCGGGCGATCGGGCCGAGATCGTCGCGGGTGATCGGGGCGAGCGTCTCGCGGACGGCTGCGGGCACCGTGTCGTCGCCGGTGAGCGGCCACTGGGTCTCGGCGCGGCCGAGACCCTGGCGGGGTCCCTTGATGTGCCAGCCGGCGTCAGGGCCGCCGGTGCGGCGACGGAGTGCGTGGCCGGAGTGCGCGAGGGCGTAGTCGGCGGTGTCGAGGTAGAGCGCGTCGAGTTCGCGCACCTCGCCGACGCCGACCGACACCACTCCCGGCAGCGCCGACCAGTCGGGCAGCGGGGTGGTGTCGTCGACGTCGTACTTCAGCTCGACCTCGACCGAGTGCGCGGGTGCGTCCTCGGCGGGCGACGGGGTGGCGTCAGCGCCGGTCACGCGCCGAATCGCTGTCGGGGTCGATGTCGTCCTGCGCCTCGACGAACCAGAACGCCGCCTGCGTCGGGCCGTCGGACTCGCCGGTGTTCTCGGCCTCGCCGCGGCGCTCGTAGACGATCTGGGTCTCGCTGTACGGCACGATGAGGCGGTCGAGGTCGGCGTCGTCGAGAGGAAGGACCTGCCCGTCGAGCGGGCCTCCGTGAAGTCGTGCAATAGCCATGGCCTGAGCCTAGACCCGCCATCCGATTTCGCCGGTGAACTTGACGCTCACACGGTTCGTGAGTCATGGGGGCGGAGGTGAGCCCGCCATCCGGGGTGCGGCGCGGGCCGTACACTCGTTGGGTGAAGCCGTTCGTCCTCCTCGCCACGCGCGCCGAGGACGTCCCCGCCGACGAGGAGTACGCGCTGTTCCTGCGCTACACCGGGCTCGACGAGAGGGACCTCATCCGCGTGCGGCTCGAGGCGGGGCCGATGCCCGAGTTCGACCTCGACGAGCTCTCAGGCATCTTCGTCGGCGGCGGGCCGTTCAACGCCTCGGACCCCGCCGAGAAGAAGTCCGCCGTGCAGCACCGCGTCGAGGCCGAGTTCCAGGCGCTGCTGGCGCGGGTGGTCGCCCGCGATGCGCCGTTCCTCGGCGCCTGCTACGGCGTCGGCACCGTCGGCACCTACCTCGGCGCGACGATCGACCGCACCTACGGCGAGCCGATCAGCGTCGTGCCGGTGTCGATGACGGATGCCGGGCGCGCCGACCCGCTGCTGGACGGCCTGCCCGAGACCTTCCACGCGTTCGTCGGGCACAAAGAGGCGATCTCGCAGCTGCCCGAGGCGGCGACGCTGCTGGCGTCGTCGCCGACGTGCCCGGTGCAGATGTTCCGGGTCGGGCAGAACGTGTACGCGACGCAGTTCCACCCCGAGCTCGACGTCGACGGCATCACGACCCGCATCCACGCGTACGCCTCGCACGGGTACTTCGCCTCGCACGAGCTGGAGCTGACCCTCGCCGCCGTCCGCGCGGCCCCCGTGTCGCACCCGGCGCGCATGCTGCGCGCGTTCGTCGAGCGCTACGCCCGCGACTGACCCGCCGCCGTCACTTCGTCGCGCGCACGACCCGGTCGACCTCGGCCCACTCCGACGGCAGGAATCCGTCGAGCTCGCGCAGCAGGTCGAGGTCCACCAGCACGACCTCTCCGGCGAGCTCGGGTCCGCGCCCGCGGACGAGCCCGGCCTTCACGGCGCCGAACGTGGCGGTGACGGATGCCGGCAGCACCGTGTCGCCGGCTTCGCCGGTGTCGGGATGCAGGCCGCTCGGCAGGTCGACGGCGATCACGCGCGTGCGCCCCTCGCGCACCGCGGGCAGCAGCGCAAGCACCGCCTCGCGCGCGTTGCCGTGCAGGGTGGGGTCGGCGGCGGAGCCGATGCCGAGGATGCCGTCGAGGATCAGGTCGTAGGGCTCGGCGGCATCCCGAACAGCCGGGATCTCGACGCGCCGCGCCCCGGCGGCCATCGCCGCCGCCAGCCCGTGCTCGTGCACGCGCGGGCCGACGACGAGCACGTCCACGTCGATCTCTTCGGCCAGGTGCGCGGCGGCGTAGAGGGCGTCGCCGCCGTTGTTGCCGCTGCCGGCGAGGACGAGCAGGTGCCGCGCGTGGGTGGTGGGGGCGCCGCCGGGGGCCCCGGCATCCGGGTCGGTCGAGAACCCGCCGACGCGCCGGACGATCCCGGCGAGGGCGGCGGCGGCACGGGCCATGAGCGGCTCGCCGCGAGCGAGCAGGGGCGCCTCGGCCATGCGGACCTGCTCGCACGTGTAGGCGGGGGTGCGGATGGTCATGCCGACACCTTCTCTCTCTCGGCAGCCTCCGCGGCGCGCGCTTTGTCGAGTTCCTCGGTGGCGAGCTGCACCTGGGACTCCGCCTGCCGCACCCGGCGCTGCGCGAAGGTCGACGCGCCGTACTTCGCGCGCACGCGGTCATGGGATTCCTCGACGCCGACGACGATGTACGCCGAAGCGATGAGGATCACCTGCGACGACAGGTTCACCCACAGCAGCAGCGCGATGAGCGAGGCGAACGAGGCCAGCAGCGGGTTCGACGACGCTCCGCCGACGAACAGGCCTGACAGCTGCTGCAGCACGGTCAGCCCGAACGCGCCCAGGAGCGCCCCCGGCCACAGCGCCTTCGCGGGCGGCTTGATACCCGACAGCACGCGGAAGAGCACGGCGATGGCCGCGGCATCCAGGGCGAAGACGACCACGATGCCGATGACCGCGGTCAGGACGCTCGCGACGGGGCCGTCGGCGGGGCGGCCGAAGAGGCCAGTCAGGATGCCGACGCCGAAGGTCGCGAGGTACGTGATCACCGCCGAGGCGGCCAGGGCCACGCCGATGCCGATCGCAAGCGCCAGGTTGCGCAGGATCACCCAGATGAAGAGGACGTCGTCGTGGGTGATTCCGACGATGGTGCGAATCGCCGTCCGCATCGAGCCGATCGCGCCGATCGCGGCCAGGACGAGACCTACGGTGCCGAGGATGCCGGTGACGGTAAGCCCGGCGGGCGCCTGGATCGCGGACGTGTCGATCAGTCCCCCGTCGCCGACGAGGCCCGGGATCACGGCATCCACCGACTGCACGAGGGACTGCAGTGCGGCGGGATTGCCCGCAAGCCACAGCGCCGCGAACGAGAATCCGAGCAGCACGCCGGCGAAGATGCTGAACAGGGCGCGGTAGGTGACGCTGTCGGCGAGCATCGCTCCGCGGCGTTCGCTGAATAACAAGATTGCCCGAAGAATTTTCAAAGACAGCATCCAGGCGATGATCTTCGGGATAATTGCCGGCATGGGTTCACCATACAGATCGCGGCGCGAGGCCCGGAGAATGGCCTCGATCCCTCCCGTCGCGGTCCCGGTGGGCGTAGCATCTGGGGTAGCGATTGGGGACGCTGTGAGGGGACTCGCTCAGACGCTCGTATTGACTGGGGCAATACGTGCGTCGGATATGTCAGCTGCGCTGACGCAATTCGGTGATACACCGGATCTGATCGAGCATTTGGCCGGTCAGTCTCTGGTGACGCATTCGCAGGTGGCCGAGGCGGTGGCGCTCAACACCGGCCATCGGTTCGTCGATCTGTCCGAGATGCCGTTGGATCCGAGCATCGTCGCGCTCGTGCCGACGGCCGTGTGCCGCAAGTACAGCCTGATACCGATAGACAAGCGCGGCGATCGGCTGATCGTCGGAACGCTGGATCCGACCGACATCGTCGCGCTCGACGACGTCGCGAGCGTGACCGACCTGTTCGTCGAGCCGGTCGTGGTCGCCAAGGACGCGCTGGGGCAGATGTTCGAGCGGTTCCTGCGCTCGGACGAGGAGCTCAGCGAGCTGTCGGCGTCGATCGAAGAGACGTCGGCGGCCTCACAGGCGTCGTTCACCGAAGAGCTCGGCGAGCAGGACAGCGACGCACCCGTGGTGCGGTTCGTGAACCTGCTGATCGCGCAGGCCATCAACGACCGCGCGAGCGACATCCACGTCGAGCCGGGCGAGCGGCAGCTGACCGTGCGGTTCCGCATCGACGGGGTGCTGCACGAGATGCAGAAGGCCGACCGCGGCATCCAGGACGGGATCATCTCGCGCCTGAAGATCATGTCGGCCATCGACATCGCCGAGAAGCGCAAGCCGCAGGACGGCCGCCTGTCGGTGTCGCACGACGGGCGCACGGTCGACCTGCGCGTGGCGACGCTGCCGACGGTGTGGGGCGAGAAGATCGTCATGCGAATCCTCGACAACTCCGGTCAGACGATGGGCATGCGCGACCTGATGTTCTCGAAGATCAACGAGACGCGCTTCCGCGAGGCGATCGTGCGCCCCCACGGCATGATCCTGGTCACCGGGCCCACCGGCTCGGGCAAGTCCACGACGCTGTACACCGCGCTCCGCGAGGTGTCGAACCCGAAGATCAACGTGATCACCGTCGAGGATCCGGTCGAGTACCGCATGGCCGGCATCAACCAGGTGCAGGTCAACAACCGCGCCGGGCTCACCTTCGCCTCAGCGCTGCGGTCGATCCTGCGAAGCGACCCCGACGTCGTGCTGGTCGGTGAGATCCGCGACAAAGAGACCGCGGTCATCTCGATCGAGGCGGCGCTCACCGGTCACCTGGTGCTGTCGACCCTGCACACCAACGACGCCCCCTCGGCGCTGACGCGTCTGACCGAGATCGGCACCGAGCCGTTCCTCGTGGCCACCGCGCTGTCGGCGGTCATCGCCCAGCGTCTCGCGCGCCGGCTGTGCCTGAAGTGCCGCGCGCCGTACACCGAGACCACCGAGGTGCTGGGCGCTCTGGGATTCCCCCACGACCCGCACGACGTGCCCGAGATCTACAAGGCAGTCGGTTGCGAGGCGTGCTCGGGGACGGGATACCGGGGCCGGGTCGGTCTGCACGAGGTCATGACGATGAGCGACGAACTCGAGCAGCTGGTCGTCACGCGTGCCACGGGCACCGAGATGCGCCAGGTCGCGCTGCAGCAGGGCATGGTCTCGCTCCGCGAGGACGGCTGGGGCAAGGTCGCCCAGGGCCTGACCACGATCGAAGAAGTCCTGCGCGTCTCGCTGTGAATTGAGCCCCCGCGGCCTTCGGCCGCGGGGGCACTCTGCTCTTGGTCGCAGCACAGGCCCCGTCCACTTCACGGTTTCCGGGCCCGCCCTCCCCCGGCCGCTGAGCGAGCGAAGCGAGACGAAGCGCTGCTGAAGCCCGGCCACTGAGCGAGGAGCGAAGCGACGAGACGAAGCGCGCTCCCGCACCACAGGCACACCAACAGCACACCCCCGGGCGCTGGGGGACGACCCGGGGGCGGCTTCACGCCGTCATCGCAGCGACGCAGTCGGGTGCGGCGGCGGAGCGGTGGCTTTACTGCTGTCCGAGTTCACCGTACAGCGAGAAGATCGGCAGGTATAGCGAAATGACCATGCCGCCGATGATGATTCCGAGGCCGACGATGAGGATCGGCTCGATGGTCGCCGACAGCTGTTCCGTCGCCGTCTCGACCTCGTCTTCGTAGAAGTCGGCGATGGACGCGAGCATCTCGGACAGCGTGCCGGACTCCTCGCCGACCGACACCATCTGCGGCACCATGGCGGGAAAGACCCCGGCCTTGGCAAGTGGCACGGCGAAGGATTTGCCGTGCCGGATGGACTCCTGCACCTCGTGGATGGCCTGCTCGACTTTGAAGTTGTTCGAGGCCTGCGCGACGATCGCAAGGGCCTGCATGATGGGCACGCCGGCCTCGAGCATCATCGACAGGTTGCGACTGAACCGCGCGACGGCCATCTTGGTCGCGAGCTTGCCGAAGATCGGCAGCTTGAGCTTCAGCGGGTCGACCACCTTGCGCACCCGCTCGGTGTTCTTGTTGCGCATCCACCAGATCCACCCGCCGAAGATCGCGACGGCGAGGGCCGGCAGGATCCACGCCATGTTCTTCGAGAGTGCGACGAGGATGAGCGTCGGCACCGGCAGCGTCGATCCCAGCCCGGCGAACATGTTCTCGAACACCGGCACGATGAACGTGATCATGGCCAGGACGCCGATGACGGCCACGATCAGGACGATCGTCGGATACGTCGTCGCGGAGCGGATCTTGTTCTGCAGCTCCGCTTCCTTGCGATAGTTCTCGGCGATCGAGTCGAGCGCGGCCCCGAGAAAGCCGCCCGTCTCGCCGACGCGAACGATGCTGAGCAGCAGCGGCGGGAAGACATCCGGATGCCGCGACATCGCCCCCGAAAGAGAGGAGCCGCTCTCGACATCGGCGTGCACAGCGACGAGCGCCGGCTGCAGCCGCTTGTCATCGCTCTGCTCGATGAGGATCGACAGGGTGCGCATGAGCGGCAGGCCGGCGTTGATGAGGCCGGCCATCTGCTTGGCGAAGATCGCGAGGGACTTCGCCTTCACGTGCTTGGTCAGGCCCGGGATCTTGATCTCCATATTGAGACCGGTCTTCGAGACCTCGATCACCTCGAGCGGGGTGAGTCCCTGCGCCTTCAGCTTCGTCGTGACCGACGCCTCGGTCGACGCCTCGATCGTGCCTTTGACGACCGCGCCGCCGCGCGGGTCGATGGCGCGGTAGCGGAACTCCTGCAGGACAGCCATGTCAGACTCCGGCGTCCTGGTGGTGCCAATCGCTGGCGCGGTTGCTCCACTCATCGGCGTCGAGGTCGCGCGGGCGCACGTAGACGTTCTCGAGGGTCGACGGATCGACGGCGTACGACTTGGCGACGGTGAGCGAGATGACACCCTCCGACACCAAGCGCTTCAGGTCCTGATCGAGAGTGTGCATACCGACTGCCTGCCCGGCCTGCATCGCGGAGTACAGCTGCGCGACCTGACCCTCGCGAATCATATTGGCCACAGCCGGGGTGTTCACCAGCACCTCGGTCGCGATCGTCCGACCCTCGGTCTGCGACAGCGGCATGAGCGTCTGACTGATGACCCCCTGCAGCGTGTCGCCGAGCTGAGCGCGAATCTGGTGCTGCTGGTCGGCGGGGAACACGTCGATGATGCGGTTGACGCTCTTGGCCGCACCCTGGGTGTGCAGGGTCGAGAGCACGAGGTGGCCGGTCTCGGCCGCCGACAGCGCGGTCCGGATCGACTCGGGGTCGCGGAGCTCACCGACGAGGATGACGTCGGGGTCCTGGCGCAGCACGCGACGAAGGGCCTCGGCGAACGAGTTCGTGTCCGACCCGATCTCGCGCTGGTGGATGAGCGACCGCTTGCTCACGTGCTGGAACTCGATCGGGTCTTCGATCGTGATTACGTGCGCCGGCACCGTGTGATTGATGATGTCGACCATGGCTGTCAGCGTCGTCGACTTTCCCGATCCGGTCGGGCCGGTGAGGAGGACGAGGCCACGCGGCTTCAGCGCGAACTCGCGCGCGATGGCGGGCGCGCCCAGCTGCTCAAGCGTGTACACCTTGTTCGGGATGAATCGCAGCGCGACCGCGACCGCCCCGAGCTGCCGGTACACGTTGATGCGAAGTCGACCGAGGCCGTCGATCGAGTGCGCGAGGTCGACCTCGTGGTGCGACTGGAACTCGTCGCGCTGCGATGCCGACATCAACTCGTACGCGGCGGCTTCGAGCCATGACGCCGAGATGATGTCGGGGTATCCCGGAATGGGCTCCAGGTCGCCGTCGACGCGCATCAGCGCCTGCGCATCGGCGGTGAGGTGGACGTCCGAAGCCCGGCCGCGAGCTGCGGCCCCAAGCAGATCGTCGAGCATGTTCGCGGTCATGTCAGTTCTCCGGAAGGACGTAGGTGAGCGCCGAGACCGAGACGTCGTAGCCGGTTCCCGTCGGGATGACCGTCGAATCGATGGCGGTCAGCAGGCGAGGCCCGCTGCGCAGTCGGTCGAGGAACCCGATGGCGTCCTGCAGCTGCGTGGCTATGACGGTGATGGTGAAGTCGACCTGTTGACGCCCCTCAAGCGGTGCCCCCTCGACGGGCGCAGACGCGGGCTCAGCGGGCGTAGGCTCGGCGGGCGGGGCGGCAGGGTCCGGCGTCTCACCTGTGGTGGGGTCCGTGGTCGTGTCCGCAGGCGCAGGAGCTTCGGGCTCTTCGCCGATCGCCAGCGGCTCTGTCCGAACCACGAACGGCGCGTTCTCTCCGGCCGTGATCGTCTGCACCTGCACGTTGGCCTCTGACGCCGACCGGGCGACGAGCTCGAACACGTCGTCGAGTTCGTTGGCGGCAGGAATCTGCGTGCGCAGCTCGGCGACGGAGGCTTCGATCTCACCCATCCGCTCTTCCTGCACGCGAAGGCCGTCGACCTGGATCTGGTAGACATCGTTTGTCTGATCCACCTGAGCGGTCTGCGTGCCTGTGGCGAGGGACTGGAAGTAGATGGGGAGCGCCACGACCGCGACAGCGAGGCCGAGGATGCCGGCGCACACAACGATGCCGATGAGGTTGATGAGCTGCTTGGGCATCACTGCTCTCCTTCCGTCGCGACGAAGCGGCCCGAGTAGATCGACTGGTCGAACGCGATCGAGATCTCGTAGGTGTAGGCGCCGACGGACTGCTGGCTCGTCGACACGAGCCGGCCGTCCGCGTCGGCAATTCCCGCGAGTGCCCGCATGGCGCGGACGGTCTGCGCGATGTCGATTGCGTTCGGGCTGCTGAGGGTGAGGCTGCCCACCAGCCCGACCTCGGCGGCGGGATCCTCACCCTGCAGGACGCCGCCCGTCGTCAGAGCGAAGCCGACCAGTTCCACTCCCGACGGGAGCGCCCCACGCAACTCGGCCACGACCGGAGCCCAGGCGAAGTCCGAGCCTGCTGACTGCGCGCGGTAGTCGATGAGCTCACGCTCGGCTGCGATGGCGCCACTTACCTCTGACAAGCTCGCCAGTTCGGTCAGCAGTGCGTTGGTACGCGCCTGTTCGACGAGAAGTCGCTGATCCGCCAGCCAGTTAATGGTCATCGCTCCCGCGATCAACGCGAGGGAGGCGAGGATCGCGCCGACGACCCCCCAGATCCACTTGCGCGCGGTACTGGCACGCTCGCGGCGATCGAGCTCCGACCGTGGGATGAGGTTGACGCGGGGAATCCCGCCGAACGGAATGCTCGGTGCGGCGCTGCTCATTTCGCTCCCTGTCCTAGAAGCACACCCGCGGTGGCCACAGCGTTAAAGGCGAGATCATCCCCGAGCGGGCGGCCGTGCGTGTTGATGACCTGCTCGAGCCTGATCGGCACGACCGGAATGTCGAAGGCCCGCTCGATCGCGTCCGCGACGCCGACGGCGTTGTATCCGGCGCCGCTGATGAGCGCACGCGAGATACGGGTACCGCCATCACGACCCTGGAAGAACGAGACCGTGCTGCGCAGTCGAGAAACGAGGTCGGCGACAGCAGGCGCGGTGGGCGAGGGTCCTCCGCGCAGCGATGCGCGGGTGCCCGTAACGTCCAGGGTCCGACGCGGGATGATCCCACTTGCGCCGACCGGCTCGAAGACCTCCTCATCACTCAGCTCGGGTTCGAGCGCGCCAACCTCGATACGCAGGGAGGCCGCGGTGGCAATCTCTACGGGAATGATACGCACGAAGTGCGGAATCCCGTCCGTCACGACACCGACGAACGATGTGTGGTCGCCCAGGTGGATCATCGCGACGGTCTCGCCCGGCGCGGCCAGACCTTTGGCGATGCGGGCGAGTCCGAACGGGACGAGGTCGACCCGATCGACGCGGAGCTTGGCCCTGCCGAGCGTGGCGATCATCTGTTCGATGTTCTCCGACACCGCCGCGACGAGCAGCCCCGAGACCTGGTCGCCGATCTGCGAGGTCGGATAGAAGTCGAGGACCGCCTGCGAGACGGGAACCGGTAAGAGGTCCTGCACCTGGTAGGGCAAAGCCTGCTTCAGCAGTTGCGGGGGCATGGCCTGCGTCGTGTACTCACGGACGAGGATGCGGCGACTTCCTACCCCGAGAGTCACACTCTTGCCCTTGAGTCCGCTGGTCGCCCACAGCTGCCGGAGCGCCAAAGCGACGGCGTCCTGATCGAGTACTTCGGAGTCGCGCGCCGCCTCACGCGGAAGCGGAACCTCACCGACGGCGACGAGAGACGGCGACCGCCCGGTGGTCATCTCGATACCGCGCACGCTCTCTTCGGTGATCTCGAGCCCTACGAGTGTCTTGGCCATCGGCTCTCACCTTCCCCCATTGCTGTTCTCACACTGTCACGAACAACCCGATGTACCAGCGGGCTATGCCTTCACCCGCGAGCAATCCCACCCACGCGCCGAGGATCATCCATGGGCCGAACGGTATCGCGGACTTCCGGCCGGCACGACGTATCAGCATGAGCGCCACGCCGTAAACGCCACCGAGTGCAAAGGCGGCGAAGGCCCCCACAGCGAGGGCACCCCACCCGACGTAGCCGAGGTAGAGCCCGAGAACCCCGGCGAGCTTCACATCTCCACCACCCATGCCATCCGGACGAAGCAGCCTCAGGACGAAGTAGAAGGCGTACAGCGCGACCATGCCGACAGCGCCCCGGAGCAATGCCGTCCAGTCCCCGGTCAACAGGCTCGCTAAAGCGAGCAGAAGCCCGCCGACGATGTAGCTCGGTAGGACAATCGCGTTCGGCAGCCGGTGCGTGTCGAGATCGATCAGCGTCAGTACGATGCTGATCGCAGCGAGATACAGATAGGCCGCGATCACGAGGGAGAGACCCCAGAGGTCCGCAGGCTTCACGACACCGTCCACGGTGGGCAACGCTAGGTATTCGGGCAGCGTCGAGTCGAGCACGACGTCGGAGACCGCGAGCCACCACCACGCGACGAGGGCGAAGACCAGACCGGTGATCGCCTCGACAATGGGATAGCGAGGCGAGATCGGAGCCTGGCAGCGCGCGCATCGACCGCGGAGTCCTATCCAGCCGAGTACGGGGACGTTCTGCCATGGCCGTAGGTGCTGCCCGCAATGCGGACAACGGCTCTCGCGCATCAGCGAAATCCCGGTCGGCACCCGGTAGGCCACCACATTGAGGAAGGATCCGATGAGGAGGCCGAACACACCCGCGACGATGACGAAGAAGACAACCAGTTGCGTCATGCCTCAGCGCTCGGTCTGGAAGATTCGGTCACCCAGGCTCTGCACCGTCACCGTCGTGCCGCCGCCGTCCTCGACTCGGATGTAGCAGCTAATCTCCTCGAAGACAGGTACCCAGCTCATCTCTTCACAGTTGATAGTCGCGCCGTTGTAAAACCTGGTCGTGTTCCCCGCGGTATAAAACTGGCCGAAGTAGTTGGAGCGGATCGAACCAGCTATGGAGCACGGCGAATAGATCATTATCCGCGCGCCGATCGTCGTCGCGTCTTTCGTGTCCAGATCATCCGGACCAGTGCTTTCACACGTGGGAACGGGCTCGCCATCGACAAGCGCCAGATTTCGATCCTCATGCACGAACACCAATTGAGGAGCGGATTCGATCGGCAAGCTGCTTGTGATATTTCCGGCGAACTCGACCTTCATGGTCTTCTGTGCGGGAACGACGAAAACTACATCGCGATTGACTTCTACGGCCGGCACCGTGATGGTGACCGAATTCCCGCTGCACTGAGTGAGGTCTATCAGAAGTCTGCCGACGCCTCGAAGTGCACTGGCGGAGGGACTCTTAACGCAACCTGTCTTGATCTCCTGGCTTGCCCCCCAGCTATCCTTCCCAAGATCAATCCACGCCGTCATCGAATAGACATCGTCGAGGGTCGGAACAAGTACGGGTGCGCCCGCACCAGAGAATCGCTTCGCGAGCGGGACGTTCCAGCCGCCGGACACATCGATCGAGCCCGCCGAGTGCACCTCGCCATTGACTATGCCTGTCGTGCCTCCGCTCCCGGTCAGAAAAACGTTCGAGCCAGCCCGGATATCTCGACCAATGACGGTTCCGTTGTTGGCGAGATCAACCTCCCCGATCTCCGTCCAGATGTCCTCACCAACCTTCACGTCCTGGCTACCGGACTCCACTTCCCCATAGGCGTAAATGGAACCCGTCACTTCGCAGCCCGTGCTGAGCGTTACTGTTCCGTCGGTGACATACAGATCCCCGTTGATGACGGCCAAGTTTGGACAGTTGTAGCTGCCTTTGCGCACCACCAAGTCCCCGTCGTAGATCGACTTCTGACCGCCGACCGAGCCTGCGAAATACGCCAGTGTGCCGCCCGGGACTTCTTCGAGCGTCTTGACCCATCGATACACGGCGTCGATTTCAGACGTCGACCCGTCGGGGCCGGTACCCACGGAGTTGATGACGATCCACTCCGTGGTCTCGCTAGGGCAGGAGTTCGCGGTGAGTCCGGCCTCGTCCGAGGAAGCTGGGGTTGTGGTCGCGTCCGTCGACAGATAGACGGTTGCTGTGAACGTCGGAGCGGTCCCACTGAGGGGCGCAGTGATAGAACAAGAACCGGTGATGGTGGCTAGCGCCACGTCCCGCCCTGACTCGGCTGCGACGAAGGCATCGAGATTGTCGCGGTTGCCATCGTTCGCCCGAACGGTGAACATTACGGACGCCGCAATGGTCGCGGCTATGACGAATCCCACGAACATCACGACGACGACGGTGACAAGCACCGCTCCGTGCTCAGGGTTATCACGCAGTCGGCTACGGAGACGGTTCACTACCAACATGAGTCGTTGGTTCCTTCCTGTACCGATCGTGGCGAGACCTGTCCTGCGAATCTGACGGGCGCCGATTCGGTCTCGATTTCGAATGCGTAGGTCACGACATCCGTCCCCGACTCGGCGAAAAAGGGAATAGCTCCTTGCGGGAGGATGCCGGTCTCCCACTCCGGCCAGAGATCCGATGTTGCCAGCGTCGCGCTGGCTCCTGAGAACCTAGCCACACCCCCCGAGTCGCTGGAAAGTCGGAAGCCCTGGCACTTCAGCGCTCCGGTCAACGAAGTGCTTACACGAAGTTCCCGCCCGCTGTCGGACACCTGGACGAACAACCCGTTCCGAACCGCACGCTCGATTGCCGCGCTGACGAGCTGTCCACGGTTGGTCGCCTCAGACGCGGAGATGACTTCTTCCTGTGTCTGCCAAGACCGCGCGAAAATAGTGGCGATCCCCATCAGCACGATTCCTGACACAACGATCGCAACGATGAGCTCAATGAGTCCGAGCCCATCGTCCCGATCTTCGCGCCGTAGAGTCATGGAATGAAAATTCGTGCCGTTGTGGAAGCCAGAGTGTCACCGTTCTGAACGATGGAAAGATTGAGCGTCGCCGCCACTCCAGAGGCGCATCCGCTCAGACTGCCAGTGCTGGTCATCGACGCGCCCTTCCCGTCGGTCGCTGTGCGGCCAATGACCGACGGGATGGTGGTGCAGTCCTCCAGCTCGCGCGCTTCTTCGACGAGCGAGTTTAGAAAGCGCGTGGCAGTCGCAGCGGAGGATTGCTCCGATGCAAGCTGAATGCCCTGCCACAAGGCAGGGAGGATCGTCATCGCGATGATGCCAAGCAGCATCATCGCGATGACGACCTCGACGAGACTCAAGCCTGCGTCAGCCTCAGCTCTGGTCAAGGAGTGGCAGGAGTGGTCCAACTGTTCGCAGCACCCGTGCATCCAGGTCCAGCCTTCGCCCACGGCGTCGTTGCGCCAGTCTTGGTAGCGGTGACACAGACGTCGTCTACGGCCGACGCGTCGTCGTTGGCCGTTGTCAGCGTAACTTCGGCGTTCGAACCAGCCGCGATGGCGTTCGCAACAGTCGAGGTGGTGTCGCTGTCGCCAACCGCGGCGGCTACTGCGGTTGCGCCATTTGCTGCCGCGGCCGACATCGCGTTCTGTTCAGCCTGTGCCTGAATCGCTCCGAACACCGGAATGGCGATAGCGACGAGGATGCCGAGGATGACAACGACGACAATGAGCTCGATGAGCGAAAAGCCGGCTTCGCGACCCTCTTCCTCACGACGAGCCTTCTCGGCCGCGATGTAGTTCTTGATGAATGCACGCATGAGCGCAGTACTCCCCTGTTTGTTGGACATGACAAGCCCCGAGTTTCACGATTCGTTCGGACTGGATCCCCAGTGATCCGCGAACTGTCCTAGGAAACGATCAACTCAGTTGTGGGGACGGCCTGCACGGGTGTGATGCCACTGTTCCCCCTGCCGACGATCCTGGCGTTATCCGTCCCCCTGCGTCAACGAAATCCGCTGTTGCTTCGGTAAAGAATCCCTCAGGAAAACCCCCACCCGGATGTTAGCGGGATCGTGTTACTCGTGCGAACAGAGTGAGAGTTGTATATCGGATCACGATCTGGTCACGCGTCGACGACCACCAGCTGGACGGTAACTGGGCCCTCGTCTGCAAGACCTTCAGCGTCGCGCACGGACTTCTTCAGCGGGAGCACGTACGTGCCGAGGCCCTTGTCGGGGAAGATCGACGTCGCCCACTCTGAACCCCCCACGCGAACGCGCACCCGTACAGAGCCGAAGCCGCGGGTCGGGCGTGGGATCTCGCGGATCTCCTCACTCAGTTCGGGCGGCAGCGCGGCGAAGTACCACGAGGAGTCCTCGCGGCCTGACCAGCGAAAGACCGTGGAGTCGAACGCGAAGTTCACGCGTATCGCTCCACCAAGCGGGAGAGGCAGTCGGACCACCCCTGCCGGTGCGATGCGAACTCTTCGGGGGTGCGCAGCCCGGAGTGGACGACGCGCACGCGCGTGGAACCGGCATCCGCTGTATCGAGACTCACCTCGACCTCGGAGCTGAAGTCCTCGCCCTCCCACGCCCACTGCAGCCGCATCACGTGCGGCGGGCTGAGCGACACGATCGTTCCGAGCACGGCCATGTCGGCCGGTACGGAACGCACCAGCCAGGTACCCGACGTCTCGGGCACGATGTGCGCAGCGGGCTGCAGGCGCGGCGGCCAGAACCACTCCTCGACCGCGGCCGCGTCGGTCCAGTCGTTCCACACGGTGTCGAGCGGAGCGGCGACACACACTTCTTCGGTGAGCTCGTCCATGTGGTCAGCGTATGCGGGGTCACGGGATCGCGGTACGGCGAGTTTCGCCCCACGACACTTACTTGCGGAACGACACGTCGAAGGTGTGCGTCGAGCCGTCCGAGAGCTCCATCACGAACTGGCCCGTGTGCTGGGCCCACGCCTTGCTCGTCTTCCACACATAGGTATAGGTGTCGGTCGAGGGGTCGTACGACAGGCCGGAGTTGCCGGCCGCCGCAGCATCCACCCACTCCCCCGTCGGGTTGAGCACCGTGCCCTCGTCGCGGAACCGCGCCGACACGAGCACCTCGAGGCCCCGGTCGCCGCCGAGCGAGAACTTCACGGGAATCGCCTGCCCTGCCTTGGCGAGGTTGGGCTCGCCATCGGCGACGGGCGCGAGGAAGCCCGAGAACGGGAACGCGTCGGGGATGCCGAGCACGAACGGAGAGAAGCTCGACGTCGTGCCGCACACCACCCCGGGAGTCCGCGAGGTCGTGATCTGCTGCCACTGGAACAGCACCGAGTCGAAGTGGTAGATGTGCGGCGGGGTCGCGAACTGGTCGCGGTCGTACGCGAAGCAGACGGTGACCGCCCCGTCGAACTCGACAGTCGAGTCGATGTGCAGGTACAGCGGCGGATCCGACGTCAGCTGGAACCCGGTCGGCAGCGGCCCGGTCGAACTCGGGATCACCGTGGTCTCGCCCGCGCTGGCGTCGGTCGGGAACGTCAGCGACACGGTCGTGGATTGATCGACGGGGATCGCGACCGGCTCGGTCGGGTTCGCGGGCGATGCGGCCGACAGCACCGTCGACGGCTGACTCACCTCGAAGTCGTCGTAGGTGCCGGCCGGCCAGTACCGCTCGGCGCGCACTCCCGCGAGCAGCTGGTAGATGCCGTCCGCGGTGCCGGGCGGCACGGTGAAAGTCGCCGCCAGACTGCCGTCGGGCGCCACCGTGCCCTCGCCCACCTTGATCGAGCCGACGGCGAGCACGCCGCCGAAGATCTGCACGAACGCGTAACTGGTGTCTTGGGTGATCCACAGCTCAAGCTGCTCGCCGGGTGGCAGATCGGATGCCGTGACTGTCGCGGTCACGCCCGCGAAGACCTCGGGGATCGGACCGCTGCCCGACACCGTGGCACGCTGACCCATCGCGGCCGAGATGTTGTCGAGATCGCCGCCGCCCAGGTCTGCCGGCACGTGCCGGCCGGGAGTGGTGATAGACAGCAGCGGCGTTGCCGCCGGCGCTGCAGCGGGCGCGGGCTCGGGCGCGCTCTCGAGCTCGAAGATCGTGATCGTGTGCCCCGACCACGCCGGCAATCCGTCGGCGAAGCGGCCGGTGCCCACCATCGACTGGCCGGGCAGCAGTTCGTACCAGAATTCCCCGGCGAGTCCGACGTCCTCGGCCGCATCGCCGAAGGCACCCCAGCCTTCCGGCATCCAGATCTCGTCGATGACACCGGGAGTGACGAGGTCGGTGCCGAGCGCGAAGTAGCGCGGGCGTTCGGATTCGTTTACCACATCGGGGCGGTAGATCGGCATCTCGTCGAGGACCTCGGGGCCGCCGAACGGCGAGAAGGTCGAGGTCGCCGTCTGCCACGACACCGTCGCGTCGTCGACGACGACCGACGAGTGCGGCTGCCAGTCAGGTGGGGGCGGGCCGTCGGCGACGGCGGGGGCGAGCACGCCCCCGCCAAGGAGTGTCGCGAGGGCGACGGCGAACACGGGACGGAACGATCGGACGGCCATGACCGGAACCCCTTGCCGCGGCGGATGGCGCGACGCCGCAACGCTGCGACGGCCCCACACCGTCGATGGGATCACTGTCCTCCCGCGCGGGCGCGAGATCAAGAGGGGTGGATGCCGGGTGGGAGAGTTCGCGGCGGGGCGGGCGGGAGGGTTCGCGTCGCGGCGGGGCGGGGGTGGTCGGGTGCGCCGCCTCCTCGATCACCGGGCGGGTGCCGGGTGATCGACGCTGGGCAGCTGCAGTGTCAGAAGGTGGGAAGCTGCAGGGTCAGAAGGTGGGCAGCTGCAGGTCGAGCACCTGACCGGCGGCGAGGTAGAGGGCGCCGGCGAGCGAGGCTACCGCGAGCAGCAGCGCGATCGCGGGCGCGATCCAGCCGGTGCGGCGGCTGATGCCGACGACCAGCGAGCCGATCGCCAAAGCCGACGACAGCACGAGCAGCACCACAGCGAGGGCACTGGCGATACCGGCGAGCATCACATCGCTCGCGCTGAGCCGCCACAGCGAGGCGCCGGCGGCGACCATGCCGAGGCCGGTGAAGACGAGTGATGCGGCGACGAGTCGGTTGCGACGTGCGGGGACGACCACCGGCATCCGATCGCCCTGGGCAGCAGTACCGGCAGCCCAGCCCGGGCGGTGAGCCGGAGTCTGCGGAGCGAAGCGCTCACGAGCGGGCGGGACGAAGCCGGGCACCACGACGTTGTCGTGAGCGGAGGGCGGGGTTCGCCGCGAGGCGGGGCCGTCGGAGTTGTTGCGGGACGAGCGCAGCATGGGCTGCGCAGGCGCGTACGGCGAGAGCGTGTTCATGTCTTCTTCCCCAGCGAGAGTCATCAGGTTCTTCCCACAAGAACCGGTTCGGGGATCAAGCTACTCCGGGAGTCCCCGGCGGAACCGCAATGTCGCCTGGATTTTTCGCTGAGAATCCGTAAGTTGGGCGCATGCCGGGGAGGACGAGGGCGGGCGACATCGACGGGCTGCGGATCGTACCCGCGAACGAAGCGTCGTGGGATGACCTGCAGGCGATCCTCACCGGCACGGCCGGACGCTGCCAGTGCCAGCGTCAGCGCCTGGGCGACCGCGACTGGTGGTACCTGCCCGTCGCCGAGCGCGGTGCGATCCTGCGGGCCGAGACCCACTGCGACGACCCGCGCGCGACCGAGACCATCGGGCTGGTCGGCTACCTCGACGACGAGCCCGTGGCGTGGTGCGCGGTCGACCGGCGCTCGGTCTACGGACGCCTGCGCGGCTCACCGGTGCCATGGAAGGGCCGCACCGAGTCCCGCGACGACCCGCATGTGTGGGCGATCCCCTGCCTTGTGGTGCGGCGCGGGTACCGAGGGCGCGGGCTGACCTACCCGATGGTTGCGGCGGCGGTGACGCACGCGCGCTCGCGCGGAGCGCACGCGATCGAGGGCTACCCGATGGTCACCGGCGGGCAGGAGATCACGTGGGACGAGATGAGCGTCGGCGCCGTCGGCCCCTTCCTCGCCGCCGGATTCCGCGAGGTGAGCGCGCCGACGAAGCGACGACGGGTCGTGCGGTTGGAGTTGGCTTAGTTTCGTATCTTTGTTCGCGCGCGTTCGGTGTCGCAGTCAGTACTGGACTGGCTGCGCGGCTGGCAGTGGCGGCATCCGCTCCAAGATGCAATGTCGGAGGCCCTCTCTAGTATCGAAGACATGATCGATAACCCGACATCGCATGAGGTGGATCCGCTCGCGCCGATCCGCGATGCGCTGTCGGCTCTGCAGGCGGCGTGGACGGGTCAGGATGCCACGGGCACAGCCCCCGCCACCGTCGAAAGCCTCGGTCGGTCTCGACTCGTCGCGGCGAACGACGCGCTCGGTGTGCTCGCCCGTGCGGTGAACGGGCTGCAGGCCGCGACCGCCGCCGAGATCGCCCGCGAGTCGCGCCCCGAACTCGGGCCCGACGCGCTGGCCAAGCAACAGGGGTTCCGCAACCCGGTGACGCTGATCGCCGCCAGCACCGGAACGACGATGGGCGAGGCGAGCCGTCTGGTGAAGGTCGGGCAGGCGACGGCTCCGCGCACGTCGCTGACCGGCGAACCCATGCCCGCCAAGCACCCCTACGTCGCCGAGGGCCTCAAGTCCGCGTCGATCGGAACCCAGGCGGCTTCGCTCATCATCACGATGCTCGACCGGGCGGCGCTCCGCGCCGACGCGGGGGCGCTGCAGCAGGCCGAGAAGACCCTCGTCGAGCAGGCAGCCGGACTCTCGCTGGACCTGCTGAAGAAGGTGATCGCCCGCGCCGAGGCGTACCTCGACCCCGACGGCATCGCCCCGCGCGAACGCGACGCGCGCGGCGACAGCGGGCTGAAGATGTGGGAGCGCGACGGCATGTTCCACCTCGAGCTCACGTGCGACGTGCCGTCGGGCGCGCCCCTGAAGCTCGCGATCGAGGCCGGCGTGACCGCCGACTACCGGGGTGCGTTCGGTCGGGGCGAGCGCGCCGGGGATGATCCCGGGCCGCTCGGCTCCGAACCCGACCTGCGCTCGCACCCGCAACGGCAGCTCGACGCCCTGCTCCGGCTCGTCGCCCATGCCGTGGGCTGCGACAACAACGATCTGCCCCTCAGCGGCGCCACGGTCGTCGTGCGCATGACCCTCGACGACCTGCAGACCGGCGACGGACCCGCCCTGATCGACGGCATGGACACTCCCATCAGCATTGCCGCCGCCCGCCGGATGGCTGCCGGCGGCGGTGTGATTCCGGCGGTGTTCGACTCGCGCGGAGAACTTCTCGACTGGGGCCGCCAGAAGCGGTTCTTCACGAACGCTCAGCGTCTCGCGCTCGTCGAAAGAGACGGCGGATGCAGTGGCTGCGGCGCTCCGCCCGGCATGACCCGCGCACACCACCTGGACTGGTGGGTGCGTGACAGCGGCAGAACCGACCTGTCCAAGGGCGTGCTGCTCTGCGAATCCTGTCACCACCGGATCCACGACAACGGGTGGGAGATCCGGATAGACGGCGGAACCATCGCCGCGAGAGTGTGGTTCATCCCTCCCCCGCACGTCGACCCGGAACGCACCCCGCGCCTCGGCGGCCGCGCCCGCTACGACTACACCGCCGCCTGACCCCGCGCTGCCCGGACGCTGAGCGAGCGCAGCGAGACGAAGCGCCCCCGGATGTGCGGCGGATTTCGGTACGCCGGCTGCGCCGGCTACTCAATCGCCGGGGTGGGCCCCTCACCGGACGCTGAGCGAGCGCAGCGAGACGAAGCGCACCCATAGACTCACGGCGTGAGACCCTCGCCCGCCCTCGCCCGCGAACGCGACTTCACCAAGCCGCTGCCGGCGGCCCTCAGCTGGATCGCGCTCGCCGCCTTCGCCGCAGCCCTCGCGGTCGCCTACGTCGCCCTGTCACTGCCATGGTGGATGCCGGCGGCGTACGCCGCGCTCAGCATCCTCTCGTTCGCCACCTACGCAGCCGACAAGGCCGCCGCGAAACGCAACCGCCCCCGCGTCGCGGAGCGAACGCTCCTCGGGCTCGACCTACTCGGCGGGTGGCCGGGGGCCCTGGTCGCGCAGCAGGTGTTCCGGCACAAGACCCGCAAACGGGCGTACCGGCGAACGTTCTGGGCGCGGGTGGTGCTGAACGTGCTGGCGCTCGGGATGCTGGTCGTCCTGCACCGCGCAGGGGTGCTGCCGGTCTGAGGGTCGGGGTGCGCTTCGTCTCGTCGCTGCGCTCCTCGCTCAGCGACCGGAACCCACAACATCCCGGACGCTGAGCGAGCGCAGCGAGACGAAGCGTCGGCCACCCCGTGCGCTTCGTCTCGTCGCTGCGCTCCTCGCTCAGCGACCGGGACCGGTCACCACTGCGGGTGGATGGCGGCGCGAAGGCGACGGTCGTACACCTCGCGCACGGCCGCGTCGAACCCCTCGACGTCGAAGCCGCCGTCGACGAGGGCCGCGGCATCCGCGTTCGACGACGCCTGGTCGATGTTGCGCGCACCGGGGATCACCGACGTCACACCCGGACGCGTCGTGATCCACGCGAGGGTCGCCTGCGGCAGGGTCACGTTCGCCGGCAGCGCCGACGACAGCTCGGCGACCGCGGCCAGGCCCTCCTCGAAGTCCACGCCCGAGAAGGTCTCGCCCTTGTCGAACGACTCCCCCTGCCGGTTGTAGGTGCGGTGGTCATTCGCGTCGAACGTCGTCGACGCCGAGTACTTGCCCGACAGCAGCCCCGACGCCAGCGGAACCCGCGCGAAGATCGCGACCCCCGCCGCCTGCGCGGCCGGCAGCACCTCGTCCATCGGCTTCAGGCGGAACGGGTTGAAGATGATCTGCACGTTCGTGACGTTCGGCCGCGCGATCGCGGCGAGCGCCTGCGCCGTCGTCTCGACCGACACCCCGTACGCCGCGATCGCGCCGTCGGCGACCAGCGCGTCCAGCGCGTCGTACGTGCGGTCGTCCTCGATGACCGCGGTCGGCGGGCAGTGCAGCTGCACGAGGTCGAGGGTGTCCATGCCCAGGTTCGTGCGCGACCGGTCGGTCCACGCGCGGAAGTTCTCGGGCGTGTAGTTCTCGGGCTCCTGCGCCATGCGCCGGCCCATCTTCGTCGCCACGACGATGTCGTGATCGGGATGCGCCGACAGGAACCGCCCGATCAGCGTCTCACTGCGCCCGTCGCCGTACACGTCGGCGGTGTCGAAGAGCGTCACGCCCGAGGCGACGGATGCCGCGAGCACCGCTTCTGCATCGCTCTCGCTCACCTGCCCCCAGTCGGCACCCAGCTGCCAGGTGCCGAGGCCGATCGCCGAGACGGTGCGGCCGGTGCGGCCGAGGGGGCGCTGCTGCATGGGATCCTCCGTGATCGCGGAATCCCAGGATCCCACGCACACGCAGGTCAGGGCTCGATGAAGGGCAGATCGGATGCCGACATCTCGGCCCCCGGCGACAGCAGCACGCGCGGCGGCGGCTGGTACGCCTGCATCCGGTCGAGCACATCGTCGATGTCGTCGCCGATCACGAGCATGTCGGTGTAGCGACGGTGGGTGAAGCCGTGGTCGCGCATGTTCTCGACGAGCGTGACGAACGGGTCGTAGTAGCCGCCGATGTTGAGCAGCCCGCACGGCTTCTCGTGGATGCCGAGCTGCGCCCACGTCCACTGCTCGGTGATCTCTTCGAGGGTGCCGGGGCCGCCGGGCAGGGCGAGGAACGCGTCAGCCCGCTCGGACATGATCATCTTGCGCTCGTGCATGCTGTCGACCACGACGAGCTCTGACAGGTGCTCGTGCATCGCCTCGCGCGCCTGCAGCGCCCGCGGGATGACCCCGGTGACCGTGCCGCCGGCGGTGAGCGCGGCGTTCGCGGTCGTCCCCATGAGTCCCACGTGCCCGCCGCCGTAGACCATGTGCAGGCCGCGGTCGGCGAGAGTCGTGCCCACGTGCGCGGCCTGTTCGACGTACAGCGGGTCGAATCCCGGCGCCGAGCCGCAGAAGACGGTGACGGTGTAGCTCATGCATCCGGACCGTAGCAGCGGAGCGGGTCGCGCGCGTTTCCCGCGCCGGGCGCGCGCGGGCATCGAGCGCGCGCCGGTCATTTCGCGTGAGTGCCTATTGACACCAAATCATCACGGGCGTACCGTGCGGGGCATGGGCGAGACCCGCACCTACACTCAGACCGCTCGCGCCGCGACCACCGCCGCGACCCGAACGGCGATCATCGACGCCACGATCGCCGCTGCCCACGAGCTGCTGACCCTCGAGATCACTCTCGACCAGATCGCCGCCCGCTCGGGCGTGAGCGTGCAGACGATCCTGCGGCACTTCGGCAGCAAGGACGCCCTGTTCGCCGAGGTCGGCACGGCGGCCAGCGCCCGGGTCGTCGAGGATCGCCGCGTCACCCCCGGCGACGTCGCAGGCGCCGTCCGCGCCGTCGTCGAGCACTACGAGCAGTGGGGCGAGCTGATGGTGCGGCTCGTCGCGGCGGAGCTGAGCGACCCGCGCGTCCGCGACGTCACCGACGCCGGCCGCGCCACCCACCGCCGCTGGGTCGAAGACAGCTTCGGCCCCCTGCTGACCGGTGACCGCGACGCGGCGGTCGATCTTCTCGCCGTGGCCACCGACCTGCAGGTGTGGAGCCTGCTGCGCCGAGACCGCGGCCTCTCACCCGCCCTCGTCCAGACCCGCATGCGCGCGCTCGTGGACGCCATCCTGGAGTCGTCATGACCACGGTTCTCTTCGCCACCCTCGACGCCGGCGGGAACCTTCCGCCGGCCCTCGCCCTCGCCCGCGCGGTGACGGATGCCGGTGGCACCGCCCGCTTCATCGCCTCACCCGCTCAGCAGGCCACGATCGCCGCGGCCGGCTTCGCCGTCGAGCCCTACGCCACCGCGCGGCCGTTCGTCGCAACCCAGGCCGGCTCGCTCGTCGCCGGCGCCTGGCGCCAGGCCCGCGCGTTCGCGGACCGCGCCGCCGGACGCGACATCGTCGCCTCGTACCGCCGCTCGCCGACCGACGCCGTCGTCGTCGACTGCCTGCTCGTCGGCGGCATGGCCGAGGTCCTCGCGGCGGGGCTTCCCGCCGTCAGCCTCGTCCACACCCTTTTCAGCTTCTTCGAGCTCGCCGTGAACGGCCCTCTCGGACGGGTGATCCGGATGCGGGGCGTCGACGCCGCCGCCATGCTGCAGGCCCCGCGCCACAAGCTGATCACCGCGATCCCCGAGTTCGAGTCCGAGCTGCGGAGCGAGGGCCTACATCACATCGGTCCGATCGAAGCCATCGGGGCCGTCCCGGCTGAGCCCCGCGAGCCGCGGATCCTCGTGAGCCTCAGCACCACCGCCGTCCCGGGGCAGGACCGGATGCTGCAGCGCATCGTCGACGGGCTCGCCGGGGTGCCGGCATCCGTGCTGGTGACGACGGGGCCCGCGATCGACGCCTCGCGCCTTCGCGTCCCGCCGGGGATCGAGGTGCGGGATTACGCCGACCATGCCCGCGAGCTGCCTCACGTGTCGCTCGTGGTCAGCCACGGCGGGCACGGGACGACCGCGCGGGCCCTGGCCCACGGCATCCCGGTGCTGGTGCTGCCGGCCCACCCCCTCACCGACCAGCCAGCGATCGCCGCCGCCGTCGAGCGGCTCGGGGTCGGCGCCGCGCTCCCCCGCACAGCGTCGCCCGCGGCGATCCGGGCCGCGGCCGAGCGGCTGCTCGCCGACGGGCCCGAGCGGCGCGCGGCGGCCGCCCTGGGCGAGCGCCTGCGCGCGATGGACCCCGCGGGCGCGGCGGTGGCGGTGCTCGCGCAGGCCGCGGCGGCCGTCAGATAGACACGGACTCGCCCAGCTGCGGCACGCGGACGTTCCACCCCAGGCGCCATTCGATCTGCTGGCGCAGGGAGTCAGCGGCCTCGGGCTCGCCGTGGATCAGAAACGTCCGGCCCGGCGGCTGGGGCGCGGTCTGCATCCATTCGAGGATCTGACGGCGGTCGGCGTGCGCCGACAGCGACCCGAGCTGGTGCACCTCGGCTTCGATCTCGACGTCGCGGCCGAAGATCCGCAGGCTCCGCTCCCCACGCTGCAGCGCGGCACCGCGCGTGCCGCCGGCCTGGAAGCCGGTGAGGATGATGGCGTTGCGCGGATCGCCGCCGTACGCGTCGACATGGTGCAGCACGCGGCCGCCCTCGAGCATTCCGCTGGCCGAGATGATGACGCACGGGCCGCCGCGCAGATTCAGCAGCTTGGAATCGTCGACGGTGCGCACCAGGGTCGGCAGGGCGTACATGCGCGCGAACTCGTCGTCGCCGATGCGGTGCTCGCCGCGGTGCCGCCGGTAGATCTCGGTGGCGTTGACCGCCATCGGAGAGTTCAGGAACACCGGGACGTCGGGGATCCGCCCCGCCGTCCGCAGCCGCGACAGCTGCAGCAGCAGCGACTCCGCCCGCCCCACCGCGAACGCCGGGATGATGACGACGCCGTTCTTGCGGCACACGCGCGTGATGACGTCGGCGAGGATGTCGGCCGGGTCCTCCTCGGCGTGGTCGCGGTCGCCGTAGGTCGACTCGGCGACGAGGACGTCGGCGGCCTCGAGCGGGCGCGGCGGGTTCATCAGCGGGTCATCGCTCCGGCCCAGGTCGCCGGTGAAGTGCACGGTGCGGCCCTCCGTCTCGACCCGCACCTGGGCGGCGCCGAGGATGTGGCCGGCGGGCACGAACCTCACGCGCACCCCGCCCAGATCGACCGCCTCGTCGAACGGGTGGGTGACGAACCGGTCGACGGCGGCGTCAGCATCCGTTCGGGTGTACAGCGGCTCGGGACGCTCGTGCTTGGAGGTGTGGTGGCGGGCGCGGAAGCGGGCCTCCTCCTCCATGAGGTAGCCGCTGTCGGGAAGGATGAGGCCGCTGAGCTCGGCCGTGCCGACGGTGGAGTGGATGCGGCCGCGGAAGCCGTTCTTCACCAGCGCCGGCAGATACCCGGTGTGGTCGAGGTGGGCGTGCGTGATGACGACGTCGTCGATGCTCGACGGCGGCACCGGGAACGGCCTGCGGTTGCGTTCGCGCAGAGCCTTGAAGCCCTGGAACAGCCCGCAGTCCACCAGGATGCGGCGGCCCCCGCCCTCGACGAGGGTGCGGGATCCGGTGACGGTGTCCACGGCGCCGTGGAAGGTCAGTCGAGCGGTCATGTCGCCTCCGTCGCTCACGCTACGCCCGCGGCACAGGTCCGCGACAGGACCTACGGCCCGGCGCCCGGCCCCGACTCGAGTCGCACGGACGGACCGGAAACAGCGGGTGATCTCGTCCCGATCACGTGATCTGGTCGGATGCCGGCGGCCCGGGCGGGCGCGGCGTACGCCTCGGCGAGAGTGGCCACGGTGTCGTGGGCGTTCAGTCCGCTGGGATTGGGGACGACCCAGAGCTCGGCGTCCGCCAGCGACTCGTCCTGAAGGCCCGCGGTCGCCTTCGGCCGCTGGAACCCCTGGCGGTAGGCGGTGAGTCCGACGACGGCGACGACCCGGGGCTGCCAGCGCTGCGCGGCACGGGCGAGCGCGGCCGCACCCTCGCGCAGCTCGTCGCGCGTGAGCTCGTCGGCACGTGCGGTCGCGCGGCGGACCAGGTTCGAGATCCCGATGCCGGCATCCAGGAACATCCGCCTGTCGGCCTCGGCCATGCCGTCGTCGTCGATGTGCGGCAGGCGCGGGATGATGCCCGCCTGCACGAGCGCCGGATAGAACCGGTTGCCCGGATAGGCGAAGTGCGCCCCTGTCGCCGCCGTCCACAGGCCCGGGTTGATGCCGACGAACACCAGCCGCGGCCGCTCGGGCATGAGGTCGGGGACGCTGCGGCCCCGGAAGGCCTGAAGCTCGGCGCGCGTGAAACCCATGGTGACCGCCAGCCTAGGGTGGCGGGCCGGGGGTGCGGCGGGCAGGGTGCGGCGGGACGCCGGTTCAGAACTCCACCGATCCGGATGCCGGGGACCCGGGAACCCGGCCCTTCCCGCCCGAAGGACCCGGGTCCGTGGAGTCCTGCACACGCGCAGTCCCCCACAAACCCGCGCACGTCGGCAGCGGCGGCTAGCCTGAGCCACGTGACGGTGGACCTCGACCCGGCGACGGCCCGGCGGCTGCGGTGGCGGGCGCAGCTGCTCGGCGGCTCGCAGCTCTCGCCGACCGAGGTCGTGCGGCACATGGTCGCGCTGCAGGGCCAGGACCTGCCGGCGGTGCTGCGGGCGATCGCCCTGCGTTCCCGCGGCGGCGTCGCCGACGTCGTGGCCGCTTTCGACTCCGGCGACCTGGTGCGGGGCTGGCCGATGCGCGGCACCCTCTTCGCCACGACCCCCGACCGGCTCGCCGCCCTCCTCGCCCTCACCGGCGACCGCATCCGCCAGTCGACCGTCCGCCGCCGCGCGCAGCTCGACCTCGACGACGCCACGATCCACCGCGCCCGCGACCTCGTCGCCGACGCTCTCACCATCCACACAGGCCTGCGCCGGTCCGAGGTGCTCGAGCTGTGGCAGACCGCCGGCATCCCCACCGCTGCCGGCCGCGGCTACCACCTGCTCATGCACCTGTCGGTCGCCGGCGTCGTCCACTGGGGAGCCCTCACCGGCACCGAGCAGCTGCTCACGCTCACTCCGGCGCCGGACGCGGCCGACCCCGAGGCGGCGCTGCCCGGCATCGTGCGCGACTACGTCGGCGCGCGCGGTCCGGTCACGGTGGCCGACCTCGCCTGGTGGACGAAGCTGCCGAAGACGCTGCTGCGGCGGGCCGCGGCATCCGTCGATGATCTGGTCGAGGTCACCGTCGACGGCGCGCCGGCGTGGATCCTCGGCGAGCCGGCCGACGCCGAGAAGACCGGAGTCACCCTCGTGCCGGCGTTCGACGAGTGGATCCTCGGGTACGCCGACCGGTCGCTCGTGGCGTCGCCGGCGATGCTGGCCGCGCTCGTCCCGGGGAACAACGGCGTCTTCCGCCCGGCGGTGCTCGTCGACGGCGAGGTCGTCGGCACGTGGCGGGCCGCACGCGGCCGCACGTCCGCGGCCGCCGAGCTGGTCGAGCACGTGCCGGCGCGAACACGGCGCGCCATCGAGAAGGCCGTCGACGCGTGGCCGTACGGACGGGAGGACGCATGAGGATCGCGATCGCCGGAGGCACCGGCGTCATCGGAGCGCTGACGGCCGCCGAGGCGACGGCGCGCGGGCACGAGGTCGTCATCCTCGCCCGGTCGCGCGGGATCGACCTCGTCGCCGGCACGGGTGTCGCGGACGCCCTGCGGGGTGCGGATGCCGTGATCGACACGTCGAACGTGGTGACGATGAACCCGGATGCCGCGACCGCCTTCTTCTCGGCCGTCACCCGCACCCTGCTCGAGGCGGAGCGCGCAGCCGGCGTCGGGAGACACGTCGCGCTGTCGGTGCTGGGCGTCGACCGTGCACCGCACGGCTACTACGCCGGAAAGCGCGCGCAGGAGCGTCTGGTCGAGCAGGGGCCGGTGCCGTGGGCGATCCTGCGCGCGACGCAGGTGCACGAGTTCGCGCCGCAGATGTACGCCGCCGCGCATATGGGTCCGCTGCACCTGGCGCCCCGCATGCGGACGCAGCCGATCGCCGCGCGCGAGGTCGCGGCGCGGCTGGTCACGCTCGCCGAGGCTCCTGCCCGCGGATACGTCGAGCTCGCCGGTCCGCGCGAGGAGTCGCTGCCCGACATGATCCGCCAGTGGGCGACGGCGACCGGCCGGCGCGAGTGGATTCCGGCCGTGTCGCTTCCCGGTCCGTACGGCCGAGCCCAGCGTGACGGCACGATGCTGCCGGGACCCGACGTCGAGCGCGGCACCGAGACCTTCGCCGCCTGGCTCGCCCGCACCACCGGCTGACCGCGCCGCGCAGGTCCCCCACCCGCGAGACTGCATCTCCAGCCCGAAACCACGGTGTCAGACCGCGGTCTCGGCACAGAGATGCAGTCTCGCGAGCGGGCGCGGCCAGCCCCACAAACGCCGAAGGGCCCGCCGTGAGGCGGGCCCTTCGTTCCGGTCGGGATGACAGGATTTGAACCTGCGACCCCTTGACCCCCAGTCAAGTGCGCTACCAAGCTGCGCCACATCCCGGACGTCCTCACCGGGGTGAAGACAACTCCCCTATCCTAGCCTCTTCGCCGCGCGCCCGCGAACCAGCGCGGTTGCCGCGTGTCGGAGCCCGCGACTACGGTCGCCGCATGAGTGGACACAGCGTGACGATCGCCCCGGCCACCGCCGACAGGTGGGACGACGCCCAGCACGCCCTCACCGGCGGCGGCGACGGGCGCAGCTGCCAGTGCCAGTGGTGGCTGATCACGGCTGCGCAGTTCAACGCCACCACCGCCGACGAGCGCAGGCGGATGCTGCAGGACGAGATCGCCGCCGGGCCGCCGCCGGCCCTCATCGCGTACGTCGACGGCGAGCCGGCCGGGTGGGTGCGGGTCGGCCCGCGCACGACGCAGCCGCGACTGGCACGCACGAAGGCGTATGCCTCGGTTTCGACCGAGCCGTGGGAAGACCCGTCGGTGTGGGCCGTGAGCTGCTTCGTCGTCCGCCGCGAGCACCGCGGCCGGGGACTCGCCGCCGCCCTGCTCGACGCCGCCGTCGCCCACGCGACCGCCGGCGGCGCACGGGTCGTCGAGGGCTACCCCATCGACCCGGATGCCGGCAGGACCCACTCCGCGAACAGCCTGTACCACGGCACGGTGTCGACCTTCCGCACGGCGGGCTTCCGCGAAGTGGGGCGCTCCCGCCCGGACCGCGTCGTCATGGCGCTCGACATCCCCGCGTGAGCGATGATGGGCGGATGACGCAATCCGTCCGGGTCGACGCGTGGCTGTGGGCCGTTCGCGTCTACAAGACCCGGTCGCTGGCCACGACGGCCTGCCGCGCGGGCCACGTGCGCGTCAACGGCGAACGCGCGAAGGCCGCCCAGCCGGTGCGGCCCGGCGACGAGCTGCGCGTGCGCATCAGCGGCTTCGACCGCATCCTCATCGTGAAGGCGCCGATCTCGAAGCGCGTCGGCGCCGCCGTCGCCGCCGAGGCGGTCGAGGACCGCACCCCGCCGCCGCTCCCCCGCGAAGAGACGCCGTTCGTCCCGATCCGCGACCGCGGCGCCGGCCGGCCCACCAAGCGCGAGCGTCGCGACCTCGACCGCCTGCGCGGCCGCGAGTCCTGACCCCGGTCAGTCGGGCAGCAGGTCCCGCAGCGTGCGGACCCCGCGGACGGCGGCACCGGCATCCGTCACCCGCTCGGCGAGCCCTCGGTCGCTGGTGATGACGGTGACGCGCTTGCCGAGTCCTGTCAGGCGCACGGTCTCGGCGACGACGGCGTCATCCCCGGATGCCGTCGCCCGCACCACCGCGACACCCTCGGCGTCGCCGGCGCTGCGGGCACGGCCTTCGGTGATCGCCGTCCACGACGGGTACCACGTCGCGCCGGGGAGTCCGACGAGCTCACCGTCGACGCCGTCCGCGGCGACCGCGGCGAGCCGGGCGAGAAGGCGCTCGGCGGCACCCGCGCGGTCCCGCCACCACCCGTCGGGGACGGCCCCCATGACGTTGGCGACGTCGACGACCACGGCGGGCTGAACACCGAGCATCCCGCGCAGCGCCGGCCAAGCCGCCTCGAAACCGGGATGAAGGGGCAACCGCTCGACGTCGGCGACCGGCACCCACGCCAGCTCGACGCTCTCGGGGTCGCTGATGACCGGCTCGAACGGCCGGACGACCTCGGCGACGAGCGTCGCGTAGCTCCAGTACCCGAGGTCGAGCACGCTCATCGCGTGGGGGCGGACGGCTCCGGCGGGCACGCCTGCCTCTTCGGTCGACTCACGGATCGCCCCGTCCCGCGCCGACTCGCCCTCGTGGCGGGCGCCGCCGGGAAGACCCCACGTGCCGCCGAAGTGGCTCCACGACACCCGGTGCTGCAGCAGCACGCCGCGCTCGGCGTCGTGGGCGAGCAGGCCGGCGGCGCCGAAGCGCCCCCAGTACTTCTCACCCGTGGGCGCGACCACCCACGCATCGCCGGGATCGCGCGGCCCGGACGGCCGGCGCGGCTCGCCGGCCCCGGGCTGCTCGATGGTCACCGGGCGGGCCTCAGCGCTGCCGGCGCTCGCGCACCCGCATGTTGATGACGATCGGCGAGCCCTCGAAGCCGTACAGCTCGCGCAGGCGGCGCTGCACGAAGCGGCGGTAGCCCGGATCGAGGAAGCCGGTCGTGAACAGCACGAATGTGGGCGGGCGCGTCGAGGCCTGCGTGCCGAACAGGATGCGCGGCTGCTTGCCGCCCCGCAGCGGATGCGGGTGCTCGGCGACGAGCTCCGACAGGAATGCGTTGAACTTGCCGGTGGGGATGCGCTGATCCCACGACTCCAGCGCCGTCTCGAGCGCCGGGACGAGCTTGTCGAGGTGACGGCCGGTCCGGGCCGAGATGTTCACGCGCGGCGCCCACGCCACGTGCGCGAGGTCCTGCTCGATCTCGCGCTCGAGGTAGCGGCGGCGGTCGATGTTCTCCATGTCGTCGTCGTTCAGGCGGTCCCACTTGTTGAAGGCGAGGACGAGCGCCCGGCCCGACTCCAGCACCAGGTCGATGATGCGGACGTCCTGCTCGCTCAGCGACTCGCTGACGTCGAGGACGACCACGGCGACCTCGGCCTTCTCGAGCGCGGCCGACGTGCGAAGCGACGCGTAGAAGTCGGCGCCCTGCTGCAGATGCACACGACGACGGATGCCGGCGGTGTCCACCAGCCGCCAGAGCTTGCCACCCAGCTCAACGACCTCGTCCACGGGGTCGCGGGTGGTGCCGGCCAGGTCGTTGACGACGACCCGCTCCTCGCCGGCGGCCTTGTTCAGCAGCGAGGACTTGCCGACGTTGGGGCGACCGAGGATCGCCACGCGCCGGGGTCCGCCGATCTCGGCGCGGGCGACCGCCGAGACATCCGGCAGCTTCTTCATGACCTCGTCCAGCAGGTCCGCGACGCCGCGGCCGTGGATGGCCGAGACGGGGTGCGGCTCGCCGAGACCCAGGTTCCACAGCGCGGCCGCCTCGGGCTCCTGGCGGGCGTCGTCGACCTTGTTGGCGACGAGGAAGACGGGCTTGCCGCTCTTGCGGAGCAGCTTCACGACGTGCTCGTCGGTCGAGGTGGCGCCGACCATGGCGTCCACGACGAACAGCACGACGTCGGACAGGTCGATGGCGACCTCGGCCTGCGCGGCGACGGAGCGGTCGATGCCCTTGGCGTCGGGCTCCCACCCGCCGGTGTCCACGAGCGAGAACCGCCGGTTCATCCACTCGGCCTTGTAGGTGACGCGGTCGCGCGTGACGCCCGGGGTGTCCTCGACGACGGCCTCACGGCGGCCGAGGATGCGGTTGACCAGCGCGGACTTGCCGACGTTGGGGCGGCCGACGATCGCGACGACCGGCAGCGCGGGCGAGAACTCGATGCCCTCTCCCCCGTCGGCGAGGCCGGCGAGCAGCGCCGCGTCCTCTTCGTCGAGCTCGTAGTCGTCCAGGCTCGCCCGCAGGGCGGCGGCGCGCTGGTCGGCGAGGTCGTCGTCGATGGCGTCGAGGGTCTCGGCGAGGTGGTCGTCGCTCGAGAAGTCGTCGTCGAGGGTGGGGTTATCAGCTGTCATGGGAGGCTCCCGCCTGGGTGGAGAGCGCCGCGTCGATGACGCCGAGGACGGCGTCGACGGTGTGCGCGAAGTCGAGTTCGGTGGAATCCACCACGGTCACACCCGGTGCCGCGGTGAGGAAGTCGACCACGGCGGAGTCCGAAGCATCCCGCTTCGCCAGCGCGTGCGCCACGTCCTTGGCGTCGTGCGAGGTCAGCTCGGCGCTGCGCCGCGCCGCCCGCACCTCGGGGGCCGCCGTCAGCAGGATCCGCACGGGCGCCTCCGGGGCGACGACGGTGGTGATGTCGCGGCCCTCGATGACGACGCCCGGGCGCCCCGAGCCGGCCGCGAGGGCGCGGAAGAGCGCCGTCGCCGACTGGCGGACCGCCGGCACGCGCGCGACGCCGCTGACTGCATCCGACACGCGGGGCTCGCGGATCGCCTCGGTGACGTCGGTGCCGCCGACGCGCACCCAGAAGTCGTCGGGGTCGGTCGAGACGGCGTAGTCGAAGTCGCCGGTCACCTCGAGCACGCTCGTGGCGTCCGAGGTGTCCACGCCGTGGTCCAGCGCGTGCCACGCCAGCGCGCGGTACGCCGCGCCGGTGTCGAGGTAGCCGTAGCCGAGCCGGCGGGCCACCTCTTTCGAGACGCTGGACTTGCCGCTGCCGGCGGGACCGTCGATCGCGACGATCACGGTGGGGGCGGGGTCAGTCATTGGTAGTGCTCGCAATCTTCCATCCGCGGGCTTCGAGCCCGTCGATCGCCGGGCGGACGGCGGTGGGCGTCACGCTGATCTCGGCGAGGCCGAACTGGGCGCCGGGCGAGTGCTCCAGGCGCAGGTCCTCGACGTTGACGCCGAGCTCGCCGAGCTCGCCGAACAGGCGGCCGAGCTGACCCGGCTTGTCGTCGACCATGACGACGATCGTCTCGAAGCGGCGGCTCTGGCCGTGCTTGCCGGGAAGCCGCTCGACGCCGTCGTTGCCGCGGCGGATCGTGTCGGCGATCGACCGGCGGGCGCCGGGGGCATCGGGCGCGCGGAGGGCCGCGGCGACGTCGGCGAGGTCGCCGGCGAGGGCCTCGAGCACGTCGACGACCGGGGCCGCGTTGGCGCCGAGGATCTGCACCCACAGTTCGGGGGCGGATGCCGCGATGCGCGTGGTGTCGCGCACTCCCTGTCCGGCGAGGCGCAGCGAGCCCTCGGGCGCGTCGACGAACCGGCCGGCGAGCAGGCTCGCCACCAGCTGCGGGACGTGCGAGGTGAGCGCCACCGAGCGGTCGTGGTCCTCGGGGGACATCTCGATCGGCATGGCGCCGAGATCCAGCGCCAGCCCCTCGACGAGGGCGAGGTCCGCCGCCGAGGTCTCCTCGTCGCGGCACACCACCCACGGGCGACCGATGAAGATGTCCGCGCGCGCGGCGATGGCCCCGCCCCGCTCACGGCCGGCGAGGGGGTGGGAGCCGATGTAGCGCGAGATGTCGACACCGCGCTCGCGCAGGGCACGCAGCGGCTCGAGCTTGACGCTCGCGACGTCGGTGACGACGGCGTGAGGGTAGGCGGCGAGCTCGCGCTGGATGACGTCGGCGGTGACGTCCGGCGGCACGGCGACCACGACGAGCGAGGGACGGTCGTCGTCGCGTGCGGGCCGGCCGGCGCCGTAGTCGACGGCGAGGCGCAGCTGGGCGGGCGAGGTGTCGGCGAGGGCGACGTCGACGCCGAGGGCGGACAGCGCATGGCCGATGCTCGAGCCGAGAAGCCCCGCGCCGACGATGCGGACGGTGCCGTGCACGCGCGCAGCCACGCGGGCGCGCGCGTGGGATGCCGAGGTGTCGGTCACGAGTTCTCCTGGGGGCCCTCTTCTTCGGGCGTGGCGGCCGCGCCTGCGGCTGTCGCCTGGCGCGCGAGGGTGAGAAGCGCGCCGCGCTCCACCTTAGTCAACTCGCGTGCCTTGCCGGCTGGAAGGGTTCCCAGGTGGAGCGGCCCGAACTTGCGCCGCACGAGCTCGACGACGGGGTGCCCGACCGCGGCCATCATGCGCCGGACGATCCGGTTGCGCCCGGAGTGCAGCGTCAGCTCGACCAGCGATCCGCCCCCGGCCGCCGACAGCAGCCGCGCCTTGTCGGCGGCGATGGGGCCGTCCTCGAGGTCGATCCCGCGGGTGAGCTTGGCGATGGTCTGCGGCGTGACGCGCCCGTCCACCTTGGCGATGTACACCTTCGTGACGCCGAAGGACGGATGGGCGAGCACGTGCGCCAGCTCGCCGTCGTTGGTCAGGACGAGAAGGCCGCTGGTGTCGGCATCCAGTCTGCCCACGTTGTACAGCCGCTCCGGCCAGTCCTTCGTGTAGCGGCGCAGGTCCGGGCGCCCCCGGTCGTCGCGCATCGAGCTGACGACGCCGGTGGGCTTGTTGAGCATGACGTACCGCTTGGACTGGTCGAGCTGGACGGCGGTGCCGTCGACGTCGACGAGGTCGGTATCGGGGTCGATGCGGGTGCCGAGCTCGGTGACCACGGCGCCGTTCACGCGCACGCGGCCGGCGACGATCAGGTCCTCCGCGACGCGGCGCGAGGCGACGCCCGCGTTCGCGAGCACCTTCTGCAGACGGATGCCGTCGGTCTCGCTCACCGGATCACCTCGCCGTCGAAGCCGCGGGCGCCGTCGTCGAGGAGCGGCGAGATGGGCGGCAGCTCGTCGAGGGAGTTGATCCCGAGGTGCCCGAGCAGCGCCTCGGTGGTGCCGTAGTGGATCGCTCCGGTCTCGGGGTCCGAGAAGCGCTCCTCGATGAGACCCCGCGACAGCAGCGTCCGCACGACCGAGTCGACGTTGACCGCCCGGATCGAGGCGACCTGGCCGCGCGTGATCGGCTGCTTGTAGGCGATGACGGCGAGGGTCTCCAGCGCCGCCTGCGACAGGCGGGCAGGAGCCTGCGCGTTGACGAAGTCGCTCACGAGATCGTCGTGCTCCTCGCGGACGTACAGGCGCCAGCCGCCGCCGACCTCGCGCAGCTCGAAGCCGCGGCGCGGGCCGCCGGCTTCGCCGTCGTAGTCGGCGACGAGCTGCTCGACGGCCTGGCGCACCGCCGGGACGGGCGCCGAGACGGCGGTGGCGAGGGCGACGAGGCTCTGCGGCTCGTCGACGATCAGCAGGATCGCCTCGAGGCGTCGGGCCACGCTCGCAACGGGCGGCGCGGAGGTGTCAGCGGTCATAGTCTGCTCCCAGGGTCGCGAGGTTCTCATCCGACCAGCGGTCTGCGGTCCAGCGCACGGTCAGCTCGCCGAGCGGCTCGAGCTGCTCGAAGCTCACCGCGGCGTGGCGGTACAGCTCCAGCACCGAGATGAACCGGGCGACGACGACGCCCGGCTGCGAGACGCCGGCGATCAGCTGGCGGAAGGTCGAGGTGCCGGCATCCCGCAGCAGGGTCACCACGATCGCCGCCTGCTCCCGGATGCTGATGAGCGGTGCGTGCAGGTGATCCAGCCGCACGTGCGGCACCTCTTTGGGCGTCATCGCCAGCAGGGCGAGGGCGGCGAAATCGTCGGGGCTGAGCGTCCAGACCAGCTCGGGCGCGGCGTTGCGGTACTTCTCGTCCAGGCGCACCGCGCGGGCGTGGCGGCGCTCCTCGCGCTGCAGGCAGCGGGCGAACCACGCCGAGACCTCTTTGAACGCGCGGTACTGCAGCAGCCGGGCGAACAGCAGGTCCCGCGCCTCGAGGAGTGCGACGGACTCGGCGTCGACGAGCTCGCCCTGCGGCAGCAGCCCCACGACCTTCATGTCGAGCAGGGTCGCCGCCACCACGAGGAACTCCGACGCCTCGTCGAGGTCCTGATCCGGCCCGAGCGCACGCAGATACGCGATGAACTCGTCGGTGACCTTCGACAGCGACACCTCGGTGATGTCGAGCTCGTGCTTGGAGATGAGGCTCAGCAGCAGGTCGAAGGGGCCGTCGAAGTTCGACAGCGCGACGCGGAAGCCCGCGGACTGCTCAGCCGGCTCGTCGTTCTCGTCAGGCGACGGCGCCACGGGCGACCAGCTCCCGCGCCAGCCGCAGGTAGGCCTGGGCGGCGGCGTGCTCGGGCGCGAACTCGGTGATCGGCATGCCCGACACCGAGGCGTCGGGGAACTTCACAGTGCGGCCGATCACCGTCTCGAGCACGTCGTCGCCGAACGCGTCGACGACCCGCTCCAGCACCTCGCGGGAGTGCAGGGTGCGCGGGTCGTACATCGTCGCGAGCACGCCGTCGAGGGTGATGCTCGGGTTCAGTCGGTCGCGGACCTTGTCGATCGTCTCGATCAGCAGCGCCACGCCGCGCAGGGCGAAGAACTCGCACTCCAGCGGGATGATCACGCCGTGGGCGGCGGTGAGGGCGTTGACGGTGAGCAGGCCGAGCGAGGGCTGGCAGTCGACGAGGATGACGTCGTAGTCGGCGGCGACCTTGCGCAGCGCCCGCGTGAGGATCTGCTCGCGGGCGACCTCGTTGACCAGGTGCACCTCGGCGGCGGACAGGTCGATGTTCGCCGGGATCACGTCGAGGTTCTCGACGGCGGTGTGGACGATGACGTCCTGCGGGTCGCGCTTGCCGTCCAGCAGCAGGTCGTAGACGGTCGGGATCTCATGGGTCGGGATGCCGAGTCCCGCCGACAGCGCGCCCTGCGGGTCGAAGTCCACCGCGAGCACCTTGCGGCCGTACTGCGCGAGCGAGGCGGCGAGGTTGATGGTCGTCGTGGTCTTGCCCACGCCGCCCTTCTGGTTGCACAGCGCGATGATGCGGGCGGGGCCGTGCCCGTCGAGCTTCGGCGGTGTGGGGAAGCCCCGGTAGGGTCGCCCGGTGGGTCCGATCGGCGTGTCCGCCGTCCCGCCCTTCGTGCTCGGCTTGCTGCCCGCCACCGATTCTCCTGCCGTCGCCTGCGTTCGCTCGATTCTAGTCACGCCCCCGCCCGAGATCCGGTCGGACGGTGCCGACGGCCGGGCGTGTCCGTCCCGCTAGCGCGCCCGCGGGTGCGAGGTGGCGTACACGTCGCGGAGCGCGTCGACGCTCACGTGCGTGTAGATCTGCGTCGTCGCGACCGACGCGTGCCCGAGCAGCTCCTGCACGACGCGGACGTCGGCGCCGCCCTGCAGCAGGTGCGTCGCGAACGAGTGGCGCAGCGTGTGCGGCGACACGTGCGCGGTGAGCCCGGCCCGCTCGGCGGCGCGCTGGATCACCGCCCACGCGCTCTGCCGCGACAGCGGCGCACCCCGCACGCCCAGGAACAGCCGGGACGTCGCCTTCCCCCGCCGCGACAGCTCGGGCCGCACGCGCGTGAGATAGGCGTCCACGGCGGCGCGCGCGTACGAGCCGACCGGCACGATCCGCTCCTTGTCGCCCTTGCCGCGCAGGCGCAGCACGTCGCCGTGCGCCAGGTCGTCGGCATCCAGGCGCACCACCTCCGAGACGCGGGCCCCGGTGGCGTAGAGCAGCTCGAGCAGCGCGCGGTCGCGGAGCGCAGCCAGCACCTCGTCGCCGCCGGACGCCGCGCTGTCCGCGCCAGCCGGGCCGGCGGCATCCAGCAGGGTCTCGACCTGCTCGATCGTGAGGGCCTTCGGCAGCCGGCGCGGCAGCTTGGGCGGACGCAGGCGCGAGGCGGGGTCCGCCTCTTCGAGCCCCTCGACGACGAGGAAGCGGTGCCACCCGCGCACCGAGGACTGCAGCCTCGCCAGGCTCGTCGCGGCGATCGGGGGCTTGGCGCTCGCGCGCTCGGCGGCGAACGCGGTCACCAGCGCCGGGGTCACCTCGGACGTGTCGCCGACCCCCTGCGAGACGAGCCACGCGGTGTAGCCGGCGAGGTCCCGCCGGTAGGCGGCGACGGTGTGCTCCGACAGGCCGCGCTCGATCGTGATGTGCCGCAGGTAGCGGTCCACCGCCTGATCGAGCCGCATCCCTACCCCGCGGCGCGGCGCAGCGTCTCGGCGGCGGCGAGGACGCCCGCCATCAGGATGCCGTTGCGGAAGCGGCCGGTGAGGATCCCGTCGACGACCTCGGCCAGCGGCACCCACTCCAGGCGGATGTCGGCCTCTTCGTCCTCGCGCGGGTGGGTGGCCGGGTGCGCGCTCAGGCCGCGGGCGAGGAAGATGTGCACGACCTCGTCGTTGCCGCCGGGCGTGGTGAAGGCGCTGACGAGCGGCTCGCAGGACGTCGCGACGAGGTCGGCCTCTTCGGCGAGCTCGCGGATCGCGGTCTCGCGCGGCGCCTCCCCGTCGACATCGAGCAGCCCCGCAGGGATCTCCCAGTCGCGATGGCGGATCGGATGCCGGTACTGCTGGATCAGCAGCACCCGCTCGTCGTCGTCGACGGCGACGACCGCCGCCGCGCCCGGGTGGTCGACGTACTGGCGGACGATGTCGGCGCCGGCGTAGCGGATCGTGTCCTCACGGACGTCCCACACCCGGCCGGTGTAGACCAGGTCGCTCGCGGCGACCTCGACCTCGACGGGCTCGTCGTGCAGGTCCACGCTCACGCGACCGGTTCCTGCGCCTGCACGTACGGCTCGTCGTCGAACAGCTCGCTCGCGCGGTGGCGCTCCAGCGCCGCGCCGACGAGTCCCCGGAACAGCGGGTGCGACTCGGTGGGCCGCGAACGCAGCTCGGGGTGGGCCTGCGTGGCGATGTAGTACGGGTGGACGTCGCGCGGGAGCTCGACGAACTCGACGAGGTCGAGGTCGGGGTTCAGTCCCGAGAAGACCAGGCCGGCGTCGGCGATCTGCTGCCGGTACCGGTTGTTGACCTCGTAGCGGTGGCGGTGGCGCTCCTGGATCGTCTCGGCGCCGTACACCTCGGCGGCCAGCGATCCGGGTGCGAGCGCGGCCGGGTACAGTCCGAGCCGCATCGTGCCGCCCAGGTCGCCGCGGTCGAGGATGTCGACCTGCTCGGCCATGGTGGCCACCACGGGGAACTCGGTGTCGGGGTCGAACTCGCTCGAGGACGCGCCCTCGAGTCCCGCCATGCTGCGGGCGTACTCGATGACCATGCACTGCAGGCCCAGGCAGATGCCGAGGGTGGGGATGCCCTGCTCGCGCGCGAAGCGCAGCGCGCCGAGCTTGCCCTCGATCCCCCGGATGCCGAACCCGCCGGGCACGACGATCCCGTCGACCGCGCCCAGGGCCTTGGCCGCGCCCTCGGGCGTCTGGCATTCGTCCGAGGGGATCCAGCGGATCTTCACATGCGTCTCGTGGGCGAATCCGCCGGCCTTGAGCGCCTCGGTGACCGACAGGTAGGCGTCGGGCAGGTCGATGTACTTGCCGACGAGGCCGATCGTGACCTCGTGCTTGGGGTTGTGCACGGCGCTGAGCACCCGCTGCCAGCGGGACCAGTCCACGTCCGCCGCTCGGCTGAGACCCAGCGCCCGCACGATGTACTCGTCGAGTCCCTGGTCGTGCAGCATCGAGGGGATGTCGTAGATCGAGGGCACGTCCACGGCGTTGACGACGGCATCCTCGTCGACGTCGCACATGAGCGCGATCTTGCGCTTGTTGGAGTCGGTGACGGGACGGTCGCTGCGCAGCACGAGCGCGTCGGGCTGGATGCCGATGGAGCGCAGGGCCGCGACGGAGTGCTGCGTGGGCTTGGTCTTCTGCTCACCCGACGCGCCCATGAAGGGCACGAGCGAGACGTGGACGAAGAAGACGTTCCCGCGGCCGAGCTCGTGGCGGATCTGGCGGGCGGACTCGATGAACGGCTGCGACTCGATGTCGCCGACCGTGCCGCCGATCTCGGTGATGATGACGTCGGGCTGCGGCGACTCGTCGGCCTGCAGGCGCATGCGGCGCTTGATCTCGTCGGTGATGTGCGGGATGACCTGCACGGTGTCGCCGAGGTACTCGCCGCGGCGCTCCTTGGCGATGACCTGCGAGTAGATCTGGCCGGTCGTGACGTTCGCCGCCTGGCTCAGCTCGATGTCGAGGAAGCGCTCGTAGTGGCCGATGTCCAGGTCGGTCTCGGCGCCGTCGTCGGTGACGAAGACCTCGCCGTGCTGGAACGGGTTCATCGTGCCGGGGTCGACGTTGAGGTACGGGTCGAGCTTCTGCATGACCACGCGGAGTCCGCGGGCGGTGAGCAGATTGCCCAGGCTCGCGGCCGTCAGGCCCTTCCCCAACGACGAAACGACACCGCCGGTCACGAAGATGTGCCGCGTGGTGCCGTTCGAAGAACCGTCCGAAATACCTGCTGAATGAGTTTCCGCCACGGGCTTCGATCCTATCAGTCAGGCTGGACGCGAAGGCCCAGCAACTCTCGGGCGTGGGTGAGCGCGGCATCCGAATCGGGCATGCCCGACAGCAGCCGCGCCATCTCGGCCTCGCGGTCGGGGCCCTCCAGGCGACGGACATCGGATGCCGTCACCGACCCGTCGCTGGCCTTGACGACGGTCAGGTGGTTCGAGGCGAACGCGGCGACCTGGGCGAGGTGGGTCACGGCGATCACCTGCGCCGATTCGGCCAGGCGCGCCAGGCGCCGCCCGACCTCGATCGCCGCGGCGCCGCCGATGCCGGCATCCACCTCGTCGAAGACGAACGTCGGGACGGGGTCCGTGCCGGCGATGACGACCTCGATGGCGAGCATGACGCGGCTGAGCTCGCCCCCCGACGCCCCGCGCGAGACGGGGCGGGGCGTCGCGCCCGGGTGCGGGGCGAGCAGGATCGTGACGTCGTCGCGCCCCGACGCGGACTCGGCGCCCGGCGCCACCTGGACGGTGACCGTCGCGTCGGGCATCGCGAGCGCGCGCAGCTCGGCCGTCACCGCCTCGCCGAGCCGTGCCGCCGCCGCCGTCCGCGCTTCGGTGAGGGCGGCGGCGAGATCGTCCAGAGCGGATGCCGCGGCATCCCGCTCCGCCGTCAGCCGCTCGATGCGGTCGGAGTCGTCGTCGAGCTCGAGCAGGCGCGCCGAGCCCGTCTGCAGCAGGTCGAGCGCGGCGTCCACGCTGCCGTGGGTGCGGGCGAGGGCCGCGAGCACGGCCCGCCGCTCCTCGACGGCGGCGAGCTCGTGCGGCCCGGTCTCGTCGAGGTCGGCGAGGTAGCCGGACAGCGACGCGGCGAGGTCGGCGGCGCGATACCCGAGGTCGGCGAGCTGGCCGGCGAGGTCCTCGAGCAGCGGGTCGTGCGCGGCGCGTTCGAGCTCGCGGCGCGCGGCGGCCAGCAGCGACTGGGCGTCGGGGCCGCCGGTCTCGCTCGAGAGCGCGTCGTGGGCGGTCGCCGCGGCCAGCCGCAGCTCTTCGACGTTGGCCAGGCGCTCCGCGCGGATCGTCAGCTCGGTGTCCTCCCCCGGCTGCGGATCGGCCTGCTCGATCTCGGCGATCTGCGCGCGCAGCAGCTCCGCCTCGCGGGCGCGGGCGTCCCGGTCGCCGACCAGCTCGTCGAGCTCGCGGGTGAGGGTGCGCAGGCGTTCGAAGACCTCGGCGTACGCGGCGCGGGCGGCGTGGATCCCCTCGCCGCCGAAGCGGTCGAGCGCATCGCGCTGGGCGGTGCCCGACCGCAGCCGCAGCTGGTCGGACTGGCCGTGGACGACCACGAGCTCGTCGGCGAGGTCCGACAGCACGCCCGCGGGCGCGGCCCGGCCGCCCACCGACGCACGGCCGCGGCCCTCGCTCGAGATCGAGCGGCCGACGAACAGCTCGGCGCGGCCGTCGCCGAGCGGCTCGAGCTCGCCTCCGGCATCCCGCACGCGCTCGGCGACCGCACCGTTCTCAGGCACGATCCACACGCCGTCCACCGACGCCTGCGCGGCGCCGGCGCGGACGGCGCCGGAGTCGGCGCGCTGGCCCAGCAGCAGCCCGAGCCCGGTGACGACCATGGTCTTGCCCGCGCCGGTCTCGCCGGTGATCGCGGTGAAGCCGGGTCCGATGGGCAGCGTCGCCTCGGCGATGACACCGAGGTCCCGCAGGCGCATCTCTTCGATCACGGGGCGCCGCCGACGGTGTCGACCGCGTCGGTGCCGTTGCCCGGCGACGGTCCGCGCCAGCCGGTGACGGGGAGGCGGAACTTCTGCACGAGCCGGTCGGTGAACAGCGCCGGATGCAGGCGCGCCAGCCGCACGGGGACGGGCGAGCGGCGGACGACGACCCGGGCCCCGGGCGGCAGGTCGTGCGAGCGGCGGCCGTCGCACCACAGCACGCCGTCGCCGGTGCGCTCCAGCAGCTCGATCGCCACGGCGTGGTCGGGGCCGACCACGAGGGGCTTGGCGAACAGGGCGTGCGCCGACAGCGGCACGACGGCGATCGCCTCGACCGTCGGCCAGATGACGGGACCACCCGCCGAGAAGTTGTAGGCCGTGGACCCGGTGGGGGTGGAGACCACCATCCCGTCGCAGCCGAAGGTCGACAGCGGGCGGCCGTCGACCTCGACGACGACCTCGATCATGCGCTCGCGGCTGGCCTTCTCGACCGTGGCCTCGTTGAGCGCCCATGTCTCGTACACCACGGCATCCCACGAGTCCTTCACGCGGATCTGCAGGGCCATGCGCTCTTCGACGCGGTAGTCGCGGGCGATCACGCGCCGGACCGCGTCGTCCATGTCGTCCCGCTCGATCTCGGCGAGGAAGCCGACGTGGCCCATGTTGATCCCGAGCACCGGCGCCGTCCCGCCCCGCACGAGTTCGGCGGCGCGCAGGATCGTGCCGTCACCGCCCAGGACGATCGCGAGCTCCACGTCTTCGACGGCGACGTCCTCGCCCAGCACGGCCGTCTCGGCGAGGTGCGGGGCGATGGCGGCGAGATCGCGGTGGTCGTCAGCGGCGAGGACGGGCACCGCGCCGGCGCCGCGCACGGCGGCGATGACGCGGTCGGCGGCCTCGACGGTCTCGTCGCGCCCGGCATGGGCGACGACGAGGATCCTGCGCTCGTCGTGGGTCATCTGCTCCCCGTCAGTCGGTTCACCGTGCTCGACCATTCTGCCGGAGTGCTCCCCCGCCCCGGCGCGAGGTGGACGATGTACTCGGCGTTTCCGCGCGTGCCGAGGATCGGGGAGGAGACGATCCCGAGGGTGCCGAGGCCGGCATCCCACGCCTTCCACAGCACGCCCGACACGGCGTCCGCACGCAGGTCGGGGTCGGTGACCAGCCCGCCCTTGACCGCCGTGCGGCCCACCTCGAACTGCGGCTTGACCAGCAGCACGATGTCCCCGCCCGGCGCGATGACGTCGCGCACCGGCTCGAGGACCAGGCCGAGCGAGATGAACGACAGGTCCCCGGTGACGATCTGGGGCGCGTCGTCGATTCCGGATGCCGCGGCCAGCGACTGCGGAGTCATGTAGCGGACGTTGAACCCCTCGATGGGGATCACGTGCGGGTCGGCGGCGACCACCGCCGCCAGCTGGTCGTGCCCGACGTCGACGGCCACGACCGGCGACGCGCCGCGCTCGCGCAGCACCTGGGTGAACCCGCCCGTCGAGGCGCCCATGTCCAGCGCCGGGCGGTCGGCGACGTCCACGCCGAAGGCGTCGAGGCCGGCGATCAGCTTGTGCGCTGCGCGGCTGACGTAGTGGTCGGCCCCGGCGACGGTGAGGACGGCATCCGGTCCCACCTTCGTCGAGGCCTTCACCACCGGTACCCCGTCGACGCTCACCAGGCCGTCGGCGATGAGCCCCGCCGCGTGCGTGCGGGAGCGCGCGAGTCGCCGGGCGGCGAGGGCTGCATCCAGGCGTTCGCTCACGGGCGCGACGTGCCCGCCGGGCCGGCCTCGAGGCGGCGCGCGAGCGCATCGTGCAGGGCGTCGTAGGCCTCGGCGCGGCGCGCGAGCGGCTGGGCTTCGATGATCTCGAGGTCGCTCAGCAGGTCATCCCGCTCGCCGGTGTCGTCCATCGCTTCAGGATACGACCGCCGCCCGGCGGCCGCGGGTCATCACGGCCGGTGGAACGGATCGGCGTAGAGCGCCTCGGGCACGCGGAAGCCGAAGATCGCCCGCCCCGTGCGCCAGATCGCCGCCGCGCCGGCGCGCAGCAGATCGATCTGCCGGTCGCCGGCGGCGAGGATCTCGATGTCGGGACCGTCGATCCGCACCGACGCGCCGCCCACCGTCACGACCTCGTCGCGGATGACGGTGGCCGGGTACGGCTCGTGCAGGTCGCGCAGGTCGGCGAGGATGTAGGCCGGCTGCGAGCCCGCCGGTGCCGCCAGGACATGCTTGGGGCGGTCGATCCCCGTGAGGATCAGCGCCGACGGCACGCCGGCCCGGTTCGCGCCGAGGATGTCGGTGTCGAGCCGGTCGCCGAGGAAGATCGGCTTTTCGGCGCCGAAACGCTGGACCGCCTCGGTGAAGATCGGGACCTCGGGCTTGCCGGCGACGGTCGCCAGGCGCCCGACGGCGGTGTGCACCGCCGAGACGAGCGTGCCGTTGCCGGGGGCAACCCCGCGGGACTGCGGAATGGTCCAGTCGGTGTTGGTGGCGATCCACGGGATGCCGCCCTCCTCCTCGGGGAGGGCGAGGGCGTACGCGGCCTCGGCGAGCTGGGCCCAGCCGACCTCGGGAGCGAACCCCTGCACGACCGCTGCAGGGGTGTCGTCGGCGCTGCGGGTCACGGTGAAGCCGGCCTTCTCGACCTCGACCACGAGGCCCTCTCCCCCGACGACGAGGACGGGTGAGCCCGGTGCCACGCGCTCGGCCAGCAGTCGCATCGCGGCCTGCGGGCTCGTCACGACCTCATCCGGCGCCGTGGCCAGCCCCAGGCCGGTCAGGTGCGCGGCGACGGACGCATCCGTCCGCGAGGCGTTGTTCGTGATGTAACCCAGGCGGCGACCGCCGTCGCGCGCACGCAGCAGGTTGTCGACCGCGTGCGGGATCGCTCCGGCGCCGGCATAGACCACGCCGTCGAGATCGGCGAGGACGACGTCCACACCGTCGAGCGGCGTCGGCTGCGCCTCACGACGCGAGAACAGCCCCATCAGGAGTCCTCCCGGTCGACCTCGCGCAGGAGTTCGTCGACCTCGTCCTGCACGGTCGGCTCGGACTCCTCGGGAGCGATGGGCTCCGCCGGCTCCTCCTCGTCGAGCTCGATCTCTTCGATCTCGTCGACGTCGATGGTCTCGAGGTCGCCCGCCCCGGATGCCGTCTCGAGGGCATCCGCTGCCACGAGGGCGCGCTGGTGCCAGCGCTGCGCCTCGTCGTCACGACCGAGCTCCTCGAGGACGGCGGCGCGAGCGGCGAACAGCGCCGGACTCCACTCGAATGCCCGGTCCGGGTCGAGTTCGGGGATGTCGAGCTCCTGCAGGGCGCGGGCGGCGTCGCCGAGGTCGAGCCGGGCGCCCGACATGGCGATGGCCAGCTCGACGCGGACCGGGGTGGGCAGCGTCGCGCGGTCAACGGAGCGCCCGAGCTCGAGCGCGCGTTCGGGTCGCCCGACACCGCGCTCGCTGTCGACCATGAGGGCGATCTGGTCGTCCTTGCCCGAGATGCGGCGATAGGTGCGCAGTTCGCGCAGGGCCAGGGCGAAGTCGCCGATCGCGTAGGCGGTGATCGCAAGCGACTCGCGGACGACCGCGATGCGGCCGGCACGGCGCGACGCGGCAAGCGCGTGGCGGTGGGCCAGCTGCGGCTCCTCCTCGATCAGCTGGGACGCCATCGCCAGGTGCCGGGCGACCTGCTCGGCGTTCTCCTTGCTGAGCGTCTTCAGCTCGTTGCGGGCACTCGGGTGCAGGTCCCGCGCGGTGATCTCCTCGGGGATCTCGGGATCGTCGTGCCGCGGGCGCTCGGGCCGGATCTCGCCGTCGCGGACGGCACGGTCCGGACGGTCGGCTCCGCCGCGCGTCGGCCGGCCGGTGCCGCGCTTCTCGAACGGGCGACGCTCACCGTCGCGCTTCTCGTAGGGACGACGCTCACCATCGCGCCGCTCGAAAGGCTTACGGTCGCCGTCGCGCTTCTCGTACGGACGACGGTCGCCATCGCGCTTCTCGAAGGGACGACGGTCGCCGTCGCGCTTCTCGAAGGGACGACGCTCACCGTCGCGCTTCTCGTACGGACGACGGTCGCCGTCGCGCTTCACGAAGGGCTTACGGTCACCGTCGCGCTTCTCGAAGGGACGACGCTCACCATCGCGCCGCTCGAGGGGACGACGCTCACCGTCGCGCCGCTCGAAGGGCTTGCGGTCGCCGCCGCGCTTCTCGTACGGCTTGCGGTCGCCGTCGCGCTTCACGAATGGCTTACGGTCACCGTCGCGCTTCTCGTAGGGGCGGCGAACGCCGTCTCGCTTTTCGAAGGGTCGCTGGCCGCCCGGGCGAGCACCGCGCCGGTCGGATCCCCGCCGTGCGCCGGCGTCCTCGTCGCGAGGAGTGTCGTCTGCCATGGCTGCCGATCCTTTCGATCCGACGTTCGGTCGCGTTAACGCGAAATGGCCACCCAGCACTGGGTGGCCATTTCTCGGAAGAAGTCCGGCGGTGTCCTACTCTCCCACAGGGTCCCCCCTGCAGTACCATCGGCGCTGAGAGGCTT
>NZ_BAAGWW010000004.1:0-54210 GCF_054780155.1 Microbacterium aureliae
CGTTCGCCGCCGCCGAGGCGGACCGGTCCGCAGAGGTGCTCACCGCCGTCAGCGCTTGGTCGCCAGTCACGGTACCTCTCGGTCTCAGGTCCTACCCCGACGACTACCTGGGCATCATGCACCGCATGGCCGCGGAAACGCTAGCCGGCTCTGTTGGTGGGCTTCCCTCGAAGTACCCGGACTTGGGACTGGAACTGGTCGTTGAACGGGGCGAACCGGCCCTCCTCATCAACCGTGTCGCGGCGCACGCGCGCCTCACCATAGTCGGATCGCACCGCCGCGGGGCGATGGCACGGTTCCTCCTCGGCTCCACCAGTGAACAGGTTCTCGCCCGGCTCGCGACAACCACCATCGTCGTGCGATGAGCGGGATCGCAAACGAGATGGCGAGGTGCTCGAGGCGCGCGAGCCGTCACGGCGGCTTGCGCAGCCTTGCCAAGAAGAGGTGGTCACGCTGTCTGTGACAACCTGAGTGGAGACCAGGGTGACGGTCTCATTCGGACCCACCTGATCGGCTGTCGGTGTGTTGTGACAACTACCTAATCTGGAGAACGATCTAGACAGAACGGTCCGCGCGGTCGGACGGGTCAGAGCCCACAAGCCACACCGCTGTGACTCGGTCCGACCCGCGGATGTCGGCTGAAAGGGACCAGGCCTCACGAAAGTTCGCGCGCGCCCAGTCGATAGTCTCAACCAGGCTGGCGCCCTCCATCTCATACACTGCGACCGCGCCATCGCCATTCAGATGGCCCCACACGCGGAACACCGCGTCATGGATCTCCTCCGTGACATCCCGCTCATCAATCAAAGTTGCGCGCATGGGTTCAGGCTATGACGTCCAGAGCTGCTGAGCAGCCTTAGTGAGCTCTAGACAAGTCCTATTGCACCTGATCAGATGAGCGTTCTCGGTTTGACGAGCCGTCAGAATCTCACGTCGACCGGTGGATACAGGCTTAGCGTCAAGCCCGATGCGTCGCGTTTCCTGCGGGCAGTGCTCCCTGCTCTCGCGGCGTGCGGTTTCCAATCCGTCGGATGACGGCCTTGGCACCTTCCATCACCACGAAAACGCCGACGGCCAGGCCAGCTGTCAGTGCCCAACTGTGGAAACCGATGGGGGTTGAGTCGAACCAGTCGTTCATGAACGGCGCGTAGGTGAACATGATCTGCAGAGCCATCAGCAGGCCGGCCGAGATCCACAGGTTGCGGTTCCCGGTAAGTACCCGAACAGTGAACGCGGAACCGTTGAGCAGACGGCAGTTCAAAAGGAAAGCGAGCTGGCCGAGGGCGAGCATCAGGACTGCGGACGTCTGCGCCACGGCGTAATCGCCGGTGCGGTCGCGCTCGAGAAGGTAAACGACGAAGGTCGCGACGCCGATGACGACCGAGGCGGTGAGGACGACGGCGATCGCCCGCGACGACAGGACCTGCTCCGTCGCTGAGCGCGGCATGCGCCGCATGATGCCTGGCTCTGCGGGCTCTCTCGCCAAGGTCAACGACAACGTGAGCGCGGTGACCAAGTTGATCCAAAGGATTTGCACCGGGGAAAGCGGCAGAGCAATCCCCGCCAGGACCGCAGCGATGATCACAAGGGCCTGCGCGCCGTTGGTTGGCAACAGGAAGACTACGGACTTGCGGATGTTGTCATAGATCCGCCGGCCTTCCTCGACAGCGCGTTCGATAGTCGCGAAGTTGTCGTCGGCGAGAACGATGTCCGCCGCTTCCTTGGTCGCTTCGGTTCCCTTGATGCCCATGGCCACGCCAACGTCCGCGAGCGTGATCGAAGGGGCGTCGTTGACGCCGTCGCCGGTCATGGCGACGACCTCGCCGTGAGACTGCAGGGCGCGCACGATCCGCAGCTTGTGCTCCGGGGAGGTACGAGCGTAAACGTCCACGTCACGTACGACCCGGCGGAGTTCGTCGTCGTCCATCGCTTGGAGGTCGGCGCCGGTCAGGGCGAGAACTTCGCCCTCCGCTGGGGCGATGCCCAGCTCACGGGCGATCGCCGTCGCAGTCCCGCGGTGGTCGCCGGTGATCATCTTCACGCGGATACCTGCAGCGTGGGCCTCGGCGATCGCCGCAGTTGCCTCGGGGCGTGGTGGGTCGACGATGCCGATGATGCCGAGGAAAGTCAGGCCGCCATCGAGGTCGCCCAGCGCGATATTGTCGACACCGTCGGCCGGGCGTGTGGCTGCGGCCAGCACGCGCAGTCCTTTGGCCGAGAGTGCGTCGATCCGCTCCTCCCACGCCGCCCGGTTGAGCGGTGCGGTGCCGCCGTCGGCAGAGCGCTCGGTGTCGGCTCGGTCGAGAAGGCGGTCCGGGGCGCCGACCACGTGGACGAATCGGGTCACGCCGTCGGGGGTTGAGCCGGTCGGGAGCTCGTCGAGGGTGGCTGCGAACTTGTGGGTTGACTCGAACGGCACCGCGCCGACGCGGGTCACGGCGCCGGTGGCTGCGCCGGCTTTCGCCGCCAGGACGTCGAGGGCTCCCTCGGTCGGCACGCCGACAACCCGCCAGCGGTCTTCCGTCTGTTCGACATGGGCGTCGTTGGTGAGACCGGCGGCCAGCACGAGATCGGAGAGGTCGGGGTGGACGGCGAGGTCGGCGGTCTGGCCGTCGGAGTTGACGACCCGACCCACGGGGTCATAGCCGGTGCCCTCGACTGTGTATGTGCTTACTGCCGTGACGACCGTCCGGGCGGTCATCTCGTTCTGAGTGAGCGTCCCAGTCTTGTCAGAGCAGATGGTCGTCGTGCAGCCGAGGGTCTCAACCGCCTCCATCTTGCGTGTGATTGCGTGGCGTTTAGCCATCTGCTGCACGCCGAGCGCTAGCGTGATCGTCACCAGGGCGGGCAGTCCCTCTGGCACCGCAGCCACGGCGAACCCGATGGCCGCCGAGATGAGCTCATCAACATCCAGGCCGTGCACGAACCAGCCGACGAGCAACATGACAACGGCGAGCACGCCGATGAGGATCGACAGCTGCTTACCCAGGTGGGCGAGCTGTCGGGCGAGCGGGGTGTCCATCTGGTCCTGCTCGGACACGAGCACCGAGATACGGCCGATCTCAGTGTCCCGCCCCGTAGCCACCACCACGCCCTCGCCGTTGCCCGCGGTGACGATCGTCCCTGAGAAGAGCATCGACGTTCGGTCCCCGATGCCCGCATCCGCAGCCACGATCTCATCGCTCTTGTCGGCGGCCACCGACTCGCCTGTCAACGCAGACTCGTCGATCTGCAGCCGCCCGGAGGTTAACAGCCGGACGTCCGCCGGCACCCGGTCGCCGCTACGAACGCGGACGACGTCACCGACGACGATGGTCGCGGAGTCGACCACTCCCCAGGTCCCGTCGCGCCGTACCTGCGCGCTCAACGACTGCATCTTGCGCAATCCCGCGAGCGCCGACGCCGCACGACCTTCCTGGATGAAGCCGATCAGCCCAGTAGCCACGATCACAACAGCGATCACGGTGAAGTCGACCCAGTCACCCCTAATCGCCTTCAGCACGGCCGCCACGATGAGGATGTAGATCAAAACGTCAGCGTAGTGGGCCAGCAGACGCTTGAAGACGGACGGCTCGGGCGGAGTCGGCAATTCGTTGCGACCGTCGCGCGCGAGACGGGATTCGGACTCGCCTTCCGTCAGGCCTTCTGGCCCGCTAGCGACAGCGCGCAACACCTCCCCCCCAGTGATGGCCCAGGACGCTGCGGGCGCCTCGGCGCGGGAGCGGTCGGTCTCAGAAATATTCATCTGGCGTGCTCCTTGGCAGGGTGCGGTTACGCATGATCGCCCGTCCAGCGCACGCTGCGCTACCGCAGTGAGCGAGCGACTGCACTGCTGTCGGCCTCCAGCTCATTTTTGCTTTGTGACCTGTGCGCCGCCGACGCGATTGCAATCCTCCGATTGTAGACACCCGTTTCGATAATCACAATGCGTCCGTCAGAGGCAATTCGGTGCGTCACGCAAAGAAGCGTGCTGGAGTGCAACGAGGTCGTCGCCAGCGCTCTGAATCCGGCGTTGCGGGCTTCCCGAGTGCATACGCACTTCGATCCGGTCTCGCGCGCCGCCAGCTCGGAACGCCGTCATCCTTGCGCGAGGTTGAGAAGTGAAGTCGCTGAACCCGTCGGTGGGCGGCGTCACTTTTTTGGCGGGTGAAACCGTGACGGGGTGCACTCCTCGGCGGGCGCGTGGTGTCGGTCAGAAGGGGAGGACGAGGGGCACCATGAACACGCTGACGAGGAGGACGACGATGGTGAAGGGTGCTCCGACTTTGAAGAAGTCGAGAAAGCTGTAGCGGCCGGGTTCGACCACGAGGGTGTTCACCGGCGAAGACACGGGTGTCATGAACGCGGCGGAAGCCGCCAGAGCGACAACCATCGCGAACGGATAGGGCGAGACCCCCAGCTGTGTTGCGATGCCGATCGCAATCGGACCCATCAGCACGGCCGTCGCAGTGTTCGACACGAAGAGCCCGATGACGGCGGTCAGCACGAAGACGCCGCCAAGCAGGATCGTCGGGTTCGCGTCGCCGAGCCCGCCGAGCAGGCCATCGACGACGAGGTCCACGCCGCCGGTGCGCTGAAGGGCGAGCGCGAACGGCAGCATTCCGACGATGAGCAGGATCGTCGGCCAGTGGATCGATCGGTAGGCGCTGGGCATGTTGACACAGCGGAAGAGCCCCATCAGCAGGCACGCGATGAGCGCGGCGATCACGTTGGGGACGATGCCTGTCATCATCAGCGCAACCATCACGAGCACCGCGCCGATCGCAAAGGGGGCCTGGTTGGCGGCGGGGGCCACTTCCTTCACTTCGGCCGGGAGGTCGAGCATGATGAAATCCTGGCGCTGCGCCTGGAGCCGGTGGATGGAATCCCAGCCGCCGGCGACGAGCAGTGTGTCGCCGGCGGCGAGGCGGATCACGGGGAATGCCGGCCCGGCGGCCTCGCGCCGATGACGGACGCCAAGCACGACGAGATCGTGCTTCTCCCGGAACCGGATGCTCCGCACGCTGAGGCCGCGCGCGGACGAGTCTGGCGCGATCATGACCTCGGCCATACCCACCTGACGTGAGTACGATTCGAAGAAGTCGGGTGTCAATGCCAGCTCTTCGAGCCGGAGACGACGTCTCTCCGCGCTGGGCACCTCCAGGTCCACCACCACGATGTCGCCCTCCGTGAGGATCGTGTCGTCGTCGGAGGTGCGTACGGTCTTACGCCAAAGGCGGGTGCGCTCGAGCACCAGGACTCCGACCATCGCGCCGCCGCCGAACTCGGCATCCGCCAGTCGTTGGCCGATCAGCGGCGATCCTGCATTGATTCGATATCGGCGGGTGCGGGCGTCCACACCGTAGTCGAGGATCAGGCTCCCGAAGGAGGTGCGCGAACCGGCATCCGCGATCGCATCCGCGCCGAGGAACCGACGAGCGACCAGCATGTAGCCGATGCCCAGGGCGAGGATGACAAGCCCGAACGGGGTGGGGGCGAAGAAGCCGAAACCGCTCAGACCGTGCCGCCGCAGCTCAGCGTCGATCACTAGGTTCGGCGTCGTGGCGATCAGCGTAAGCATGCCACTGATGAGACCGGCGAAGCTGATCGGCATCAACAGCTGCCTGACCGAGATGCCCGTTCGGGATGCCACGCTCAACGCGACCGGAATGAAGATCGCGACGACGCCCGTCGAGCTCATCACCGCGCCGAGCAGCGCGACGCAGAGCATGAGCAGCACGATCACCCGCGTCGCACTCGCACCCGCCGTACGCGCCAGCCAATCCCCGAGCCGGTACGTGACCCCCGTGCGGGAGAGCCCCTCACCCACGACAAAGAGCGCGGCGATCAGCACGACGTTCGGATCGGCGAAACCCGCGAGAGTCTCCGGGACGGAGAGAATGCCGGTCAACGGCAGCGCGACGATCATCAATAGCGCAACCACATCCATGCGCGGCCGGCCGATCGCGAACATCACGATCGCCGCGATCAGAAGTGCGAGGACCACCGCCAGCTCCAGGTTCACGCCGTCCTCCCTCCCTCAGGAGACTCCTGAAGCGTACCCACCTTCGGCTGGCGATGATGATTCGGCTACCGTGCCAACGCCGCCGCACGGGTGATGGACATCCTGGCGCTGTAAGACGTCGCCGAACTCCTGCTGAAGCCGCTGTTCGGATCCCTGTCGGATCGGATCGGGGCCAAACCCGTGATCGTCGGCGGTCTCCTCGCGTTTGCGGGACTGTCGCCGTTCGGGCTTGGCGCTGACAACACCATCATGCTGGCGGTTGCACGACTGGGGGCAGGGCGCCGCCACCGCAGCGTTCTCGCCAGCGTCGTCTGCCGCGGTTGCCCGCCTGGCCGGCGCTGGTCGCACGGGGCGCTACTTCGGTCGCTATGGGTCGTGGAAGAGCCTCGGCTACACGCTCGGACCATTGCTCGCTGGGCGACTAATCGGCGTTGGCGGGCTGCCTTCTAGGTTGGCGTCCTGGCGGTTCTGGCAGAAGCAAATGCGATCTGGGTCGCTGTCCCTCCACAAGCTCCACATAGGAGCCGAGCTGGCCGGCATACTCCGGCTTGAACTTACCTGCCTTGAGCTCCACTACGACGTAGCGCAGCTGTTCGAGATGGAAGAACAGCAGGTCGACGAAGAACTCATCGCCGTCCACGTCGAACGGGACCTGCCGGCCGACGAAGCTGAATCCGCTGCCCAACTCTCCGAGGGTCTTTATGGCGCGTTCCACCAGCGCCTGCTCGAGTTCCCGCTCCGCGTGGCCCGGCTCGATGCGAAGGAAGTCGAAGACGTACGGATCCTTCGTGATCTGCTGCGCGAGCTCGGACGCACCCGGGTCCAGGATGCGATCGAAGTTCGTCGGCGCCCCGCCGAACCGCAGGTGAGCGGTGGTCTTGATGGGGTGCTCGAGCGTGGCACCGGTCCATCCGTGCGTCAGGGTTTGGCCGGCGTACCAGTCCCGCAGTTCGGGACCGAGGAGCTTGTCCAGGAGCACGGTGATGTTGCCCTACGGGCGTGAGGAACGAACTGGTGACAGTTTCGGTTTAGGCCGCGAGTGTGAGCGGCTCGGTTAGCTTGGCTTCGAACTCGATGGGCGTCACCCTCGACGTCTACTCTGACCTCTTCGAAGACGACCTCGACGAGGTGTCAACCGCCCTCAACACCGCCGCGACACGATCCGGGGCGGCAATGCTCTTCAACCCCAACGTCCCAGAGCACTTCAGTTCCGACGGCCCGAAACCCCAACCGGAACGCCCAACGCCAACGACGCGTCCTCGGCCGCATCAACCACCGGCTCGCGGTCCTGGGCTCTCGTAGCAACGCGCAGGGTGGAAACACCCCGCTCAACTGGAGCGCACCCTCCGGCTGGCGCCGTCACCGAATGGCCGCGTGCTCGACGGACCCGGTAGCGACGATCACCCCTTGAGCGGATCGACCAAGGTGCGGGGCCGAATCGTCGACATCAGCCACCAGCTGCTCGGAAAGACCCAAGGCACAGGAATCGTCACCGATGTCCTGCCGCAGAACTATCACCGATGTCCTGAGACATCACAAGCAAGGTTCTGGAAGACTGCGGGGGCCAGGTTTCTCAGATCTTTCTCAAATCGCTGCGAGACGAGATGGAAACGGCCCGCGATCCCAGTGTTTCCAGGGGATCGGGGCCGATGATGTATGGCGGAGACGGAGGGATTTGAACCCTCGGTCCCCGTGAGGGGACTCCACCTTAGCAGGGTGGTGCACTAGGCCTGACTATGCGACGTCTCCAGGCATCCGAGGCCTGAGCCGCGAACACACCCGCCCATCATAACCCGACGGGCGCGGCCGCCACGAACGGGCTTCAGGTGCCGGTGACGGCGAGGCCGGCGACGGCGACCTGGTTGCCGCCACGCCCCTTCGCCAGATACATCGCCTGGTCGGCATCCCGGATCAGACGATCGATGCCGAGCACGCCGTGCCTTACATCCGCCGTCGCGACGCCGACGCTCGCGCTCAACTGAAGGCCCTCGGGCAGGAACGGGAACTCCCGCGACAGGGCATGCCGCACCCGGTCGGCGATCTCGAGAGCGGACTGCGGGTCGGCGTCGCACACGACGACGAACTCGTCCCCGCCGTACCGGGCGACGACATCGACGTCGCGCACGTTGTCCTGCAGCCGGCGGGCGACCTCGCGCAAGACCTCGTCCCCCACCTCGTGGCCGAGCCGGTCGTTGACGTCCTTGAACCCGTCGAGGTCGATGAAGACCACCGACGCATGCGCGTGGTCGACGCCGCGGGCGATGACGTCCAGCCGGCGTCGGTTCGGCAGGTTCGTCGTCTCATCGTGCATCGCCGCGTGCTCGAGCTGACGCTGCAGCCGCACGGCCGAGAGGGCCCGCGCCGCCTGCCCGGCGAGCGCCTCGGCCAGCGGCGCCGCCTCGTCGTCGAAGCCGCGCGCGTGACGGAAGAAGCACGCGACGATCCCGAACGTCGTCCCCTCGAAGGTCAGCGGCGCTGCGATCAGGGCGTGCGCACCGGCACGCCGCATCGCCTCGACCAGGGCGCGAGAGATCGGCTCCCCCTCGGCATCCGCATCGACCTTCAGCACGCCCCGCAGCTGACGGACGCCGGCGGCGATCTCGTGATCGGGCAGCAGGATGTCGAGGGGATTCAGGCCGGCGGCGCGATTCAGGCGGCCGTCGCGGCCGAAGAGGTACACCGCCGCTTCTTCCGCCCCGTACGCCCGGGATGCGGTGGCTGCCAGGATGTCCGCGAGTCGTTCCTCGTCGGTGGCTGCCGAGAACGCGATCGACGCGTCGATGATCAGCTGCAGCCGGGTTCGTGTGCGGTCGGCGAGGGCGTACGAGGTCCGAAGCCGACGTCCCGCCTCGTAGCGGTCGGTGGCGTCGATCATCGTCAGGATGCTGCCGGTCGAGGTCGCCCGCCGGACGGCGAGCACCGCGCGGTCGGGCTCGCGGACGCTCACCATCATCGTGGAGTGCAGGCCCGCGTCGTCGAGGAAGTCCGGCGCGACGGCCAGCAGATCATCGAGTTCGCGCCCGAGCGGATCCTCACCGATCCACTCCCGGAACCAGCTGCTGGCGTCGACGATGCGTTCGTCTTGATCCAGACGCACAACGCCCGCGGAAAGGTCGTCGACAGTCACGTCGTCCATCCCAGCCCCCTGCAAACGCGCTACTGATTCGAAAATGTACCGGATCGCCGGCCCCCGTCAGGAGAGGCAATTTCCGGACGCCGAGACCTACCGGACTTACCCCTCGGGGACGGTGCAGGTGACCTGCGCGGCCGTCGTGCCGGTGATGTCGCTCGGCAGCTCGACCCGCTCGTCGGCGGCGGGCGCCTCACTCGGCGACGGCGACGCGGATGCCGTCGGCTCCGGCTGCGCCTCGGCCCCACCCTCGCCGTCGGTCGCGGCGGGCTTCTCGGCCTCGCCGGTCACCTCGACGCCGTAGCCGCCGCTGGCCTCGCCGGTGAGCGTCAGCGGCCGGTTCTCGCGGAGCGCCTCGAAGAGCACATCGGCGGCCTCGTACACCGGCAGCACGTGCACGCTGTCGTCGGAATACACCGTCGGGTACTGCACGAACACCATGTCCTCGTACGCGACGTCCTTGGCCGCCATCGCGATCTGCACCATCAGGGTGGGGTTCGTCAGCCCCGAGCTCAGCGTGAGCTGCTGCTTCGACACCTGGTCGATGGCGGTCGTGGCGAGCCGGAAGAGCGCCGGCGGGTTGGCCAGGACGGCATCCGACTGCAATTTGCGTGTCATCGACGACATGAACTGCTGCTGGTTCGAGATGCGGCCGAGGTCGGACCCGTCGCCGATGCCGTGCCGCATTCTCAGGAACTGCAGCGCCTCGGCGCCGACCAGCGTGTGCTCGCCGGCCGACAGGTCGAGACCGGTGTGCCGGTCGCTGACGTCGCCCGCGAGGCACACGTCGACCCCGCCGATCGCGTCGGACATGTTGATCACGCCCGTCCAGCGGATGGCGGCCGCGAAGTGGATCTTCTCGCCCGTGAGCTCCTCGACGGTCTTCGCCGTGCACGCCAGCCCGCCATACATGTACGACGTGTTGATCATCTGCGCGCTCATCGCCGGGTACTCCCCGCCCTCGCCGTCGGAGCAGGCGGGGATCGGCACGATCATGTCGCGCGGGAACGAGACCACGGTGACCCGTCGCGGGTTGTCGCTGATATGGACGAGCATCGTCACGTCGTTGCGCTCGCCGCCGTCATCCTCGGCGCAGCGCGGGAACAGCTTCAGGTCCTGCCCCTCGCACGAGTCCGTCCCGACCATCAGGATGTTGACGCCGCCCTCGATCGCACCGAGCGACGGGGGCAGGTTCCCGTCCTCACCCAGCACGACCGCGTTGTCGCCGAGGGCGGTCGCAGCACCCCACACGTTGAACGCCCCTACGCCGACGAGGCTCGTGGTGACGACGGCGACCAGCACGCCGAGGATCGACAGCGCTCGAAGAAGCGGATGCCGGCTCTCGACGCGCGCGTGTCGCGCCAGGGGTCTGCGGGCCGCGGTGCGCGGCCCTGTCTGCGTCGCCATCAGCCCTGTGCCGCCAGGTTTCCGGCGGAGCAGGTGCGGTCGGCCGCGGACGTGCCGGGGATGGAGTCGGGCAGCTCGACGACCTGCTCGGTCGGCGCGGGCGTCGGGGTCGCCCCGGGAGTCGGGGTGGACTCGGGCTGCGGCTCGGGCTCGGGCTCGGCGGTGGGCGTGGGCTCCTCGGCGATCACGCCGCCGCCCTCGTTCGGGTCGTGGGTGACCTTGATGGGCTGGTTCGCCTCGAGCGCTGCCCACAGCTGCTCGGCGGCCTCGTAGTCCGGCGCGACACGGTTGGAGTCGTACGGGTCCTCCTGCACCGGATACTGCACGAAGACCATCTCGTCGAACGGCACGTTCTTGACCGCCATCGCGATCTGGACGAGGGTCACCGGGTTGGTGAGGCTCTGGCTCGGCGTGATGTTGTCGACGGCGGTGGTCGCCAGGCGCAGCAGCGTCGCGGGGTTTGTCAGCACCTCTTCGCTGACGAGCTTGCGGGCGAGGCTCGACATGTACTGCTGCTGGTTCGAGATGCGCGCCAGGTCGCTGCCGTTCTGCAGCCCGTGGCGCGTCCGCAGGAACTGCAGCGCCTCGAAGCCTTCGACGGTGCGCTCGCCGGCGGGCCAGTCTATGCCGGTGTAGCGGTCGCGGATACCGCCGTTGCCGATGCACACGTCCACCCCGCCGATGGCGTCGGTGACGTTGATCACGTTGCCGAACGTGACCTTCGCGGCGAAGGGGATGTTCTCGCCGCTGAGCTGCGAGACGGTCCGCACGACGCAGTTCATGCCGCCGTGCTCCCACGCGAGGTTGATCTGCGCCCGCTCGGCCGCGGCGTTCTCGGTGCCGTCCTCGCCCGTGCACTCCGGCAGCGGGACCATCAGGTCGCGCGGGAACGAGATGACCGTCACCCGGCGCGGGCTGTCGCTGATGTGCAGCAGCAGATTGACGTCGTTGAGCTGGTTCTCGGCATCCGGACCCGTGCACCGCTCGCCGAAGTACTTCGCGTACTCGGGCTCGCACTCGTCCGTACCGATGACCAGCAGGTTCACGCCGCCCTCGATCGCGCCGATGTCGGGCGGCAGGTTCTCCTGCCCGTCGAGGGCGACCGCGTCATCCGAGAAGCTCGAGCTCAGGTCGTAGGCGGCGTAGACGGCGACTCCGGCACCCGACACGAGCAGGACGGCGAGGACGATTCCGACGACCTTCATGATCGTCGAGAAGGGGGTGGGCGACGACAGCGACGCGTGGCGGGCCACCGTGCGGCGGCGCGCCTGCGTCGTTCTCGGAGTGCTCACTCGCATCCTCTCGGGATCGGTTCGGGGTTCTCACCTCCGACGCAGCCCTTGAGCGGAGGGTGTGGGATTCGAACCCACGGGACATCGCTGCCCACTGGTTTTCAAGACCAGCTCCATCGGCCGCTCGGACAACCCTCCCGACCGATGCCACCGGCATCCGTCGAACGGCGTCGAGTCTATCCGACCGGCTCATTTTTCCAGCGACGCCTGTGGGCCCGCTGAACGGCGCGCCCGCCGGGCCCAGCGGCTTCGTCTCGCTTCGCTCGCTCAGCCCCCGGGAGGCCGAGGACCCGCGGGCCCAGGCCCCGGACGCTGAGCGAGGGAGCGAAGCGACCGAGACGAAGCGCCGGGCCGGACACGGCAGGCTTCGTCTCGCTGCGCTCGCTCAGCCACCGGCAGGCCGGACGCTGAGCGAGGGAGCGAAGCGACCGAGACGAAGCGCCTCACCGCCCCCGAGCCCGCGCCCGGGAACTGTACCCCGGCAGCTCCGCGTACCGCTCCGCGATCAGCAGCTGCTTCTTCGCGCGGCTCCAGCCCTGGATCCGCTTCTCCCACCCGAACGCGTCCTCGACGCGGTCGTGCTCGGCGCACCACACGAGGCGCACCGGGCGGCGCTTGCGGGTGTACACCGCACCTTCGCCGGACTGATGCTCGGCGAGGCGACGGTCGAGGTCGATCGTGCTGCCGGTGTAGTACGTGCCGTCGGCGCATTCGAGGATGTAGACGTGCGGCATCCGCCGACGGTAGCGGGATGCCGGACATGGGGCGTCCTTATCCACAGGTCGGCTTCGTCTCGCTTCGCTTGCTCAGCCACCGGGGGTTGATGACGCGGGGGCTGACGCGGGGCTTCGTCTCGCTACGCTCGCTCAGCCACCGGGAGGGGGAAAGGACCGGACGCTGAGCGAGGGAGCGCAGCGACCGAGACGAAGCGTCGCCGAAGAGCACAGCATGCTTCGTCTCGCTGCGCTCGCTCAGCCCCCGGGAGTTGAGGACGCGGGGGCGGGTGCGGGGCTTCGTCTCGCTGCGCTCGCTCAGCCCCCGGGAGGGGGAAACAGGAGCGGACGCTGAGCGAGGGAGCGCAGCGACCGAGACGAAGCGTCGCCAGGAGTCAGAGCTGGCGGAGGACCTCGGCGACGCCGCCCGCCTGCACCGACAGGGTGATCTCGCCGGCGGCGTCGTGCACCTCGGGCGGGCCCTGTTCCATCGCCACCGCGCGGCCGCCGTTCTCGACCGCCCAGCGCATCATGCCGACATCGTTGCGGCCGTCGCCGATCACGAGCACGTGGGCGGGGTCGATGCCGAGCTCGGTGCGCACGCGCTCCAGACCCGTGCTCTTGTCGACGCCGAGGGGCGCGATGTCCAGCCACGCCGTCCAGCCGACCGCGTACGAGACGTGGTTCAGGCCGATGCGCTCGACGAGCTCGACGAAGTCCTGCTCGGCCTGGTCGGGCGCGACGACGACGACGCGGCACACCGGCTGCTTCCCCAGCTCGTCGAAGGCGACGCGGCGCGCGGCGACGAGGTTCCAGTCGTCGAGGTACTCGGTGTACAGCCGGTCGCCGTTGGGCAGTTCGACGAGGTAGCGCGCATCGGGCAGATGCTCGCGCAGGTCGGCGAGCACGTCCGACGCGTCGAAGGTCTCAATGTGCCACCGCTCGTAGTCGAGGTCGTCGGCATCGCGACGCTTGAGCACCACGGCGCCGTTGGAGCACACCACGAACTCGGGTGCGATGTTCAGAACGCGAAGGATGCCGCGTGTGCCCTCCCAGGAGCGTCCGGTCGCGATCATCACCTCGTGGCCGGCGCGGTGCGCGTGCTCGACGGCTTCGACGACGCCGGGGCTGAGCGTCTCGTCCTCGAGCAGGACCGTGCCGTCGATGTCGAGGACGATCAGCAGGCGCTCGACCTTCTTGGCCGGGTCCTCGGTGTCGCGCGCGACGCGCTCGACGAGCTTCGCCGCCTTCTGCGGCTTGACGACCTTGACGCTGCCGGTCTTCGGCAGCCTGGCCTCGGTCATGCGACCGGCTCCATGACCTCGAGCCCGCCGAGGTAGGGCCGCAGCACCTCGGGCACGGCCACCGAGCCGTCGGCCCGCTGGTGGGTCTCGAGCAGGGCCACGATCCACCGCGTGGTGGCGAGCGTGCCGTTGAGGGTCGCGACCGGCTGGGTCTTGCCCGCGCCGCCCTCGGTGGTGGGGCGGTGGCGGATGTCGAGCCGTCGGGCCTGGTAGGTCGTGCAGTTCGACGTCGACGTCAGCTCGCGGTACGCGCCCTGCGTGGGCACCCACGCTTCAACGTCGTACTTGCGCGCGGCGCTCGAGCCCAGGTCGCCCGCGGCGACGTCGATGACGCGGTACGACAGCCCGAGGTCCTGCAGCATCGCCTCTTGCAGGGCGACGAGCCGCAGGTGCTCGGCCTCGGCGTCTTCGGGGGTGGTGTACACGAACATCTCGAGCTTGTTGAACTGGTGCACCCGGATGATGCCGCGGGTGTCCTTGCCGTGCGAGCCCGCCTCGCGGCGGTAGCAGGTCGACCATCCCGCGTAGCGCTTCGCGCCCGCGCCGAGGTCGAGGATCTCGCCCATGTGGTAGCCGGCGAGCGGCACCTCGCTCGTGCCGACCAGGTACAGGTCGTCCTCTTCGAGCCGGTACACCTCGTCGGCGTGCTGCCCGAGGAAGCCGGTCCCCCGCATCACCTCGGGCCGCACGAGGGTGGGCGGGATCATCGGGATGAACCCGGCATCCACCGCCCGCTGCAGCGCGAGCGACATCAGCGCGTACTCCAGGCGCGCCCCGATGCCGGTGAGGAAGTAGAAGCGCGCACCCGACACCTTCGCGCCGCGCTCCATGTCGATGGCGCCCAGCAGCTCGCCGAGGGCGAGGTGGTCGCGCGCCTCGAAGTCGAAGGCGGGCACCTCGCCGTGGGTGCGCAGCGTCACGAAGTCCTCTTCGCCGCCGGCGGGCACCCCCTCGACGATGATGTTCTCGATGCGGGCGAAGGCCTCATCGAACGCCTTCTCGGCGACCCCGACCGCCTGCTGCGCCTGCTTGACCTGCTCGCTGAGCTGCTTCGCCTCGGCCACGAGCGCGGCCTTCTCGTCCTTCGGCGCCTGTGCGACCCGCTTGCCGTGGGCGTTCTGCGCGGCGCGGAGCTCTTCGAACGCCGTGATCGCGGCCCGGCGGTCGCGGTCCGCGGCGAGCGCGACATCGACCGTCTCGGGCGACTCCCCCCGCGCCTCCTGCGAGCGCTTGACCAGCTCGGGGTTGTCGCGAAGAAGGACGGGATCGATCATCCGCTCAGTTTAGTCGGGCGGTTCCGACGGATGCCGCGTCCACAGCCCCCGCGAACGACGGCGTCGGCGGGCGCTCCGGGGTGACCGCATCCGCTCTCACCCCGGACGTACGCTGTACCCATGGGGGAGGCGAGCGACGCGGGCGGCGGGCCGGAGCATCGCCGCCGCGCCGCGCTGGTCTACAACCCGGTCAAGGTGGAGCAGCAGTCGCTGCGGGCGATGGTCGCGCGTGCGTCCGACGTCGCCGGCTGGCAGGAGCCGCTGTTCTTCGAGACGACCCCCGACGAGCTCGGCGACGGGCTGGCCCGCGACGCACTCGCCCAGGGGGCGGATGCCGTGCTCGTGGCCGGCGGCGACGGCACGGTGCGGGCGGTGTCCGAGGCGATGGCCGGCACCGGCATCCCGCTGACGATCGTCCCGAGCGGCACCGGCAACCTGCTCGCCCGCAACCTGCTGCTGCCCCTCGAGGACCGCGAGCGGGTGATACGCGGGACGTTCGACGGCGACGTCGCCCGCATCGACATCGGCTTCGCGGGGATGCGGCGACGCGACGGCTCGTACGATGAGCGGGCGTTCGTCGTGATGGGCGGCATGGGCCTGGACGCGGCGATGATCGCCAACACCAGCCCGCAACTGAAGAAGACGGTCGGGTGGGTGGCCTACGTCGACGGCGCGGCACGGTCGCTCGTCAACGCCAAGCCGTTCCGCGTCGTCTACCAGATCGCGGGGCACCGCCTGCACTCCACGCGCGTGCAGAGCATCCTGTTCGCCAACTGCGGGTCGCTGCCGGCGGGGCTCGAGCTGATCCCGGACGCCTCGATCGCCGACGGCGAGCTGGACATCGCGATCTTCCAGCCCAAGGGCCCGCTCGGCTGGATCTTCGTCTGGCGGCGCGTGGCGTGGGACAACAGCGTGCTGCGCCGCTTCCGCGCGGGACGTCGCATCCTGTCTCTGCGGACGAAGGACAGCTCGGTGATCTACTCTCGCGGCATCGGCGTCGAGGTGGGCGCGGCGGACGGCGCGCACCCCGTGCAGCTGGACGGCGACGAGTTCGGCGAGGCCGTGCACATCACCGTCCGCGTCGAGCCCGGGGCGCTCGCGATCGCGGTGCCGAAGGGGCACCGGATGCCGCGCTGACCGCGTCCGCGTGTCAGGCCGGCGCGCGCAGCAGGTCGGCGAACGCCGCCTCGGCCGCGCCGATGAGCAGCCGGTCCTCGGCGAGGACGGCGACGCGGATGGCGAGGTCCTCCATGTTCGCGGGCATCGCCTGCGCCGCCACGAGCACGGCGAGCCCGTCCAGATCCGGGGCGGCGAGCGTGGCGAGGAAGCCGCCCAGCACCACGACCGACGGGTTCAGGACGTTGACCGCGTTGGCCAGGGCGGTGGCAAGGATCCGCCGCTGGCGCGCGATCTCGGCGGCCGCCTGCGGCCCGGCGGCGGCGAGCGCGGCTGCGAGGGTCGGCTCGTCGGCGGCGGTCAGCCCCGCGACGGCGAGCAGGCGGGCGCGGCTCACCTCGTCCTCGAGGGTGCCGTCGTCGGCGCGGCGGTCGGCGTCGGCGGCGATGCCCGGACGGTTCTGCCCGAACTCGCCGGAGTATCCGCCGGCGCCGGCGACCGGCATCCCGTGCACGATCAGCCCGCCGCCGATGCCGCTGGCCCCGCCGTTGAGGTAGACGACGTCGTCGATGCCGCGCGCCGCGCCGTAGAGGTGCTCGGCGAGGACGCCGAGGCCGGCGTCGTTGCCGACGACCGCCGGAAGGCCCGTCGCCTCGGTGACGAGGCTTGCGAGCGGCGCGTCGGTCCAGCCGAGGTGCGGTGCGTCGCGCACGAGTCCGTCGGCGGCGCGGACGAGACCGGGTACGGCCAGGCCGACTCCGGCGAGGCGGGCGTCAGCGAGCTCGGCGCGGCGCCAGCGGTCGACGCGCTCGGCGACGAGCCGCGCGGTGTCGGCGGGTGTGAGCAGGCGGTCGACCTCGATGCGCTCCCTCACGCGGATGCCGCGGTCCAGGCCCACCGCGGCGAGCGTGAGGGCGTCGACCTCGGGGTTGGCGGCGATCGCGACGACGCGGGGATCGGCGACGACCACGGGCGAGGGCCGTCCCACCCGGCGGGACGGGTCAGGGGCGCGTTCCAGGACGAGCCCGGCGCGCTCGAGCTCGGCGACGAGGGCGGCGATCGTGGACCGGTTGAGCCCGGTCTCGCCGGTGAGGGCCGCCCGCGAGACGGGGCCGTCGACGTGGACGATCCGCAGCAGACGCGACAGGTTCGCCTGCCGCACGCCCGCCACCTCTGCCACCCGCTCACTCTAGGCCGCCGGACGCCACACACTCCGATGAGCGCCGCGGGCGTTCCGGACGAACCGTCCACGGACGGATGCCGGGGCCGCCGGTATCGTCGGGAGCGACGCCCCTGGGAGGCAGCATGTCGACGATCACCGAACGAGCATCCCGCACCGAGGCCGAACTGCAGCAGATGGCCAAGGACCACCTTTGGATGCATTTCGCCCGGCAGTCCGTGATGACCGACGGCCCCGGCGTGCCCATCATCGTCAAGGGCGAGGGGCATCACATCTTCGACTCCCGCGGCAAGCGCTACATCGACGGCCTGGCGGGCCTGTTCGTCGTCGCCGCGGGGCACGGCCGCAAGCGCATCGCCGAGGTCGCCGCCAAGCAGGCCGAGCAGCTGGCGTTCTTCCCGATCTGGTCGTACGCCCACCCGGCCGCGATCGAACTCGCCGACCGCATCGCCGACTACGCCCCGGGCGACCTCAACAAGGTCTTCTTCTCGACCGGCGGCGGCGAAGCCGTCGAGACCGCGTTCAAGCTGGCGAAGTACTACTGGAAGCTGCAGGGCAAGCCCACCAAGCACAAGGTCATCTCGCGCTCGGTGGCCTATCACGGCACGCCGCAGGGCGCGCTTGCGATCACCGGCATCCCCGCGATGAAGGAGATGTTCGAGCCCCTCACCCCCGGGGGCTTCCGCGTCCCGAACACCAACTTCTACCGGGCCGCCGACATGGGCGCGCCCACCTCGAGCCTCGAGGAATTCGGCGTATGGGCCGCCGACCGCATCGAGGAGATGATCCAGTTCGAAGGCCCCGACACCGTCGCGGCGGTCTTCCTCGAGCCGGTGCAGAACTCCGGCGGCTGCTTCCCTCCCCCGCCCGGGTACTTCCAGCGCGTGCGCGAGATCTGCGACAAGTACGACGTCCTGCTGGTGTCGGACGAGGTGATCTGCGCCTTCGGGCGCATCGGCCACATGTTCGCGTGCGACGCGTACGGCTACCAGCCCGACATGATCACGTTCGCCAAGGCGGTCACCAGCGGATACTCGCCCCTGGGCGGCACGGTCGTCAGCGACCGCATCTACGAGCCCTTCGCCCACGGCGACCGCGCGTTCTACCACGGCTACACCTTCGGCGGGCATCCGGTGTCGGCCGCGGTGGCGATGGAGAACCTCGACATCTTCGAAGAGGAAGGGCTGCCCGAGCGAGTGCGGGAGTACTCGCCGCTGTTCCGCCAGACGCTCGAGAAGCTCACCGACCTGCCCATCGTCGGCGACGTGCGCGGCGACGGGTACTTCTTCGGCATCGAGCTGGTCAAGGACAAGGCGACGAAGGAGACCTTCGACGACGACGAGTCCGAGCGGCTGTTGCGCGGGTTCCTCTCCAAGGCGCTCTTCGACGCGGGGCTCTACTGCCGCGCCGACGACCGCGGCGACCCGGTCATCCAGCTGGCCCCGCCGCTGACGATCGGAGCGAGCGAGTTCACCGAGATCGAGCAGATCCTGCGGAGCGTGCTGACCGAGGCCTGGACGCGGCTGTGACCGCCGGCGACACCGCGCGAAATGCGCGGCGTCGCGGGCGTCTGCACGGTCTATCGTTGGCCCCGTGGGAACCATCTACTACGGCGGGTCGGACACCCCGATCAACATCGAGGACCGGGCTCTAGCGCATCTGAAGGTCGTCATCTCGACCAAGCTGCGCCGGAACGAGACGTTCACCCTGTCCTGGACGCACCCTGACGGCCAGCCCCGCGGGCGCAGCACGATCTGGCTGCATCCGTCGATCCCGCTGCGATTCGTCTTCGACGATCCCGAGCCGGCGGATCTCAGCCGGGAGTGGATCGAGGAGCTGGCGAACTCGGCGACCTCGTCGGGCGGCATCGTGCTGGTCGCCGAGCACTTCGACACCGGTCCGATCGACGTCGCCGAAGGGCAGCCCGCGCAGGCGGAGGGGGACCTGAATCTCGGGAGCGTGTCGGTGGACCACCTCGACGTCGAGAAGCTCACCGTCGGTGAGGCGGACGTGGCCTCGCCCGACGCGGAGTCCGACTGAGCCTCACTCGCGCGCGGGCGGCTGCTCGTCGTCGGGCTCGGGGACGATCGTCAGTCCGTGGGGTCCGCTCGCGGCGATCATCATGTCGTCCACCCACGCGCGGTTGATGCGCGGCGGACGGCTGCCGTAGAAGTGGAACTGCAGCGGCACCGACGCGTGCATCCAGAAGCTGCGGCGACCCGTGCCGTCGCCGACCTCGACGTCGAACATGAACGACTCGCCGCGGCGCAGCTTGTTCATCATCACGATGCGCAGGTGCGCCAGGGTCCGGTCCTCGATGTCGATCGCGTTGCCGATGGTGTCGTAGATGAACCTGCCCACGGGGGAAGCATAGCCCCGCGCCTGTGGGGGCTCAGGCGGCGGCGATGAACAGCCGGCCCGCACCCCGGATGCCGAGTTCACCGGCATCCGTCAAGAACACCGCCGTCCCCCGGTCGAGGTCGATCGCCGCCTCGCCGGTGGTCAGCGTGAACGCCCCCTCGACGACGAGGGCGATGGCCGGACCGGTCGTGGACACGGCGTCGTCGCCGGTGACCTCGAGCAGTTCGAACGGCACGCCCGCGCCCGACGGCAGCGACCGCGGCCGGTAGGCGACGGTGTGCGCCCCGTCCTCGGCGGCGGGCAGGTAAGGCGCGGGACCGGGGGTGAAATCGAGCACCCGCGACAGCTCGGCGGTGTCGACGTGCTTGGGGGTGAGTCCGCCCCGCAGCACGTTGTCGCTCGGGCCCATGAGCTCGACGCCGGTGCCGCTGAGGTACGCGTGGATGTTGCCGGCCGGCAGCCACAGCGCCTCGCCGCGGGCGAGGGTGACGTGGTTGAGCATGAGTGCGATCGCGATTCCGGGATCGCCGGGGTATTCCGCCACCAGGCGGGCGACGAGCGGATGCCGGGGCGCGGCCGAGCGGGTGAGCTCGTCCACGAGCGCGCCGACGGCGTCGCCCCCGGCCAGCAGCCACTCGAACGCCGACCGGACCCCGCCCTGGGTGGCGAGGGCGTCCAGCCAGGGGACGAACACAGCCGGATCGGCGGCATCCGCGGCGAGCCCGCGGATCTCGTCAAGCGTCTCATCCACGGGACGGAAGCCGCACAGCGCCTCGAAGCCGTCCTCGAGGGCGACGATCAGCTCGGGCTTGGCGAACGGGTCCTTGTAGTTGCGCTCGCGCGCGTCACGCGGAATGCCCGCCGCCTCTTCGCGCGCGAAGCCGGCGGCGGCCTGCTCGTCGGTGGGGTGGGCCTGCAGCGACAGCGGCGACCCGGCCGCCAACACCTTCAGCAGGAACGGCACACGTCCCGGCGTCCGCTGCTCCCACTCGGCGAGGTCGCGCCACGGCGCGGGCGACGCGATGCGGCTGGGCGCCGACGGGTGGGCTCCGAGCCACAGCTCCGCCTCGGGCCCGCCCGAGCCGCGACGGCCGAGCGCGCGAGAGATCCCGTCGGCGGCACCCCACGCGTAGTCGCGGACGGTACCGGTGATCTCGACGAGCTGGGCGGTCATGCGTGTCCTTCCGAAGGGAACGAGGGCCGCCTTCGTTGATATCACTCCCGGATGACGCTCGTTCGCATGACGACCTCGCGGGCACCCGGCAGGTCGGTGACGGTGAAGCCCGCCTCGAGGCGCCCGAGCTCACCGAGCGACGTCGCGTGGGTCCCGCCGCACGGGATGCGCGCGGCGCCTTCGGGCAGGTCGCACACCCATTCGCGGCGCGCGGTGAGGGTGTCGCCGGGTGCGTCGACGTGCACTGCGGCGCCCGAGGATACCCACCCCGCGAGCACGTCGTTCACGCGTGCGGCGAGGGCGGCGGGATCGTCGAACGCGGCCGCGTCGAATCCCTTGCGGCGCAGCGACTTGCCCACGCGGTAGGTGTCGACCGAGGCGTCGGGCAGGATGCGCGAGGATTCGCAGGCGAGTGCGTCGAAACCGGGAGCGCCGAGCGCGTCGCGCGGGACCTCCTTCGACCAGGCCTCGGCGAGCGCCCGGTCGAGAGCGAGCGAGGCCAGGTGGCAGGCGGTGTGCCCGCGCGACAGCCCGTCGCGGTACGCGCGATCCGCCGTCACCGTGACGAGGTCGCCGACGGTCAGCGGGGCGTCACCGGCGACCAGGTGCGCGACGACGAAGGTCCAGCCTTCGGTGCCGGTGCGTACCGGCACGGCGGCCCCCAGCAGCAGCGGACCGCCGTCGGTCCCGCCGATCACGGCATCCTGGATGCGCACGATCGTCCCGTCCGCCAGCCGCAGGTTGCCGCGGTCGGCGGGCTGGTCGGGCCAGCGGGCGTCGACCGGGTGGAAGGCGGTGCGGTCGAGCACGACCGCCTGCAGACCGGATGCCGCCGGCTCCACCCGCAGGATCGTCGCCGTCGCCTCGACGGCGCCGGACGGGTAGTCGACGTGCGTCTCGGCGATCGCGGCTGTCACCGCGCGTCTTCTTCGGCCTCGGCCGCCTGCGCCGCTTCGGCAGGAAGGCGGCCCGGATGGTCGGGAGACGCGAGCTTGCGATGCGCGCGCCGGTCGCGGAACGCCTCGACCGCCACCCACACGAGCGTCGCGACCGCGATGCCCTCGAACAGTCCCGCGACGACGTCGCTGAGCCAGTGGGCGCTCAGGTACGTGCGGCTCCACATCATCCACAGCACCCACACGGTGCCGGCGAACCACAGCCACCAGCGGCGCAGCAGCAGCGCGAGGGTGATCACGAAGGTCGTCGCGACAGCGGTGTGGCCCGACGGGAACGAGGTGTCCACGCTCTCGGCGAGCGAACCGTCCGGCCGCTCGCGGGCGATGACGGCGGCCAGCGGCGCCCCGATCCCGACCACGACGATGATCGCCGAGGCCATGTTGACGGCATCCCACGGTCTTCTGCGCCAGGCGAAGATCGCCACCGAGCCGATGAGGATGACGATCATCGCCACGGTGCCGCCGCCGATCGCGGGGATCCACGCGAGGATCAGGACCACATCGTTGCGGGAGGCGATCATCAGGTCGTCCCACCACAGATCCAGCGGCAGCGGTTCATGACCGCCGGCGGCGACCAGCACGCGCATGACGGCGAACAGGATCGTCGCGGTGACGCCCGCGATCAGGGCGACCTGGCGCCCCTTGTTGGGGTCGCGCAGCGGCGCCTCGGAGGGCGCCTCGGGTACATCGGTGTCAGCCGGGCTCACAGGGCCCAGCGTAGACGCGCGCCCGGCGACAACGGGCGTCTTCTCACCAGGGCGCGCGGTGCGGTATAGGCGTGGGCCGGCGCGGGCCCGCGCTGATCGGCCCGGCGAGGCGGTTCACGGCCTCGGCGAGCACGTCGTCGAGCGTGCCGAGCCAGCGGGGCGTGTGCGGCCCGACCAGCCACACGATGGCGAGCCCCTCCTCGCAGCGCTCCACGTACGCCACCACGCTGTCCGGATCGTGAGCGGCGACGGCGCCGTCGCACAGCCGCCATGAGTTGTCGTCGAGCGGGAGGAGCTGCAGCTGGTGCACCGACTCGTCAGTTCGATCCCCCGCGCTCTCGTTCCCGAAATCCTGGTCGCCTGCGACCTCGATGAGCGTCATTCTTCGAACCTCCGCCTCCGACTATGCCGACGGGTGCCGACATCGGGAGGGGGGTTGACAGGCTCGGGGCGACGTGTCCGGCCCGGATCAGCTGGCTTCGTGCACCTCGCGCGCCTTGAGGCTGCGGTAGGTCGTGACCGGATGGGTGGCCAGGACCACCTTGCCGCGCGAGTGCAGCTTCTTGAGGTCGGCGTAAGCCTCGGCGATGTCCGTCAGCGGGTAGAAGCCCGACACCAGCACCGTGAAGGCGCGGCGCTCCGCCAGCTTCGTCAGCCTCTCGAGCTGCGCGGTCTGCCGCGCGAGCTCCTCGGGGTCGTCCCGCAGCAGGCGGAGTTCGACGTCGCGGCGATCCGCGCTCGAACGGTAGCGCTCCTCCGGCACGCCGAGCTCGTCGGCGAGGTCTCGACCGTCCTGGCCGAAGTTGTCGATGAACGCCGTGACCGGCGCCCCGGCCACCTTGCGGATGCGGTCGGCCATGCCGTCCCCGTAGCGCACGGGCTTGATGCCGAGCTGCCGCAGGTAGTCGAAGTTGCGGTCGCCGCAGGTGCCGATGACGACCGCCCCGAGGTGCTTGGCGATCTGCGCCTCGATGCTGCCGACCCCGCCGGCGGCCGCCGAGATCACGACGACGTCACCCTTCTTGATGCGCAGGTCATCGAGGGTGTCGAGGGCGGTGACGCCGGCGAGGTAGAGGCTGCCGGCGGTCTCCCACGAAACGGTCTTCGGCTTGGCCACCAGCGCCGCCGCGGGCACCGTGAGGAAGGTCGCGTGCGCGCCCGACCGGACGTGCCCGATCACCTCGCTGCCCACCCGGAAACGCGTGACACCGGGCCCGACGGCCGAAACGATGCCGGCGAAGTCGCTGCCCGACCGCCGGGGCCATGCTTCCTCCCACTCGGTCTCGGTGCCGCTGCGGATGAATCCGTCGATGTGGTTGATACCCGACGTGATGACCTCGACCACCACCTCGCCGTCCCCCGGAGGCGCGATCGGATGCTGACGCACCTCGAGGACGTCGGTGTCTCCCACGCGGTCGTACTCGACGACCGAGGTCTGTTCGTGCTTCTTCGCCACGATGCACCTCACTAGTTCGGCTAGTGAAAAGGGTAGCGAGGTCTCAGCGGGCGGGGCTCGAAACGGATGATCTGCCTCGGAGGCAGAACCGCACTTGACCCGCGAACCTGCGCCGTGCACTCTGATCACACCGCCCGAAGCAAAGCCCCCGCGATTCCGTGACCCGTTTTTCTTCAGGAGTGACCCATGACCGCCGGCATCCGGCACCTGCGGCTCGTCGCCGCCGTGCTTCTCACCTTCATGCTGGCGATCGCCGGCGCCCTGGCCTCTGCCGGACCGGCGGCGGCCGCCCCGCCCTCGACGTCCAGCACTGCCGAGATCACCCTCTCCCCCAGCTCGGGCCCTGCGGGAACGACCGTGACCGTGACCGGACTTCGGTTTCCGAAGAAGTCCACCGGAACCGTCACGGCGGGCACCACGACGGTCGGCGTCACGACGACGGGATCGGGTTACTTCACCGTCACGGTGACGATCCCCTCGGGAACGGCGTCCACCCTCCCCGTCACCGCCACGGTCGGTCGGACGTCGGCCGCCGCGACCTTCACCGTGACCGGTCAGCCCGACACCCCGCCGACCGAGACGGCAGCCCTGCGGTTCGGGGTCACCACGCCCGGTGGCGCGACGGCGAACGCCGAACTGGACGCCGTCGCGGCCCTCGCGGGCGAGAATCCGTCGATCGTGATGTCGTACTACGACTTCGGCCAGCCGGCACCGACCGCGGGCCTCGACAGCGTCGCAGCCCGCGGCGCCGACAGCATGCTGACGTGGGAGCCCTGGCGGTGGGGCGGCGGCGTGACCCAGTCCTCCTACTCCAACGCGCGCGTCGCCGCCGGCGACCATGACGCGTACCTGCGGGAGTGGGGTACGGCGCTGGCCGCGTGGGGCGGCACCGTGTACGTTCGCTACGCCCACGAGATGAACGGCAACTGGTACCCGTGGGCGGAGGGTGTGAACGGCAACGCGCCCGGATCGTACGCCGCGGCGTGGCGCCACGTGCACGACGTGGTGACCTCACAGGGCGCCACGAACGTGAAGTGGGTGTGGAGCCCGAATGTCCCGTACACGGGATCCGTGCCTCTGACCGGCCTCTACCCCGGTGACGCCTACGTCGATGTCGTGGCACTGGACGGGTACAACTGGGGCACGTCGGCCACCTGGAGTTCGTGGACGGCCCCCGAGGCCCTCTTCGCAGGCGGCTTGAGCGAGCTGCGGACCATCGCACCCGGCAAGCCGATCATGATCGCCGAGACCGCCTCGGCCGAGGCAGGCGGGTCGAAGGCGGACTGGAACACCGCGCTGGTGTCGTACCTCGCCGCTCAGCCCGACATCGTCGGGTTCGTGTGGTTCCACCACGACAAAGAGACCGACTGGCGCATCGACAGCTCCGCGGCGTCGGCGACGGCGTTCGCGGCCGCCCTGGCGCAGCGCCGCCAGTAGCGGTCAGGCGTCACCGGCGTCGCGGCGCAGCACCAGCACCGTGACGTCGTCGTCGGGGTCGCTGTCGCGGGCGAGCGCGCGGATCCGACCGACGACGGCATCCGCGTTGCGCTCGGCGGCGACGAGGTCGGCGATCCGGCCGAGTGCCCCGACATCGCCCTCGAACAACTCGAGGACGCCGTCGCTGCAGACGACGAGGGCTTCGGATGCCGCGAGCTCGAGTTCCTCGACGACCCACGGTTCGTCGATGGGGATGCCCACCGGGAGGTTCCGGGACGGCAGCCGCGTCCACGTGCCGTCGGCGCGTACGACGATGCTCAGCCCGTGCCCGGCATCGACGTAGCGGACCACCCCGGTCAGCGGATCAACGCGTGCGTGGAACAGGGTGGCGAAGGCGCCGGCGTCGCCGAGGTCGGCGGCGAGCGCCTCTGAGGCGCGCTCGACGGCGACCGAGAGGTCGCGCTCGCCTCGGGCGCTGCGGACGACCGCGCGCACGGTGGCGGCGATGATCCCCGCGCCGACGCCTTTGCCCATCACATCGCCGACCGTGAACGCGGTGCCGCCGGCCGTGTCGTACCAGTCGAAGAAGTCACCGCCGATCGCCCGAGAAGGAACGCACACCGCGGCGAGACCGAAGTCGGCCACATGCGTACCGGCCTTGGGCAGCAGCGCGCGCTGCACCGTGGACGCGTGTTCCAGCTCGAGCAGCGTCGACCGCTCGCGCGAGGCGATGTCGGCCACGTGCTGCCTGGCGACGCGGGCGAGGTCGTTGACGATGGCCGCCGCAAGACCGAACGCGACGGCAGAGAAGACGGTGCGGGCCAGTTCGTTCGGGTTCTCCTCGAGGCTCGAGCCGAGAAGGAACGGCACGAGCTGGCCGAGCGCCACCCCCAGGAACGCCCAGATGACGAATCGGCGTCCGGGCATGGCGGCGATCCAGACCGCGGGCAGGATCGCCAGCGACGAGAAGATCGACGCGCTCTCGCCAGTGGCGAACCTCAGCACCCCGACCACGGCGAAATCGATCGCGGGGACGAGCAGCACCGCCCGGTCGGACACGTCGGTGCGGTGGAAGACGGCCGCGAGCACGGTCGCGACCAGCATCATCGCGATCGCCGCGGCGAACGCGACCGGACTCGAGATCGTGATCGTCGGGAGGGCGAGACTGAGCACGGCGGCGACGATGAACAGCGCCAGGACCGGCAGCTGCTTGATGAGCGCCGAACGCTCGCCGAGCGCGATGGCTGCCATCGCGAGCGAGTCGACGGCCGGCGCGGCGCCCGTGCGCGTCGCCGTCGGCGTCGACGTCATGAGGGGGGCGAAGAACGCGTCTTGACGATCGTCCAGACGTTGCTGCCGCCGTCGCGCTCCAGCCGGAACTCGTCGACCATGGCCGAGATCAGCGCCAGGCCGCGTCCGGACTCGGCGAGCTCGTCCGGCATGGTCGCGTCCTCGATGTCGACGCGCGGCGGCTCGGCGGTGTCGACGAGCACCGCCCGCAGCGCGTCGTCGTCGGCGTCGAGGTCGAGGCGGCACACGATCGTGGTGTCGGAGCTGCCGTGCTGGACGATGTTGCTGGTCAGCTCGATGAGGGCGGTCTCGAACATCATTCGGTCGGTGTCGCTCACCCCGGGGAACTCGCTCCACAGCGCGGCGAGCCGGTCGTGCACGACGTCGACTCCGTCCGGCGGAGTGCGGAACACCAGCGTGCGTTCAGTCACGGTAGGCGTCCTCGGCGGTGTCGAAGCTCGCCAGGACCCGGTCGAGGTTCGACAGCTGCAGCACCATGGTGACCTGGGCGCTGGGCGCTGCGATGCGCAGATCTCCGCCCGCCTGCCGAGCGGTCTTGAGCGAGCCCACGAGGGCACCGAGCCCGGAGGAGTCCATGAAGTCGATCTTGCTGAGGTCGACGACGATGCGGGTGAACTGGTCTTCGACGGCGCTGAGCACCGCTGCGCGCAGGTCCGGTGCGCTGACCATGTTGAGCTTGCCGGAACCGCGGATGATGGCGACTCCTCGGCGGGCCTTCTCGATCTCGAACTTCACGGCGTCCTCTCGTCGGTGGGGGCGTCTTCAGGAGTGAAGCCGCGGTACGTGGCAGCGCTGAACAGCACGCTCAGAACCACCAGGTCGAAGATCGCCCACGCGATGTTGACCGCGGTCCCGAGCACCTCGGCGTCGTTCAGGAAGAGATTGACACACCCGATGATGATCGCCAACACCAGCAGCACCATCACCACCAGCTGCACCCGGATGAGGTGCCACTGCGGTCCCGTGCTCTGCGGACGCGTCTTGGGGGTGACGGCGAACCCCAGCGGGATGCGCAGCACCACATTCTCGAACGCGGTGCTGCAGGCCTTTATCCACACCGGGAACAGGGCCAGGCTGTACTGCTGACCTCGCCAAGTCGGGGTTCCTCGCGCGGCAACGAGGAACAGCAGCTGGTTGACGACCATGAACGGGATGAACCGGATGAAGAAGTCGAACGAGAGCGTGTCGACGGGGAGGATGCCGAGAACGAGGAACACGATCGGCGCAGCGAAGTAGACCACGGCGGCGAAGCCGCTGAGATAGCTCCACATCGTCGCGAAGTACATCAGCCGCTGCGGGATCGTCAGCGCGCGCTGGACCAGCGGGTTCTCGCGCAGGAAGACCTGCATGGTGCCCTGCGCCCAGCGCAGCCGCTGCGTCAGCATCGTGCCGAGGTCCTCGGGGGCGAGGCCGTCGGCCAGCAGCTCGTGGTGGTAGACGCTCTTCCAGCCCAGCCCGTGCAGGCGCATGCACGTGGCCATGTCCTCGGTGACCGAGATCGTCGCCAGGGGCATGATCGGCTGCGCCTCGCCGGGGCGGTCGATCGTGATGTCCTGCAGGATCGCCTGCACCGATTCGAGGGCGTTGAGGGGCGACAGGTCCTGCTCGACCAGGGCGGCCATGATCCGCTCGACATCGAGATCGGCGTCCGGGTCGTCCGACGTGCTCGCCAGCGCCAGCGCGCGGATCTCGGCCAGGTCGCGCTCGACCTCGGCGACGTCCGAGGCCACGAGCGACAGGCTCGCGGCATCCACCCGACGACCGAGGGCGTACGTGACCGAGGCCACCGGCTCACCGGCGTCGAGCGCGCGACGCGCGTCGCCGATCGCGGCGGCGACGTCGTCGAGCGCAGCGCGCACGGTCGGGTCCTTCGCCGCGGGGTGGGACGACGCCTTCGTGACCGCCCGCGCGGCTGCGGGCAGGGCGCGCGCGATGCGCTTGTCGAGTTCGCGCACATAGCCCACGATGCCCAGCTGCATGAGCGCGTCGCGTCGGAGCACGGCGTTCGAGCCGCAGAAGAACGCGGCGTTCCAGCCGTCCTTGCCCTGCTGGATCGGCCCGTAGAAGAGCGGCGCCTGGCTGCCGAGCGGGTCACCGGTGGCGACGTTCGAGAAGACCTGCGGAGTCTGCACGAGCGCGACCTTGTCGTCGCGGAAGTAGCCGAGCGTCCGGTCGAGGATGTCAGGGCGAGGAATCTGGTCGGCGTCGAGGATCAGGATGTACTCGCCCGTGGTCACCTCGAGGGCATTGTTGAGGTTGCCCGCCTTCGCGTGCCGGGGCCGGTCGTCCCACGCCGATGAACGCGTGATGTAGCCGAGGTCGGCCGCCTCGGCGGCCTCCCGCATCTCGGGCCGGCTGCCGTCGTCGAGGATCCACGTCCGGTGCGGGAAGGTGATCTTCCGGGCTGCCAGGGCCGTGGTCATGACGAGTTCGATCGGCTCGTTGTACGTGGTGATGAAGACGTCCACCGTCGCCGTCGGGTCGGGCGGGGGCGGTGCGGGTCGGCCCTTCGCTCTCCACATCGTCAGGCCGAACAGGCACACGTCGATGAAGCTGTAGGTCTCGGCGACCACGAGCGGCACGGCGATCCACCACGCGTCCCAGTTGAGCGATGCGGTCCACCGCCACAGCAGGTAGTTGCCGCCGAGGACGATGGTGAGCAGGATCACGATACGCAGCGCCAGCATCCGTCCGGGGGATGCGAGCGTGCTTCGCGTGTCCCGGCGCGTGGTGGGCGGGGCGGAGGTCATCGCGGCACGATCCCGAACAGGAAGCGCGTCTTGACCATCGCCCACAGCGCACCGAGCACGGCGACGTAGGCCAGGGTGTTGATGAGCACGTTCCCTTCGCGGAGGACCGGCACGTTGGCGACGATCAGGACGAACAGCATCTGCATGATGAAGACGTAGAGGGTGGCCTGCCCGAGGGGGATGAGGAACCACCCGAGCGCGCGCTCGAACGGCTTCCAGCACACGCTGAGCACGGCGTACGCCGTGACGGTGAAAAGGAGCACGTTGAGCAGCCGACCGATGTCGAGTGTCGTGCGCTCGAACCAGGTGGCATACAGCTGGGTGAACTCGTTGGCCGGCACGAGACCCAGTCTCACGTCCCACGCGCTCGAGAGGTAGGGGTTGCTCCACGACAGGAGCATCAGGCTGACCGAACCGACGGTGCACAGCGCCAGCACCACACGCCCAGGCGGGGTGAGGAACCACGCGATGATCTCTCGGCGGTAGAACCCCGCGACCATCCCTGTGACGAAGAGCACCTGCCAGGTGAGGAGCGGGAACGAATCCTCGAACTGCGAGGGCAGGATCCGCAGCGCCAGGAACGCCTGAGCGATGTACAGCGTCCAGCTGACGGCCAAGACGATCAGCCAGCGGCCGCGTCCGAGACCCCACAGGATGAGCGGCGATACCGCCAGCAGGATCACGTACAGCCCGAGGACGTTGACCTGCCAGGGTCCGATCTGCAGCAGCGCCAGGTCGACGATCACCGAGGGGTCGACGGGGTACGTCGTCAGACGGTCGAACCCCGCGTACAGGTCGTAGACGCGTCCGGCACCGGCGCTCCCGGCGGCACCCGTGCCCTCGTCGACGAACGTGGTCGCCGCGCGGGTGTCGAGGAAGGGCAGCAGGCTCAGGGCGCCAACGATGAGCGAGATGACCAGTGCCGTCACATACAGCTTCCACGCGCGGCGCCCCGTGCGCACGGTCACCTCGCCGATGCCGCCGGCCAGAACCTTCGGCCGGTAGACCATGCCCAGGACCACGCCCGACAGGAGTACGAAGAGCTCGGCGCCCGACACGATGCCGATCGCCTCCTGGGTCGCGTTCTGCAGGAGCGAGGTGAGCGCGAGGTGGTTGACGATGACGAAGGCGATGGCGACGCCGCGCAGGAGGTCGATGCGCAGATCGCGGCTGCCGGGCCCTTCGTAGGCGAGCGGCCCGGGCCTGCGACGCAGGAGAAGCCACAGCGTGAGCGCGATGGTCAGCACGAGGATGCCGATCGCACCGGCCCATGCCCACGCGCCTTCGATCGTGAACTCGACCCCGCCGGGCGCGAGCGCGGACGGTTCGTAGACGGGACCGAACACCAGGTCGGATTCCTCGGCGTCGCGCTGGAATGCCGCCGCCATCGCGGGCGACTCGGTGAGTGTCCAGTCGATGACGACCTCGCCGACCACCGCGCGCCGCGTGGTCGCATCCCGCCACAGCGCGACGTCGATGAGCGGGTAGGCGTCCGTGCCCACCACATCCATGACCTGCCGCCACCAGCTCTGCTTGATGGGGAGCTCGGCGCTGCCGCCCGCACCCGGGGCGTACATCGCGCCCGTGTCGAGCATCATCGGCTTCTCGGATGGCGAGGCGAAACGCGTGTAGAAGGCGAGCGCACCCTCGCCGTCGATCTTCGCGGCGAGGTCACCGTCGCCGGGGAGCCGGTTGACCGGCGAGCCTCCCCCGCTCGGGTCGTGGTAGGCGGTCAGGCCGACCCAGTCGACGTATTCCGCCCCGGGGTCGTACGGGCCGTACGGGTCGTCCCCGGATGTCAGTTCGCCGTCGCCGTCGGTGTCGACCGCGGGGTCGCTCGACGCCGGAGCTCCGGCGAAGGGATACCCCGCGCCATCGAAGGGCGACCACACCAGGGCCGCGTCGGGAAGCCCCTCGCGGAGGGCCTCCGCGAAGACCCGGAAGGCACCCACATAGGCCTCGGGGTCCTGCCCCCACGGCACCCACGGAGCGTTCATGTCGGGCGCGAACCGCACGTACACCGGCGAGGTCTGCTCGTCGCGCGCGTCGATGAGGTGGGCGACGGCCTCACGCGCGTCGGCGTCATCGAAGTCGGCGAGCCCGGTGTCCGGGTGCAGGCTCACGACCGGCAGGGCGCCCTGCGCCGCCGCCTGGCGGAGGAACTGCTCGAGGTACTCGGCCTCGGCGTCGGTGACGGGAAGCGGCGTGACGTGCTCGAAGACCGCCGGAGCCGCGCCGAGTCGCTCCGCCTGCGCCGCGGCGCTGTCGGTCCCCCAGTCAAGCGTCACGCCGAAGTAGGCGCCGGACTCCGGGGCCAGTGGGGCTTCATCCGGCTCGAGCAGCGCGGCCGATGCCGGCGAGGCGACGACCAGCGCCCCGAGGACGAGACCGGCGGACACTCCCCGGGCGATGCGCGACCATGCGCGGCGCACCGAGGTTCGCACCGAGTGGGCCCGCGAGAAGGGGGTCTGAGGAACGCGCGACACGTCACCCCCTTCTCGATGAGCTGGTTCTTCACACCGCGCTCAGGACGACGTCGTCACGGTCACTTTCCCGCCGATCCTACTGAGGCCGGGGGCCGAGAACGCAACATCGCCGGTCACGACGCGCTGAGATCGATGCGACGCAACGCGGCTTGGATCGCCACCGCAGCCGCGCCTCGCGCCCAGCCGGTGAAGCCGCTGTCGTCCACGAACAGCTCGACGGGATCCGCCCGCGGGTCACGGTCGCCGGCGATCGCCGCCCTCACCCGCTCCTCGGCGATCGCGAACAGCTGCATGCCGTCACCTGCCAGAACGATCGCCGGCTGCTGCGTGAGATTGGCGGCGAGCGCGATGAATCGGCCGAGGGCGTCTGCGGCGGCATCCACCACCGCGCGCGCGACGGGGTCGCCGTCGACGGCGAGCGCGAGGACGCCGTCGTAGTCCACCGGGCGTCCGAGTCGCGCCGCGACCTGCGCGGCGATCGACCCCGAGGTGAGCAGGGCCTGCGAGCACCCGCGGTGACCTTCCGCACAGCTGGGTCCGCCGTGCGCGAGGGGCAGGTGGCCCGCGAGCCCGACACCCGCCTCGCGCGAGCGGACCACATCGTCGTGGATCACGAGGGCGTGGCCGACCCCCGCGCCGATCGTGATGACCGAGAATCCGGGCAGACCACGGCCCGCGCCGAACCAGTGCTCGGCCTCGGCGAGGGCCAGCAGGTCGTTGTCGAGGGTCACCGGCACACCGAGGGACTCGCTGAGAGGGCCCGCGAGATCGACGCCGGCCCAGCCGAGGAACGGAGCGAACTCCACGAGGTCGTCACGCACCGATCCACCCACCGATACACCGACGCCGCGAAGATCGTCGAGAGCGAACCCCTGGATCGCCTCGTGGATCTGCGCCGCCACCAAACCCGGATCGTGCCCGACCAGCTCATGCTCAGAAGCAGCCAGCGGGGTCGCGCGCACGTCGGTCGCGACAGCGTAAAGGGCGTCCCCGGTGAGCTTCACGCCGACGAACGTGCCCAGGCCGGGCGCGACGTCGAGTGGCCTCGCCGGCCTGCCTACTCGGCCGTCGGCGTCCTCGTCACGTTCGACGAACAGGCCACGGTCGAGGAAGGGCTTCGCCAGGCGTGTGAGGCTCGCGGGCGACAGGTTGAGGCGCGAGGTGAGAGCGCTCCGCGATAAAGGTCCATGGATCAGGACGGCGCGTGCGAGCGCGGCTTCACTGGCAGTGAGCACGCTGGGTCCGGGTCGTCGTGCGCATTTGATTTCATCCTGGCATGAACTATTGATTCCATGGTAGAACTAATCCATGCAGTCAGCTTCGACCGATCTCAGCGCCGAGACTCCTCGCGAAGGCGCCACCCCCCGCATCCTGCACCTCCGCCGCGGCGGCACCAGTGTGGTCGTCGACCTCGACGCCTCACCGACCCCCGCCATCGTCCACTGGGGCGAGGAGCTCGACGAGGCGACGCCGCGGACGCTCGAGGGCCTCGCCCGCGCGGCGCAGCCTCAGCGAGTGTCCGGCGGCCTCGACGCCACCGCACGCCTCACCGTTCTCGCCACTGCCGCCGGCGGCTGGCTCGGCACCCCGGCGCTCGAGGGCCACCGTGCCGGCGCCGGCTTCAGCGCGAGGCTGACACTCGTCGGCGTGCAGTCAAATGGCCACCGGGCCACCCTCGCCCTCGTCGACGCCGAGGCGCGTCTCGCAGCCCAGATCGAGCTGCGCGTCGGACCGAGCGGTCTGTTCCACCAACGCGTTCTGCTGCGCAACGCCGGCGACACCCCGTACACCGTGCAGGCGCTGCAGCCGGCCTTTCCGGTGCCGTGGGATGCCACCGAGATCCTCGACACCACCGGCCGCCACCTGCGCGAGCGGTCGCCCCAGCGGCGCGACTTCACCTTCGGCACGCACCTGCGCGAAAGCCGTCGCGGCCGACCGGGCGCAGACGCGACACTGCTGCTGGCCGCAGGCCGCCCCGGCTTCGGCTTCGAGACCGGCCGCGTCCACGGCATCCACGTCGCATGGAGCGGCAACCATCGCACCCTGGCAGAACGCAGCGTCACCGGCGAGGCCTTCCTCGCGGGCGGTGAGCTCTACGGACCCGGAGAGCTGATCCTCGCCTCCGGCGAACAGGTCGCCTCGCCCTGGGTGATCGGCTCGTGGGGCGACGGCCTCAGCGAGCTGTCGCACCGCTTCCACGACGAATGGCGCGCGCGCCCGCAGCACCCCCGGCGCCCGCGACCCGTCACGCTCAACACGTGGGAGGCGGTGTACTTCGACCACGACCTTGCCCGGCTCACCGCGCTCGCCGACGCCGGCGCCGAGGTCGGCGCCGAACGCTTCGTGCTCGACGACGGCTGGTTCCACGGCCGCCGCGACGACACGGCCGGCCTCGGCGACTGGACCGTCGACGCGGACGTGTGGCCGCAGGGGCTGCACCCCATCGTGAACCACGTCCGCTCTCTCGGCATGGAGTTCGGACTGTGGGTCGAGCCCGAGATGGTGAACCCCGACAGCGACCTCGCTCGCGCGCATCCGGACTGGATCCTGCGCGGGCGCATGGAGCTGCCCCCGTCGGCACGTCAGCAGCAGGTGCTCGACCTCGCGCACCCCGACGCGTACGCGCACATCGCCGGACGACTGCACGCCCTGCTTGACGAGTACGACATCGCCTACCTCAAGTGGGACCACAACCGCGATCTCGTCGACGCCGGCACGGGGCCCGAAGGAGAAGCCCGAGTCCACGCGCACACCCTCGCGGTCTACCGACTGCTCGACGAGCTGCGCGCAGCTCACCCCGGGCTCGAGATCGAGAGCTGCGCGTCGGGCGGCGCCCGCGTGGACCTCGGCATCCTCGACCGCACCGACCGCATCTGGACCAGCGACTGCCTGGACCCGCTGGAGCGCCTGATGATCCAGCGCTACACGGCGCTGGTCGTGCCCCCCGAGATGATGGGCATGCACCTGACGAGCCCGAAGGTCCACTCCACCGAGCGGACGGTCGGCCTCGGCTTGAGCGGCGCCGTCGCCCTCTTCGGGCACTTCGGCATCGAGTGGGACCTGACGAAGACGGATGCCGCGACCCGCGGCCGCATCGCCGAGTGGGTCGCCCTCGCCAAGCGCGTACGCCCGCTGGTCGCCCGCGGCCGCACCATCGATGTCGACGGCACCGACCCCGGGCTGGACGTGCGCGGGATCGTCGCCGAGGATGCCGCATCCGCCGTCTTCACCCTCACGCAGGCGCACACCTCGATCGCGTACCCGGCGGGCCGGGTGCGGCTGCCCGGGCTCGCGCCGGAGCGCGCGTACCGCATCAGCGTCCACGCGCTGACACCGCCGAACACCGCCGGTCAGTCCGAGCTCGCGTGGGCCGCCGCCGACACGGTCCTCTCGGGCCGGCAGCTCGGTGCGATCGGCGTCCGCCCGCCGGTGCTGTACCCGCAGAGCGCGGTCGTGGTCGAGGTGACGGCGGTCGACTGAGGCCGGGCTCAGCGCTCGAGCAGGCTCTTGCGCAGGAACACCTGCTCGACGCCGTCGTCGCCGGCGACCCGTTCGCGCTCGCGATACCCCTCGCGCTCGTACAGACGCAGATTCGCCTCGCTGAGGGACCCGGTGAACAGCTCCGCCTCGGTGCAGCCGGCGCGTCGGCCGCGCTCCTCGACGGCGTGCAGCAGCAGGCTGCCGATGCCCGCGCCCTGCTGGTCGGGTGCGATCGCGATGCGGCCGATCAGCAGCAGGTCGCCGTCGCGCTGCGCGCGGACCGCCCCCACCATCCGTCCCGCGGCGAGCGCGGCACAGCCGAGGTTGTCGGCGAGCTCGGCCTCGACCTGCTCGAGCGTCTGGGTGAGGGGCGGCATCTGCACGGAGTCGTAGATGAGGGCCTCCTGCACGAACGCGGACCGCTGCAGGGTGAGCACCTCGCCGGCGTCGCCCTCGGCGAGGGAGCGGATGCGGACAGCCGGGGCCCCGGCATCCGGATCGATCTTCTCGATCAGTTCTGCCGCGATCTCGACGGCGTGCTCGACGGTCTGGGCGAGCACGGCCTCGGGGTCGCCGTCCAGCCGCAGCAGGCGGTGCCCGCAGCCCTCGGCGGTGGCCCAGCCGACGTACACCGTTCCCGCAGGGTGCTCGCCCTCGGGGTCGGGACCGCCCACCCCGGTCGTCGCCAGCGCGATGTCGGCGTCCAGGAGCGCTCGCACGCCCTCGGCGAGCTGCTCGGCGCACTGGCCGGACACCACGTTGATGCCGGCATCCACGCCCAGCGCGTTCTCTTTCGTGCGGGTCTGATAGGCGACGACTCCACCGGCGAACCACTCCTGCGCCGACTCCCCCTTGCCGAACTCGGCGGCGAGCAGGCCGCATGTGAGGGATTCGGCGACGGCCAGGCGCGCACCCCGCTGCTGGGCCGCCCGGCCCACTCGTCCTACCGCGCTCGTCATCGGGTGCTCCTCTCATCCGGCGCGATCGGCCGGGTGCATGTGCCGCAGTCCCAGCGGTAGCAGGGGCGCGGGCGGGGGTCAAGGCTCTCGCCCCGGGCGGCGCGTGGGGCGACGGTGTGGCGCGTGAGAACACCTCGCCATCCGCTCGAGGGCCATGCGTTCGCAGGCGTGGTCGGGATGCTGGCCGCCGCGCTGGTCCTGACCGGCTGCGGGCTGCGCATCCCGACGGACCCCGACGGGACGCTCGACCGTGCGCGGGGCGACGAGCTGCGTGTCGGGGCCTCACCCGCCGACGGACTGGTCCGCATCGACGGCGCCGCGGTCACCGGGCCGCTGGCCGAGGTGATCGAGGAGTTCGCGGCGTCGATCGACGCGCGCGTGACCTGGTCGGTGGGCAGCGAGGAGGACCTCGTCGACGACCTGTCCTCGGCGCGGCTGGACCTCGCCATCGGCGGCATGACCGAGCAGACGCCGTGGGCCACCGAGGTGTCTGTCACCCGCGGGTACCCCGGCATCCCCGGGGCAAAGGGCGCGCCCGTGGTCGTGCTGCTGCCGATGGGCGAGAACGCCCTGCAGGCCGAGCTCGAGAGCTTCCTCGACGAGGAGTACGGGCGATGAGGTCCCTGGGGCGCACGGACCTGCCTGCCGAGCAGCAGCAGGCGCTGCGCAAGGCGATCCGCTGGGAGTGGTTCACGATCGGCTACACCGTCGTCACCATCGTCCTCATCGCGCTCGTCGTCGGCGGATCGCAGGCGATGCGCACCGCGTGGATCGAGGACATGCTCTCGCTCGTCCCCCAGATCTCGTTCCTCGTCGCGCTGCTGTTCATCCGGCATCCACCCTCGCGCGCCTTCCCGTTCGGGCTGCACCGCGTCATGGGCGTCGGGCATCTGGTGGCCGGCGTCGCCCTGCTGGCGATCGGCGGCAGCCTGGCCATCGAGTCCGTCCTCGGACTCGTCCGTGTCGAGCACCCCGCCATCGGGACGATCGTGCTGTTCGGTCGGACGGTGTGGCTCGGGTGGCTCATGGTGCTGGTGATGGCCGTCGTCGTCATCGGCCCGTTCTTCTACGGCCACGCCAAGGCGAGGCTCGCGCCGGTGCTGCACAACAAGGTGCTGTACGCGGATGCCGACATGGCCAAGGCCGACTGGACGACCTCTGTGGCCTCGATCGTGGGAGTCCTCGGGATCGGCATCGGCTGGTGGTGGCTGGACGGCGCGGCCGCTCTGTTCATCTCCGCCGGAATCGTCTGGGATGGATACCGCAACGCACGAGCGGCGATCCTCGACCTCATCGATCAGCGGGCGAGGACCGAGGACGATGCCCGTATCCATCCCCTGCTGTTCCGCATCCGGGACCGCGCGCTCGCCGAACCGTGGGTGCGGGCCGGCGCCGTGCGCATGCGCGACATGGGGCAGGTGTTCCACGTCGAGGTGTTCGTCGTGCCGCGCCGGTCGTGGGTGCGCCTCGGCCGCGTCGAGGACCTGCGCGAGGCGATCACGCGGCTGGACTGGAAAGTGCAGGACGTCGTGGTGATCACCCGGAGCGAGCTGCCCGACGAGGCCGAGCGCTGAGCGGCGGCGATCGCCGATCACGCGCAGTCGGGGATGGGGATGATGGCGATCGGCACACCCGGCATCAGCAGCAGGAACGACGGCCGCGGCTCGCCCTCTCCCTCGTTGACCTCGAGCCACGCGGGCCCGTTCAGCATCCCGTCGACGACCTCGCGCTGGACGTCGGCGAGTTCCCGCCCGCCTACGCTGTAGCGCTCGTCGCCGTAGACGATGTCGATGCGCTTCATTCGGACTCCTCGTGGTGCGGCGTCTCGGGCGGTTCGGGCACGAGGTAGAGCCCCGCGGGCGAGTTCGCCGTGTACGCGAGCGCGTCGATCCAGGCCATGTTCAAGCGCGGTTTGCGGCTGCCGTAGTACTTGTACACCAGGGTGCAGCGGGGGTGGATCCACACCGTCGTGCGGCCGTCCCCGATCGAGGTGTCGTCCTTCCAGGTGAAGTGGAACGGCTCGCCGCGGCGGAGCTTGCTGCCGATGACGAGCTGCAGGTGCGCGAGCGTGCGGTCTTCGAAGTCGACTTTGACGGTTCCGTCGTAGATGAACTTGCCCATGATCATGACCCTCCCGGGCGAGGCGAGGTGTTCGCGGTGGGGGTGGCGTCAGGGGAGGACCCCTCGCCTCTTCCTTCACCGTGCCACGACGGCTTCGCGTCTTCCACATCCTTGACAGGGATGGGCGCCGTGCGTAGGGGCGGCAGGTGCGGGATGGCGAACGGCTTGCCGGAGTGAGGGCGTTCGCCGCGCCGACGTTCCATGCGGGACATGGCGCTCACGCCGGCTGCAGGACGACCTTGATGCAGCCGTCCGCCTTCTTCTGGAAGCGCTCGTAGAGCGCGGGGGCGTCGTCCAGGGTGCCGCGATGGGTCACCAGATCGCCGACCCCGAGCGGATCGGCGTCGTCCTCGACGAGGGGCACGAGGTCCGGCATCCACCGTTTGACGTTGCACTGGCCCATGCGGATCGTCAGCTGCTTGTCGAACATCGTCTTCATCGGCATGACGTCGCTGTCGCCGGCGTACACCCCCGACACCGAGATCGTCCCGCCGCGCCGGACCATGTCCACCGCGGCGTGCAGGGCGGCGAGGCGGTCGACGCCGGCGTGCTGCAGCACCGGACGCGCGATCGCGTCGGGCAACGCGGCGGCCACCGAGTGCGCGGCGTGCGCGAAGGGACTGCCGTGCGCCTCGAGACCGACCGCATCGATGACGGCGTCCGCGCCACGACCCTTCGTGCGGGCGATCACGCGGGCGACGTCGTCGTCACCCTCCCACGCCTCCACACCGTGCCGGGCGGCCATGAACCGGCGTTCGGGGACCGGGTCGATGCCGATGACCCGGTGTCCGCGACGAACGGCGATGCGCGAGGCGAGCTGGCCCACCGGGCCGAGGCCCAGCACCACGACGGTGCCCTCGGGCGGCACGTCGGCGTACTCCACTGCCTGCCACGCCGTCGGCAGGATGTCGCTCAAGAAGAGGTAGCGTTCGTCCGGCAGCTCCGGGCCGACCTTCACGGCGTTGTAGTCGGCGAGCGGCACCCGCAGGTACTCCGCCTGCCCGCCGGGGACCTGCCCGTAGAGCTTGGTGTAGCCGTAGAGGGATGCGCCGGTGCCGTAGCGATCGTTCTGCGTGGTCTCGCACTGGGACTGCAGTCCGCGACGGCACATGAAGCACTCGCCGCACGCGATGTTGAAGGGCATGACCACGCGGTCACCCGGCTGCAGGCCGGTCACGGCGGAGCCGACCTCTTCGACGATGCCCATCGACTCGTGCCCCAGGATGTCGCCCTGCTCCATGAAGGGCCCGAGCACTTCGTACAGGTGCAGGTCCGAGCCGCAGATCGCGGTCGAGGTGATCCGCACGATCGCGTCGGTGTCCTCGTCGATGCGCGGATCCGGGGCGTCGCCGACCTCGACGTGCCGGCGCCCCTGCCACATGACGGCCTTCATCGCGGATCTCGTTCGGCCAGGCGCACGTGCTCGCGGGCGCGCGGATTCAGCGGGCGGAAGAGCGAGAGGGTCATGCTCGCACCCTCCCCCGGGACGCCTGCCCGCACCGAGGGGGTTGACAGGCGGGACGGCGCGACGATAGCCACCCGGTCTGGCGAGCCCCTAAACAAGGCGCGCACACAAGTCAACCCCCTCGGCGACCCCGCCACGCGGTTCTTACGTTCGCCCCACCGCTCACTTCTCGGCGGGAGGATCCGCTGCGTGCGGGGTACGGAGGTTGACATGCGACGCAGGAGCACGCTCAGGGTGACCGGGGCCATGACCGCGTTCAGTGTGATCGCCATCACGGGCTGCGCCGTGGGAACGGGCGGCGCCGACGACAGCGGCGCGGAGTATTCGCCGGATGCCGAAGTGACCGGCGACGTGTCAGTGATGGGCTTCTCGGGCGTCGACGAGGTGGCGACCTCGCGGCTCGACCTGGCCGAGCATGAACTGGGCGACGCGAAGGTCTCGCTGATCGAAGGCGAACTCGACCTGCAGCAGTTGCTGTCCGCCGTCGCCACGGGTGAGCCGCCGGACCTGGTGTACGCCAACCGCGATCAGATCGGCTCCCTTGCCGCGCGGGGCGCGATCGTGCCCCTGGATCGCTGCATCGAGGGGGAGGGCATCCCCACCGATCAGTTCGTCGAGTCGGCGCTCGCGCAGGTGACCCTCGAGGGGCAGGTGTACGGCATCCCGGAGTTCAACACCGTGCAACTGGTCATGGCCAACGCCGACCTGCTGCAGTCCGCGGACGTATCCCTCGACGACGTCAACGGGTCGGATTGGGACGCGATGGCGGCCGCGAACGAAGCCCTGTCCGACGGCGACGAAGGGTCGCTCTCGGTCATCGGAGTGGACAGCAAGCTGCCCGAATTCCTGCCGCTGTGGGCGAAGGCGAACGGCGCGGACCTGATCTCTGAGGACGGCCGCGAGGCGAACCTCGATGACCCGGCCGTTGTCGAAGCACTGGAGTGGGCGGTCGGCATCTACGACGCGCAGGGCGGCTTCAGCGAGGTGAAGGCGTATCGCGATTCGGCCGACTTCTTCGGCGAAGGCAACCAGTTCGCCACGGACGTGCTCGGTGTCATGCCGATGGAGCAGTGGTACGTCAACGTCCTGAACGACGTCTCGCCGGATGCGCCCATGGCCTTCGACACCGTGCGCGATCGCAACGGCGACACCATCGCGTACGCTTCGGGTTCCGCCTGGGCGATCCCGGCAGGCAGCGCCAACCCCGAGGCGGCCTGTCGCTTCGCCCGCGTCATGACATCGCTCGACGCATGGGAGGCGGCGGCCCAGGCACGGCTGGACCTGCGCGAGAGCGAGGGCAAGCCGTTCACCGGCATCCTCACCGGCAACGCCGAGGCCGACGCGATGATCCAGGAGATGACCACATCCGGCGGCGAGCCGTGGGACACCGCGGTGGCGAAGATGTACGAGGCCAACGAGGCGACCTTCACGCTGCCCGCCAACCCGGCGGATGCGGAGTTCCGGGCCGCGCTGTTCGATGCGGTCAACGCCGTGCTCAACGGCCAGGCAGAGCCCGCCGACGCTCTCGCCGACGCGCAGCAGAAGGCGCAGTCCGCGCTGGATGACGCCTGGGCATCGCTCGAATCGGAGGGATGATGTCCGCCACCCTCGCCGCCGACCCCGCCACCGCCCCCGCGCGTGAGCGGGGCCGGCGGCGGGCGCGGCGGCGGAACGCGGCATCCGCCCTGCTCTTCCTCAGCCCGTGGCTGATCGGGTTCGGCGTCTTCACGGCGTGGCCGCTGGTCTACAGCGCCTACCTCTCGCTCACCGACTACGACGTCATCAACAACCCGAACTTCGTCGGCTTCGACAACTACGCGCGTCTGTTCGCGGACTCCAAGATCGCACTGGCGCTCGGGAACACGTTCTTCTTCACGGCACTGCAGGTGCCGCTCTACGTCGTCGTGTCGCTCGGGCTGGCGCTGCTGCTGAACCGCGCGGGCCGTTCCGCAGGGTTCTTCCGCACGGTGTTCTTCCTGCCGAAGATGACGCCTCCCGTCGCGGTGGGGGTGCTGTTCCTGCTGCTCTTCAACGGCCAGAGCGGCCTGATCAACAAGGTGCTCGAGAGCGTCGGCATCGATGGGCCGGCCTGGACGACCGACCCGGCATGGGTGAAGCCGGGGCTGATCCTCATGAGCCTGTGGACGGTGGGCGCCTCGGTGATCATCCTGCTGGCTGCCCTGCAGAACGTCCCGGAGGAACTGTACGAATCCGCGCGTCTGGACGGCGCGGGGTTCTGGCGGCAGTCCTTCAGCGTGACCCTGCCCATGATCAGTCCCGCGCTCTTCTTCATCGTCGTGGTGAACACCATCGCGGGCCTGCAGACCTTCGATGAGGCCTACACGGCGTTCTTCGGTGCGGGGAACACCACCTACAGCAACGACGCCGCACTCTTCTACGTCATCTACCTGTTCCAGCAGGCCTTCCAGTTCCTCAACATGGGCTACGCGTCGGCGATGGCGTGGGTGCTCTTCGCGCTCATCATGATCGTCACCACCGTCCAGCTGATCGTGTCGCGCCGCCTGGTCTACTACGAAGGCGAGGACGCCCGATGAGCACCATGCCTCCCACCGAGGCCGCAGCCCGCGCCCTCGCCGAACCCGATCTCGTCGTCGACGATGTCCCCGAACGGATGCCGCGGCGGCGCCGTCGTCCGCAGGCCAGCCGCCTCGCGCGGGTGCTGGCGTGGATCGCGCTCTCACTGCTGGCGATCGTGTTCGCCTACCCGTTCGTGTGGCTGGTCACCGCGTCCTTCAAGCCCCGCGGCCAGGTCTTCGACAACAAGCTGATCCCCGAGACGTTCACGTGGGACAACTACATCAACGTGTGGCAGGAGGCGCCACTCGGGCTTTGGCTGCTCAACACCCTCATCGTGACCGTCCTGGCGTCCGTGGCCGTCACGATCTCGAGCGCGATGGTGGCGTGGGGGTTCGCGTACTTCCGGTTCCGCTTCCGCGGCGCGCTGTTCGGGATCGTCCTGGCCACGATGATGCTCCCGGGCGCGGTGACGATGATCCCGACGTTCCTCATCTGGAATGCGCTCGGCCAGGTCGGCACCCTCACGCCGCTGTGGGCGGGGAACCTGTTCGGCAGCGCGTTCTACATCTTCCTGCTGCGCCAGTTCATGCTGGGCCTTCCCCGCGACCTTTTCGACGCCGCGCGCGTGGACGGTGCGAGCCAGTGGGGGGTGTTCTGGCGGATCGCTCTGCCGCTGTCGAAACCGGCTCTGGCGGTCACCCTGGTGTTCGAGGTGCAGGCGGTGTGGACCGACCTGATGCGCGCGCTCATCTACCTGCGCGACAGCGCGACCTTCACCATCCCCCGCGGCCTGAAGGCCCTGGTGGACGCCTTCGGTTTCGGCGGCGAATGGCACTGGGAGATCATCGTCACCGCCAGCGTCATCGCGACGATCCCCATGATCATCATCTTCTTCATCGGCCAGCGCCAGATCATCCACGGCATCAGTGCCGGCGGACTCAAGGGATGACGGAAGGAGACGTCATGTCCGGGTCGAGATCTCCGAGCACCCCCGGCATGGCCGTGGTGTTCTGGACGTGGACCGTGATCATCGCAGCCGGTCTGGCCGTGATGATCCTCGTCCCGCTCACGGGGAGATGACGATGACCCGTTCGCATCTGCGCGATCACGCACTCAGTCTGGCCTTCCTCGCGATCTTCGTGGTGGCACTGTTCGGGCAGTCGATCGCCGGCCTCGCGCAGGCCAACCAGGACCTCGCCGATCACGATCAGCCGGTGCTGTCGTGGGGACAGTTCGTGACATCGTCGGAGTTCTTCGTCGACATCGCCGAGAACTGGCAGTCGGAGTTCCTGCAGTTCGCCCTCTTCATCCTCGGCACGATCTGGCTCGTTCAGCGGGGCTCACCTGAGTCGAAGGAGCCGGGCCAGGAGGGTCTCGAGAGCGATGAGGAGCAGAAGGTCGGTGCCCACGCAGGGAACCACGCACCGGCCTGGGCTCGGCAGCGTGGGATCCGCGGCTGGGTGTACGCCAACTCCCTGCTGCTGGCGATGGTCACGATCTTCGTCCTGTCATGGCTCGCGCAGTCGCTCGCGGGCCTCGTCGTGTTCAACGACGAGAACGCGCACCACGGATCGCCGCTCGTGACGTGGGGCGAGTACCTCGTCAGCCCCGACTTCTGGTCCCGCACGCTGCAGAACTGGCAGTCGGAGTTCCTCGCCGTCGGCACGATGGTGGCCTTCACCATCTACCTTCGCCAGCGAGGGTCGAGCGAATCGAAGCCCGTCGGGGTGCCGCACCTCACCAGCGGGGTGGAGGGCTGAGCGAGTTGCCGCGCGTCAGCGGGCGTGGTGCAGGGGGCGGGCGACCACCACGTTCACGCCGGAATCCCGCAGGTCGCTGACGATGCCGGGGCCGGTGGCGTCGTCGACGATGACGGCGTCGAAGTCCGACAGCGGCAGCAGCGCGTGCAGCGCGCGCCGATCGAACTTGGTGTGATCGGCCAGCAGCAGCCGTGTGCTGGCCGCATCGAACATGGCCCGCTTGACGTCGACCGTCTCGAGCGTCTGGTGGAACACGATGCCGTCGGTGATCGCCGAGGTCGACATGATCGCGATGTCGGCGCGGAGGGCCGCGATCGCGTTCGTCGTCATCCGCCCCATGAACGCGTTGCACCAGTTGTAGTACTGGCCACCGAGGCCCAGCAGCGAGATGCCCCGCACACCCTGGAGGTCGTTCATCACCGTGAGGGTGTTGGTGATGACCGTCAGCGGCGCCTTGGCCGGCAGCAGCGGCACGAGGTGGAGCGTCGTGGTGGAGTCGTCGAGGATGATCGCCTGGCCCGGCTCGATGAACTCCAGCGCGGCGTGGGCGATGGCATCCTTCTCTGCGAGCTGCCGGCTCGAGCGGTAGACCGCACTGGATTCCACCAGCGCCGTGGACAGCGCGGTGGCCACCCCCCGGCTCTTTCGCAGCAGGCCGCGCGCCTCGAGCTCGTCGAGGTCGCGGTGCGCGGTCATGACACTGATGTCGAAGCGCCGGGCGATCTCTTCGATCCGCACCGAGCCTTCGGCCATCACCACCTCGCTGATGGCACGCTGACGTTCGGCCTGGCGGCTCTGGCGAGATTGGGCCAACCGGTCTATCGGGACCGGATCCGGATCCGGGTTCATCGTCACCTAAACTAGCGCCGCTTCGTCGACGATGGACTCGAGCGCCGCGGTGTCGTGCGCGAACCGGCCGAGGAACAGCCCGTCCACCGCCCCGGCGAGCGCGGTCAAGGTCCCCGGCTGCGCACTGCCGCCGTAGATGACGCGGGCACGGGCCGCGCCTCGCTCCGCCAGGTGCGCCCGCAGCGCGGCCACCACGGCGCGCACGTGCTCCGGCGTGGCGGGGCTCGCCGCCCCGATGGCCCACTCCGGCTCGTACGCCACGATGACCTCGCCCGTCACGTCGACACCCGACAGCACGGCATCCAGATGGCTCGCGCACTGCGCCGCCGCGGTCGACGGGTCTACCTGATCGCGCTCGCCCACGCACAGCACGGGGATGAGCCCGTTGCGGACGGCCGCGGCGAACTTGCGCCGCACGACGTCGTCGTCCTCGCCGAAGATGCGGCGGCGTTCGGCGTGGCCGATCTCGACGAGCTCGCACCCGGTCGCGGCGAGGTCGCCGCCGCTGACGGCGCCGGTGAACGCGCCACGGTCCTGCCAGTGCAGGTCCTGGGCACCGACCGTGACGGCCGTCCCCGCGATCGCCGCCTGCACGGCCGGCAGCGCCGGGAGGGACGGCAGAACGAACAGCTCCACGGTGCCGTCGAGGATCGACGGATGCCGGCGTGCCACGTCGGCGACGCCCTCGGCCCACGCCGCGGTGGCGGCGACGTCGAGATACAGCTTGAGGCTCACCCCCAGCAGGACCGGGCGTCGTGCGGCGGGGGCCTGCGCGTCAGCCACAGCTTCCCGTCTGCTCATAGCCCTCGATCACGGCGACCTTCTCGGCCGAGGCCGACGACTCGTCGAACTCGTAGCCGAGCCACTCGCGGGCGAGCCGGCGGGCGAGCTCGCGGCCGATGACCCGCTGGCCCATCGTGAGCACCTGCGCGTTGTTGCTGAGCACGCTGCGCTCCACGCTGAAGCTGTCGTGCGCGGTGACGGCGCGGATGCCGGCGACCTTGTTCGCCGCGATGGCGACGCCAAGCCCGGTGCCGCACACCAGCAGCGCGCGGTCGGCGCGGCCGTCGCGGATCATCTCGGCCGCGGTGATGGCCACCGTCGGGTAGGGGGTGTGACCGTCGGCGTCGACGCCGACGTCGACGACCTCGCTCACGCGGGGGTCGTTCTCGAGATCGCTCTTGAGGACCTCTTTGTAGTCGAAGCCGGCGTCGTCGGATCCGACGACCACTCGCCAGGTACGGGCCATGTCAGTTCTCCTTGTCGTCTTCGGCGGTCAGGACCAGTCCCGCCGCCGTCATCGCCCGGGCGAGCGAGATCGCTCCCGGGTCGGGGGTGCCGAGGCTCTTCTCCATGTGCGGCCGGGCGCGTCCCATGCGCGGCAGCAGCTCGGCGGTCGCGGTGGCGGCCGCGGCCGACTCCTCGGCCGCGACGTTCCACGCCGCAGCCAGGCGGTCGCCCGCCGCGACCCGGGCGGTGAGCGTCTGGGCGAACGGCACGAGCGCGTCGACGAGCGTCTTGTCCCCCACCTGCGCCTTGCCGTAGGCCTGGATCGCCTCTCTGGCCGCGTCCACCGCTCGGGCGACGGCGTCGGCGGCGGGACGGTGCTCGTCGCCGATGAGCTCGCCGACCGTCCGCAGCGCCGTGCCCCACAGGGCCCCCGAGGTGCCGCCGGCGCGGTCCGCCCACGCGTCGCCCGCGCGGGTCAGCACGGTGCCGGCACCGGCTCCCGCCTCGACGGCGGCGTCGGCCGCGGCAGCGGCCGCGCGCACGCCCCGCTGCATGCCGATGCCGTGGTCGCCGTCGCCGGCGATCGCGTCCAGCCGACCGAGCTCGTCGACGTCGCGGTCGATCATGGTGCGGATCGCCTGGATCATCTCGCGCACCGTCGCCGCGACCGCGCGGGACTCCCCGGAGGCCGGGGGCACGGCATCCGCGTCTTCGGATTCGGCGCTGTCCGCCGCGGCGACCGCCGCGGCGACGTCGACGGCGCCCTTGCGATAGGCGGGGGCGTAGGCCGGCGACGACCACGCCTGCTCGAGCTGGTCGTCGAGCCAGAAGAGGGTGAGCGAGATCCCCGCCATCTCGAAGCTGGTGGCGTACTCGCCCACCTCGGGCTCGACCACGCTCACGCCGGCGTCGGCCAGCAGCTCGGCGACGGTGGCGTAGACGACGAAGAGCTCTTCGGCCTTGACCGAGCCCAGCCCGTTGAGGATGACCGCGGCGCGCTCGCCGCTGTCGGCGGGACGCTCGTCGAGCAGTCCGCGCACCAGCAGGGCCGCAAGGTCGCGGGCGGGCGCCAGGGGCACGACGTCGATGCCGGGCTCGCCGTGGATGCCCATCCCCACAGCCATCTGACCGGCGGGGACGGTGAACAGGGGCGCGTCCGCGCCGGGAAGGGTGCAGCCCGAGAAGGCGACCCCGAGCGAGCGGGTGCGGTCGTTGGCGCGCGCGGCGATCTCGGCGACCTCGTCCAGCGTCAGCCCCTGCTCGGCGGCCCACGCCGCGGCGCGGAAGACGGCCAGGTCGCCGGCGATGCCGCGCCGCTTGGCGGACTCCTCGCGGGGAGCGCTGTAGATGTCGTCGGTGACGCGCACCGTGCGCACCGGGATGCCGTCGGCGCGAAGTCGCTGCTCGGCCTGGTCGAAGTTGAGGACGTCGCCGGCGTAGTTGCCGTAGCTGAGCAGGACGCCCGCCTCGGTGGCCACGGCCTTGGCGACGGAGTACACCTGCTGGGCGCTCGGCGAGGCGAAGACGTTGCCCATCGCGGCGGCGTGGGCCAAACCCGCACCGACCAGGCCGGCGAAGGCCGGGTAGTGGCCCGACCCGCCGCCGATGACGACGGCGACCTGGCCGGCGGGCGTGGCGTGGGCACGGGCGACGCCGCCGGGGACCCGGCGCACAAGGCCGCGGTTCGCGGCGACGAAGCCGGTCGCGGACTCCTCGGCGAAGTCGGCCGGATCGTTCAGAACGTAGCTCATGGTGTCTTTCGGGGAAGTGAGGGGAAAGGGGCGGGGGCGGCGCCGGGCGCCGCCCCCGCGTGACCGCACGGGAGCACGGTCGTCTGGTCGACGGATCAGCCTTCGTAGGTGAAGGGCTCCGTCATCTTGTCGGCGTTGTCCTTCGTGATGAGGATGCAGTCGAACGACTGCTTCTCGGTCTCGGGGGCCTCACCGGTGCGGATGAACTCGTCCGCAAGCTCCACCGCCTCCTTCGAGAACACCGCGACCGGCTGCAGGACGGTGTAGGCCAGCTCGCCGGCCTTGACCGCGGCGACCGCGTCGGGCGAGCCGTCGAAGCCGCCGACGATGACGCCCTCGAGCTTGCCGGCCTCCTTCAGCGCCGCGATGGCGCCGAGGGCCATCTCGTCGTTGCCCGAGATGACACCGTTCAGGTTCGGGTTGGACTGCAGCAGCGACTGCATCTTGTCGTGACCCTTGGTGCGGTCCCAGTCGGCGACCTCCTTGCCCACCTGGGCGAGGTCGGGGTACTGGCTGATGACCGTGGTGTAGCCGTTCGACCGCGTCTGGGCGTTGTTGTCGGAGGGGGCGCCGAACAGCTCGACGTAGTCACCCGCTTCTTCCATCAGCCGCACCCACTCCTGTGCGCCGAGAGCGGCACCCTGGGCGTTGTTCGAGACCAGCTGCGCCTTGGCGAGGCCCGACTCGTTGATCTCGGCGTTGACGAGGAAGACCGGGATGCCGGCATCCGTCGCCTTCTTCACCGCGGCGATCGATCCGTCGGCGTTGGCCGGGTCGAGGATGATGGCCTTCGACTGGTTCGAGATGGCGGTGTCGATCAGCGTGTTCTCGGTGTTGGTGTCGCCCTTGTGCGCGCCGACCGTCGCCTCGTAGCCGAGCTCCTTGGCGGTGGCGGCTGCGACATCGCCCTCGGTCTTCCAGTAGGGGTTGGCGGGGTCGTTGACGATGATCGTGATGAGGCCGCCGGCCTCACCGCCGCCGTCGCCCTGGTCGCCGCTGCCGGCGCCGTCGCCGCCGCCGCCGTTGCCGCCGGCGCAGCCGACGAGACCGAAGACCAGCGCGCCTGCCGCGGCGAACGCGGCGAGTGCCTTCTTCTTGCTCAGCATGTGATGTGTCCTTTCTTGATGACTCGGCGGCGTCCATTGCCGCCGAGTTCGACGGTCATCGGTCGCGGTCGGCCGAGGCCGCTCGCTCCTGATCCGACGTTGTGGGGGCCGTCGCCGCCGGTGCGGCGGACGGGGTGGCGGGTGTGGACGGGGTGGCGGGGGCTGCGGGGCGCTTGCGCCGGCCGTACTGCAGGGTGTTCAGCAGCACCGCGACGACGATGACGGCGCCCATGAAGACCATCTGCCAGTAGGCCGAGACGCCCACGATGACCAGTCCGTCGGCGAGGAAGCCGATGACGAAGGCGCCCAGCAGGGTGCCGCGGACGTTGCCGCGCCCGCCGCTCAGGGCCGCGCCGCCGATGACGACCGCGGCGATGGCGGTCAGCTCGTACGTGTTGCCGGCGGTGGGGCTGGCGCTGGTGAGCGTCGAGGCGAGGATGAGGCCCGCGATCGAGGCGCACAGGCCCGAGATGACGTAGACCCAGATCTTGACGCTGCGCACCGGGACGCCCGAGAGCTCGGCGGCGCGCTCGTTGCCGCCCGAGGCGTACAGCCAGCGACCGAAGCGGGTGCGTCCGAGCAGAAAGCCCAGGAGCAGCGCGACCACGCCCATGATCAGCACGCCGATGGGGATGTTGAGGATACGGTTGAAGCCCAGCCACTCGAAGCCGGTGTTCCCGAGCGCCGGGTCGCCGTCGAGGTCGTTGATCGTGAGGCCGTTGGTCATCAGAAGCGCGAGACCGCGGACGACGTACAGCATGCCGAGCGTGGCCACGAACGGCGCCACGTTGAACTTCGCCACCAGGATGCCGTTGATGAGGCCCACGAGGGCGCCGACGCCGCACGAGAGCAGCACGACGACGGGGACGCTGGGGAACAGGGTGACCCCGAAGACGTTGATCGGCACGCCCTGCAGCAGGAATCCGGCGATGATCGCCGAGAAGCCGAGGGTCGAGCCCACGGACAGGTCGATGCCGCCGTTGAGGATGACCATCAGCATCCCGAGACCGAGCAGGGCGTAGATGGCCACGTGCGAGGCCATGATCAGCAGGTTGCCGACCGTGAGGTAGTTCGGCGAGAGCATCGAGAACACCACGATGATGAGCAGCAGCGCGAGGAATGCGCGCCCCTCGAGCAGCAGCTTCGCCAGCGAGAACTGCTTTCTCTTCTCGACGATGAGATTCGTTGTCGTCATGTCAGGTCCGTTCCGGGATTCAGGCGGCCACGGCTTCGCCGGAGGCGGCCATGATCATTTCTTTGGTGGCGTCCGGACCGAACTCTGCAGAGATCCGGCCGCGGCGCAGCACGATGATGCGGTGGGCGATGCTGAGGCATTCGCCGACCTCGGACGTGGAGTAGATGATCGCCAGACCCGCCCGGGCGCGCTCGGACAGCAGGCGGAAGACCTCGGCCTTCGCGCCCACGTCGATGCCGCGGCTCGGCTCGTCCAGCAGCATCACGCGGGGGTGGGTCGCGATGATCTTGCCGATGACGACCTTCTGCTGGTTGCCGCCCGACAACGACCCGATCGGCAGGTCGGGCCCGGGCGTCTTGACCGTGACGTCCCTGATGAGATCCCGCGCTCGGTCCTTCTCGGCCTTGCGCGAGATCACACCGCGGACGAGGCTGCGGCCGAGGCTCGCGAGGGTGAGGTTGGTGCCGACGTCGAAGGTCTGCACCAGTCCGTCCCGCTGGCGGTCCTCGGGGACGAGACCCACGCCCGCCTCGATGCGCTCGGCGATGCTGCGCGAGAGGATCGATCGTCCCTCGAGCCGGATGTCGCCGGCGGCGACCGGCTCCTTGCCGGCGACGGCCTCGAGCAGCTCGGTGCGGCCGGCCCCCATCAGGCCGTACAGGCACACGATCTCGCCGGCCCGGACCGTGAGGTCGAGGTTGTTGACGATGGCGCGCTCGGGGTTCTCGCGGTCGACGACGGTGAGGTTGCGCACCTCGAGCGCGGGCTCGCCGAAGTCGTAACCGGTGGGGGGCGATCCCAGGTCGAAGTTCTCGCCGACCATGTTGCGGACGATCCACTCGAGGTCGATGTCCTTGCGCTCGCCGCGCGCGGTCATCGTGCCGTCCCGCAGCACCACGGCGTGGTCGGTGACCTCGAGCGCCTCTTCGAGGTGGTGCGAGATGTAGACGATTGCGACGCCCCGCGAGAGCAGGTCCCGGATGATGCCGAAGAGCACCTCGACCTCTGCCGCCGCGAGAGCCGAGGTCGGCTCGTCCATGATCAGGATGCGGGAGTTGACCGAGAGCGCGCGGGCGATCTCGACGATCTGCTGCTGACCGACCCGCAGGTCGGCGACCAGCGTGTCCGGCTCGATCGCCAGCTGCATCTCTTGCAGGAGCGCGCGGGTCTGCCGGGTCTCCTCGGCGTAGTCGACACCCAGGGGGCCGACGATCTCGCGTCCCATGAAGATGTTGTCGCGCACCGACAGGTTGGGGGCGAGGCTCAGCTCCTGGTGGATGATCGAGATGCCGCGGTCGCGCGCGTCGTTGGTGGACGCGAAGGACACCGGCTCGCCGTCGAGGATGATCTGCCCCGACGTGGGCTGCTCGACACCCGAGAGGATCTTCATCAGCGTGGACTTGCCCGCGCCGTTCTCGCCGAACAGCGTCGTGACCGTTCCCTTGCGGATCTCGAAGTTCACACCCTTGAGCGCGCGCGTGCCGCCGTAGTTCTTGACGATGTCCCGCGCCTCGAGGACGACCTCGTCGAAGTGGTCCACGCCGCTCATTGCACGGCCAGTTCGACGGGCGTGACGAGCCAGGCGGCGGGGTTGACCAGGGTGAAGGCCCCGGTCACCTCGACGGTCTGCCCCTGCAGCGAACCGGTGTCGATGTCGGCGAGGACCTGCGTCTTGACCTCTTCATTCAGGGCGGCCGCGGCGTTCTGGTACTCGATCTGGTTGCGGAACTGACCGAACTGGATGTCGCCGGTGGCATCGCGCAGGTCCGTGCCGTTGATGGCGGGACCGGTCTGCACGCGGATCAGCAGATCCTCGGGAAGACCCTCGACGGCCACGGGGTAGATGCCGGACTGCCCCTCGCCGACCACGCCGCTGAACGTGACGCTGTAGACGGGCCCGCCGGAGCTCTGCACCGCGTACTCCTCGGCGGCGGCCTCGGGGTCGACGGCGATCGCCTCGGCGAGGACGGTGGCCTCGACGGCCTTCCCGGTCACGGCGTCGCGCACGGTGGGGAAGGTCTCGGCGCCGAAGGTCGCGGGGTCGAACTCGATCTCGCCCTGGGCGAGCGGGTCGTCGTTCGAGACGACCTTCGTGCCGAGGACGAGGAACAGCAGCACGAGGACGCCGACGGCGATGAGGATGCCGCGCTTGACCGCCGGAGACGACAGGCGCCCGGCGGGCGCAGTGGTCTGCGCGGCCATCAGATCAGCACCCGCGACTGGGTGTCGTTCGGACGGATCTGCAGCTTGCGGCCCTCGCCGCGGCGGAACATCTCGAGCGCCTCGGCGTAGTCGTCGAGCGTGAACGAGTGGCTGATCATCGCGGTGGCGTTGATCGCGCCCGCCTCGAACATCTCCACCGCGCGGCCGAAGGAGTTGAGCACGGCCATGGTGCCGACGATCGAGATCTCGTCGCGGTAGACGCGGAAGGGCGAGAACTGAGCGGTCTTGTCGGCGGGCGCGACGCCGAAGTCCTGGAAGTAGCCGGCGGGCTTCACGCGGGTGAGGGCGTCCTCGATGGCGCGGATGTTGCCGGTGCAGTCGATGACGACGTCCCACTTCTCGCGGGGGGCTTCGTCGGCCGAGGTGTACCGCAGCTCGATGCCGCACTCGGCGGCGGTGTTCAGGCGAGCTTCGTTGAGGTCGACGATGGACACGGTGGCCGCGCCCGCGCGTGTGGCCAGCTGGGCCATCATGAGGCCCATGGTGCCGGCGCCGTACACCAGGACGTGGTCGCCCAGGCGACGAGGCAGGACGTCCCAGCCGCGGATCGCGCAAGCCAGCGGCTCGATGAGGGCGGCCTCGTACAGGTCGGTCTCGGGCTTGAGCTTGTAGACGTTGCCCGCGGGGGCGGTGAAGTACTGCTGCGCGGCCCCATCCGAGGCGACGACGCCGAGTCCGTTCCAGAAGCGGCACAGGTTCTGGTGGCCGTTGAGACAGAACTCGCACTCGCCGCACGTGGTGCTCGGGTTGACGGCGACGTGGTCGCCCACCTTGAAGTCGAACACCCCGCTGTTCACGCCCTCGCCGAGGGCGACGATCGTGCCGGTGGCCTCGTGACCGGGGACCAGCGGGAAGACGGTGCCTTCGAACTCGCCGTCCAGGACGTGGGTGTCGGTGCCGCAGATGCCCACGGCCGCGGTCTCGATGAGGATCTCCTTGAACCCCGGCTCGGGGGTGGCCCGCTCTTCGAGCGCGAGCTCCCGCTCCGAACTGAATACAACTGCGCGCATCTTCGCTCCCGTTGGCTGCAGCGAGGGCGGCTCCGCCCTCATGTGATGTTCATGTGATCTAGAACAAGAATCACGTTATATACACCATAATGGGGTGACGGCGGTTGTCAAGAGGGGCGACTGACGGACTCGAAGGAGAGGTGCGACCGTGTCGGATTTGCGTTGGGATGAGATCGATGGGCGCGCGGTGGATACCGCTCGTGTGCTGGCTGCGGATGCGGTGGAGAAGGTCGGGAACGGTCATCCGGGCACGGCGATGAGCCTGGCGCCGGCGGCGTACCTGCTGTATCAGCGGGTGCTGCGCCACGACCCGACGGACACCGGGTGGTTGGGGCGCGACCGCTTCATCCTGTCGGCGGGGCACTCGTCGTTGACGCAGTACGTGCAGTTGTATCTGGGTGGGTTCGGGTTGGAGCTGGAGGACCTGAAGGCGTTGCGTACGTGGGGGTCGAAGACTCCCGGGCA
>NZ_BAAGWW010000005.1:0-555 GCF_054780155.1 Microbacterium aureliae
CGTTCGCCGCCGCCGAGGCGGACCGGTCCGCAGAGGTGCTCACCGCCGTCAGCGCTTGGTCGCCAGTCGCCATCCCACTCGGGGTACGTTCCTACCCCGAGAACTACCTGACGAACATGCAACAGTTGACCGAAGAGTCCCTGGCCATATCGATCGCGGGCATCGCGCAAATGTACCCCGACCTGGACGTGCGACGGGTTGTGGAAAGCAGTCACGGTGCGGATCTGGTGATAAATCGCATCGCATCACGTGCGCGGCTCACCGTCATCGGGTCACATGGTCGCGGTCGGGTCGCGCGTTTCATCCTCGGCTCCACAAGCCAGCAGGTCCTCAACCGACTCGCCACGACGACCGTGGTCGTGAGATGACCAGTCCGATCAGTGATCGGGGCAGTCAAATCGCCCACCACAACCCTGACCAGACGGAGGGCCACGGTGTCGTGGTCGTCACGTTCACCTTGCAGTTGGACGAGCGTTCGTCCTCGAGTAGAAGGAGTGCAACATGAATGAGAAGTTGGTTGTCGGTGTGACGGATGCGTCTGCGTCTCGTCGGGCC
>NZ_BAAGWW010000006.1:0-101764 GCF_054780155.1 Microbacterium aureliae
CAACCACCGGAATAAGGCAGAAAGCAGCGAGTTCAACCTGACCAAAAACGAATGTCACTGACATCCATAAATTGATCCAAAGGAATCTCAAACCAGCCGAAGCTGGACGAGGTTATTTGGCATTTGACAAGTGCACGCTGTTGAGTTCTCAAGGATCGGACGCTCCCCCAGGAAGACCACCAGGCCTCCCCCGAAGGGCAACTTCACTATCTTATCCCCCGCTCGGCTCTTGTCAAATCGACACGCCGTGGCGTTGCGCGCTGTGCGATCGCTCCGAAGAGTGATCAAGGCACGCAGGGAACCTCCACCGAAGAGACCCGACGCGAGTCGGTTTTCATGAGATGGGGGGTGGTCCGCTGCTTGAGGGGGGCGGGGCCTCGGCCTCTCCGCTCTTCCCTTTGGGGCGAACAACAAGAACATTACGTGGCGTCCGGGTGACCGGCAAATCAGGCCCGCTCCCCGGGCGTGTCGCCCCTCAGTCCGCGAGTCCCGACGAGCCGAGGACCCGCTCGGGGACCAGCCGGATGACGACGCGACGGGGGTTCGGACGCGGCGTGCGGTAGCGCCGGGCGTAGAGCTCCTCGGCGTGGGCGACGGCATCCGGGTCTCTGTCGATGACCGCACGTCCCGCCAGGCTCAGCCAGCGAGCGCCGTCCACCTGGGCGACGGTGGCGAGTGCCCGCCGTTCTACGTTGCGCACCTTCTGCGTCCCATCGCTCGTGATGATCCTCACGTGGCCGTCCGAGAGCGTGAATCCGACCGCCACCGCGTGGATCAGACCGGACGGCGCGATGGTCGAGAGCGTCGCCAGGTGGCGGTCGGCGACGAATCGCGCCCCCTCATCGGTCAGCGTGTGCATGCCGTCATCCTGCCGCGGCCTCGGCGTCTGCGCCGAGCGGCACACCGACGCCGCGACGCACGTCGAACGCCAGCTGGGTCTCGGTCTGACGGACCCCGCGGTGCACCGTGATGTGCTCGAGCACCATGTCGCGCAGCATCTCGGGGCTCTCGACGGCGACGTGGACGAGGAAGTCGGCGCTGCCGGCGACGTGGAACACCTGGAGGACGCGAGGGGTCTTCACGATCGCGTCCGAGAACTCCTCGACGAGCTCTTTGCTGTGACTGCCCAGCCGGACGGTGACGACCGCCTGGAGTGGATAGCCGAGCGCGGCGGGATCGATGACGGCCTGCGCGCCGCTGATCACCCCCCGCTCGCGCAGCAGGCGGCGTCGATACGCGCACGTCGATTCCGGAACGCCCAGCTCGGCGGCCAGCTCCTTGTTCGTCACCGCCGCGTCGACGGCGATGCGCTCGAGCAGCGAGCCGTCGAGGGCGTCGAGCCTGCTCGCGAGCGGGCGTTGCGCATTCGTCAACCGAGCCTCCTTCTCGTCGTCTGTGGTTCCCTGCGGACCAATCTCAGACGCCTTTCGATGCTCGCTCAGCAAGACCTCTGGCGCAAGCTTGCCCTTGGACGCACCCTGGAGGGATGCACCCCTTCACTCTCGGCGCCGACACCACCGCCGTCCGCGCCGGCCGCGACGACCTGCAGGCCCTCGGCGTCCACGCCCTGCCGATCGACCTGTCGACCACCAACCCCCTGCCGGACATCATCCGCGGCGGCGACTCGTACGAGTCCATGGCCACCGGCGGCGCCCCGCTCGAGGACGGCGGCTTCGTCTACGCGCGACTGTGGAACCCGACGGTGGCTCGATTCGAGGACGCGCTGGCCGCGCTCGAGCACGCCCAGGCCGCGGTCGCCTTCGCCTCGGGCATGGCGGCGGTCACGGCATCCGTGCTCGCCGCGGTGTCCGAGACCGGAGGCCGGCACGTCGTCGCCGTCCGCCCGCTGTACGGCGGCACGGATCACCTGCTGGCGTCCGGGCTGCTGGGCACCGAGGTCACCTACTGCGCCGAGGGCGACGTCGCGGGGGCGATGCGGGCGGACACGGCCCTGGTGATCGTCGAGACCCCCGCCAACCCCACCCTCGACCTCGTCGACATCGCCTCGGTCGTCGGCCAGAGCGGCCGCGTGCCGGTGCTCGTCGACAACACCTTCGCCACACCCATCCTGCAGAACCCCCTCGACCTCGGTGCGGCCATGTCGCTCCACAGCGCCACGAAGTACCTCGGCGGTCACGGCGACGCGATGGGCGGCGTCGTCGCGTGCTCCGAGGAGTGGGCGGCCGCCCTGCGGTGCGTCCGCGCGATCACCGGCGCGGTGCTGCATCCGCTCGCCGCGTACCTGCTGCAGCGCGGCATCCCGACCCTGCCCGTGCGCGTACGCGCGCAGCAGCAGTCGGCGATGCGCATCGCGGGATGGCTGAGCACGCAGCCGGCGGTCGCCGAGGTGTTCTACCCCGGCCACGACGGAGACCCGCGCGGGCTGCTCGGACGCCAAATGCGCGGGACGGGCGCGATGATCGCCGTCCGCCTGCACGGCGGCTTCGACGCTGCCGCCGCGCTCACGACCGGCGTGCGGCTGTTCACCCACGCCGTCTCGCTCGGCGGCGTCGACTCGCTCATCCAGCATCCGGCCGCCCTCACCCACCGACCCGTCGCGGGTGACGCCAAGCCGACGACCGACATCGTCCGACTGTCGGTCGGGCTCGAGGACGCCGACGACCTCATCGCCGACCTCGCGCAGGCGTTCGACGCGTTCACGTCGGTGGCGCCGGAGCCGGCGGGGGCCACGGCGGGCGGCTGACCCCTACTTCTTGCGGCCCGGCGCGGGCGCCGGTTCCGGCGCGGGTGCGGGCGCCGGTTCGGGTGCCGGCTCCGGCGGCGGGGCCGGCGCGGGCGTCGGCTCGGCGGGCGAGGTCGCCGGGTCCGGCGCGGTGAAGGTCGTCGACGACGCGGTCGCGGGTTGCAGCGCACTGTCGGTGCGGATACGGATGCTGTCGAATCGCGCGACGCCCGCGTCGACCAGCAGCCCGAACCGGCCGTCGGCGAGCGCGGCGTTGTAGGACCGGGAGCGGATGAACGCACCGTTGAGGGTGAGCGAGACCGAAGCGCCCTTGATGGTGAGGACCATCGTGTAGACGGTGCCCGCGGTGAGGGTGCGCGCGACGGTCTCGTCGATCACGCGCCGCCCGCCGGCGACGTGCCCGAAGACGACGGCCTGGGCGGCGAGGTCCAGGATGACGAACTTGTAGTCGCTCATGCTGTAGAAGTCGTAGACGATGCCGGCCCGGGCGCCCGCCTGGAGCGTGAGGGTCGCGGTGATCTCGAGGTACGCGTTCGCCTCGAGAGTCCCGCCGAGGTCGACCAGTGCGACGGCGGGCGACCCGGTGGACGGGGCGGAGCCGGTGAGCACCCCCGCGGTCGTCGTCCAGGTTCCCCCGGCGACGTCTCTCACCGCCCCCGCTCCGGAGTCGAACGTCTCGGTGCGGTCCAGCGTGATCTGCGGAGGCAGCACCTGGACCGAGATGTTGTCGAAGACGCCGCGCGCCTGGGTGGACCCCACCCCCACGAATCCCTTGTTGAGGCCGACCGCGACGCCGTCGATGATCCGGGGGGCGAAGGTGTGCGTGAACGCGACGACGCCGCCCAGCAGCACTGTCACCGTCGTCCCGTTGACGGCGACCAGCATCGAGTACCAGGTGTTGAACTTCACGCCGCCCGACACCGATGCCTGCACATCGACGAGCCACCCGGCGGCGGTGCGACGTCCCATCACGAGCTTGTTGGTGGACTGGTCCACGCCGGCGAACTTGAAGTCATCGGGTGCGAAGTAGTCGAAGATGACGTAGGCGTTGGCCTTCCAGCCGCCGGTGGGCTTGGTGAGGTTCACCTGCGCGTGCAGCTCGTAGTAGATCGGCAGGTACTGGTCGATGTAGTACACCGCCGCCGCGTCGCCCGAGGTCGAGGTCGCTGTCACCGTGAGGGCACCGCCCTTCACCGCGAACACGCCGGAGTCGGCGAAGAACGCGTCGGCGCCGCTGCTGAACGATGCCGACCGCAGCACGTCGCGCTTGCCGCCGGGGACGTTGCCGGGCTGCGGGTCGCGGGGACCGCCGGTCTGGTCCTGCCAGTAGTCGTCCTGCTGAATGATGAGCCCGATCTCGCCGAACGGCTCGCCGTTGCGGTCGGCGTAGTACTCGCCCGCGAGGTCGGCGATCGTGAAGTCCGCGCCCTGCGCGGCCGACAGGCGGTACAGGAAGTCGTAGAGACCGGGCATCACCTGACGGCTGACGGTGCCGAGGCCGAAGGGCGCGAACGGCACGATGTAGCTGTTGAATTCGCCGACCCAGTCGATGAGGCGGTCGCCGCCGGTGTTGGCGATGAGGACGTCGAGGCCGGCGCCGCCGAAGGCGCGGTCCTCGTACGACGTGTTCGTGTCGGGCTGGTCGTTGAGTCCGCCGTTGGTGGTCAGGACGTCGTCGGCGTTCAGCAGGTCGTTGCCCCACCCGCCCCACAGGGTGTCCCGGCCGGTTCCGCCGACGACCCAATCGTTGCCGTGGTCGCCGAACAGGACATCGTCTCCGTCGGTGCGGGTCGTCGTCGCCACCGGGTCGAACCGGCCCTCGGCGTGATCGAAGTTGAGGAACCATTCACCGCCCGAGAGCAGGAGCTTCACCATCGGCGCGTACTCGTCGTAGAGCGCGAACGTGCCGGCGGCGGGGCTGAAGCCCAGCAGCGTGCCGTCGTTGAACGGGCGCTCGAAGTCGCTGCGGACCCGCCCGGCGGTCGCGTGGTAGCCGTACGAGAGCGTGAGCGCCTCGGCGCCCGAGATCGCGTCGTCGCCGGAGCCGCCGTGGATGAAGTCGCCGTCCCAGCCGCCGAACAGGATGTCGTTGGCGTACTGGGGGCGGTAGAGGGTGTTCAGGTGGTTGCCGTCGACGGCGAACGGCGTCAGGTCGACGCGCTTGGTCAGCCAGCTGGCCGGGAAGAGGAGAGCCACCTGCACCCGGCCGGGTGTGGCGATCTCGATCTGGGCGTCGGCCGTGGTCACGCCGTTCAACGGCTCGGTGGAACCGTTGCGGCTGGTGAAGATGCGGCCGTCATCGCCCAGGATGCCGTCGACGCCGGTGCCGCCCGAGATCCAGTCGTGTCCCCAGCCGCCGATCAGGTCGTCGTCGCCGGCGTCACCGAAGATGACGTCGTTGCCGCGCCCGCCGTAGACGGTGTCGTCGCCGGCCTCGCCGTGGATCTCGTCCGCTCCGCCGATGTCGGCGGTGAGCGCCGCGGACACGAAGTCCGGCCCGCCGGGGGTGTAGTCCAGCAGCTGCACGGCACGGGGCAGGAGGGGCATCTCGCCGGTGCCGGTATAGGTGTCGTAGGTGAAACGCAGGTACGTGCTGACGCCGGTGGTGCCGACGCTCACCAGGCGCAGGATGTTGCCGTTGTCGCCGACGACGGTGTCGGAGTCTCGGCCGTGGAGCGGCCCGTCGGCGTTGCGCCCGATGGCCGTTCCCGAGCCGCCGAAGATGCGGTCGGCGCCGTCCGGACGCTGGTCGCGCGTCGTGAGCGAGAAGAGCTCCGAGCTGCCGCCGATGATGTCGTCCCGGCCGAGGTTGCCGAAGATGACGTCGGCGTCTCCGCCGCCCTCGATGTAGTCGTCGCCGTCGGTGGCGGCATCCACGGACGGGGTGATGACGAGGTCGCCCGCCGCCGTCCGGTGGGCGCCCGCGGCGATGTCGATCGAGCCGTCGCCCTGGATGACGTCGTCACCCAGCTGGCCGAAGATGATGTCGTCGTGTGCACCGCCGGCGATCCGGTCGTCGCCGTAGCGGGCGGGATCGGTCGTCGCGGCGTGGTCGAGCAGCGTGATCCGGAAGTCGCTCCACGCCGTCGCGCCGGCCGGGTCGTTGCGACGAGAGCCGTCGACGTTGGCCTGACCGGCCGTTCCCAGGGTCGTGCTGTAGATCTGCGGCGCGGTGAGGGTGCGGAAGCGCGGGCTGGTGTGGTCGCCGAAGCTCGTCCGGCGGTCGAGCGAGACGTTGTCGCCGAAGATGAGGTCGCGCTCCGTGCCGCCGTCGATCTGATCGGCGCCGGTGCCGCCGATGAGCAGGTCGTCCCCGGCCTCGCCGCGGATCACGTCGGCGCCGCCGACGGCGTTGTCGGTGACCGCCACAGTCACTGCGTAGAGGGCCCCGCTCCGGGTCTCGAGCAGCAGGAAGCCGTGGTCGCCCAGCACGATGTCGGCGTCGGCACCCGCCCACACCCCGTCGCCACCCGCCCCGCCGAGGATCAGGTCGCGAGAGGCGCCGGTGCGGATCAGGTCGTCGCCGCCGAACGCGGGATCGAGGGTCTCGATCCGGCCGGCGCCGACCGCGGTCCCACCCCACGTAGGAGTGACCGCGCCGCTTGCCGCGACGAACCGGCCGTGATCGCCGATCACGATGTTGCGGCCGTCGGGCGCGCCGGTGGTCTGGTCTCGGTCGGCGACCAGGATGTCGCCGCCCGCGCCGCCCAGGAGGACGTCCGAACCGATGCCGGTGGTGATGACGTCCGCGGAGCCGATCGTGGGATCGACGGTCGTGATGAGGCCGATCGGGCGGACGACGCCGTCGGTGATGTCGTCGGGTCCGCCCGTGCCCGAGCGCGCGACGACGGTTCCACCGGCATCCACCCATTCGACGATGCCGCGGTCGCCGAAGACGATGTCGCCGCCGACGCCGCCGTGGAGCAGGTCGGCGCCGATGCCGCCGAAAATGATCAGCGGCAGCGTTGATGTCTCGCCGTGCACGACGTCGTCGTCCATCGTTCCGGCGGGCAGGATCGCGCCGGTCGCCGGCATCGTGTACTGCCGCAACAGGCTGCGGGTGACCTCGACCAGGACGTGCGGGGCGGAAAGATCGCGCTGGAGTTCGGTGGCAAAGGTGAGGAGCCCCCCGCTCTGGGCGATCTGCGACGCCGTCAGCATCCGACCGTTGACCCACACCCGGTAGCCCACGACGTCCGACGTGCCACCGAGGTCGTACGTGCCGAGCGTCTGGACCGTCCAGGTCGTCAGGTGCAGCGTGACCCGCACGATGTCGCCGGGCAGCAGCGAGTCGAACAGCCCGGCGGTGTCGAGGGTGGTGGACACGACGTAGCGGCTCGGGTCGAGCGTCCAGGTCTGCCCGTTCCGCGTCACGGTGATCCTCGCCACCACGTCGGCGCGGATCGGCTCGTCGCCGTCGTGGAGGTCCGCCCCGAGGTCGAGCACGTTGTCGTTGGGTCCCTGGGTGTTCAGGACGAAGAAGCCGTCCTCGCCGGCCCGCAGATCGACGGTGACGGTGTCGTCGCCGAGCCCGGTGTTCAGCCACGTGGTGGTGCGGACGCCCGCGCGGGCGTGGGTGCCGTCGATCGTGATGGTGTCGGCGCCGCCGCCGGCCCAGATCCGGATGCCGTCGGCGAACGTGCCGGTCGCATCCGCCCGCCACGAGATCCCGGCGGGGGCGAGACCCGTCACGAAGATCTCTCCCGCGGCGGACAGGTCGGCGTCGACCGCGCGGGCGGCGGTGGCGACGTCGGTGATGCGGACGGCGGTGTCGGCCGCCGTCGCGCCCTCGTCGCTGAGAAGGAGCGTGTGGCGCCCGGTCCCGAGGTCGAGGTTGAGCGTGCCGGCGATGCGGTCCAGGTCGCCGGCCAGGAACGTCGGGCGCTCGGTGAGCCCCACGTCCGCACGGGACGAGATGTACACGCGGTCGTTGCCGGCGCCGAAGGCGACGTTGGTCACCGGCAGCGTGCCGCGCACGTTCAGCACGTCGCTGCCCGAGCCGAGCGAGAGGTTGAGGGTTTCGAGCCCGTGGTACCGGATGCCGGACATCGCGCCGGCGTCGGACGCGGCATCCGTCGCCGTCGCGCCGAGCGCGAACAGCCCGATCGTGATCGGGAAGGCGGTGTCGGCGTTGACCTCGCCGCGGAACCCGATGAGGTAGGTGCCCCCCACCAGCCACACGTAGACGCTCGCCGCGCACCGCGTCCTGTCCGCGGTGCCGCAGCTCATGGACACACCGGCGCCGGCTCCCGAGGTCGTCGGGAAGAGCAGTCGCTGCAGCGCCTGCTGCACGTCGGCGGCCGAGGTGCCCGCGGCGAAGGTGACGGCGCCGATCCCCGACGACACGCCGTTACGTACCTGCGAGAGCACGATGGTGAAGGTCGCGCCGCGGGGGGTGACCGCGTAGAGGCGGTCGAGCGGGCGCCCGAGTTCGTCGACGCCGGTCCGCGGCGTCATGTCGAGCCCGGTGAGGGTGTCCTGCGTCAGCCAGCCCAGGTTGTCGTCGGCGTCGCCGTGGTCGGAGAGGTTCGCGGTGTCGTCGCCCACGCCGCCGTCGAGGACGAGCAGGGCCCGCAGCAGATCGAGCACCGCGGATGCCGTCCCCACGTGGAAGACGTCGTCGTCGGTGTTGCCGAAGAGCGGCGTGGACGAGGAGCCGGGGCCGCCGATGAGGCGGGTGTGCCCGTCGACCGTCCGCACGGTCAGGATGTCGTCACCGGGTCCGGCGTGGATCGTCGTGGTGCCGGTGTGCGTGCCCTCGACGACGAAGGTGTCGTCACCGTAGCCGAGCAGGATCGTGAGGTCCTCGAACCCGGTGTAGCGGATGCCGCCCAGCACCGGGCGGCCCGCGAGAGAGTAGTCCCCCGCCATCCCGAGTCCGGTGATGCGGTCGCGCGTGAGGACGCCCGCGTCGGCGGCGGGGCTGTCCTCGTTGTGGACGACGAGGACGTCGACCTGGGCAGTCTCGATCGCCTCGGCGGTGCTGAGCGCCACCGGCAGCGGGCTCGCGGAGCTCTCACCGGGCAGGACGATCGGCAGGTAGCCGTCCAGCTCCAGCGGGACCGGCGGGTTGGGGTCGTCGCCGCCCGAGACGTAGAGGGGGCCCTGGATGAGGTGCACGCGGCGGGCGGCGTCGGCGAACTCCTGGACGTCTCCGCCGTCGATGCGCGTGTCGTCGATCGCCCGGATCCGCACGACCACCGCGGTCGCCCAGTCGGTGGCGTCGAAGTCGATCGTCAGCTGCGAGACCCAGGCGGAGCCGTTCCAGAACTGCAGCTGCGCGGCGCGGCACCCGTTGGGCAGGCCGCAGTCGGGTCCGCCCATGTCGAGGGTGAACGAGGCGATCGCGTCCAAAGTGACCGTCACGGTCTCGCCCGGCGCGGGCGCCCGGGTGAGGCGCACGGTGTAGCTCGCCTCGGCGCCGAACTGGCCGGCCACCGCGCCCTCGACGAGCCGGATGTCGCCGCCGACAGGTGTGATGACGACGCCCGCGGAGTCGGCGTCGTGGACGAGCACGGTGACGCGCTCGACGAGTTCACCCGGGATCTCGGCGACGTACACCTGGGTGACGCCTGTCGTGAAGGCTTCGGTGCCCCACGGGTCGACGACGGTGATCGTGGTGGCGGTGTTCGAGGCGATCGTGCGGTACGTCGCCGTGCCGTTGGCGCCGACGATCCGCAGCAGCGCACCGCTCAGGCCGCCGTCCGCCGTCGGGAGCGCAGCGCCTGCGAGGGTCACGGTGCGCTGGTCGGGCGAGATCGCGGTGACCGTCCGCACGATCTCGGTCTGGACGATCGGGGCCGTGTAGCCCGAGATGACGAAGGCGTCGCCGGTCGCCGGGGCGACATCCCACTCGCCCTCGATCTCGATCGTCGTGGCGGTGTTGTTCCAGATGCGTGCGGACTGGCCGGCGCCTGCGCCGGTGACGATCCGGATCAGGTGGCCCTTGAGGGATCCCGGCGTGGCCGAGAAGCCCGAGAAGACGAATTCCCCGGGAACGGCTCCGGCACCCGAGACGGACCCGGTGCGGCGGTCGGAGCTCACGATGACGGCGGTGATGGCCTGGACGTGCTGGCCTTCGACGATCCCGTCGCCGATGGCCTTGACGTGGAGGGTGCGCGCGCCGGCGGTGGTGAAGGCGAGGTCGATCTGGGTCACCCACGCGAAGCCGTCGGCCGAGATTCTCAGGCCGGCCGGCGCGGTCACCCGCACGGTCACCGCTCCCACCGGCGCCGACGTGAGCCGCACCTCGTAGGCGGCCTTCGTGCCGCCGGCGCCGCCGGACGGCTCGATGACCCGGATGCCGCCGTCGGGGATCGTGACCGGCACCGCGGGGGCGTCGTCGTCGAGCACCCGGACGAAGGTCGTGGCCACGAGCGCGCCGGCGTACGAACCGCCGGTGACGATGGCGTCGATCGGCACGAGCCACTCCCCCTCGGCCGAGAGGTCGTCGGTCGCGCGGACGAGCACGGTGCGCTGGCCGGTGTCGCCGATCGCGAAGTCCAGCGTCACCGAGGTCTGCCACGTGGCGCCGCCGTCGACCGAGAGCTCGATGAAGCGGCTGCGGCTCGTCGAGGTCGGGTCGACGGCAGGTCCGACGAGGGTCACCTGGACGGCGGTGGTCGGCGCCTTCGTCAGGCGCACGGTGACCGATCCGTGCGGGCCGCCCTCGCGGAGGACGAGCGAGCCGCCGACCGGCGCGACGACGACAGTCGGCTCATCGTTGTCCATGATCTCGGTGGCGATGCCGTCGACCGGCAGGAGCGCCCACGCGCTGTTGGCGACCGTGCTCTCGACGGAGTGCCGGACCAGGCCGGTGTGGCCGAGCAGGTCGTCGGCCTGGACCGCCGGTGCGGCGCTGCCGACCTCGACCCGGTCGGAGCCGAGTCCGCCATAGATCGACAGCTCGATGGCGGGGTTGGTCGACAGCACATGGAAGACGTCGTTGCCCTCCATGCCGTAGATCGAGACCTTCTCGACGTTGACGTACCGGATGACCCGGCCCGCGCCGTACACGCCGCCCGACGTGATGACGAAGGTGTCGTCGAACTCGGTGCCGATGATCACCACGAGGTCGTAGCCCGAGCCGCCGTCGATGTTGACCGGGGCGTTCGCGGCGTACTGGATGAAGTTGCGGCCCTCGCCGGCGTTGACGGCGGCGAGCTCGGATTCGCCGACGAACGAGCGGATGACGAAGGTGTCGTCGCCGGTGTTGCCGTAGAGGTTGAGCGTGGCGACGTTGCGGAAGACCTCGAACACGTCGTCGCCGGAGCCGCCGTACACCGAGGCGGTGAACGAGACGCCGCGCGTCAGCTTGCCGCGCGTGGACGAGAAGAAGTCGGATGCCGGGAACTCCGGGTCGCCGGAGTAGTTGGTGTAGAGCTGGCCGAAGCGGAAGCGGTCGTTGCCGGAGTCGCCGTTGACCACCACGACCGACGCGGTGTCGTCGAAGGCGAAGGTGTCGTCGCCGGCGCGGCCGTTGAGGACGACGCCGCCGGTGATCTGCTGCCCGTAGGTGACCTTCTCGGCCGCGCCGAACTGCCCGCCCACCGACAGCGGCTGGGACAGCGATGCGATCAGGGCGCGGGTGGCGTTGCGCCGCAGCAGGAAGGTGTCGCCGGCGGCCGTGCCGTTGACGACGAGGACGTTCGAGCCGCCGTCGATGACGTCGAGGGTGTTGATGCGGCTGCTGCCGACGCCGAAGAGGTCGACGAGGTAGTAGTCCGATCCGGCGCCGCCGTCGAGATCGAGGATCTGCCCCGCCATCGCGTTCACCCCGACGGGGCCGGGGGCGGCGTTGACGACGAGCCAATCGCCGTCGGCCTGACCGCGAACGGTCGTGCGGCCCGAGAGCGCCTCGACGAAGACCCGGTCGTCGCCCGCCGCGGCGTTGACGGTCGTCGTGCCGGTGTGCGTGCCGTCGATCGTCACGACGTCGGATCCCGAGCCGAGGGTGACATCGAGCGCCTCGACGTCCTCGTAGACGATGCGCCCGTCGGTCATCGCGAGGACCTGCGCGACCACGGTGCCGCCGGCGGGGGGCGTCAGCGGACGCCCTGAGGCACTGGCGACGGTGAGCGTGCGGGCCCGGCCGGCGGCGCCGGCGAGGGCGCCCGCCCACGCGACCGTCCAGCGGTCGCCGGCCTTGGTGACGACGACGTTGCCGGCGCCCACGAGGGTCGCCAGCGCCGCCTGCACCTGCGCGGCGGTGGCGTCGAAGGCGAGCTGCACGGTGACGCCGACCCCGGCGACGGTGAGGGTGAAGCGGCCGTCGATCGCGCCGCGGACCGTCACGACCTGGACGAGGCTCGGCGTCGGCGCGCCCGCGGTCATCCCGAGGCCCGAGATGCTCGAGCCGGTCAGGACGCCGATGCGGTCGAGCACCGTCGCGGCGTCGTCGACGAACAGGGTGTCGCTGCCGGCGCCGCCGGTCACGCTGAGCGGCGCGGCGATGCCGGTGAGGACGCCTCCCTGCCCGCTCGTGGTGGAGCTGATGCGGATGGTGTCGTCGCCGGCGCCGGTGGCGACGGTGGTCGCGCCGGCGACGCTTCGCACGATGACGGTGTCGGCGCCGTTGTTCGTCGTCAGCGACGTGGTGCCGGCGTGCGTGGAGTGGACCGTGAACGTGTCGCCGCCGGACCCGAGGTCGATCGTCAGCTGTTCGAGGCCGGTGTACCGGATGCCGGTGCTCATGCCGAGGCCGGTGATCCACTCGAAGGTCAGGGCGCCGGTGTTGGCGGCGGTGTCCCCGGTGTCGTCGACCGAGAGCAGGTCCGCACCGGTGATCGGTCCCGGGCCGGAGCCGCCGTCGACGACGAGGAGCGCCGAGATCGCGTTGACGTCACCGCCCGTGTTCGTCCAGGCGGACGCGGTTGTGCCGCTGCCGGCCGCGTGCGACCCGACGGCGATGCGGTCCGTGTGCTCGCCGGTGAAGAGCCGGTGCTCGACGGCGATCGCGCGGACGGCGATGCGGTCGCCGCCGGTGAGGGTGCGGATCTCGACCAGCTCGACGCCCGAATGCGTGATGGTGCCGAGCACGGTCATCGCCCCGGCGCCGTCGAAGGACACGCGGCGGATCCGGTTGGGCTCGGTGCCCGTGGGCGGGGGCGCGACGACGTCGACGATGAGGTCGTCGGGCGCCGTGGAGCCGCGCACGTCGAGGCGGTCGGTGCCGGCGGAGTCGTCGATGTGGACGGCCATCCCGGTCGACCGGGTCAGTTCGACGCGGACCAGATCGTTCCCGGCTCCGCCGTCGAGGTAGGCGGTGCCGGTCCAGGGGTCGGCCGTGCGGCGGACGCCCGCCACGAGGACCGAGCCGTCGGCGTCGCCGATGAGGAACGTGGTCGCGGCGGTCCCCGACGCGGTGAGGCGGGCGATCTCGAAGAGGTCGTTCAGGTCCTCGACGACGGAGCCGACTCCGAAGTCGGTGCCGACGACCAGGCCCACGACGAACAGGTTGTCGTAGAGGCCGAAGTCGACGTTCGAGAACGTCTCGACGAGGGTGTCCACGCCACCGGCATCCAGGAAGGTGTCGCGACCGAGACCGCCGGTGACGGTGTCGTTCCCGGCGCCCGAGTCGAGGATGTCGTCGAAGCGGGAGCCGACGAGGATGTCGTTGCCGAGACCGCCGATGAGCGTGAGGGCGAGCTGATCGGCGGTGACCGCGGCGGCCGAGATCGAATCCGCGCCGCCGCGCCCGTCGACGATGAGCGCGTCGCCCTGGGCGCGGACGCCGCCGGCGATCCACACGGTGTAGCCCGCCGAGGTGGTCCGCACCACCCGCGTGCGCGAGCCGTCGGTCGAGATCACGACGTCGTCGCCGGTGCTCGCGCCGAGGACCGTGACGATGTCGGTGCCGCCCGTGCCGAGCGCGATCTCGATGGACGCGATGCCCGAGGAGTTCGCGGTGATGTCGCTGAGCGTGATCTGGTCCGAGCCGGCGCCGGCGTCGATGACGAGCTGCTCGATGTCGGCCGTCTCGCGGGTGAGGCCGTTGAGGGTGTGGCTGAGCACCTCGGCGGACGGGTTCGTGATGAGCAGCTGGTCCGACCCGCCGGTCAGGACGATCGTCAGCCGGTCGTTGCCGGTGCCACCGTCGACGACCCGGGTGGCGCCCGAGGTGAAGACCGCGGCGGTGGCGAGGATGACGTCGTCGCCGTCGCCGCCGTTGTACTGCCGCGCGAGGCCCGACAGCGTGTCGTTGCCGGCACCGCCGTTGAGGACGTCGGTGATGAGGTTGCCGAAGAGCTGGTCGTTGCCTCCGTCGCCGTTGAGCGTCACGGTGCCGGTGCCGGTGTGACGCAGGACGTCGGCGCCCTCGCCGCCGTTGACCGTGGCCGTCCCCGGGCCCGCAACGGTGATCACGTCGCTGCCGTCGCCGCCGTCGACGAGGGAGCCGAGACCGGATCCCTGCAGCAGGATCGTGTCGCCCTCGGTGCCGCCGTCGAGGGTGACGGGGATCTGGACGCTCGGGTCGATCACCACGTTGTCGACGCCGTCGCCGAAGTACCCGTGGATGCGCTGCACGTTGGCGTACGTGCGGGAGTGGCCGAAGGCGGTGATCTTGATGGTGGCCAGCCCGCCGCTGAGGTTGCCGATCTGCTCGATGTACACCGACTCGTTCGTCACCGCGGTAGACACGTTGCGGGCCGTCCGCTGCGGCGCGCCGCCGACGTTCAGGTAGAGGTTCCGGTCGGTCGTCCGCCATTCGCGGAGGCTCTTGAACGCGTCGAGGCCGGTGTAGGTGACGTTGTTGCCGGCAAGGTACGGCACCACCGGGAACCGGACCGTGCCGATCTGGATCGTCGCCGAGCGCGAGTACCACGAGCCGAGCACCTTGAAGCGGACGGTCACCCGGAAGTTCAGGGGGACGTCGCCGTTGGAGTCCGCGGTGCGCGAGTCAGCCGTCACGGCGAGGTCGAGTCCCACGCCCAGGCTGATCTCGAACAGCTTGAAGTCGAAGTAGACCTCGACGCTCGCCGAGCCGCCGACGAAGAGCGTGTACCAGACGATGCCGTCCTGCTCGTGCGTCAGGAAGGACACCTCGAGCGAGAAGCTGCCGCGGATCCCCATGAAGTCGGTACCGAGCTGCATCCGGCCCGAGAGCACCAGGCTGAAGTTGCCGTCGGAGTTGACGAAGATCGTCCCCGAGAAGTCGAAGCCGAAGAAGGACAGCGAGGCGTAGGCGTCGAGGTACCAGTCGCCGGCGGCGTAGGTGGAGTCGGTCGCGCTGGTCTTGCCGACTTCGATGGTGAACCCGGCGTTGAAGCTGAACAGCTTCAGCAGCGTCACCGAGCCGGTCAGCTGCAGCTTGAAGCCGGGGTCCACGCCCGCGCGGCGCTCGCCGACGGTGTTGATGCGCAGGGTGCCGCTCGCGCTCAGGCTGAAGACGAACGCGTCGGCCGACGCGCTGACCGACACCGCCATCACGAAGCCGTCGCTGTAGACGCCCGCGACGCCGTTGGCGGTGAAGCGCAGGCCGGCCAGGTCGAACGCCACGCCGAAGCGCATCTCGAAGGCGCCGGCGGCGATGCGGATCTCGGCGAAGCCCGACCCGCGCGCGAAGCCGAGGAAGTTGATCGACCCGTCCAGCCGCAGCAGGAATCCGGGGTCGACCGTCGTGCTGCCGATGACGGCGGAGGCCCCCGTCGTGTTCAGCTGCAGCAGCGCGCTCACCGAGAAGCCGATGCCGATGTCGGCGCCGAAGCCGGCATCCAGCGCGATCGCGAACCGCGCAACGACGCCGCGACTGGTGATCGAGAATCCGGAGTCGACGATCGTGAGGTCGCCGAACGGCTCGAGGGCGGCGCGGCCGTTGACGACCAGCGCCAGCTGGCCGGCGCCGACGGTCAGGACGACGTGCCCGGTGATCTCGAGGACGTTGAGGACCCGCAGCGAGCCGTACATCTCGAGGCGGAACCCGGCGACGACCCCGATCGTCTGGTTGGCGACGACGAGCTGGCCGTTCTGGCGCCGGAACCCGCCGAACACCGGTGCGCCGTTGACGGTCTGAGTGTCCACGACGAACGTGCGGATCTGACGCGCCGAGCTGAAGGTGTTGATCTCGAGCAGGAACTGGCCGTTGAGCGAGACGCCGGGGATGGAGTTCGCGCCGAGCGTGAGCTGCACGCGGCCGACGACTCCGGTCTGCGCGCCGACGTAGACCGCGAGGTTGAGCGCGCCGGTGAGGGAGCCGAGGTACGGGATGGTCGTGCCGACCATTCCGTCGATCTTGAGATACGCCGTCCCCGACGGGTCGATCGCCGCGGTGATCCCGATGAAGCCGGTGAGGGTGAAGGCGCCGCCGATCGTGAGCTCCGCCTGGATGCTGGCGACGACGTAGATGCTGCCGCCCGCGGGTGCGGCCGGGTCGGGCTGGCCGTCGATGCCGGGGGGCGACTTCGGGATGAAGAACACCGGCGCCTGACCGGGCAGCAGCAACGGCAGGAAGGCGTTGGGCACGACGAACGTCTGGTCGGCGAGCGTGGTGTTGAAGATGACGTTGACGGAACCTGTGGCCGAGAACAGCGACCCGACGTTCGGCAGGCCGATGCCCACGCCCGTCGAGACGCGGATGCTGCCGGCCACGCCCGGGATCGCGCCTCCGCCGGTGCGGGTCGAGATCATCAGGACGCCCGTGACCGAGCCGTACTCGAGCTGCGCCGACCCGGAGCCGAACGACAGCCGGCCGGTCAGGCAGAGCTCCATCGACGGCGTCGGCGGGTTGGCCGAGATGTTGAGGTAGAGCCCGCCCTGGATCCGCATCAGCTCGGTCCCGGCAGGGGCCACGATCGCCTGGCCGACGATCTGGAACCCGAAGCTGAAGGGCTGCAGGACGAAGTCCTCGGTGAGGTCGGTGCCGCCGGGGCCGACGCCGGTGAGGGTCAGCCGCTCGGTCTTGACCTCGTTGGTGAGGTTGATGCGCAGCTGGGCGGATCCGCTGAGGTGCAGGCCGTAGGGTCGCAGCGCCTCGAAGTTCGTCTCGATCGACGCCACGCCCCAGAACTGCGGCACCGGGTACATCGGGTTGGTGCTCTCGTCCCCGATCGCCAGGACGAACCGGCCGGCGGTCGCGCCGAGCGTGCCGAGGCCGTACACGTCGAGCTGCCCGGCGAAGGTGAGGATGAACACCAGACGGGTGTAGTCGATCTCGAGGACGACCTGCGCCTTGATGTGCAGCAGCGGCTCGTCGAGGAAGTCTCCGGCCTGCAGCAGGATGCCGCCGGAGAGCTCGATGAAGAAGCTGGTCCCCTGTTCGATGAGCCGGAAGGTCTGGCTGCCGCCGGCGGCGAGGTTCCCGGCGGTGTCGGCCCACGCGCCGGCGGCGAAGGTGACGGTGACCGTGCCGGCGGTGAGCGCCGTGGCCAGCGTGTAGGAGTACATCGCCAGGCCGTCGGCGTACTGCACGCGCGAGAACGCGAGCGCCTGGGTGCCGCCCCCGGCGAACGAGAGGTCGTTCGAGCCGAGCGTCGAGGTGTCGACGGCGGCGCCGGCGGTGGGCGTGAGCCGCACGCCGATCCACGTGCGCGGCCCGATGGCCGCCCACGAGAGGTCCGCTTCGGCGGTCGCGGCGCCCGGGTGCGTCGCCGCGGCGAAGGGCGTGCCCTGCGCGTTCTGCCAGCTGCCGTCGACGAAGGCGACGACGATCGCCCCGGCGAGGTGACCCGAGAAGAAGTAGCGGTAGGTGCTGCCGCCGACGAGCATCGGCGATCCGAGGACCACGAGCTCCACGCCCCCGGCGGTGAGGGTGATCTCGGCGCCGGCATCGGTGATCGAGGCACGGTCGATGGCGGATCCGCCGAAGTCGGCGAAGGTGATGTCGATCCAGCCGCGCCCGGCGAGCTCCTTCACATCGACCACCGACCCGGGCGTCGGGTCGCTCAGCGACGCGGTCGGGGCGGTGAGGGTGAGGGTCTCGGTCTCGGCGGAGTTGAGCCGCCCGCCGATGTCGGCGAACCGGCCGGCGAGGAACGTGATCGTGTAGGCGCCGGCGGCGAGGGTCGCGGTGAAGGAGTAGCGGTAGATGTCGCTCGTGCCGACCCGCACCGGAGAGGACAGGGCGATGAGGGCGCCCGAGGCGTCGCGGAACTCGATCTCGTTGCCGTCGATCGTGCTGTGGTCGATGGCGAAGCCGTCCGACCCGCGGAAGCGGATCTCGAGGTACTTGAGGGCGTTGAGCAGGTCGCGGCCGATGGTGGCGCCCGCCAGCGGTGTGGTCTTTGACTCGTCGACGTCGCCCGTCGCGGGGTTGTCGGGGACCGTGCGGACGACGTCCGCGGTGGAGCCGACGACCTGGAAGGACCGCGTGAGGGTGGTGCCGGCCGGGGGCGCCCGGGCGGGGCTGACGTCGAAGGCGGTGAGGTCGAAGATGACGTCGACGCGGCCCGGCGCGAAGCTGCCGTTGAGCAGGTACCGCCACGTGTCGCCGCCGAGGTGGACGACGCCGATGATCTGGATGCCGCCGGCGCCGGGTCCGGCGAGGGTGAACTCGTCCCCGGTGACCGAGCCGGGGAGGATCGTGAACGTCTCGCCGTTGACCGCTGCGGGCGGGGTGAAGGTCACGTCCAGGTACGACATGGTGCGCGGGGTGATCGTGATCGGGGCGGGGATGTCGGCCTGGGTGCCCGCGGTGGGCGTGGCGCCGGTGTACGCCGTCGTGCCGTCCGCCTGCGTGTAGCTCCAGCCGCTGGTGGCGAAGACCACCTGCACCTCGTCGCCGGGCAGGAGCGGCGCGGACAGCTGGTAGCGGACCCAGGCCACGCCGCCGGCGTCGACGAGGAAGGTCGCTCCCGTCACCGTGATCGTCACCGTGGAGCCGCCCCGGGTCACCTGCAGCGTGAACTCGTTCAGGTCGAGCAGCGAGGCCTGCGAGAACTTCAGGCCCGTCGGCGCGGTGAACGGCACGTCGATCCAGTCGCGCACGGGGGCGGTGAAGGGCGTGTCGGATGCCGGCGCCGCCGTCGCGGCGTACGACACCGTCACCGCTCCGATCGTGACCGCCGAGGACGCCTGCGCCGTCGTCGCGCGCTCGACGAGGACGGGGACGAGGAACTGTCCGGGCGCGCTGCCCGCGCGGATGGCGCGAGCGGTGTCGCGGACGACCGTCCACCCGGTCTCGGTCGCGGTGAACACCCAGGCGGCGAGGCGGTCGATGACGGACGCCGCATCGACGGCGTAGCCGGCGGGGAAGCCCGCGGTCGCGGCATCCGGGAACGACACCACGAGGGCGGTGGTCCACACCAGGCTCGCGCCCGGGGCGCTGATGCTCGGTGCGGTCGGGGTCACCGTCTGCGTGTACGACCACGAGCCGGCGATGCGGGTCAGGGTCACCGAGAGCCCTGCGTCGTACTGCCCGGTGAGCCAGTAGCGGAAGCGGAGCTTCGCGGGGTCGCCGCTCGCGACCTGCAGCGGCGCGCGCGTGCCGTCGACGACGATCGACCCCAGGCCCTCGCCGTAGAGATCGAACTCGGCTGCGAGGTCGAGGATCGAGGCGACATCGAGCGGGCGGCCGTTCACGGTCGCGTCGAAGTCGACGTCGAGGTAGGCGGTCGGGGTGACGGCGAGCGTCTGCCCCGCCTGGGACCCCGCCGTGACCGGACCGCGGTAGCCGAGCACCGCCGAGGTCAGCGCGGCCGTCAGCGAGCCGGCGGTCCCGAGGCTCGTGACGATCACCGGCAGCCGGAATTCGCCCGGCGTCTCGGTGGCGGTGATCGGGACGGACGTGTCGCGGGTGAGGGACCACCCGCCGGCGGTGCCGAAGGTGAGACCGGCGAGGCGCTGGATCACCGAGTCGGGGTCGATCGTGAAGCCGGCGGGGATGCCGAGCTGCCCCGCCGCGGGGAACCGGATGCCGACGCTGCCCGCGCCCGTCTCGTCGGGCTCGTCGGTGACCACGAGCGCGCCGGTGAGGGTGAGCAGGTACGACCAGCTGCCGGCGATGTAGGTGAGGTTCACCACGCCCGTCGTGGCGAAGCGGCCGGTCAGCCAGTAGCGGTAGGTGGCGCTGGTGGCGGTGCTCGAGACGAGCTGCGGCCGCTGCGTGCCGTCGATGCGGATGGTGCCGAGCCCCGCGCCGGACAGCTGGAATTCGGGGGCCAGGTCGGTGATGGAGGCCGGGTCTATGGCGAACATCGTCGGGTTGGTGAAGGTGACGAGGATCCACGCGCGGCCGTTGATGACGTTGATGTCGACCGACGCGTTCGGGGTCGGGTCGATGATGGTCGCCGTCGCTCCCACGACCGTGAAGGACAGCGTGGTGGCGGCGCTCCCGGCGCCGACGGTGGTCCCCGCCTCGGTGACGAGGTCGGCGTTCTTGACCGCGCCGGCGGCGAAGCGCACCTCCCACCGGCCCATCCCGAGGGCGGCGGTGCCGATGGCGTAGCGGAAGCGCGTGGTCCCGGTGATGCGGACGGCGGTCTCGAGCAGGTCGGCGCCCGCGGCGAGATCGGCGACCAGGACGACGTCCGTGCGCGTGCCGTCGACGGTGTAGTACGCGCCGGTGCCGTCGGTGCGGAGCTCGACGAACACCATCCCGCCGGGGGTGGTGACCGCGACGATCGGCACCGGCCGGCCGGTGATGGTGGTGCGCTGCGTCCCGCCGAACCAGAGGGTGAACTCCTGGCCGCTGTCGAGGATGCCGGCCACGTCCAGGCTCGCGCCGGCGGGCGGCGTGTACGAGACGTCGATGTGCTTGACGGACCCGTTCGCGCCGTTGACGACGCCCACGTCGACCGACCCGCCGTCGGTGGTGGGGGAACCGAGTCCCACGGTGGGCGCGGTTCCGGTGGCGATCGGGTCCAGACCCTCGACGACGTCGAAGGTGACCTCGTTGCCCGAGGAGTTGCGGAAGCCCATCTTGAGCTTGCCGTAGAGGGTGAGCAGGCGGACCTGGTCGGGGAAATCGGCGAGGAACAGGATCGTGACGTTGCCGCTGGCGACCTTGGAGAGGTCGGCGTAGAGCCGCCCGCTGATGGAGATGTTGTCGGCTGCGAAGTTGAGCTTGCCGACGATGAGGATCTTGCCGTCGGTCGAGATCTTGATGATCACCTGGCCGTTGAAGACCGCCTGCGACGTGTAGATCGAGTAGATCTTCGCCGAGCCGGTGATGACCATCGGCGAGGTGAAGGCCGCCGCGAACCCGCTCTGCCCCGGGTTCTGCGCGATGGCCTTGGCCTGCAGGGCGACCTGCTGCTGCAGGCCGAGAAGCCACTGGTCGGCGGTCAGCACCGTCGGCAGCTGGAACGCGGACGAGCGCAGGGCGAAGGGGTCCTCGATGGAGGGCAGGGTCTTGAAGAACTCCACGCCGCCGGCGAAGTCGTTGATCGACAGCCCGGAGTTGGGTTCGAGCAGGATGCCGCCCGGCACGTTCACGCTCAGATAGACCTGCAGCGGCCCGAGTTCGGACAGTCCCAGCCGGATGCCGAATCCGGCGAGCCCCGCGATGGAGATCGTGCCCTCGAGCCCGAGGTAGAACACGCGCTGCGCGACGGGGGTCGTCGTGTCGAACACCCCGATGACGTTGTAGGCGGAATCGAGCTTGAGGATGCCGCCGACGAGGCCGGCCGACACATCGCCGCCGAACATCTTGCCCTTGACCGTGACGCCGAGGGAGTCGATGCCGATGATCGGGAACTTGCCTTCCAGCAGCAGCGAGGGCTGGATGCGGATGCCCTGGATGGCGCCGGAGATCTGCAGGCCCGACAGCCCCTGGATGCCGGTGACGCTCGCCGACAGGATGAGCACGAAGTCGCCGGGGGCGTTCTCGACGTCCGCCCACTGGATCCCGATCGCGTCGATGCGCACGGGCAGGAACGACGGCCACTTGAACGAGTCGCCGGTGGCGGAGCCGACCGAGAGGAAGACGCCGAACCCGGGCAGGGCCTTGAACGAGCCGTTGCCGAGGATCGCGAAGTTGCGACCCTCGCCGGCGATCGCGAGCGAGCCGATCGTGACCTTCGCGCCCACCGCCTGGAACTGCACCATGACCTGCGAGCCGGTCGCGCCGGTGTCCAGGCGGAAGTCGCGCGCGGTGAGGGTCACGTACGTGCCCAGGCGGATCTCGAGGGTGTCGACGGTGAGCTGGAACGCATCGACCTTGCCCCCGCTGAAGGTGAGCGCGATGCGGAACGCCTCATCGTCGGGTGTGCCGTCGGGACGGCGGTCGTCGGCGGTGGTGCGGTCGGTGAGCGTGGCGCCGAAGGCCTTGCCCGGGAAGAGCCGGGCACCGCCGGTGGCGATGAAGATCGCGCCCGTGAACCCGGCGGTGGCGGTGGACGGGGCGCCGGCGGCGGGGAAGCGGACCTCGAGTCCCGAGACGCCGACGCGGATGTCGTCGAGTTCGAGGATGCCGCCCAAGCTGATCTTGCGGTCGGCGGAGGACGGCGTCAGCGCGTTGCCGGCATCCACCGTGCCCGTCGTCGGCGGCAGGCCGTACGCGAGTTCGGCGGTGCCGAGCTTGAACCCGTCGCCGTACACGGTCAGGCCGGGGATCACGCCGGCACCGAGCGCCTGGTCGTTGTTGGCGGCGATGTTCGACGAGGCGGCCGGATCGTAGGGGCGGAGCGAGCCGGTGATGCCGAAGGACGGGAAGGTGATCGTGGCGGTGTTGATCCGCACGAGCTCCTGGTCGGCGGCGCCCTTGGGGTCGTAATTCACGCGGATGCCGGTGGCCTGCAGGCGCGCGACGTCGGGGATCTGGGCGTCGAGGCCGGCGACCTGCAGCCCCCACTTGCCGGTGAGGCCGATGTCGACGGTGCCGCCCAGCAGCCCGAAGACGTCGACGGCGAGTTCGAAGGAGCCCTGCAGCCCGACGAGGTCGACGGTGATGCCCGAGGTGGTCTGCGCGGTGGAGGCGGCGCCGGTGGTGGGGTTGCCGCCGAAGGCGAGCGATGCCCGCTGCACCCCGACGATGACCGAGACGAGCACCTTGCCGTCCGAGAAGCCGAAGCCGCCCAGACCGACCGTCGGTCCCTGCAGGGTGAGGGGGCCGAGCGCGATGGGGCCGCCCTCGGTGCGCTCGCCGACGGTCCCGGCGGTGACCGCGAGCGCCAGCGACTGCACGCCGTTGTAGGTGGGCGGGGTGCCGGCTGCGCCGGCGGCGACCGTGCCGGCCGTCATGGTGAGCGTCACGGTGCCCGAACCGGTGAACAGGCCGAGTGTGTTGCCGGGGTTCTTGTCCTTGAGGAAGTAGCGGTACGTGACGCTCGTGGCGTCGGCGGCGAGCCCGGCGATCAGCAGCGGCGCGCCGAGCAGGATCGGGGTCCCGCTGCCGTCGAGCGCGACGTCGCCGAGCAGACCCGAGAGGCGGAACGGCGCCGCCGTCTCGAGGGTGGACTTGATGATCGGCGGTGCGGTCTCGCCCGTCGCGGCGGGGATGGAGGTGTAGACGACGTCGATGTAGCCCTGCGCGTTCAGCTGCGTCTGGCTGAGGCTGGGCGTCACGAGCGACGCGACCGGGCCGGGCTTCTGGCCGACGACGGTCGGGCTGAACAGGTAGAAGGTCTCACTCTCGGCCACGAGCAGCGCCGCGCCGCCGACCGTGGTGACCGCGCCGTCCACGAAGCGGACGGTGACGACGGTGGTGGTCGGCAGGACTGCACCCCCGGGAGCGCTGAGGGCGTAGCGCCACGTGTTGGCCTTGCCCGACACCGCCGTGGGCGTCCCCACCGTCCAGGCCCCGGTGACACCGGCGGCCGTCACCTCGATCGCCGGGGCGCCGGTGGTGACCGAGGTGGCGTCGATCGCCCCCTCGGAGGGCGTGAAGGTCACGTCGATGGTGGTGACCGGCCCGGTCAGGACCGCACCGCGCAGCGGTGTCGCGAGGTCGCCGCTGACGATGGCCGGCGGGGTGGCGGAGCTGGCGAAGGTGGGAGCCGTGGTGGGGGCGATGGCGAAGGACGTCACCCGGAACGTCCCGAGCTGGAAGCCGGTCTGCGGCGAGACCGAGAACGTCGCGAAGCCGGCGAGGCTGGCGATGTTGCGGCCGCCGGCGGTGATGAGGATCTTGGCGTCGAACAGGGCGAGATCCAGCGTGCCGTTCGGCTGCCGGCTGACGCGCAGCGAACCGCCGAGGGTGACGGGTCCGGCGGCGATCACCACGTTGGTGACGGCGAACGAGAAGGCGCCGGCCGCGATCGACCCGCTCATGGTGCCCACCGTGGGAAGCGTGAAGGATCCCGACGTGGCGGTGCTGACCTGGAACGAGACCGAACCCGAGATGTCCAGGCCGTTGAGTCCGAGGAAGGCGATCGTGCCGGTGGCGCGCAGTGCCCACCCGTCGGCGGGGGTGGCTCCCCGGATGAACTCGACGGCGGCGTTGCGGATGAGCACCCCGATCGCCCGCGGGTTGGGCGCTCCGCCGGCGAGCTTTGACGGGCCGGAGCCGATGAACAGCTCGAGCCCGGACCCCGAGAAGCTGTTGCCCGTGATGGCGAACTCTCCCGCGCGGATCTCGAGGACGTCGCCGAAGCTGAAGTCGAGGTCCTGCACGATGAAGCGGAAGGTCGGCGTGGCGGGGACGTTGATCGTCAGGGTCTCGGCGCCCACGACGATCGACTGCTCCACGGACGCGCCGGTGGTGTTGATGGTGAGCCCGACCGAGGCGTCGAAGGCGAACGATCCCGCGGCCGTCTTGGCGCGGCCGGTGATGATGCCCGCCACGCCGCCGGTCGTGGTGGTCACCGTCGACGGCGTGGTGTCGGTGACGGCTCCGGGCGGGAAGACGACGAGGAATCCGCTGCCCGAGACGATTCCGGGGTTCGTCCCGCCGATGCTCGCGCTCTCGCTGAGCGTCACGCGGGACAGCGCGATCTTGGAGACCGCCGCCGGACCGGTGCCGATGCGTTCGAACGCGAAGTCCGCCGTGAGGGTGACCCCCGAGATGACGACGGCGATGCTCTCGGCGGCGACGCGCAGGAACGGCCCCTTGGGGAGCGTCAGGATCCGGACGTTGGGCTGCAGGACGACCTGGTTGCCGTTGGCGTTCCACGTGACGGTGTAGACGTTCCCGGCCTTGACCACTCCGACGCGGTCGGTGCCGGCATCCGCGTCGAGCAGCGCCTCGATGGCGGCGTCGACGGCCGCCGCAGAGGCGTTGAAGGCCAGCGGCGCGGTGATCTCGCTCTGCTCGATCGTGCCGTCCCGGTCGACGTCCATCGCGAGGGTGAACGTCCCGCTCGGGACCCCGACGGTGATCGTCTGCACCTCGGGGGTGCCCGTCGTCCCGTCGGTGGTGGTGACGACGCTCACGCCGGCGAACGAGAAGATCTCGTTCACGGTGACACCCTGGCCGGCCACCTGGAGCGTGTTGACCTGGAGCGTGAGCTGGGCGGTGATGACGATGGGCAGGCCCCGCAGCTCGACGCCGCCGGCGATCTCGCCCGCCATGCCGGTCGGGGTGATGAGGAAGGCGCCGCGGCCGCCCGAGAGGTACAGGCCGACATCGTTGGGCGACGCGTCGCCGACGGGATCGATGCCGTCGCCGCCGGCATCCCCGAGGAAGATCTCGACATCGGTGAACGCCAGCCGGACGATCCTTGCCCCCGCGGCGGTCTTGCGCTGCTCGAAGACGACCACGCCCCGGAGCGTCTGACCGAGGATCCCGATCTCGGCGGGGTCGCCGGGCAGGCCGACCTGGACGAGCATCGAGTCGCGGGCGATCGCGATCGTCTGGGTGACGCCCTCGATCACGACGTCGCGCGAGATGTCCGCCGTGGTGGTGTTCACCTTCACGAGGACCGTGGCGTCGACGCTGACGCCGGGGAGCACGTCCGGGTTCAGCGTGATTGTCGCCACGACGGCCGCGGCGACGCCGCTGCGCGTGACGAGGATCGTGCCGGTGGCGACCGTCGCGGTGACGTATGTGCGCGTGCCGTCGCCGAGGCCGAGGCTCACGTTCTTCAGTGCGATGGTGATCTCGCCGGTGGCGCTGTTGCGCGAGAACGCGAAGTCGCCCGACAGGCGCTGACCGGCGACCTCGAGGACGATCCCGCGCCCGGCGACCGTCACCCCGGCGGCGATCTGCACCCCGTCGACCGTGCGAGGCGCGGCGAGGGTGTTGACCTGGACCTCGAGGGTGCCGGCGAAGCGCACGCCGGGGATGAAGACCTCTACCGTGGCCTGGATCCGCCCGGCGATGCCGCCCGCCGCCGTCGAGGTCTTGCCGACGATGTCGAAGGCACCCGAGCCGTCGCGGACCACGACGACGTCGCGGTCGCCGGTCCCCAGCCGCAGGCCGACTCGCGCGAAGCGGATGCGCTGCGTGGTGACGTCGTCGCCGGTGGCGAGGGTCAGGTCGGTGCCGATGTCGGTGACCTTCTCGTACGAGACGTCGGCGGTCAGCTGCTGACCGGCGATCGTCAGCGCCAGGCCCGTGACCGCGACCTTCAGATACGGCCCGGCGGGGAGCGTCAGGGTGAGGGTCTGCCCGCCGACGGCGAACTGCTCGGCGACGGCGACCGGCACGAGCTTGCCGGCGACGGTCCGGCGCATGTTGCTGATCTCGACGCCGACGGTGGCGGAGGCCTGGAGTCCCGCTCCCAGGCGGATCGACGCCGTCGCCGAGATCGAGCCGCCGAACCCCTCTTCGGTGAGCAGCAGCAGGGCGGTGCCGCCGGACAGCCGCAGGCCGATGTCGTCCGTCTCGTCCGCCGACGTCCCGCCGTCGTTGCCGACGAAGAGCGACACGCCCGTCGCCGCGATCCGCAGCACGCCGACGTCGTCGGCGGTCCCCGCGCGGCCGTCGGGGCCGGAGCCGCGCACCTGTTCGAACTGGAAGGTGCCCGAAATGACCTGGTCGAAGACGGTGACGGCGCCGGTGACCGAGACCTTCACGAAACGTCCGGCCGGGAGGTTCAGCGTGAGCGCCCCCAGGGTCGCGGAGATCGCCGTCGGCGCGGTGTTGACCTGCAGCCGCACGGCCAGCCCCGAGCCGAGGCTGAAGGGGATGCCGCTGAGCCCGACGAGCGCGACGGATGCCGAGATGTCGACGGCCATGCCCGAGGCGGTGAGCAGGAAGGCCCCGGTTCCGCCGGTCAGACGGACGCCGACGTCGTCGCCGTCGCCGGCACCCTTCGCGTCGCCGAGGAAGAGGGACACCGCCGTGGCGGTCACCTTCACCACCCGCGCGGCCCCGAGACCCGCCTGCTCGAACGTGAAGTTTCCGCGCACCTGCTGACCCGCGAGGTCCAGTGCCAGGCCCGTCGCGGCGAGCTCGAACTGCGGGGTGGCGGTGTCGATCTTCAGCTGCATCGCGGCCGACGCGGACACCCCGGGAACCGTCAGGGCGACCGCGCCCGAGAGGGTGCCCGACATGCCGGCGGCGGCGAGGGTGAGCGTGCCGGCCCCGCCGGTGAGCGTGAGGATGTCGGTGGCGCCGCTGCCGATCCGCAGCGAGACGCCGGCCAGGACGATCGTGGTGGTGGTTCCGGAGCGTTCGAACGAGATGTCGCCGGTGAGCGACTGCCCGGCGATGGCCAGGACCACGCCGCGACCGCCCACCCGCACGTAGGTGCCGGCGCTGAGGTTCAGCGCGACCGTGCGGGCGCCGAGCGTGACCGACTCGGTGACCTGGACGCCCGTGCCGTTCATGGTGAGGTAGAACGAGCCGCTGATCGTGACGCCCGCCGGCAGGAGCGCACCGAGGTCGAGGGTTCCGGCCAGCGACATCGCCAGGCCCGCCGGGGTGAGGACGATCAGACCGTCGACGCCGACGAGCAGCGGATCGTCGGTGCCCAGGGCGACCTCTCCGCCGGAGATCGCGATGACGGTGCGGGTGACGCCGGCGGCGTTGGTGGTCTGCTGGAACGACACCGACGCCGTGAGGGAGATGTCGCCGAGGTCGAGCAGCACGCCCTCGCCGACGATGCGCAGGTACGGTCCGGCCTCGAGTCGCGTGCCCGCGGTGTCCGAGAGGACCACCGCCTGACCCGAGCGGTTGATCTCGAGCCGCAGCGCGCTCGCCCCGACGGTCAGCGAACCGCCCAGCGAGATGTTCGCGTCGGTGATGGCGAGGACGCCCGCGAGACCCGCCGGGCCGATCTGCAGGAACCCGGTGACCCCGAGGGTGCCGATCGGAGCGCCGAAGTCGGCCTTCGCGGAGACCTCGATGTCGATGATCCGCAGGCCCGCCGCCGTAACGCGCTGCGTGAACCCGATGGCGCCCTCGGTGAGCTGGAAGCCGCCGATGCCGACGGTGAGGTTCGTGCCGGCGATCTCGAACGTCGGGGTCAGCCCGCCACGCGTGTCGACGGCGATGCTGAACCCGCTGGACACCGTGATGCCCGGAAGGGTGACGGCGACGTCTCCGCTGATCTCACCGTGGAAGCCGGCGGTCGCGAGCGTGAACTGGCCGGTGCCCCCGGTGAGCGAGACGAAGTCGCGGGTGCCGTCGCCGAACGAGGCGCGGGCGCCGCTCACCGTGATCACGGTGGTGGCGGTGGGACCGGAGCCGGACTGCTCGAAGGAGAAGGTTCCCGACAGGCGCTGCCCAGCCACGACGACGGCTGCATCCGCCGCGGTGACCTTGACGTACGGCCCGGCCGGGAGCAGGAGCGCGACCGTCGTGCCGTCGAGCTCGAAGGTGCGGTCGACCTCGGGCCCCGAGTTCACGGCCACCGTGAAGGTGCCGCTGAAGCGCACGGCGTCGCGGGGGACGATGAAGGCGAGGGTGCCGCTCAGGCGACCGGCGATGCCGCCTGCGGTCATGACGAACACCGCGGTGCCGTCGGTGAGCCGGACCCCGGCCGTGGTGGTGCCCAGCTGCAGCGTCAGCGCCGACGCGATCAGCACCGTCGTGGTCGGCGCGGGGGTTCCCGCCGGCGCCCCGGCGGCGATCGGGCCGCGCACCTGCGAGAACACGAACACGCCCGTCAGGCTCTGCCCCGCCACAGTGAGGACGGCGGGCGTGGCGAGCGAGCCGACCTGCACGCGCACCGAGCCGGCGGGAAGGACGACGCCCTGCACGGTCCGGGGGGCCGTGCCGGTGTTCAGCTGGAGCCGCACGTCCCCGGTCAGCGAGAACTGGTCGCCGGCGTTGAGGGCGAGGGTCGCGGTGAGGACCGCGGCGACGCCCGTGGGCGTCAGATCCAGCTGGCCGGCGCCGATCGTGGCGACCGCGACGCCGTCGCCGAGGCTCAGGGTGAGCGGAGCGCCGCCGTCGCGGGCGGAGGACCCGAAGCGGATGCGCAGACCGCCGGCCGCGAGCGTCTCGACCGCGAAGGTGCCGGTGAGCTCCTGTCCTGCGACGCCGAGCACGAGGTCGCCGATGACGAGGATGTGCGGGGCGAGAGCGGTGCCCTCGGCGACCGTGACGGCGTCGTCGCCGGAGCCGAGGACCTGCTCGCTGGTGGTCTCGTTGAAGAAGACCCACGCGGTGCCGCCCAGCGTCACTCCCGGGATGCCGACGAGGGCGACGCTGCCGGACAGCGCGGCGACGCGGCTGCCGGCGCTGCCCTTCGCGAAGCCGCTGACCCCGGTCAGGTACAGTCCCGTGGCGAAGGGGTTGACCGCGCCGCCGTCGACGAATCCGGGCCCCCGACCGACGAACACGGTGAGGCCCGATACCGTCACCTCACCACCGGCGAAGCTGATGGTGCCGATGATCTCGACGAAGTCCCCGAGCTTGATGGACCCCGAGACGCTGACGGCCACGTACGCGCCCGACGAGTCGGCGACCTCGGTCGCGCTGAACAGCAGCGGCACCGCGACCCCGCCGACCACGATCGTCTGGTCGATGGCGTCGGGCGTGCCGTTGTACCGGACCGAGAGGGTGGCGCCGGCGCTGAGACCGCCGCCGGCGACGGCGACGTCCCCGCTGAAGGAACCGGCGATGCCCGTGGCGGTCAGCAGGAAGGCGCCGGTGCCGCCGGTGATGCCGACCGCAGAGCTCTGCCCCTCGGGCAGGAGCGAGACCGACACCCCGCTGAACGCGATCGTGGTGACGGCAGCGGGGGCACCCGTCAGGTAGCGGACCCCCGCCGAGGTCGCGAGCACGATGTCGAGGTCGTCGCCGGCGTCGAACCTGCCCACCGCGAGCGCCGTCCCGGAGACGACGCCGAGTGTGGTTGCCGAGCGGAACCCGAGCCAGTCGCCGCCGATCCCCGCCCCGCGGTTGAGGTGGAGCCGGACGCCCGTCGTGGTCGCGAGCACCACATCCAGTCGGCCGTCGCCGTCCATGTCCGCCAGCGCGACCGCGTCGGCCACGACCGAGGCCGTCGACACCGGCGCGCCCGCGCCCAGCCCGCCCCACGAGCTCACGCCGCCGGTCGTGGTGAATCCGGCGTTGCGGTGCACCTGCGCGGGGGCGCCGTTCATGGCGACGACGACGTCGCGGAACCCGTCGCCGTCGACGTCGCCGACGGCGGCGTCGGTCGCCGACCCGGTGTTGGCGAGGGTGAGGGGCGCGGCGTAGGCGGTCCACGCCGGGCCGGCCCCGCCGGCGTTGACGTAGACCGCGTGCGGGGCGCCGGCGTTGACGACGACGAGGTCGGGCAGGTCGTCGCCGGTGAGGTCGGACAGCAGCACCGCGACGGTGCCCGTGTGGGCGAGGGTCAGCGAGGCGGCGGCGTCGAAGCCGGTCGGCGTCGCCCGGAAGACGAGTGCGCCGGCGGTCGCGCCGACCACGAGGTCGGTGCGGGCGTCGCCGTCGACGTCGGCCGCCGCGACGGCCACGGCGCCGGGCGTCGTGAGCGTGATCGCCGTCGCGAACGAGCCGCCGAGGTTCTCGTACACCGCCGACGTGCCGCCGCGGACGACCACGACGTCGAGCAGCGCGGAGCCGCGCACGTCGGCGAGGGCGACGGCGGTGGTCGTGCCGCTGCCGGCGGTGAAGGTGGCCACCGGAGCGGCGGTGAAGACGTTCGAGAGCGCCGACGGGATGCCGGGAGCGCCGGTGCCGAGGTGCAGGGCCGCACCGGTGCTGGTGGCGGTGAGCAGGTCGGCGCGGCCGTCACCGTCGACGTCGCCGGCGGCGACGACCAGCCCGCCGGTGAAGGTGCCCGTGAGCGCCGTGGCGCCCGGGGTGAGGGAGCGGCTGATGCGGAAATCGCCCGAGAAGGACGGGCCGCCGGTCACCGCGAGCACGCCGCGCGTGACCGCGAGGTGCAGGAACGGCCCGGCGGGGACGTCGATGCCGAGGTCGGTGCGCCGGACGGAGGTGGTCGTGGTGTTGACGGCGAACTCGACATCGCCGGCGATGGTGAGGCCGGGAAGAGCGAAGGCGTCGGTCGTGCTGCCGCTGAAGCGCGCGGCGACGCCGCGCGAGGACACGAGCATCGCGCCGGTCCAGGCATGGGCGGCGGTCACGGTGACGAACGTGCCGAGCTGCAGCGTCAGGTTCGTTACGGCCAGGGCGGTCTCGCCGGTGGACGTGCGGGTGATCAGGATGCGGTCGGCGTCGAGGCGCTGCCCGGCGACGGTGAGGGTGGCGGTGGTGACCTGCACCTTCAGCCCGGGACGGATGACCGTCTCGTTCGAGCCGCCGGGATCGAGGGTGACGTCGGCCGTGCCGGAGTTGATCTGGACGGTCGCCACGCCGGTGACCGCCAGGCCCGGGACGGTGACGGCGAGGGACGCCGAAACGGAACCGGCCATGCCGGTCGCGCCGAGCCGGAAGACGCCGGCGATCTGGGTGGCGCTGATCAGTGGTGCGGTCGGTGTGCCGAAGCGGACCACCCCACCCGTGATGGTGAGGGTGAGGACGCTGCCGTCCTTGACGACGACGATGTCGCCCGAGAGCGCCTGGCCGGCGACGGCGATCGTCACGCCGGTGCCCGCGAACCGCAGGTAGCCGCCCGAGCCGCCGGCGGGAAGATCGACGGTCACGGTGCCAGCGCCCACGCGCACGGTCTCGATCACGCGCGCCGCGGTCGTGTTGATCTCGAGGGCGACGCTTCCGGCGAGGATCACTCCGGGAACACCCGAGAGGGTGACGCCGCCGCTCACCCGGCCGGCCAGCCCGCCGGTGCTCGGCAGCACGAACAGCGCTTCTCCGCCGGTGAGCCCGAGCCGCGCCGCCCCGGCGGTGAGGGCGAGCTCCACGCGGGCGAGGGCGATCCGGGTGAGGGTGCTGTCGTCGGTGCCGCCGGGGACGCCGTCGCCGCCGTACGAGGTGGCCCGCTCGAACGTGACGTCCGCCGTGAGGGACTGGCCGAGGATCGTGAGCACGACCCCGGTGCCCGCCAGCCGGATGTACGGCCCGGCCGGCAGGTCGACGGTGACGGTGCCGCCGCCGACGGGCAGGGATGCCGACACCGCCGTCCCCGTGGTGTTCAGCTGCAGCTCCAGAGCGCCGGCGAGCGCGAACGGTGCGCCGCCGGCCACCGCGATGTCGAGCGAGAGCGTGCCGGCCATCCCGGCGGCATCCAGGATGAACAGGCCGCTGCCGTTCGAGGCGGTGAGCGGCCCGAGAGACAGGGATGCCCGGGCGAGCCCGATCCTCACCACCGATCCCCCGGGGGTGGCCGCGCGCTCGAAGACGAGGTCGGCGGTGATCGTCTGCCCGAGGACGCTGAGCTGCAGGCTCTCGCCGCCGATGCGGACGACCCCGGCCGGCAGCGCAGCGGTCCAGCCCGGCACGGTCTGACCGCCGGAGGTGGTGTTGAACGCGATCGTGACCGTGCCGGTCACGGCGATTCCGGGCACGGCGAGGAGGACGCCGACCGTGATGGCACCGTACGACCCCGTCGGGGCGAGCACGATCGTGGCGGTCGAGCCGGGACCCGAGGCGGGCTGGACGAACTCGGCGAGCGCTGCGGCACCGCCGAGCGCGAGGCGCGCCGAGCGCAGGGTGATGCGGGTGGTCCCCGCGTCGTCGACGATCACGACGTCGGCGGTCAGCTGCTGGCCCGCGACGGTGAGCACGACGCCCGTTCCGGCGATCCGCAGGTACCGGCCGGCGGGGAGGACGAGGCTGAGGGTCTGGCCGCCGACCTGGAAGTCCTCGTCCACGAGGGACGTGGACGTGTTGAACTCGACGGCGAGCCCGCCGCTCAGCGACACCTGCGGGACGGCGAGCGCGAGGTCACCCGTGATCCGGCCCGCGACGCCGGTGGCCCTGACGAGCAGAAGAGCGGTGCCGCCGCTGAGGCTCACGGCGCCGCCGGCGAGGGTCAGGCCGACGCCGGTGGCGGCGATCCGCAGCACGGCGCGGCCGGTGTCGGGGGTGCCGGTGAGCGGATCCAGCGCGGTGACCCGTTCGATCGCGGCGTCGGCGGTGAGCGACTGCCCGAGGACGGTCAGCGCGAGTGCCGTGCCCTCGAAGCGGACGTAGGGTCCGGCGGCGACGTCGAGGCTCCGCACGGCCGTTCCCACCAGCACGGACGCGGTGACCCGGGCCGCGGTGGTGTTGAGCGTCAGCGAGAGCGCACCGCTGAGCGTCGCGTCGGCGCCGAGCCGCGCGGTCACCGTGCCGTCGATACGCCCCGCCAGACCGGCGGCGGCGACCACGAGCAGGCCGCTTCCGCCCGTGATCCGCACGCCGATGTCGTCGACGACGTCGGCGGTGCCCGATCCCGGAGTGCCGCCGTCGTCCCCGATGAACATCGAGACGCCGGCGAGTCCGACGACGGTGGTGGTCACGCCGCCCGCGGTGGTGCGCTCCACGGCGATGTCCGCGCGGAGCGCCTGACCGAGGAACGCCAGGTCCAGGCCGGTGAGTTCGACGCGCAGGTACGGCCCCGCGGGAAGGGTCGCGCTGCCCACGGTGACGGCGGCTGCGGCGGTGTTGACGGCGACGCCCGCGGTCACGTCCGTGATCCCGAGCGCGGCGATGGTGACGTTCGCCGTCAGGATGCCGGCGACCCCGCCCGTGCGCACGACCAGGTCGCCCGTGATCGCGCCGACCTGCACCGCGTCCCCGAACGAGACCGAGCCGTTCGCGATGGAGATCTCGAGGTCGCCGCCGGAGCGATCGAAGCGGAGATCTCCGCTCAGGGACTGGCCGGCGAAGGCCAGGGTGGCATCGGTGACGTCGAAGCGGGTGACGGCGGCGTCGGTCGCGAAGTCGACCAGGACGCCGGGCTGTGTGCTGCCGGGGATCTCGATGGTCTGGCTGATCGCCTGGCCGGTGGTGTTGACCCGCACGCTCGTCGTGCCGGTGAGGACGACGCCCGCGACGCCGACGAGGCTCACCGTGCCGGTGGCCACGAACGCCTGACCGGCGGCCGTCTGGATCAGGCCGATGGTGGCGCCGGTCACGAGGACCCCCATCGCCAGCGGGTTGAGCGCACCGGAGCTGAGGAACGCGGGGCCGCGGCCCAGGAACACGGTCACGCCGGTGGCGGCGACCACCCGCACGGGCACGCCGCCGATGACGGTGTCGCTGAAGGTGATGTTGCCCTCGACGGTGACGAAGTCGCCGATCGTGAGCGTCAGGTCCGACGCCGTGAGGCTGAAGATGATGCCGCCCGGCGCCGGCGCCGGAAGCGCCAGAACGAGGCTCGTGCCCCCCACGGTCAGGACGGTGTCGATGGCGCCGGCGGTGGTGTTCACCTGCAGGAGCACGGAGCCGCCGACGGCCACGGCATCCCCGCCGAGAGACACCGCACCCGAGAGGAAGCCCGCGACGCCGCCGCTTCGGATCAGGAAGGCGCCCTCGCCCCCGTACAGCGAGGGCTGGGAGTCGCCGCTGAGGGTGACCTGGACGCCCGTCATCGCCACGACCGTCTCGACCGCACCCGCGGCATCCGTCGACCGGGTGAAGGCGAAGGTGCCGGCGATGGTGCCGGCGCCGGTGATCGTCGCGCTGAGACCGCTCGCCTCGATCCGCAGGTACGGACCCGCGGGCAGGATGCCGGTGCCCGGGTCGACGGGGCCGGGGGTCGTGTTGACGCGGACGGTGACCGATCGGCCGGTGACCGCGACGAGGTCCGGGACGGTCAGATCGGCGGTGGCGGCGACGCTTCCGGCGATGCCCGCCGGCGTGATCAGGAAGCTGCCGGCGATGCCGGTGACGTGGACGTACGGGCTGCCGGTCGGTCCGAGCTGGACGCTGCCGCCCGTGACGGCGACCCGATACGACACGACGCCCGCGACGACCGTGCGCGTGACCCAGATGCCGCCCGTGATCTCGACGCCGGCCACCTTCACGGTGAGACTCGCCGCCCCGACGCGGATCGTGCCGGCGGCGATGGTGCCCTGGGTGGACGCGGCATCCGTGTTGAGCTCCACCGTGAGGCTCGACGCCGTGGTGGTCACTCCGGGGATGGCCACCGTGGGCGCACCGGTGAACGAGCCCCAGACGCCGGTGGCGCCGGCGGTCAGCGTGGCGGTGATCCCCGTCATCGTGATGAGGCCCCCGGCGAAGACGAGCGAGCCCTGCGAGACGGCGATCGTCGTTGCCGTGGAGTCCCGGGTGACGACGACGGTTCCGGTCAGCCGCTGACCGGCGACGTCCACCACGAGGTCGGTGCCCGCCACCCGCAGGTAGCTGCCGGAGCCCGCCGGCAGGACCAGCGCGAGATCCGAGCCCCCGACGGCGACGGTGGTGTCCACGGCGGCACCCGTCGTGTTCACCTCGACGGCGAGCACCCCGGTGACGGCGACACCCGGGAGGGCGAGCGTCACGGTCCCCGTCACGCGCGCGGCGATCCCCGCGGCGGCGACCAGGAGCGCGCCGCTCGCCGACGTCACCGACAGCACGGTGGCGGAGCCGGCGGTGAAGGCGAGGCTTCCCCGGCTGAGCCCGGCGCGGACGACGGTGGCACCGGCGGCGTCGACACCGCGCTCGAAGGCGATGTCGGCGGTCATGGTCTGCCCGCCGACGGTGATGACGGTTCCCGCGGCCTCGATCCGCAGGTAGGGCCCGGCGGGAAGGTCCCCGATCGCGGCGCTGCCGGTGTTGATCGCCACGGCGATGCTCGACGCGAACGTGAACGCCGACAGGTCGGACGAGACGGTCGCGCTCAGCCTGCCCGCGACCCCGGTCGACGTGATGTCGAGCGAGCCGGACAGGGCGTCGACGGACAGCAGGTCGGTGACCCCCTGGGTGACGGCGAAGGATCCGCCGGTCACCGCGATCTCGGTGCGCGTGACGCCGGCGACGGTGCGGCGGGCCACGGTGAGGTCGTCGAAGGTGATGGCCTGGCCGCCGAGGACGAGCTCGACCGACGTGCCGGTCACCTCGAGCTTCGACGCGCCCGAGGTGGTGTCGAGGTCGAGGTCGAGTCCGCCCGAGAAGCTGAAGCCCGGCACCGTCACCTCGAGGGTGCCCGCGAGCGTCGCCGTGACGGCGCCCGTCGAGCGGGTCAGGGTGACGGTGCCGGATCCCCCCGAGAATCGGGCGACCGGAGCGGCACCGCCGAAGGCGAGGGCGACGTTCGCGGCGGTGACGGTGAACCCGGCGGTGGTGCGGGTGAAGGCGAGATCCGCCGTCAGCGTCTGCCCCAGTGCGGTGAGGGTCAGCCCGGTGCCGCTGAAGGCGGCGAACGAGGTCCCGCCGCTCGCGACCTCGCTGCCGGTGAAGGCGATCGTGACGGTGCCGCTGCCGTCGGCGAACGACACGGTCTGGTCGACGGCGGTGCTGAACCCGTTGATGCGCGCGCGGAAGTCGCCGGTCAGGCCCACCGACTGCCAGCCCGAGAGCGCGACGGTGCCGCGCGCGTCGACGGCCGCGTCGGTGCCCGACGAGGTCGTCCGCACGTACAGCGCTATGACGGCCTGCGACACCCGCAGCCCGTCGCCGAGATCGAGCTCCAGGTTGCGCGCGGCCGCGGCGACGGCGGTCCGCCCCGCCACGGTGTCGATCTCGACGCGGCCCGCGAAGGTCGCATCGACGATGCCGGTCGCGACGACCGTCGCGCTCACCGTGCCGGTCGTTCCGGACGCGCCGAGCCTTAGGTCTCCGCTGCCGTCGCTGACGGTGACGACCTGGTCGGTGCCGGTGCCGAAGGTCGCCCGAAGGCCCGTCACCGCGATCGTGGTCACCGCGCTGGTGCGCGTCACGCGGGCGGATCCGGTGAGGGCCACCGAGCCGATCGTGATCGCGACGTCGGCAGAGACCGCGAGGCCCGCGGTGCCGTCGTAGGTGAGCACCGCCGAGGTGAGCGCGAGCCCCGATCCTCCCGAGGTGAACGTGACCGTGCCGCCCGTCAGCCGCAGGTCGACGTCGCCGGTGTCCGCACGCGAGGTCAGGGTGAGCGAGCCCGAGGCGATCTGGAGCTGTCCGCCGATCGTCGCCGACACGCCCGTCGCGGTGATCGTGAGGTCCGACCCGGACTGGCTGAGCGTCGCACTCGTGGCACGGACCACGGCGATCGCGGTGGAGCCCGAAGAGATCGTCAGGGCGAAGTCGGATGCCGGAGAGACGGGGCCGACGGTGATGAGCAGGGATCCGGCGTCGAGGGACGCGGCATCCGTCAGCGTGTAGGTCGCCGTCACCGCCGCGGTGGCGGTGATCGACAGGGCGCCGACGGAGAGGGCGAGCGAGAGTCCCGCCGCGAACGAGGCGGTGCCGTTGTATGTGGCGCCTGCCGAGAGCGACCCGACCGAGAGCGTGATGCCGGTGAGGGTGAGCGCGTTGCCGAGCGAGAAGTCCCCGAGGTTCTGGGTGTGGGACGCCGTGGCGAGGTACGTCTGGAGCTGCTGGACGATGAGCCCGAGGAGTCCGGCCAGCGGCGACCCGGCGACGTAGTCCGAGAAGTGCGGGAGCGCGGCGGTGAGGGTGCCGGCCGCCGCGTCGTAGGTGGTGGCGATGGCCTGCAGCGCGCCGTCGGGCGAGACGTACCAGATCCTCGACTGCGGAGCCGCTGCGTCGACGGCGATCGTGAGGACCGGCGCGATGCGGAAGGTCGTGATCTCGGCGCCGGTGCGGGCGTCGTACGCGCGCAGGTCGTAGATCGCCGACGCGGTCAGCAGTCCGGTGACGCCGCTGTCGCGCGCGGTGATGGTGACCCACGCGTCGGCCGGGAGGGATCCGGGGGCGAAGGTGAGGGTCGCCCCGCGGGTGGCGAGGGTGCCGCCGGAGGCGGCGGAGATGAGGACGGCTCCGGCAGGCGGCGTGATCGCCGGCATCCGCGGGGAGCTTCCGTCGTCGAGGGTGAGGGTCGCGGCCGGATCGTCCAGAGCGATCGGAGCGGCGAGGTGGAGGGCGGACGAGGAGTTCGACTGATCCCCGGATGCCGGAGGCCCGCGGCCCGCCTGCACGAGCACGTCGTCGCCGGCGAACACCGGGGCGTTGACCTCGACCACGGCGACCCGGCGGTGGAGGGGTGCGACCGCCACGGGGTCGACGGCCAGGTCGAGACCGCGGCCGGTGGAGTTGGAGCCGGAGGCCAGTGCGGTCAGCTCGACCGTGCCGCCGCTTCGCAGCGGAGCACCGTCCAGCGCCAGGCCCGTGCCGAGCCCGACCACGCTCTGCGACACCAGGACGGCGGCGGCGAGCGCGCGGACCGGGACGGCGGCGACGGCCTGCAGTGCCGAGGCGGCGGCGGTCGCGGCCTCGGGTGCCCCGGCGAGGACCGTCAGCAGCGTCACGGGGGCCAGCGCCGGGAACGGCGACGTCGCGCGGGCGGCGGTCGCCTCGCTGACGGAGTGGCCCGTCGCGGACAGGCGCACGGCCCCTGCGATCTGCGCTCCTCGTTGGAGCCGGGCGTCGACGTCGTGTGCGCCGAGGATCAGCGCGGCGCCCTCGGCGATCGCCCGCGCCGATGCCCGCTGGACCGCGGACAGCACGAGGTCGCCCGAGGCGGTGAGCGGGGCGCCGGGGGCCACGAGCGCCGACGTGCCCGCCGTCGACGAGGTCAGCGCCCAGCCGCGCCCGCCCTCTGCCAGCGCGGTGTGCCGGGTGGTCGCCGTGATCTCGACGTCGTCCGCGCCCGTCAGCGTTGCGCCGTCGCGGAGCGCCGCCGTGGCGAGGTCCGTCACGACGAGGGCCGCGATGCCGGGTCCGTCCGACAGCGTGCGCGCCGTGGCGAGGGTGTCAGAGGTGCTGACGACGTGGACGTCCGCGTCGGCGACGGCGAGGGTGGCGTCCTCGCCCAGCTGGGCCACGGTCTCGAGGAAGGCGCGCCCCACGGCCACCGAGTGCAGCCCGGTCGAGGCGCCGAGCCCGAGGGCGGCCAGCTCGCCGGGGGCGGCCGGCAGGACCGCGGACGCGCCGCGCGCGGTCACATCGAGCGACCCGGATGCGGCGGCCAGCAGGAACAGCTCGCCGGCGACGATCCGCTGATCGCCGTCCACGAGCACGTGGGTCAGCCGGGTCAGGTCGGCGTCGGCCAGTGCCGCACCGTCGGCGTTCACCGCGACGGCGGAGCCGGTGGCGTGGTTGCGCGCCTCGATGCGGACGGTCCCGGGAGTCGTGATGTTCGACGAGCCGCCGAGACGGGTGACCGCGTACGACCCGCCCTTGACGCTGGACGAGGATCCTGCCGCAGACAGGTCGGCGGTCGCGTCGCTGCGGATCGTCACGTCACCGGCCGCGGTGAGGGTCGATCCCCACAGCGTCACGGTCGCCGTGGCCGAGGCACGCGCGCTCGTGGTGTTCGCGGCGGCCGCCGTGAGGACGATGGCCGCGCCCGAGAGGCCGGCGCCCGAGACCGTGACGGATGCCGCGGCATCCGTCACCCCGGTGCGAAGATCCTGGGCCGAGAGGACGATGGCGCCGGATCCGGTTGCGATCGACGTCCCGGCCTCGACGGCGACGCTGCGGCCGCGGACGGTGAGATCGGCGCCGGGGAGCGCGAGCGCGCCGGCGAGCGACACGGCTCCGGCGCTCTCGATCAGGGCGGCCACGCGCGGGGCGAGGAACGACAGGCTCGCCAGAAGGGAGTCGAGCTGCAGGCGGCCCTCGATGGCGGTCAGTCGCGAGGCCGCGGTGAGGCCGGTGATCCGCAGCGTGTCGGCGACCCCGTGGACGGCCAGGGCGAGACCCGAGATGCCGGCGAGATCGACCGCGAAGCTCGATCCGTCGACGCCCTCGACGACGACGTCGTCCAGTCCGCGCGCGTCGACCGAGAAGGTGTCGCCGTCGGCGCCGGTGAACACCACGCGTCCGGCGGCCAACCGCAGCGCACCCTCGGCGGCATCCTCGGGAGAGAGCGTCAGCACCGCGGTGCCGTCGGTGATCGTCCAGCGCGGCGCGCCCGCTGCCGGGGCCGCGATCTGCACGGCATTCGCCGCGTCGCGATCGTCGGCGGCGTCCGCCGGGGCGGCGTCGGTGGCGGACTCGGTGGTGACGGGGACGGTGGTGGTCTGCATCGTCCCGGCGTCCGCCGGGTCGCCGGACTCGGGAGAGGGTTCTTCGGCGGCCGCGTCGGGGGCGGGCTCGGACGGCGCGGCGGGCTCAGGTGCCGGGGCGGGCTCAGGTGCCGGCGCGGGCTCGGGCTGCGGCGCGGGCTCGGGCTGCGGCGCGGGCTCGGGCTGCGGCTCGGGCTCGGGCTCGGGCTGCGGCTCGGGCGCCGGAGCGGGGAGCACCGAGACGTCCACACCCCACGACTCCCCCGCGGCCAGCATCTCGTCCATCAGCCCGGCGCCGTGGCCGGCTCCGAGCGCGTGGCCGATCTCGTGCCGCACGACGGTGAGCAGGTCCATGCGGGACCAGCCCCACCCGGCGGCGTCGTCGTCGATGACGATCGATCGACCCGAGGTCTGACCGAGGGTCGCTCCGGGCAGTGACGCGAGGGTCGCCGAGATGCCCGACGTGTCGGCGCCCGCCGCCGCCCACTCCCCGAGCGCCTGCGATACGGCGGCGCCGAGGGCATCCGGCGTGAGCAGCTGGTCGGCCACCGGATCGTCCGGCAGGGCGGTCGCGGTCATGGCATCCGGCGCGTCGGCGCCGGCGGTCCCGCCGGTCGTCGTCCCGCCCGTCGTGGTGCCGCCACCGGTCGTGGTCGTGCCGCCGGACGTGGTCGCGCCGCCGGTCGTTGTCGTGCCGCCGGTCGTGGTTCCGGACGTCGTGCCGGGCGTCGTGACGCCGACGTTGTCATCACCCGAGATGGTGGCGTCGCCGCCGGCCATCGGGCACGAGATGGACGCGGGCTGGCCGTTCGTGCCGCCGACGGTCGTGCATTGGCTGGTCGAGAGGGCTTTGGCGAGCGCCTCCAGCGCCGCCTTGAGTTGGGCGTTGGCCGCGGCCTGCGCCTGCGCGGCCTTCTGCGCTGCGGCCCGCGCGGCATCCTGCTCGGTGCGGACCTGCTGCACCCAGGCGATCTGCTGCGCCTGCCGCTGCTGGACGAGCGCCTGTTGCTCGGCGAGAGCGCGAAGGCGGGCGGCCTCGGCGGCGAAGAGGGCGTCGAGCGCGGCGCGCGCCTCGTCGCGCGGGAGCACCTCGACCGTGACGGACTCGGCGTCGCGCAGGTCGATGATCACGGGCGCGGCCGGGTCGGCATCGGCCGGTGCGGCGGTCGGCGGGACGGCGGGACGCGCCGACGCGGTCGAGTGTGCAGGCGGTTCGGCAGCCGCCGGCACAGCGCTCATCGTGACGACGAGCGCCGTCGCGACGACGGTCGCGATGGCCGCGGTTCCGCGGCGCCAGAGGGGGGTGCCGGGCCGAGCAGGTCCGCGGCCGCCGCGCTCCGCGCGGCGTCCTGCGGACTGTGCTCCCAGCACGACGACCCCCGTGTCCCGTCCGCATATACCCCCATACGCGGGCGACGAGCAAGAGTATTGCACTCGGGATCGAACCTGTATAGAGCCACTGTCAAGTGTTTCGGCGGCGTGTCGTCGGACTCGACGGTCGCGCGGCGTCAGAACGCGCCGCGGGCGAGGACGCAGTCGTTGTCGCCGAGCGTGGGCGCGGCGCTGTCCGCGACGACGATGCCGTAAGGCGTGTCGGTGCACACGGCCCCCTCGACCGCTCCCCCCGACTCGCCGCCGAAGATGATCGCCGCCGAGGACGTCCCGCGGATGCGCAGGTCCTTCATCACCGGGGCGGCGTCGGCGTCCACCTGCGCTCCGACCGACCCGCCGCGGATCTCGAGCTGCGCCCAGGAGGGGTCGGCCGTGCCGGTCGCGGCGACCGCCACGCCGTTGTCACGGAAGGCGCTCTCGGTCACCGAGCCGCCCGCGGAGTCCAGGAAGAGCACGCCGATCTCGCCGTTCGAGGCGAACGTCGCACCCTGGATGCTCGCGCGATGGCCGCCCGCGACGGCGACCCCCGCCCACTGATTGCGGTCGAAGACGGAGTCGGTGATCTCGAGGGTCGTGCCTCTCCCGGCGCCTTCGTCTCGCTGCGCGGATATGTACACGCCCGCGCCGCCGGCACCGCCGGCGCCCGATCGCGCGCCCGTGACGCGGACATCCGAGAGAGCGACGGATGCCGTCGGGCCCGCCACGAGGCCGGAGGCGGATGTCGCGTCCGACAGCGCCAGGGTGAGGGACTCCAGGCGCACGAGCGACGCGGTGGCCACGATCACGCCCGCGTCGGACGCCTCGGAGCGCACGATCGTCCGCTCCCTGCCTTGACCGCGGAGTGTCACTCCGGCCAGCAGCACCGCTGTGGCCGGCAGCGCCACGTCACCGGCGGGCAGAACGATCGTCGTTCCCTCGGCGGCGCGCGCGAGGGCGTCCAGCAGGTCCTCTCCGGGGGACAGCATCCACTCCCCGCCCTCGGTGCGGACGGTGCCCAGGATGGAGGCGGAGGCGCGACGCCAGACGGCCGCCGCCACTGCGCCCTGCGGCTCCGCCGCGCCCAGGCGGTCCCGCAGCTCGGCGGTGAAGGTCTCGCGATCGCAGTCCAGGCGATCCCGCGCGCGACGCGCCGCGTCGACCGCGTCCGCGAGCTGCTCGCCGTCCGCGGCATCCGGCGGCTCGGGCGCGGCCGTGGGCTCGACGCCGGCGGCAGGCTCCTCGTAACCAGCGGCCAGTTCGGTCACGGCGGCGACGATGCCGTCGACGGCATCCATGCATGCCCCTTCGAGAATGCTCGTCGGGATGCCGGCTGTCGTCCCCTCCGGCGCGGGCGTCGGCGCACACGCGGTGACACCCGCGACCACGACCACGGCGACGACTGCTGCGACCCCCCGCACCTGCCTCACACGCCGGAGCATACTGCGTCCCGGGCGCGGAACAGTAGACCGCCCGGCCCGCATCCGTCAACCCTCTCGGCGGTCCCCGACAGGCGGCCGCACGCTTGCCCGACCGCGACGCGACCGCTGCTCCAGAGCGGCGCGAACCAGAGGAGGATCTGATGACGAATCTCGACATGAGGACGCCGGGGTCGACCCCGAGCCACCCCGACGGCGTGGGCGCGAAGGCGAGCGGCGTCGCCCAGACCGCGAAGGGCGAGGCGGGCCGCGTCGTCGACGAAACCCGCTACCAGGCACGACAGGTCGCCGGCCGCGTCGGCGACGAGCTGCGGCAGCAGGCCGACCACCAGGTGAACCGCGCGTCCGAGGGGCTGACCTCGGTCGGGCGCGACCTGGATCAGCTCGCGGCGACCGCCCCGTCAGGCCTCGCCGGCGACCTGGTCCGGCAGGCGGCACGGCGCACCCAGGACACCGCACGGTGGCTCGAAGGCCACGATGCGCGCGGCATCCTGGACGAGGTCCGCCGCTTCGCCCGCCGCCGCCCCGCCGCATTCCTGGGCATCGCCGTCGCCGTCGGCGTGGTGGCCGGCCGCCTCACCCGCTCCCTCGGGGAATCGGCGTCCGACGCCGCGGACACCGCCCCCGCCGTTCCCGCCACCCGCGCCGAGGCCCGCGCCGCCGACCTCGGGACCTCGGTGCCGTCACCCGTGCCCCCGGCCGTCCCGGGGTCGACGACCGCCACGGTGCCCGGCGCCGGAACGGCCGGGCACAGCACTCCCGGGGTGGTTCCGGGAACGACGCCCGGAGTCACCCATGGCTGATCCGCGACTGGACCCGACCGCCACGCCGTCCGAGCGCCGGGCCGCGTCGGCGTCGCTCGGCGAGCTGCTGGGCGAGGTGACGCGCGACATCTCCACCCTCATGCGGCAGGAGGTCGCTCTGGCCAAGGCCGAGCTGAAGGACTCCGCGGCCAAGGCCGGCATGGGCGCAGGGCTCATGGGCGGAGCCGCCTACGCAGGCGGTCTGACCGTCCTGTTCCTGTCCCTGGCCCTCTGGGCGGCGCTCACCGACCCGGTCGGGCCGGTATGGGCGGCGATCATCGTCGCCGTGATCTGGGCGATCCTCGCGGCGATCCTGTTCGCGGTGGGCCGGAGCCGGCTCGATCGCGTCGAGGGAGCGCCGCAGACCGTCGAGACCCTCCGTGAGATCCCCGACACGCTGAAGAGAAATGAGGAGAACCGATGAGCACCACCGATGAGATCCGGGCGGACATCGAACGCACCCACCGCGAGCTCGGGTCGGACGTGGACGCCCTCGCCGACAAGGTCAACCCGGCCAAGGCGCTCCACCGCAAGACGAGCCGGGTGCGCAACGCCCTCGCGGGCGTCCGCGACCGGGTGATGGGCGCGGCGGACGACACCGCGCACAACGTGGGCTCCGCCGCAGGTTCAGCGGCGCACGCCGTCGGCGACGTTCCGCACCGCATCTCGGCCCAGACGCGCGGCAATCCCGTCGCGGTGGGCGTCATCGCGCTTGCCGCAGGCTGGATCCTCGGATCCCTCCTGCCGGCGAGCGAGCCCGAGAAGCGCGCGGCCGAGCACGTGAAGGATGCCGCGCAGCCGCTGCTCGAGGACGTCAAAGAAGCGGCCCACGACGCAGCGGAGCACCTCAAGGAGCCGGTGCGCGACGCGGCGGAGTCCGTCAAGGAGCAGGCCCGCGAAGGAGCCGAGACCGTCCGCGCCGAGGCCGGGTCGTCCGCCGATCCCTCGAGCGCGCCGAGGCCCACGGTCTGACGGACCGAGGACACCGGGGCGGGCGCGCGGGGGGCGCGCCCGCCCCGGTCTCATGGTCGGGCCGGACTCGTCTCGACGGGCCGGTCGGGATGGTTCGCCCACTGGCTCCACGAGCCCGCGTACAGGGCGGGTCGATAGCCGGCGAGGGTGAGCGCGACGAAGGCGTGCGATGCGGTCACGCCGGACCCGCAGTACACCCCGACCTCTGCACCCGGTTCGATCCCCGCCTCCCGGGCGCGCCGCCGCAGGGCCTCGGCCGAGAGGAAGCGTCCGGCGTCGTCCACGTTGCCCGTCGTCGGCAGATTGATCGCACCGGGGATGTGCCCTGCGCGCGGGTCGATGGGCTCGACATCGCCGCGGTAGCGTTCGGGCGCACGGACGTCGACGAGTGCGCCGCGACCGGCCAGCGCGGCCGCCTGATCGATGGTCAGGGACGGCAGGCGTCCTGACGCGAGGGTGACGGTACCCGGGGCCGGTCTGATGTCCCCGGTCTCGAGCGAGCGGCCGGATGCCGTCCAGGATCGCAGCCCGCCGTCGAGGATCCGCACGCCCGGCAGCCCGGCATCCGTGAGCACCCACCAGGCGCGGGCCGCCGAGAGGGATCCGAGATCGTCGTACACGACGACCTCATCACCCGCCGCGATGCCCCAGCGCCGGGCCGCCGCCTGCAGCCGGGCGATGGAGGGAAGCGGATGCCGGCCGGCGGTCGGCGCGCCGTGCTCGGCCAGTTCGGCATCGAGGTCGACGTAGACGGCGCCGGGCAGGTGGCCGGCGCGGTAGTCGGGGCGGCCGTCCGGCCGGTCCAGGCGCCACCGGACGTCGAGCAGACGCACGCGCGCGCCCTCCTCGAGCAGTCGGGCGAGCTCGTCGGCGTCGATCAGGATGTCGTTCATCACCGACCATCCTGCCCCGCCCGCGCGGACAGCCCGAGTCGCGCCTTCAGCCGGCGGGCGTCGTGCACGGCGTATCCGTGACCGTCATTGTTGAAGTAGGCCACCACTGCATGGGCGGCCCGCCACTCCGTGATCCTCGCGGCCCACCAGTCCAGATCGGCGTCAGGGTAGCTGCCGGCATAGAGGGTGTCGGGATCCGGCCCGTGGAAGCGCACATAGACGAGTTCGGCCGTGGCGCGCAGTTCGCACGGCAGCCGCGCCCCGCTCATCACGCAGTACGACGCGTCGTGCCGCTCGAGCAGCGCGAACACGTCATCGTGGACCCAGGACGGATGCCGCAGCTCCACCGCGACCGGGAGTCCGGGCGGCATCGCGGCGAGCGCGACGTCCAGTCGCACGTCGTCGCGTTCTGCATCCGGAGGCAGCTGCAGCAGCAGGGGTCCGGCGATCCCACCGAGGGGGCGCATGCCGTCGCCGATCCGGTCCGCCCACACCTGCGGATTGCGCAGTGCGCCGGCATGGGTGAGCCCCCTCGGCGCCTTCACCGTCAACACGAAGTCCTGTGGCAGCCGGCGCCGCCAGTTCTCGAAGGCGGCCGCGCGCGGCCAGTGATAGAAGCTCGCGTTGAGCTCCACCGTGTCGAACTCGGCCGCATAGACCTCGAGCTGACGGCTGCCCGTGCCCGGCGGGTAGAGAACTCCGCGCCAGTGCGGGTACGCCCACCCGGACGTCCCGACGCGCACATCGCCGATGGCCAACTTGCCGGTCATGTCACACGCGTACACGCACGCGCGCGGCCGAGAGGGTTCCCGGCCGCGCGCGGTGGTGGATCAGACGACGCGACGGCGGCGCGTGGCCAGCACGTAGATGCCGAGCACGAGGATCGCCCCGATGATCGAGCCGATGATGCCGGCCGGCTGCAGGAAGCCCTCGGCGGGGTCTGCGCCGAAGATGACGAAGCCGAGGAATCCGCCGACGAACGAGCCGACGATGCCCAGCACGATTGTCATCAGGATCCCCATGCTCTGCTTGCCGGGGATGACCGCGCGAGCGATGAGACCGGCGATGAGACCGATGAGGATGAGTCCGAGGATGGTCCAAAGCATGATGCCCCCTTCTTGATGCGGTTGTGACGCGGCTATCAGCTTGGCGTCACGAGCGCCGGCACTCCTCCCCCTATCCCGGCGGCCATGGAAGCGCTATCATCCGCTGCCCGCCGCACCGATCAGCGCCTCGACGGAACGGCGCAGCAGCGCGAGCCGTTCGGCGGGGTCCTGCCACGACACGAGGGAGTGCGCATTGACGCCGTCGATCATGCCCAGGATCTGCGCGGCCACCGCGTCGGGGTCGGCGATGCGGAAGGCCCCCTCCGCGCGTCCGCCGCGCAGGATCCCCGCGAGGAACGCCCGCCAGCGGTCCATGGCCTCGCGGACCGCTGCGGCGAGCACTTCGTTTCGGCCGCCGAGCGCCCAGCTCTGCACCCAGACCAGGGTCACGTCGTCGCGCGCGGCGTCGATGAGGCTCGCGAGCACGACATCAAGCGCACGACCCGGCTCCGGCTGCGCGCCGGCGAGCCGCTCGAGCTCGCCGAGCTCGGCATCCACGATCCGTGTGAAGGCGTCCGCGACCACCTCGTCCATGCTCGCGACGTAGTGCGCGACGAGCGCCGGCGCGACACCCATGCGCTGGGCGATCGCGCGCAGCGTGACGGCACTCAGGCCGCTCTCGAGGGCGAGGGCCTGGGCGGCGGCGGCGATCTCGGCGCGCCGCTCGGCGGCGGGCCGGCGCGAAGAGGTTGACGGCATTCCCTCGATTCTGTACCGTCGTGACGAATTGATCAAGTGATCAACAACTGCCGCCCGATTCCAGGAGGACCCACGATGGCGTGGCACATGCCGGCCGAGACCGCACCGCAGGAACGCATCTGGATGGCCTTCCCCCGCGAGGGCCAGACCCTCGGCGAGACCGATGCCGAGCGCGAGGAGTGCTACGCCGCCTGGACCGCCGTCGCCCACGCCGTGGCGCGCTTCGAGCCGGTGACGATGATCGTCGACCCCACCGAGCGCGTCCGCGCCGGGCGGATGCTGTCGTCGGACATTGAGCGCGTCGAGGCTCCGCTGGACGAGTTCTGGATGCGGGACTTCGGCCCCACCTTCGTCGTCGACGACGCCGACCCCACGGCCCTCGGGGCGGTGGACTGGATCTTCAATGGCTGGGGCGCGAACGAGTGGGCCGAGTGGACGGCATCGGCGAACATCGCCCGGCTCATCGCCGAGCTCACCGGCGCCCGGCACATCAGTTCCGTCCTCGTCAACGAGGGCGGCGGCATCCACGTCGACGGCGAGGGGACGGTGCTGCTCACCGAGACCGTGCAGCTGGATCCCCGCCGGAACCCCTACGCCGACCGCCGTCGCGTCGAGGAGGAGCTGGCCCGCACGATCGGGACGACGAAGGCGATCTGGCTCCCCCGGGGCCTGACGCGGGATTACGACGAGTTCGGCACCAACGGGCACGTCGACATCGTCGCGACGATCCCGTCGCCCGGCCGCCTGCTGCTGCACGCGCAGAACGACCCAGCCCACCCCGACCACGACGTGACCCGCCGGCTGCGGGAGCTGCTGACCCACGAGACGGATGCCGCCGGCCGCGCCTTCGAGATCATCGACGTGCCCGCCCCGGCGACGCTGCGCGACGACGAAGGCTTCGTGGACTGGAGCTACATCAACCACCTGGTGGTCGACGACGGAGTGATCGCGTGCGGCTTCGGCGAGGACGACGCCGACGCGACCGCACGGGCGATCCTGGCCGACGCGTACCCGGGTCGCGAGGTGGTCACCGTCGACGCCCGCCCGATCTTCGCGCGCGGCGGCGGCATCCACTGCATCACGCAGCAGCAGCCGCGCGTGGCCGGCCGCGACGGGGCTAGCCGATGATCGACGTCGTCGAGGCGTCGATCGCCGAGCTGCGGGCGGCCCTCGAGTCCGGCCGGACCACGAGCGTCGAGCTCGTCCGGGCCTACCTCGCCCGCATCGACGCGTACGACCGGCCCGACACCGCCACCGCGCTCAACGCCGTCGTCGTCGCGAACCCGGCCGCGCTCGACGAGGCGGCGGCCTCGGACGCGCGGCGCGCCGACGGCGCGCTGCTCGGGCCGCTGGACGGCATCCCGTACACGGCGAAGGACAGCTACCTGGTGCGCGGCCTCACCGCCGCGGCGGGGTCGCCCGCGTTCGCGGACCTCGTCGCCCAGCGCGACGCGTTCACGATCGAGCGGCTGCGCGCCGGCGGCGCGGTGTGCCTGGGGCTGACCAACATGCCGCCCATGGCCAACGGCGGCATGCAGCGGGGCCTCTACGGCCGCGCCGAGAGCCCCTATAACGCCGCCTACCTCACCGCCCCGTTCGCCTCGGGATCCTCGAACGGCTCGGGCACCGCCACGGCGGCGAGCTTCGCGGCGTTCGGCCTGGGCGAAGAGACGTGGTCGAGCGGCCGCGGTCCCGCCACGAACAACGCCCTGTGCGCCTACACGCCCTCGCGCGGCGTGATCTCGGTGCGCGGCAACTGGCCGCTCGTCCCGACGATGGACGTCGTCGTGCCCCACACCCGCACGATGGCGGATCTGCTCGAGGTGCTCGAGGTGATCGTCGCCGACGACCCCGACACGCGCGGCGACTTCTGGCGGCGGCAGCCGTGGGTGCCGCTCCCCCGGGCCTCCGAGGTCCGTCCCGCCTCGTACGCCGACCTCGCCGTCGACGGCGCCGCCGCGTGCGGCGTCCTGACGGGGGTCCGCATCGGCGTCCCGCGCATGTACATCAACGCCGATCCGGATGCCGGCACCGGCGAGCACCCCGGGATCGGCGGCCCGACCGGACAGCCCATCCGCACGCGCGAGTCCGTCATGGAACTCTGGCGGGCCGCACGGCGCGATCTCGAGGCGCACGGCGTCGAGGTCGTCGAGGTGGACTTCCCCGTGGTGTCCAACTACGAGGGCGACCGCCCGGGAGCGGCGACGATCACCACCCGCGGGTTCGTCGGCGCCGACTACCTGCGGCGCGAGATCGTGGACCTGTCGGCGTGGGCGTGGGAGGACTTCCTGCGCGCGAACGGCGACCCCGCGCTGTCCACGCTCGCGGACGTCGACGGCCGGACGATCTTCCCGGTCCCGCCCGGAGCCCTCACCGATCGCTACACCGGGTTCGACGACGACATCGCCGAGTACCCCGACTGGGTGCGCCGGCATCCCGGCGCGACGTGGGACGACATGCCCGAGCTCGCCGACGGCGTCCGCGGCCTCGAGGAGTCCCGCCGGGTCGACCTCGAGGAGTGGATGGACGCCCTCTCGCTCGACGCCGTCGTGTTCCCCGCGGTCGCCGACGTCGGGCCCGCCGACATGGACGTCGATGCGGCATCCGCCGATCTCGGCTGGCGGAACGGCGTGTGGATCGCCAACGGCAACCTCGCCGTCCGCCACTTCGGCATCCCGACCGTCACAGTGCCGATGGGGGTCATGGCCGACATCGGGATGCCGGTGGGATTGACCTTCGCCGGGCGCGCGTACGACGACTCCCGGCTGCTGCGTCTGGCCGGAGCGTTCGAGGCCACGGGGGCGCGGCGCGTCGAGCCGCCGCGCACCCCGCGCCTGTAGAAGCGGGCGTCCCGGGCGCACAATGAGGGCATGATCCGGGTCACCGCCGTACAGGGCGACATCATGCGGGAGCACGTGGACGCCATCGTCAACGCCGCCAACAACCGCATGCGCGGCGGCGGGGGCGTCGACGGCGCGATCCACCGCGCGGCAGGGCCGGCGCTGCTGGCGGACTGCATCCGGCGCTTCCCCGACGGGCTCGCCAGCGGCGACGCCGGCTGGACGATCGCCGGGAACCTGCCCGCGGCCCACGTCATCCACACCGTCGGCCCGAACCGCAACGCCGGCGAGACCGATCCCGCCCTGCTCGAGAGCTGCTTCCGCCGCGTCCTCGAGGTCGCCGACGAGTTGGGCGCCCGGTGCGTGGCCGCGCCCCTCGTCGGCGCCGGCGTGTACGGGTGGCCGCGCGCGGCATCCGTCACCGCCGCCCTCGACGCCGCACAGCACACCCCGACCGGGGTCGAGGAGCTGCGCCTCGTCGCCTTCGACGATGCGGCGTACCGCCACGTGCGCGCGCTCGTCCACGCGCGATTCCCCCCGCCGGTCGCGCCGGGCAGCATCGGCAGCCTGTTCGAGCGCGGGGTCACGCAATGGGGACTCCGCGGCGACCCGTACCTGTGGCGGGAGCTGCGGGCACGCCTGGGCGAGACCCCGCTGCCCGAGGACTGGTTCGGCCTGCGCAGCGTCGTCCTCGCCGAGGCGGCCGACGTCCTCGGCACGCCGCTCGACCGAGCGCACGAGCCCCTGCACATGGCGGAGTTCGATCCGGGCCACGGGATGTCGGCGGGCACCGTCGACCCCGCGTGGTGGATGAAGACCGGCATCCCGATCCTGCTGGACCGCTTCGCGGCGGTGCGGGATGGTCGGGGCGCCGGCGGGTAGCGCCGCCGGTCAGCGCGTCCGCGGGGCGGGCGGCGGCGGGACGGGCTTGGCGGCGATGATGTCGGCGACGGCGATCCGCTCGATCCCACGCTTGCCGTCGACGACGACGGTGTGCTCGTCGGCGCTCAGCAGCTCGCCGAGGGCGTCGGTGGCCTGGCCGCTCGGCAGCAGGTAGCGCACGACGACCCGCCCGCCGGGCGGCGGCAGGGGCTGGATCAGCGGCATCTCTCGATCGTAGGCGTCAGCCCACGACGACCGCGCCGTCCTGCCACACCCGCGCGACGTGCAGGTCCACGCTCCACAGCACCGCGTCGGCGGGGGCACCCGCCGCGAGCACACCGAGGTCGGGGCGACCGATCACGCGCGCCGGTGTCGCGGTCGCGGCGCGGACGACGTCGGCGAGCGCAACACCGAACCGAATGCAGTGGCGCACGGCCGCATCCAGAGTCAGGGTCGAGCCGGCGAGCGAGCCGCTGTCGACCACGCGGGCCGCACCGTCGACGACGTCGACCTCGAGCGATCCCAGGGCGTACCGGCCGTCGGGCGCACCGGCGGCCGCCATGGCGTCGCTGACGACCGCGATCCGGCCGGGGGCGGCGGCGAACAGCATCCGGACCACCCTTCCGTCGACGTGGACGCCGTCGGGGATCACCTCGAGCACGACACGGGGGTCGGCCAGCGCCGCACCGACGGGCCCGGGGGCACGGTGCAGCAGCGGGCGCATGCCGTTGAAGGCGTGCGTGAGCAGTCGCGCTCCGCGCTCGAAGGCCTGGTCCACGGTGTCGGCGTCGGCGTCGGTGTGCCCGACGGCGGCGACCGCGCCGACGGCGGCGATGCGCTCGATCGCGCCCATCGAGCCCGCCAGTTCGGGAGCGAGCGTCACCTGACGGACGATTCCGCCCGCCATCATCCGATCCAGCCCGCCTGCCTCGGGCTCGCGCAGCACCGCGGGATCATGCGCGCCGCGGCGGGCGTCGGCGAGGAAGGGCCCCTCGAGGTGGGCGCCGAGGACGCCGGGCACCGCCGTCATCGCCTCGGCGATGCGCGCCATCTGGGACTCGAGCGCGTCCAGCGGTGCGCTGACGAGGGACAGCAGCAGGCTGGTCACCCCGTGTCGCCGGTGCACTGCGACGGCGTGGGCGATGTCATCGAGCGAGCCGTCGAACGAGACCCCTCCCCCGCCGTGACAGTGGATGTCGACCAGTCCCGGCGTGAGCATCGCGCCGGCACCGGCCACGGCGACGGCGTCGATGACCTCGGCCCGAGGATCGACCCGCGGCAATCCATCCGCGCGCGCGCCCACGCCCGCGACGACGCCGTCGCGCACGTGCAGCCAGCCGTCGGGGATATCGGCCATGGCGCCGTCTGCCGCGGTGACGATGCGCGCGGAATGGATGAGGGTCTCGGTCACCGGCCGGACTCCGCAATCGCGTCTCGCACGACGGCAAGGTTACGGCCTACGGTCGCCGCGACGTCGGCGGCCGTGCGGTCGGACGTCCGCCTGCTCACCTTCACCCCCCACCAGGGCACGTCACCGGCGGCCCGCACCGCGGCGGCGACGGCCTCGGCGGTCAGCAGCGAGCTCGTGGCGGAATCGGTCTCGCGGATCGGAGGATGCGTGTCGATCCAGGCGGGTCCGTAGGCGTCGTCGATGACCGAGGCCCCCGAGAAGGTCAGGCCGGTGAGCCGGCCGGTCCCGGCGGCGAGCGCGATCTGGCGGGTGACCGCGGCGGGATCCCGCAGCTCGATCGCCGAGCGGCCCCAGTTCATCCAGAGGCCGGCGGCCCCCGGCATCCGGTCCAGGACGGCCAGCTCGTCGTCGATCGAGAGGAAGCCCTTCTCGAACGGCTGCCCCGGGCGCACGGCGTCGCAGTGCTCGACGGCCAGGCGGGCGCCGACCCAGTCCCATGTCGCCAGCTCGCCGAGCGACCGCGCGAACGCGTCTGCGCTGCCGCTCCCCCGCGGGGCGGAGTGGAGCATGACGAACGCAGTGCGCACGCCGCTGCGCTCGGCGAGGTCTGCAGTCTGGTCGCGGATCGCCCGCAGATCCGCGAGGGCGGCCGCCTGGCCGTCGGGGTCGGCCGAGGCCAGGCCGTACCCGGGCGCCTGGGCACACCGGCGCATGACCCACGGCAGCGCCGTGACGGCGAGCACCGCCAAGCGGGGCACGTGGCGCACGAACCACTCGCTGTCGTGCGGATGCAGGGCCCCGACCCACGGCACCTCGAGGCCCGCCACCGCGGGCAGTCCCATGAGGCGCTCGAACAGCTCTTCTTCCAGCGCCGGGTCCCACGCGCCGTGCGCGGGCGAGGCGGCGTACGCACTGATCAGGACACGGGGGATGCCGCCGGCCGCGGCCGCGTCACTGGACGAGGTGGCGGTGCTCATACGTGTACCGGTAGTAGTCGGCGAGCTGCAGTCGCGAGGCTGCAGCCTCATCGAGCAGGACGGTGGCGTGCGGGTGGTGCTGCAGGATCGTGGCCGGCCACATCGCGGACACGGCGCCCTCGACCATCTGGTGGACCGCCTCGGCCTTGGCCTGCCCGGTGGCCACGAGCACCACGTGCCGGGCACGCATGATGGTGCCGAGCCCCTGGGTGAGGCAGTGCATCGGCACGGCGTCGACGTCGCCGTCGAAGAACCGGGCGTTGTCGCGACGGGTCTGCATCGTGAGGGTCTTCACCCGCGTGGCAGAGGCCAGCGAGGACCCGGGCTCGTTGAAGGCGATGTGCCCGTCGGTGCCGATCCCGAGGATCTGCAGGTCGACACCGCCGGCAGCGGTGATCGCCGCTTCATACCGACGGCACGCCTCGTCCAGGTCCGCCGCTCCCCCGTCGGGGCTCTGCACGGCATCCGGGGCGAAGTCGACGCGGTCGGTGAAGTCCGTCGCGACCACGCGGCGGTAGCTGCGGGGGTCGTCGGCGGGCAGCCCGACGTACTCGTCGAGGGTGAAGGCGCGGGCACGCGCGAACGACAGCTCACCCCGGGCGGTCCGCGCCGCGAGCTCGTTGTACACCCGCAGCGGGCTCGATCCGGTCGCGAGCCCGAGCACGGCATTCGGCCGCTCTCGCAGCAGCGCGGCGATGTCGTCGGCGACGAGGGGGCCGATGGCGTCCTCGCGGGTGATGATGACTTCCATCAGCTGTCCTTCCTGCCCGGCGCGGACGCGACGGCGTCGGCGAACCACGACGTGATCGTCGTGGGATGGGTGATGGCGGTGCCGACGCACACCGCGAAGGCGCCCGCCCGCATCGCGGCGTTCGCGTCGGCGGGGGTGTGGATGCGGCCCTCGGCGACGATCGGCAGGTCCAGCGCGGCGGCGATCTGCGCGATGAGCTCCAGGTCGGGACCGGGGGTCTTCGGCCGCTCGCCGGTGTAGCCCGCCAGCGTCGTGCCGATGATGTCGGCGCCCGCATCGGCTGCGGCGACCGCGTCGGCCAGCGACCCGCAGTCGGCCATGACGAGCACGTCGTGGGTCTCGCGCAGCCCCGCGACGGTCTCGGCGAGCGTCAGGCCGTCGGGCCGCGGCCGCCGGGTGCCGTCGATCGCGACGACGCCGGCACCCGCGTCGGCGACCTCGCGCGCGAGGGTCAGGGTCGGGGTGATGAACACGTCGCCGTCACCGTTCTTGACCAGGCCCACGATCGGCACGGTCAGGCCCGAGGCGGCCCGGATGTCGGCGAGTCCCTGCAGTCGGATGCCGGCTGCGCCGCCGAGGACGGCTGCCTCGGCGATGCGTCGCATCGTGTCGGGATCGCGCATGGGCTCGCCGGGGTATGCCTGGCACGAGACGATCAGTCCGCCCGCGAGCTGCTCCAAGATTCCGGAGGTGTCGGTCATCGGTCCTCTTCTTCCAGGTCGTGCCACGCGGTGCTCGCGGCCCCGCGCAGGGGCGCATCGCCGCCCAGTGAGCCGGCGACGACGGGGATGTCGTGGAGCGCGTCGATGAGTTCGCCCCGCAGCGCGGCCAGCATCGGCGTCCACCATGTCTCGCCGATTGCGACGATCCCGCCGGTCATGATGACCGTTTCAGGGTCGAGCAGCGTCACCGCTCCGGCTGTCGCCCGGCCGACCGCGGTGGCGGAGTCGTCGACGGCTCGAGCGGCGGTCGCGTCGCCCTGGCGGGCGAGGGCGACGACGGCGCGCGCGTCGGTGACGGCGGCGTCCCCCCCGAGCCAGAGGTACTGCCGGTGCAGGCCGACGCCCGACCCCAGCGCCTCGAGGTGCCCGCTCCGGCCGCACGGACAGCGCAGATGCTCCGCGCCGGGGATCGGCACGTGGCCGAGTTCCCCTGCGACACCGCGGCTGCCGCGCCACACCGCGCCGTCCCGGACGATGCCCGCGCCGACGCCCGTGCCCACGGCGACGACCAGCGCGCTGCGCGCACCGGCGCCCGCCCCGTGGCGGACCTCGCCGAGGGCGTGCGCGTCGACGTCGTTCTGCACTGAGACCACCGCACCGGCATCCAGCACGTCGTCCAGCTCGTCGCGGATCAGCTGCCGCAGCGGCGTCCCCGCCCACCCCGTCATCGTGTCGGTGGAAGAGACGATCGATCCGACGGCGACGTCGACGACTCCGGCAGTGGCGACGCCGACGCCGCGTACGACGATGTCGGCGGGAGCCCGCTCCAGCGCTGCGCGGGCGAGGGTTCCGACGCTGCGGACGACGGCGGACGGGCCCTCTCTGCCGGGCGTCGCTCCGTGCGCGCGGGCGTGGGCGACCCCTGCGCGGTCGATGAGGGCGACGGCGGTCTTGGTTCCTCCGATGTCGACCGCGAGGACGACCTCGGTCATCCCGCGACGGGGTCCGGCAGCAGATCCAACGAGGCCAGGATGCCGTGGATCCGGGATACCGCCTGCTCGTCGAGGGGCTGCGTCGGGAAGGCCATGGTGGCGTGGTCGATGATCCCCCGGGCCTTCATGGCCGCCTTGAACGCACCGACGCCCGTGGCGTCGCCCGAGAGCCCGACGGGCTGGAAGACGATCTCGAAGATGCGGTTGAGCCGCTCCTGCTCCGTGCGCGCGGCAGCCCAGTCGCCGCGGACGGCGGCTTCCCACAGGCGGACGTATCCGCTCGCTTCGACGTTGGCGAGGCCGGGGACGACCCCGTCGGCGCCGACGAGGGCCATCGCGTCGACGACCACTTCGTGGCCGGTCAGCAGCTGGAGCGGGTGGCCGGCAGCCTCATTGGCGGCCACCAACCGGCGGAAGCCGACATCGTCGCCCGACGAGTCTTTGACGCCGTCGATGACCCCGGCCTCGCCGAGCGACACCAGCAGGTCGACGGGCAGCTTCGAGTGCACGCGCACCGGCACGTCGTACGCCCACAGCGGCACGTCGATGCCGGCGGCGATCGCGGCGAAGTGGGATGCGACCTCGCGGGTGGAGTTGAGGGTGTACAGCGGCGCGGTGGTCACGACGGCATCCACGCCGGGGATCGTCAGCCGCCGCGCGGTCTCGATGATGCGGGCCGAGGTCAGCTCGATCGCCCCGACGATGATGGGCACCCGGCCGGATGCTGCCGAGGTCACGGTCCGGACGATCTCGGCGCGCTGCGCATCGGTGAAGTAGGCCGTCTCGGCGGTGGAGCCCAGGGCGAAGAGGCCGTGGACGCCGGCCTCGATGAGGTGGTCGACCAGGCGCTCGAGCGAGGCATGGTCCACTCCGCCGTCGGGCAGCAGCGGGGTGGCCACCGGCGGCACGACGCCCGAGAATCGGCGCGGGGCGGGGGAAGGGGAGGACGTGGTCATGGGGGATGCTCCGGTTGCGGTCAGCCGACGATCGTCGGTTCGAGAAGTGAGGGGGATGCGCCCAGCAGGGTGCGGGTGTAGTCGTCCTCGGGGTGGTCGAAGACCTGGGCGGCGGGACCGAACTCGACGACGCGGCCGCGGTTCATCACCGCGATCTCGTCCGAGAGGTAGCGGACCGTCTGGATGTCGTGCGAGATGAACACCATCCCGAGGCCCAGCTCGTCCTTGAGGTCGGTCAGCAGGTTCAGGATCTGCGCGCGCACCGACACGTCTAGGGCCGAGGTCGGCTCGTCGGCGACGATGACCTGCGGGTCCAATGCGAGGGCGCGCGCGATCGCCACCCGCTGCCGCTGACCGCCCGAGAGCTGCCCGGGCAGCGCCTCGAGGGCCGACGCGGGCAGGCCGACGCGCGCGACGAGGTCGCGGACCTTCCGCTCGCGCGAGGCCGCCGAGCCGATGCGGTGCACCTGCATGGGGTCCAGCAGCGCGTCGCGCACCGTCATGCGGGCGTTCAGCGCCGTCGCCGGATCCTGGAACACCACCGAGAGGATCCGGCCGAGGCGGCGGCGGACCGGCGTCGTGAAGCTGCGCACCTCTTCGCCGGCGAAGACCACCGAGCCCGACGTGGGCCGTTCGAGGCCTACGAGGACCTTCGCCGAGGTGGACTTGCCCGACCCGGACTCGCCGACGATGCCGAGGGTCTGGCCGCGGCGGACCGTGAGGGAGACCCCGTCCAGCGCGTCGACGTAGCGGCGGTGGAACAGCGTCGACGAGCGGGACTTGTAGCGGACGTGCACGTCCCGCAGTTCGATGACCGCGTCGTTCATCGGCTCGCTCCGATCGGCTCGATGGGCGCGTCGTCGGGATGCGCCGCGTAGTAATGGTCGGTGCCGTCGATCCGCCGGCGAACCGGCGTCACGCCGAGGTTGCGCGCCGGGTTCGACGAGCGGGGCGCGAATCGATCGCCGGCGGGGAAGTCGCGCGGCGAGGGCACGACACCGGGGACCTGGTGCAGGCGGGCCGAGCCCGACTCGATGGACAGCACCGCTCCCAGGAGCCCGCGGGTGTACTCGTGGACCGGCTGGGTGAGCAGATCCCGCGTCGGCGCCTGCTCGACGACCTGTCCGGCGTACATGACCGTGATGCGGTGGGCGAGCTCTGCCACCAGGGCCAGATCGTGCGACACGAACACCATCGCGAATCCGAGCTCCTCGCGCAGCCCGTTGAGCAGCTCGATCACCTGCGCCTGCACGGTCACGTCGAGGGCCGTCGTCGGCTCGTCGGCGATGACCAGGCGCGGGTTGCGCGTGAGTGCCATGGCGATGAGGACGCGCTGACGCTGCCCGCCCGAGAGCTCGTGCGGATACGAGGCCAGCGTGCGCTGCGGGTCGAGGCCGACCAGCTCGAGCAGGTCCTCGGCCGACCGCGTTCCGCCGCGCGAGGTGAGCTGCTTCATCTGCGCCCGGATCTTCATCGCGGGGTTCAGCGAGCTCAGCGCGTCCTGGTAGATCATCGCGATGTCGTTGCCACGCAGCGCGTTGCGCTCGGCGGGAGTCATCGTCAGCAGGTCGCGGCCGTCGAAAAGGATCTGGCCGGTCACGGTGGCCCGGGGGTCCAGCAGCCCCATCACGGCGAGCGAGGTGATCGACTTGCCGCAGCCGGACTCCCCCACCAGCGCCATCGTCTCGCCGGGCCGGACGCTGAAGTTCACGTGGTCGACGACGTGGACGTCGCCGTGGCGGGCGAACGAGATGGACAGGTCGCGGACCTCGAGGAGCGCGGGCGCGTCCGCGGTGTAGACCAGGCGGTCGGCGCGGCCCGTCTCCCGCTCGCGGAGCTCTGCCAGGCGCTGCTCGAGCGGCACCGTGGGGGCAGCCTGAGCGGCGAGGGGCGCGACGGTCTCACCGAGGAGCCCGAGCCGCGGCATCCGCTCGTCGTCGAGTTCGTCGACGCCGGTGGCCACCTCGTGGGGCGCCGCCCCCTCGCTCGCCGGAGCCTGCGCGGCCTCGAGGTCGTGGGTCGCCTCGTCGGCCGAGGCGGCGTCGTCCGAGAGCTTTCGGGCGCGCGGCGACACCATCGCGTCGGTCATGCTCTCGGCCAGCACGTTCAGCGCCAGGACGGTGAGCATGATGAGCAAGCCGGGGAAGAACGTCGCCCACCAGGCGCCGCTCATGACGAGGTTGCGGCCGGCGGCGATGACGTTGCCCCACGACGGCTCGGGATCGGGGACGCCCGCCTGGATGAACGACAGTGACGCTTCGAAGACGATGGCGTCGGCGACGAGCACCGTCGCGAACACCAGCACGGGGGCGATGGTGTTGCGGGCGACGTGCTTGACGATGATGCGCGGCGTCGAGGTCCCCATCACCCGGACGGCCGAGACGTAGTCCTCGCCGTACTGGTCGATGATGTTCGCCCGGATGACCCGCGTCAGCTGCGGGGTGTAGAGGAACGCGATCGTGAGCACCAGCACCGGCAGGGACTGCCCGAACACGGCGACGAAGACCGCGGCGAGCGCGATGCCGGGGAAGGACATCACCACATCGAGCACACGCATGAGCGTCTCGGCGATGGCCTTCGGGGCGGTCGCGGCGATCGTCCCGAGGACGGCGGCGGCGGCGAGCGCCACGAGGGTGGCGCCCAGGCCGATGACGAGGGAGTACTGCGCGCCGTGCAGCAGCCGCGAGAGGATGTCGCGGCCCTGCCGGTCGGTGCCGAACAGGTGCTCGGCGCTCGGCGCCTGGACCGGCGGCCCCGAGGCCAGCGGATCGTAGGGCGAGATGAGGGGCGCCAGCACGGCGGCCAGGCCGATGAGGACGAGGAGGCCGAGCGAGATGCGGGCCCCGAGCGAGAGCTCGCCTAGTCGCAGTCCCGGTCGGGAGAGTCGTTCTGTCAGTCGTCTACGCATGTCACACCGACCTGATCCGCGGATTGATGAGGACGTACAGCAGGTCCACGACGATGTTGATGACGACGAACGCCAGGGCCACGGCGAGCGTCACCCCCTGTACGAGATTGGGTTCGTTGTTGGTCACGCCGTTGAGGATCAGGGTCCCCATGCCGGGCAGCGCGAAGATGATCTCGATGACGACGGCGCCGCCGAGCAGGTAGCCGACGCGCAGGCCGAGCACCGTCACCGGCGTGATGAGGGCGTTGCGCAGGACGTTGCGGCCCACGACGATCGGTCGGGGGATGCCGGCGCCGAGCGCCGTGCGGACGTAGTCGCGGTCGAGCTCCTCGACCATCGCGGTGCGGACGACGCGGGACAGCTGCCCGATCACCGGGATCGCGAGGGCCACGGCGGGGAGCGCCATGCGGGCGAGCCAGCCCGCGGGATCCTGCGTGAGCTCGGGCAGCGCACCGGAAGCCGGGAGGGCCCGCAGCTGCAGGGTGAACAGCTGGATCATCAAGATCGCCAGCCAGAACGACGGCGTCGACAGCGACGCGATCGACAGGACGCGGATGAGCTGGTCGGGCCAGCGGTCGCGGTACACGGCCGCGACGATGCCGAGCAGGCCGGCGCCGATGACCGCGATGATCAGGCCCAGGAACGTCAGCTGGAGGGTGATCGGGAAGGCCCGCGCCACCTCGTCGATGACGGGGAGCTGGCGAGCGGAGTACGTTCCCAGGTCGCCGCGGAACATGCCGGCGAGGAAGGCGAGGTAGCGCACGAACAGCGGGTCGTTGAGGCCGAGCGCCTCACGGTACGCCTCGCGGTCGGCGATCGACGCGCCCTCGCCCAGGGCGGTGATGGCGGGGTCGACCTTCGAGAACGACATCACGAAGAACACCAGGAAGGTGATGCCGAGGATCATCAGCGGCAGCTGCAACAGCCTTCGGCCGACGAGACGGAGCGTGTTCGACACGATCTGTCCTTCCGATCAAGCGGTGCCGGGGCGCGGCGGGGGGACCCGCGCCCCGGCACCCGGGGGATTACTTGGCGGCGACGCCCACGTCGAGGAACGACAGGCCGGTCGTCGGGACGGGGGCGAACCCGACCAGCTCGTCGGCGTTCCACGCGGTGGGCAGCTGGCGGTGCAGCAGCGGGTACAGCGGCACCTCTTCGGACAGCAGGTCGAACGCCTGGTTCCACGTCTGCTGCTGCTCGTCACCGGACTGCGCGACCGCCGTGTTCAGCAGGTCGGTGAGCTCGGCGAACTCGGGGCTGTCGGCCCAGCGGTAGCGGTCGTTCGGCCACACGTTGTCGCCGTACCACCAACGCATCAGGATGTCGGCGTCGTTTCCGAAGACCGACGGGTCACCGGGGGCGATCATCACCTGGTAGTCACCGGCATCCACCTTGCCGTACTGCGCAGGCGACTGGCCGATGTCGAGGGTCGTCTTGACGCCGATCGCGTCCAGCGACTCCTTGATGAGCGGGGCGACCTCGCGGACCCACCCGGTGTCGGTGGTCAGCAGCGTGATCGACAGGTCCGAGACACCCGCCTCGGCCAGGAGCTCCTCGGCCTTCTCGGGGTCGTAGGTGTAGACCGTCGACGCCTCGTTGTAGTTCGGGTGCGTCTCGGGCAGGAAGGACGTGGCCGGCTCGGCGTTGCCCAGCAGGCCGGTGCCGATGATGGTGTCCATGTCCAGGGCGTAGAGGAACGCCTTGCGCACGCGCGGGTCGTCGAACGGCGCCTGCTGGGTGTTGAACATCATGAACAGCAGACCGAAGGACTGCACGGTCTCGACGTCGACCGACGCCGAGAGGGAGTCCACGTCGATGTAGGGGACGTCCTCCATCGCCTGGATGGTGCCCGACGACATCGCGGTGACCCGCGCGGCCGGGTCGGACAGCAGGTTCCAGTTCATGCCGGCGGCCAGGGCCGGACGCGGACCGTTGTAGTCATCGAACCGCTCGAACACGAGCGCGTCGTCGGGGACGGCCGACACCAGCGAGTACGGGCCCGTGCCCACGGGGTTGGCGCCGAAGTCCTCGGCGTCCTCCTCGACGAGGGCCTGCGGGACGACCTTCACGACGCCGAGCCGCTCGTTGATGAGCGAGAACGGGTAGTCGGTGGTGACGCGGACGGTGTCCTCGTCGACGGCCTCGACGGTGTCGATGAAGTCGATGAAGCTGGTGAAGAGGCTGCCGGCCTCGGGGTCGAGCACGCGCTCGAAGCTGTAGACGACGTCGTCGACCGTCACCGGCTCGCCGTTGTGGAACGTCGCACCCTCGCGGATGTCGATCTCGTAGGTGGTGTCGTCGATCTGCGTGGGCATCTCGGCGGCGAGCGCGGCGTAGGGCTCCCGGGTCACCGGGTCAAGGTCGACGAGACCCTCGAAGATGTGCCAGTTGGCGGCGAGGGTGACCGCGCCACTGGCCAGCAGCGGATCGAAGCTGCCGCCGAGGGCGTACGAGATGCCCGCCTCGATGATGGCGTCCGAGTCGATCTCACCGCCGGCCGAGGAATCGGTGGCCGGCTCGGCCGCCGCGCCGCACCCGGCGAGGACGAGGGCGGCGGCGATGCCGCCGGCGGTCAGTGCCGCCATCCGACCCGCGCTGCGGCGGGCTGTGGTTCGCAGTGTCATGTGTCTGTCTCCGTTGATGGACCGGGGGGGTGACGCCTTGAGAACATCAGACGTCTGACGTACTATAAACACACGTCGGTGCAATGCACAATGAGCGAAGCCGATTTGTGACCTTGGGATGGAAGAAGGCCCGGATGACTGTGATCGACAAACGCGGCGCGCGGATGCGCCGCAACACCACCGCGGACCAGATCAAGCAGCTCATCCTCACGCGCAACCTCCGTCCGGGCGACCCGCTGCCCACCGAGTCGGAGCTGTGCGACACCCTGGACGTCTCGCGGTCGTCGGTGCGCGAGGCGATCCGCACGCTGTCGACGCTGGATATCGTGCAGGTCCGACACGGCCACGGTACCTACGTGGGCGGGATGTCGCTGGACCCGATGGTAGAGGCGCTCGTCTTCCGGGGAGTTCTCGCTCCCGACGGGTCACTGGACGCGCTGCGCGAGGTCGTCGAGGTGCGTCTGGCCCTCGACCTTTCGATGGCCGAGCGCGTGGTGTCGACCACGGACACGCACGACGCCGGAACACTGCGCGAGCTGGTCGCCGAGATGATCGAGCGCGCCGAGCGCGGTGAGACGTTCCTGGACGCCGACCGCGCCTTCCATACGACGATGTTCGCCGCGACCGGCAATCGGCTGGCCGAGCAGCTGGTCGGGGCGTTCTGGGACGTGCACACCGCCGTCCTCCCCCAGCTGGGCCTCGCGCTGCCCGCCGATCTGCGGCAGACGGCGAAGGCGCACGGCGACATGCTCGAGGCCGCGCTCGCGTGCGACGTCGAGGCGTACCGCCGCGCCGTCATCGAGCACTACCAGCCGCTCCAGCGCGCGCTGGCCGCGGCAGCCGCGGCCGCCTGAGGGCCGCGGCTGCGCGCGTCAGCTCTGATCAGCGCTGCGCGGCGGCGATCGCCTGCGCCTTCTTCTCGCGACGGATGCCGTGCAGCAGCGGCTCGGTGTACCCGTTGGGCTGCGCAGCCCCCTCGAGGATGAGGCGGCGCGCGGCGTCGAAGGCCAGACCCGGGCCGTCCGCGCCGACGAGCGGCTCGTAGAGCGGATCGCCGGCGTTCTGCCCGTCGACCACGGCCGACAGGCGTCGCAGGCTGTCGTCGATCTGCGCGACGTCGATCACGCCGTGGGCCAGCCAGTTCGCCAGCAGCTGGCTCGAGATGCGGAGCGTGGCGCGGTCCTCCATGAGGGCGATGCCGTGGATGTCGGGCACCTTCGAGCAGCCGACGCCCTGATCGATCCAGCGCACCACGTAGCCGAGGATCGACTGGACGTTGTTGTCGAGCTCCACCTCGACGATCTCGCGCGCCAGCGGCTCGTCGGCGAGCGGGATGACGAGGATGTCGTCGAGCGTCTGCGGTTCGCGGCCGGCGAGGTCGGCGGCCACGTCGACGCTGTCGACCTCGTGGTAGTGCAGCGCGTGCAGGGTCGCCGCGGTCGGCGAGGGCACCCACGCCGTGGTGGCGCCGGCCCGCACGTGGCCGGCCTTCTGGTCGAGCATGTCGTGCATGAGGTCGGGCATCGCCCACATGCCCTTGCCGATCTGCCCGCGCCCGCGCAGTCCCGCCGCGGTGCCGACGTCGACGTTCCAGCGCTCGTACGCGGTGAGCCAGGCCTGCTCGCGCATGCGGCCCTTCGGCACCATCGCGCCCGCCCGCAGCGACGTGTGGATCTCGTCGCCGGTCCGGTCGAGGAAGCCGGTGTTGATGAAGGCGACGCGCTCCCGCGCTGCGCCGATCGACGCGGCCAGGTTCACCGTCGTGCGGCGCTCCTCGTCCATGATCCCAATCTTGACGGTGTTGCGCGGCAGGCCCAGCAGGTCCTCCACGCGGCCGAAGAGCTCGACGGCGAAGGCGACTTCGGCGGGCCCGTGCATCTTGGGCTTGACGATGTACACCGAGCCGGTCCGCGAGTTGCCGCCGGCGGCATCCCCCCGAAGATCGGCGAGGGAGCCGAGCACCGTCACGATCGCATCGAGGATCCCTTCGGGGACCTCGTCGCCGGCGGGGTCGAGGACGGCGTCGGTCGTCATGAGGTGGCCGACGTTGCGCACCAGCAGCAGCGAGCGGCCGGGCAGGGTCAGGCTGCCGCCGTCCGGCGTCGTGTAAGTGCGGTCGGGGTTCATCGTTCGCAGGAAGCTTTGGCCGCCCTTGGACACCCGCTCGCTGAGCGTGCGGCGCATGAGGCCGAGCCAGTTGCGGTAGCCGAGCACCTTGTCTTCGGCGTCCACCGCCGCGACGGAGTCCTCGAGGTCCATGATCGTCGAGATCGCGGATTCCACGATGAGATCGGCGACGCCGGCGGGGTCGGTCCTGCCGATCGGGTGCGTGCGGTCGATGAGGATCTCGACGTGCAGTCCGTGGTGGGTCAGCAGCACGGATGCCGGTGACCCGGCCTCGCCGGTGTAGCCCGCCAGCCCCGTCGGGTCAGCGAGCGCCCGCGCCTGGCCGTCGACGGTCACGACGAGCGCGCCGTCCTCGACGCGGTAGCCGGTCGCGTCGGCGTGCGAGGCGCCCGCGAGCGGCGCGATCTGGTCGAGCAGGGCGCGGCCCCGGGCGACCACCGCGGCCCCGCGGGCGGGGTTGTACTGCGCGGTCTTGGCCAGCTCGCCGGCATCCTCGATCGCGTCCGTGCCGTAGAGCGCGTCGTACAGCGACCCCCACCGGGCGTTCGCGGCGTTCACCGCGAAGCGGGCGTTGAGCAGGGGCACGACGAGCTGGGGGCCGGCGATGCGGGCGATCTCGGGGTCGACGTTCTCGGTGACGACCTGGACGGATGCCGGATCCGGCGCCGGCAGCAGATAGCCGATCTCTTCGAGGTGGCGGCGGTAGACCGCCGGGTCGGGACGGCCCGGGTGGGCGGTGTGGAAGGCGTCGAGGTCGGCCTGCAGCCGGTCGCGCTCGGCGAGCAGCTGCCGATTGAGGGGAGTCAGGTCGGCGAGGATCTGCGCCGCCCCGGCCCAGAAGGTCTCGGCGTCGATGCCGGTGCCGGCAAGGGCCTCGGTCTCGATGAAGGCGACGAGCTCGTCGGCGACCTGCAGGCCGGCGCGGTCAGTGCGGGCGGGGGAAAGGGGGTGCTGAGTGGTCATGGGTCTCCGTCAGGCGCCGAACACGGCGCCCGGGTTGAGGATGTTGTGGGGGTCGAGGGCGGCCTTGATGCGCTTGTTGAGCTCGAGTTCGTCCTCGCCGAGGTAAGAGGACAGCCAGGGCCGCTTGAGCCGGCCGACGCCGTGTTCGCCGGTGATGGTGCCGCCGAGCGAGATCGCGAGGTCCATGATCTCGCCGTACGCCGTCTCGGCCCGTCGCTTCTGATCGAGGTCGCGGGGGTCGAAGACGAGCAGGGGGTGGGTGTTGCCGTCGCCGGCGTGGGCGATGACGGCGATGGGCACGTCGTGCGTCGCCGAGATCCGCTCGATGCCGAGCACGAGGTCGCCGAGGCGGGGAAGCGGCACGCCGACGTCTTCGAGCAGCAGCGTGCCCTTCTTCTCGACGGCGGGGATCGCCATGCGCCGCGCGACGACGAAGGCCTCGCCCTCGTCCGGGTCGTCGGTGGTGTAGCACTCGGTCGCACCGGCGTCGCCGCAGATGCGCTCGACCTCGGCGATCTCGGCCGCGGCGGCCGCGGGCGATTCGTCGGACTGGACGATGAGCATCGCCTCGGCGTCGCGGTCCAGCCCCATGCGCGTCTCGTCCTCGACGGCCTTGATGGAGGCCTTGTCCATGAACTCGAGCATCGACGGCCGCATGGTGCGGGTGATCGCGAGCACGGCATCCGTCGCCCCCGACAGCGTCGGGAACGTCGCGACGAGCGTCGACGGGCGGCGCTGGGCGGGGATCAGCCGCAGGATGACCTCGGTGATGATGCCGAGCGTCCCCTCGCTGCCGACGAAGAGCTTGGACAGCGACAGCCCCGCGACGTCCTTGAGCCGGGGGCCGCCGAGCCGCACCGCCCGCCCGTCGGCGAGGACGACGGTCATGCCGAGGACGTAGTCGGTGGTCACGCCGTACTTCACGCAGCACAGGCCGCCGGCGTTCGTGGCGACGTTGCCGCCGATCGAGCAGAACTCGTACGAGGAGGGGTCCGGCGGGTACCACAGGCCCTCGGCGGCCGCGGCGCGCTTGACCTCGGCGTTGAAGGCGCCGGGCTGGACCGTGGCCATGCGGGTCGCGGGGTCGATGTCGATCCGCCGCATCCGGTCGAGCGACACCACGATGGCGCCGGCGACCGCGGAGCTTCCGCCCGACAGGCCCGAGCCGGCGCCACGCGGGATCAGCGGGATGCCGGCGCGGGCGGCCGCGCGGACGATCTCTTGGACCTCGTCGGTCGTCTGCGGTCTGACGACGGCGAGCGGGATGCCGGCATCCGGGTCGAGCGCACGATCCCAGCGGTACGCGTCCATCGACGACGGGTCGACGATGACGGACCCGTCGGGCAGCGCGGCGGCCAGTTCCTCGACGACAGTGTCGGGAGCGTGCATGCGGACCTCCTCGTTGCGACGAGTGTTCCACGATTCGGAACGGATGCAAAGTCGAGGGCGGGCTGTCACGGATTGTGCGGTAGGTTGTTCCGGATAGTGGAAATGGAGTCGCATGAATCGCGATGCGGTGGAGACGGATCCGAAGAACGCGGTGCAGTCCGTCGCGCGCGCGTTCGCGATCCTCGAGATCCTCGGGCAGCGCGGCGGCCGCGCGACCCTGAGCGAGGTCGCCGAGGCGATGGGGCTCGCGCTGCCCACCGCGCACCGGCTCGTACGCACGCTCATGACGCTCGGCTACGTGCGCCAGCTGCCGTCCCGCCGCTACGCGCTGGGCACCGGCCTCATCCCCCTCGGCGACCAGGCGACGCGACTCATGGCCGCGTGGGCGAGACCGAGCCTCGAGGAGCTCGAGGAGACCTCGCAAGAGACGGCGAACCTGGCGATCCTCGACGGCGACAAGGTCGTCTACGTCGCGCAGGTCCCCTCCCGCCACCAGATGCGGATGTTCACCGAGGTCGGGCGCCGGGTCTACGCGCACTCCACCGGTGTCGGCAAGGCGATGCTGGCGCAGCTGCCGGACGCCGAGGTCCTCGCGATCGTCCGCAGAGCCGGGATGCCGCGCTTCACCGACTCCACCCACACCACCGAGGAGTCGCTCCTGGCCGACCTCGCGACGATCCGTCAGCGCGGGTACGCGATCGACGAGGGCGAGCAAGAGGTCGGCGTCCGCTGCTTCGCCGTCGCCCTCACCGGCGCGGCGACGCCGACCGCCGTGTCGGTGTCGGGCCCCGACACCCGCGTCACGCTCGGCTCGGCGGAATGGATGGTGCCGGCGCTGGCGCGGGCATCCGAAGAACTGGCGAACCCCGCCGACGACGCCTGAGGCGCCGAGCGGCGGGGTTCGGGTCGGGTCAGCCGGCGGTGACGCCGCCGTCGGCGACGAACTCGGATCCGGTGGCGCACCGACCACGACGGCGAGCACGGCCAGGCGACCGGCATCCACCGCGAAAACGCGCCCCGGCGCCGTTCGCGCCACAGCGTCAGACGCGGCCGCACGCTTCTCGCGCATGTTCTCCCGCAACCATCGCGTGGCTTCTCACGGGTCGATGGCTTCGATGATGACCAGTGAGGGAGTGGCGCGGAACGCGAAAACCCCCGGATGACCCGGGGGTTCATGGCGGAGACGGAGGGATTTGAACCCCGGATCTGGGCGACCACCCGGGTGCGGCGTGTTGCGTTGGCGTTGATTCGGCGCGGTTCGGGGTTCCGCTGGGTCGCGCTCGGCAAGGCTGAGAGTCGTTCCGGTTTACGCGATTCTTACGCGGCGGGATGGCGGTCGCAGGAGGGCGATCTGTCAGCGGTGAAGTGGGTGCAGGGTGGTGTGCTCGGCGCCGCTCGCTATCTCGATCGCGTCGCCCGAGGGGGCGATGGCTGCTCCGAACAGACCGGCGTCGCTCACCACCTCGAGAACGGGGCCGTCCACGATGACGCGAACCGGCCCGGCCACCGGGACGACCGCTCCCGCCCCCTGCACCATGATGCTCAGCTCCCCCGGACCGCTCTGGGCGAGCTCGAAGACGTTCTCACCCCCGGAGGCGACGATGAGGTGCTCCGGGTTCGGTGTCCAGGTGAGGTGGGCTGCAAGCCCGTCGACCCGAGCAGCTGCGGCACCGGCCCGGTACCTGTCCAGATCCGGATGCGGCGACGCGACCAGCTTCCCGTCGGCGACGGACAGGACGAACGGGATGCTGTGGGCACCTGCCCATCCGGCATCCAGGTCCGCGATCGCCCGCATCCAGAACACCAGGCAGGGTCGACCCTGATCGTCGCGGAAGAACGACGGGGCGTAGTAGCTGTCACCCCACGTGAGCCGCCCCCACCGCTCGGCGACGAACCGGCCCCGCTCGTACCCGCCGATCGCGTAGCCGGCGTAGTAGAGCACGTCCGCGTCCCAGACGGAGGAGATCATGACGGCGTGACCGTCGACGTCGATGATCTGCGGGCACTCCCACAGCGCCCCCATCCACACGTCCGCCGTCTCGTTCGTGGAGCGGTCGAGAGCGACCCCCTCGTACGCCCATTCCTCCAGATCGTCGGAGCGGTAGCTGAGGGCCATCGCCGTGCCGTCGCGGTCACCCGCTCCGACGAACATCCGCCACCCGTCGGGGTCCTGCCGCAGGAACGGGTCGCGATAGGCGATCAGGTGCAGTCCCGCCGGAGCATCCACGACGAACGCCCCCTTGGTCCACGAGACCCACTCCCCGTCATCCGGGGTCGCCACCCGCACCCGCCCGATCCCGACGTCCGGCTCGGAGGTCGACGTGTAGAACACACGCGCGCCCCCAGCGACGCCGGCGACCAACGAGCCGGTCCAGATACCGCCATCGCCCTCGCCCGGCGCGATCGCGACCGGCAGCTCCTCGAGGGAGAAAAGGTCGCGACCCCGGGCATGACCCCAACGGCAGTCCGGCCCCCACACGGTCTGACCCGGCACGAACTGGAAGAACGTGTCGTACCCGCCGTCACGGTACGTGATGCCGTGCGGGTCGTTTATCCAGCCGGACTGCGGCGTGAAGTGGAACTGCGGGCGCATCCGAGTCCTTCTTGGGTGGGGGGGGTGCCGTGCGGCGGATCAGGTGATCGAGGCCCGCAGAACGGGCGGGCACGAGACGAGCGTCGGTCCGGTTTGAGGGGCATCGATTCCGAGGAGGACACGTACCCCCGCAGCGCCGAGCTCGTAGTGCGGCAGAGCGACCGTGGACAAGGGTGGCCGCAGGTGGGCTGCGATCACCTCCTGGTTGTCGAACCCCACGACGGCGATGTCGTCGGGCACGTGAAGACCGTGTTCGCGCAGTCCGTCGTAGAGTCCCATCGCGACGCGGTCGTTGTGGCAGAAGACCGCGGTGACATCTGCGCGCACGAGCTCATCGACTGTCGCGTACCCGCCCTCCTGCTGCGGTTCGGCCGAGAACACGAGCGACTCGTCAAACGCGATGCCGGCGGACGAGAGGGCGTCTCGATATCCGGCGAGGCGGTCGGTCCGCGCCGGCGAGGGTGTCGTGGTGTTGATGAACGCGATGCGGCGATGACCGGCCTCGATGAGCAGCTCCGTCGCCGTACGACCCCCCTGCCTCTCGTCCGGGACCACGGCGGGAAAGGTCGGGTCGGGTGCGAAGCAGTCCACCAGAACGGTGTCGGTCTGCTGCAGGATCTCCGGCACGGCGATCTCGCGGTGGTACCAGGTGGAGTAGAGGATGCCGCGCACCTGGTGCTCGAGCATCATCGCGATCACATCGCTCTCCACCGCGGGGTCGCCTTCCGTGTTGGCGACCAGAAGGACGTAGCCGTGCTTCCACGCCTCGTCCTGTGCGCCGTGGATGATCTGGCCGGCGAACGGGGTCGTCGCGATCGCGTCGGCGACCAGGCCGATGAAGCGCGAGCCGCCCTCGGACAGAGTCTTCGCCAGCGCGTTCGGCCGGTATCCGAGTCTCGCCACGGCTTCGTGCACGCGCCTGCGGGCGTCTTCGCCGATCCGCGCGCCGGGCTTGTCGTTGACGACGTGCGAGACGGTGGCCACCGAGACGCCGGCGGCCTTCGCGACGTCGCGCATGGTGACGGCAGGTCCGTTCCTGCCGTGCCCGGTCGAGCTCATCCCTTGGTGGCCCCGCTCTCCAGTCCGTTGATCATGGCCTTGTTCAGCACGAGGAACACCAGCAGCAGCGGTGTCACCGTCACGCAGACGGCGGCGAACGTCGCTGTCCAGTCCGTGTTGCCCATCGCTCCGATGTAGTTTTGCAGGCCGAGCGGGATGGTCTTCAATCCGTCCGACAGCACGAAGGTGTTGGCGAAGATGAAGTCGTTCCAGATGAAGATGCTGTTCACCAGCACGACCGTGATGATCGTGTTCGCCGAGAGCGGGAACGTGATCTGGGCGAAGATCCGGTAGGGGCCGGCTCCGTCGAGCGACGCCGCCTCGTACATCTCGCGGGGGATGTACTGGTAGAACGACGAGAACAGGTAGATCGCCATCGGCAGCGAGAACGCGGCGAGCGGAACGATCATCGACAGGTGGGTGTCGAGCAGCCCGACCTGGGCGTAGTCGATGAACAGGGGGACGAGCGCGATCTGCACCGGCACGATGATGCCGAGAAGGAACACAGCTCGGACGAGATTGCTGAAGCGGAACCCGAGCACCTGCAGTGCGTAGGCGGCCATCATCCCCGCGATCACGATGAGCGCGCTCGCACCGAGCGTGACGATCAGGCTGTTGAGGATGTTCAGCCCGAGATTGCCGGTCGCGAACGCGCGGACGTAGTTGTCGAGCGTGAATTCGGTGGGAAGGGCGAACGGATTGCCCCCGGCGAAGTCGGATGCCGTGCGGAAGCTCGTGATGAACAGCCACAGGAGCGGGTACACCTGCACGATGACGATCAGCACGATCGTGACGGTGAGGAGCGTCCGCTGCACGCGGAGGCGATGAGAGCCGGTCGCGCGTGGCGGGCGTGCGGGGGTTCCGACGCTGTCGGTCACGGTCGGGCGGTCCAGGACGGGGGCGGTCACGATTCGTCCCTTCGACGAAGGAGCGCGATGATCAGGCCGACGGCGACGAGGCACTCGACGACGATGAAGACCGAGATCGCGCTGGCGTAGCCGTAGTCGGTGTGCACGAACGCGGTCTTGTACATGTAGGTGGTCAGCAGCTCCGACGACTGACCGGGTCCGCCGTTGGTGAGGAGGTACGGGATGTCGAATCCGCGGAGCGCGAAGGTGGTGGCCATGATCGTGGTGGTGATCCAGACCGAGCGGATGTAGGGGAACCTGATCCGCCAGAACGTCTGCCACCAGGATGCGCCGTCCAGTCGGGCGGCCTCCTCGAGCTCATAGGGCACGGCGATCAGTGCGGCGTAGATGATGAGCATGTAGAGCCCGGTGAAGCGCCATCCCTCCGGGATAGAGACGGCCGCGAGCACGGTCTGCACATTCGACAGCCACGCCGTCTGGAGGCCCTCGAGTCCGACCCACGCCAGCAGTTGATTGAGCAGGCCTACAGGTTCCAGCGAGTAGATGCGCACGAAGAGGAACGCGATCGCGACCGTGGAGATGACCGCCGGCAGGAGGTACAGCGTCTTGACGAGTTCGCGGGCCCGCGGCAGCGCGGTCAGCAGGCCGGCGACCGCGAGCGCGCCGCCCAGCTGCAGCACCAGGCAGATCGCAAGGTAGCCGAGCGCGTTGCGGAAGGCCGTCCAGAACACGTCGTCGCGCGTGAACATCTTGATGTAGTTGTCCAGCCCGACGAAGACCATGTCGGTGATGCCGTCCCATCGGAACACACTGAGCACCAGCGACTGCAGGATCGGGAGCAGCACCGCGACGCCGTAGAGCACGAGCGGTGGGACGAGGAAGACGATCACCGACAGCGCAGACCGGCGCGGCAGCATCGACGACCTCATCGGCGGGCGGCGCCGGGGGGCGCGCGGGCTGTCCGCACGCACCCCGGCTTCGGCGATGTCAGTCACCGACGTTCTCCGCCAGGGCGGCATCCATCGTCTCGATGAACTCGTCGGGGGTGATGTCTCCCTGCACCAGCAGCGTCAGCTCCTGCTGGAGACGGGTGTTGGTCGCCGGGTCCAGCTGCGTGTCCCACGGCATCGCGATCGCCGGACCGACCCCGGCGGACTGCTCCACTGCTCGGGAATACAAGGGGGTCGCGTTGTCCGGGATGACGGGATCGACGCCGTTCGTCGGCGACAGGGCTCCGGAGGCGGTGTACACCTCGGGGTAGCGCTCCAGGGCGTAGGCGAGGAAGTCGCGCACGAGCGGGTCGTACGTCTGGGCGTTCACGGCCATGCCGATGCCGGACGGCGTGACGTACTCGTTGTCGGCGGTGACGGCTCCGTCGATCGTGGGGAGGGTGAAGTAGTCGACGTCGTCGCGCACACCTTCGTCGAGTGCATCGGTAGCGAGGTTGCCGAGCTCCCACGTTCCGATGTTGTACATCGCCGCCTTCCCCGAGGTGAACAGGGCCTGCGCGTCGGCGTAACCGGTCGACGAGAAGCCCTCCTGGAAGCAGCCCGCCTGGCCGAGGCCGTACAGCCACTCCGCGGCCGCGCGTCCGGGCTCGTCTCCGAACGACGCGTCGCCCGTCTTGAGCTTCTTCACGTACTCGGGACCGGCGAGACGGAACGGGTAGTAGGCCATGTACCGCTCGAGCGGCCACTGATCCTGACCGTCCAGAGCGATCGGGGTGACCCCCTCCGCGCGCAGAGCTTCGCACGTCGCGGCGAAGTCGTCGAGGGTCGCCGGGATCGACACGCCGGCCTGCTCGAACAGCGCCTTGTTGTACCAGAAGAATTCCAGCTGGAACTCGAACGGCACCATGTAGAGGGAGCCGTCGTCGAAGCGCTGGTAGTTCAGCGCGGCCTCGCGATAGTCGTCGGCGAGTCCCAGATCCTCGAGCAGCAGGTCGACATCGACCATCTTGCCCTGCGTCGCGAGCTTCTGCGCGAACGGTGTCGCATCGGTGTCGAACAGCTCGGGGAGCTTGTTCGCGGCGGCGAGCGTCTCGTACTTCTGGACGTAGGACGGCCGATCGGGCGTCGTGATCAGGTTCAGCTTGAAGCCGGGGTGATCGGCGGCATACTCGTCGGCGATCTGCTGCATCGCGGTGATGACGCCGCCATCGGCCGGTCGCGAGAGCAGCCAGGAGATCTCGCGAGGCGTGATCTCCCCCTCAGGATTGACGTCGGTCGGGTCGCCGCCGCTCGAGGATCCGGAGCACCCCGTCATGACGAGGGATGCGGCGAGAGCGAAGGCGGCGAGAGCGGTGGTGCGCTGTGGGATGTTCATGTGCGTATCTCCATTGATTGTGTCGCGGGCGGGTGAGGAAGAGGAACAGGCGGGAACGACGGTGGGCGGTCAGCGGCTGATCGCGGCGAGCTCTGAGGACACAGATGCCGACGCCCCGGTCTCCGGTCGTGAGTGGACGGTGAACTCGTCGACGACGATCGACCCTTCGCCGACGAAGGCGCCGACGCGCCCGCTCGGGCGGTCGTACAGCCGCGTGCTGAGGACGACGGACTCGTCGAGCGTCGCGACGCAGAGGTCGCCGTCGACGATCACCTCGAGAGTGTGCTCGCCAGGGTCGATGCGGGCGGCGCGCTCCAGTTCGACGGCGAACGGCACGTCACCGGAGATCTGCCACTGCTCCGTTCCTGTTCGCCTTCGCGGCCACCGGTCGAAGACCATGCGACCGCGGCGGGGCTCCAACCGCAGAAAGTAGCCTTCATCGCCGTCGTCGCTCGCGCGGAGCAGGACACCGCACTCCGTCGTCTGGGGAGCGATCTGGATCCGCGCACGAAGGCGGAATGCGGGCGGCGCCACGACCGGGACGAGGGCGTCGGCGTAGCCGTCCGGAGCCGAGAGGACCGTGCCGTCGGCGAGTGCGGTCTCGGCCTCATCGAAAGAGTCGGCGAACTCGCGGGGCGGGTGGAAGCGCAGCGTGCCGTCGCCACGCTGCTCGGCCTCTAGTACGGAAAGCGTTCCGGCCCACTGCCACGCGCCGTCGTCGGTCGACCCCTCGCGAGAGGCGATCCACCCGAAGAAGAACCGGCGTCCGTCGCGGGCGGCCGACTTCGCCGCGTAGTACGCCCGACCGTCGAGCGAGTCGTGCTCCGGCACTGTCCAGGGCCCGTGGAGGCTCCGCGACATGCGATAGCGGGTGGTGAACGACTCGCTGAACTCGGAGTAGACGAGATACCACCATCCGTTCCACTCGAACACCTCGGGACACTCGTGGGCGACGTAGCGACGCGGATCCCAGAACGGCTCGACCGGCGTCCAGGAGTGCAGGTCCGTCGACGTGCACTGCGCGATCACGCCACGGCGTCGGTACGGTCCGTCTGCGTGACGGGCGGTGATCAGCATGCGCCACAGTCCGGCCTCCCCGTCCCAGAAGACGTATGGGTCGCGCCAATCGCCGGTCTCGTACCCTTTGCTCGCGCCGAAGGCGTCTTCCGGATGCCGGGTCCAGGACCCCATGCCGTCGTCGCTGATGGCGTGCATCACCACCTGCAGCGGACTGCCGTCGGCGCCGCGCCGATCAGGATTCTGCCCGGTGTAGAACGCGTGATGCGTGCCTCGGTCGTCGCGGACGATGCTGCCCGTGTAGATGTTGAAGTCCGCGGCAGCGTGGCCGGCCGAGTCGATCGCGACACCCTGCTCGCGGAACGTGACGAGGTCGTCGGACACCACACGGCGCCACGGCATACCTTCCTTCGGCACACGGCGGGTCTCGTGCAGATAGAAGAGGTGGAACACCCCGTCCTCCTGCCACGGGATGACATCGCCCACCCACGCGTTCCGCGGTCGATACAAGCCTCGCTGATCCATGAACACCTCTTCGCTGACGGCCCTCACCGGATGATTAACCGGTTACTCAGGACCGTAACAGCCAGAGGATCAGGTGGTCAAGCGGTTAATCAAAGTTCGATCATCTCGCATCTCTCTCGGACCTCGTTCGCTCGAAGACCGCGCATGTCGGTGCCCCGGGCGTGATCCGCCCATCACCGGCGACGCGGAGTGTCACCCGGCGCGCGAGGTCACGATGCCGGCCTCTCCACCGGCGTCAGAACAACACCGAGCCATCGTCAGCGTCAGGCCGTGCAGCTGCATCGGCTGCGCGATCGGACGGGCCGCGACCGACCGCAGGGGGAGGGATTCCAGGCGGGTAGCCCCGTCACCTTCACACTCCACTCGGACCCGATCGTCCTCGGTAGCGCCATCGCCGACCAGAACGGCGACGTCGTCGCGACGCTCCTCGTGCCGGACGATATACCCGGGGGCCAGCACCACATCGTCGTGAGCGGACTCAGTGAGAACGGTTCCCCTGTGGAGAACGAGATTGCGGTGACTGTAATCGCACCCGCGCCTCTATGGGTGTGGATAGCGGGCGCCGGAGCCGTCCTTGCCCTCTTTGGAGGCGTGGCGGTGCTGATCGTCGGACTGATCAAGAGGCGAACCGCGCGCGGAACTATTGCCGCGACTACCGTTCGAGACGCGAAGCTTCAGTCGGGGTCAGGCCGAGGTGACGATCGCTTCCAGGATTGGGCCGAGTAGACCGCCAGGGAACCCACCACTGACCTGTTCTACAAAGGAGAGCGGACCGCCACGGCATCGCCTCACGCTTCGACCTAGGCACGGACTGCGGCTAGATGTACCGGGTCATCACGTTGGTGCCAGTCGGGTGATCGGCGGGTGGCCTCCGAGGGCTGAGTGGCGTCGTCCAGTGTTGTAGTGCTCGAGCCAGGGGGCAAGCGCGGCTGTCCGGTCGGCGTTGGTGAGGAAGACCTGCCGGTAGGCCCATTCGGTCTGCAGGGTGCGGTTGAAGCGCTCGACCTTGCCGTTCTGCCAGGGACAGCCCCGTCACGGTGCTTGGGCGCGAGCGGCCGGGTGCGCCTCGGGGGTCAGGCGTCGTCCCGCCCGGCGGCGCGGTGGACGAACTCGATGAGGGAGTTCTCCATCTCGGCGCGGGTCGCGGGCTCGTTGTGAACCTCGTGGCGGACGTCGGGGTAGATGTGGAGTTCGACGTCGTGGCCCTTCTCCTCCAGGCGCCGGGCGACCTCGCGCGCACCCTCGCCGTAGTTGGTCACCGGGTCCTCCGCGCCCGCGAAGATCGCGACGGGAACCTGCGGAAGGCGGTCGAAGAAGTCGTCGCCGTTGGCCTGGTCGTACACGTCGACGAAGCCCTGCAGGAACCGGTTGCTCAAGGGGGCGCCGAAGTTGTTGAAGGGGTCGCGGCCGTGATCACGGACGACGTCCGCGTTGCGCGCCACCCAGTCCGTCGGGCCGAAGTCCGGGCCGAGGCGGTCGTAGAAGCCGTCGAACAGCTGGCCCACCAACGCATCCGCAGCGGGGGCGGAACCGTCGGCCGCCACGGCAGCCTTCAGGGCCTCGCGATCCAGCGTCGACTCGACACCGCGCATGCCCACGGCGATACCGCCCAGCGCGAGCCCGTCGACCTCGACACCCGGCTGCAGCACCAGCGCCCGCGCGATCATCGACCCCAGGCTGTGGCCGAACACCACGTACGGCAGGTCGGGGAACAGCTCCTTGGCCTTCCGGTACAGCGTCACCTCGTCCTGCACGATGACCGTCGCCGACTCGTCACCGGCGTCACCCCACGTCCCCGACTGCATCGCCGTCCGACCGTGACCCGCGTGATCGTCCGCGACCACGACGAACCCCGCATCCACCAGCGCGGCCGTCATGTGCAGGTACCGGCGGGAGTGCTCGCCGAGACCGTGGATGAGCTGGACCACCGCCACCGGCGTGACCGCCGGTTCGTACACCCAGGCCTGGATGGTGTCGGTGCCGTTGTGCGACGTGAACTCGAGTTCGCGCAGAGCCATGCTGACCTCCTCGTCATGCCCCTCGGGCGGGGAGCTCGACGGTATGACCCTACCGTTCCTGCCGACAACGGGATGTGCGGCCCCCGACCTCCGTCGCCCACTCGCGGAACTCCCTGTCGCGGGCGCTGAGAGCGGCAGGTACGCGCCCAGCCCGTCCCGAGAGCCGCGTGACCGGGTCCGGACCCGGCGGCCCGGCAGGGTCACCCCCGGTGGGGGGGGCCGCGTCCCGCCCGGATCATGCCTGCCGGCCCGCCCCGTGGCACTTCGGACGCTCTGTGCCGGCGCCGGGCGTGCCCGTCCACGCCCGGACGGCCCGCAGAACGTGGACCAGGCCTCGGCATCGCGGCTAAGGAAGTGGACCAGGCCTCGGCATCGCGGCTAAGGAAGGTGAGGCCGGGGCAGAGGTGGTAGTCGCCGGCGTGGCAGTCCGCGCAGTCCCGGCAGGGCGTGCCGGGCTCGATCGCCACGCGGTCGCCGACCTGCACCCGGGTGACCGCCTCGCCCACGGCGACGACCTCGCCGGCCGCTTCGTGGCCGAGGATGATCGGCACGTCGACGATCCAGTCGCCGATGCGCCCGATGCGGTAGTAGGCGGTGTCCGAACCGCAGACGCCGACGGCGCGCACGCGCACGCGCACCTCGCGCGGCCCCGGTTCGCGCAACGGCACCTCCTGCACCTCGATGCGCCCGAGTTCGGGCATCACAGCAGCCAGGTTCGACATGTTCACCTCCGGGTCACGGCCGAGTCGCCGTCCTTCTCACGCTAGTGAAGCGCTCGCTTTGCGGGGTGGCTGTGCTCAGATGTGCACCTCGCCGCCCGCCCTCACCCCACCCCACCGCTGTCCACCACCCCACCGGTTTCGAATCGCTCATATTGCTGTGTTTCCGGCCAGAACACAGCAATATGAGCGATTCGAAACCCGGAGGTGGGTGGGTGAGGGCCGGAGGGAAGGCCGGGGACGGGGGCGCGACCGCGGATTGGTATCGTTCATGGGGACGCCGGGAGGGTCAGTGGTGGAGCAGCCGGAGGACGCGCGCGTGTGGCGCGCGCCGTCGATCATCGATGTCGCCCGCGAAGCCGGAGTCTCGGCGCAGACCGTCTCACGCGTCGCCAACGGGATGGACATCGTCCGGCCGGTCACCCGCGACAGGGTGCTCGCCGTCATGGACAGAATGGGCTACCGGCCGAACTCCGCCGGGCGAGCCCTGAAGAGCGGCAGATTCCGGACGCTGGGCGTCATCATGTCCGAACTCTCCAGCTATGGGAACACCCGGACGCTCGAGGGCTTCGCGACCGCGGCGTCGAGGTCGGGATACTCGCTGGCGCTGACACCACTGTGGACGATCGCGCAGGCGGGCCTCACGGGAGCGCTCACGCGAATGGCAGATCAACCGGTCGACGGGCTGATCGTCGTCCTCGAGGAGCACGAGCTCCTGGAATCGGATCTCGTGCGGGTGGCCAAGATCCCGACCGTCGTCGTCACCGCGGGTCGCTCGCACCCCTACCTGGCCATCGACACCGACCAGGCCCAGGGAGCGCGCCTTGCCACCGAGCACCTTCTCTCACTCGGCCACGAGACGGTCTGGCACATCCGCGGCCCCGAGAGCTCTCACGGCGCCCGTGACCGGGCGCAGTCATGGGCCGACACCCTCCGCGCGCACGGCCGGGTCGTGCCGCCGATCATGCCGGGCGACTGGAGCGCGGCGTCGGGTTACGCCGCCGGTCGGCGACTCGCCGCTGATCCGAGCGTGACCGCCGTGTTCGCATCCAACGACGGAATGGCCCTGGGCGCCATGCGCGCATTCCATGAAGCCGGCCGCGACGTGCCGGGATCGGTGAGCGTCGTCGGCTTCGACGACATGGAGCTCTCGGCCGATTTCCAGCCGCCGCTGACCACCGTGCACCAGTACTTCGACCGCGTCGCGGTGGCAGCGGTCGGCATGCTCATCGACCGGATCGAGCACAACCGCCACACGGTCGCCGACCCGGTGCCCACCGAGCTGATCATCCGCGCGAGCACTGCGCCGCCCCCGGTTCCTAGGGCGGCGCAGGCCGGAATCTAGCCCGGGGCGGAATCTCGCCGGGGCGGAATCCAGCTCGCCGGAATCAGCGCGTCTGGATCCCCCGGAAGGCGAACCGGAACTCGAGGTCGCCGGTCGGCAGCAGGTACCGGTCGAGCGGACGCGAACCCCAGGAGTCGTCTCCCGCCACCCCCCGGCGCATCAGCGCCGGGCGCACGATCGTGCGGTGGATCGGCGGCAGCTCGTGCGGATGCAGTGCGCTCTCGATCTCGGCCGGCGTCCAGCTCAGCGCCGAGAACTCCATGATCGGGTCTCCCTCGAAGCGCAGACCCGCGCCCCGGGCATCCGTGATCTCCGCCCAGCGCACGCCGGTGCGGTTGCCGGCCTCCTGCGGACGGATGTACGGGGTGAGCATGTCGGGGACGTGACGGTCGTAGACGCCCAGCCGGGCACCCTCCCGCCGGTCCACGTAGCACTCCTCGGGACCGTCGCCGTACCAGCGCACCCGGTCGTAATCCGCGGGCATCGCCAGCATCGTGGCGAACTCGGGCATCTGCGGCAGACCCTCGGGCACGTGCATCCGCTGGGTGACCTCCACCCGGCCAGCGCCGTCGACGAGATAACTGAGATCGCAGTGCGTCACGGGCGTCGTCGGCAGCTCGTAGCGGTAGCCGATGCGCACCCCGCCGTCGACCTGCTCGACCGAGATGTCGGCCGGCTCGTGAAACCCGCTGGCGCGGCCGTAACGGCTGGCGAGCAGCCACTGCCCCTCTTCGAACGGGCCGCCCCAGCCCCGCTCGTTCGCGGTCGGCGCATGCCAGAAGTTCGGGGTGACCGCGCCCGAGAGCAGCTCGCGGCCGCCCGTGCGCGTCTCGCCGAAGCGGTACGAGGTCAGCCCGTTGAAGATCCGCGAGAACGTCACGTGGAAGCCGGGCCCGTGCACGCCGATGCTCAGCGTGCCCTCGACCAGGCGCGGCGCGGGCGCCGCGACCTGCGCGGCCGGTGCCGTCGCGCCTGCGGCCGGCTCGCCGACCCTGAGCACGTGCTCGCCGAAGGCGACCTCGTGCCCGGCGGGTGCCCACGCCGTCTCGGTCCGCAGGTGCAGCGAGACGACGATCGCGTACTCGCCCGCCGCCGCGGGAATCGCGACCGGCAGCGGGTACACCGCCGACCCGCCCGGCGCGACGTCCGTGTCGACGACGCCGGCGGTCAGGATGCGGCCCTCCCGCGAGATCGAGACGCGCGTCTCGTATTCGGCCGACGAGGTCGACATCAGCCGGTTCGTCAGCGCGAACGACGACTCCGACACGTCGACGACGAAGCCCTGATACAGCCGCTTCATCTCCTGCGCCTTCGGCGAGGGGGTGTGGTCGGCGAAGAAGATGCCGTTGCCGCTGAAGTCCTGATCGTGCGGCGCCTCGCCGTTGTCGCCGCCGTAGCCGAAGTACTCGCGGCCGTAGCGATCGCGCATGAGGATCGCCTGATCGGCGAAGTCCCAGATGAATCCGCCCTGGAACAGCTCGTCACGATACGCGAGCTCGATGTACTCGCCGACCCCGCCGAAGGAGTTGCCCATCGCGTGCGCGTACTCGCACACGATGAACGGCTTGTCGCGGTTGGTGCGCAGATAGTCCTCCACCGCCGCGGCGGGAGTGTACATCTGGCTCGCGATGTCGGTCGTCTCGGGGTACCTCGGGTCCCAGTGCACGCCCTCGTAGTGCACCGGGCGATCGTCGACCGACCGGAACCAGTCGGCCACATCGCGCAGCACCGTGCCGCCGAAGGACTCGTTGCCGCAGGACCAGATCACCACGCTGGCGTGGTTCTTGTCGCGCTCGAGCATGCTGCGGGCACGATCCAGCGCCGCCGGGCGCCATTCGTCGTGGTCGCCGGGCAGGGCGGTGTCGAGCGATTCGCCGTGCAGGCGGATGCGGCTCCACCGGGCGTGCGTCTCGAGGTTCATCTCGTCGATGACCATCAGGCCGTACTCGTCGGCGAGCGCGTAGAACGCCGAGTCGTTCGGGTAGTGGCTGGTGCGCACGGCGTTGACGTTGTGCGCCTTCAGCATCCGGATGTCGGACTCGGTGAGCTCTCGCGACGGCACCCGCCCGTTCAGGCCGAACTCGTGACGGTTGATGCCGTTGAAGACGACCCGGTCACCGTTGAGCGACAGCACGCCGTTCTCGATGCCGAACCGGCGGATGCCGACTCGCTGCGGGACGACCTCGGTCAGCGCTCCGGCGGCGTCGCGCACCTCGATCACGAGGTCGTACAGGTGCGGATGCTCGGGGCTCCACAGCCGGGGCTCCTCCACCTGCACGACGAAGGCTCCGTCGGCATCCCGCGCGAGCTCGCCGACGCCCTCGATGCGGGCCGAGACGGCGCCGCCCGCCCCGTCGAGCTCCACGCGGACCCGCACCTGGGCGGATGCCAGGTCATCGGCGACCGCGGTGGTCACGCGGATGTCCTCGGCGTGCACCCCGGGGCGCCGGTACAGGGTGACGTCGCGGAAGATGCCCGAGAACCGGAAGAAGTCCTGGTCCTCGAGCCACGAGCCGGCGCTGTAGCTGAACACCTGCGCGGCGATGCGGTTCTCGCCCTCGACCAGCGCGTCGGTGAGATCGAACTCGGCGGGGGTGAAGCTGTCGGTGCTGTAGCCGATGTAGCGGCCGTTCACCCACAGCGCGATCGCGCTCTCCGCGCCGTGGAAGGTGACGCTGAGCCGCTCGCCCTCGGCGAGCGGGCAATCGAGCGCGAAGGTGCGCACATAGCATCCGATCGGGTTGTCGCGCTCGGGGACCTGCCCCGGCTCGATGTCCTCCTGGCCGTCCCATGCGTAGCCGACGTTGACGTACTGCGGTCGGTCGTAGCCCTCCAGCTGCAGGTGCGAAGGCACGCGGATGTCGTCCCACCCCGACACATCCCGCGACGGATCGGCGAAGTCGGGCAGCACCTGCCCCTGGTTGCGGGCGCAGAAGAACTTCCACAAGCCGTTCAGCGACTGCTCGAACGCGCTGACCCCCGATCGCGCCTCGTCGAGGTCGGCGAACCAGCGGTGGTCCGAGTGCGCCGGGCGGCGGTTCTCCGAGACGAAGGTCGGGTCGGCGATGCGGTCGATGGCGAAGACGGGATCGAATGTCACTTGATGGCTCCGGTGATGCCCTGTGCGAAGGCGCGCTGCAGGATGAGGAAGATGAGGATGGTCGGGAGGGATGTCAGCAGCACGGCGAGCATGAGCACGCCGTAGTCGGTGACGTATCCGGCCGTGAGGTTGGCGATGAGCATGGGCATCGTCTGCACCGCGTTGTCGAGCAGGATCACACGCGGCCAGAGGAAGTTGTTCCACGAGGCCATGAAGGTGATGACGGCCGCGGCGGCGAAAGTGGACTTCATCGTCGGCACGTAGATGCGCGCGAAGATGGAGAGCTCCTTCAGCCCGTCGATCCGGGCGGCCTCGATGACCTCATACGGGAACGAGCGCGACGCCTGCCGGAACAGCAGGATCAGCAGTGGCGTGGCGATCGAGGGGATGATCACCGCGAACAGCGAGTTGACCATGTCGAACTGCGCGAAGATGCGGAACAGCGGGATCATGATGGCCGCGAACGGGATCATCATCGCCAGCATGAGGATCGCCATCACGACGTCCTTGCCGCGGGAGTGGTAGATCTCGAAGCCGTAGCCCGCGATCGCGCAGACGATCAGCGACAGCACCGTCGTGCCGATGGCGATGAGGGACGAGCTGATCATGGCGGCGCCGAGATCCTGCTGCGTGGTCAGCGCCACCAGATTGTCGATGAAGTGGCCGCCCGGGGTCAGCCGGGATCCGAGGACCTCTCGGGTCGAGTTGGTCGATGAGACCAGCATGAAGTACAGCGGGAAGACCGAGAACAGGGCGAACACGGTCAGGAACGCGTAGCCGGGCACGCGTCGCCAGGGAAAGCGTCGACTAGTCACGCTTGTCACCCACCTTCATCTGGATGAGAGCCAGCACCGCGACCATGATCAGGATCACGTACGAGATCGCGGAGGCGTAGCCGACGTTGGGGTTCTTCAGGAATGCGAGCTCGTAGAGGTAGTGCGACATCGACATCGAGTTGTATGACGGCCCGCCCTTGGTGAGCGCCCAGGACTCGTCGAACAGCTGCAGCGTGCCGTTGATCGACATGATCGCGGTGAGCACGATCATCGGCCGCAGCTGCGGCACGGTCACGAACCAGAACGTCTTGAACGCTCCGGCGCCGTCGATTCGCGCGGCCTCGAGGGTGGAGTGGTCGACGTTCTGCAGCGCCGCCAGGAAGAAGATCATGTTGTAGCCGGTCCACCGCCACAGCAGGCCGATGATGATCACGAACCGCGCGGTCCACGGCTCGCCGAGCCAGTTGAGCGGGTCGTGCATGAGGCCGACCGCCATGAGGGCGTCGTTGACCAGTCCGTCCGTGGCGAACATGGTGCGGAAAACCAGCGAGTACGAGACCAGCGAGACGGCGCACGGCAGGAAGATCATCGTGCGCCAGAGGGCCTTGCCCCTCAGCTTCGGGTCGTTCAGCAGGTTGGCCAGCACCATCGCCAGGATCAGCATGATCGGCACCTGGACCACCAGGTAGAACACCGTGTTGAACATGGTGAGCTTGAAGATCTCGTCGTCGAGCAGCCGGGCGAAGTTCGACCACAGCGGCTCCGCCCAGTTCAGCCGTGATCCCCGGCCGGTCTGCAACGAGAGGACGAATGCCTGGATCATCGGCACGAAGCTCAGCAGCGTGATCAGGAGGGCTGCCGGCAGAAGGAACCCCCACCCGGTGAGGTTGCGTCGCCGTGCGGTGTTCAGCCACGGTCCGCGCGGGGTGAAGTCCGGCGGAGGGGTGCTCCGCCCCCGCCGGCGGGAGCCGTCGGAGGTCACGATCGCCTGGGTCGCCACGATGCGTACTCGCTTTCCATTGCTTCGGAATAGGACGCTCGGGCGGGGCGTCGTGCCCCGCCCGAGCGGAGAGGGTCAGTTCATCGCGAACTCGACGTTGGCCTGTGCCTCGTCGAGCGCATCCTCGATGCTGGTGCCGCCGATGACCTTGGTCATCGCCGCGCTGACCGCGTCACGACCTTCGAAGAAGTAGACGCCGGTGTTGCTGCTGGGCACCTTGGCGCCGAACTCGACGACCTTCTGGAAGATCGGCTGCCCGCTGAAGAACGCGCTCGGCTCGGCGTACACGCTGCTCTCGCCGGCGGGGATCCAGTTCGCGACCGCGCCGGCCTTCGGCAGGATCGTGTCGTAGAAGTCGGTCGATCCCGCGAAGGTGGATGCCAGGAAGTCGGCGGCGAGCGTCGCGTCGCCGGTGGAGCTGATCGCCCAGGACGAACCGCCGTTGGCCGAGTAGTTCGTGGCGTCGGGCACGCCGTCGAGCTTCGGCAGGTCGGTGACGGCCCACTTCCCCGCCTGGTCCTCAGCGGTCTGGATCGACCCGGCGATCCAGATGCCGTTGATGGTGCCGGCGACAGAGCCGTTGACGAAGCTGCTGATGTACTCGTCCCACGAGTTGACCTCGACGAACACGCCGGACTCGACCAGCTCGGTGTACACCTCGATGGCGTCGATCAGCACATCGTTGCCGGCGATCGTGGGCTGACCGTCCTTGTCGAACAGGCTCCCCCCGGCGGACTGCAGGATGATCGACAGCAGGTCGGACGAGCCGGCGATGCCGGAGAGCAGCGGCTTGCCGGTCTTGGCCAGCACGTCCTTGCCCTTCGTGATGAAGTCGTCCCAGGTGGTGCTGGTGAAGTCGTCGATGGTGTATCCGGCCTGCTCCAGCACGTCGGTGCGCAGGGCCGAGACCGCGGTGCCCGAGTCGAAGGGCACACCGTAGTTGACGTCGTCGATCGTGGAGTAGGCGGTGACGCTCTGGGGGAACTCCGAGAAGTCGATGTCGGCGTCGGCGTAGTCGCCGAACAGGTCGGGATAGTTGATGACGTTCTTCTGGAACGCGCTGTTCTGCATGAGGAAGATGTCGGGCAGCTCGTCGAACTGCTGCGACTGGGCGATAGTGGTGAGCTTGGCCTGCAGGTCGTCCCAGGGCGTCTCCACGATCTTCAGCTCGAAGTCGGGGTGGTCCTTCTGGTAGACCTTCTCGGCCTCCTTCATCGCATAGATGTTGAAGGAGGGGTCCCAGGCCCAGACGGTCAGGGTGTTGCCGTCGCCGGAGCCCTCGGCGTCGCCACCGCTGCCGCATGCGGTCAGCGCGAACAGGGGAAGGATCGCCGCGGCGGCCATCGCCGCAGCCTTTGTCATGCGCTTCATCGAAGCATGTCCTCTCGGGGGGATTCAGGTGGCCACGGAACGACTCCTCGGCCCTGCCACGACGTTGGCGTCACTGGCAATCACCAAGATGATCACGTAAACATTTTGCGTTAGGCAAGTCCTGTTACGCAATCGTGACCTTACCGGCGCGGGTCAGCGGGTCGATCAGAACCGCTCCCGCCGCCGGCTGCGCCGCGGCTCCGCGATGGGAGGCCGCGCCGGTGCGGGCGGCGGGAGCGGTCGGGTTCGCAAACGCGGATGCCGGCCATGCGGCCGCGTGTTCCGCCCGCTGTTCTGCGCTCTCCGCGAGGTCGGGGGCTCAGCCCGCGACGTGCCGCTCGTCGACGCCGTTGTAGGCCGAGAGCGGGCGGATCAGGGCATTGGATGCGGCCTGCTCCATGATGTGCGCGGTCCAGCCGGTCACCCGTGATGCGACGAACAGCGGCGTGAAGATCTCGGTGTCGAACCCGAGCAGGTTGTACGCCGGTCCCGATGGGTAGTCGAGGTTCGGGTGGATGCCCTTGCGCTCGACGAACTCGCGCTCCAGGGTGTCGTACAGCTCGGCCATGTCGTCACGACCCGATTCCTCGAGAAGCACGTCGAGCGCGGCCTTCATGGTGGGCACGCGGGAGTCGCCGTTCTTGTACACGCGGTGACCGAAGCCCATGATCTTGCGCTTCTCGGCGAGCGCGGCATCCAGCCACGGCCCGACGTTCGACGCCTCTCCGATCTCGTCGAAGATGTGCATCACGGCCTCGTTCGCGCCGCCGTGCAGCGGCCCCTTGAGCGCGCCGATCGCACCCACGACGGCCGAATACAGGTCGGCCGTGGTCGACGCGATCACGCGTGCGGTGAACGTCGAGGCGTTGAAGGAGTGCTCGGCGTACAGGATCATCGAGCGGTTGAACGCGTCGACGACGGCGGGCTCGGGCTCGTCGCCGAAGGTCAGCCAGAGGAAGTTCGCCGCGTAGTCGAGGTGGTCCCGCGACTCGATCGCCTCCTGCCCGCGGCGACGGCGCTGGCCGTACGACACGATCGCCGGCAGCACGGCCGCGATCGCCAAGTCGGTATTGGCTCGACCGGCCCGCCCAGACGACGCGGACGAAGAGATCCTCGAGCACGGCATCCACTTCCGCTACCTCGTGATCGGCGACGGTGGGCAGCTGTACAGCTCGCCCGAGGCACCTCCCGAGGCACCGGCCAAAATCGTCGTCGACGCTGACTCCTTCCTCGAGGGCGAGCTGCGGCGGGAGCAGGTGGGCACCCAGGGTCGTCGCGAGGGCGGCTTCGAGTTCATCGGCGTTCGCACCATGTCGCCAGCGCCCTCGATCGGGCTGCTGGTCGTGCGGGTGCTCACTCCTCCGCCGACTTGGATGAAGTGAATCGGCCACGCGACTGAGTTCACCCGGGCGGCTTCGAGGTCGCTCCGAGTATCGCTCGCAGGCGGAGGCGCGTCACGGTTACGCCGGGGTTCCGCGGCTCAATCCGTGATCTGCGGGTAGCGGACCGCGCAGAGTTTTCTCGCACCTTTCTCGCGGGGCTGTTCCTATGAGAAAGCTATGGCCCGCGATCCCAGTGTTTCCAGGGGATCGAGGGCCAGAACTCGCGGCGGAGACGGAGGGATTTGAACCCCGCCCACACGCCGACGCTCGCATGGCTTCAGCCGAGTTTGCCCTGGTTTGCCGGGGTTCGCGGTAGTGCTCGTGGACGTTCGCGAGCGATGGCGGGTGTTCAGTTGTTCGCAATTTCTTCGCAGGCAGTTAGCTCCTTCTCTGGCGTCGGGCACGCCTTCTCGGAGCCGACTTTGACTTGAGTTTGCCTTCTGCGGCCCCGCTCGCTGCCGCGACCCCCTTCGCCCTGGCGATCGATTCGTCGACCTTACCTACATGCCTGGTGAAGCCCAGCTGCGTGCCGATGTCCCGACTTCGCTGGAGGTACTGCAAGGCCTGCCCCCGCGACTTCGGATAGCGTGACAGCACCTGTCCAAGGGTGTGGAGCACCTTGGCCTGTCCCCACTCGTCCCCTGTCTCTCGTGTCAGCGCCAGCGCGCTTTCCAGCAACTGCACGGCTCGCTCGGTGTCGGGGCGCCGTTGCGATAGAAGGCAGATCGCGAGTGAATGCTCGGCATGCGATTGATGGATCTTGTCCCCGCGGGACCTCGCATTCGCGAGGCTAAGCTTGAACATCTTGCGAGCTTCCGCGACTTCGTCCGCCCCTCCGCGCTCGCAGTCCATCCTCGCTACGAGATGCTGCGCAATCGCCACCTCTGCGGTCTGGTCGTCAGCCCGACTCACCCGCCTCAACAACTCGACCGCTTCAACTACCCTTCCCTGGCGGTAGTAGGTCATGCCGCGCAGGAAGAGGAGAGGATCTTCCGAGCCACCAGTCCTCGCCACCGAGAAGTAGTGCTGATGAGCGCTCACCCACAGCGGATCCGCGGCGCGCTCACTGGCGGCGTGGTGTGATAGCACGGCCTCACGCAGGGACGACTCGAGCCTCCACTCCGGCCCGGTCCTGACGAGGTACCCAAAGCGGCGGAGCGTCTCGATCATCCGGCCGTCGTAGCCGAGTGCGCTGATGGCACGCTCCGCCGACTCGTCGGTGTGGGCGCGGCCTGCCGCGAGCAGCACCACCTCTGGATGCTGCGCCAGCTCCTCAAGTGCGCTTAGCTCAGGCAACACTCTCCTCAAGGCGGGCCATCTGTGCGTATGCTTCCTCGATCGTCGAACTAGTGCGAATCACTGTCCGCGCGAGTCCAAGCGCGGCGTCTCTGTTGGCTTCCCATCCACGGTCGATGGCCAACTGCGCTATTTCCTCCACAACCTCCTCAGCAAACGACTGAGGGAGCCTAACTGCCATCCGCGCCTGCGGTGGGATAGCGCCGTCGATCCCCGCAAGTTGATCGTCGGCGAATTGAAAGAGAACGGACGCGCCCTGTTCGGCCATCGACTCGATGACTGGCTTCCACATGGTCGAGTAGAAGCGCCGACGCATGGCGGCGTCCATTCCGTCAAGTTCCCGGAAGACGATGACCACCTCCTCGAAGCTGCGGCCAGAGTCAATCTCGTCCTGCAAGGCAGAAATAAGGGCGGTGACCTCTTCCTCTTCGCTGTAGTTCGCTCCGAGGGTGTTTCCGTCGACTCGGACATCTCCGAATATGGACCGAATGTTCTTGATGAACTCGACGCGACCGGCTGCTCCTTGCTCTCTCGCTCGCGCAAGCACATCCAATTCACGGGCAAGAGTTCGGAGCGCCCCGACTGGGCTTGCTGTCCCGAGGTAGTGAGGATCCACTACGCACGTCTTGTACCCGCCCTGCATCGAATCGATCATGTCGATGATGTGTCCAATGAAGGTGGTTGCGCGCGACTGGCCGTCTCCAATGACATGCAGCACACCAGACTTGTCGGTGACGAAGGTACGCACGCGCGTACTCTCCTTCACCCAATTCACGAGAAAGTCACTCACTCGTCGTGGCTCTCAATGTTCTCAATGTCGACATCCTTCCCCGATCTGATGTCAGTCGCGAGTTCGACGGATCGACCGTCGCGCGAAGAACTCACCTTTGCCCCGGACACCCGCACGCCTCCCCGCGCGCGAATGCCGCTTGCGACTCGCGTGCTGGTCGGGTCGGTAGCCCGCCGGCGCGCAATTAGGGCGTGTTGATTAAGTCGGTCTTGATCCAGATGAGGGTCGAGGAGAGGCAGATGGCAGCGCGGTAGTTTCGGGCGAGTTTGTCTGATCGCATTGCGATGCCGCGCCACTGCTTGAGGCGGTTGAAGCATCGTTCGACGACGTTGCGGCCTTTGTAGCGTTCTCTCTGATCGGTGCCGAAGTCGATCGGCCGGCCCGGCTTCTTCCGGCGGTGCGCGATCTGATCGTCGCGTTCGGGGATGGTCGTCGCGATGCCGTGCGCGCGTAGCCAGGCCCGGTTCGCCTTCGATGGGTATCCCTTGTCAGCGAGTACCCGATCAGGTCGCGTGCGCGGGCGCCCTCGTGACGCGCGGGGCACGCAGATGTCATCGAGCGTGGCCGCGAGCATCGTGGTGTCGGCGGTGTTGCCGCCGGTGAGCACCATGCCCAACGGCCTGCCGCGCCCATCGGCGACCAGATGCACCTTCGTTGTCAGCCCGCCGCGGGAGCGCCCGATCGCGTGATCAGGCGGCTCGACCGGCGGATTCTTGTGATTCGGTGGAGTCCCCTGTGTCCCGAGGGAGGGTCGCACCGTGCTGATGCACGCGCGCGATCGTGGAGTCAATCGAGACCACCCAGTCGATCTTCCCGGCAGCGTCCGCCTGCTTCTGCACCTCGGCCAGCAGCTTCTCCCATGTGCCGTCCTCGGCCCACCGGTTGAAACGCTTGTAGATCGAGTTCCACTTCCCGAACCGCTCGGGCACGTCCCGCCACGGCGCGCCGGCGCGGAACTTCCACGCCATCCCCTCAACGGCGAGACGGTGATCCGTCCACGGCCGAGACCGGCCCGTCACCGTCGGCATCAACGGCTCCAGCACAGCCCACACCTCGTCAGAGATCTCTTGTCGCGTCACCCGTCAAGACTCGCCCACGAGACGCCGAAACATCTTGATCAACACGGCCTAGGTCTGACGTCCGGCAAGGGTCCTCCTAGGATTGGGCCAGGACATTACGCGAAGCGGATACCCAATCTGCGGCCGACTCAACGCTACCGGCATGATCCGATCAAAGCCACCGCTTCCACCTGAAGACGCCGTACAGCCCGGTGGCGACACCGACCATCAGAACGAGCGAGAAGGGGTAGCCCAGTTCCCACCCGAGTTCGGGCATGTACTCGAAGTTCATCCCGTAGACGGTGCCGACCAGGGTTGGGGCGAAGATGATCGCCGCCCACGAAGAGATCTTCTTGATTTCCTCATTCTGCGCGAGGTTGAGTTCTGTCATCCGCCGCATCTCGTCGTTCTGCCGTTGCGCGAGCAGCGTGACGTCAACGGTGAGCGCGTTCTCGAGGATGGTTCGGAACGACGCCGATCGCTCGACGATGCGGAGGGCGTGGTCAAGCACGCCCCGCAAGTAGCGCTGCAGTTCACTATCAACCTGGTACTTTTCTGAGCCGCGCAACAGCGCCTCGAGCATGCCGACCAGCGGCTGTGAGGCGCGTTGGAAGTCAATCACCTCGCGGGAGAGCTCATAGATGCGCCGTGACACGCCGTCTTCGTCAGCAAACAGCTGATTCTCAATCTCATCGATGTCGTTTTCCAGACCGGCGATAACTGGTCCGTACTCATCGACGACTTCATCGATAATGGCGTAGAGCACCGCCTCCGGCCCCATCGACAGCAGTTCGGGCGTGCTCTCCAGGCGGTGACGGACCTGAGCCAGGTTTGGGGACTCGGCGTGCCGAATAGTGGCAATGAAGTCCGGGCCGACAAACAGATGCAGTTCGCCGAACTCAACCTTTTCCACAGCATCGAGGTAGCGGGCCGGGCGCAGAACCACGAACAGGGTGTCACCGTAGCGTTCCAGTTTGGACCGCTGATGCCAGGTCAGCGCGTCCTGGACCGCGAGCGGATGCAGCGAAAACTCCTCGGCGACTGCGCGCACCTCGGCCTCGTTCGGCCGATACAACCCGATCCATGCCATCCCGCCACGAGATCGCATCGTTTCAAAGGTCTCATCCAGGTTCGCCGGGCTCTCTGTACGAACGCCGTTCACGTACACTTCGTTGTCAACTAACGCCATCATCATTCCCCCTTCGTCCAAGACTGAGCACAGCGCCGAATTGCGCTGCGAGCTGGAAGTGTGCACCGCTGATGCAGGTCAAGCCAGCATGGCACCACAGGAACGAGCCAAGTTGACGTGGAGATCGAGCACAGCGAAGCCGTGGGACATCGCTCAGGGCGACTAGCAACCTGCGAGCAAGAGTGGCAGACCATGCCGACTCCAAGTCACCGTGAGATTGCGCGAAAGACCCGCCCGCTCCCGTGTGGCATCAATCTCAGTGGCGCGAGTGCCCCGTTTCGGGGTAGTTAGTCATCTGCCGAAGAGGTTTCCCCAGCCCGGGATGTCGATGTTGGAGAGTTGCTCCCCGAAGCCACTGATGTTCTCTCCCCAGCCCGCGAAATTGTCTGTGGCTCCGGCAGCGAGGTCGCTCGCCCCACCAGCTAGATCGCTCGCCCCGCCGGCAATGTCGGTGGCCGTGGCGGTGACGTCCTCCAGTCCCGTGGCAAGCGCGGAAAGGTCGACCGCACCGGCAAGCGCATCGAAATCGACGCCCGCGGTGAGCGCTTCGGCAAGAAGGGGCGTGGCAAGGGCACTTCCGATCGCTCCGGTGGCGACGACAACCAAGAGCCCACCGGCAGCACCGGCGGCGGCCGCGCCGGCCTTCTGCCCGGTGGTGGCGTTTCCTGTTCGAGGGGTTCGAGCGAGGATCCTTGCCAGAACACCCGGCCGAGCTGCCTCGGCGCGGGTGGCAGTGCGGGCAAGATCAGCCGGTTGGGATGTGCGGGGCTGCTCTGCGAGGGGGAGTTCGGTCCGCAGTCGCGCCTGGATCTGGTTTCGTTCTGCGGGAGTGAGTCGGCGGAACGCAGCGGCGTGGATCCGCTCCAGCTGGGCAGGCTCGGCGGCATGAAGGAGGTATTCGTAACGGGCCACTGCGGCACGCTCGGGCGCGTGATCGTTTGCCGGGGGTGGGGTCAGCCCGACGGTGTTCGAGGGTGCAGTACCGGCGGGTGCGCCGGCAGGTGGGGTGAGCGGATGCTCGGGTCCCGGTGGCGGGACGGGTGTCGCCGGTCCGCTGACCGGGGCAGGCGGGGTGGGCGCGGCGCCGGTGATGGGGCCCACCGCACCACGCAGTGTGCTTTTCCAGTCGCGGGGTGCGCTGCCGGTGGTCTTCGCAGGCGCTGGGGTCTTGTTGAGTGCCCGTTGGGCCAGGCCGGTGAGGCGGTCAAACATGGTCATGAGCGTCTTCCTTCTGTGTGGGTGCTGGGGTGCTGTGGAACGTGATTGCGCCTCTTCCGGGCGGGTGGTCGTCCCTCCTGCTTCACGAACGTTGGTCGATCCTGTGGCAGGTCAGGCGAGCGGGAGCCAGGCTACGGACATCACTCCCCACGCCTGGGCCCGACCAGCGGATGGTGGGAGGCGGAGGGAAGAACGTGTGGCTGAGTAGGCTTCGACGCGCACCTGCTCGGGGGTCAGCTCAACCCCCGCGGCGGCGGCATCCGCGAGCACCGCGGTGAGAATCTCGCTGTGCCGTCGAGCGCGAGAATGCAGCAGGACCGCCGGGTCGAGGCTGAACCCTGCCCGCTCCGGCTGCACGTGTACTCCCACATGGGCGGTGCGCTCTGCGAGGAGCCGTACCGCGGTGAACAGTCCGTTCCACCGGACTCTTTGGCGCGGCAGGGCGATGTGCACGCACAGATCACAGTCCCCGACGAACGAGCGGAAATCATTGGGCCATACGGGCGCTTCGACGATGACGCGGTCGATCGGGGTGGTGAGCTGACCGTGACGCAGCAAGCACAGATCGTGTTCTTTCGTAATCACGATCAGCTCCGATCCGGGCAGGCATCGTCGTGTAGCTGCACGCGCGCGCCCCAGTCATCAATCGGATGCAGCACACCGGTGGCCGCAGCAGTCCGGTCGATCACTGTCCGGGCGTCCCAGAATGGACCTCCCTCGACGATGAGGCACTGCCCAGCACCCACGTGCAGCTCGTTGCTCTTGCCGCCTAGCAAGACCCGCTGCCCCGCCGCGACGACAACTTCGGTCACTGATTGATCAGTGACCTCACGCAAGGTAACCGGATTGTCTCCCGCGTTGCGCAGACTCCCGCACCCCGGCAGAGGTCCGCCGCAGCGGTCACCGACACCGACAGTCCACGCGACTACGAGGATCCCGGTCACCGCGAGCAGCGGCAACACAACCACTGCCACCGTCGAACCTCGGCGACCCCTCCTCACCGGCTGGGAATCGGGGGCCAGGGCCGCCGAGGGGTCACGGTCAGTCATCGGAACTCACCTTCCCATCTGCGCGCACTCTGCCCCGGCGGCGGAAGACCGGCTCGGCCGCAGCGAGCTCCTCGTCGCTGGCGAGCCGGAACGCTCCGGCAGCTTCGGTCTGCACCTCCCGGCGGCCTTGACCGCGGGTAGCGCGGAGGCTCGCGATAATCGAGACGGTGATGATGGTGGCGACCACGGCGAGACTGATGGTGGTGGGGATGTAGAGCACGTCCAGAAGCAACATCTTGATCCCGACCCAGATCAGGACGAACGCGAGTCCGACCTTGAGGTAGATGAACCGGTGGATGAGGTCGGCGAGGAGGAAGTACATGGCCCTCAGCCCCAGGATCGCGAACGCGTTGGCAGTGAAGACCAGGAACGGTTCGGACGTGACGGCGAAGATCGCGGGGATGGAGTCGACGGCGAAGATGATGTCGGTGATCTCCACCAGCACCAGCACTGCTAGCAGCGGGGTGGCCACGACGATCCCGGCCTTGCGGATAAGGAACTTCTGCCCGTGGTACGCGTCGGTCATCGGCACGAACCGGCGGAACACCTTCAGAATCTTGGACTTCTCCGGGTGAATGTGGTCGTTGCGGGAGCGGAACATCCGCCATCCGGTGTAGATCAGGAACGCGGCGAACACGTAAAGGATCCAGGAGAAGTTCTCGATCAGCGCGGCACCGGCGGCGATGAAGATGCCGCGGAAGATCAGCGCACCCAGGACACCGAGGAACAGTACCCGGTGCTGGAACTCGCGGGGCACGGCGAACGCGGCGAAGATGATCGCCCAGACGAACACGTTGTCCACCGCGAGGGATTTCTCGATCAGGTAGCCGGCGAAGTACTGCTGCCCGTACTCCGCCCCCCACAGCGACCAGACCAGCACACCGAACGCGACACCGAGCGTCACCCAGACGATCGACCAAACCGCGGCTTCCCGCACCCCGATCACATGCGCCTTACGGTGCGCGACCAGATCAACGGCGAGCATGACCAGGATCACACCCAGAACGGCGAACCAGGCCCACAAAGGGACAGTCATGACAAAGACCTCCACGAAAGATTCGTGAAGGTCTCATCGGCCTGGCGGGCCCCTGCGCACCGGATCCCGCGGAGGGAACGTATTGACGATGCGGAGCGAGGATTACTCCCCTTCTCGAGCCATCAAACAGGAGAAGTATGCTTCATGTCAAGTCTGCTCGCGAAACAGGTCCGGAGCCACGCTCTGCACATGGACGAGTTCCGGCCGCCGTGACGGCCGTCTGACGCGACTACGCTGAATCCCGGTTGCTCGTCAGCTACGCGGCGAAATACGGTGGGTGGGTGAAGGGTTCAGGATTCGACCTCGATGCGGGGCTCCGACGCTACCCGTGGGTGTCTCGGGCAATGAACGCGGAGGCCGTTTACGGGACCGTGCTGACCGCGGGTCTCATTTCCGCGTACTCTCTCTACAACCCGACACTGCCGGTCCTCATCGCCCGCACCATCGGGACCGTCCTCGTGTTCTGGGGTGCACACGTCTACGCCGAGATCGTCGGAAACCGTGCGATGAGCTGGCGGGAAGCGGTCCGCGAAGGACTGCAGCGCTCCGCAGGACTCCTGTGGGCACTCATCGTCCCGGTCGCCTGTCTGACCGTAGCCGTGTTCCTCGGACTCTCGATGAATGTCGCCGTGGACATTTCTCTGTGGGGAGGTGTCGTCAGCCTCGCCATATTGGGATGGTGGGCGGCCCGGCAACGCAATGCCTCCACGGTGGTGAAGGTGGCAACCGCCGCCGCAACGGCAGGAATGGGACTCGCTCTGATCGCCCTCAAGGCACTCGTGCACTGACCGCGTCCGGGTGCCCGTTCAGCCGAGCGACAACGAGCGGGTCTAGTGGATGTCCAGCAGTGCGCGGATCAGGTCGTCCACGGTATGCGCGGCGTTCGCGGGATGCCGCAGCGGACGGTCCTGATACAGGACGTAGTGGTTGCGTCGTCCGCGCTTCTCCCGCTCCAGATACCCAGCGTTCTCGAGATCGTTGAGGATCGTGAGCGCCGAGCGTGTAGAGATTCCGACCACCGCAGCGATATCACGGACGGTCGCGTCTGGGTTACCCTCAATCGCGAGCAATACGTGCGCGTGATGCGTCAAGAACGTCCACTCGGCCATCGCTCCCCTCCTCCTGCGTAGCGCCTACCGGCGAGCCCTTGCGAACGCGCGGCTGAGATCAGGCTGCGCTGGGCGCGTGTTCTGATGCATCCGACGCCGAGAAGACGGCCAGGAGTTCGCCGATGTGATGGCCCCGATCCAGGGGGTGCCGCAACGGACGGTCCGGGTTGAGCCGGTAGGTGTTGCGCCGCCCGACCCTCTCCCGGGTCAGGTACCCCTCCTGCTCAAGCTCACTGACGATGCGTTGCGCCGCACGCTCGGTCACCCCCACCAGGCTCGCGACGTCCCGCAACAGAATCTGCGGGTTGGCTGCCACGCACAGCAGAACATGGGCGTGATTGGTGAGAAAGGTCCACTGCGCCATCACCCCATCTTACCGTTCCACCCCACTTGTTTCCGCATACGCATTTACCGAATCACAATACGTGCTATGTTTTTCGTGTTTCCAGTGACAGGTGAAAGCGGGTGTGGTTGATGGGGAGTGTGGTCTTCACGATCGCGATAGCGGCACCGTGGGTCGGTGTCGTGGTCGCCGCCTTGCTCCCGGCATCGGCCGGGACCGTGGCGCGGGCCGCTGCATGGGCGACGGGAACAGGCGCCCTCGCTGCTATCGCCGCCCGGCTGCTGGCGGTACTAGCTGGGCAGCAGCCGCCGTCCGGGGGCCTCTGGGCCGGCGACGCGGTGGCGGTGCTGATGCTGACGCTGGTCTTGTGGTTGAGCGCGGTGATCCAGATGTTCGCGCTCCGCTACCTGCGCGGCGACCTACGGCAACGATGGTTCGCAGTGTGGGCGAACGCGTTGACGGGCAGCACCGTGGTGATGGTGTGTGCGGGGACGGTGGTCACCTTCACCATCGGCTGGATCGCGGCGGGCGTTTCCCTGGTCTTCCTGTTGCACACCTATGGGTCGCTGCCACAGGCCCGTCAAGGGGTCCGGCGGACTGGGCTGAGCTTCCTGATCGCGGACGCCCCCCTGGTGGTGGCGGTGTTGGTCCTGACGCTGGCCGCCGGGAGAGATATTCGCCTCGCAGAGGTGGGATCGGTGTCAGCGACACTGCCGGAGGGCATCGTCGTCGCGGTGGCTCTGCTGTTGGTGGTCGCGGCACTTGGCCGGTCCGCCCAGATCCCCTTCCACCGGTGGCTTCCCGCGACACTGTCGGCCCCGACCCCCGTCTCTGCGCTGCTGCACGCCGGGGTCGTGAACGCCGGCGCCATCCTGGTCATCCGGTTCTCCCCGCTGATCGCGCCCGTGGCTGCGGCGATGCTGGTCATCTTCGCAGCCGGCGCGGCGACGCTGGTGTACGCCACGGCGGTTCGGCTGGTCAAACCTGACGTGAAGGGCCGGCTGGTGTTCTCCACCGCCGGTCAAATGGGCTTCATGATGATGGCTGTCGGGCTGGGCGCGTTCGCTGCGGCCATCTTCCACCTGATCGCCCACGCGCTTTACAAGTCCGCCCTGTTCCTTTCCGCCGGCACCGGAGTGGCCAACCACGCCGAGCAGCGGACCTGGCCCGCCCCGGAACCATCCCCCCGCTCCCGAACGGTCGCAGCGGTCCTGCTCGCCACCGCCCTGCCTGTGGCGGTGCTCGTGGCAGCGAAGGGAATGCTCGCCCCCCAGGCAACCCCCGCGAGCCTGGCCCTGCTCGGATTCGTCGCCTTTACCGCCGCCGTTGCCGTCGCAGCCGGGCTGCGCCGCTCGATGACAGCGGCCACTCTCACGGCCGCGGCGATCGGACTCACTGTCCTGGGATTCTCGTACGTCGCCTTCCTCGGCATTTTCGAACACCTGATCACTCCCGCTGCGTCAATCCAGCCGGCATCGCCTTGGTGGCTGCTGATCCCCGCCGCCCTATTGCTTGGTCTGGAGCTGCTCGTTAACTCCCCGCGCACGGCCAGCCGGATGCACAGCGCCCTGTATGCGCGGACCCTCGCCGAATCGACGGTCTCCGCGCCCACCCGGATCGGCCCTGCCCGTGCCCGTCAGAAGGAGGCCGTGTGATGAGTCTGCTGGTCCAGGCCCATGTCGCCCAAGCCGCCCACGACGTCATGGCCAGCTGGCCGATCGGATCGTTCATCGCGCTCAACCCGCTCGCTGCACACGAGAGCACCCGATTCGAGAACATCGCCGAACCCGGAGTCGCGCTCACCCAGACTCTCCCGCGGTACCACGCCCAGTTCGCGTCAGGCCGCATCACGCGCGCCGACCTGATCACCGCTCTGCGGGAGCGGATCGGGGAACTCGCCGGGCTACCTGTCATCGAGCTCGGCGGGATGGCCTGGTCGGCAGAAGAGATCCTGGTCGCGGAATTGCTCCGTCCCGACACCCGCCCGCCGACTCCGAGGACATCGCCGCCGGCGGATCCGCTCGAGCAGCACATCACAAAGTGGGTGGCCGCATTCGTGGACCCCGACCCGCAGTGGCCGATACCCGGACGGCAGCACGGGTTCTACCGCGCCTGGCACGCCCTGGCCGTCCACGACCCGCACCTGACCAGGCTGGCACGACGGCGGATCCGCTCCCTCCCCGACCGGGCTCTGCCCGCGCTGACGGCAACCCTCACTCATCTCGGGGTCGGAGACACGACCACCGTGGAGACCCTCACAGCAGAGCTGGCTGCGCTTCCGGGGTGGACCAGCTACCTGAAATGGCGGTCCGAGCACAACAGCGACATCGACTTGACCGAATATCTCGCCGTCCGCCTCGCCCTCCGCCATGCCCTCGACCTGCCCCTGTCACCCTCCGCGGCCCACCCCACACCGGCAGGCGAGGAGACCCCAGCCCCGGGGAGGGAATTGTGGGAGCGCGCCGAACAGATCTCCGCCACCCTGGCGACCGCGCCCACCCGTGCCGAGGTGGCGATGGTGGCCCGGATCCTGATCCTGCATGCCCCTACCGATCATCCGTTCACCTGGCAAGCCGCCTACGACGGCCACTATCGGGCCGCATTGCTTCAGTCGATCACCCAGAGCAGCACCGCACCGGACCGGCCGGCGGTGCAGGTGGTGATGTGTATCGACCCGCGCTCCGAAGGGGTACGCCGTCACTTGGAAACGCAACCGGGGGTGGAGACGCTCGGCTTCGCCGGGTTCTTCGGCGTCCCCGTCCGGTTCACGTCCCACCAGGGCCGCGGGGCGGTGGACTCGCTTCCCGCCCTGTTGCGTCCCCGCCACGCCGTCACCGAATCACCCACGAGCCCCCAACGCGCCCACCGACGCGGCCAGGGGCTCCGATTCATCGACGCCGCCGCACACGCCCTGCACACCACCGAGAACGCAACAGCGACCCCGTTCGCGCTGGCCGAAACCGCAGGCTGGTTCTACGGCGCCGCCACCTTCACCCGCACCCTCACCCCCGGCCTGCACCACACCCTCACCCGCACGTGGCGGACCCTCATCGCGCCGCCCTCCTCCAGCGAGGTCACCGTTTCGGATGCCTTCAGCCTCGAAGAGCGTGCGACGCTGGCCGAAGCTGCGGTCACGATGATGGGACTGCACCAGTTCGCGCCGCTCATCGTCCTCACCGGACACGGATCCACCAGCACCAACAACCTCTACCAATCAGCGTTGGACTGCGGCGCCTGCGGCGGAAACCCAGGCGCAGTCAACGCCCGAGCAGCCGCAGCGATCTTCAACGACCCCACCGTCCGGGCAGCGCTCGCCCCCCGCGGGATCACAATCCCGCAGGACACCATCTTCGTCGCCGCACTGCACAACACCGTCGCCGACACCATCACCGTGCTGGACCCGCACCTGGTCCCGAGCACCCACGCCGCCGAACTGGCCAAGTTCAGCACGCGCGCACGTGACGCCGCCGATCTCCTCGTCCGCGAGCGAGCCACTGGCCTCCCCGGCGCACACCCGCACCAGTCCCTGGCGCGGCTGAGAGCCCGCGCACACGACTGGGCAGAGGTCTACCCAGAGCTGGGACTGGCCGGCAACGCCGCCATGATCATCGGACCCCGGGAAATGACCGCCAGTGTGAACCTGCATCGCCGGGTGTTCCTGCATTCCTACCGCGCCGAGATGGACCCCGGCGGGACGGGGCTGGAAACCATCCTGACCGCCCCGATGATCGTGGCGCAGTGGATCAACCACCAGTACTACTTCTCCACCCTCAACCCCGACCTGCTCTCCGCCGGCACCAAAACCATCCACAACGCCATCGGCGGCATCGGCGTCCTCGCCGGCCACAGCGGCGACCTGCGCCGCGGACTGCCCTGGCAATCCGTCGCCGTCGGCGACAACTACCTGCACGAACCGTTGCGCCTGAGCGTGATCATCCAAGCCCCGCTGGAAAGGATCGGCGACATCATCTCCGGCAACCAGGTCCTGCGCGACCTGTTCGACAACGACTGGATCACCCTCACTGCCCGCCCCTCCCCCAACACCCCCTGGCACCGGTACACCCGCTACGGCTGGTCGAGCCCACCCGCCCACACACACAACAAGGAGAACCGCTCATGCACGGACTGACCCAAATGACGAAGGTGGAGTTCGTCGTCCCCGGCCGCGACGCCCCCTCGGTCCGCGCCCTGATCACCGCTGCCGGCGCCACCGGTTACACCGCCGTCTCCGGCGTCTCCGGCATCGGCCACCACGGCCAACACTCCGGTGCGCTGCTGTTCAACGACTACGACACCCTCACCATGCTGATCACCGTCCTCCCCACCGACCGCGCCGAAGAGCTCATCACCGCAGCACGGGAATTGTTCACCAGCTGCAGCGGCGTCATGTTCGCCACCGACACCTACGTCAGCCGACCTGACTACTTCCAATGACACCCACCCCGCACCCCTACCGCGGTGCCGTCATCGCGTTCGCCACCATGCACGGCAAAGAACATCTCGCCCGTGGCCCGTTCCACACAATCCTCGGCGCCACAGTTCTCGGCGTGGCCGGAATCGACACTGACCAGTTCGGAACCTTCGCCGGCGACATTCCTCGCACCCTCCCCCCACGAGAAACCGCGCGCGCCAAAGCGCGCCTCGGAATCCGCACCGCAGGCCTCACAGCAGGCTTGGCCAGCGAAGGCAGCTTCACCACCGAATACGGGTGGAGTACCCGACACAACGAACTCGTCCTCTTCCTCGACGAGGACCGCGGGATCGAGGTTGTCGAATCCCGCACCGCCAGCTTCCCCCTGCCCCCGGGCCGGCACATCCTCACCAGCGCGCAAGCCCTCTCCTACGCCACCAGCCTCGGCTTTCCCCACCAAGGCGTCATCGTGCAAGCCCACCACGACCACGGATCCCACGCCCACAAAGACACCCACAGCCCGGCCGAACTTGAGATCACCGTCAACCGGCTCCTCGACCAGAACGTGCCCGTGTCGGTGCTGCCGGACTATCGTGCGCATCGCTCACCCGCCCGCGCCGACATCCTCCGAGATCTCTGCTCCCGCATGGCCAGGCGCCTCTCCACCCCTTGCCCCGGCTGCCGCAGCCCCGGATACGGGCGAGTAAAGACCATCCCCGGACTCCCCTGCGGCACGTGCGGTCAACCCACGCATCTGCCCGCCGCCGACATCCACGCCTGCAGCACCTGCGACACCACCCACACCCGACCACGCACCTCAACCCTCGCCGACCCGCAATGGTGCGAGACCTGCAATCCTTGACCACCTCGCAGCCCAACCTCGATCCCGCCCGCCGGCCGTGCTCGACCGGAACAGCTGGAGGCCCCGCCAACAGGACCTCCGGCCCTACGTGCGCCGGGCTGGCCCCCGGATAGTAGAAGAAGGAGGCAGAGACCCATGAGCACTGCACACGGACAACCCCTCCGATCGCGTTCTGAAGATGGCTGTCCGACTCGTCCCATGGATGCCGGGGCCGTCGTGCTGTTGACCGGAGAGAGCGAACCGCCGGAGACCGTTCGGGACGCCTGGGCTGGCGCTGCTCGCACAAGCGGTGGCGTCCGTATCATTCGCGTCGTCGAAGACCGAGCATGGGAGACCATCGCCGAACGGAATTGCCACGCCTCCCAGGCCAGGGAGCAGCTTTGCCGGCTGGTCGGCGAGATTCGCGCGAAGGATCCGTCCACTCGTGTCTCGGGTCAGCTCCACAGAGGCCCGCTGCACACAGTGCTCCGCAGCCTCGGCGGCGCCCCGATTCTTCATTTCGACCGCGCAGCAGCCTCTTTGTCCAGCCCGGAGCCCGACGTGACGGAGGATGCGGCGTCGGGCCGATCTGCCGTTGACGCAGGGCTGAGAACCCGTTCGATGAGAAGGAGTGCAACATGAATGAGAAGTTGGTTGTCGGTGTGACGGATGCGTCTGCGTCTCGTCGGGCC
>NZ_BAAGWW010000007.1:0-592 GCF_054780155.1 Microbacterium aureliae
ACCCCGAGTACGGCCACACCGAGGGTGTGGAGATCACCACCGGCCCGCTGGGGCAGGGGCTGGCCTCGGCGGTCGGGTTCGCGTACGCGGCCCGGTACGAGCGGGGGCTGTTCGACCCCGAGGCGGCTGCCGGCGAGTCGCCGTTCGACCACCACGTGTTCGTCGTCGCCGGGGACGGGGACCTGCAGGAGGGTGTCACGTCGGAGGCGTCGAGCCTGGCGGGGCATCAGCGGTTGGGGAACCTGATCGCGATCTACGACTCCAACCAGATCTCGATCGAGGACGACACCAACGTCGCGTTCTCCGAGGACGTCGCCAAGCGGTACGAGGCGTACGGCTGGGATGTGCGGGTGGTGGACTGGAAGAAGCCCGACGGGTACACCGAGGATGTCGCGGAGCTGTACGCGGCGATCCAGGCGGCCAAGGCCGAGACCGAGAAGCCGTCGCTGATCATCCTGCGCACCATCATCGGGTGGCCCGCGCCCGGCAAGCAGAACACCGGGAAGATCCACGGGTCGGCGCTGGGGGCGGAGGAGCTCGCGGCGACGAAGAAGGTCCTCGGGTTCGACCCGGACGCGTCGTTCGTGGTCGC
>NZ_BAAGWW010000008.1:0-5021 GCF_054780155.1 Microbacterium aureliae
TTATCAAGTCATCGGCTTATTAGTACCAGTCAGCTGCACGTGTTGCCACGCTTCCACATCTGGCCTATCAACCCAGTAGTCTGGCTGGGAGCCTCTCACCCCGAAGGGTATGGAAGTCTCATCTTGAGGCCGGCTTCCCGCTTAGATGCTTTCAGCGGTTATCCATCCCGAACGTAGCTAATCAGCGGTGCTCCTGGCGGAACAACTGACACACCAGAGGTTCGTCCAACCCGGTCCTCTCGTACTAGGGTCAGATCCTCTCAAACTTCCTACGCGCGCAGCGGATAGGGACCGAACTGTCTCACGACGTTCTAAACCCAGCTCGCGTACCGCTTTAATGGGCGAACAGCCCAACCCTTGGGACCTACTCCAGCCCCAGGATGCGACGAGCCGACATCGAGGTGCCAAACCATGCCGTCGATATGGACTCTTGGGCAAGATCAGCCTGTTATCCCCGAGGTACCTTTTATCCGTTGAGCGACAGCGCTTCCACAAGCCACTGCCGGATCACTAGTCCCGACTTTCGTCCCTGCTCGACCTGTCAGTCTCACAGTCAAGCTCCCTTGTGCACTTACACTCGCCACCTGATTGCCAACCAGGTTGAGGGAACCTTTGGGCGCCTCCGTTACTTTTTGGGAGGCAACCGCCCCAGTTAAACTACCCACCAGGCACTGTCCCTGAACCGGATTACGGTTCGAAGTTAGACATCCAGAGTGACCAGAGTGGTATTTCAACAACGACTCCACATGAACTGGCGTCCATGCTTCACAGTCTCCCACCTATCCTACACAAGCCACACCGAACACCAATACCAAGCTGTAGTAAAGGTCACGGGGTCTTTCCGTCCTGCTGCGCGTAACGAGCATCTTTACTCGTAATGCAATTTCGCCGAGTTCGCGGTTGAGACAGTTGGGAAGTCGTTACGCCATTCGTGCAGGTCGGAACTTACCCGACAAGGAATTTCGCTACCTTAGGATGGTTATAGTTACCACCGCCGTTTACTGGGGCTTAAATTCTGAGCTTCGCCTTGCGGCTGACCCGTCCTCTTAACCTTCCAGCACCGGGCAGGCGTCAGTCCGTATACATCGTCTTGCGACTTGGCACGGACCTGTGTTTTTAGTAAACAGTCGCTACCCACTAGTCTCTGCGGCCACCACACCCTTTCGAAGCAAGTTCTAATAAGTGGATGGCCCCCCTTCTCCCGAAGTTACGGGGGCATTTTGCCGAGTTCCTTAACCACGATTCTCTCGATCTCCTTGGTATTCTCTACCTGACCACCTGAGTCGGTTTGGGGTACGGGCGGCTTGAACCTCGCGTCGATGCTTTTCTTGGCAGCATAGGATCACCCACTTTTCATCCGCATCGTGTCTCAGCCTGTATGAGGAACGGATTTGCCTATTCCTCGGCCTACGCACTTGCCCCGGGACAACCATCGCCCGGGTTGGGCTACCTTCCTGCGTCACACCTGTTAATACGCTAGCCGCACCAGCATGGGGTCGAGCGTTCGCCAGGACGCCTTCACCCCGAAGGGATCCGTGCATTCCTGGTTAGGACTCTTAGCACCACTGGATTGACTGGGGCGGTTCTTCGCCGGTACGGGAATATCAACCCGTTGTCCATCGACTACGCCTGTCGGCCTCGCCTTAGGTCCCGACTTACCCAGGGAAGATTAGCTTGACCCTGGAACCCTTGGTCTTTCGGAGGACGTGTTTCTCACACGTCTTTCGCTACTCATGCCTGCATTCTCACTCGTGTAGCGTCCACGGCTGGGTCACCCCGCCGCTTCACTCGCCACACGACGCTCTCCTACCCATCAACACGGCTGGACCACGAAGGCCTACCAATAATGTCAATGCCACAACTTCGGTGGCGTGCTTGAGCCCCGTTACATTGTCGGCGCGGAATCACTTGACCAGTGAGCTATTACGCACTCTTTCAAGGGTGGCTGCTTCTAAGCCAACCTCCTGGTTGTCTGAGCAACTCCACATCCTTTCCCACTTAGCACGCGCTTAGGGACCTTAGTTGGTGGTCTGGGTTGTTTCCCTCTCGACTATGAAGCTTATCCCCCACAGTCTCACTGCTGCGCTCTCACTTACCGGCATTCGGAGTTTGGCTGACGTCAGTAACCTGGTGGGGCCCATCGGCCATCCAGTAGCTCTACCTCCGGCAAGAAACACGCAACGCTGCACCTAAATGCATTTCGGAGAGAACCAGCTATCACGAAGTTTGATTGGCCTTTCACCCCTATCCACAGCTCATCCCCTCAGTTTTCAACCTAAGTGGGTTCGGCCCTCCACGACGTCTTACCGTCGCTTCAGCCTGGCCATGGATAGATCACTTCGCTTCGGGTCTAGGACACGCGACTATGGTCGCCCTATTCAGACTCGCTTTCGCTACGGCTACCCCACACGGGTTAACCTCGCCACGTATCGCTAACTCGCAGGCTCATTCTTCAAAAGGCACGCTGTCACACCTACCAGGGGTGCTCCAACGGTTTGTAAGCAAACGGTTTCAGGTACTATTTCACTCCCCTCCCGGGGTACTTTTCACCTTTCCCTCACGGTACTTGTCCGCTATCGGTCATCTGGGAGTATTTAGGCTTATCAGGTGGTCCTGACAGATTCACACGGGATTTCTCGGGCCCCGTGCTACTTGGGATACTCTCCACGCTGCGTCCGGCATTTCGGTTACGGGGCTGGCACCCACTCTGGCCGGCCTTTCAAGACCGTTCACCTATACCGACGCATCACGTCCACTGCTCGGCAGAACAGTACGGAAAGTCCCACAACCCCCACCATGCAACTCCTGCCGGATATCACACACAATAGGTTTAGCCTGATCCGCGTTCGCTCGCCACTACTGACGGAATCACTGTTGTTTTCTCTTCCTGTGGGTACTGAGATGTTTCACTTCCCCACGTTCCCTCTACCCGCCCTATATATTCAGGCGGGAGTCACCAGGTACGCACGCGCCCTGGCGGGGTTTCCCCATTCGGAAATCCTCGGATCAAAGTGTGCTTATCCACTCCCCGAGGCTTATCGCAGATTGCTACGTCCTTCTTCGGCTCCAGATGCCAAGGCATCCACCGTTTGCTCTTAAAGACTTGAAATCACATGAGCTGATCTATCGATCATTCGTTTGTGAAACACCCCGAAGGGTGTCTCTAAGATGCTCGCGTCCACTGTGTAGTTCTCAAAGTACGGGCGGTACCCACCCCGCCACCAGCACCAGCCGGCAACAGAAGAAGGCCCAGAGGTCCGTCAGCTCCCAACCCCGACAGGGTTGAAGCGCATCCGGTCCCTCAGGACCCAACAGCGTGCATGTGCCACCCGAACCCCCTGACCCCGTTCCAACTGCAAGCAGCGTACTGAGAACCAGGAAACCCCGGCAGCACCTCGTCAAATGTTCCACCCATGAGCTGACCCCTCCGAGACATTCGCTCGAAGCGGGCTCTGGGAAGCCGAAGCCTCCAGATGCTCCTTAGAAAGGAGGTGATCCAGCCGCACCTTCCGGTACGGCTACCTTGTTACGACTTAGTCCTAATTACCGATCCCACCTTCGACGGCTCCCTCCACAAGGGTTGGGCCACCGGCTTCAGGTGTTACCGACTTTCATGACTTGACGGGCGGTGTGTACAAGACCCGGGAACGTATTCACCGCAGCGTTGCTGATCTGCGATTACTAGCGACTCCGACTTCATGAGGTCGAGTTGCAGACCTCAATCCGAACTGGGACCGGCTTTTTGGGATTCGCTCCACCTCACGGTATTGCAGCCCTTTGTACCGGCCATTGTAGCATGCGTGAAGCCCAAGACATAAGGGGCATGATGATTTGACGTCATCCCCACCTTCCTCCGAGTTGACCCCGGCAGTATCCCATGAGTTCCCACCATTACGTGCTGGCAACATAGAACGAGGGTTGCGCTCGTTGCGGGACTTAACCCAACATCTCACGACACGAGCTGACGACAACCATGCACCACCTGTTCACGAGTGTCCAAAGAGTTCCCTATTTCTAGGGCGTTCTCGTGTATGTCAAGCCTTGGTAAGGTTCTTCGCGTTGCATCGAATTAATCCGCATGCTCCGCCGCTTGTGCGGGTCCCCGTCAATTCCTTTGAGTTTTAGCCTTGCGGCCGTACTCCCCAGGCGGGGAACTTAATGCGTTAGCTGCGTCACGGAATCCGTGGAAAGGACCCCACAACTAGTTCCCAACGTTTACGGGGTGGACTACCAGGGTATCTAAGCCTGTTTGCTCCCCACCCTTTCGCTCCTCAGCGTCAGTTACGGCCCAGAGATCTGCCTTCGCCATCGGTGTTCCTCCTGATATCTGCGCATTCCACCGCTACACCAGGAATTCCAATCTCCCCTACCGCACTCTAGTCTGCCCGTACCCACTGCAGGCCCGAGGTTGAGCCTCGGGTTTTCACAGCAGACGCGACAGACCGCCTACGAGCTCTTTACGCCCAATAATTCCGGATAACGCTTGCGCCCTACGTATTACCGCGGCTGCTGGCACGTAGTTAGCCGGCGCTTTTTCTGCAAGTACCGTCACTTTCGCTTCTTCCTTGCTAAAAGAGGTTTACAACCCGAAGGCCGTCATCCCTCACGCGGCGTTGCTGCATCAGGCTTCCGCCCATTGTGCAATATTCCCCACTGCTGCCTCCCGTAGGAGTCTGGGCCGTGTCTCAGTCCCAGTGTGGCCGGTCACCCTCTCAGGCCGGCTACCCGTCGACGCCTTGGTGAGCCATTACCTCACCAACAAGCTGATAGGCCGCGAGCCCATCCCAGACCGAAAAATCTTTCCAACCGTTGAAGATGCCTTCACGGCTCGTATCCAGTATTAGACGCCGTTTCCAGCGCTTATCCCAGAGTCCGGGGCAGGTTGCTCACGTGTTACTCACCCGTTCGCCACTGATCCACCCCGCAAGCGGGGCTTCACCGTTCGACTTGCATGTGTTAAGCACGCCGCCAGCGTTCATCCTGAGCCAGGATCAAACTCTCCGTAAAAAACGATTGCCACC